>NC_023036.2:1355316-2710633 GCF_000317305.3 Mycolicibacterium neoaurum VKM Ac-1815D | reverse complement strand
GGACTATCGGTTGGCCCCGGAGCACCCGTACCCCGCCGCGGTCGACGACTGCTGGGCCGTGACGCAGTGGCTGGCCGCCCACGCCGACGAACTGGGCGCCGACGCCACCCGTATCGCCGTCGCCGGGGATTCCGCAGGCGGCAATCTGGCCGCGGTGGTCGCCCTGCTGGCGCGCGACGCCGGACTGGACCTGCGGATGCAGCTGCTGTGGTACCCGGCCACCACCTGGGACACCTCGCTGCCGTCGTTCACCGAAAATGCCGACGCACCGATCCTCGGGCGCGGCGCCGTCGGGGGCTTCTCGGTGCTCTACGCCGGGGGTGCAGATCTGAAGAATCCGCCGGCTACGCTGGTGCCGGCGCGCGCACCGTCGCTGGCCGGCGTCGCACCGGCCTATATCGCGGTCGCCGGTTACGACCCGCTGCGTGACGACGGCGTGCGCTACGGCGAACTGCTGACCGACGCCGGGGTGACCGCACAGGTCCACAACGCCGAAACCCTGGTGCACGGCTATCTCGGCTATCACGGGGTGGTACCGGTCGCCACCGATGCGATCGATCGCGGCCTTGCCGCACTGCGCGGGGCGTTAGCCTGACGGCATGACCTCTGCGCGTCCGGCCGTCGATCCCGATCTCAAGGCACTGCTCGATGCGGTGCCCCTGGCGTTCTCCGTCGACGATGGTGTCGAGGTGGCCAGGGAGAAGTTCCGCGCGCTGAAACCACCGCCGAACATGCTGGTGCAGCTGCGCATCGAGGAGCGCGTCATCGGATCCGGTGAGCTGCAGGACATCCCGGCCCGGATCTACTGGCCGCCGGTCGAACAGCACGACAACCTGCCCGTCATCGTGTACTACCACGGCGGCGGATGGGCGATCGGCGATCTGGATACCCACGACCATGTCGCACGCGCCCACTCGGTGGGCGCCGAGGCCATCGTGGTGTCGGTCGACTACCGGCTGGCACCCGAGCATCCCTTCCCCGCCGGGGTCGAGGATGCCTGGGCGGCGCTGCAGTGGGTGGGTGAGCACGCCGAAGAGCTCGGCGGTGATCCGAATCGCATTGCCGTGGCCGGAGATTCAGCGGGCGGGAACCTCTCTGCGGTGATGGCGCTGCGGGCCCGCGATGCCGGTGGCCCGCCGCTGGTGTTCCAGCTGCTGTGGTACCCGGTGGCCGTCGGCGACCGCTCGGCACCGTCGTTCATCGAGAATGCCGACGCCTACATCCTCAATCGGGAGGTCACGAACGCCTTCCTGACCTGGTACCTGCCCGGAGTGGACCTCGACGACCCGGCCGGCCTACCGACCGATGTGGCACCGGCCAACGCCGAATCGCTGGCCGGGTTGCCGCCCGCCTATATCGGTACCGCCGAGCATGATCCCCTGCGTGACGACGGCACGAAGTACGCCGCGATGCTGGCCGCAGCGGGGGTCACAGTGCAGCACAGCAACGAACCCACGTTGGTGCACGGCTTCGTCAGCCTGGCCCTGGCATCGGCGGTGGCGACCGAGGCCGCCGATCGCGGTATCACCGCACTGCGGACCGCGCTTCACCCGTGAGTCCCATGACGCCGGATGTCCATACGCTGATCATCGGCGCCGGGTTCTCCGGTATCGGTGCGGCCATCGCCCTGGACCGGGCGGGGCTGGGTGACTACCTGATCGTGGAGGCCGGCGCCGAGGTCGGCGGCACCTGGTACTGGAACACCTATCCCGGTATCGCCGTGGACATTCCGTCGTTCTCCTATCAATTCTCGTTCGAACAGAGTCCGGATTGGTCGCGCACCTACGCGCCCGGTCGGGAGCTGAAGGCGTATGCCGATCACTGTGTCGAGAAGTACGGGATCGCCGCGCGGATCCGATTCGACACCGAGGTCACCGGCGCTCGTTTCGACACCGAGAACAGCCTGTGGGTCGTGCAGACCGACGCTGGCAGCATCGCGGCGCGGCACCTGATCAACGCCGCAGGCGTGCTCAATGTGCCCAAGATGCCCGATATCGCCGGGGTGCGCACCTTCGCCGGAACCACCATGCACACCGCCCGCTGGGACCACGGTGTCGACCTCACCGGTAAGCGGGTCGCGGTGATCGGGACCGGAGCCTCCGCCGTGCAACTGATCCCGGAGATCGCACCGATCGTCGAACGGCTCACCGTTTTTCAGCGAACGCCGATCTGGTGTTTCCCGAAGCTCGACATGCCGCTGCCCGCCCCGGCGCGGTGGGCCATGCGCTTACCGCTCGGTAGCGCCGTACAGCGCGCGCTCAGCCAGGCCTATGTCGAGGTCACCTTTCCGCTGTCCGCGCAGTACCACAGTGTGTTCCCGCTCAGCGGCGGCACCAGGCGCCTCGGTCTGAACTATCTGCGCCGCGAAGTCGAGGACCCGGTACTGCGAGACAAGCTGACCCCGCGTTACGCCGTGGGATGTAAGCGACCCGCGTTCCACAACGGCTACCTGAGCACATTCAACCGGGACAACGTCGAGCTGATCACCGCGCCCATCGAGGAGATCACCCCGACCGCCGTGGCGACCTCGGACGGCGTCGCCCACGATATCGACGTGCTGATACTGGCGACGGGTTTCGCGGTGCTCGACGTCGACTCGGGAACCTTCCCGCTGATCGGCGCCGACGGCGAATCGCTCGCCGAATTCTGGACGCGGAATCGGATGCAGGCCTACGAGGGTGTCAGCGTGCCCGGCTTCCCGAACTTCTACAACGTCTGCGGACCCTACGGCTACGTCGGATCGTCGTATTTCGCCCTGATCGAGACGCAAACCCGCCATATCGTGCGGTGCCTGCGGGAGGCGGCACGGACCGGCGCCATCAGGGTCGAGGTCCGCCGAGAGGCCAATGCGCGCTATTTCGATGAGATGATGCGCAAACGGCACCGCCAGATCTTCTGGCAGGACAGCTGCTCGTTGGCGAACAGTTACTACTTCGACCGCAACGGCGATGTGCCGCTGCGACCGGCGAGCACGCCGGAGGCGTGGTGGCGCAGCCGCAGCTTCCCGCTGCGCGATTACGCGTTCACTGCCGGCGCATAACGATTTCGGCGCGGAAACGTACGGTGAGCGTACGTTTCCGCGCCGAAATCGTAGGGAAGGTGACTAGACCGAGGCCTGGAGCTCGTCGACCTTGTTGGTGCGCTCCCAGGGCAGGTCGATATCGGTGCGACCGAAGTGGCCGTAGGCGGCGGTCGGCGCGTAGATCGGCCGCAGCAGGTCCAGATCGCGGACGATGGCGCCGGGACGCAGGTCGAACACCGCGGTGATGGCCTTCTCGATGCGGGCCGGGTCCACGGTCTCGGAACCGAAGGTCTCGACGAACAGCCCGACCGGGGCCGCCTTGCCGATGGCGTAGGCGACCTGGACCTCGACACGCTCGGCCAGGCCGGCGGCCACGACGTTCTTGGCGACCCAGCGCATCGCGTAGGCGGCCGAGCGGTCCACCTTCGACGGATCCTTGCCGGAGAAGGCGCCGCCGCCGTGGCGGGCCCAACCGCCGTAGGTGTCGACGATGATCTTGCGGCCGGTTAGGCCGGCGTCACCCATCGGGCCACCGAGGACGAACTTGCCGGTCGGGTTGACCAACAGCCGGAAGTCCGAGGTATCCAGGGTCTCGTGACCGAGCTCGTCGAGCACGGTGTTGACGACCTGCTCGCGGATATCGGGCGCCAGCTGGCCGTCGAGATCGATGCCCTCGGCGTGCTGAGTGGAGAGCACGACGGTGTCCAGCCGGATCGGGGTGGTGCCGTCGTACTGGACGGTGACCTGCGTCTTGCCGTCCGGACGCAGGTAGGCCAGCTTGCCGTTCTTGCGCACCTCGGTGAGCCGGCGCGCCAGCCGGTGCGCCAGCGCGATGGGCAGCGGCATCAACTCAGGGGTGTCCTTGATCGCGTAGCCGAACATCAGGCCCTGGTCACCGGCGCCCTGCAGGTCCAGCGGATCGCCGGCGCCCTCGACGCGGGTCTCGTGCGCGGTGTCCACACCCTGGGCGATATCGGGCGACTGGCGGCCGATACCGATGTTGACCCCGGCGGTCTCGCCGTCGAAGCCCTTGTCCGAGGAGTCGTAGCCGATCTCCAGGATGCGGTCACGCACCGTCTGGCTGATATCGGCGAAGGCCTCCTTGGCCGAGGTGGTCACCTCACCGATGACGTGCACCTGGCCCGTGGTGACGGCGGTCTCGACCGCGACGCGGGACTTGGGATCTGCGGCCAGCAAAGAGTCCAGGATCGAGTCGCTGATCGCATCACAGATCTTGTCGGGGTGTCCTTCGGTGACCGACTCGCTGGTAAACAAGCGACCTGCGCTCACGTGGCATCCTCCATTAGTTAGACAGTCAAATCATTGATGTGCTCATTGGCAGCCAACAGGTAAATCTTGATTGGCGCAACCGTTACCTGCACCGCGAAGTCACCGGTGTACGAGCGCTCCGATCGCATCCACGATACGGCTTGCCATCAGAGTCTTCGAACCGTGCTCCAGTGCGGTTTCGGTGCCGTCGGCCGACAGCATCCAGCCATCATTGTGGTCCACCTCGAACGCCTTGCCCTCCCCGACGGCATTGACCACGAGCAGGTCGCAGCCCTTGCGCCTGAGTTTGGACCGCGCATGGAAGAGCACATCGCCGTTGGCGTCGCCGGTTTCGGCCGCAAACCCGACGATGACCTTCATATTGTGCAGCTGGCCGTCGGCCCTGGCCCGCACGGCGCCGGCCAGCACGTCATCGTTGCGCACGAGGTCGACCGAGGGCGCGCTGTCGTCATCGACCCGCTTCTTGATCTTGGCCGTGGCCACCTGCGCAGGCCGGAAATCGGCGACCGCGGCGGCCATCACCAGCACGTGCGCCTCGGGCGCCAGCTTGGTCACGGCGGCACCGAGCTGGGCGGCCGAACCGATGTGCACGACCTCGACGCCGGCCGGGTCGGCCAGGCCGGAGGTGTTCCCGGCGATCAGGGTCACGTCCGCACCCCGCTGGGCCATCACCCTGGCGACGGCATAACCCTGCTTGCCGGAACTGCGATTGCCGATGAATCGGACCGGGTCCAGGGGTTCACGGGTACCGCCCGCGGTGACGAGCACCTTCACCCCGGCCATGTCGTAGGGCAGCGCGTCACCGCGCTCGAGCAGCAACCCGGCCAGAGTGGTGATCTCCTCGGCCTCGGGCAGCCGTCCCGGGCCGGTGTCGGCGCCGGTGAGCCGGCCCGACGCGGGTTCGAGCACGACGTTGCCACGGCGGCGCAGGGTGGCGACATTGTCGGTGGTGGCCGGGTGGAACCACATCTCGGTGTGCATGGCCGGCGCGAACAGCACCGGACATCGCGCGGTGAGCAGCGTTCCGGTGAGCAGGTCGTCGGCACGCCCGGCGGCTGCGCGCGCCATCAGATCCGCGGTGGCGGGGGCGACCACCACGAGATCGGCCTGCTGGCCGATCCGCACATGCGGCACCTCGTCGACATTCTCGAAGACCCCGGTGTGCACGGGCTGGCCGGACAGCGCCTCGAAGGTGGCCGCACCGATGAACTTCAGCGCCGACTCGGTCGGCACGACGCGGACCGAATGACCGGCCTCTTTGAGCTGGCGCACGACTGTGCACGCCTTGAAGGCGGCAATCCCGCCGGCAACACCGACGACGATCCGCTTCTGCTCCATGTAGCCGAAAGGCCCTACTGCTCGCCCTCGGCGTGCTCGAGAAGGTCGGCGTGGATCTCACGCATGGCGATCGACAGCGGCTTCTCCTGCAGACCCGGCTCGACCAGCGGGCCGACGTACTCCAGGATGCCGTCACCGAGCTGGTTGTAGTAGTCGTTGATCTGCCGCGCGCGCTTGGCGGCGTAGATGACCAGCGCGTACTTGCTGGAAGCGCGGTCGAGCAGCTCGTCGATCGGCGGATTGGTGATGCCCAGCGGTGTGTCGTATGCGCTGGCGGCGTCGATGTTCTCGACAGGCGTGCTCACGAAATATCTCCCGGTGTAATCAAGATTCGGCGTTAGCGAAAATGTAGTTGACGGCTGGGTGGCAGCGCTGTCGCGTGGTGCGAGGCGCCATCGCTCAGTGGGCCACCAGCAAGGATACCAATTCCGAGCACGCTGACTCCAATTGACTGTTGACAACCACCACGTCGAAGTCGTCCTTCGCCGCGAGTTCCTGCCTGGCGGTCGCCAGGCGACGGGCCTGGACCTCCGGGCTCTCGGTGCCCCGTCCGGTCAGCCTTTCCTCCAGCGCCTCCCAACTGGGCGGGGCCAGGAAGACCGAGATCGCCTCGGGCATGGCTGCCTTCACCGCGCGGGCACCGGCCAGATCGACCTCGATCAGAACCGGCACGCCGGCGGCCGTCGCGCTGCGCACCGGGGCCGCGGGGGTCCCCGACCGATGCAGGCCGCCGTGGATATCTGCCCATTCGAGCAGTTCGTCGTCATCGATCAGTCGCTGGAACTGCGCGGGCGATACGAAGCTGTAGTCCACACCGTCGACCTCGCCGGGTCGCGGTGCACGTGTCGTCACGGACACGCTGAAATGCAGGTCGGGAATCCGGTCGCGCAGGCAGCGGACCACGGTGGACTTCCCGACAGCGGACGGGCCGGACAAAACCACGACTGCGGCCTTGCCCGGCCCACCACCGGTTCTCACTTGTTCGCGCTCAGGAGAAGTCGAACTTCTCCAGCAAGGCCTTGCGCTGGCGGTCGCCGAGGCCGCGCAGGCGGCGGGTCGGGGCGATCTCCAGCTCGGTCATGATCTCCTGCGCCTTGACCTTGCCGACCTTGGGCAGGGCCTCCAGCAGCGCGGAAACCTTCATCTTGCCCAAGACCTCGTCGGTCTCGGCGTCGGTGAGCACCTGCTTGAGGTTGGTGCCGCCGCGCTTCAGCCGATCTTTGAGCTCGGCTCGCGCTCGACGTGCGGCAGCAGCCTTCTCCAACGCTGCCGCGCGCTGTTCGTCGGTCAACTGGGGAAGGGCCACGGGGTTCCTCCGTCTCTCGCCATCTGTTGTTTCATCACGGCTGGATCACGTAACCAGCCAGCGACGACGACCGTACCCACGCATCCTGACGAAAGCTAACCCCACCCCCGGGTAATCCGGCCAAAAGACCAGCGTGTACAGCGTGCGCCGAGCACACAGCGCCGGATCGGACACATTGCCGATCGGCGCCCTGCGCGCACGATGTGCCTGCATAACAGGGGTTTTCGCACCTCAGCGACGTTGGCGCCGGTTTCGGTGAGCGTCACCGGACCGCCGGTAAACGCCGATCCTGGCGGTGGAATGAGAAATTTTCGCTGGTCATGGCGTGTCGGGCGTGTCGCCGGCCCGGAGCTACCGGTCGGTAGCGTCGCCGAGCGGACGCGGTCGCACCGCGGCGGCCCCTCCTGCGCATGACGGGCCCGATCGGGGCGACAGCGGCACGCCAGGAGGGTGCACGGGGCCCTCAGGCCAGCCGGGCGAGCTGCTCGCGCAGCCCGGCGACCACCGCCCGCATCGCCTCGACGTCCGGACCGGCGCGCAGGATCTCGCGCGACACCGCGGGCAGCACCCGCGGCCCCAGCCGGCCGAGGTCCTGCACGCGGCCGCCCTGTGCTCCGACCCCCGGTGCCAGCACCGGCCCGTCCAACGCGTCCAGATCCGGCGGTTGGGCCAGCGTGGCACCCACCACGACGCCCACCGACCCCGTGCCGGTGCGGCGGTTCTCCGCACCCACCGCGTCGACGATCGTCTGCGCCACGGTGCGATCCCCGGTCAGCGCCCCCTGCAGGCCCGCCCCCTCGGGATTGGACGTCGCGGCCAGCACGAACACTCCCCTGCCGTTGGCGGCGGCGAGGTCGAGCAACGGGCGCAACGATTCGAAGCCCAGATACGGCGACGCGGTGACAGCATCGGCGGCCAGCGCGGTATCGCCGGCCCACGCCTGGGCGTAGGCGGCCATGGTCGAGCCGATGTCACCACGCTTGGCGTCGGCGAGCACCAGCACCCCGGCATCGCGCAGCGCCGCCATGGTCGCCTCCAGCACGGCGAAGCCGGCCGAGCCGTACGCCTCGTAGAAGGCCACCTGCGGTTTCACGATCGCGACATCGGCGAAGGCCTGCACGCAGATATCGCTGAACGTGCGCAGCGCGTCGATACCGGTGCCCAGTCCCCATGCCGCCAAAAGCTCCGGGTGCGGGTCGATCCCGGGGCACAGCGCGCCCCTTGCCGCGACGGCGTGGGCCAGCCGCACCCCGAACGGGGTCATTTCTCGGCCAGTTGGCTGTGCAACTCCTGCAGCGAGCGCACCCCGATATCACCGCGGATCCCGGCCTCGATGCCCTGCACCGCGGCCGACGCGCCCTGCACCGTCGTCACGCACGGGATGTTCACCGACACCGCCGCCGAACGGATCTCGTACCCGTCGATGCGTGGGCCGGAGTTGCCATACGGGGTGTTGATCACCATGTCGACCTCGCCGGCGCGGATGACCTCGACCGCCGAGCGACGCCCGTCGGTGCCGGATTCGTTCTCGGTCTCGAAGTGCTTGCGCACCTCGTCACACGGAATGCCGTTGCGGCGCAACATCTCCGCGGTGCCCTCGGTGGCCAGCACCCGGAAGCCGAGGTCGGCCAGCCGCTTCACCGGGAACACCAGCGAGCGCTTGTCGCGGTTGGCCACGGAGACGAAGACCGTGCCGGAGGCGGGCAGCGAACCGTAGGCCGCACTCTGGCTCTTGGCGAACGCGGTACCGAAGTCACGGTCGATACCCATCACCTCGCCGGTCGACTTCATCTCCGGGCCCAGCAGCGAATCCACCTGGGAACCATCGGCCTTGCGGAACCGATGGAACGGAAGGACCGCCTCCTTGACCGCGATCGGGGCGTGCGGGGACACGGTGGCCCCGTCACCGGTACGCACCAACACACCCTCGGCACGCAACTCGGCGATGGTGGCGCCCAGCATGATCCGAGCGCACGCCTTGGCCAGCGGCACCGCGGTGGCCTTGGAAACGAACGGCACCGTACGGGACGCTCTCGGGTTGGCCTCCAGCACGTAGAGCACATCGTCCTTGAGTGCGTACTGGACGTTGAGCAATCCGACCACGCCGATCCCGTGCGCGATGGCCTCGGTGGCCTGGCGGACCTTCTCGATATCGGTGCGGCCGAGGGTGACCGGCGGCAGCGCGCACGCCGAGTCGCCGGAGTGGATACCGGCCTCCTCGATGTGCTCCATGACGCCACCGATGTAGACCTCGGTGCCGTCGCACAGCGCGTCGACGTCGATCTCGATGGCGTCCTCGAGGAACCGGTCGACCAGCACCGGATGCTCCGGGGACAGTTCGGTGGCGCGCTCGATGTAGCCCTGCAGGGTCTCCTCGTCGTAGACGATCTCCATACCGCGGCCGCCCAGCACATAGGAGGGGCGCACCAGCACCGGGTAGCCGATATCGGCGGCGATGCGGCGGGCCTGCTCGAAACTGGTGGCGGTGCCGAAGCGCGGCGCGGGCAGACCGGCGTTGACCAGCACCTCGCCGAACAGGCCACGGTCCTCGGCCAGATCGATGGCCTCGGGCTTGGTGCCCACGATCGGCACCCCGGCACGCTCCAGTCGCTCGGCCAGGCCCAGCGGGGTCTGCCCGCCGAGCTGCACGATGACGCCGACAACGCCGGGACCGCCACTGCCCGAGTCCTGCTCGGCGTGGTAGACCTCCAACACGTCCTCGAAGGTCAGCGGCTCGAAGTAGAGCCGGTCGGCGGTGTCGTAGTCGGTGGACACGGTCTCGGGATTGCAGTTGACCATCACCGTCTCGAACCCGGCCTGACTCAACGTGGTCGCCGCGTGCACACAGCTGTAGTCGAACTCGATGCCCTGCCCGATCCGGTTGGGTCCCGAGCCGAGGATCAGCACCTTGGGCTTCTCGGTCTGCGGGGCGACCTCGGTCTCGGCCGCGGGGTCCAGCTCATAGCTGCTGTAGTGATAGGGCGTGCGGGCCTCGAATTCGGCGGCGCAGGTGTCCACGGTCTTGTAGACCGGGCGGATGCCGAGCCGCTCACGCAAGGCTCGCACCCCGCTCTCACCGGCGAGTTCGGGACGCAGCGCGGCGATCTGGCCGTCGGACAATCCGTTGTGCTTGGCCCGGCGCAGCAGCCATTCGTCGAGCACCGGGGCGTCGACCAATTCGGCGCGCAATGCCACCAGACCGTTGATCTGGTCGACGAACCAGGGATCGACCCCGGACGCCTCGGCGACCTGCTCGACGGTGCCACCGAGGCGCAGTGCCTGCTCGATGACGTAGATGCGGCCGTCGGTGGCGGTGCGTAGATCGGTGAGCAGCTCCTCGAGAGAGGCGTCGCGATCGGGTCCGGTCCAGAAGCCGGCCCGCTTGTTCTCCAGGGACCGCATCACCTTGCCGAGCGCCTCGATGAAGTTGCGGCCCAACGACATCGCCTCACCGACGGATTTCATGGTGGTGGTCAGCGTCGGGTCGGCACCGGGGAACTTCTCGAAGGCGAACCGCGGCGCCTTGACCACGACATAGTCCAGGGTCGGCTCGAAACAGGCCGGGGTTTCCTTGGTGATGTCGTTGACGATCTCATCGAGGGTGTAGCCGATGGCCAGCTTGGCGGCGATCTTGGCGATCGGGAACCCCGTCGCCTTGGACGCCAGCGCGCTGGACCGCGAGACGCGCGGGTTCATCTCGATGACGATGAGCCTGCCGTCTTTGGGGTTGATGGCGAACTGGATGTTGCAGCCGCCGGTGTCGACCCCAACCTCGCGCAGGATCGCGATGCCCAGATCACGCATCGTCTGGTACTCGCGGTCGGTCAGCGTCATCGCCGGGGCGACGGTCACCGAATCACCGGTGTGCACACCCATCGGGTCGAAGTTCTCGATCGAGCAGACCACCACCACGTTGTCGTGGTGATCGCGCATGAGCTCGAGCTCGTATTCCTTCCAGCCGTAGATGGACTCCTCGATCAGCACGTTCGCACTCGGCGACGCGGCAAGGCCGTCACCGGCCATCCGCTCGACATCCTCGGCGGAGTACGCCATCCCGGAGCCGAGGCCGCCCATGGTGAAGCTGGGGCGAACGACGACGGGCAACCCCAGGTCGGCGACCGTGTCACGCACCTCGTCCATGGTGAAACACACCCGGCTGCGGGCGGATTCGCCACCCACCTTGGCCACGATGTCCTTGAACTTCTGCCGGTCCTCGCCGCGCTGGATGGCATCGAAATCGGCGCCGATCATCTCGACGCCGTAGCGCTCCAGCGCCCCGTTCTCGTACAGCGAGACCGCGGTGTTCAGGGCGGTCTGCCCACCGAGGGTGGCCAACACCGCGTCGATCTTGTTGCCGCGCTCGGCCTGCTGGGCGATGACCTTCTCGACGAAGCCCGGGGTGATCGGCTCGACATAGGTGTTGTCGGCGTATTCGGGGTCGGTCATGATCGTCGCCGGGTTGGAGTTGATCAGGGTGACTTGCAGGCCCTCGGCGCGCAGCACGCGGCAGGCCTGGGTGCCCGAGTAGTCGAACTCCGCGGCCTGGCCGATCAGGATCGGCCCCGAGCCGATGACCAGGACGTGGTTGAGGTCGGAACGACGTGGCATTATTTCTCTCCCGCCTTGCGGCCCAACAGGTCGATGAACTGGTCGAACAGGTACTCCGCGTCACGCGGACCGGCCGCGGCCTCGGGGTGGTACTGCACCGAGAACGCGCTCCCGTCGATGAGCTTGATGCCCTCGACGGTGCCGTCGTTGGCGCAGGTGTGGCTGACGATGGCCCTGCCGAAGTCGGTGTCGAACTCCTCGCCCGCCTCGCCTTCGAGGGCGAACCCGTGGTTCTGCGCGGTGATGGCGACGCTGCGGGTGGCGTGGTCGATCACCGGGATGTTGATGCCGCGGTGCCCGAAGGTCATCTTGTAGGTCGACCGGCCCAGCGCGCGACCGAGGATCTGGTTGCCGAAACAGATTCCGAACAACGGGATTCCAGCGCCGAGCACCTCGCGGGTGACCTCGACGATGTGATCGGCGGTGGCCGGGTCGCCCGGCCCGTTGGACAGGAACACACCGTCGGGGTTGAGCTCGGCGATCTGGGCGAACGTGGCGGCCGAGGGCAGCACGTGGGTGCGGATGCCGCGCTTGGCGAAGTTGCGCGGGGTGTTGGTCTTGATGCCCAGGTCGATCGCGGCGACCGTGAACCGGTGCTCGCCGGCGGGATCCACCGTGTACAGCGAGTCGGTGGACACCTCACCGGCCAGGTCGGCTCCCAGCATCGAGGGCTGGTTGCGCACCCGGTCGACGAGGGTGTCCACCTCTGCGCCGTCGGCGAGGGCGGCACCGGAGAAGATGCCCGCCTTCATCGAGCCGGCCGTGCGCAGATGCCGCACGACCGCCCGGGTGTCGATCCCGGCGATCCCGACGATGCCCTGGCGCTGCAGCTCGTGGTCGAGGGTGCCGGTGGCACGCCAGCTCGACGGGCGCGGCGAGGCGTCGCGGATCGCATAACCGGCGACCCAGATCCTGTCGTCGCGGCTCTCGCCGTCCTCGCCGTTCCAACCGGTGTTGCCGATCTGCGGCGCGGTGGCGACCACGATCTGGCGGTGGTAGCTCGGGTCGGTCAGCGTCTCCTGGTAGCCGGACATGCCGGTGGAGAACACCGCCTCACCCAGCGTCTGTCCGATCGCGCCGAAGGCGGTCCCGGTGAACACCCGGCCGTCCTCCAGCACGAGCAGGGCACGCTCCGCGGTACCGCTGCGCTTGTCGCTGACCGTCACTCGTCCTCCTTGACCCAGTTCTTTGTTTCTGTCCGGTCGTCCGGCCGGAAGCCGGTGTCGATCTCGGTACCCGACGGGAGTGTCCAGCGAATGGCCACGATGCCCTCATGGGTGAGGGCCTTACCCGCCATCGCCCGCTCACCACGCACCGCGACGATGGATTCGTCGGGGATCCAGATGGGACCGGCTCCGCTGCGCTGCAGCATGATCCCTTCCGGATAGCGGGTGAGCGCGCCCTTGGACCGGAAGCCCAGTGCGGCCGCGGCGACCTTGTCATTCCAATGCGGTGCGATGGTGCTGCCGACGTAGAGCCCCTTGGTGGGCCCGGCCAGCGCCGGCCCGACGGTAT
This sequence comes from Mycolicibacterium neoaurum VKM Ac-1815D, assembly GCF_000317305.3. Next base: position 2,697,554 of record NC_023036.2, on the reverse strand, counting down.
CGGGCAGCGGAGGCAGGTTGCCGATCATCTCGACCTGACGCTCGATGCGGTGTCGCCACCCGGTGAGCAGCCGGCGGATGAAGAAACCGATGAGCAGGGCGATGACGGCCGCCAGGATGAGCGACCCGATCAGCGTGCCGTCATTCATGCGCGATCCGCTCCGCTACTCGCTGGGCCCTCACGCGGGGCTCCTGCCGTCACGCGCGGTGATCTTGCCGCGCAGCAGCGTCAGCGTCACCTTCGCAGGCAACTCCATCGACTCGAACGGCGTGTTGTCCGACCGGCTGGCCAACGACGATCCGGTGACCGTCCAGGTGGCGTCCGGGTCGACGACGGTCAGGTTGGCCGGCTCCCCCACCGCCAGCGGACGGCCCTGGTCGGGCAGCCCGACGATGGCCGCCGGTGCCTCGCTCATCACCCGGGCCACATCGCGCCAGCTCAGCAGGCCCGGTCGCACCATGGTCTCGACGATCACCGACAGCGCGGTCTCCAGGCCCAGCATGCCGGGGCGGGCATTGGCGAACTCGCAGCACTTCTCCTGTTCGGCGTGCGGCGCGTGATCGGTGGCCACACAGTCGATCACGCCGTCGGCGAGCGCCTGCCGCAATGCCTGCACGTCACTGGCCTCGCGCAGCGGCGGATTGACCCGATTGCGGCCGTCATAGCTGGCCAGCACGCCATCGTCGAGCAACAGATGATGCGGGGTGACCTCCGCGGTAATCGAGATCCCTTGCGCCTTTGCCCATTTGAGCAGTTCCACTGTTCCGGCGGTGGAGGCGTGGCAAATGTGCACCCGGGCACCGGCATCGCGGGCAAGGATCGCATCACGGGCGACGATGGACTCCTCGGCCGAGCGCGGCCATCCGGCCAGACCGAGCTTGGCGGCATGGGGCCCCTCGTGCGCGATGGCGCCCACGGTGAGACGGGGCTCCTCGGCATGCTGGGCGATCAGCACGCCGAGGCCACCGGCGTACTCCAGCGCGCGGCGCATGATCAGCGGATCGTGCACACAGATGCCGTCATCGGAGAACATCCGGACCTGACCGGCACCGGCGGCCATCAGACCCATCTCGGTCAGCTGCTTGCCCTCCAAGCCCACGGTCACGGCACCGACCGGGTGCACGTCGACGAGTCCGACCTGCCTGCCCCGATGCCAGACGTGGTCGGTCACCACCGGGCTGTCGGCCACCGGGTCGGTGTTGGCCATGGCGAACACCGCGGTATAGCCACCGAGTGCGGCTGCGGCCGAACCGGTTTCGATGTCCTCGGCGTACTCGCGCCCGGGTTCACGCAGGTGGGTGTGCAGGTCGACGAAGCCCGGCAACAGGATCTGCCCGGTCGCGTCGATCTCGGTGTCCGCGGAGCCGGACCCGATCCCCGCTTCGATCCGGGTGATCTGGCCGTCGGCGATGAGCACGTCGACGGGGTCGCCCGCACCGTAGCGGCGGACGCCCTTGATCAGAACACTCACGCCACCACTCCCACTCCGTCGGCATCGGCACCCACGAGCAGGTGGAACAGCACCGCCATCCGCACATGGACGCCATTGGAAACCTGTTGCAACACCGCTGATTGCGAGGAATCGGCCACCGAGTAGGCGATCTCCATGCCCCGCAGCATCGGCCCCGGATGCAGCACCACCGCATGCTCGGCCAGCTGCGCCTGCCGCTTCTCGGACAATCCGTAGAGCACCGAGTACTCCCGCGCCGACGGGAAGAAACCGCCGTTCATGCGTTCGGCCTGGACCCGCAGCATCAGCACCGCATCCGCGGCGGGCAGCTCGGCGTCCAGATCATGCGAAACCGTCACCGGCCAGCCCGCCACTCCCACCGGCAGCAGCGTCGGCGGAGCCACCAGCACCACCTCGGCACCGAGCGTCGCGAGCAGTTCGACATTGGAGCGGGCCACCCGGCTGTGCAGCACGTCGCCGACGATCAGGATGCGCCTTCCCGCGATGGTGCCGAGCCGTTGGCGCAGCGTCAGCGCGTCGAGCAGCGCCTGGGTGGGGTGTTCGTGGGTGCCGTCACCGGCGTTGATGACCGATGGTCCGCCCTTACCGCCGGGCTCGGCGGTCCACTCCGAAAGCTGCTGCGCCGCACCCGAGGCCGGGTGTCGGATGATCAGCGCGTCGGCGCCGGCGGCGCGCAGGGTCAGGGCGGTGTCACGCAGTGACTCGCCCTTGGCCACCGAGGATCCCGAGGCGCTGACGTTGATGACGTCGGCACTCATCCACTTGCCCGCCACCTCGAAGGACACCCTGGTGCGGGTGGAGTTCTCGTAGAACATCGTGATGATGGTGCGCCCGCGCAGGGTGGGCAGCTTCTTCACCTCGCGACCCAGCAGTGCCTCGCGGAACCGGTCGGCGTCATCGAGGATCGCCGTCGCCTCGTCGCGGGACAGCTCCGCGGCGGTCAACAGATGCTTCATGAGCGGTCAGGTCCTCCATACGGTGCGATCCGCACGCTGTCCTCCCCGTCGGGTTCCTGCAGGCGCACCTTCACGTTCTCGGCGCGCGAGGTGGGCACGTTCTTGCCTACGTAGTCGGCGCGGATGGGCAACTCCCGGTGGCCGCGATCCACCAACACCGCCAGTTGCACGATCCGGGGCCTGCCGATATCGCGCAGGGCGTCCAGGGCCGAGCGCACCGAGCGACCCGAATACAGCACATCGTCGACCAGGATCACCAGCGCGCCGTCGATACCGCCGGCCGGGATCGAGGTGGACTCCAGCGGGCGGGGCGGTTTGAAGTTCAGGTCGTCGCGATAGAGCGTGATGTCCATCGCCCCGTGCGGCAGCGCTACCCCGGAGAACTCCTCGACCTTCTCGGCAAGCCGCGCGGCAAGCGTCACGCCGCGGGTCGGGATGCCCAACAGCACCACGCGCGGAGCATCCGGTGCGTCCAGCGCGGTCTTCTCGATGATCTGATGCGCGATGCGCGAAATTGTCCGGCTCACATCCGCGGCGGACATCAATTCCCGGTCGGGGCTCGGTACCGCTTCGCCCACAGTCAACCTGGACCTCCTTCTCCGCCTCTCTGGACGGATCGTTAAAGGACGTCGAACTGCCGGAGAGCCTATCAGGCCGCCGCGGCGACTTCGTCGCGCAGTGATGTGCCCTTCGTCTCGGGCAGTGCCCAGGTGCACAGCACGCTGACGGCCACGAATCCGGCCATCATCAGGCCCACCGCCCAGCCGCCGAAGTCGTCGACGAGCAGACCCGCGACCAGCGGCGGCAGCGCGCCGCCCACGATGCCTGCCAGATTGAAGGCCAGTCCGGCGCCGGTGTACCGGTATCGGGTGGCGAACGTCTCGGGCAGGAACGACGCGATCGGTCCGTACGAGACGCCGAACACCGCGAAGGTGCCGCCGATGGCGAGCGCGAACAGTGCCTCGGAACCGGTGTCGATCAACGGCATCACCACGAACGCCCATGGCAGGGCGACGAGGAATCCGGCGAGGATGATCCGGCGCCGCCCGTAGCGGTCGCACAGGATCGCCGATATCGCGGTGGTGCTCATCAGTGCGACCCCGGCGAGCACACCGACGGCCAGGATCAGCGCGCGGGGATGCCCGATCGTGGTGCTGGCATAACTGAGCAGGTAGGTGCCACCCAGGAAGCTCATCGTGAAGATGCTCACCATGCAGCCGGCCGCCAGCAGGACCTGGCGCCACTGCAGGCGGATCAGCTCGGCCAGCGGCGCGCGCGGCACCTGCCCACTTCGTCGTTCGTCGGCGAACACCGGCGTCTCGTCGATGCGTAGCCGGATATAGAGCGCGGCGATGACCAGCAGACCGCTCAGCAGGAACGGCACCCGCCAACCCCAATCGAGGAACACCTGGCTCTTCTCCCCGATGGTGACGGCGACGGTGAAGAACACCAGGTTGCTGGCCGCCAGACCGGCACCCGCGCCCAACTGGGTGAACATGCCGTATCGGCCGCGTTGGGCCGCCGGTGCGTACTCGGCCGACAGCAGGGCCGATCCAGCCCACTCCCCTCCGACGGCGAATCCCTGGCACAACCGCAGACACAGCAGCAGGATCGGCGCGGCGATCCCGATGGTGGCGGCACCGGGCACCAAGCCGACGCCGACCGTCGAGATACCCATGATCAGCAGCGTGGCCACCAGCGTCCGCTTGCGTCCCAATCGATCTCCGAAGTGGCCGAACACCGCGGCGCCGATCGGCCGGGAGAAGAAGGCCGCGGCGAAGGTGCCCAACGACGAGACGGAGGCCATCGTCGGCCCCATTTCGGGGAAGAACACATGCGGGAAGATCAGCGCGGCGGCCGTTCCGTAGATATAGAAGTCGTAGAACTCGATGGCGGTGCCCACGAAGCTCGCGAAAGCCACCTTCCGCATCTGCATGTGGCACACGTTAACGTCAGCGGTGATGAACATCGACAACAACCACGCCTCCATCTCGGAGGCCATCGACGCGGGCCTGCTCGCCGGCGCGGTGACAATGGTGTGGCATGCCGGCCGGGTCGTCCAGGTCAACGAGCTCGGGCACCGCGACGTGCAGGCCTCGCTGCCGATGCAGCGCGACACCATTTTCCGGATCGCGTCCATGAGCAAGCCGGTCACCGTCGCCGCGGCGATGACGCTGCTGGAGCAGGGTCACTTCCGCCTCGATGACCCGGTGTCGCGATGGCTGCCCGAGCTCGACGGGTTGCGGGTGCTCATCGACCCGCACGGCCCGCTGGACGACACCACGGCGCTGCGTCGACCCATCACCTTCGATGATCTGATGACCCACCGGGCGGGGTTGGCCTACCCGTTCTCGATCACCGGCCCACTGGCCAAGGCGTACGGCCGGTTGTCCTACCGCCAGAACGAGCAGCGCTGGCTGACCGAGCTGACGAAGTTGCCGCTGGTGCATCAACCCGGCGTGCGGATCACCTACAGTCACGGCACCGACGTGCTCGGTATCGCCATCTCGCGGATCGCCGGCCAACCGCTCCACGAACTGCTTTCCGAGCGCATCTTCGAGCCACTCGGCATGTCCGACACCGGTTTTGCCCTCAGCCTGGTCCAGCGGCGCCGGATGGCGACCATGTATGCACTCGACGACAAGACCGGACTGCGTGACGATGTGATGGGCCCACCGGCGCTCACCCCACCCGAGTTCTGCACCGGTGGCGGTGGACTGCTGTCGACCGCCGATGACTATCTGACATTCGCCAGGATGCTGCTCGGCGACGGCACGGTCGACGGTGTCCGGGTGCTCTCCCCCGAGTCGGTACGGCTGATGCGTACCGATCGGTTGACCGAGGAACAGAAGAGCGACAACTTCCTCGGCGTGCCGTTCTGGATCGGCCGCGGCTTCGGGTTGTCGATGTCGGTGGTCACCGATCCCGCGCAGTCCGAGCGCTTCTTCGGCCCGGGTGGGCTGGGCACCTTCGGCTGGCCGGGTGCATTCGGCACCTGGTGGCAGGCCGACCCAGCCAATGACGTCATCGTGCTGTACCTGATCCAGAACTATCCGGACCTGACCTCCGATATCGCCCAGGTGGCCGGCAACACCTCCCTGGCGAAACTGCGCATGGCGCAACCGAAATTCGTCCGCCGCACATATCAGGGACTGGGACTCTAGGCGGGTTCGAGCGCCCTGCGGGCATACGCCCGCACGTCGGCGTCGACATCCTTGAGCGCCAGGCCCAGTGCCTCCCGCGCCGCGGTCTCCGACCCCGCCCACCTGGTCAGGCTCAGCACGGCGGCCTTGCGCACATCCAGATGGGTATCGGTGAGTGCCCGCGACAGCGACGGCACCGCCAGCGGCGCCGAGACCCCGGACAACGCCCGGGCCGCACCGACCCGGATCTGCCAGGCCGGTTCGGACAGCGCCCGCTCGATGACGGGCACATCGGCATCGGCGTCGCCGAGCACCCCGAGGGCGGCCAGCGCGGCGGCGCGGACCAGCGGATCGCAGTCGGCGAGCAGCGCGCGCACGGTGTCACCGCCGGCGGCGAGCGTGGCCAGCGCGTTGGCCACGGCAATGCGCACCTCTCGGCTGTCATCGGTGGCGGCGGCGGCCACGCCCTCGACATCGTCCACCGAGACCAGCGCGCGTACCGCCTCGATGCGGACCCGCTGATCACCGTCGGTCACCATTCGGCGGTAGTCGGCCGCGATGCCGGCGCGCCGAGAGCTCAGCACGTACACCGTGGCGGCGCGCACCACCGGGTCATCGCAATTCAGCTGCCCGGCAATGCCTTCTGGATCGGGTAGCACCTCGACGAGCTCACGTACCGAGTCGGCGGCCTGCAGGCGCACCTCGCGGTCCTCGTCACGAAGCGCGGCCAGCAGCGCCGGGCAGTACCCGTCGGGCAGGTTCTCCACCAGCGTCGCCACCGCGGTGCGCCGCACGCCGGGATCGGCATCGGCGAGGTAGTCCGACAACTCGACCAGTGTCGGTTCGTCGAGCGCCAGCACCGCGGCGATCCGCGGCGACGGTGGCTGCACCGCGGGCTCGGCGACCCGCGACACCACGGTAGCGGGCGCCTTGCCGCCGAACAGTTCCGGCTGATCGACCGCGACCGCCGGGGCGTCGAGGCTCTTGCCCGGCACATGGTCCAGCCCGGGCACCGGCACCAGATAGGGCGCAACCGGGCGTTTCAGGAACTCCATCTCCCCGGCGGCGTTCTTGCGCAGATTCAGGTGGAAGCCCCACTCCTGATCGTCGCGCATCGGCACGTCGGCACGGTCATGATAGAGACCCCAACGGGATTCGGTACGCGTCAGCGATGACCGGGCAGCCATCTCGGCGCAGTCCCTGATGAAGGACACTTCGACGGCACGCATCAACTCATGCGGGGTCCGCGCCCCGATACCGGCCACCTCTTCGCGCATCCGCTCGAAGGTCTGCACCGCGATGGACAGCTTCGCGGCCGTCTTCGGTGGTGCCACATAGTCGTTGACGAATCGGCGCAGCTTGTACTCCACCTGGGGTTGCGGCGGGCCGTCCGGTTGACGCAGCGGCTGATAGATCAGATCGTGGGCAGCGGCGAGCTGATCGGCGGGCAGCTCCGCCGGCGCAGGCGCATCGGCCAGCGAGCCCGCTGCGTGCTCACCGGCCAGGTCGCCGTAGACGAACGCGCCGATCATGTAATTGTGCGGGACGCAGGCCAGATCACCGGCGGCGTACAGACCGGGCACGGTGGTGCGGGCGTGCTCGTCGACCCACACCCCGGACGCGGAATGTCCACTGCACAGGCCGATCTCGGAGATGTGCATCTCGATATCGTGGGTGCGGTAGTCGTGGCCGCGGTTGGCGTGGAACGTGCCGCGGGTGGGCCGTTCGGTGGTGTGCAGGATGTTTTCCAGTGCGGTCAGCGTCTCGTCCGGCAGATGTGACACCTTCAGGTAGATGGGGCCGCGGGCCGATTCGATCTCGCTGTGCACCTCCGACATCATCTGCCCCGACCAGTAGTCGGAGTCGACGAAGCGCTCCCCCTCGGCGTTGACCTGGTACCCGCCGAACGGGTTGGCCACATACGCACAGGCCGGGCCGTTGTAATCCTTGATCAGCGGATTGACCTGGAAACACTCGATTCCGGACAGTTCGGCGCCGGCGTGGTAGGCCATCGAGTAGCCGTCCCCGGCGTTGGTGGGGTTCTCGTAGGTGCCGTAGAGGTACCCCGAGGCCGGCAGACCGAGCCGGCCGCAGGGTCCGGTGGCCAGGATGACGGCCTTGGCGGCGACGGCGACGAACTCCCCGGTGCGGGTGTTCAGCGCGGCCGCGCCGACTGCTCTGCCATCGGATACCAGCACCCGGACCGGCATGAGCCGGTTCTCGATCTGGATCTTCTCGCGCATCGAGCGTTGCCGCATCACCCGGTAGAGCGCCTTCTTGACGTCCTTGCCCTCGGGCATCGGCAGCACGTACGACCCGGAACGATGCACCTGGCGCACCGCGTATTCGCCGTGCTCGTCCTTCTCGAACTTGACGCCGTAGCGTTCCAGCCGCTGCACCATCGCAAAGCCGCGGGTGGCGGTCTGATAGATGGTGCGCTGGTTGACGATTCCGTCGTTGGCCCGAGTGATCTCGGCGACGTAATCCTCGGGTTCGGCCTTGCCGGGGATCACGGCGTTGTTCACCCCGTCCATCCCCATCGCCAGTGCACCGGAGTGCCGGACATGGGCCTTCTCCAGGAGCAGCACGTCGGCGCCGTTCTCGGCGGCGGTCAGCGCCGCCATGGTGCCCGCGGTGCCGCCACCGATCACCAGCACATCGCAGTCGAGGCGGATCGTATCGGCGAGATCGGGAATCATGAGTTGTCCAATGCTTCGATGAGTTCGCTACGTTGCGCGCTTCGGTCCGGTCCCTCGGTCCGAGGCCGGGGTACCTCCTGCACCAGCCGCAGGCCGCCGCCGCCCAGCACGGCGACGCGGTCGCCGAGTTTGAGCGCCTCGTCGACATCGTGGGTGACGAAGACGATGGTGGTCGGGTGTGCCCGCCAGGTGTCGATCAACAGGCGCTGCATGGCGGCGCGCGTCTGCGCGTCCAGCGCCCCGAACGGCTCGTCCATCATGACCGCGCGCGGGGCGCCGGCCAGGCCGCGAGCCAGCTGCACGCGTTGGCGCATACCGCCGGACAGGCTCTTGGGCAGGTAGGCGCCGTAGCCGGTGAGGTTGACCTCCTCGATCCAGCGTTCGGCGCGTTCACGGCGGCCCGACTTCGGTACGCCGCGAAGTTTCAGCGCCAATTCGATATTGGACCGGACGGTACGCCACGGCAGCAATGCGCTGTCCTGGAATACCATTCCGCGGTCCCGCGAGGTGCCGACGACGTGCTCGCCGTCGGCGAGCACCCGGCCGGTGTCAGGCGCCAGCAGACCGGCGAGCGCCCGCAGCACGGTCGACTTGCCGCATCCCGACGGCCCGGTCAGCACCAGGATCTCGCCGGGCCGCACGGTCAGCTCCAGCCCGCGCAGGACCGGGGATCCGGTGTAGGACAGGGTGACGTCGTGCAGCTCCAGCGCCATACCGGTGGCCACGGCGGTGCTCATCGGTTGGTCTCCTCGCCGCGCGGCAACCAGCGGGTGGCTCGGCGGCCGATCAGCTCGATGGCCGCGGCGGTGCCGAAGCCGAGCACCCCGATGGTGATGATGCCGACGAAGACGCCCGGGTAGTCCAGCACGGTGTAGGCCTGCCAGGTGCGGTAGCCCACACCGAGTCGCCCCGAGATCATCTCCGCCGAGATCACGCAGATCCAGGCCACCCCCACACCGACCGACAGTCCACCGAAAAGGCCAGGCAGGATTCCCGGCAGCACCACCTCGCGCAGCACGTCGAGGCGGCCGCCGCCGAGGGTGCGCACCGAGTCTTCCCAGATGGTCGGCAGCGCCCGCACCGCGTGCCGGGTGCTCACCATGATCGGGAAGTAGGCGGCCAGAAAGGTGATCGAGACGATCCCCGCCTCATCGGAGGGGAACAGCAGGATCGCCACGGGCACCACGGCGATGGCCGGGACGGGCCGCACCAGCTCGGTGAGCGGGCCGAAAATATCGGCGAACAGCACGGAACGGCCGAGCATGATGCCGGTGAGGACGCCGAGCAGCGCGGCCAGACCGAAACCGGTGAGGATGCGGATCAGTGACTGCGCGAGGTCCAACCAGTACTCCTGTGTACCGGCTCTGGCGGCCAGCGCGGCGCCGATCTCGGTCACCGTCGGCAGCGTGTCGAACCGCAACCAGAACCGGATATCGTTGGCAGTCAGTACTTCCCACAGTCCGATGGCCGCCAGCACCGACGCCAGCCGGATCAGTCGGTGTCGCCACGCCCCCGGCGTGACCGGTTTCGTCGTCACCGGTGTCGCGGTCGTCGGCGGATCGAGCACGGCGGTCATTGCACACCCACCAGAGCTTCGCGATAGCTGATGACGGCCGCGCCAGGATGGGCGGCGATATGCCGGCGGGCGCCCGCCTGGGTACCGAACGGGAGATAGCTCTGGCCATCCTTGACCCAGACGGCCTTGTCGGCGAACCATCGCGTGCCCAGCTCGGCATCGGGGACATATGCCGCGCGCACGGTCGCACCGTCTGCCTCCGCGGCGCGTACCGCGCGAAGCAGTTCGGTCGGGTTGGCCACGGTCTGGGTGGAGTCGGAGTCCTGCAGCCACAGCTCACCGCCGGTGGGCGCGCTGTTCGCGTCCAGCGCCGCCTGGTAGTCCAGGCCGCGTTCGGTGAACGCCTTGCGCAGCGGCCCATCGTTGACGAAACCGGCGACGTCGAGTTCGGCGAAGTCGCCGATCGACTTCAGGTACGGCACATCACCTTTGAGTGCGTCGACCAGTGATGGTTTGAGCGTGGTGTCGAAGGACGTGCCGCCGGGTCCGTTGTACAGGTAGACGACTTCCTGCGGCAGCCCGCTGCCGTCGGCGACGATCCGGCTGGCTTCCAACGGTTCGGCGTTCAGGAACTCGGTGGCGTCGAGCTGGGATTGCAGGAAGGCGTCGAGCACTTCGGGATGGCGGGCGGCGTAGTCCTCGCGGACCACCACGCCGTGCAACGTCGGGTAGTCCAGTTCGGCCCCGTCGTACAGCAGCCGCGCCTTGTCCTGGTAGACCAGCAGCCCCGGCCAGGCGACGAACTGCGAAAGACCGTCAACCTGACCGGATTCCAGTGCCGAGGCACCGACCTGCGGTTGCTGGTTGAGCACGTCGACACCGGTCTTGGGGTCCAGGCCGGCGCGCTCCAGCGCCCGCACCAGGGTGCCGTGACCGGCGGAACCGACGCTGGCCGAGACCTTCTGGCCGGCCAGGTCGGTGAGCGTCTGCGCCGGCGAAGCGGGGTCGACGACGACCATGTTCAGCGCACCCTTCGGGTGGTAGCCGGTCACCGAGACGATATCGGTACGGGCGCGCTCGTTGGATTGGGTCTTGGATCCGTTGATGAGCATCGGATAGTCGCCCATCGACCCGATGTCGATCTTCTCGGCGACCATCTGCGCGGTGATGGGTGCGCCGGTGTCGTAGTCCTGCCAGACGACGTTGTATTTCGTGCCGTTCTCCGCGGTCACATCGGCCAACCGCCGTTCCAGGAATCCCTTGGCACGCAGCAAGGTTCCGGCGGTCACGGTGTTGATGGTCTTGGACTGGTAGCCGATGACGACATCGACGACGTCATCGGCGGAGTTGTTGGAGTCCAGCGAGCAGGCGGTGACGGTCGCGGTCAGGGCAGCGAGCAGCGCAACGAGGGGTTTCTTCACAACGGGGCCTTTTTCGTGGGGGCTGAGCCGACGGGCTGGTGTCAGCGGATGAGGAAGGGCATGTTGACGGTGACCGCGCCGGTGGGACAGCGTGCGGCGCACGGTCCGCAGTACCAGCATTCGTCGACGTGCATGAAGGCCTTACCGTTCTCCGGGTTGATGGCCAGCGAGTCCAGGGGGCAGATCTCGACGCAGAGAGTGCAGCCTTCGATACACAGCGATTCGTCGATGGTCACCGGGACGTCGACGCGGTTGTTCACGAGGGTCATTCTGAGCTCCTACCGGGCTGTTTTCGGGAGAGATTGCCGCGCATGGTGATCCGGTCGCCGCGCATGCGGATGTATTCGAGGTCGACGGGACGGCCGTCGTCGAGGCTGGTGAGGCGTTCCAGCATCAGCAGGGCTGCGCCGTCGGGTACCTGCAGGGTGTCCGCGGAGTGCGGGTCGGCCGCGATGGCCTCCAGAGCGAGCGCGGCCGAGCCGAGTTGCCGACCGCTGACCTGCTCGATGAGGGCGAAGACATCATTGGTCTCCAGCGGGTGGGTGATGACCTGTTCCCCGATATCGGGTGCGAGGTAGGTGAGGTCGAGCGACAGCGGGAGGTCGCCGAGGTAGCGCAGCCGTTCGATATAGACGATTTCGGAGCCGGGGGCGAGTTCGAGCTTGCGGGCCACCGCGGGCGGGGCGGCCATGGTGAGGACGGCTCTGACCTCGTTGCGCACCTCGCCGTAGTGCTTGAAAGTCTCCTTCAGCCCGACCAGTGCATCGAGGCCGTGGTCGAGTTTGCGCACGGCGACGTGGGTGCCCACTCGGGTGCCACGATCGATGAGGCCCTCGTCTTTGAGAACGCCGAGTGCCTCACGGATGGTGTTGCGCGAGACCGCGAATTCCGCCGCCAGTTCGGTTTCGCTGGGCAGGCTGTCCGGATAACCGCCGGCGTGGATCTGATGGCGCAACAGATCGGCAACCGGACGGGCCTGATCGGCCCGCGCGCGGCGGATCGGTGTCGGATCTGTGGCTGCCACCCGATCACCGTAGAACCGATCCGAGAACGTTCCCGACCGCTGAGCAGCCCGGATAGCGGCAGTGGACCCATTACGCCGCCGTCGTACCCGAGGGACCAGCCACGATCGTGACGCGATGTGTTATTGCGCCACCTCGCCGAAGCTGGTTCGACTTCCGATCGCGCTGAATCGAAATGCTGCGCGTCATACGGATCGGGATCAGCCACTATCGCCGCCATCCGGTTCGTCCCGGTCTGGTAGTTGTTCGGCGTCGCCCTGTTCGCCCAGGAACTTCCCGAGGAGTTCCTCGGGGTGAAAGTGGTGGTTGATGGTGTCGCCGCCGGTGTCCAGTAGTGGTGGTGGGTGCCAGTGGACGCGGCCGGTGGTGGGGTCGATGGTGGTGGTCCAGCCCAGTTCGGCGAGTTGGTTGTCCGGTGGGCAGCCCAGTGCGAGGGTGGGGGCGTCGGTGTGTCCGCCGTGGGCCCAGCTGGGTTGGGCGTGATGTGCTTGGCAGTGGTTGGCGCATCGGGTGCAGCCGGGGCGGGTGCAGCCACGGTCGCGGTGGTGGAGCAGTAGGCGTTGGGCTTTGGTGGCCAGGCGTTTGGTGCGGCCCAGGTAGAGCGGTTCGGCGGTGTGGTGGCGGTAGACGACCAGGTAGTGGTGGGCGTGTTCGGCCAGGCGGATCAGGTCAGCCATGGGCATGAGGGTGCCGGTGCCGGTGACCGCGATGCCGGCGGCGGTTTCGAGTTCGGGCAGGGTGGTGGAGACCACGACGGTGACCGGTAGGCCGTTGTGTTGGCCGAGGCGTCCGGAGGCGATGGTGTCGCGCAGGACGGCTTTGAGCGCGTCGTGTTGGCGTTGGGCCGGGCTGCGGGTGTCGCGGCCGGCGGGCCCGGTCAGCGGTGGCAGTGCCGGTGCCGGGGACGCCGCGGCCGCGGCGGCAGCGTCGTGGGTCTTCGTACCGGGTCCCGGCGGCGGCGCTGTTTCGGGTCGGTGGTCTCGGGGTTGGCCGGTGAGTGGGGGTCGGCGGGGTTGTTGATTCCGGGGCGGGCCCAGGTGTCGTTGACCGTGCCCAGGTAGGCGGCCAGTTCGGCATCGACCCAGCCGGTGATGCGGGTCAACCCGTCAGGATCCTGCGTGCCCACGGTGATGCCGCGTGTGTGGCGGGCGATATCCGGGCCCAGACCGTCCTGATTCATGACATAGAGCGCCCGTACCGCGGCCTGGTGCACGGTCTCGGGGCCACTGACCCGGGCCACGGGGACCAAGATGGCCTCCAACTGTGCGCACTGGGCGGCATCGACGTATTTGGTGGCCATCCGCACCGCTTCGGCGATCACCGTGACGTGGCCTTCGTTGATGTCGCCGTCGGCCAAGGCCTGGGCGCACAACGGCAGCGCGGGATCGAGCAAGATCCCGGTCACGCACCGTCTGGGGGCCAGTTGTTCGGCGCGGCGCACCCGGGTTGCGGCCTCGCGGGCCGACAGGCGCATCCGGGTGATCAGGACATCGGCCCAGGATTTCGCGCCGATCTCGTGTGCGGTGCTGCGCTGCATGATTGCGGCCTGGATGCGGGCATCGATGACCGCATCGGCGCGGGCGCGTTGGTCGCGTTCGGACTGCAACGCCAACAGCTCGGCGGTGTCGAACACCGTGAAATCGGCATCCAACAGCGCTTTGACCGACGCGGCGCGATCGGAGAGGGCATGCTGCACCGACTCCCGACTGGCCACCACATCCGATCCCATGACTCGAACATACGTGCGACCACCGACACAACACGCAACAATGTGACACCAGAGACAGACGAGACCAAAGAAAAATCTGAGGCACCAATCCCGCTGTCAGCGGGTCACTTTGACGAAAGCGCGACACGGGCCCGACCCGATAGGCGTGGGCCGGGCCCGACGTCGGCTACTTCACCGCGGGTGCGGCTTCGTAGGTGACCCATGCCGTGCGCGTGGCCAACGTGTCATAGAGCGCCTGGGCTTGCACATTGTCGGCAGCGGTCACCCATTGGACCACCGACCGCCCCTCGGCTGCCGCCATCTCGGTGAGCCGGCCGATGAGCGCTCGCCCCACACCTTTTCCGCGCACCACGGGATCGGTGAAGAGGTCGTCCAGAAAGATCCCCGTCGAGCCGGTGTACGGCGAGGAGAATCGGCGGTGGTGCGCGAAGCCGACCAGTTCGCCGGCGACCGTGGCGACGATCGCCTTGCACTCGTGGCGTGGATCCATCAGCCAACCCCAAGCACGAGAGACGATCTCCTCCGATTCCTCGAGTTTGTAGAACTCCCGGTACGCGCGGAACAGCGAACGCCATCGAGTCTCGTCGGCGGCTTCGAGCGTACGGGTTACAGGTGCGGTTGTGTCAGCCATGTTCTTTCCCATGTGAATCGTGTTTTCGATATCTGGTTCTGCGCGCCCGTTCGGCGCCACGCGGGTTCTACTCCGCTTGAGGTGTTGACTCACAGCCCCTTTCGACTCCGGAATGTCACCGATCAGCCACTACGACGAACGGCCGATCGCGATGACGGGAAGGTCCGGACGGTGCAGAATGTCGCGTCCGCGGCGAGTGAGTAACGCTTTGCTCAGATATGGAGTAACGTTATCTAGGATTCTCATGAATAACGATAACAGAGCATCCGCGATATCGACCACCCTCCGCGGCCGTATCGCCACCCTGCCCGCGGGTACCAAACTGCCGGGAGTCAGAGCGCTGTCCGGTGAGTATCACGCAAGTGCCGCAACGATTTCGGCTGCGCTGTCCGAGCTCAGCGCGCTGGGGTTGATCCGCGCAGAGCCAGGGCGCGGCACCTTCGTCACCGGACGACATCGGCTGGCCGAGCCGGACTACTCCTGGCAGACACAAGCTCTCGGACCGGCACGGGTCGATGCCGACCGCGCCGCCAGGTTGGGCGGATACGGTACGGCCGATCACCTTCCCTTGTCCTGGGGGTACCTCGCGCCTGAACTGTCCCCGACCGACGAGTTGCATCGCATCGCCGGTCGATCGGCCAAGAGCTCTCGCGCCCACGCGATCACGCCGGTCGCCGGCTTACCGGAACTTCGGCGGGTCATAGCAGCCGAATACCGCGCCGACCCGAACGATGTGCTGGTGGTGTCGGGCGGCCAGCAGGGGCTCGTGTTCGCCATGCGCACCCTTGCCGAGCCCGGCGCCACGGTCATCACCGAGAGTCCCAGCTATCCCGGAGCAATTCTGGCCGCACAGAGCGCGGGGCTGAAGGTGGCGTCGGTGCCCGCCGATGCCGAGGGGATCGTCGTCGAACGCCTCGCCGAGGAACTCGAGCGAACCAGGGCGCGCCTGGTCTACATACAGCCCAGCTATGCCAATCCGACCGGAGCGGTGCTCAGTGCGCAACGCCGGACCCAGATTCTCGATATCGCGGCCACGTACGGAGCATTTCTGCTGGAGGACGACTGGGCCAGACATCTGGGCATCGACGCGCACCCACCACCGCCGCTGTTCACCGCGGATCCGCACGGGCACGTCGTCACGATCCTGACTCTGGCGAAATCCGCCTCTCCCGCTCTTCGGCTGGGCGCCGTGATCGCACGGGGGCCCGCCGGCGAACGATTACGAGCAGCGCGAACCGCCGACGACATATGCGTGGCGCCGCTCATCCAGGAGATCGGGCACAGCCTGTTGACGTCGACCGGCTGGCCCCGCCACCTCAAGCGTCTGCGCGCCGAACTGGCGATGCGACGCGATGCGTTGATCGCGGCCATCGGGACCACGCTGCCCGACGTCCGCATCGGCACCATTCCGCAAGGGGGCATTCATCTTTGGGCGAAGCTGCCGCACGGCATCGACACCCGCGAACTGACTGCTGCCGCGTATGCCGACGGAGTACTCGTCGGTGACGGACGCCATTTCTTCGTCAACGAACCGCCCGCACCGTTTCTCCGGCTCTCCTACGGCGCCGCCAGTCCCGCCCAATTGGCCGAGGGAGTCCGCACACTCGCCGACGTCATCGGACGCGTGGCCGGCTCCGCGCACTGAGGCGGGACACTCAGAGCGAGCGCGACAACACCCTGCCGAACTGCAGCAGCCGCTCCATCTGCGCCAGTCCCCCGTTGTCGACGGTCTTCGTGTAGCGGAAGGACTCGCAGTACAGATCGCTGTCGGTGGCCGATGTGCGCCGGGCCCTGGTCACCAACTGGGTGTACATCCGCAGCCGCACCTCAGCCAGTCGCCGGGTGCCGTCGGAGAGCACGTCGAACTGGGTGCTCAGGATGTGGTCGCTGATCGTCGAGAGCAGGATGGTGCGCACCGACGAGGTCAACTGTCGCCGGTCGTCGTCGGCGCGCCACAGGATGAGACGCAACCCGTCGGTGGCCACCACCTCCTGCCACACCGCGGTACCCCAGTGCTCCTCGGACTCCCCGCGCGACATGATGAACGCCGCGATCCCGGGGAACTCGACGACCGATCGCAACTGCTCCAGAGCGAGATCGGGATCGCGCAGATACACCGTCGCCGCGTCCTGCAGGCTCGTGTACGGCGCCCAGTCCTGCGGCACGGTCCTAGTCCGCGCCGTCGGACGGCCGCAGTGCGGCAGCGGCGGCCCGGATCTGCGGGGTCACCAGCATGACCTGTCCGAGCACGCCGTTGACGAAGCCCGGGGAATCATCGGTGGACAGTTCCTTGGCCAGCTCGACCGCCTCATCGACGGCAACCGGCTCGGGTACGTCCTCGGCGTGCAGCAGTTCCCAGACCGCGACCCGCAGAATCGCCCGGTCGACCGCGGGCAGCCGGTCCAGCGTCCACCCCTGCAGGTGCGAGGAGATCAGATCGTCGACATGCGCGGCATGCTCGGTGACACCGCGCGTCACCGTCACGGTGTACGGGTTCAGCGGCGAGATGTCGGCCTGGGTGTGCGACAGCGCGTTGCGCGAATCGGCCGCCTCCGCGGCGGTGATACCGCGGGCCTCCGCCTCGAAGATCAGATCGACGGCGCGTTTGCGGGCCTGATGCCGACCGCGGTCGCCCTTACGGTCAACCATTCGTCCGGCCTTCAGCCATTGACCCGGCCGAGGTACGAACCGTCACGCGAGTCGACCTTCAGCTTGTCACCGGTGTTGATGAACAGCGGCACCTGCAGCTCGGCGCCGGTCTCCACGGTCGCGGGCTTGGTGCCCGCGTTGGAGCGATCACCCTGCAGGCCCGGCTCGGTGTGGGTGACGACGAGCTCCACCGTCACCGGCAGCTCAAGGTACAGCGGCGCACCGTCGTGGAACGCGATCTGCACGGCCATGCCCTCCAGCAGGAAGTCGGCAAGGCGGCCCACCAGGGCTTCGGACAGCGGGTGCTGCTCGTAGTCCTCGGAGTCCATGAAGACGAAGTCGGAACCATCGCGGTACAGGTAGGTGGCGTCACGGCGGTCGACGGTGGCCGTCTCGACCTTCACACCGGCGTTGAACGTCTTGTCCACGACCTTGCCCGACAGGATGTTCTTGAGCTTGGTACGCACAAAGGCCGGGCCTTTACCGGGCTTGACGTGCTGAAACTCGGTGATCTGCCAGAGCTGTCCCTCGATCTGCAGGACGAGACCATTCTTGAAGTCGGCGGTTGATGCCACGTGAGTACAGCTCCTAGATCAGGTGATGACAACCAGTTCCTTGGAGAACCGGGTGAGCAATTCGGGTTCGGGTGCGTCCTCGCTGCCGACGACCAGGGTGTCCTCGATTCGGACACCGCCCCGGCCGGGCAGGTAGACGCCGGGCTCCACGGTGACCGCAGCGCCAGCAAGCAGTGTACCGACGGCCGAGGCGCTGATTCCCGGCGCTTCGTGTATCTGGAGTCCGACCCCGTGTCCGAGCCCGTGCCCGAAGTGCTCGGCATGGCCGGCATCGGCGATCACCTCACGCGCCGCGGCGTCCACCGCGGACAGCTCCGTCCCTGGCACCACGGCAGCCCGTCCGGCCGCCTGCGCGGTCGCCACCAAAGCGTAGAGCTCGCGCTGCCAGTCCGCGGCACTGCCCAACACGAAGGTGCGCGTCATATCGGAGTGATAGCCCGCCACCAGCGCACCGAAGTCGATCTTGACGAAATCCCCGGCGGCCAGCACCGCGTCGGTGGGCCGATGGTGCGGGATGGCCGAATTCGATCCGGTCGCCACGATGGTCTCGAAAGAGACACCGTCGGCACCGTGGTCGAGCATCAGCGACTCGAGGTCCCGCCGGACCTCTTTCTCGGTGCGGCCGGGACGCAGGCAGCCTCTGGCCACCAGGTCGTGCAGTGCTGCGTCGGCCGCCTCGCAGGCCAGTCGCAGGATCGCAATCTCGCCGGCATCCTTGACCTCGCGCAGCCGCTCGACCATCCCGGCCGCCCGCACGAACTCGACGCCGGCTCCGGCGCGCTCCAACGATGTGAAACCGTCGACGGTCACCACATGGCTCTCGAAACCCAGCCGGCGCACTCCGTCGGCGGCCCGGGCGACCAGAGCGGGGCCCACCGCCCGCTCGATGACCACTTCGGCATCGGGCGCCTGGGCGGCGGCCTGCGTTACATAACGCCCGTCGGTTGCCAAGACCGGCGTGTCCCGTTCAGCGAACACGAGAAGCGCGGCATTCGAACCGGTGAATCCGGACAGATAACGTACGTTGACCAGGTCCGTTACCAGCATTGCGTCCAGGTCGGCGGCTGCCAGCCGCTGTCGCAACCGGTCTCTGCGCGCAGATATCGTCACGGTCGATGACGCTACTCGCTAGGCTGTGCCCTCATGAGCAAGTGGTTGCTGCGCGGACTCGTGTTCGCCGCGGTCGTGGTGGTGCTGCGTCTGATCCAAGGAGTCCTGGTGGATTCCTTCCCGACGCAGGCCGGGTGGATCAGCCCGACGCTGGGTCTGTTCCTTGCCGTTCCGGTACTGCTGTGGGCCTACGCCGACGGTCGCGCCGACGCCCGCGCGCAGAGCGACCCGGACCGCCGCCAGGATCTGGCGATGGTGTGGTTGGTCGCCGGCCTGATCGCCGGGCTGCTGGGCGACCTGGTGTGCTGGTTCATCGGGTTGTTCTACCCCGCGCTCTACACCGGCGGACTGCTCAGTGAGCTGACCTCGTTCGCCGCCTTCACCGCGCTGCTGGTGTTCGTGGCAGGCGTGGTCGCGGTGACCATCGGCCGTTGGCAAGTTGATCGGAAGGCTCCGCCGTTCGTCCGGCGCCGTGAGGGCGACGAGGAACGCGCCGACACCGATGTTTTTGCCGCTGTCCAGCCCGGCCCCGAAGAGCCGGCCAAGAGCTAGCTACCGCGTGCCGACCACGGAGTAGGCCGCCGCCAGCAGGGTCGGGTCCGGCCCTTCGAGGCGACCGGGCTTGGCCAGTCCGTCGAGTACGACGAAACGCAGCACCCCGGACCGGTTCTTCTTGTCACCGGCCATGTACTCCAGCAGCTGCGGCAGCGCGTCGGCGTCGTAGCTGACCGGAAGGCCCAGCGATGTCAGCACCCGGGCGTGCCGGTCCGCGGTGTCATCATCGAGCCGCCCGGCGAGGCGACCCAGCTCGGCGGCGAAGACCAGGCCCACCGACACGGCGGCACCATGGCGCCACTTGTAGCGCTCGCGCCGTTCGATGGCGTGCGCCAACGTGTGCCCGTAGTTCAGGATTTCGCGCAGCGCCGACTCTTTCTCGTCGGCGGCCACCACCTCGGCCTTGACCGCGATGGCACGGCGGATCAGTTCCGGCAACACCGTGCCGGCCGGATCCAGCGCGGCCTGCGGATCGGCTTCGATGAGGTCGAGGATCACCGGGTCGGAGATGAAGCCGGCCTTCACGATCTCGGCCATGCCGGCGATGATCTCGTTACGCGGAAGCGACTGCAGCGTCGCCAGATCGACGAGCACCGCCAGCGGCTGGTGGAAGGCGCCCACCAGATTCTTACCGGCATCGGTGTTGATACCGGTCTTACCGCCGACCGCGGCGTCGACCATACCCAGCAGAGTGGTCGGCACGTGCACGATGTCGACGCCGCGCAACCAGGTGGCCGCGGCGAAGCCGGCCACATCGGTGGCCGCTCCCCCGCCGAGACTGACAACGGCGTCTTTGCGTCCGATTCCTATGCGGCCCAACACTTCCCAGATGAATCCGACGACCGGCAATTCCTTGCCTGCCTCGGCGTCGGGGATCTCGATGCGGTGCGCGTCGATGCCGAGTCCGGCCAGGTGCTCGCGCACGGCCTCGGCGGTCTGCGCCAGCGTCGGTTGGTACAGGATCGCGACCTTGTGCCGGCCGGTCAGGGTGCGGCCCAGATCCTCGAGCAGACCGGTGCCGATGATGACCGGGTAGGGCCGGTCGACCAGAACGTCCACTGTCACGGGTTCACTCATTGCGTGCCTCTGCTCGTTTGGCCAGCGCCGCCGGAGTGGGCGGGGCCTCGGTGGTCGGTGCCGGGTTGAGAACGGTCGGGAGTCGCCGCCAGGCTGGGCGGCGTCGGCGGCGTGGCCGGGACGGACCGCAGCCTTGCAAGCGGGTGACTATATGGCGCACCACGGCACCGGGATTACGCCGGTTGGTGTTGACCCGCATGGTGGCCACCTCACGAAAGAGCGGCACCCGGGCGTCCATCAGGGCCCGATACTTCTCGGCGGGGTCTTCCCCCGTGAGCAGCGGGCGTGCGCTCCCGGTGGTACGCCGAATTCCTTCTGCGGCACTGATTTCCAGATAGATCACGGTATGCCCGGCCAGCGCCTCACGCACCGCGGGGGTGGTCACCGCGCCGCCGCCGAGGGACACCACACCGTCGTGCTCGGCCAGCGCCTTGCGCACCACGTCGGCTTCGATGGCGCGAAACGCCGGCTCACCGTCGGTGAAGATGTCGGCGATGCTGCGGCCGGTGGTCTCGACGATGGCAACGTCGGTGTCCAGCAGGGGAACTCCCAGCGCTTTCGCCAGCCGCCGTCCGATGGTGGATTTGCCGGAGCCCGGCATTCCCACCAGAACAGCCTTGGGCGCCATGGTTATCCCGCCCGCGCCGCTGAGTTTTTCCCCGAGTCGCTGCGATCCAGACCGGCCGAGCGCTCCGCGATCGCGGCCAGGTAGCTGTCCACATTGGCCTTGGTCTCGGCCAGCGAGTCACCGCCGAACTTCTCCAGGGCAGCGCGCGCCAGCACGAGCGCCACCATGGTCTCGACGACCACACCGGCGGCAGGCACGGCACACACATCGGAGCGTTGGTGGATCGCGACGGCCTCGTCGCCGGTGGCCATATCGACGGTCGCCAGGGCGCGCGGCACGGTGGAGATCGGCTTCATGGCGGCCCGCACCCGCAGGGGCTGCCCGTTGGTCATACCGCCTTCCAGGCCGCCCGCGCGGTTGGTGGACCGGACGATGCCGTCGGGCCCGGGGTAGATCTCGTCATGGGCGACACTGCCCCGACGGCGTGCGGTTTCGAAGCCGTCGCCGATCTCGACACCCTTGATCGCCTGGATGCCCATGACGGCAGCGGCCAGCTGGCTGTCGAGGCGGTTGTCGCCGCTGGTGAACGAACCCAGCCCGACGGGCAGACCGCTGACCACGACCTCGACGACGCCGCCGAGGGTGTCGCCGTCCTTCTTGGCGGCTTCGATCTCGGTGATCATGGCGGCCTCGGCGTCCTTGTCGAAGGCGCGGACGGGGCTGTCGTCGATGGCGGCCAGGTCCTGCGGCTGCGGCGGCGGGCCGTCGTAGGGCGCCGAGGCGCCGATGGAGATGACATGCGAGACCACCTCGACGCCGAGTGCCTGCTGCAGGAAGGCCCGGGCGATGGTGCCCGCGGCAACACGCGCCGCGGTTTCGCGGGCACTGGCCCGTTCCAGCACCGGGCGAGCGTCGTCGAAGCCGTACTTGAGCATCCCGGCGTAATCGGCGTGGCCCGGGCGCGGCCGGGTCAGCGGCGCGTTACGGGCAGCATCGCTGTCGAGTTGTTCGGCCGACACCGGGTCCGCGGCCATCACGGTCTCCCACTTCGGCCATTCGGTGTTACCGATCTCGACGGCGATGGGCCCGCCGAGGGTGAGGCCATGCCGCACGCCTGCCAGCAGGGTGACCTGGTCCTTCTCGAATTTCATCCGGGCGCCGCGACCATACCCGAGGCGACGGCGCTGCAGCTGGGCGGCGATATCCTCGGAGGTCACCGCCAGCCCGGCAACCATCCCCTCGACCATCGCCACCAGGGCGCGACCATGGGATTCACCTGCGGTAGTCCATCGCAACACGCTGTCCATACTCCCATGTCCGGTTTCACCGGCGGAAATCCGTGTACACCATCACCCGGCCACTCCCGCTACCGCGTGTGAGCACACCCGTTCGCCACCTCCCGCATGACGCCGATCACAACTTAACGTTGCTGAACGCATGGTGGCGCTCCTAGCGTTCGCTCGGCATGAGCACGTAATCCCAGGCCCGGTTCGAGAAGGAGTCCCGATGGCTGACGACACCCCCGGCCACGTCATCGACGTGGTCGTCGATCTGAAGACCACCCTCGGAGAGGGCCCGCTGTGGGACGTCCAACAGCAATCGCTGTACTGGATCGACAGCGCCGACGGCCGAATCTTCCGCTCGACCGCGAGCGGTGCGGGGATCCGCGCCTGGGAGGTCGGCCAGAAGATCGGATCGATGGCGCTGACCCGGACCGGTGACGGCGCGCTTGTCGCTTTGCAGGACGGCCTGTGGCAGTTGGCCTTCGACAGCGGTGAGCTCACCCTGCTGGTCGAGCTAGAAGCCGATCTTCCCCACAATCGGCTGAACGACGGAAAAGTCGACCGGGCCGGTCGGTTCGTCTTCGGGTCCATGGACACCCTGGAGGAGAGCGGTAGCGGCAAGCTCTACAGCTATAGCCCCGACGGGACACTGACGGTTCTGGACGACGGCATCACGGTGTCCAACGGACCTTGCTTCAGCCCGGACGGCACCACCCTCTACTTCGCCGACACCTGGACCGGCGAGATCTGGGCCTATGACTACGACCTGGAGCACGGCTCCGTGGCCAACCGCCGGACATTCGCCACGGTGGACACCAGTTCCGGCGGAGCGGCCGACGGGGCGACCGTCGACGCCGAGGGATATGTGTGGCAGGCACTCGTCTACGGCGGCAAGATCATCCGTTACGCACCCGACGGTTCGGTCGATCGCGTCATCGACTTCCCGGTGCTCAAGCCGACGAGCGTCATGTTCGGCGGACCGGATCTGGACGTCCTTTTCGTCACCTCCATGGCCAAACCACCGTTGCCGCGATTCCCCGGCGACGGACAACTTCGCGGCTCGTTGTTCGCCATTCGCGGTCTCGGCGTGCACGGCCTGCCCGAATGCCGATTCGGCGCATGACCTCTCGATCACACAAAGGACGACTCGATGGCTGACAAACGGCGCGGCTCGCTGCGCAACACCCACAAATACTCCTGGATCTCCCTCGGTGTGTGCTGGCTGATCTGGGTCCTCAACGC
Source organism: Mycolicibacterium neoaurum VKM Ac-1815D (assembly GCF_000317305.3). The sequence continues at coordinate 2,673,907 of NC_023036.2, read as the reverse complement.
CTACGACCGCGAGATCATCCTGCGGCTGGGCCCGACCATCTCGGAAACCTTCGACCTCAGCGCGGACGCCTGGGGTGCACTGGTGTCATTGATCATGATTTCGCTTGCCGTGCTGGCAATCCCCGGATCCAGCTTGAGCGACCGGTACGGCGGAGGATGGAAGCGGGCGCGATTCCAGGTGCCACTGGTCATCGGCTACACCGCGTTGTCGTTCATCTCGGGCTTCAAGTTCGTGAGTTCTCATCTGATCTCGTTCGTCGCGTTGCGAATCGGTGTCAATCTCGGCGCAGGGTGGGGTGAACCGGTCGGCGTGAGCAACACCGCCGAATGGTGGCCGAAAGAGCGACGTGGCTTCGCCCTCGGCGCCCACCACACCGGTTATCCGATCGGATCGCTGCTCAGCGGTCTGGTGGCCGCGGTGGTCATCGGGGCGTTCGGCCCGTCGAACTGGTCCTACGCGCTGTTCCTCGGGCTCATCATCGCGGTCCCGCTGATGCTGTTCTGGGGTCGCTACTCCACCGCACAGCGAATCGACGAACTGTACGAGGACATCGCATCCAAGGGACTGACTCCGCCGGACCGTGACCTGCCGGCGGGGGCTGGAAGCCGGCGCCGCGGACTGGTGGGCGCGTGCCTACGCAACCGGACGATCTCGATGACCGCCCTGACCACACTGTTGACCCAGATCGTGTACATGGGGATCAACATGGTGCTGCCAGCCTACCTCTACAACGTAGTCGGCCTCTCACTTGCCGAATCAGCAGGGCTCAGTGTGGTCTTCGCGCTCACCGGCGTGCTCGGCCAGATCCTGTGGCCCAGCCTCTCCGATGTCATCGGCCGCCGAAAGACCATCGTCATCTGTGGAATCTGGATGGCCGTCAGCGTGGCCGCCTTCTACGTGGCCACCTCGTCGCTGCTCGTGGTCGTCGTGCAACTGGTCTTCGGTGTCGTCGCCAATGCGGTGTGGCCGATCTACTATGCGGCAGCCTCCGACGCAGCACCCGAAGGCGCCATTTCCACTGCGAACGGCATCATCACCACCGCGATGTTCATCGGCGGTGGGATCGCACCGCTACTGATGGGCCGGTTGATCTCGATGGCCGGCGGCTGGGAGGCCACCAGCGGTTACATCGTGTGTTTCTTCACCATGGCCGGTTGCGCGTTGCTCGGTGTGGCACTGCAGTTCTTCACCGCGCCTTCGCCGCCGGCCGACAGGTCGACCGAGGCCGATCCGGTCGCTGCGCGCAGCTGAACCCGATCACGAGAATCCCCCTGTAGCCGTCCGGCTACAGGGGGATTCTCGTGCTGTCCTCGCGCTCAGAAACCGACCCTGTTCGCACCCTTGAGGTCGAGTATCTCGCGGGCCTCATCCGGGGTGGCTATCGCAAAATTCAACGCCTCCAGGATCGTACGGATACGGCTCACCTGCTCGGCATTGGAAACAGCCAATTGGCCCGGACCGATCCACAGAGAATCCTCCAGACCCACCCGGACATGCGATCCCATCGCGGCGCCGATGGTCGCCAACGGCATCTGATTGCGACCCGCGCCGAGGATGGACCACTCATAGTCCGCACCGAGCAGCCGGTCCGCGGTGCGTCGCATGTGCATCAGATCCTCCGGATGCCCACCGATTCCACCGAGTAGTCCGAAGACCGACTGGACGAACAGTGGACCTCGGGCCAGGCCGCGTGTATGAAAGTGCGCAAGGTTGTTCAGATGCGATATGTCGTAGCACTCGAATTCGAATCGGGTGTCGTTCCGGTTGCCGATGTCGAGGATGGTCTCGATATCGGCAAAGGTGTTCTTGAATACCAGATCCCGTGATTTCGCCAATGCCTCACGCTCCCATTCGTGGGCAAACTGGTCGGACCGCTCCAGCATGGGGTAGAGACCGAAGTTCATCGACCCCATGTTCAACGACGCCAGTTCCGGCGCGAAGGTGGCGACCGGGCGCATCCGCTCCTCGACGGTCATATGCGGCGACCCGCCGGTGGTGATGTTGATGACCGCGTTGGTATTGGCCTTCAGTTTGGCCAGAATCGGCTCGAAATCCTTGGGGTCCTGCGAGGGTCGGCCGTCATGCGGTGAGCGAGCATGCATGTGGACGATCGCCGCGCCGGCCCGGGCCGCCCCGATGGCGGCGTCGGCGATCTCGTCGGCCGTCACCGGCAGATGCGGTGACATGCTGGGGGTGTGTATCGCACCGGTCACGGCGCTGGTGATGATGACTTTTCTTGTCTTGGGCATAGTTTCTTCTCCGTTCTTCGGACTTCTCTTGTCAGCCTTTACTTTCAGAAGAGTTTCTCGGTGTTACCGTCGACGGCCATGGCCTGGCCGTTGATATTGCGGGCCAGCGGGCTGGCCAGGAACAGGGCCATATCGGCGATATCGGCAGCGTCGATCAGCCGTCCCAGCGATGATTGACCGCGATACAACGCGGCAACCTCGTCCACCGGGAGGTCCAGCATTGCGGCCTTCGCGTCGATGACCTGCTCGATACGTGGGCCGTCAACCGCGCCGGGGCAGATGGCGTTCGCTCGTATCCCGGACGCACCGAGCTCGATCGCCAGCGATTTGGTGAAGCCGATCACCGCCCACTTCGACGCCGAATACGGGCTGCGCCCGGCCATACCCAATCGGCCGGCGGCCGAGGACATGTTGATGATCGATGGGTCGTCCGCCCGTTCGAGAAGCGGCAGTGCGTATTTGACGCAAAGGAACTGTCCGTGGACGTTAACATCGAAGGTCGCCTTCCAGTCCTCGATATCCAGGGAGTCGACCCGCCCCGTCGGTCCGGCCACGCCGGCGTTGTTGATCAGCACGTCCAGACCACCGAGTTCGGCCTCCACTGAACGCATGAGCTGCCTGACATCGTCTTCGCATCGCACATCGCTGACGGCGGCACCGAGACCGGCTTCTCCGGCGGCCCGCACGGCCTCGGGGTTGACGTCGGTGACGAAGACGTCAGCGCCGTGGGCCTTCATCGTGGTCGCGATCGCCAGCCCGATACCGGCCGCCCCGGCGGTGACCACCACGCGTCGGCCGGTGAAATCGAATACTCGCCGATTGCGTTGGGGTGCAGACATATCGTCATCTCCTTTGTGAGGTGCCGGCCCCGGTGGGACGGCATGGTGAATCCACGCGCGGCGAAGTGGCCGCACGTTGCGTTATCGCTGCGGGTCGTCCCGGCTGACCGTCAGTCAGGCGCGCTGCGCCGGCGGACCGGAGGACATCCGCAGGTCCGGCCGATGTGCAGACGGTGTTCGCAGATCACGTGGTGGTAGGTGGAACGCGGACGGATGATCTGGTCCAACAACAGTTCGAAGGACCGTTCGGCCATCACGTTGATCGGCTGGATGACGGTGGTGAGGTTGATCAAAGCGGACCGACTGTGCGGCAGCCCGTCACCGCCGACGACGGCCAGATCCTCGGGGATCCGCAGGCCCATGGACATCGCATGCTCCATGACCCCGATCGCGATCTCGTCAGAGCCACACACCACCGCCTCCGGCGGACGGGGGCCACACAACAGGGAGCGCGCCGCGGCCCGGCCGCCGGCGCTGTCGAGCCGGGTGCTGACCTTGCGGGCACCGCGCACCGCCACCCCTGCCGCCTCGGCGGCGCGGACGAAAGCCTCTTCGCGGATCAGCGAGGCGGTGGAGGTACGCGGGCCGATGACCGTGGCGAGCTCTCGATAGCCGTGCTCCAGCACATGTTCCATCAACAGGGTGGCGGCCGCGTCGAAGTCGATGCCGACATAGTCACCGTGCAACTGATCGGCACTACGCGACAAGCAGACGAACGGAATTCGCTTCTGACGCAGAGTCCGTAGCGCTCGCAGATCCTCGCGCAGAAGCGCGGCGATGATCACCCCGTCGACGTTGCGGGCGGCCAGGGTGCCCGCAACCTGCGCCAGTGTGTCGGGATCGTCGTCGGTGGTCGCGACGAAGACGTCGAAGCCCTGTTCACGGGTCACCGAAATGATGCGTTCAGCCCAACCGGTGTACATGGGGTTACTCAGATTGGGCAGGATCAGACCCACCACACGTGTCAGAAGCGGATCCGGACGCGGGCCGGTGGCCGGCCGGTAACCGAGTTCACCGGCGACCTTGATGACCCGCCTTCGGGTGTCGGCGGAAACCCCTGGCTGGCCGTTCATCACATAGCTGACCGTCGCCTTCGATACGCCGCACGCGCGGGCCACCGCCGCCGCCGAAACTGTTTTGGCGGCGGTCGCGGATACGTCGATATCGTCCACAGACCCTCCTGCCGCCTCGTCGATACGCTGTGGCGCCCATTACAACGCTGGATCGATCGTTAAGCAACGTTAAGCCGAGATACCCCGAATGGGTCAGCGGCATCGACCGTTCCCCCGGAAGGACACTGAATTCCACGCCCTTCCCCCCGACCGCGCTTAACGTTGCTTATCAATACCGACAGCCCTAGCCTTCGGCAGTGTGAAGATGTTGGCGCACAACAACTCTGATGGCCATGTGGTGGTGGCGCCGGACAAGTTCAAGGGCTCCGTCTCCGCCGCGGTCGCTGCCACGGCACTGGCCGAGGGTCTCCGGTCGGTTAGCTCGCTGCCGGTCGTGCAGTTCCCCATCGCCGACGGCGGGGAAGGCACGGTGGACATGCTGATGACCGCCGGCTTCTCTCCCATCACCTGTGCCGCGGTCGATCCGCTGGGCCGACCGGTCAAGGTGGTCTACGCACGGTCCGGACGGACCGCAGTGATCGAAGCGGCCGCCGCCTGCGGATTGGCTCTGCTCGGGGGACGCGCGCCGAACCGGACCACGGCGCGAATCTCGACCACCCTGGGCGTCGGTATGGCGGTGCGCGACGCCCTCTCCCACGGAGTGGACCGCGTCGTTCTCGGTGTCGGCGGCAGCGCCACCACCGACGGCGGGGCCGGTCTGCTGGTCGGCCTCGGCGCCCGACTCCTCGATGAGCACGGCGATCCGGTGTATCCCAGCGGGGCCGACCTGCCGAACATCCACCGCATCGACCTGAACGGTATCGATCAGCGGCTTTACGATACCGACCTGGTGGTCGCATGCGATGTCGACAATCCCCTCACCGGTCCGGACGGCGCCGCACACGTCTATGGCAGGCAAAAGGGCGCCGGCCCGGATACCGTGCGCTCCTTCGACCGAGCGTTGGAGCACTGGGCCGACGTCGTCACCGCCCACACCGGACAAGACCGACGCGGTACACCCGGGATGGGCGCGGCGGGCGGGATTGCGTTTGCGATGGCTGAGCTGCTCGGAGCCCGCGTCACGCCCGGTATCGACCTGCTGCTCGAACTGGGTGGTTTTCCCGATTTGCTCGACGGGGCGGCGCTGGTGATCGTCGGGGAAGGTTCCCTCGACGAGCAGTCGCTGCGTGGCAAAGGTCCGGTAGGGGTGGCCAGGCACGCTCACGCCCGCGGAGTCCCGGTCGTGGCCGTCGCCGGTCGCTCGACGGTCAGGGCCGAGGAAGCGCTTTCCGCCGGTATCGACTCGGTGTACACCTTGGCCGAGCTGGAAGCCGACGAAATGGCGAGCATGCGCGACGCCGTGGCACTGCTGAACATCGTCGGAGCAACCATCGCCCGGGACCGCCTCGGCGACCTCGGGTCGCGTCATCCATAGCTGTCGGTTCACCGGCCGACCGCCAACACCACGGCCACCGCGCTCGCGACACACATGGCCGGCCCGTGTGGGAGCGGATCGGTACGGCCGAACAACCGAGCGGTCAGCGCCCAGGTCGCGGTGAGCAGCGGCGCGGCCAGGGCAGCCAGTGCCCACACGTCGATTCCGAAGGCGCCCGTCAGTGCTCCGACGCCGAGCGCAAGCTTGACGTCCCCGGCGCCCAGGTGGTCGGGCACCGCGAGATGGATGGCCAGATAGCTACCGAACAGCGCAAGCGCGCCGACGAGCGCGGGCATTCCGCGGCCGCAGGATGCCGCCCAGCACAGCACCAGCAGCGCTCCGGGGAGCGTCAACATATTGGGCAGTCGGCGTTGCCGCAAGTCGTAGACGGTCAGCGCGGTCAACCACACGCCCACCGCGACCCACCCCACATGTCGAGGCTAGGGCCGTTCGAGGGCCGCTCTCATCACCTCTTGCGGAGCGGTCATGCCGGTGAACTGCTCGACCTGGGCGACGGCCTGATGCAACAGCATCTGCAGTCCGCTGACCACCCGGCCCCCAGCGGTGCTCACGGCGTCGGCCAACGGTGTGGGCCAGGGGTCGTAGATGGCGTCGAGCAACAACGGCACCGTCACGATCGTGTCGGCGTATCGCGCGGCGACCTCGGCGGGCAGCGTGTTCACCGCGACGTCGAGCTCGGCGACCGGTCGGCCCAGTTCGACCCACTCGGTATCGGCGCCGAGTTGGCGTCCGATGGCCACCGGTTCGGCAGCCTTGGCCCGATCGCGGGCCACCACGGCGATATGGCGCACACCGAGACTCACCAGTGCGGCGACCGCGGCCGGCGCGGTGCCACCGGAGCCCAGCACCGCCGCGCGTTGCGGGGCCTCGACATGGTCTGCCAATGAGCCGACGACGCCGTCGATATCGGTGTTGTCGGCACGCCACCCGGTATCGGTGCGCACCAGCGTGTTGGCCGAGCCGACCAGGGCGGCGCGCTCGGTGCGCTCGGTGGCGGTGGCCAGTGCGGCGAACTTGCCGGGTTTGGTGACCGACAGGCCGACCCATTCGGGGCCGAGGCCGGCGACCAGTCCCGGCAGTTGTTCGGCCGTGCATTCGATGCGGTCGTAGGTCCACGACGTCAGACCCAGCGCCCGGTAGGCGGCCAGATGGATATCGGGTGAGCGCGAATGCGAGATCGGCGACCCCAGCACCGCGGCGCGCCGTCTATCGGGCACGGCGGCGGGCCGCCTATCGGGCACGGCGGCGGGCCGCCTATCGGGCACGGCGGCGGGCCGCCTATCGGGCACTGTCGAGCACACCGTTACGCCTGGCGATCTCGATATTGGCCAGGTGCTCGTCGTAATCGCGGGTGAAGTTGGTGGTGCCCTGCAGATCGATGGTGACGAAGTACAGCCAGTCCCCGATCGCCGGGTTCTCCGCGGCAACCACCGCCGGCGCCCCCGGTGAGCAGATCGGCGTCTTGGGCAGTCCCAGCGAGGCATAGGTGTTCCACGGCGTGACACGCGCCCGGTCGGCGTCGGTGGTGGCCACCTCGGTGCGGTCCAACGAATAGTTGACCGTGGAGTCGAACTCCAGCTTCCGGTTCTCGGCGAGCCGGTTGTAGATCACCCTGGCGACCTTGGAGAAATCCTGCGGTTTGGATTCGCGCTGCACCAGCGATGCCACCACGAGCACCTGGTAGGGCGTGATGTTGGCGGTGGTCGCCGCGTCGAGCAGCCCGTTGGCCTCGTACATCGCCGTGCTCGATCCGATCAGTCCGGCCAGAATGCTCTCCGGCGATCCCGACGGGTCGACGTTCCAGCTCCCCGCGGCAATCAGGCCCTCCAGCCGGCGATGATCGTCGCCCATGGCCTCCAGACCGGGGTTCGCCCACGGCGGGACTGCGAGCGCCGCAGGGTCGGCGCTGGCTGCGGCGTTTTTGAGGTCCTCGGCGGAGACGCATTCGCGGGTGCCGTTGAGATCGACGCACGAGGCCTGGGAGATGAGGGACAGGATGCCCTCGGTCACCGCATCGGTCTTGACGTCGGCGACATCGTCGAGCTGGCGACCCTCGGGGATGACGAGCTGGCCGACACGATTCGCCGGATCGGCGAGGCGTTCGACAGCATCGGCGGCCGGGATCTCGGTGCGGACCTTGTAGAACCCGGGCTGGATCGCAGCGATCGCCGGGTTGGACGCGGCCGCTTCGACGAACGTCTTCGACGAGGACACCACATTGCGCTGCTGCAGGGTCTGGCCGATGGCCGTGGTGGTGTCTCCGCTGTGCACCTCGATGACGACATCGTCGACACCGCCGCCGGCGAAGTCACCGCTGCTTCCGAACATGTTGTGCCACAGTCGCGAACCGACGAACACCGCGCCGACGACGACCACCACGAGCGTCACCGCCGCAAAAATCGTGTAGGTGCGCCTGCGTCGGGCCATCCGCCGCGCCCGCGCGCGCTCGGCACGATTCATCCGGCGCCGCGGGGGTCCCACGGCGATCGGCTCATGGCGGTCGGTATTCCATTGCGAATCCCACTGGTCACTCATCGGCCACCCTTAATGCGGACCGGCGCTGGTCCAACCAGGTCTGCAGAATCCCCACTGCCGCAACCTGATCGACCATGGCCCGCTGGTTCTTGGCGCGCACTCCGGCGTCCCGGAGCGCCCGCTGTGCACTCACCGTGGTCAGTCGTTCGTCAGCCAGCCGCACCGGTACCGGCGCGATCAGCTCGGCCAGCTTGTCTGCCATCTCGACGGCGTCCCGGGCCGACGAGCCGGAGCGGTCGGCCAGGGTACGCGGCAACCCGACGATCACCTCGACGACACCGTTCTCCTGGACCAGCGCCACCAACCGGCGCAGGTGCCGTCCGGTGCGTTCCCGTTTGACCGTCTCCAGCGGAGTGGCCATGATCCCGTCGGGATCACTGCTGGCCACGCCGATACGCACGGTACCGACATCGACCCCGAGCCGCCGGCCGCGTCCCGGGTCATCGGGGCCGGGCCGGTCGGGGCTGCGGTCAACGTCCAGTGGCACCGGCTAGCTCCGGGAGATCTCTGCGCGTAGCGCGGCCAACGCCGCGTCGATACCCGCCGCCCCCTTACCGGAACCCTGGGCCAGATCGGCCTTCCCACCCCCACGGCCGTTGACCGGACCGCCAAGCACCTTGACCAGGTCGCCCGCCTTCAGACCGAGGTCCTGCGCGCCCGGGTTCACCGCCACCACGAACGGCACGCTGTCGCCCTCCCCCTCGGCGATCAGGGCGACCACACCGGGCTCGGTGCCCAGTTTGCCCTTGATGTCGCCGACCAGGCTGCGCAGGTCGGCGGCAGAGACCCCGCCCGCCATCCGCTGCGCCACCAGACGGACCTTACCGACCGTCTCGGCGCCTGCCGCGGCATTTGCCGCGGCCGCCCGGGCGTTGGCAAGGCGCACCTTGTCGAGCTCCTTCTCGGCGGCGCGCAGTCGCTCGACGAGATTGGCCACTCGGGCCGGAACCTCCTCCGAGGGCACCTTCAGCGACGAGGCCAACCCGGCCATGAGTGCGCGTTCCTTGGACAGGTGCCGGAAGGATTCCAGGCCCACATAGGCCTCGACGCGCCGCACACCCGAGCCCACCGAGGACTCCCCGAGCAGTGTCACCGGGCCGATCTGCGCCGAGCTGCGCACGTGCGTTCCGCCGCACAGCTCCAGCGAGAACGGGCCGCCGATCTCCACCACGCGGACTTCGTCGGGGTAGTTCTCCCCGAACAGCGCCATCGCGCCCATCGCCTTGGCCTGATCGAGTCCGGTGTTGAACGTGTTGACCGCGTAGTCGGCCTGCACGGCCTCGTTGGCAACTTCTTCGATCTGGGTGCGCTGGGCCTCCGACAGCGATCCCTGCCAGTTGAAGTCGAACCGCAGGTAGCCGGGGCGGTTCAGCGAACCCGCCTGTACGGCGTTGGGGCCCAACACCTCCCGAAGCGCCGCATGCACCATGTGGGTGCCGGAGTGTCCCTGGGTGGCACCGTGGCGCCACGTCGGATCCACCTCGGCAACGATCGTGTCGCCCTCGACGAACTCGCCGGATTCGACCCGGACCCGATGCGCCCACAAGGTTTTCGCGATCTTCTGCACATCGGTGACGGTCGCCTTGGCGGTCTCCGACGAGCCGGTGCCGGTGATGGTGCCCTCGTCGGCGATCTGGCCGCCGGATTCGGCGTAGAACGGGGTCCGATCCAGGATCAGCTCGACGGTGCCGTCCGTGCCGCCGTGGCTGACCACAGGGACCCGGGCACCGTCGACGAAGATGCCGAGAATGGTTGCCTGCGTGGCGAGCTCGTCGAATCCGGTGAACTCGGTGGGGCCACCGTCGACGAGGTCGCGGTAGGCGGACAGGTCGGTATGGGCCTGCTTGCGGGCGGCGGCATCGGCCTTGGCCCGCTGCCGCTGCTCGGCCATCAGGCCACGGAAACCCTCTTCGTCCACACTGAGACCCGCTTCGGCGGCCATCTCGAGGGTGAGCTCGATCGGGAAGCCGTAGGTGTCGTGCAGCGTGAAGGCATCGATGCCCGAGAGTGTGGACTTCCCGGCGCTGCGGGTCGCCTCGGCGGCATCGTCGAACAATCGCGATCCCGACGCCAACGTCCGGTTGAACGCCGTCTCCTCGGCGACCGCGATGCGGTGAATGCGGTCGAAGTCGGTGACGAGCTCCGGATAAGACGGTCCCATCTCGTCACGCACGGTGACCATGAGCTCGCTCATGATGGGCTGTTCCACCCCGAGCAGTTTCGCGGCGCGGATGATCCGGCGCAGCAGACGGCGCAGCACATAACCGCGGCCCTCGTTGCCGGGACTGACGCCGTCACCGATGATGATGGCCGCGGTGCGGCTGTGGTCGCCGATGATGCGATAGCGGACGTCGTCGGTGTGATTGCCCTTGCCGTAACCGCGGGGCGCGTACTCGGCCACCTTGTCGATCACGGGTCGCACCAGATCGGTTTCGTAGACGTTGTCCACGCCTTGCAGCAGGCAGGCGATGCGCTCGACACCCATGCCGGTGTCGATGTTCTTGCGCGGGAGCGGCCCGAGGATCTCGAAATCGTCCTTGGACGTGCCCTCGCCACGCTCGTTCTGCATGAACACGAGATTCCAGATCTCGATGTAGCGGTCCTCGTTGGCCTCCGGCCCGCCGTCGACGCCGTACTCGGGTCCGCGGTCGTAGTAGATCTCCGAGCACGGGCCGCAGGGGCCGGGGATGCCCATCGACCAGTAGTTGTCGGCCATGCCGCGGCGCTGGATGCGCTCGAGCGGCAGCCCGGCGACCTCCTGCCACAGTTCGATGGCCTCGTCGTCGTCGAGGTAGACCGTCGCCCACAGGCGCTCCGGGTCGAAGCCGTAACCACCCTCGGAGACGGGGTTGGTCAACAGCGTCCAGGCCAGCTCGATGGCGCCCTTCTTGAAGTAATCGCCGAAGCTGAAGTTGCCGGCCATCTGGAAGAAGGTGTTGTGCCGGGTGGTGATGCCGACTTCTTCGATATCCGGGGTCCGAATGCACTTCTGCACGCTGGTGGCCCGCTCGTACGGCGGGGTGCGCGCGCCGAGGAAGAAGGGCACGAACTGCACCATGCCGGCATTGACGAACAGCAGGTTCGGATCGTCGAGGATCACCGAGGCGCTGGGCACCTCGGTATGTCCCGCTTTCACGAAGTGATCGAGGAAGCGTTTCCTGATCTCGTGTGTCTGCACGTGCTGCTGTCCTTTGGTCCAACCTGCGAATACAACGACCGCACCACAGTACCGTTCGCCGTTCTCAGCCCGACACGAAGCTCAACCGCACCGATCGGCGCGGGTTGTCCCTGTTCAGGTCCACGAGCACGATGCTCTGCCAGGTTCCCAGCAATGGCGTGCCGTCACCCACCGGTACCGTCACCGACGGTGACACCAGCCCAGGGAGCACGTGGTCTGCGCCGTGGCCGGGCGAACCGTGGGCGTGCCGGTAGCGGTCGTCGCGCGGCAGCAGACGTTCCAGGGTGTCGATCAGATCGTCGTCGGAGCCCGCCCCGGTTTCGATGACGGCGATGCCCGCGGTGGCGTGTGGGACGAAGATGTTGCACAGCCCATCGCCCCTGCCCGCGCAGAACCGCACGACCTCGTCGGTGAGATCCACGATCCGGCGACGAGAGGTGTCCACATCGAGCAGGTGGGTCTTCATCAGCGTTTCCTTCGGATGATGGCGCGCAACTTCTCCAACCGGGTCGCTATCTCGCGCTCGGCGCCGTACCCGGTGGGCCGGTAGTAGTCGACGCCGACCAGTTCGTCCGGCGGATATTGTTGTGACGCAACGCCACCCGGCGCGTCATGGGCGTACTTGTAGCCCACCGCGTTACCCAGCTTCTGGGCACCCGCATAATGCCCGTCCCGCAGATGCGCGGGCACCAGCCCCGCCTTGCCCGCCCGGATATCGCCCATCGCCGCGCCCAGCGCCGTGGTCACCGCATTCGACTTCGGCGCGGTGGCCAGGTGGACGGTGGCGTGCGCGAGGGTCAGCTGCGCCTCGGGCATCCCGATCAATTGCACGGTCTGCGCCGCGGCGACCGCGGTGGGCAGCGCACTCGGATCCGCCATCCCGATGTCCTCACTGGCCAGGATCATCAATCGCCGGGCGATGAAGCGCGGGTCCTCCCCCGCGGTCAACATCCGGGCCAGATAGTGCAAGGCGGCGTCGACATCGGAGCCACGCACCGATTTGATGAAGGCGCTGACGACGTCGTAGTGCTGGTCACCGTCTCGGTCGTAGCGCACCGCGGCCTGGTCCAGCGACTGCTCGATGACCTCGACGGTGATCCGCTCACCCGTTTCGCTGGCCACCTCCAGCGCCGTCAACGCGCGGCGGGCGTCCCCGGCCGACAGCGTGACCAACAGTTCCAGTGCATCGTCGTCGAGCGCGACCTTGCCCGCCAGTCCCCGCTCGTCGGTGGCGGCGCGCTGCAGCACGGTGCGGATATCGTCGGCACCCAGCGGTTGCAGCTGCAGGATCAGCGATCGCGACAGCAGCGGGGCCACCACGGAGAAGGACGGGTTCTCGGTGGTCGCTGCCACCAGCAACACCACCCTGTTCTCGACCGCCGCCAACAGGGCGTCCTGTTGGGTCTTGGAGAACCGGTGCACCTCGTCGATGAACAGCACCGTCTGCTGTCCGCGGATCGCGGCGCGACGGGCCTCCTCGATGACCGCGCGCACCTCTTTGACCCCGGCGGACAGCGCCGACAGTGCCTCGAACCGACGGCCGGTGGCACCGGAGATCAGCGAGGCCAGCGTGGTCTTGCCGGTACCGGGCGGGCCGTAGAGGATGACGCTGGCCGCACCGGAACCCTCCACCAGGCGGCGCAGCGGGGATCCCGGTTTGAGCAGGTGTTGTTGACCCACCACGTCATCGAGGGTGCCCGGACGCATCCGGACGGCGAGCGGACTGGCGGCGGTCGGCGGCGCCTCGCCCGGAGGGGAATCTCCGGGCATGTCGAACAGACTGTCGGCCACCCCTCAACGCTAAGCGGTCACGAAGTCGATCAGCTCCTCGACCCGCCCGATCAGCGCCGGTTCCAGATCGTTCCAGTCCCGGACGCGGCCGCGGATGCGCTGCCAAGCGCCGGCGATATCGGCCTGGGTGGCATGCGGCCAGCCCAGCGCCTCGCAGATGCCGTGTTTCCAGTCGACACCGCGCGGGATCACCGGCCACTGCTTGAGGCCAAGCCGCTCGGGTTTGACCGCCTGCCAGATGTCGATGTACGGGTGCCCGACCACCAGCACATGGTCACCTGAGTTGGCGCGCATCGCCTCGGCGGCGATCCGCGATTCCTTGGAACCCGCCACCAGGTGGTCGACGAGCACGCCGAGTTTGCGCTTGGGCCCGGGTTGGAACTCGGCGACGATCCCGGCCAGATCGTCCACACCGCCCAGGTATTCGACGACGACACCCTCGATGCGCAGATCCGCACCCCAGACCTGTTCGACGAGCTCGGCGTCGTGGCGGCCCTCGACGTAGATCCGGCTGTCCAGGGCGACACGCGCCTTCGCACCGGCGACCGCGACCGACCCGGAAGCGGTGCGGGCCGGCGCGGCCGGAGCCCGCTTGGGCACCGTGAGAATGACCGGCTTGCCCTCGACGAGGAAGCCGGGGCCCAGCGGGAAGGAGCGGACCCGGCCGTTGCGGTCCTCCAGGTCGACCCGGTTGTTCTCGATACGCACCACCGCGCCGACGAATCCGCTGGACGGGTCCTCGACCACCAGACCACGCTCGGCCGGGTGTTCGACGGAGCGAACGCGCTTAGGCGTGTGCGGGTTTCGAGACAGGATGTCGGAGCCGTATCGATCAGTCACGCGGGCGATCCTAGAAAGCCGCGCTACGGACCCGCCGATACGACATGCCGCCGTCATAGCATCGAGATGTGTTGCTCGATCGTGCCACGGCCGACGGTATCGCGGCCGGCGCCATCACCCTGGTGCTGCGCAAGTGGGACCGCCCGCGGGTCAGGGCCGGCGGCACCCAACGCACCCAGGCCGGGACCGTGCATATCGACTCGGTCGACGAATGCCCGCCCGGTTACCGGGTGACATCGGCGCAGGCCCGTGCGGCCGGCTACCCCGACGCCGCCACCGCGCAGGCAGAACTGGATGGGCGCACCGCCGCACACACCTATCTGATCGGGGTCTCCTATCTGGCTCCGGACGAGCGTCCTGAGCTAGCCGAGGGCGTACCGACGGCCGACGAGATCGCCGAGATCAGCGGTCGACTGGACCGCTGGGACACGGCCACCGAACCCTGGACCCGGACGTACCTGCATTTGATCGGCGACAACGAAGGTGTCCGGGCACCGGATCTGGCCGCCCGGGTCGGTACCGACACAGCGCGGTTCAAGCGCAGGGTCAGACAGCTGAAAGGGCTCGGGCTGACCATCAGTCTGGGCACCGGCTATCGGCTGTCCCCGCGCGGACAGACATACTTGCGCCTGAGTTGAACGGCCGCGCCGAACAGCCGGCCACACGGTTCACCCACCGCAGGAAAGAAACTCCGGCAACGGGCGGGTCCGTACGTCAGCACGCAATAATGCCGAGCTGACCGATCAGCCGACCAACACCCAGGGCTGACAACCGACTGTCGTGAGGTACTCACCTTTTTGGAGCACTACACGTCCCCTCTCACCCGGCGCGAACTCGCCGTGGTCAACAACGTCCTTTTCCTCTGTGCGCACCATCCATGCACAGCGCGCCGCGACCCCGCCGTAGGTCTGCCACGTGCCGGGGACAGGGTTGCAGCGGAAGCAGTCATCGACTCTGTACGTTCCGTCCTCGGCCAGCGAGACGGTCGGCAATGAGTTGACCAATACGAGCAGAGCAAACACAAGGGCCGAAGCAAACCCAACTATAACCTGCACTTTCCAACCGGAGCGCTCCCTTACAGTCACCTTTCATACGGTACGGCAAGTCCGACGCACCCCTCGGCAACAGGTACTTCGCTCACGCCGCAACAGACTGCAAAAGCCGCGACGCTGTGGCCGACGCCAGCACGTTCTGCACCGTTGGACCACCCGCGCCCGCTGGGCTCAGCGGCGGCCCCGGTCATCGCGCGTGTCGATGCGCATTTGCGGGCACGCCCACCGCGACAACGGCTTCCGCTTCGCCACCTCATCGTCCAGGCCGCTTCGTACCGCTCTCGCCTTCACCCGATGTCGCTGCGCGACTGACGGCCAACACGCACAAACCCCCGTTTGCCACACACGGCCCGATACCCCCGCGGACCAGTTCAGCACGTGTGCAACGCCACAGTCACATATAACTGACTGACATGTCAACCACCGTGTAGAGTGATGCCGACCGCGGGTGGTGAGCTGCTCGCGACCGCACGATGGACACACCAGATCAGACAGCTCCACGGCCTCTCCAGCCACGCAGCGGCCCCCGTATAGCTGGAGGATCCGTCATCACCCGAGCCGTTTCCACCAACCGGATCGAGCGGAAAGGATTGCAGCTGATGACGCAGCCCATGGTCAACCGAGGGCCGGCCCCCGACGACACGGTGGAATCTCGCGCCGCGCGGCTGGCTGCTGCTCACGCCGCGAATCAACCTGGCCATCAGGGTGATTCCGCCTGCGGCCGACCCGGCCTCGCTGCACACGGCCGCCGCGACGTGTCGATCCCAAGGCAACCGGTGACCCTGGTCAAGGACGAGCTCAGCTCCGCTGCGCCAGGAACTGCCAAGGCCCGCAGGGCCGAAGTTGCGGTGATGCTCCGGCTCACCGGCGGGCTGGCCATCATCGGCAACACGATTGTCCTGGACGCCGAACTCGATCACTTCCCCACTGCCCAACGCCTACGTAGCAACATCTTTCACCTATGCGGCGCCGCACCGACACTGAACAGGGCGCACACCAGCACAGGCAACACCAATCGCTATCTTCTGCGCGTCATTCACGCCGAGAACCTCGCCCGGCAGACCGGACTGATCGACCACCGCGGCCGACCGGTCAGCGGGATACCTCCGTGGATCGTCGGTGGCGCCCACGAGGAGCTGGAAGCGGCTTGGCGCGGTGCGATTCTCGCCACCGGCCACCTTGCGTCGACCGGACATCGCCGGGGACTCACCCTCTACAGCCCCGGCCCGGAAGCGGCAATAGCACTGGCCGGCGTCGCACGCCGCCTGGGGATCACCGCGCAGCGGCGTGAAGTCCGCGGCCGCGACTGCGTCGTCCTGCGCAACGACGACGCCGTCACCACGCTGCTGGCGCAAATCGGCGCTCCCGAAACAAGTGCCCTATGGGCGAATCGCCACCACCATCAGCACTCTCAGAACGGAATCGGACGAAGCCCCACATTGGAATCGTCGAACACCAGGCGGGCGGCTGAGGCGGCCGCCGAATCCACTGCACGGGTACAGCGAGCGATGCAGATCCTCGGCGACACCGCACCCGCCCATCTCAAAGCCACCGCAGCACTACGCCTGGCCCATCCCGACCTCGCATTGAGTGAACTAGGCCGCCGAGCCGATCCACCCATGACCAAAGATGCTGTCGCAGGCAGAATTCGACGACTATTGAACCTCGCCGATCGGACCGCCAAGAACGCCGGCATTCCCGACACCACCACCGCTACCCCGACGACGGGGTCGGCCCGACCGAAATCCGAGTAGCCGCCGGTGATGCCGGCGACACTCCCCTGCTCGATTGTCAACGTCGGCACCGCTCCTGGGCTGCTTCCTCCTCGTCCACGAGAGCATTGAGCAGGACGAGGTAGGCGTGCCGATTGTCCGCGAGCGCATCCGGTGAAGTCGCATTCTCGGGCTGACGGGCCCGTTCGACGACGCCCACGGCCTGAGCGGCGAGGACAGCGATCCGCTCCAGGTGTATCGCGATATCGGCGTCGTAGTCACCATCCGCTTTGCGACGCAGGAAATCTGAGATTTCATGAAACTGAGACAGCGCCGGACCGCCAGGTTTGACCGCGTCGGCTCGCAACAGGACGTAGCGGTTGTGGTAGACCTCGCCGACGACGGCGGTGACTGCTCGGCAACCTGCGCGGTGCGGGCTCATCCAGACACCGATTTGAATCGCGCTTGTCCACACTCCGACGACGGCAAAGATGGCGATGGCCCAGCGCAGACGGTGCGCTCTGGTCACCGTCGCCGGGTCGGCCTGCGCAACAGCCACAGCCACCTCAGGATCAGACTGCGCCGCCGCACGCAACTGCGCCAACCGCGGCCGCCGCCGACGCGCCCCGAGAGCACTCGCGCCGAGCACAGCAATAACCACCGCGAGCGCCACGAGCACCGGCCCTGAGGCCGGAAGGGTTCGGAACTTGCTCAGCGCCGCGCCTACAAGGATCATCACCACCCCGGCGCCTATCAGGAACCCAGCGACGATCCGTGACCGTCGGGTTGCTTGTCGGGACGATTCCACGATGTCGTACAGGCATAGCGCGGCGGTCAGCACCACCGGATCGGCCGGCGCTGGTCCGCGTCTCCACACCCGGGCAACCTGCCGGCGCTGATCGGCAGTCAACCTACTGAGCACCGCCTCGGTGCTCGCGCCGAACCGACGCGAGGACCATGCGGTCACCGCCGCGACGGCAACGGCGAGAAGCACCGAGACCCCGACTATCGCCAGCCACCACCCCACGCCGTGCGCCCCGAGCGGCACCAGTGTTGCCGCGCCATATCCAACCGACCACAGCAACGCCCACCCTGCGTTGAACAGAATCCGTACCCGCGGCGACGCGACAACCAACCACCAGATCAACGACGACACCTCCGCCGAGCCGATAGTCTCTGTGGACCGTCCGACATAGCTAATCGACTGTTATGTCAAGCAACATGAACGCATCCCGCATCGACGCGCAGAGGTTCACTTCCTGGTCGGCGTTAGACAACGTGATCGGTCGAAGTACGACATAGCTGTCGGCCACCACTGCGAGACCGCAGGCATGGCCGGCGATACGGTGCGCATGGACCACCGCCGCGATACCTGCGGCCGCGAAGAATTCAACTTCGGTGAGATCGACGATCAATGTCGACGGCGCGGTGGCCAGCGCCAGGTCGAGGCGCTCGACCAAGATTTGCGCGGTCAGCATGTCCACCACACCGGCCACCCGGATCACCAGCCCGTTCCCAGCCGTTGCGGTCTCGACCGAGATCCCACGGGGTTGCAGCTGTTCCACGTCGTACGACATCGCGGTCTCCGGTCCTTGGCCACCGCCCGCCTCGGCGTCGAAGAGATTCTGGGTGCCGGGCTCAAAGTCAGCGTTCGTCAGGCGTGTCGTCTGCGACCACTCGGCGCTCGGCGTGCGCAGACCGGGTCTTGTACGCCGTTGTGCGCCATGATGCCGTCGACGAATGAAGGAAAGCCGGTGCTTTGACAGGTCCACCGACAGCCAGAACGCCGGGTGACCGGATTTCACTTCCGCCACCCACCATGGCACACACCCCGGAATTCACCGCGCCCTGATGGAGCGATGCCGTGACCGATCATGGCGCTCAGTCGAGCAGGATTGCGCCAGGAACAAAGAAGATCTGGCAATCGCCGAAACCACTGACGCCCAAACGTCGTGTTGCACACCGCGTGATTGAAGCCCGGATTGTCCGCAATGAGAACAGCGATATCGGATGGGCCAGATACCGGATAGTCCTCCGGCGGATGAGTGAAATGGACTGTGCCCATGCTGTTCTCAACGAGAACACTGACATGCAGTGTGGCGGGCGCCCCGAACAGAAGCTGACGATCCGGGCTGCGTGCGTCGCCGATCGCCAGCACTCCACTTCCCACCGTGAGCGCTCCACGGAACACCAGCGTGCCGAGCCCGCCCGTGTCCGCGCCGACCAGCACTCGCACACGAACCCCCGCGCCGAGGAGCTCCACTTCGTGCACACTCATCGTGCGTACCCACAGCGCATGCACGGGCCCGACCCGATCTTCGACCGGCGTATCGCCGTCCAGATAGACGCTCCCGAGTCCGCGGGCTCCGACATCCTGGATCACCACGACCGACCCATCGGGCGTCACCCGTGCGTCACACAACACCGTATTCATGGTCGCGGCCCCCCTTGACCCCACCACTCACACAACCGCTACCTCCCCGACAGCTGTGCGTAGATCAACCATAATTACCTGATTGACACGTCAACCGCAATAGGAAGGCGCGGGCGCCGGCGTCTCGCGACATGCTCACACGCACCGGTCGGCAAGCACACGGATCGAGCCACCGAGTGAAAAGCAGATGCCGGATCGTAGTTACGAGCAGATGCCGAATTCGGTGAGCCCCGGGCGTAAGCCCCGGACTCAGTCCGGGGTGAGCCCATCTCGTTTGTCGGCGGGCTTAGCTGACATCACACTTAGCCACGCGTTCAGAGCGGCCCGTTTGCCCGTCGATGCATCGCTTGATGATCGACGACGGTGCACCTCCTCAGGAGAGGACGAGATCCATGCGCTGGCCGCGCATCGACCGGAGCTGGGTGCGTTCGTCGACCTGCTCGGCGATCCCCGCCCGGCGACCGAGGCCCTGACCGCGACGGCCTGCAGCCTGCTCGGCGGTCAGGCCGCGCCGCCCACCGCGGCCAGCTTGTCCGGCGACGAGGTGATCTCGTCGATCACGGAGTGGATGAACCGCATCTTCTCCAGCACGGCCGGCGGCAGCACGAACGGGTACAGGTCATCGCGGCCCATCGACCGGTTCACCATGTTCAGCGCCCACGACAGCGGCAGCCACATCTCGATGATGGTGTCGAAACCACTGGGGCCCAACACCCGTCGGTCGAATGTCGCTCCGGCCGGGGCCAATCCGAACGCCGCGGCGGTGTCCAGGGTGTCCCGGATGTGCAGGTAGTGGGCGAACGTCTCGGCCCAGTCCTCGGCCGGATGCATGGTGGCATAGGACGACACGTAATCGCTCTTCCACCCCTTGGGCGCACCCTCGCTGTAATGCCGGTCCAGCGCGGCCTGGTAATCCAGGTCGGGATCGCCGAACAACTCGTTGAACCGTTCCAGATACTCCGGAACCGGGCTGACCAGCCGGTAGAAGTAGTAGTGGCCGATCTCATGGCGGAAGTGACCCAGCAGAGTGCGGTAGGGCTCCTCCATGGACACCCGCAGCTGCTCACGGTGCACATCATCGCCCTCGGCCAGATCCAGGGTGATCACCCCGTCGGCGTGGCCGGTGAACACCTTCTCGAACTCGCTGGAGAGCAGGTCGAAGGCCAATCCGTACTGCGGATCGTCCTCGCGGCCGACCACGGGCAGCTTCAGCTCGGTCAGCTCGGCGATCACCCGGCGCTTGGCGCGCTCGGCGGCGGCGAAGGCGGCCATCGCCACGGTGTCGGAGTCGGCGGGCCTGGTTCTTGTCAAGGCGCATGATGCGCACAGCCCGGAGCCCTCGCCGACCTTCACCAGCCAGTTGCATTCGGCGGCATAGAGGTTGGCGCACAACGCGTAGTTGTGCTCATCGACCGCCCCGGCGTGCTCGCTCTCGTCACCGCTGGCGATGACCAGCAGGGCCATATCATCGAGCGAGAAGCCCAACGACGAACCGCAGGACAGGCATTTCGAGTTCTCGAAAGCCAGTCGCTGTCCACATTTCGGACAATTGAAATCCCGCATGTACGCTCTCCCCTGTTTCGCACGGCCGCTAGCTGGTGCCCGCTGCGGCGAACGCCTAAACCATCAGGGAGTCAGTTCGGCGCCACATCGACTGAGACTTCGATAACGCTACTCTCCGATTCGGTGTAGATGATCCCGCGCAGCGGCGGCACGTCGGCGTAGTCCCTGCCGAAGCCGACCACCACATAGCGCTCGTCGACCAGTTGGTCGTTGGTGGGGTCCAGTCCCAGCCACTGGTTCTGCGGCGTCCACACCGATGCCCAGGCATGGGTGGCGTCGACGCCGATCATGCGTTCCTTGCCCGGGGGCGGGTCGGTGGCCAGGTATCCGGACACGTAGCTGGCGGCCAGGCCATTGGCCCGCAGGCATGCGATGGCCAGGCGGGCGAAGTCCTGGCACACCCCCTCACGAGCGGCCAACACCTCGGCCACCCCGGTCGAGATGGTCGTCGAGCCCGACCGGTAGGTGAAATCGCGGAAGATCCGCGAGTTCAGGTCACGCAGGACCTCGATCAGCGGTCGTTCCGGAACGAAACTGGGTGCCGCGTAGGCGCGGACCTCGTCGGTGATCTCCGGGGGCGCGAGATCCAGAGTGAACTCGCAGGCCAGCGCCCCGTCGGGGCCGACGGGGCGCGATATCTCCCACGGTGCGCGCGCGGCAGGCCCCTCGTAGAGGTCCGGTGCCGGCGGATCCACCTCCACCAGCGAGTGACCGGTGACGGTGAGGGTGCGATGCGGTTCGGTGACGTGGAAGTAGGAGCTGGTGTTGCCGTAGGCGTCCCGGCTGATCGAGCTGTCCGCGGCCTCCGGCTCGATCAGCAGTTCGTGGGACAGCCGCCGCTGGCCCGGCAGCTCGCGGGGCGTGAGGTAACCGCGGCCGTACGAACCGGTGACGACGTCGGAATACCGGTAGGTGGTGCGGTGGGTGATCTCGTAGCGCCGGGTGGCTGCCTGCGTCACGGTAGCTGCCTCCGCTCGTCGGGACCCCACAACGGTTGCATGCCGGTCGGCAGCGAGAGATGCGCGGCGGTGATCAGGCTGGACAGCTCACGCAGGTCGGCGTGCAGGCCGTCGAGCAGATCGGCCAACTCGGCGTGGGTGCCGTCGGCGGCGACCAGCTCCAGGTCGTCCGGATCGACCCGGCGCAGCCGCGCGGTGATCTCGTCGGCCAACCGTTCCGGGCGTGACGAACCCGATGACGACGGCAGCCGCCGCAGCCCATCGTGCAGCCGGTCGAACTGATAGATCAACGAGCGCGGGTTCTCGGCGTCGAAGAGCACCAGATCCGCCACCGCGGCGACGCTGACCTTGCCCAGCATCCGGCGTCGGTAGATGACCGATGACTCACACGCCACCAGCATCGACTCGGTGACGGTCTGAGCGGCCCCGGGGGCCCGCACCGCCGTCATGGTCGCGCGCAGCAACGCGGTCAGCCCCAGACTGCGCTCGATGCGCTTGCCGATGTCCATCACCGTCCAGCCGACATCCTGGACCATCGACTCGGCCGCCATCCCGGACAGGGCGAGCATGCCCGCCAGTGTCTGGGTGTGGGCGGTCAGCAGGTAGGCATCGCCGGCGGCCTGCGACTCCGGCTGGCGGGCCCGGGATCCGACGGCGCGCTCCACCGCGGCCAGCACCATCCAGGTGTCGTTGGACATCTGGTCACGCACGCCGCGGGCCGCCAGCCCAAGCCGTTCGACCGATTGGGCCAGCGATCCCGGGCGGCGACGGTCGGCGGTCAGCGACCACAGTGTGCTCGGTGCGACCGCAATGGCCTCGTGATCGTCGCCACCGGAGCCGGTGTCGGTGCCGGTGATCACCCCGATGGCGGCCAACAGGACCGGCACACACTGACTTTCGGCCATATCCTGCCGGTATCGGTACTCGTGGTAGCGCTCGCGGGTGACGGTCAGCAGCCGCGCCATGTTCTCGGCGCGTTCGGCGTAGCGGCCCAGCCAGAAGAAGTCCGACAGCACGCGCGGCGAGCTGACCGCCCTGGTGGGGCTCGGCGTCATGACCGGCAGGTCCACCGAGGGCGTCGGGACCGCCTTGGCGCGGTCCGGTGTGCGGACCCAGACATCCTTGGCTGCAACAGTATCCAGGGTGTATGCGGCGTTCCCGGGCGCGGGCAGGAAACCCAGCCCGCCCATCATCGGGGCGTAGCCGCCGCGTTGGGCCACCGTGAACAGTCGCATGCCGACATCGGCCGCGGACACCCCACCGGGCAGGAAATCGGTGGGTGCCGAAGAGAATTCCGGCAGTTCCTGGCCGACCCACTGCCACGGGTTCGCGCCGATGCGGGCGGCGAGCTGTTCGCGGGCCGACACCGACAACGCCGGACCGACGATGGTCTTGCCCCCGGTGACCGGTTTGATCAGCAGCCTCGACAATTGGGTCAGCAGATGCGAGCGCTCGACATCGATGCCGCCCCAGTACATCTGCGGTGACGCCAGCTGCGGGGTCTCGCCGGTCAGAAGTTCGGCCAGCTCGGGCAGGAAGCGCATCAGCCCGGGGCTCTCCAGGATGCCGCTGCCGAGCGTGTTGACGACGGTCGCCGCGCCGCGGCGCAGCACCTCGACCAGCCCGACCACCCCGAGCCGGGAGTCGGCACGCAGGTCCAGCGGATCCACATAGTCGGCGTCGACTCGGCGCAGCACCACGTCGACGCGTTTGAGGGTGCCCAGCGAACGCATCCACAGTTTTCCGTCGCGCACCACCAGGTCGGCACTCTCCACCAACGGGAAGCCGAGAACACTCGCCAGATAGGCCTGGTCGAAAGCCGTCTCGGAATGCGCGCCCGGACTGAGCACGACGACCACGGGTTCCTCGGCGGCCTCGGGCGCCGCGTCGATGAGCGCCAGCCGCAGTGCCTGCGCCCACGGGGAGGCCGGCCGCGGGGCGATGCGCTCATACAAGTCCGGGGCGGCATGGGCGATGACACGACGACCCGCGAGCGCATAGCCCGCACCGGAGGGCGCCTGGGTCCAGTCGGCATTGGCCCGGAAACTGCCGTCGGCGGCGCGACTGACATCACAGCCGTGCAGGAACAGCTGATGCCTGCCAGGTACCTCGATGCCGTGGGCGGCACGCACGTACGCGGGGTGAGCGAAGAGCAGTTGCGGGGGCAGCACCCCGCTGGTGAGGGAGACGCGCGCGCTGTAGAGGTCGGTGAGCACCGCATCGAGCAGGCGCGACCGTTGCACCAGGCCGGCTTCCAGGACATCCCAATCGGCGGTGGAGATCAGCAGCGGCAGCGCGTCCAGGTGCCACGGCTCGGCCACGCCACCGTCCGGGGCGGTGTCCGCGGCGCTCTTGTCGACGTGCACGTAGGTGATGCCGTCGTCGTCGACGAGGTTGCGCACGGTCACCCGCAGTCGGTCCAGCCCGTCGCGGCCCCGCTCGGCCACGCATTCGGCCAGCTCCTGCCAGGCGGGCCGGATCGCACCTGCGGCGTCGACGAACTCGTCGAAGCCGTTGCCGACGGTGCCCCGGACGTCGAACAACGCCTGTTGGGCGCGGCGGCTCCGGTAACCGGCGAGCACGTCCTCGGCGCGTGCCGTCATCTCTGTTTGTACAACCATCACCGCAGCACGGTACGCACCCGGCGGAGGTCCAGAATCCCTGGCGCGCCCATATCGGTCGATTGGCGCGCCTGCTTCTCCCGCAGAGCGGCCAGATCGACCCGGCCCGGTGTGAATCCGGTCGCTTCGAACCGGCGGCCACGGCGTGACTCGGCCTCCACCGCGTTGACCGGCGGGCGCTCATAGGAACGGCCGCCCGGGTGCGCGATGTGATAGGTGCAGCCTCCCCGGGACACACCCGACGCGGCATCGACGAGTTCGAAGCGCAGCGGTCCGTCGACGGTGATGGTCGGGTGCAGGGCGCTGGGCGGCTGCCAGGCGCGGTAGCGCACACCGCCGACCTGGATATCGGCCTTGTCGGTGGCCAGCAGCGGCACCGGATGGCCGTTGACGGTGACGATGTAGCGATTGCGGTCCGCGCCCACCAGCCGCACCTGTACGCGCTCCACCGACGAGTCGACGTAGCGGGCGGTGCCGCCTGCGGTGGACTCCTCACCGAGGACATTCCATGGTTCGATGGCGCCGCGCAGTTCGATCTCCACCCCGTCGAACACCGCGGTACCGATGCGCGGGAAACGGAACTCGGTGAACGGGTCCAACCAGCTGGTGTCGAAGTCGATACCGTGTTCACGCAGGTCGGCGGCGACATCGGCGATATCGTGAATCAGGAAGTGCGGCAACAGGTATCTGCCGTGCAAGTTCGCCCCGTGCCGGATCAGCGGCGCGCGCAGCGGCTCGTCCCAGAACCGCGCGACCAACGCCCGCACCAGCAACGACTGCACCATCGCCATCTGATAGTGCGGGGGCATCTCGAACCCGCGCAGCTCCAGCAGCCCCAACCGCCCACGCGGGCTGTCCGGGCTGTAGAGCTTGTCGATGCAGAACTCGGCGCGGTGGGTGTTACCGGTGATATCGGTCAGCAGGTGTCGTAGCGCGCGGTCGGTTACCCAGGCTTGCGCGGCACCCTCTTGGGTCAGCCGGTCGATCTCGGCGAACGCGATCTCCAGTTCGTAGAGCGCCTCGCTGCGTCCCTCGTCGACACGCGGTGCCTGGGAGGTGGTACCGATGAATCGCCCCGCGAAAAGATAGGACAGCGCCGGGTGCCGCTGCCAGTAGGTCAGCAGAGAGACCAGCAGATCGGGTCTGCGTAGCAGCGGCGAATCCGCGGGCGTGACCCCGCCGAGGGTGATGTGGTTACCGCCGCCGGTACCGCCGTGGCTGCCGTCGACATCGAAGGATTCGGTGGACAACCGCGCCAGCCGCGCCTCGTTGTAGAGCGTCTCCAGCTGCGCCCGCTGCTCGGCGAAACTGCGTGTGGGCGCGACGTTGATCTCGATGACGCCGGGATCGGGGGTCACCGACATCGACGTCAGCCGTCCGTCGTCGGGCGGTCCGTAACCCTCGATCACCACCGGGGTCTCGATGGCCGCGGCGGCCGCCTCGACCCGGGCGACCAGGTCGACGAAATGCTCGAGGGCATCGGTGGGCGGCAGGAACACATACAGCAGGCCGTTGCGGATCTCGGCGACCAGCGCCGTCGGCGGCGCGGTCTCGGCATCCTCGACCGGCGCCTGGGCCTGGCGGGCCGGCCCGCGGGGCAGTCCGCCGCGGGGGCTCAGCGGATCGGTGGCGAAGGTCGGCTGAGGGGGCCGCCAGCTGATCGAGTTCAGCGGCAACCGCAGACCGGCGGGCGAATCACCTTCCAGCAACACGATCCGACCGCGCCGCAGTGTCCAATCCGCACTCGCCCAACCGGAATCGTCGGCCCTGCGGTGCAGCGGCAGGACGTGGGCGGCCGGTTCGACGACCGGCTTGTCGAGCCTGGCCATCAGCGCGGCGCGGCGGGTCGGGTCGTCGACGGCCAGGTCGTCGGCGTCCTCGACCGGGTCACCGGCGGGTTGGCGGACGGCGCCGGCGAGTCGGCTCAGCGGGTCCTCATATGCGGGCCGCACCTGTCGGGCGGGCAGGGTCAATCCGTCGGCGACGGCGGCCAACAACTGGGCATCGGCACCCTCGGGCGCGGGATCGGGTTTGGGGTCGGCCCACGGATCGGCCAGCAGGTCCGGGTCGTTCCACAGGGGTTCCCCGTCGGCGCGCCACATCAGTCCGATCTGCCAGCGCGGCAACGGCTCTCCCGGATACCACTTACCCTGACTGCGCTGCACCAGCCCGTTGGGCGCCCATACCCGGCGCAACCGTTCGGCGAGCACCGATGCGCGTTCGCGCTTGTGCGGCCCGTCGGCGGCGGTGGTCCACTCCGGGTCGGTCTGGTTGTCCACCGAGACAAAGGTCGGCTCACCGCCGACGGTGAGCCGGACATCACCGGCCGCCAGCCGCGCGTCGACCTGTTCGCCAAGGGCATTGATGGCCGCCCAGGACTGCTCGGTGTAGGGCAGGGTGACGCGAGGGTCCTCGTGGATCCGGGTCACCACATTGCTGAAGTCCAGGGTTGCCTCGGCCGGTCCGATGGCCCCGGTGATGGGCGCGGCCGATTCCGGGTGCGGGGTGGCCGACAGCGGGATGTGGCCCTCCCCGGCAAACAGCGCCGAGGTGGGGTCCAATCCGATCCACCCTGCCCCGGGGATGTACACCTCGGTCCAGGCATGCAGATCGGTGAAATCGGCCGCGGGTCCCGACGGGCCGTCGAGCGCCTCGACATCGGAGGCCAGCTGCACCAGGTATCCCGAGACGAACCGGGCCGCCAGCCCGAGTTGGCGCAGGACGGACACCAGCAGCCAGGCTGAGTCGCGGCACGAGCCGATTCCGGTGCGCAGCGTGTGATCCGGGGTCTGCACACCGGGTTCCATGCGCACGCTGTAGCCGACGTCGGCGCGCACGGCCGCGTTCAGGTTGACCAGGAAGTCGATGGTGCGGGTGCCCTCGTCGATGGAGAGGTTCTTCACCCATTTGCGGACGAGTTCGCCGGGGCCGGAACCCTCTTCGGACTCGTCGACCGGGCGCAGGTAGGGCTCGAGGTCGGCCAGCAGCTCTTTGGGGTAGCGGAACGGGAAGTGCTCGGCCCACTCCTCGATGAAGAAGTCGAACGGGTTGATGACCTTCAGGTCGGCGATCAGCCCGACGGTGATGGTCAGGCTGCGCGCACGATCGGGGAACACCAGGCGGGCCAGGAAGTTGCCGAAAGCATCCTGCTGCCAGTTGATGAAATGGTCGGCCGGTTCGACCTGCAGGGAGTAGGCCTCGATGGGGGTGCGGGAGTGCGGTGCCGGACGGAGACGGACGACGTGCGGGTGGATGTCCACCAAGCGGTCGAACGTGTAGCTGGTCCGATGTTCCAGCGCCACTTTGATACC
This sequence comes from Mycolicibacterium neoaurum VKM Ac-1815D, assembly GCF_000317305.3. Next base: position 2,646,254 of record NC_023036.2, on the reverse strand, counting down.
CATCACCGAATCCCACCACAACGCGCGTCGGCGCGCAGCGCGGCCTACTCCATGGTCGCCACGAGATCGAAATCGTAGAAGGCTTCCTTGACCGCCTGCATCAGTGCCTCCTTGGTGTTGGGCGCGCCCGGCTCCCATGAGGTGACCGAGATACACACCGCGCCGCCGACGGTTCCGGCGGCCAACAGCAACCGACCACCCATCCGATCCAGATCGGCTGCGGTGATGCCCGGCTCCGGCGAATGCGCGACGAACATGTCCGCAGGCGTTCCGTCCGGCCGATTCACCTCGTCGGGAAGCGCGCCGCTGTTGGAGGATCCGATCGGCTTACCCACCTTGAGGACCAGCTTCTCCAGCCGGCGCAGCAGGAATTTGGGCGTGTAGGGCGCCAGCGGCAACGGAGCGAGCAGTTGTTCGCGGGTTGCCGCCAACTCGACAAGGGCGGCCTTGATGCCGCCGCGGATCGGGCGCAGGTCGCCGTGGGCGAGTTGCGGGTCGGCCATGACGGTGATGGTGTTGAGCGCGTTGCCCCGGGTGTCACCCTCGATGCGTTCGCTGACCGGTAGTGACAACATGACCCGGCCGCAATCATCGACACGGCCAATGGCCGCCCCGACGCGCGCGGCGATCCCGGCCAGCAGCACATTGCTACTTCCGCCGAGCGCTTTGGCGCGGGCATCCCATTCGTCGGCATCCACCCGCACCGAGACCGTCGGCAGACTGACCAGCCGCTCACCGTGCCTGCGGGTCGACGCGACAGGAACCGCCTTGGCCGACTCGGACAGCTCACCGGATTGCGCGCGGGCCAACCGCGCCGCGCCGAGCACGGCGGCGGGCACCTCTCGGACCGACCGTGCGGTGACCGACAGATCCCGCCGCAGCGCCTGCCGGCGACTCAGACATCGCGGCGCGGGATAGTCGAGGTCGCGACCGGTGCCGTTGACGGCATGGGTGATCGATTCGATGAGGGCGGCGGCGTCGGCGACGGTATGGGACACCACCAGCGTGACCACCGATCCGCCCTCGGCCAGCGGTTGGACGGCCAGATGCCACGGCGGGCCGTACTCGGGGTCGACCGGGACGTTGCCGCGCTCTTCGACGAAATCCCACACCTCGTCACGGCGGCGTTCGGTGGCGGCGATCTCGATATCGGCAGACGGCCCGCAGGGCACCCAGTGGTGGCGGCCCAACGGAATGGACGCGCGTTCCAGGCGGCGGCCCAGCAACGTGCGGGCGAGATTGCGCTGAAAGCGCCGAAGCCCGTCCATGTCGACGCCGCGTTCGTAGATCCAGACGTACTGGATGACCGGCCCTCGCCCCAGCGCCCGAAGCGCCAGGTAAGAACCCTGATCCATATACGCCAGCGTGTTGTCAGCCGGAAGGCTCATATGCGCCGGGGCCCTTTCGTGCCGCGTGTCCGGTTCCGTGCGGGCCCCCCTGCACATGTGGACGGCAAAATTTTAACGTTCGAGATAATTTTTCGGGGGCCTTTCCCGATCCCGCGATCCGGCGGCTGTCGTGCAGATCACCCTCATCGACGGGTCGGTTTCACCTCGGGGACGCGTTGCCATCAGGGTAACGAAGTCAATACCCAGCCTGTCAGGAGAGACCATGAGTGGCTACTCGGATCGCGATGCGGTCATCGTCGGCGCGGTGCGCACCCCCATCGGCAAGGGCAAGCCCGGCGGAGCGCTGCACGGCGTACTGCCCGCCGACCTGCTGGCGCACAGTCTTCGCGAGCTCATCACCCGCACCGGTGTCGACCCGGCGCTGGTCGACGATGTCATCGCCGGTGCCGTCACCCAGGTCGGCGACCAGGCCGTCAACATCGCGCGCAACGCCCTGCTCGGTGCGGGCTTCCCGGAGACGGTGCCCGGCACCACGGTCGACCGCCAGTGTGGCAGCAGTCAGCAGGCCATCAGCTTCGCCGCCCAGGGCGTACTGGCCGGCGCCTACGACATCGTGATCGCCGCCGGCGTGGAGTCCATGTCGCGGGTACCGATGGGTTCCTCGGTGCTACCCGGCAGCGATCCGTTCGGCCGCGGCATGGCCGAACGCTACTCCGAAGGGCTTGTCCCCCAAGGCATCAGCGCCGAGTTGATCGCCGCGAGATGGCAACTGTCACGCACCCAACTCGACGAGTTCTCCGCCGCCAGCCACGAGAAGGCCGCCCGCGCCACCAAGGACGGGCTGTTCGACGACGAGCTGGCGCCGATCGCCGGCCTGAACACCGACGAGATCATCCGCCCTGGCACCACCGTGCAGACCCTCGCCGGTCTGCGGCCGGCATTCTTCTCCGAGGCCTACGCGGCGCGCTTCGGCCAGATCGGCTGGAACATCACCCCGGGCAACTCCTCACCGTTGTCCGACGGCAGCGCCGCGGTGATGATCACCAGCGGAGCGACCGCGCGTCGGCTGGGTCTGACCCCGCTGGCCCGGGTGCACACCACCACCGTTGTCGGCTCCGATCCGATCTACATGCTGACCGGCGTCATCCCGGCCACCGAGAAGGTCCTGCGCAAAGCGGGACTGCGGCTGTCGGACATCGACCTGTTCGAGGTCAACGAGGCCTTTGCGCCGGTCGTGCTGAGTTGGGCTTCGGACGTCGGATCAGGCACCGGCGTCGACCTTCTGTCCAAGGTGAACGTCCACGGCGGTGCCATCGCGATCGGACACCCGCTCGGCGCCAGCGGTGCCCGCATCACGACGACCCTGGTCCATGCCCTCCGCCAGCGCGGCGCACGCTACGGACTGCAGACGATGTGTGAGGGCGGTGGGATGGCCAACGCCACCATCTTCGAGCGGCTGTGACGGCAGGCCTGGTACTAGGCCCTGACGAGTTCGAACAGCGGGATCGCCCGCGACGTCTTGGCCTGGTACTCGGCGAACACCGGTGCTTTCTCGACGATCTTCGGATACGTCGCGTCCCGCTCGTCGGCGGGTAGTTCACGCGCGGTGACATCGTAGGCGTCGGTGCCGATCTCGATACGCGCGCTTGGGTTGGCCCGCAGGTTGTGCACCCACGCGGGGTCCTTCGGCGCGCCGGCGTACGAACCGACGACCAACGCCTTTCCGTCGATCTCCAGATAGGCCAACGGCGAGAGGCGCGGTTGGCCGGACTTGGCGCCGACGGTGTGCAGCAGCACCAGCGTGCTGCCCTCGAACGGGCCGCCCACCTTGCCCGCGTTGGCGCGGAACTCCTCGACGATCTGGCGGTTGAAATCGCTCAACGCCGCGGCGTCGGACACCATCCGGTCCTTGTCGATGTCGTCTGTCATTTCGAGTCCAGCTTCTCCGGCTTGGCGTCTATTCCCGCTTCCCGGCGCTGCAGCTCGGTGATCGGCGCCGGCGCGTCGGTCAGCGGGTCCACACCGCCACCGGACTTGGGGAACGCGATCACGTCGCGGATCGAGTCGGTGCCGGCCAGCAGGGCGACGATGCGGTCCCAGCCGAAGGCGATACCGCCGTGCGGCGGGGCCCCGAAGGTGAATGCGTCCAGCAGGAATCCGAATTTTGCCTCGGCTTCATCCTTGGCGATACCCATCATCGCGAACACCCGCTCCTGCACATCGCGACGGTGGATACGGATGGACCCGCCGCCGATCTCGTTGCCGTTGCAGACGATGTCGTAGGCGTTGGCCAGCGCGGAACCGGGATCGGAATCGAAGGTGTCCACCGAACCCGGCTGCGGGGAGGTGAACGCGTGGTGGACGGCCGTCCACGCGCCGGAACCGACAGCCACGTCACCGGAGGCGGTGGCGTCGTCGGCGGGCTCGAACAGCGGCCAGTCGACCACCCAGGTGAACGCCCACGCCGTGGGGTCGATCAGATCGAGGCGCTTGGCGATCTCGATGCGTGTCGCACCCAGCAGCGCGCGGGCGCCCTTCGCGGTGCCCGCGGCGAAGAACACGCAGTCACCGGGCTTGGCGCCGACATGGGCCGCCAGCCCGTCGCGTTCGGCATCGGAGAGGTTCTTGGCGACCGGGCCGGTGAGCGTGCCGTCCTCGCCGATCAGCACATAGGCCAGACCCTTGTGCCCGCGCTGCTTGGCGAACTCCTGCCAGCCGTCCAGGGTGCGCCGCGGCTGCGAGGCGCCGCCGTCCATCACCACGGCGCCGACATAGGGAGCCTGGAACACCCGGAAGCTGGTGTCGGCGAAGTAGTCGGTGCACTCGACCAGCTCGACACCGAAGCGCAGATCGGGCTTGTCGGAACCGAACCGGCGCATGGCCTCGGCGTAGGTGATCCGCGGTAGCGGCGTCGGCAGGTCGTAGCCGATCGTCGACCACACCGCGCGCAGCACTTGCTCGGAGATCGCGATGACATCATCGGCCTCGACGAAGCTGAGCTCCATGTCCAGCTGGGTGAACTCCGGCTGGCGGTCGGCGCGGAAATCCTCGTCGCGATAGCACCGCGCGATCTGGTAGTAGCGCTCCATGCCCGCGACCATCAGCAGCTGTTTGAACAGCTGCGGACTCTGCGGCAGGGCATAAAAGCTGCCGGGTTGCAGCCGCGCCGGCACCAGGAAATCGCGCGCCCCCTCCGGGGTGGAGCGGGTCAGCGTGGGCGTCTCGATCTCGACGAAGTCGTGCTCGGCAAGCACCCCACGGGCGGCGGCATTGACCTTGGAGCGCAGCCGGATTGCGTTACCGGGGCCCTCGCGGCGCAGATCGAGGTAGCGGTACTTGAGCCGGGCCTCTTCGCCGGCGGTCTCGTCCAGCTGGAACGGCAGCGGCGCGCTCTCCCCCAGCACCGTCAACTCGGTGGCGTTCACCTCGATATCCCCGGTCGGGATCTCGGCGTTGGCGTTGCCCTCGGGGCGCACCTCCACCACGCCGGTGACCGAGACGCAGTACTCGGCACGCAACCGGTGGGCCTGTTCGAGCACCGTGGCGTCCCGGAACACCACCTGGGATACCCCCGACGCGTCGCGCAGGTCGATGAAGATGACGCCGCCGTGGTCACGCCGCCGGGCAACCCAGCCCGCCAAGGTCACGGTCTGACCGGCATCGGTGGACCGCAACGAACCGGCGGGGTGACTGCGCAGCACGAAAAACTCCTGATGTCTGGGTGTGGATGACGACTGCTCAGTCTAGAGACGCCTCCCGCACCGGGTCGACGCCGTCCCGGTTAAGGTCGGCTGGTGGCGATGTATCCGTGCGAGCGTGTCGACCTGGACTTCATCTCCGATGCGCCGTTCCGGTTCGTCAGTACCGTGGATCTGGCCATCTCCCCGGAGCAGTTGTTCGAGGTGCTCTCCGACGCCGGATCCTGGCCGCAGTGGGCCTCGGTCATCACCAAGGTCGAATGGACCAGCCCCCAGCCCTATGCCATCGGCACCACCCGCACCGTCACCATGCGCGGCGGAATCGTCGGCGACGAGGAGTTCCTGGCCTGGGAGCCGCACAGCCACATGGCGTTTCGCTTCAACCAGGCCTCGACCAGAAGCATCGCCGCGTTCGCCGAGGACTATTGGATCGTGCCGACCGACCAGGGTTGCCATCTGACCTGGGTGATGGCGATGAAGCCCAACGGAACCGCCGCTCGGCTCGGGATGGCCGCCGGCCGGCCGGTGATGGCAAGGATGTTCCAGCGCTTCCTGCACAACCTGCGGCGCTACACCGACGCCCGGTACTAGAAGACGCCCTCCCAGGCCTCCCGGCGCAGCGCGTCGGGATCGCTGACGGTGACATCGCGGGTGGATCGGATCACCCGGGTCTGCCGCGTCCGGGTGTCGAAGCGTGGCCACTCGCTGAGCCCGTCGGTGGCGAAATCGAGCCACGTGCGCTGCATGCGCCTGCCCACCGAGGGCTGCACCCGCCGCCCCAACGGATGCAACTTGCGGCCCAGATACGAGCTGTAGCTGTGCTGGATGTGCACGATCTCACTGCCGTGGGTGGCGCCGAGCCCCAACGCCTTGAGCGTCCAGGTGGTGTGGTCGAACCGGTACATATGCGTCGGCGCATCGGCGCTGTAGGCGTCGACGAAGGCCCAGGTGGGCGCGCCGAACATCGCATCGGAACCGAAATCGACCAGCGCCCGGCGACGCGGGAAGTCCGGATAGGCGGCCAGCACCCGATCGCGGGCGTCCGGCGCCCAGCGGGCGAAGAACCCGTCGACCCCGGCCGCCGTCGTGGGCAGCATCGGCGGCTTACCCCAGGCGAACATCGAGGCCTCGTGGCTGTTGGTGCCGATGATCAGCGGGACGGGGGCGACCGCGCCGCGGCGGGCCGCCTCGATCGGGTGGTGCGGTAACAGGTCGACCCCGTGGGTCAGCCCATAGGCCAGCGTCGGGGTGTGCGCGACGCTGGCCAGCTGCAGTGTGCCCGCGGCGCGGCGCAGCCGGCGCTGCGGCAACGCCTTGACCTCGTCTGCCTCGACGCCGAGTTCGGCGAGGAAGGCGTGCGATTGCCGGGCCCGCGCCTCGCGGTCGGCGATCAGCGGCAACGCCGGGCTCTGCGCGATGGCCCTGTCGAACAATCCCGCGGCGGCCGGGCTGGCCAGCAGCGCCAGCACCGAGGTGGCACCGGCCGATTCACCGAACACCGTCACCTGGGTCGGGTCCCCACCGAAGGACCCGATGTTCTCCCGGATCCACTGCAGCGCGGCGATCTGGTCACGCAGACACAGGTTGTCGTCGAATCCCGGTCCGAGGTCACCGAGTTCGAAACCGCCGAAGACGCCCAGCCGATAGGTGACGTTGACGACGACCACGTTGCCGTTGGCGGCCAGCCTCGAGCCGTTGTACAGCTGCAATTGGCCCGCGCCGTAGACGAACGCGCCGCCCGGGATCCACACCATGACCGGTAGCGACGCCGACACGTCGGGTGACCAGACGGTGACCGTCAGGCAGGCCTCGTCGCGGATCTTCGGGTCGTCGCGGCCGCCACCGACGAAGGAACGGCCCTGCGGCGGCAACGGACCGTGGTTGATGGCGTCACGCACACCGTCCCAGGGGCGCAGCGGCTGGGGACCGAGGAACCGCCGGTCGCCCACCGGTTGCTCGGCGTAGGCGACTCCGCGCCACACTCCGACACCACCCTCGGTGGTACCGCGCAGCAGGCCTTGGACGGTCGGCACGATCGTCGACAGTTCGGCGACAGAGGGCACGGGTGAATCGTAGTGTGCAAAGCTGAGCCCGATCTGAACAGGAGACGGCGCCGACACGTCAGATGGGTGGGGACGATGACCTTCAACGAGGGCATGCAGATCGACACGAGCACCTCCTCCAGCAGCGGCGGCGGAGGTGGCCGACGGATCGCCGTCGGTGGCGGCGTGGGTGGGCTGTTGCTCGTGGTGGTGGCGCTGTTCCTGGGCGTGGATCCCAGCAGTGTGCTGCCCCAGGACCAGGGGGCCGGGATGGACACCCAGGGGGTCTCCGCCCCCGGCTTCGATCTCACCCAGTGCCGGACCGGCGCCGATGCCAACGAGAAGGTGCAGTGTCGGGTGGTGGCGACCGGCAACTCCGTGGATGCGGTCTGGACCCAGTTGCTTCCCGAGTACCGCCGCCCGCAGGTTCGGTTGTTCACCGGGTCGGTGAACACCGGCTGCGGTGGCGCGACCAGCGAGGTCGGTCCGTTCTACTGCCCCGCCGACGAGACCGCGTATTTCGACACCGATTTCTTCGATGTACTGCGCGACCAGTTCGGTTCCAGCGGTGGGCCGTTCGCGCAGGAGTACGTGGTGGCCCACGAGTTCGGCCACCACGTGCAGAACCTGCTGGGGGTGTTGGGGCGCGCCCAGCAGGATCCGACCGGCCCGACCGGCGGCGGGGTGCGCACCGAACTGCAGGCCGACTGCTACGCCGGGGTGTGGGCGCACTACGCGGCGACGACCAAACAGGAGGGCACCGATGTGACCTTCCTACAACCGTTGAGCGACAAGGATATTGCCGACGCGTTGTCGGCGGCTTCGGCCGTCGGCGATGACCGGATCCAGGAGGCGGCCACCGGCAGGGTGAGCCCGGAGTCCTGGACGCACGGCTCCTCCGAACAGCGTCAGAAATGGTTCACCACCGGTTACCAGACCGGTGCGCCCGACAAGTGCGACACCTTCGCCCCGGGCGCCCTGCGTTGAGCGATATCCAACCCGACACCAAGGACTGGACCTGGGTGCTGCAACGGCCCTGTCCGGACTGCGGATTCGATCCGGTGACGGTGCATCCGACCGCCGTCGCCGGACACATCCGCCGCGATGCGGCGGATTGGGAGCTCCGGCTCGCCCGGCCCGGGGTGCGGAGCCGCCCAGCGCCGGGTGTCTGGTCGAATCTCGAATACGGTTGCCATATCCGCGATGTGCACCGCATCTTCGATCACCGCGTGCAGTTGATGCTGGGCCAGACCGATCCGCAGTTCCCGAACTGGGACCAGGACGCCACGGCGATCGCCGACGACTACGGCGGCCAGGATCCGACGACGGTCGCCGGCGAGCTGCGTGCAGCGGCCGACGCCGTGGCCCAGCGGTATGACTCGGTGCCCGAGGAGGGCTGGGATCGGCGCGGGTTACGAAGCAACGGAAGCGAATTCACTGTCGCCACCATTGCCGTGTACCACCTGCACGATATCGTCCATCACGCGTGGGACGTCTCGACCGGAGCCCACGAGCCGGGCGCGTGAGCAGGCCCGTCTGAGCAGCCACCTCAGAGCGCACTGACCGCGGCGCCGACGAGACCGACGCTCGTCGCCACGAAGGACACCAGGCTGACGGCCTTGAACACCGTTGTGCTCGTGACCTTCTCGTTGAAAGCCATCGGCAGGAACAGCGTCGGGTTCAGTAGGGTCCCCAGCACCACGAGGGTGGCGATCCATGCCGCCAACTGCGGCACTGCCAGCCCGACCGCGATCAGGATGACACCCATCATGATGTAGTCCAGATGCGCTTGCATGATGCGCCGCGGGCTGACGATACCCACCCTCTTCATCATCTCGGGCGCCAGCAGGTTACCCGCGACGGCCCAGCCGAGCAGCGCCCCGAAGGCCAGCTCGAACAGTCCGATCTGCACAAGTACGCTCATCGATTCACCGCATTCCTCTCATACCAACGGCGCCCGTGCAGACGCTGGTAGTGCCACACCGCAGCCGGCAGGACACCCCGCCGGTGCAGCCAGAACCGTTGCGGCGCAACGTCGACCGGATCGACCCGACCGAGCGTGATATCGGCCAGCACAACACCTTCGCCGTCGGCGCGGGACCGCTGAGCGACCACGGTTCCGGTGGCGTCGGTGATCAACGCATTGCCCTCGAAGTGCCCGCGGTACCGTACCGGCAGCCACGGCATCGGGCACTCGAGTTCGCCGACGTGTGCGGCATGCACCACGGGGGCGCCGATATAGCGCGCGAAATCGGTTGCCGCCCGCCGCGCGGTCGCGGCATTGGCCTTCTCGAGGCGGTCGAACAGGTGCTGCGGCGGCCAGGGCGGGATCGACCACCATCCCGAACCCGTCATGGCGAGATCCACCCTGCCGCGCATCCGTCGGACCGTCCGGGTGCGCATCAGCTCCCAGCAGACGGCGGCACCGACGGAAAGCTTGCCGCAGGTGAGCACGCCATCGTCGTCACCGCCGGTGTAGATGGCGTTCTCCCACATGGTGGGCAGGTCCTTGTCATGTCGCCCGACGATGCCGGTGAGGTCGGCGAGCAGATACGCATTGCGGATATGACCGTCGGTGTCCCGACACAGGAACGAACCACCGACCATCGCGCCATGCCTGCGCGCCACGTCGCAGAGCAGTTGAGTCGCGAGGCCGTCCACCGGCAGCGCCGCGTCGACCAGTTCACGAAGGAAGCCGATTCCGGTGGTGAAGAACTCGGGCAGCGCGATGATCTTCGCCCCGGCGTCACCCGCTTCATCGGCAAGCCGTTGGCAGGCAACGAGATTGGCCGCCACATCACCGAGCTTCGCGTCCAATTGCACCGCCGCTGCCAGCACCATGTTTTGAACGGTACTACAAAATTGAACGCTACTACAAGAAAACTATTCGGTACGAAGACCGCGGATCACGATGTCCCTGCCAACCGCGAGCACACGCTCCAGTTCGGCATCGTCGAGGGCGAGCCGGTCCGGTCGCCAGCGCGAGCCCAGCACCCCATTCCACGCCGACCAGAGGAACACCGAGGTCCGCGCGGGATCGGGACAGCTGAGCTGACCGGCGGCATCGGCACGACGCAGGGCATCGGCGACATCGCCGACGAGCGCTTCCACCTTGTCGGCGATGCGCTGTTCGACTTCGCCGGCCAGCTCCCCCGGCGGCATGTCGACCGTCCGCAGGGCGACCATGCGGAAGTGGCCGGGGTTCTCCAGATTGAACCGGCAGTAGGCGTCGCTCGCGGCGATCAACTGTTCCACCGGCGTGCGATCGTCGGTGTACGCCTGCGCCATCACCTGTTCGTTGATCTCCAGGGCGCGCTCCACCAACGCCAGATACAGGCTGTCCTTATTGCCGAAGTGGTGATAGATCGAACCGACCGCCACCGCGGCTTCCTCGGCGATGGCATCCATGGTGACCGCATGGAAACCGCGCTCGGCGAACAGCCGTTGGGCGGCCTCCAGGATCGTCGCCGTGGTCGCGAGGGTACGTCGGTCGGGCCGCCGGGCGGGTCGGGTCACGGCTCAAGGCTACGGCGACCACCCGATCGCCAAAAACAATTTGTACCTCCTGCGCCGGTCCGGTCACGATGGCCTCATGCTTGATGTCGACCGGTTCATCGCCGACGGTTTCGTCAAGATCGAGTCGGCTTTCGATCGCGATCTCGGCGTGCGCTGCCAGCAGCAGCTGTGGCAGACCATCGGATTGAACCCAGCGGACCCGAGCACCTGGACCGAATCACTGGTGCGGGTGGCCGGCATGGCCACGCCGGAGTTCACCGCCGCCGCCAACACCGACGCCTTACACGCCGCCTACAACGCCTTGGTCGGGCCCGGACGATGGCGGCCCCGACTGGGCCTGGGCACCTTCCCGCTGCGCTTTCCCAGCACCGAACCGGCCCGCGACGCGGGCTGGCATGTCGAAGCATCCTTCTACGCCGAGGACGGCATGCGGCTGAGCCTGCGCTCCCGCGGTCGCGCCTTGTTGATGCTGTTCCTGTTCTCCGATGTCGGCCCAGATGACGCACCGACGAAGATCCGGGTCGGCTCCCACCTCGCGGTGCCGCCGGTGCTGGCCCGCCATGGCGCTGACGGTGCTCCCTGGATGTCCGTCTGCGAGCACGTCGTCCCGGCGACCGCGGACTGTTCCGTCGTAAAGGCCACCGGTCGCATCGGCGATGTGTACCTGTGCCATCCGTTCCTCGTACATACCGGCACCGCCCACCGCGGCAGCGTGCCGCGGTTCATGGCTCAACCGCCGCTGGAGCCCACCGGCGAGCTCGACCTGGAAGCCGACGAGCCGAGCCCGGTCGCTCGCGCTGTGCTGCAGGGACTGCGTTAAAAGGGCGGCGGGTCGCCGTCGAGGGCGATGTCGAGGGCGATGCCGAGTGCGTTGCGGACGCGCTCGGCGTTGATCCGGTGTTCGCGGTCCTTCTTTCGGGTCCGTCGCCGGGTGGGCAGGGTGGGCTGGCGGCCCGCGTGGCCGATGAGGTTGATGCGCCTGGGCCTCGGGATATCGGTATCACACGCGTTGTGCGGGAACAGAACTGGACCCAGTGGTCGGGTGGTGTAGGCATGGCCGGTGGGCGCCGTCCAGGTTGTCGAGCCGTCAGTATGGGCGGTGGGGATCCAGCCGATTTTCAGCGTCTTGATGAGGTGATGTTCGCGACAGTAGGGCCGCAGGTTGCCCGGATGGGTGGCACCGGCGGGCCAGGGGGTGACGTGGTCGAGGTCGGCCTTGTGGGCGGGGCGCCCACAGCCGGGAAAGGCGCACGTCATCGAAGTCATCCGGACGAAGGCGCCGAGTTGGTCCGAGGGCCGGTATCGGTTTTCGGCACCGAGATCTGCTGGACTGCTGATGGTTCGGACGGTGGCGCCCGTGTTGATAAGGTCGGTGAGCAGGTGCGCCGGGATGACATCGCCGTCGATGGTGATGCCGGCCCCGGCGCCGGGCGGGGTGTACTGCGCGGCAGGTGCGTCAGTGGGCGAGCGTTGCGCAGCCGCGGCCGGCTTCTCAGCTGACCAGTCCTCATCGGATCCGTCGCCCGGTCCGCGATCGGGTCCGACCGATCCCGGCTCAGGCCCGCCATCCGGCCCGGGCACCGTCGCGGGCTCGGCACCCTCTCCCGCGTCGGGGTTCTGGCCGGTGAGCACGTAGATGGTGACTGCACCCGACCGCGGATCTTTCCCCGACCCGGCGCACGCAGGGTCCCCGCACATGCACGTCAGCCGGGAGGCGCCGGCCATGGCGGCGGCGACGGCATCGGCGCGGCGCTCCCGTTTGGTGCGGGGATCGTTGTCGCAGACACCGTCTGCGAACTCGTCGGCGCGGGCATCGGTGATCTTGGCGTCGGTGGCGCGCATGCGCCCCCAGAACGACACCACACCGTCTGGATCATCCTTGCCACCGAACTCGAGATAACGATCCCTTGCCGCGGCATTGGACCGGATCACCGCCAGCGGATCGGACTCATGCACCCAGTGGTCGACGGCGTGGATCAGCGCTGCCTCCGAGAGCACTCCGTAGCCGTGGGCGTTCTCCGCGATCTTGGCATCGATCGAGGCCAGCGCCTCGGGGTCGGTCACCAGGTGGGTGCGCCAGGTGATCGCGGCGATCACTTTCGCCGAGACCGCCCCGGCGCCGAAGACGGCCGCGGTTTGCGGGAGCCGTTCACGCAGCGCCACACCGATACGCATCTGGGTGTTGGCGGCGTGCGGCCCGAGGTTGCAGGCCGCGCTGATCTGGGCCTTGGCCTGCGCCCAGCCGTCGATCAACGCCAAAGCAGAGAACTCGTCCTCGTCATCGCACCAGCGCGATGTGACCTCGGCGATGAAGGCCAGCCGACGAGCTGCGGCGGCGGCCTCCTCGCGGGTGGCGGCCGCGACTGCGTCGATGAGCGCCTCATCGCTCATCTTGCACAGTTCCGACAGCTCGAACATTGTGTGCTACTCCTCAGGTTTTCGTGGGGAGCTTGATGTGGAGCCCGCCGAGGCACAGGTAGATCATCGAGGTCAGTGTTTCGGCTGAGTGATGTCCGTAGCCGCGTGCGTTGATGAGTCGGATCTTGGCGTTGATGCCTTCGGCGAGTGCGTTGGACAGTTTGAGTTCAATCGCAGCGAGGATGGGTTCGGTGTAGACCTCGAACCGTTTGCCCAGTGCGGCGAAGGCCGGGATGCGGGAGCGTTTGGCGGCGGTGATCCAGGCTCTGAGGAGTTGGCGTGCAGCGCCGGGTTCGTGGTCGTAGCGGTAGAGGTCGCGAGCTTGTTCTTTGAGTGCCCATGCCCGCCCGACGTGCCGGTTCTGTTTGGCGATCTCGTTGACCAGGGCGCGTTTGTCGTCGGGGAGTTTGTCCTCTCCGGTGCGCAGCGCCCAGCGGGTGGTCCGCCATTGCGTTGAGGACATGTGGACTCGGTCTGGCCCAGCGGCAGCCTCGGAGAAGACACGGTCCAGTGCACGGTTGACCCATTGCAGAATGTGGAATCCGTCGTAGCAGATCGTTGCCTGGGGCAGGTGCTCTTGGGTGGCTGCGGTGTAGACGCTGCTGACGTCCATGGTGACCGCTTGGATTCCGGCGAGGGTCGAATCTGGTTGGCTTGTATAGAATTTAGCGAGTGATTCGCGACTCTTTCCGGGTTGGACATCGATGACGGTGCCAGACGTGTGATCGCCGATGATGGTGAGATAGCGGTGCGGGTGGCGGTAACAGATCTCGTCGACACCGATCTGATACAGGCCCTTAGTCGACGTTGGTCGAGCAGCTCAGCGACTCCGCGTTTGATGATCGAGGTGACCGATTCCCAGGCGCAGCGCATCAGTGTGGACACTGTCGTGCGGTCGGTGCGCTGGGCCAGCCACAGCACCGTGTCTTCGAAGTCTCGGCTGAACCTGGCTCCCGGGCGGGCCCAGGGCACCTCTTCGGTGGTCACACCGCAATCCGGGCAGTGCAGTCGGCGGATGTCGTAGGTCAGCCACAGTCGTTTGGTGCCCAGATCGAGGTGTCGCCATCGCCGCCGGCGGCGGTCATAGACTGACCGGACGCGTTTGCTGCAGGGGCACCTCAGCAGTCGGGCTGTGGGGCGCAGGGTGACTTCGACGTCGCGGTCGCCGATCGACACCTCGACCACGGATGCACCAGGAATCTGAAGAAGACGGTTAAATGCAGTACTGACGCGCACGCGGATCGATCCTCTGGTTGAGGTTGGTGTGGTAACCCCGAAACCTAGAGGCACGCCGCGTGCGCGTCCTTCATTTCACGAACGACCCGCTGAACCTCTTGCACTGCACTGCAAATCAACCCTCAACAGCACAAAGACGCCCACTAAAACACTAGGAGCGCCACATGTGTGCGATTCTACCGGCGCACACCGACATTTCTTCTCAGAACAGGGTGGGGTGCGCCGGTGCCGCGACTTCGGAGGAAACGGCACCGGCGCCGGCTGGCGTCGCCGGTGCCGACATCGCGACACCAGCCGATCGCCTGGTCAGTCCATACCTGGCCAGCAGCGGAGCGGCCCTGATACGGAGTTCGTTGCGGTACTCGGCAGGCAGGTACGCACCACGCCGGTAGAGCCGCTGGTATTCGGGAACGTGCTGAGGGTGGGTGCACTGCAACCACGACATGAACCAGCCGCGCGTCGCGCCGCGCAGGTGCAGGCCGAACACCGTGGCGCCGGTCGCGCCTGCATCGGCGATCCGGCGCAGCAGGGCGTCGAGATGCTCGACGGAATCGGTCAGCCGCGGCAGCACAGGGGCCACCATGACATGGCAGTCCAACCCGGCATCGCGGACCGCGGAGATCAACGCCAACCGGGCTTGCGGCGACGGCGTTCCGGGTTCGATCGACCGCTGCAGGTCCGGATCACCGATCGCCAACGAGATCGATACCCGCGCGCCGGCCCCGTCATGGGCCGCCTCGGCGATGAGCGGCAGATCGCGGCGCAGCAGGGTGCCCTTGGTCAGGATCGAGAACGGCGTGCCGGATTCGGCGAGCGCGGCCAGGATGCCCGGCATCAACCGATAGCGACCCTCCGCACGCTGGTACGGATCGGTGTTGGTGCCGAGCGCCACCGCCTCCCGGGTCCACGATCTGCGCCGGAGTTCCCGGGCGAGCACCTCGGCCACATTGGTCTTGACGACGATCTCGGTGTCGAAATCCGCACCGGGGTCGAAGTCGAGATACTCGTGGGTGGTCCTGGCGAAGCAGTAGCGGCACGCGTGCGCACACCCGCGGTAGCCGTTGACGGTGTACCGAAAAGGCAGCATGGCCGCATCGGGCACCTTGTTGAGCGCCGATTTGCACAGGATCTCGTGGAAGGTGATCCCGTCGAACTCCGGGGTCCGCACGCTGCGCACGAAACCGAGACGAGCCAGACCCGGCAACGCGCCGTCGTCGACCCGCACCCCCTGCCCGTCCCATCGCATGATCCTATCGAACAATTGTTCGATAGGATTTGTCAAGCGGTCAGCGAACTACCACTGACTGCCCTGGCAGATGGGGCTGTAGGGGTTGTCCGCAGCCGCGATGACCTGGTCACCCGCCACGATGTCGCAGTGCGCGTTCGGCGCGCCGACGCTGCCCTTGGTGGTGCTGCTGACCTGCAGGATCGCCCACTGCGGGTCGGCGAGCGTGGTCTCGAAGACCCACGGGGCCCCCGGCCCGACGGTGATCGTCTCGCGCTTGGCGTATGCGTAGGCGTCGGCGTTGTAGGCACCCATGTTGGGCGGCTGAGCCGTCAGATAGAACACCTGGAACTGATAGGGCGCGCCCGAGGTCAGGGTGTACCGCACCAGCTGGCCCTCCGGCTCGGCATGGGCGGCCGCAGGCCCGAAGGCCAGTGCGGCACCCGCCAGCAGGGCGGCCGCGCCCGCTGCTGCACCGACGTTTGCCCCGATCTTGCTCGTAGCTTTTCGCATGACCAACACATCGCCGGACGCTACCGGATCGTTACACCGGTCGCCCAGACGCCGCGAAGAGCGAGAAAACAGGGCGTGAGCAAGAGGTTAATTTGTTCGTCACAAACAGAAATTTCACAGAAACCTCGCGCCCATAACGTGCCGATTCGACACCCACACGGGTCCGAAAGTTCCGCTCATACAGCCGAACTCGAACGAAAGGCCGTTGATGGCACACCTCCGACCGACGTCGAAGAGATCATTTCTGTTAGCGGGAAGCGTCGTGGTCACCGCCTCGATGCTGCTCTCTGCCTGCGGCAGCAAGGCCACCGACGAGGGCGGCAGCGCCGCCGCATCCTGTGTGGACACCTCCGGTGACACCATCAAGGTCGGCTCGCTGAACTCGCTGTCGGGAACCATGGCGATCTCCGAGGTCACCGTGCGTGATTCCATCAAACTGGCCGTCGACGAGATCAATGCCGGCGGCGGTGTTCTCGGAAAGCAGATCCAACTGGTGGGCGAGGACGGCGCCTCGGAGCCGACCGTATTCGCCGAGAAGGCGCAGAAGCTGATCAACAGCGACTGCGTGGCGGCCGTCTTCGGTGGCTGGACGTCCTCGAGCCGCAAGGCCATGCTGCCGGTGTTCGAAGACAACAACTCCCTGCTCTACTACCCGGTCCAGTACGAGGGCCTGGAGTCCTCCCCCAACATCTTCTACACCGGAGCGACCACCAACCAGCAGATCGTCCCGGCGCTGGACTATCTGAAGGAAAAGGGCACCAAGTCGCTGTACCTGGTCGGCAGCGACTACGTCTTCCCGCAGACCGCCAACCGCATCATCAAGGCCTACGCCGCGGCCAACGGGATCGAGATCAAGGGCGAGGATTACACGCCGCTGGGCTCGACGGACTTCTCGACGATCATCAACAAGGTCCGCACCGCGGATGCCGACGCGGTGTTCAACACCCTCAACGGCGATTCCAACGTCGCCTTCTTCCGTGAGTACAAGAACGTCGGGCTGACCCCGCAGGCGATGCCGGTGGTCTCGGTGTCCATCGCCGAGGAAGAGGTCGGCGGTATCGGCGTACAGAACGTCACCGACCAGCTGACGGCGTGGAACTACTACCAGACCATCGACACCCCGGTGAACGACGCGTTCGTCGCTGCGTACAAGAAGGCCTACGGCGCGAACAAGCCCACCTCCGATCCGATGGAGGCCGCCTACGTCTCGGTGCACCTGTGGAAGAACACCGTCGAGAAGGCAGGGTCGTTCGACGTCAAGGCAATTCAGGACAACGCCGGTGGCGTGAGCTTCGACGCCCCCGAGGGCAAGGTCACCATCGACGGTGAGAACAACCACATCACCAAGACCGCCCGCATCGGCGAGATCAAGCCCGACGGTCTGATCTACACCGTGTGGGAGTCGCCCGCACCCATCGAACCGGACCCGTACCTGAAGTCCTACCCGTGGGCCGCCGGCCTGTCCGGGTAAGAACAGCATGGATGTCCTCATCGGACAGCTGGCAACGGGATTGAGCCTCGGCTCGATCCTGTTGCTGGCTGCACTCGGCCTGTCCCTCACGTTCGGTCAGATGGGTGTCATCAACATGGCGCATGGCGAATTCATCATGGCCGGCTGCTACACCACCTTCGTCGTCCAGCAGATCATCTCCAATGCCGGTGTCTCGCTGATCATCTCGCTGATCGTGGGCTTCGTGATCGGCGGATTGTTCGGTGTACTGCTGGAGGTCACCCTGATCCAGCGGATGTACCACCGACCGTTGGACACCCTGCTGGTCACCTTCGGCGTGGGACTCGTCCTGCAGCAGTTGGCCCGTGACATCTTCGGTGCGCCGGCGGTCAACGTCATCGCCCCGTCCTGGTTGTCTGGCGGGTTCGAGATCTTCGGTGCCGTCGTGCCCAAGACCCGCATCTTCATCCTGGTGTTGGCCGTCGCCTGCGTCACCGCGCTGGCCGTCGCGCTCAAGGCCAGCCCGATGGGCCGGCGGATCAGGGCGGTGGTGCAGAACCGCGATCTCGCAGAGACCAGCGGCATCTCGTCGCGCAAGACCGACATCACGACCTTCTTCATCGGGTCGGGTCTGGCCGGCGTCGCAGGTGTGGCGCTGACGCTGATCGGCTCCACCAGCCCGACGATCGGTCAGGCCTATCTGATCGACGCCTTCCTGGTGGTAGTGGTCGGTGGTCTGGGCCAGATCAAGGGCACGGTGATCGCCGCGTTCGGCATCGGCTTCCTGAACTCGGTGATCGAGTACAACACCACGGCATCGCTGGCCAAGGTGATCCTGTTCGTCATCATCGTGATCTTCCTGCAGGCCCGCCCGCAGGGCCTGTTCACCGTCCGGACAAGGAGTTTGGTGTGAGAACAATCCTTGGACGCTGGCAGACATGGGCCGGGTTCGGTGTGGCGGCGGTACTGCTGTTCGGCGTGGCTCCCGCGGCGCTGTCGACCTTCCGGCTCGGCCTGCTCGGCCAGTTCCTGTGCTACGCCATCGTGGCGGTCGGTATCGGGCTGGCCTGGGGCCGCGGCGGCATGCTGGTGCTCGGGCAGGGGGTGTTCTTCGGTATCGGCGGCTACATCATGGGGATGCACCTCAAGATCGCCGACGCCGAGTTCGCGGGCAACAGCGTGCCGGACTTCATGCAGATCCAGGGCGTCCGTGAGCTGCCCGGCTTCTGGGCTCCGTTCGCCTCTCCCCTGGTGACGCTGGTGTCGATCGTGCTGATCCCGACCGCCATCGCGGCTGTGCTCGGTCTGGGCGTGTTCAAGCGCCGCGTCAAGGGCGCCTATTTCGCGATCCTGTCCCAGGCGCTGGCGGCTGCGTTGGCCATCCTGCTCGTCGGCCAGATGAGCCTCGGTGGATCCAACGGGCTCAACGGGTTCCGCACATTCTTCGGGTTCCGCCTTGCCGATCCGGCCAACAAGCAGATGCTGTACTTCATCGCTGCGGGCACCCTGCTGGTGGTCGTCGCCGTGGTACGGCAGTTGATGCAGAGCCGCTACGGCGAACTGCTGGTGGCGGTGCGCGACGGCGAGGAGCGGGTCCGGTTCCTGGGCTACGATCCGGCGAACATCAAGGTCGTCGCTTACACGACCGCCGCGTTGTTCGCCAGCATCGCCGGAGCGCTGTTCGCGCCCATCGTGGGCTTCATCAGCCCGTCGCAGGTGGGCATCCTGCCCTCGATCGCCTTCCTGATCGGGGTGGCCATCGGCGGGCGGACGACACTGTTGGGACCGGTGCTCGGCGCCATCGGTGTGGCGTGGGCACAGACCCTGTTCTCCGAGCAGTACCCCTCGGGGTGGATCTACGGGCAGGGCCTGCTGTTCATCCTGGTCGTCGGGTTCTTCCCGGCGGGTCTGGCCGGACTGGCGGTGTTCCTGCGCCGCAAGAACAAGGGCACCCCCGGTGACGGCGACGCGCCGGACCCGGTGTCGGTGCCCGACCCTGATCCCGAACCGGAATCCGAGAAGGCCGGAGCCAGCACATGAGCGTCACCGTGACCGACAACCATCCGGAGCCCACCGCAGGCGGTAACGTCGGCATGGGTACCCAGTACCTCGAAGTACGCGGACTGACAGTCGATTTCGACGGCTTCAAGGCCGTCAGCGATGTCGACCTGACCCTGTTCCAGGGTGACCTGAGGTTCCTGATCGGCCCCAACGGTGCGGGCAAGACCACCGTGATCGATGCGATCACCGGTCTGGTGCCGGCCACCGGGTCGGTCAGCAAGTCCGGGGTGGAACTGCTGGGCAAGAAGGTCCACCAGATCGCCCGTAATGGCGTGGGCCGCACCTTCCAGACCGCGACGGTCTTCGAGCAGCTGACCGTGCTGCAGAACCTGGATATCGCCGCGGGAGCGGGCCGCTCGGCATGGACGCTGCTGCGCCGTCGTGCGGGTGTCCTACCCGCCATCGAAGAG
Source organism: Mycolicibacterium neoaurum VKM Ac-1815D (assembly GCF_000317305.3). Next base: position 2,626,336 of record NC_023036.2, on the reverse strand, counting down.
GCCCTGGAAACAACGGGATTGACCGCGTTGGCGGACAAGCCGGCCGGGGTGCTCGCACACGGCCAGAAGCAGTGGTTGGAGATCGGCATGCTGCTGGTGCAGAACGCCGAGGTGCTGTTGCTCGACGAGCCCGTGGCCGGGATGAGCCACGAGGAACGCGAGGAGACCGGAAACCTGCTGCGGCGCATCGGCGGTGAGCGCACCGTCGTCGTGGTCGAGCACGATATGGACTTCATGCGGGCGTTCGCCACCTCGGTGACCGTGCTGGCCCGCGGTCAGGTGATCGCCGAGGGTTCGGTCGCCGAGGTTCAGGCCAACCCCAAGGTGCAGGAGGTCTATCTGGGCACCGCGGCGGCGGGCACCGAGGGCGTGCCCGACGAACTGAAAGAGGAATCCTGATGCTCGAACTCGTCGACGTCCGCTCCGGTTACGGCCGCTCGGAGGTCATCCACGGGGTGTCCCTGGAGGTGCCCTCCGATGGCGTGGCCGCCGTGATGGGGCACAACGGCGCGGGCAAGACGACCCTGTTGCGGGCCGCGGTCGGGTTGCTCAAATGCAGTGCCGGCACGGTGCGGTTCGGGGGTGAGGACATCACCAAACTGCGTCCGAGCGCCCGCGTCGCGCGCGGTATCGCCTATGTGCCCCAAGGCCAGCAATCCTTCGGCCAGCTGACCACCGCCGAGAATCTGCAGGTGGTCGCCGACGGCCGTAAGAACGGCAAGGCGCTCATCGACGAACAGTTGGACCTGTTCCCGGCATTGAAGGAATTGTTGGGTCGGCGGGCCGGGTTGCTCTCCGGTGGTCAACGCCAGCAGCTGGCGATCGCCCGCGCCCTCATCACCACACCGAAATGCCTCATCCTCGACGAGCCCACCGAAGGCATCCAGCCCTCGGTGGTGCACGAGATCGAGCAGGCCATCACCGCGCTGACCCAGCGGGGCGATCTCGGGGTGCTGCTGGTCGAACAGCACATCGGCTTCGCGCTGGAATCCGCACAGCGCTATTACATCCTGGAGTCGGGCCGGGTCACCTCAAACGGCGTTGGTGGGTCGTCCTCGGAGGCCGAGGTGCGCGCGGCGATGGCCATCTGACGTTCGCCGACCGATCACGCATCGAGCTCCAGCAGCACCGTCACCGGGCCGTCGTTGACCAGCTCGACCTGCATATCGGCGCCGAACACCCCCGTGCCGACCTGCGCGCCCAGCTCGCGCAGCGCGGCGGTGAAGGCGTCGATCAGCGGTTCGGCCACCGGACGCGGGGCGGCCGCGTTCCAGGACGGCCGCCTGCCCTTGACGGTGTTGGCGTACAGGGTGAACTGGCTGACCACCAGGATCGGCGCATCGACATCGGCCGCTGCCGCCTCGTCATCGAGAATGCGTAGCCGCCAAAGCTTTTCGGCCATTTTCGCAGCCAACGCCACATCATCGGTGTGGGTGATGCCCACCAGTGCGAGCAGGCCCTGACCGGAGGGCTTGATCTCCCCCACCGTCGCACCGTCGACGGTCACCCGCGCCGACTTCACCCGTTGCACCAGAACTCGCATCCCCCGACCTTAGAGTGTGCCCATGATGGGCATCATCGCCGAGCACGGCGGGCTGGTGCGGGTTCGGCCGGTGAGCGTGCGCCGACTCGTCGTTGACCACGGCGTGTCTTGGTGCAGACACGCACGCTCGCCGGGAAGTCAGCCCAGCCGGGAGAGCACCTCGGCCACGACGGCGTCGACGGGGATATCGGTCTGCTCACCGTTGGACAGGTCCTTCACCCCGACCGTGCCCGCCTCGATGTCACGGTCGCCCGCCACCAGCGCCAGGCGTGCACCGGAGCGGTCGGCGCCCTTCATCGACGCCTTCAGGCTGCGATCCCCGTAGGCCAGATCCACCCGGATACCGTTGGCGCGCAGCGCCGCCGCCAGCTTCGCGAGCTCCAGCTTGGCCGCTTCGCCCAGGGGCACACCGAACACATCCACCCTGTTCGTCGCGCCGACCGTCCTGCCTTCGGCGCGCAATGCCAACAGCGTGCGGTCCACACCCAGGCCGAACCCGATGCCGGAAAGATCCTGCCCGCCGAGCTGACTCATCAGGCCGTCATAGCGGCCGCCGCCGCCGATACCGGACTGCGCGCCCAGCCCGTCGTGCACGAACTCGAACGTGGTCTTGGTGTAGTAGTCCAGGCCGCGCACCATCCGCGGATTGACCACGTAGGGCACACCGAGTGCGTCCAGGTGAGCCAGCACGGTCTCGAAATGCACCTTGGCCGCATCGGAGAGGTGATCGAGCATAACCGGGGCGTCGGCGGTCATCTCCCGCACATGCGGTCGCTTGTCGTCGAGCACCCGCAGCGGGTTCAGCCGGGCGCGCTGGCGGGTCTCCTCGTCGAGGTCGAGCGCAAACAGGAAGTCCTGCAGCAACTCCCGGTACTGCGGGCGGCAGGTGTCATCACCGAGGGAGGTGATCTCCAGCCGGAAACCGTCGAGACCCAGTGCGCGGAATCCGGCGTCGGCGACGGCGATCACCTCGGCGTCCAGCGCCGGATCGTCGATACCGATGGCCTCCACACCGACCTGCTGCAGCTGGCGGTAGCGGCCGGCCTGCGGACGCTCGTACCGGAAGAACGGCCCCGAGTAGCAGAGTTTCACCGGCAGCGCCCCGCGGTCCAGACCGTGCTCGATGACGGCCCGCATGACCCCGGCGGTGCCCTCCGGCCGCAGCGTCACCGACCGGTCACCGCGATCGGCGAAGGTGTACATCTCCTTGCTCACCACATCGGTGGACTCGCCGACGCCGCGCGCGAACAGCGCGGTCTCTTCGAAGATCGGCAACTCGATATCGCCGTAGCCGGCCCGCCGGGCCGCCCCGAGCAGGCCGTCACGCACGGCGACGAACGCCGCCGAATCGGGCGGGAAGTAGTCGGGCACACCCTTGGGGGCGCGGAAATCAGTCACAGAACCAGGCCTTCGAGAAATGGGTTGGTGCGGCGTTCGATGCCGATCGTGGACCTCGGGCCGTGGCCCGGGAGTATCACGGTGTCGTCGTCGAGCACCATCAGTTTGGTCATGATCGAATCGATCAGGGAATTGCCGCTGCCACCGGGCAGGTCGGTACGCCCCACCGAACCCTGGAACAGGGTGTCACCGGTGAACACCTGACCCTGGGTTCGAAAACACACCGACCCGCGGGTGTGGCCGGGCGTGTGGTCGACGCTCACCCGGATGCCGCCGAGGTCCAACACCTGACCGTCGGTGCGCAGTTCGACGAGCTGGCGTGGCTCGGAGAACACCGCGCCCAGCGTCAGCCGGCCCAGCGTCCCCCACAGCCCGCCGCTGGTCAGGCCCTGTACCGGGTCGGTGAGCATCGCCCGGTCGGCGGGATGGATGTACACCGGGCAGCCGTACCGGTCGGCCACCTTCTGCGCCGACCACATGTGGTCGATGTGGCCGTGGGTCAGCAGTACCGCGGCCGGCGTGAGCCGGTGCTCGTCGAGGATGCGCTGCAGCCGCGCCGACGCCGACTGTCCGGGGTCGACGATGACGGCGTCGGCGCCCGCGTGCGCTGCGAACACATAGCAGTTGCACGCCAGCACCCCCGTCGGAAATCCGGTGATCAGCACCCGGTCAGTTTCCCATGTCCACTCGGCGGACCGGTATTCGCGCGGGTCGCACGGCCGACACTCAGAAACGCCTGGCACACTCGTTGCCGACGTGTTCGGCGAATGAGGAGGACAGCGGCGGTGCCGACCAACGAACAGCGAAGGGCAGCGGCCAAGCGCAAGCTCGAGCGGCAGCTGGAGCGACGGGCCGCACAGGCCAAGCGGCAGCGACTGCTCACCATCGTCGCCTCGGCGGTGGGTGCGGTCGTCGTCATCGGCGCTGTGGTGGCCACGGTTGTGATCACCACCAAGGATTCCGACACGACGGCCTCGGCGTCCACCACCACGACGGTCGACCCCAACGCCCCGCAGCCCGCCGCCGACGGCAAGCTGCCCGCGTTCGTCGCGCCGGCCGGACTCGGCCAGAACTGCCAGTACCCGGCGGCCGGGAAGGCCAGCAAACCGGTCAACCCGCCGCGGACCGGCGCCATCCCGATGGATGAGGCCGAGGTCAGCGTCAGCATGTCGACCGATCAGGGCAATATCGGTCTGGAGCTGAACAACGCGCAGGCGCCCTGCACCACCAACAGCTTCGCCAGCCTGGCCCAGCAGGGCTACTTCAACGACACCCCGTGTCACCGGCTGACCACCAGCGACAGCCTGTCGGTTCTGCAGTGCGGCGACCCGACCGGCCAGGGCACCGGCGGGCCGGGCTATCAGTTCGCCAACGAGTACCCGACCAACCAGTACCAGCCCGACAACCCGGCGCTGCAGCAGCCCGTGCTGTACCCGCGCGGCACGCTGGCCATGGCCAATGCCGGTGCGGGCACCAACGGCAGCCAGTTCTTCCTGGTGTACAAGGACTCCCAGCTGCCGCCGGGCTACACCGTGTTCGGCACCATCGACGAGACCGGACTGGCCACCCTGGACAAGATCGCCGCGGGCGGCGTCGCCGGTGGCGGACAGGACGGGGAGCCCGCGACCAAGGTGATGGTCAAGTCCATCGCGGTCGACTGAGCGACCGACCGAGCTGTCGTCCGACCCGATGAGCGTCCCGCCGCCGTACGGCTACCCGCCACCGCCGTACGGCTATCCGCCGGAGCAGTACGGGTATCCGCCGCAGCGGCGGCCCACCAACTCACTGGCGGTGGCCGCGCTGATCTGCGGGATCCTGGTCGCTCCGCTAGGCATCGTGTTCGGGCACATCTCGCTGTACCAGATCAAACGCAGCGGTGACGAAGGCCGCGGGATGGCCATCGCCGGACTGGTGCTCGGCTACCTGCTGACCGCCTTCGGCGTGCTCGTGCTGATCGTGGCCATCGTGGCCACCCGCGCGGTCATCGAGGACATCCGGCACTACAACCCGTCCGCGCCGGGATACTCGGCCACCCCCGGTGTCGTCGAACCGCTGCCGGAGTTCAAGGCGCCGGCGACGCTCGGTTCGAACTGCCAGTACCTGCCGACCCCGGAAAAGGCGGCCAAGCCGGTGGATCCGCCACTGATGGGCCGGGTCCCCACGACACCGGCGACGATCGAGGCCGAGATCAGCACCGACCGCGGCTATATCGGCCTGCAGCTCGACAACGGCCAGGCGCCCTGCACGGTGAACAATTTCGCCAGCCTGTCGGCGCAGGGTTTCTTCGACGACACCACCTGTCATCGGTTGACCACCAGCGACACGCTCGGGGTGTTGCAGTGCGGCGATCCCACGGGCAGCGGTGACGGCGGACCGGGCTATCAGTTCCCCAACGAATACCCGACCAACCAGTTCCGGCTGACCGACCCCGCCATCCGCGCCCCCATGCTGTACCCGCGCGGCACGCTGGCCATGGCCAATGCCGGGGCGGGCACCAACGGCAGCCAGTTCTTCCTGGTGTACAAGGACTCTCAGCTGCCGCCCACGTACACGGTGTTCGGCACCATCGACCCCAGCGGGCTCAAGGTGCTCGACGAGATCGCGTCGGACGGGGTCGCCGGCGGTGGTGACGACGGCGAGCCCGCGACCACGGTGACCATCGAAGCGGTCGTGGTGCAGTAACGGCTCACGCCGCGCAAGCCGGACTGCGGCTCACGCCGCGCAAGCCGGACTGCGGCTCACGCCGCGGAAGTCACCCGGTACACGTCGTAGACACCCTCGACATTGCGCACGACGTTGAGCACATGACCCAGGTGTTTGGGATCGCCCATCTCGAAGGTGAACCGGCTGATCGCGACCCGGTCGTTGGAGGTCGTCACCGACGCCGACAGGATGTTGACCTTCTCATCGGCGAGCACGCGGGTGACATCGGAGAGCAACCGGTGCCGGTCCAGCGCCTCGACCTGGATAGCGACCAGGAACACCGAGGACGGCGAGGGGGCCCACTGCACCTCGATGATGCGTTCGGACTGCTCCTGCAGTGATTCGGCATTGGTGCAGTCGGTGCGGTGCACGCTGACCCCGCCGCCACGGGTGACGAAGCCCATGATGACATCGCCGGGGACCGGGGTGCAGCACTTGGCCAGCTTGGTCAACACCCCGACCGCGCCGGGCACCGACACCCCGACGTCATCGCTGGTGCGGTGCCGCACCGGCATGGTGGCCGGCGTCGACCGCTCGGCGATCTCGTCCTCGGCCTCTTCGTCGCCGCCGAACTGGGCAAGCAGGCGCTGCACGACGTGCCGAGCCGAGGTGTGGCCCTCGCCGACCGCGGTGTAGAGCGCGGAGACATCGGCGTAGTGCAGTTCGCGGGCCAGGTTAGTCATGGAGTCCGCACTCATCAACCGCTGCAACGGGAGTCCACCGCGGCGGACCTCACGGACGATCGCATCCTTGCCCGCTTCGAGCGCCTCCTCGCGGCGCTCCTTGGCGAACCACTGACGGATCTTCGCCTTCGCCCGCGGCGAAACGACGAAGGTCTGCCAGTCCCGCGACGGTCCGGCGTTGGCGGCTTTGGAGGTGAAAACCTCGACCTGGTCGCCATTTTCGAGCTTGCGCTCCAGCGCGACGAGACGATGGTTGACCCGTGCCCCGATGCAGCGGTGACCGACCTCGGTGTGCACGGCGTAGGCGAAGTCCACCGGTGTCGACCCGGTCGGCAGGGTGATGACGTCACCCTTCGGGGTGAAGACGAAGATCTCCTGCACCGCAAGGTCGTAACGCAACGATTCGAGGAACTCACCGGGGTCGGCGGCTTCCCGTTGCCAATCGAGAAGCTGTCGCATCCACGCCATCTCGTCGATCTCGGCGGCGGTGTGCCCACCGGGAACACCGTTGCGCCCCTTGGCTTCCTTGTATCGCCAGTGCGCCGCGATGCCGAACTCGGCGGTGTCGTGCATGTCGTTGGTGCGGATCTGCACCTCCAGCGGCTTGCCCTCCGGGCCGATGACGGTGGTATGCAGCGACTGGTACACCCCGTACCGCGGCTGGGCGATGTAATCCTTGAACCGGCCCGCCATCGGCTGCCACAGCGAGTGCACCACACCGACGGCGGCATAACAGTCGCGCATGTCGTCACACAGGATGCGGACGCCGACCAGGTCGTGGATATCGTCGAAGTCACGGCCCTTGACAATCATCTTCTGATAGATCGACCAGTAGTGCTTGGGCCTGCCCTCGACAGTGGCGCTGATCTTCATGGCCGCCAGCGACGAACCGATCTCGGCGCGCACCCTGGCCAGGTAGGTGTCCCGCGACGGCGCACGGTCGGCGACCAGTCGGACGATCTCCTCGTACCGCTTGGGGTGCAGGATCGCGAACGACAGGTCTTCCAGCTCCCATTTGACGGTCGCCATACCCAGCCGATGTGCCAGCGGGGCAATGACTTCCAGCGTCTCGCGAGCCTTGCGGGCCTGCTTCTCCGGCGGCAGGAATCGCATGGTGCGCATGTTGTGCAGCCGGTCGGCGACCTTGATCACCAGCACGCGGGGGTCGCGGGCCATGGCGATGATCATCTTGCGGATGGTCTCGCCCTCGGCGGCGGTGCCGAGCGCGACCTTGTCGAGTTTGGTCACCCCGTCGACGAGGTGACCGACCTCGCTGCCGAAGTCGTTGGTGAGCTCGTCGAGGGAGTACCCGGTGTCCTCCACGGTGTCGTGCAGGAGTGCGGCCACCAGTGTGGTGGTGTCCATGCCCAGTTCGGCGAGGATGTTCGCCACGGCCAGCGGATGGGTGATGTAGGGATCACCGGAGCGACGCATCTGGTCGGCGTGGCGCTGTTCGGCGACATCGTAGGCGCGCTGCAGGATGGCCAGATCAGCCTTCGGGTGGAACTGCCGGTGCACCGCCACCAGCGGTTCGAGCACGGGGTTGACGGGGCTGCGCTGGGCGGTCATCCGCCGGGCGAGCCGGGCCCGCACGCGGCGCGAGGCGCTGATCTTGGCGGTGTCCGCGGCGGCGGCCTCGGCCGACGGCGGCGTCTGGACCACCTGCCCGGTGCCGCTCGCAACGTTGTCTTCGCCGGCCACGTTCACCTCCTCGCCATCGTCAAGACTTCGAGGATATCTCTCAGCCCGTGATGAGACTGGTGACCGGTAGTGGTTGGATCGCGGCGCGCCCGTTGAGAGCCACCAGCTCCAGCACCACGGCCGCACCGATCACCCGGGCCCCGGCCTGTTCCAGCACCTGGGCTGCCGCGGCCAGTGTGCCGCCGGTGGCCAGCACATCATCGATCACCAGAACGTTGCGACCGGCCAGTTCGATACCGTCGGCCGGGATCTCCAGGGTCGCCGACCCGTACTCCAGGTCGTAGGACACGGTGTGCACCGGTGGCGGTAACTTGCCACCCTTGCGCACGGCGAGCACCCCGGTACCGCGGCGCAGCGCCACCGCCGCGCCGAGCAAGAAGCCGCGGGCGTCGACGCCGGCGATCAGGTCGGCTCCCTCGGCGGCCTCGGCCAGCGCATCGGTCAGCACCACCAGGCCCTGCGGATCGGCGAGCACCGGGGTGAGGTCCTTGAACTGCACGCCCGGGCTCGGGAAGTCGTCCACCTCGCGGGTCAGCCGGCTGATCAGTGCCGCAGTATCACTCACGACAGTGCCAGATTCACGACAGTGTCCGAACTCACGACAGTGTCCATCGGTCCATGTTCCATCCTGCTCCCCAGCGGGTCGGGTTGCTGCTGACGGCACCCACCGATTTGGCGGTCAGCAGGGTGCGCTGCTGACGGTACAGCGGAAGGGTCGGCACGTCCGCCCAGAGGATGGGGCCGCTCTCCCCCAACAGCCGAGACTGCTCCTTGGGATCGGCAGTCACCACCAGCGCGTCGATGATGCCGTCGATGCGCTCGTTGCTGTACCCGGAGAGGTTGTTGCCGTTGCCGGTGTGCAGGTCGTAGGCATCCAGCGAGCTCGAGCCGGTGGAACCGCTGCCCACGGCGCCGCCGGTGCTGCCGATGAGGACGTCGACGGAATTGTCGAGCAGGCTCTGCGGGCCGACGCCGGCGCCCGCCGCATCGGTGACGGTGATCCCCGCCGGTCCGCACGCCTGCGCGATAGCACCCACCGTGGCGGCCAGCCGCGGGTTCGGGCTCTGGTATCCGATGCGCACGGTCAGCGGTTGATTGTTCAGCGCCACCCGGGCGCCCTCGATATCGGGGGCCACGAACTGCCCTGCCGCGACGGCACTCTCGGCGGCCGAAAGGGCGTCCTCGGCGGTCGGGTTCAGACGCGCATTGGCAACCGGCACCTGCGCGTTGCGGGCGATGTTCTCCCGCGGGGTACACAACGCCAGAGCCCGCCGGTTCGGGGGTGCGGCCATCAGGCCCTGCGCGGAGAAGATCAGCTGCTCGATTCCCGCCGACGGGGTGTCGGTGCGGGTGTAACCGGCGGGCAGGTTGATGATGCCCGACGATCCGGCCGCGATGTCGACGATGTCGAAGGTGCCGTCGTTGATCCGGTCCTGGATATCGGCCCCGCGCGGCCACACCGTCACCCGCGGGGTCACCGGCTTCGCGCCCCACCACTTGTCGTTGGCCGTCAGCACCACCGCGCCCTGATCGGTGATGGACTCCACCTTGTAGGGCCCGGAGGAGGGCAACAGCTTGATGTCGGTGTCGGGACCGAGATTCCAGCTGGCGTTCCACGCGGCGGCGATGCGGTCGACCGCCGGGAGATCCTGGTTCTGGATGGCGCGGGTGACCCCGGCCTCCCCCAGTCCGAGCTGATCGCCGAGCACATGGGCGGGCAGCAGCGCGGTCGCGCCGAACAGCGAACCGTAATCGACGATTCCACGGTCCGGATTGAACGTCACCCGGGCTTTCTTCTGTCCGGGCACGCAGTCGACGGTCGCGATATCGCGGTACCCCGCGGTGCTGGCCGCGTTGAACAACGGGAATCGCCCGGACTGCGCGGCCCAGGTCAGCACCATGTCGTCACAGGTGATCGGCTTGCCGTCGGAGTACACGGCGGCCGAGTTGATCTCGTAGTCCAGGATCAGCGGTGCGCGGCCGACCACGGCGACGGTGCCGTAGTCCCGGTCGCTGACCGTCTGCCCGTCGGGACCGCGATAGGTGAATCCGGTGAGCACGCGGGCGAACGCCTGCGGGCCGCCGGAGGCGGCACCGCTGACGGTGTTGGTGTTGTAGCTGGTCAGCGTGCCGTCGACGGCGTAGTCGATGACACCGTCGGAGCCTGCCGAACAGCCCGCCACGACCAGCCCCGCCGTCAGGGCCAGGGCGGTAGCTGCGCGGCGGGTGCCTCGCACGCTCGGCACTATCAGTCGGGTGCCTCGCACGCTCGGCACTATGGCCGCCGTTTGCCCGACGGTCGGTTGGGCCGCAGCGGTTTGGCACCGGGCGCGGGCTTGTCCGGTGCCGGACCGGCCGGGGTGCTGACCTCGACGGCGTCGGCGGTCAGATCCTGGGCCGCATCGTCATCGTCGAGCTCGGTGGCCCCTTCGGACTTCGCGGCCACCGCCGCGCGGCGGCGCATGACCTTGCGGGTGTGGTTACGCACCACATCGGTGCGCTCACGCAGGGTCACCAGCAGCGGCGTGGCGAAGTAGATCGACGAATAGGTACCGACGAGCACGCCGACAAGCTGCACCAGCGCCAGGTCCTGCAGGGTGCCCACACCAAGCAGCCAGACGGCGATGACCATCAGCGCGATGATCGGCAGTGCCGAGATCAGACTGGTGTTGATCGACCGCATGAAGGTCTGGTTGACCGCCAGGTTGGCCTGTTCGGCGAACGTTCGGCGGGTGGTGTGCTCGAAGCCCTCAGTGTTCTCCTCGACCTTGTCGAACACGATGACGGTGTCATAGATCGAGAAGCCGAGGATGGTGAGCAGACCGATCACCGTGGCCGGGGTGACCTCGAAGCCCACCAGCGCGTACACGCCCGCGGTGACGATGAGGTCGAAGAACATGGCCGCCAGAGCCGCCATGGCCATATACCGCTCGTACCGCACGGTGATGTAGATCGACACCAGGACCAGGAACACCACCAGCGCGATCAGCGCCTTCTGGGTGATCTGGCCACCCCAGGTCGACGAGACGGCCGAGTCGCTGATGGCCTGGATGCTGGGCTGACCGTCGGTGCCCTTGGGTGCGAACGCATCGAACAGCGCCGTACGCACCTTCTCGGTGTCTTCGTTGCTCAGCGTCTCGGTGCGGATCTGCACGGTGGCCGACGGTCCGCTGCCGACGATGACGACGGTCTCGGGGGCGCTGCCCATGGCGTCACCGAACACGGTCTCGACCTGTTCGGTGGTCGCCTGCCCCTTGGCTCCGTCGACCGGCATGGAGATCTTGGTGCCACCCTCGAAGTCGATACCGAAGGCGAACCCGCGGATCAGCATGGCCAGGATCGATATCCCGACGATCACACCGCTGACGGCGTACCACAGCTTGCGCTTACCGATGACCTCGAAGGCGCCGGTACCGGTGTAGAGGCGCACGAAGAAGCCGTGCTGCTGAGCCGATCCGGTGCCCGCCTCGGTCCCGAGGGTCTCCGGAGAAGAATTCTTGGCCGACATCTGACTAACCCCGTCCTGTCGTGGGCGCGGCACGCCGTTCGCGGGCGATCTGCTGGACGGCACCGAGACCGTTGAACGCCGGTTTGGCCAGCGTCGTGGACTTCGATGACAGGTACACCAGCGGCCAGGTCACCAGGAACACCACCAGCACGTCGAGGATGGTGGTCAGCCCGAGGGTGAACGCGAAACCCTTCACCTGACCGACGGCCAGGATGTAGAGCACCGCCGCGGCCAGGAAGGTCACCGCGTTGCCGGAAAGAATCGTCTTGCGGGCACGGGCCCAGCCGCGCGGTACGGCCGATCGGAACGAACGGCCCTCCCGGATCTCGTCCTTGATGCGCTCGAAGAACACCACGAACGAGTCGGCGGTCGTGCCTATACCGATGATCAGACCGGCGATACCGGCCAGATCAAGGGTGTAGTTGATCCATCTGCCGAGCAGCACCAACAGGGCGTAGACCATGGCCCCGGCAAGGATCAGCGACAGCGCGGTCAACAGGCCGAGCACCCGGTAGTACAGCAGCGAGTACAGCAGCACCAGCGCCAGGCCGACGGCACCGGCAATGAGACCGGCCTTCAGCGAGGTCAAACCCAGTGTCGCCGAGACAGTTTCGGCCTCCGACGATTCGAACGACAGGGGTAGCGAGCCGTACTTGAGGACGTTGGCCAGTTCGCGGGCCGAGGAATCGGTGAACTGCCCGGTGATCTGGGTGCGTCCGCCGGGGATCGCTTCCTGGATCTCGGGGGCGCTGACGACCTGCGAGTCGAGCGTGAAGGCCGTCTGGGTCCCGACGTTGGCCGCGGTGAAATCGGCCCAGATCTTCGAACCGCCGCTCTTGAACTCGACGTCGACGACGTAATCGCCGCGCTGCTGGTCCAAGCCGGATCCGGCGGTCTGGATCTCCTCGCCGCTCATGATCGACTTGTCCAGCAGGAAGACGGTCTTGTGATCGGTCGAGCAGGTGACCAGCGGCAGGTTCGGGTCGTCGTTACCGGCCAGCACGTCGTCCTCGTTGCACCGGGTGGCCTGGAACTGCAGTGCCAACAACTGGATGCTCTGGTCGGTGCTCTGGCGCAACTGCTTCTCGTCGGCGATGCGCTGGGCCAGCGAGGCGTCTTCGTTCGGCGCGCCGGGCGCCTGCGACGCCGGCGCACCGGGAGCCGGTGCGGGTGACGGCGTCGGTGTGGGCGACGGAGACGGCGAGGGTGCCGGTTCCAGCGGGTAGGGCCGCGGCTGAGCGGCCGGCGGCGCGGCGGGGGCGCCCGGCTGACCGGGTGTCCGAACGGGTGCCTCGGGCTCGGCCGGTGCGATCAGCGGGGGCATACCGCCGGGGTCCATTCCGGGCGGTATGCCGGGGATCTGACCACCCGGCGGCAGCCCCGGGGGCGCACCCTCGGCGGGCGGCTGGTCACTGGCCGGCTGGGCGGGCATCGCGTGGATGACCGGCCGGATGTAGAGGCGGGCGGTCTGGCCGAGGCTGCGGGCCTCGGTTCCGTCGTTGCCGGGGACCGTGATGACCAGGTTGTCACCGTCGATCACGACCTCGGAGCCGGAGACGCCGAGACCGTCGACGCGCGAGCTGATGATCTCCTGCGCCTGGATCAGGGCGTCGCGGGTGGGCCGCGAGCCGTCGGGGGTACGGGCGGTGAGTGTGACGCGGGTGCCACCCTGCAGGTCGATACCCAGCTTGGGCTCGGGATTCTTATCGCCGGTCAGAAAGACCAGCAGATACACACCGACGAGGAGTGCCAGGAAGAGCGACAGATAGCGGGCAGGGTGGACCGGCGCCGAAGACGATGCCACGGTTCTTGGGTCTCCTCGAAACGATTAAGGACGGCGTTGACAGGGACTGCGCTACCGGGAGGGTACGCGGTGAGCCTGGCTCAGTTGCTGTCAGTCTTGGGTGTCGGGCGGTCGGTGAGTTCGACGGCGCCCGATTGGCTCTCGAACGTCTCGTCATCGTCGGCGGCGTCATCGTCGTCGTCGAGGTCTTCGATGCGATCGCGGATGGCCAGCTTCATCCAGGTGGTCACCACACCGGGGGCGATCTCCAGGTCGACGTAGTCGTCGGTGATTCCGACGATGGTGCCCTTCAGACCCGAGGTGGTGTGCACCCGGTCACCGACGGTCAGCGACTCGTGCAGATCGATCGTGGCCTGCATGGCCTTCTTCTGGCGGCGCGACGCGAAGAACATGAAGGCGCCCAGAATGATGAAGAGGGGCAGGAATACGACGAGATCCATGGAGCTGCTGTCCTTCGCAGTTGTCAGCGGGTACGGCACACCAGTGTGCCACTATCGGCTCCCCCGATTTGCCGGTCACCCGGGCAACCCGGCCCCGACCGACGGAAACCGTGACACAATGGCGTGGAACCGACGCGATTCGAAGATGGACCGCGCTTGAGTTGCTGTTTTCACCCGTAACGCCACAGGAGTCAGCCGTGCCTGCCGTCGAACAGAGCCGCCATCTCGCCACCGCCATCCCCGGCCCGAAGTCCTCGGCGCTGATCGAGCGCAAGAATTCCGCGGTCGCCCGCGGTGTCGGCACGACGATGCCCGTCTACGCCGCACGTGCCGCCGGCGGCATCCTGGAGGACATCGACGGCAACCGGCTGATCGACCTCGGTTCGGGCATTGCCGTCACCACCATCGGCAACGCCGCGCCGCGGGTGGTCGACGCGGTGACCGCGCAGGTCGATCTGTTCACCCACACCTGCTTCATGGTGACGCCCTACGAGGGTTACGTCGCCGTGGCCGAACACCTCAACCGGCTCACCCCCGGCAGCGGGGACAAGCGTTCGGCGCTGTTCAACACCGGATCCGAGGCGGTCGAGAACGCGATCAAGATCGCCCGCTCCTACACCCGCAAGCAGGCCGTGGTGTCCTTCGACCACGCCTATCACGGCCGCACCAACCTCACGATGGCGCTGACCGCCAAATCGATGCCCTACAAGAGTGGTTTCGGCCCGTTCGCCCCGGAGATCTACCGGGCTCCGCTGTCGTATCCCTTCCGCGACGCGGAGTTCGGCAAGGAGTTGGCAGAGGACGGCGAACTGGCGGCCAAGCGCGCCATCACCGTCATCGACAAGCAGATCGGCGCCGACAACCTGGCCGCCGTCATCATCGAGCCCATCCAGGGCGAGGGCGGATTCATCGTCCCCGCACCGGGATTCCTGCCCGCACTGCTCGCCTGGTGCCGGGACAACAATGTGGTGTTCATCGCCGACGAGGTGCAGACCGGGTTCGCGCGGACCGGGGCGATGTTCGCCTGTGAGCACGAGGGCATCGAACCCGACCTGATCGTCACCGCGAAGGGCATCGCCGACGGGCTGCCCCTCTCGGCGGTCACCGGGCGCGCCGAGATCATGGATGCCCCGCACGTGTCCGGGCTCGGCGGCACCTACGGCGGCAATCCGATCGCCTGCGCCGCGGCGTTGGCGACCATCGAGACCATCGAGACCGACGGCCTGGTGGCCCGCGCCGGTGCCATCGAACGGCTCATGAAGGACCGGCTGCACCGGATGCAGGCCGACGACGACCGGATCGGCGATGTGCGTGGCCGCGGTGCGATGATCGCCGTGGAACTGGTCAAGTCCGGTGGCACCGAACCCGATGCAGATCTGACCAAGGCGCTGTGCGCGGCCGCTCACGCCAAGGGTGTCATCGTGTTGTCCTGCGGTACCTACGGCAACGTGTTGCGTTTCCTGCCGCCGCTGGCGATCAGCGACGACCTGCTGAACGAGGCCCTCGAGATCCTGGCCGAGGCGCTGGCCGCACTTCGCTGACCAGTCTTGGGCCGCCCGCTCAGTGCGCCACCGGTGTCTTCTTCGACGACCCGAACAGGCGGTCCTTGAGGCCCCTGCGCCGGGTCGGCACGGTCGTGTGGTCCGGTTCGGTCGCCACGATGGGACCGGTCGCGGTCGGGGTCTGCGCCGACGTCTGGTGCAGCGGGATGGCCCTGGTGTGGTCGTCGTGGTCGACGTCGTCCCTGGTGACCGTGTCGTCCATGCGCTCATCGTCACGCAGCCGGACATCGCGCACGCTGCGCACCGACACGCGGCCGATGGCGGCGGCGGCCAGGAACACGATCAGCGCGCCGAGACCGGAGAAGTAGGCCAGCTCCAGTGCCACGCTCTTGGCCTCGGTCACCGCGACGGGGCTGCCCGGCGTGCCGAGACCCAGCGGCGCGGCCAGCACCCGACCCACCACGAACCAGACGCCCGCGGCGACGCCGAGCCAGCCACCCAGCATGGCGGTGGCGCGGTTGCGCGAGACCAGCAGCAACAGGCCACCGATGACGGCCACCACTCCGGGAAGTAGCTGTAACCAGCCCCGGCCCATGGTCCACGCCCACGGCGTATCGGGTGTGTAGGCGAACTCGAAGTACGGCCCCACGAACGGGATGAGGGCGCCCCACAACCCCAGGGCGATCAACAGGACTCCGCTGAGTGCGCCGCGGCTGCGCGCGATGTGCAATCTGCTGCCGCGGGGGGAAACGTGTGTACCGGTCATGGGTGGCCTCCTCTGCCGAACGCTGTTTACCCAGCTCGGAGCCCGCGAAAACCGCTAGCCGACGAGGTGTATCACCAGCAGCACGACGGCGATCAGCGGGAACAGACCCTGGCTGATGGCGGCGCGCGCCTTGTCCGGCGAGGAGATCAGCAGCACCAGCGCCGCGGCCAGCATCGAGCCGACCCCGGCGAGGATCAACGCCGCCCCGATACCGCTGTGCCCCATTGCGACTGCGGCGATCCCGATCGCGGACACGATGGCCAGGAACAGGTTGTAGAAGCCCTGGTTGAAGGCGAGCTCCTTGGTGGCGGCCGCCTCATCGGCGCTCATCCCGAACGTCGCGCGGGTGCGCGGCGAGGTCCAGGTCACCGATTCCATGACGAAGATGTAGACGTGCAGCAGCGCGGCGATGCCGGCGATGATCAGAGCGGCGACAAGCATGCCGACTATTCAAACAGGCCGCTCTGCTGACCGAGACCACGAACCGGTGGTTCCAGCCCGAGATGTGTCCACGCCAACGGGGTCGCCACCCGTCCGCGCGGGGTGCGGGCGATCATCCCAGCGCGCACCAGGAACGGCTCGCATACCTCCTCGACGGTGGTGGCCTCCTCCCCGACCGCCACCGCCAGCGTCGACACCCCGACCGGGCCGCCGTTGAAACTGCGGGTCAGCGCCGTGAGCACCGCCCGGTCCAGCCGATCCAGCCCGAGTTCGTCGACGTCGTACACCGCCAGTGCGGCCTTGGCGATATCGCGGGTGATCACTCCGTCGGCGCGGACCTCGGCGTAGTCGCGCACCCGACGCAACAACCTGTTCGCGATACGTGGGGTGCCGCGGGAACGGCGGGCGACCTCGGCACCGGCGGTGGCCTCCAATCCGATACCGAGGATGCCTGCCGAGCGATGCAGCACCCGCTCAAGGTCGGCGGGTTCGTAGAAGTCCATGTGGGCGGTGAACCCGAACCGGTCGCGCAGCGGTCCGGTCAACGCTCCGGATCGGGTCGTCGCGCCGACCAGGGTGAAGGGCGCGACATCGAGGGGAATCGACGTCGCCCCCGGGCCTTTACCGACGACGACGTCGACCCGGAAGTCCTCCATCGCCAGGTAGAGCATCTCCTCGGCGGGCCGGGCGATGCGGTGGATCTCGTCGATGAACAGCACATCGCCCTCGACCAGATTCGACAGCATCGCCGCCAGATCGCCCGCACGCTCCAGCGCCGGGCCCGAGGTGACCCGCAGCGCCGAGCTCAATTCGGCGGCGATGATCATCGCCAACGAGGTCTTGCCAAGGCCGGGTGGCCCGGACAGCAGGATGTGATCCGGTGTGCCGCCGCGATTCTTGGCACCCTCCAGGACCAGCTGCAGCTGCTCGCGCACCCGGTGCTGGCCGATGAACTCGCCGAGCGACCGCGGCCGCAGGCTGGCGTCGACATCCCCCTCACCGACGGTCAACGCCGGCGAGACATCACGTTCTTCGGGTTCCTCGTCCTCGAAACGGCCCATGGCTACTTCTTACCCAGCATCGACAGCGCGGCGCGCAGTGCGCCGGAGGTGGTGGCGGTCGGATCGTCGGCGAGCACCTTGTCGGTGGCATCCTCGGCCTGTTTGGCCGCAAATCCAAGGCCGACAAGCGCTTCCACCACCGGGGTGCGCACCGCGTGCCCGGTGGCCGTGGCCACACCGCCGGAACCGGGCACCGCGCCGATCTTGTCGCGCAGTTCCAGCACCATCCGTTCGGCGCCGCGCTTGCCGATGCCGGGCACCCGGGTCAGCGCGGCGACGTCACCGTCGGCGAGCGCCTGCCGCAGCGTCGGGGCGTCATAGACCGCCAGTGTGGCCAGCGCGATCTTCGGCCCCACACCGGACACCCCGAGCAGGGTGGTGAACAGGTCGCGGGCCTCGCCGTCGGCGAAACCGTAGAGCGTCATCGAGTCCTCGCGCACGATCATCGCGGTGATCAGCCGGGCGTCTGCCCCGCGCCGCAGCGTGGACAGTGTCGACGGTGTGGCCATCACCTTGTAACCCACGCCGGCGGCCTCGATGACGACGTGGTCGAGGGCGATGTCGAGGACCTCACCGCGCACCGAGGCGATCATGCCCGCACCGCCTTGAGCCGCGCCTGATAGCGCTTCTTCTGTTCGGCCGCCTTGGCCTCGGCCTCGGCCATCCTGGCGATCATCGGCGCGCGCCAGCAGTGGCAGATGGCGAGCGCCAACGCGTCGGCGGCATCGGCCGGGGTCGGCTTCTGTTGCAGCGCAAGGATCTTGGTCACCATGGTGGTGATCTGGGCCTTGTCTGCGCGCCCGTTTCCGGTCACCGCGGCCTTCACCTCCGAAGGAGTGTGGAAGTACACGTCGATATTTCGGCGGGCCGCGGCCAGCGCGATCACCCCGCCGGCCTGGGCGGTGCCCATCGCGGTGTTGGCATTGTGGTTGGCGAACACCCGCTCGATCGCGATGACATCGGGGACGTGGGTGTCCATCCAGTGCTCCACCGTGTCGCTGATGGTCAGCAGCCGCTTCTGCAACGGCTCGTCGGCGGGCGTGCGCACGACGTCGACATCGAGCGCCGTCACATGTCTGCCCCGACCGCTCTCGATCATGGACAGCCCACAGCGCGTCAAACCGGGATCGACTCCCATTACCCGCACGCCAACCCCTTCACATCAGAACACCTGTTCGATAGATTAGCCGCCCGGACCGACACCGCCCGGCAGGGACACGCCATGGCAGGCTGGACACATGCGCGTCGTCATCGCCGGTGGACATGGTCAGATAGCCCTCATCCTGGAAAGGCTGTTGGCCGAGCGCGGCGACACCGCCGTGGGCCTGGTGCGCAATCCCGCGCACGTGCCGGATCTGGAGGCGGTCGGGGCGAGCGCCGAGGTGCTCGACCTGGAGCGCACATCGACGGCCGCCCTTGCCGAGGTGTTGGGCGGGGCCGATGCCGTTGTCTTCGCCGCGGGCGCAGGCCCGGGCAGTGGCGCGGCGCGCAAGCAGACCGTCGACCGCGATGCCGCGATCCTGCTCGCCGACGCGGCCGAGGCCGCCGGTGTGCCGCGCTATGTCATGGTCTCGGCCATCTCGGCCGACGATCGCAGCCTCGATGACGCCTACGACGAGGTGTACCGCGCCTACATCCGAGCCAAGGCCGAGGCCGACGCCGATGTGCGGGCACGCTCCGGCTTGCACAGCACCATCGTGCGGCCGGGACGGCTGACCGACGATGCCGGTACCGGACGGGTACACATCGCCGAATCCACCGGACGCGGCGAGATCCCGCGCGCCGATGTCGCGGCGGTACTACTGGCAGTGCTCGACCATCCGGACACCGCGGGGCGCACCTTCGAGCTGATCGCCGGGGACACCCCGATCAGCGCGCTGTTCTAGTCCTCGGTCCCTAGTCTTCGTCGAGCTGCGCGGCGACATCATCGGGGATGTCGACGTTGGTGTAGACGTCTTGCACGTCATCGCTGTCCTCGAGGGCGTCGACCAGCTTGAGCACCTTGCGGGCGCCCTCCAGATCGACCTGGACGCTCACCGAGGGCTGGAAGCTGGCCTCGGCGGAGTCGTAGTCGATACCGGCATCCTGCAGCGCGGTGCGCACGGCCACCAGGTCGGTGGGCTCCGAGACCACCTGGAAGCTGTCGCCGAGGTCGTTGATCTCCTCGGCACCGGCCTCCAGCACCGCGGCAAGGACGTCATCCTCGGAGAGGTCGTTCTTCTCCAGAGTCACGATGCCCTTGCGGGAGAACAGGTAGGACACCGACCCCGGGTCGGCCATGTTGCCGCCGTTGCGGGTCATGGCGACGCGGACCTCACCGGCCGCGCGGTTCTTGTTGTCGGTCAGGCACTCGACGAGGACGGCGACACCGTTGGGTCCGTAGCCCTCGTAGGTGATGGTCTGCCAGTCGGCGCCGCCGGCCTCTTCACCGGCGCCGCGCTTGCGCGCGCGCTCGATGTTGTCGTTGGGAACGGAGCTCTTCTTCGCCTTCTGGATGGCGTCGTACAGCGTGGGGTTGCCGCCGGGGTCACCGCCGCCGGTGCGGGCGGCGACCTCGATGTTCTTGATCAGCTTGGCGAAGTTCTTGCCACGACGGGCGTCGATGATCGCCTTCTTGTGCTTGGTGGTGGCCCACTTGGAATGGCCGCTCATGCAGGTACGCCCTCTTTCTGGTGAAACGTCAGTTGACCAGTCTACGGGCAGAGACGGCGTGGACCGGCGTGGCGGGGCACGGTCCGGCCGGTCGCACCGTCGAATGAACAAGTGTTAACTGAGCCACAGTCACTTCCCTGGTTAACTTACTCCAAAGTAAGATTCGGCCATGACCTTCTCCCTGGAGTTGTCCTCCGACCTGCTCGACGTGCAGAAGTGGGTTCACGAGTTCGCCGCCGATGTCGTGCGGCCCGCCGCCCCCGAATGGGACGAGCGCGAGGAGACTCCGTGGCCGATCATCAAGGAGGCCGCCAAGATCGGCCTCTACTCCATGGAATTCTTCGCCGAGCAGGCAGCCGAGCCCTCCGGCCTCGGCATGATCGTGGCCTTCGAGGAGATGTTCTGGGGTGACGCCGGCATCGCGCTGTCCATTCTGGGCACGGGCCTGGCCGCGGCATCGCTGGCCGGCGGTGGCACTCCCGAACAGATCGGCGAGTGGCTGCCGCAGATGTTCGGCAGCGTCGAGGACCCGAAGGTCGCGGCGTTCTGTTCCTCCGAGCCCGGCGCCGGCTCCGATGTCGGCTCGATCCTGACCAAGGCGCGCTACGACGAAGCCACCGACGAGTGGGTGCTCAACGGCACGAAGACGTGGGCGACCAACGGCGGTATCGCCGAGGTCCACATCGTGGTCGCCTCGGTGTATCCCGAATTCGGCAGCCGCGGGCAGGCGTCGTTCATCATCCCGCCCAACACCCCCGGTTTCAGCCAGGGCCAGAAATTCCTCAAGCACGGCATCCGCGCCTCGCACACCGCCGAGGTGGTCCTGGAGGACGTGCGCATCCCCGGAAACCTGATCCTGGGCGGCAAGGAGAAATTCGACGAGCGCATCGCCAGGGTGCGCGAAGGCAAGCGGACCAACGGCCAGGCCGCGATGGCCACCTTCGAGCGCACCCGGCCCACCGTGGGCGCCATGGCCGTCGGGGTGGCTCGCGCCGCCTACGAGTACGCCCTCGACTATGCCTGCGAGCGTGAGCAATTCGGCCGCAAGATCGGCGAGTTCCAGGGTGTGGCGTTCAAGCTGGCCGATATGAAGGCCCGCATCGATGCCGCCCGCCTGCTGGTCTACCGGGCGGGCTGGATGGCGCGCAACGGCAAGGCTTTCGAGTCCGCGGAGGGATCGATGGCCAAGCTGGTCGCCAGCGAGACCGCCACCTATGTGACCGACGAGGCCATCCAGATCCTTGGCGGCAATGGTTACACCCGCGAGTACCCGGTGGAGCGGATGCACCGAGATGCCAAGATCTTCACCATCTTCGAGGGCACCAGCGAGATCCAGCGCCTGGTGATGGCCCGCACCCTGACCGGGCTGGCCATCCGCTAGTCAGCGCAGCGAGTCCACGAACATCCGGTGCACCCGGCGGTCGCCGGTGACCTCGGGATGGAACGACGTCGCGAGGACCTTGCCTTGGCGCACCGCCACCGGATGACCGGCGGCGGTGGCCAGCACCTCCACCGATTCTCCGACCCGTTCCACCCATGGCGCCCGGATGAAGACGGCGTGTACGTCGGAGTCCAGGCCGGCGAACGGGATGGACTCTTCGAAGGAATCGACCTGACGTCCGAAAGCGTTGCGACGCACGGTCATATCGATGCCGCGTAGCGCGAGCGCCTCGCGGCCGGGCACCCCGGCGTCGAGGATCTCGGTGGCCAGCAGGATCATCCCCGCGCACGACCCGTAGGCGGGCATACCGTCGGCGAGCCGGGCCCGCAACGGTTCGAGCAACTCGAACTCGCGCAACAGATGGCTCATCACGGTGGACTCACCGCCCGGGATGACCAGCGCGTCCACCGAATCGAGTTCGGCGAGCCGACGCACCGTGCAGGCCTGCGCACCGGCCTCGGTGAGCGCCGCGAGGTGCTCGCGGGTGTCACCCTGCAGCGCGAGAACCCCTACCCTGACCGTCACTTCGCCGACGGGACGAAATCGCGCTGATAGCGGGTCAGTCCCTCCTGCATCACCGAGGCGACCATCTCGCCGTACTGGTTGAACAGCTTGCCCTCGGTCAGCGCGCGCCCACCGCAGGCCGAGGGTGAGGACTGGTCGTAGAGCAGCCACTCGTCGGCGCGGAACGGGCGCATGAACCACATCGCGTGGTCCAGCGAAGCGATCATCAGGTGCTTGCGCTCTTCGGGATGGTTCACCTGCGCCGAGCCCAGCAGGGTGAGATCCGACAGATAGGCCAGCGCACAGATGTGCAGCACCGGATCATCGGGCAGTGGGTCGCGGTGGCGGAACCACACCTGCTGTTGAGATGCCTTGCCCGGCAAGCGATTGGTTTGATCGCGCGGCACGATGCGGACATCCCACTCGTCGAACTGGCGGAAGCTGGCGTCATCGAAGACCCGGCTGACCGACTTGAAGTCGGGAATATCGTCCGGCGGCGGCGCCGTCGGCATGACGTCCTGGTGCTCGATACCGCTCTGGTCGGTCTGAAACGATGCCGACATCGAGAAGATCGTCTCGCCGTGCTGGATCGCCGAAACCCGGCGGGTGCAGAACGAGCCGCCGTCACGAAGCCGTTCGACGCTGTACACCGTCGGAGACCGCGCGTCCCCGCCCTTCAGGAAATACCCGTGCAACGAGTGCACCTGGAATTTCGGGTCGACGGTGCGGACCGCCGACACCAGCGACTGCCCCGCCACGTGACCACCGAATGTGCGTTGCAGGAAACCCGATTCGGGGCTGAAGACACCCCCGCGATAGATGTTGACCTCGATCTGTTCCAGGTCGAGGATCTCTTCGATCGCCACTATCGTCCGCTCTTCGCGCAAGCGCTCATCACCGGCTACCAGCCGCGTTCGGCGAGCCGGTGCGGTGCCGGAATGTCGTCGACGTTGATACCGACCATGGCCTCGCCCAGCCCGCGCGAGACCTTGGCCAGCACGTCGGGATCGTCGTAGAAGGTGGTCGCCTTGACGATCGCCGCGGCGCGCGCAGCCGGATCGCCGGACTTGAAGATGCCCGACCCGACGAACACGCCCTCGGCGCCGAGCTGCATCATCATCGCCGCATCGGCCGGGGTCGCGATGCCACCGGCGGTGAACAGCGTGACCGGCAACTTGCCCGCCTTGGCCACCTCGACCACCAGGTCATAGGGCGCCTGCAGTTCCTTGGCGGCCACGAACAACTCGTCCTCGCTCAGCGAGGTGAGACGGCGGATCTCGCCGCCGATCTTGCGCATGTGCGTGGTGGCGTTGGAGACATCGCCGGTACCGGCCTCGCCCTTGGAGCGGATCATCGCCGCCCCCTCGGTGATCCGGCGCAGTGCCTCACCGAGGTTGGTCGCCCCGCACACGAACGGAACGGTGAACCGCCACTTGTCGATGTGGTTGGTGTAGTCGGCCGGGGTGAGGACCTCGGACTCGTCGATGTAGTCGACACCGAGGCTCTGCAGGATCTGCGCCTCGACGAAATGGCCGATACGCACCTTGGCCATCACCGGAATGGTGACCGCGTCGATGATGCCCTCGATCATGTCCGGGTCGCTCATCCGCGAGACGCCGCCCTGGGCCCGGATATCGGCGGGCACCCGCTCCAGAGCCATCACCGCGACGGCACCGGCCGCTTCGGCGATGCGCGCCTGCTCGGGGGTGACGACATCCATGATGACGCCGCCCTTGAGCATCTCGGCCATCCCGCGCTTCACCCGCGCGGTACCGGTCTGGCTGCCCTGCTCGCCGAATTCCATCGCAATCTCCTCTACTCAGGTACCGATCCAGTCTAAAGGTGGCACCAAAACAATTGAATCCGCAGCCTCAGCGAATGATCTGAGGCTGCGTTCCCGGTCCCGCACCCCGTACATCGGCGAGCTCGCCGGCCTTGGCCAACAACGCGCCGAGCTGTCGGGGGTACACGGATTCTCCGTTGGCGTCCAGCTCGGCGATCATTGTCGCATCGCACCAACGATGGCCTTGAATGTAGCGGCGCTCCAGCTCGTCGTGGCCGGCGCTGGACGGGTCGAACCGCCGGGTGCGGTGCACGAAGAAATGTTCCTCGCTGCGCATCACCGACCCGTTGAAATCGATGAGGGCGTCCCGGCGCCAGACGGGTCCGACCAGCTCCGCCGCCGTCACCCGCAGGCCGGTCTCCTCGAACAGTTCACGCGCCGCCGCGTCGGCGAGCTCCTCACCGGGCTCCACCGCCCCGCCGACGGTGAACCACCAGCGGCGGCTGCCGTCACCTGCCGGGTCCGAACCCCGGAACAGCAGCACACAACCGTGCTCGTCGAGCAGCACTATCCGAGCCGACACCCGTTGGGCCACGCCGTGGCGCGCGGCCAGACCCGCACGTTCGGCGATCTCGAAATACGTGGGCAGCGCGGCGGTGCCGCCGAGGTGCAGCAGCCGCACCATGGGGCGTTCGCGCAGCGCCAGGGTGTCGCGCACCGCGTCGTTGTGGAAGCGGCGCGCCAGCAGTACCCGCGCCTCGGCATCGGCCAGTTCGGCGACCAGCGCCGCGGGCAGGACCGCCGGATCGACCAGTGTCAGCGCCGCCGAGAGGGCATTCTCGGCGGCCTCCCGCGCCGGGCGATCGGCGCGCTCGGCCGCGTCGGCCAGCGCGGCGAGCCGCTGCGCCTGCGGGCCGTGACCGTATGCGTCGAGGGCGACCGCCCGCGCGACCACCGCACGGCGGGCCAGCGCCGCATCCAGGGCCTGCCAGGACATGTCGTAGCGGACATGCAACCGGTCGAGCCGGTTGGCGGTCAGATACGCCCAACTACCGGTCAGCAGCAGGGCCGCACCCAGCACCACCAGCAGCACGACGACCCAGATCATCATGCGGTGCTCCGGCCCGCCGTACCCGCGACCTGCACCTTGTTACCGGAGCCACTGACCGTCTCGTACACGCGCATGATCTCGCCGGCCACCACCGACCAGTCATAGCGGCGCACGGCCGCGGCGGCGGCGGCGACGTACCCGTGCCGGATCTCGTCATCGCCGAGGACCTCGATCAGACCGTCGGCCAATGCATCGGTGTCGTCGACGGCCACCAACCGACCGGCCTTTCCCCCTTCGAGCACCCGTCCGAAGGCGTCCAGATCGCTGGCGACCACGGCGGTGCCCGCCGCCATCGCCTCCACCAGGACGATGCCGAAGCTCTCACCGCCGGTGTTCGGTGCGCAGTACACGTCGGCGCTGCGCAAGGCCGACGCCTTGGTCGCATCATCCACCGCACCGAGGAAACGCAGATTGCGCGCGTATGCGCCGGCCTGCTCGGACAATTCGTCCTCGTCCCCACGACCGACGATCAGCACCTCGATATCGGGAAACCGCTCGACCAGCCGCGGCAGAGCCCCCAGCAGCACCGCCATCCCCTTGCGCGGCTCGTCGAAGCGGCCGAGGAACAGGACCGCCCGCCCCGGTCGCGGGTAACCGTCCAGCGGTGGCGCGTCGGCGAACTCGGCGACGTTGAGCCCGTTGGGAATCTCCACCGCATCCGAGCCGAGGGCCTCCATCTGCCAGCGCCTGGCCAGATCGGACACCGCGATGCGGCCGACGATCTTCTCGTTCAGCGGGCGCAACATTCCCTGAAAGACGCTGAGCGTCAACGACTTCGTCGTCGAGGTGTGGAAGGTCGCGACGATGGGCCCCTCGGCGATCATCAACGCGAGCATCGAGACGCTCGGCGCGTTCGGTTCGTGCAGATGCAGCACGTCGAACTGGCCGTCGATGAGCCACCTCTTGACCTTGCGGTGGGTGGCCGGGCCGAAGCGCAGCCGCGCCACCGAACCGTTGTACGGGATCGGAACGGCCCGGCCGCCGGAGACGACGTACTCGGGCAGGCTGACATGTGGGGAGGCCGGGGCCAGCACACTGACCTCGTGGCCCTGGGCGCGGAAGACCTCGGCCAACTGCAGCACGTGCGCCTGGACACCACCGTGTACGTCGAACGAGTACGGGCACACCATCCCGATGCGCATGCGCTCCCCTAGCTTCCTTCGAGGCGAGCGCGCCGCTCGGCCGACAGATCGGCGAGCCACTGCGGCTGCAGCATGTGCCAATCCTCGGGGTGTTCGGCGATACCGTCGGCGAACAGGTCGGCCATCGCCTGGGTGATCACTGCGATATCACCCGAGGAGGTATCCAGCGGGGCGTGGATCCGCAGGCCCCATCCGTCACCGTCGAACCACGTGTGGGTGGGCAGCAAGGCCGCACCGGTGTCACACGCCAGCCTCGCCGGACCCGACGGCAACCGGGTCTGCTCACCGAAGAAGGACACCGGGACACCGGACCGGGTCAGGTCGCGGTCGGACATCAGGCAGACGATTCCGTTGTCGCGCAACCGTTGCTGCAGGATCTCCGAGGGTGGGCGGGGTCCACCGGTCAGCGGCAGCACCTCGAAGCCCAGGCTCTCGCGGTAGGCGACGAACCTGTTGTACAGGGATTCGGGTTTGAGCCGCTCGGCGACGGTGGCGAACCGACCGTAGGTGTTGGTCATCCATACCCCGGCGATATCCCAGTTACCGCTGTGCGGCAGCGCCAGCACCACCCCACGGCCGGCCTGCAGCGCCTGCTCGACATGGAGGTGGCCCTCCACACGTTCCTGCACTCGCGCGGCCACCGCGGCATGGTCC
Source organism: Mycolicibacterium neoaurum VKM Ac-1815D (assembly GCF_000317305.3). The sequence continues at coordinate 2,599,499 of NC_023036.2, read as the reverse complement.
ATCGACGGCAGCCGGAACGCCTCGCGCCAATACCGGCCGTAGGAGGCCAGCGAGGCGCGGACCAAGGCGTCGGGTACCTGGTGGGACGGCACCCCGATGACACGCGCCAGATTCTTGCGCAACTGGGCGGGGCCGCCGCCGCGCGCTGCATAGAGCGCACCCGCGTCGAACATGTTGCGGGCCGCGAACTCCGGCATGGCGCGCACCAGTTGCCAGCCCGCCGCGTACCCGAGGTCGGACAGCTGACCGCCGAGCGGCACCCGGAAACCGCGCACGTTCGGCAGTCCCGCCGACGGCGTGCTCACTGACCGTCCTCGGCGGGTTCGGCCGGGGCCGGCAGCGAATCCATCGCCCCCGGCGAGGTCCGCACGGCATGCAACCGCTGCGCCAGGGTCACCAGGCTGGCGACCGCGAGACCCCACATCGCCACGTCCAGCAGGATCGGCAACCCGAACAGCCCAGCGAATCCGGCGCCCATCAGCACGATGACCAGCCGTTCCGGGCGTTCGATGATGCCACCGTCACCGCGTAGACCGCTGGCCTCGGCGCGGGCCTTGATATACGAGATGACCTGGGAGGTGACCAAGCAGATCAGTCCGGCCACCACCAGGGCGGTGTTGTGGGCGCTGAATGCCGCCCACCACACCAGTCCGCCGAATATCGCACCGTCGCTGAGGCGGTCACAGGTCGCGTCCAGCACGGCGCCGAATCGCGTTCCACCACCACGTTCTCGGGCCATCGCCCCATCGAGCATGTCGGCCAGCACGAAGAAGAACACCGCCACCGAGCCCCACCACAGCTGTCCCATCGGGTACAGCGTCAGTGCCGCCACGATGGAGCCGGCAGTCCCGAGGATGGTGATGCTGTCCGGGGTGAGCCCGGTGCGCAGTGCCGCCCTGGCGACCGGTCCCGAAATCTTGGTGTAGGCCGCCCGGGTCATCAGGTAGAAGTTGCTCATGGCTGGGACTGCTCCGCCTGCCTGGCCCATTCGTCGGCCAGCAGTGTGCGGGTCTCCCCCAGCAGCTGCGGGATCACCTTCGACCCGCCGATGATGGTGATGAAGTTGGCGTCCCCGCCCCAGCGGGGCACGACGTGCATGTGCAGGTGTTCGGCCAGCGATCCGCCCGCCGAGGTGCCGAGGTTCAGCCCGACGTTGAAACCGTGTGGGCGGGACACCGCCTTGATCACCCGAATGGCCTTCTGGGTGAAGGCCATCAACTCGGCGGTCTCGTCGGTGCTCAGGTCTTCCAGCTCGGACACCCGCCGATAGGGCACCACCATGAGGTGACCCGGGTTGTAGGGGTACAGATTGAGTACCGCGTACACCAGTTCACCGCGCGCCACCATCAGGCCGTCCTCGTCCGACATCGCGGGGATGTCGGTGAACGGTTCCGTCGACAGTGCCGAACCGGAACCCTTCTTCATGGGCGACTCGGCGATGTAGCTCATCCGGTGCGGAGTCCACAACCGCTGTAGATGGTCGGGGTCACCGACCCCGGTGTCGACTATCGCGTCGTTGCCGTCGGAGTCCTCGCTCATGTCGGCACCGACAGCAGATCCGCGGTGGGAGTGACGTTCTCGCGGCGGGCGATCCAGTCGACGATCGCGTCCACGGCGGCGTCGCGGGCGATCCCGTTGACCTGGGTGCGGTCGCCGAACCGGAAGCTGACCGCCCCGGCGTCGACGTCCTTGTCACCGGCCAGCAGCATGAACGGCACCCGCTGGTTGGTGTGGTTGACGATCTTCTTGGCCATCCGGTCGTCACTGCCGTCCACCTCGACCCGCACCCCGCGGGAACGCAGTTGCGCGGCAACATCTTCCAGGTACGGAAGGTGCGCGTCGGCGACGGGCACCCCGACCACCTGTACCGGCGCGAGCCATGCCGGGAACGCACCGGCGTAATGCTCGGTGAGCACCCCGAAGAACCGCTCGATGGAACCGAACAGCGCGCGGTGGATCAGCACGGGGCGCTGCCTGCTACCGTCCGGGGCGGTGTATTCCAACTCGAACCGGTCGGGCATGTTGAAATCGAGCTGGATGGTCGACATCTGCCAGTTACGGCCCAACGCGTCCTTGACCTGTACCGAGATCTTGGGACCGTAGAAGGCGGCGCCGCCCGGGTCGGGCACCAGGTCCAGCCCGGAGGCCTCGGCCACCTCGCGCAGCGTGGCGGTGGCCTCCTCCCACAACTCGTCGGAACCGACGGACTTCTCCGGGTCCCTGGTCGAGAGCTCCAGGTAGAAATCGTCGAGGCCGTAGTCGGACAGCAGGTCGAGCACGAACTGCAGCAGTGAGGTCAGCTCATCGCGCATCTGCTCGCGGGTGGTGTAGATGTGCGCATCGTCCTGGGTCATGCCGCGCACCCGGGTCAGGCCGTGCACCACGCCGGACTTCTCGTAGCGGTACACCGATCCGAACTCGAAGAGCCGCAGCGGCAACTCGCGGTAGGAGCGGCCCCGCGACCGGTAGATCAGGTGGTGCATGGGGCAGTTCATCGGCTTCAGGTAGTAGTCCTGGCCGGGCTTGCGGACCGTGCCGTCCTCGTTGTACTCGGCGTCGATCTGCATCGGCGGGAACATGCCGTCGGCGTACCACTCCAGGTGCCCCGAGGTGATGTAGAGATTTTCCTTGGTGATGTGCGGGGTGTTGACGAACTGGTAGCCGGCCTGCTCGTGCTTGCGCCGCGAGTAGTCCTCCAGTTCCTTGCGGATGATGCCGCCTTTGGGGTGGAAGACGGGCAGTCCCGAGCCGAGCTCGTCGGGGAAGCTGAACAGGTCCAGCTCGACGCCGAGCTTGCGGTGATCGCGACGCTGCGCCTCCTCGATGAGCTCCAGATGCTTGTCGAGGGCTTCCTGGGACTCCCATGCGGTGCCGTACACCCGCTGCAGACTCGCGTTGGCCTGATTGCCGCGCCAGTAGGCCGCGCTGCTACGGGTCAGTTTGAACGCCGGGATGTAGCGGGTGGTCGGGATGTGCGGGCCGCGGCACAGATCGCCCCAGATGCGTTCCTTGGTGCGCGGGTTGAGGTTGTCGTAGGCGGTCAGCTCGTCGCCACCGACCTCCATCACCTCGGGGTCGTCGGCACCGGACTTGTCGTCGACCAGTTCGAGCTTGTAGGGCTCACCGGAAAGCTCTTCGCGCGCCTGCTCTTTGGACTCGTAGACGCGCCGCGAGAACAGCTGACCATCCTTGATGATCTTGGCCATCCGCTTCTCCAGCTTGGCCAGGTCCTCGGGGGTGAACGGTTCGGCGACGTCGAAGTCGTAGTAGAAGCCGTCGGTGATGGGCGGGCCGATGCCCAGCTTGGCCTGCGGGAAGAGCTCTTGCACCGCTTGGGCCAGCACGTGGGCGCACGAGTGCCGGATGACGCTTCGGCCGTCCTCGGTGTCGGCGGCCACCGGCTCGACGTCGACGTCGGTGTCCGGCGACCAGCTCAGGTCGCGCAGCCGGCCCTCGGCGTCACGCACGACGACGATGGCGTCGGGCGCGCCGCGCTCGGGCAGTCCCGCCTCGCGCACCGCCGCCCCGGCGGTAGTCCCGGCAGCAACCCGGATCGGGGCTGCGGGGGCTTTACTGGCGGCGGCGGTCATCGGTGGATCTCCTCATCGGCTCGAGTGAATCGCGACCATGCTATCGGGGTTGGGCCAGCGCAATACCTACGACCCGATGCCGATCGGGCTCTTCAGCCAGGACCAATCGATTCCGACCCAGCCGGCGACCAGCGCGAGCGCCCCGAACAGCCACAGCGATGCGATGACGAAGGCCGCCGTCAGCAGCGCACTCAGTGCCTTCACCGCGATGTGCTGTCTGCCGAACCAGGCCATCGCCCTGTCGTAGCGGATACGCACCCAATGCAGGACGACCTGCGCGGCGCGGAACTCGGTGGCCAGAATTCCCAGCCCCAAGAACACGATGGCCCACCCGGGGCCCGGGTACGGGATGGCGATGATGCCGACGATCAGCACCAGCGTGCCGACCACGCCCACCACCGTTCGGTAGACCAGGTCGGCCACCGGGCGGTCACGCAGCTTGTCGCGCCACCGCGCCCACGCCCGCTTGTCGTGCTTACCGGTGTCGGTCACGGCTGCCCCGGCTTCAGTCGCACGAACAGCGCGTCGGCCTCGGTCAGCACCTCGGCACCGTCGAGCAGCCGACCGCTGACGAAGATCTTGCGCCCGTCGATACGGTCGATACCCGCGTCGACCTGCAGCTCGCGGCCGATGGGAACGATCTTGCGGTAGTCGATACCCAGATGCGCGGTGCGCTGGAAGAGGCTCTTGGTGAGCTTGGCGGTGGTGAACCCGAGCAGTGAGTCGAACAGCAGCCCGAGCACGCCGCCGTGCACGGCACTGTTGCGGCCGAGGTGGTAGCGGCGGAACAGCACGGTGCCGGTGACCCGGTCGTCGGCGACGCGCAGATCCATCGGGACCGACATGATGTTGCCCCGGTTGGGCAGGTCGAGCCTGCGCCCCGACGGGGAGTGCCATTCGTCGGCCTCGTAGGGCGCCAGCAATGCCGAGACCTTCTCGACCAGATCGGCCGCTTCGCTGATCACCTCGTCGGGCGCGTCGGCCGCCCGCGCGTGGTCCTGCAGCGTGCGGACCGCTTCGACGAAACGTCCGTAGTCGGGGCCACCCTTGTCGGTCGGTTCGGGCGGATTGAATCCGCCGCCGGGGTGCGCGTTGCCGGTGGTCACGGCTGTCACGTTATTGCACGACCGCGCCGCCGCAGCGCACGCGCCTGCGATAGTGGCAGGGATGGATCTGACCTATGCCGAGGTGGGTGCCACCAGGGGCCCGCTACCCGCCGGATACCAGCACGTCGGGGTCTCCGCGGTCATCGGGCACGGGCGCGCCCGTTTCGAAGAGGCCGCCGATGCCGTCCTGCACTGGGGCATGCAGCGCGGCGCGGGGGTGCTGGTACATGCCGATGCCGCATCGGCCGCCGTCGGGGTCGAGGTGACCGTGGGTTTCTGGCCGCTGCGAGCACCGTGCCGGGTGGTCTATCTGCTCGACGAACCGGACCGGCGTGGCTTCGCCTACGGGACATTGCCGGGGCACCCGGAGACCGGCGAGGAACTGTTCGCGGTCCGCTACGACCCCACCGACGGTTCGGTCCATGCCGAGGTGACCGCCTTTTCCAGGCACGCGACGTGGTGGAGCAAGCTGGGCGGTCCGGTGACCCGGCTGGCCCAGCGGGTGATCACCCGCCGCTATCTGACCACGGTGTAGCGGACGCTCACTCACCCACCGGCCAGTGCCCAGGCCCGTTCGGCCAACCCGCGGTAGCGGGTGCGGAACAACTCGGTGCCTGCGCGGGAGTCGGCGGCATTACCGTCCAGACCGCGCCGCCACACCCCCGCCACGATCGCGGCCAACCGGAACATCGAGAAGATGACGAAAATCGGCAGATTATGCGGGATCTCGCGGCCGGCGTGGCGGCAGTACTCGGCGACGAAGGCGGATTCGTCCGGGATCCCGGTGCCGGTCAGGTCCTCCCCCGCCACCCCCATCAGCGGGTCGCTGTCACCGGGCAGGTGGTAGGTCATCGCCGCATAGCCGAGATCGGCCAGCGGATGGCCGATGGTGGACAGCTCCCAGTCCAGCACGGCGACGATGCGTGGTTCGGTGGGATGCAGCAGCAAATTGCCCAGACGGTAGTCACCGTGGGCGATACAGGCCTCGTCGGTGCTAGGCAGGTGCGCGGGCAGCCATGCCGCCAGCCGGTCCATCTCGGCGCACTCCTCGACCTTGACGGTCTCCCAGGTCCTGGTCCACAGCGCCACCTGCCGCGCCAGATAACCGTCGGGGCGCCCGAAGTCGGACAGCCCCGCCGACCGCCAGTCCACGGTGTGCAGGGCGGCCAGCACCCTGGCCAGGTCCGCATAGACCGCGGCCCGCTCGGCGGGTGTGCCCTCGCGCAGCACCCGGTCGGCGAAAATCCGGCCCGGCACATGGTCCATCACGAAGAACGGGGTGCCCAGCACCGAGTCGTCGGTGCACAACACCCGCATCCTGGGCACCGGGACCGCGCTGTCGGCCAGCGCGGACATCACCCGGTACTCGCGTGCCACATCGTGCGCCTTGGGTAGCAGCACGCCGGGCGGTTTCTTGCGCAGGACGAATTCGCCTGTCGCACTGCCGATGTGAAAGGTCGGGTTACTCTGTCCGCCCTGGAACTGACGGATCTGCAGCGGACCGTCGATACCGTGCCCGCCCAGGAAACGGGCCAGCGATTGCTCGTCGAACCGATGCTGGGGCAGGACGTCGACGAGTTCGGGCACACCGGACATGCGGGCAGCGTCTCATATCCGTTCACCGGGCCGACGCGCATTGAGCGCGCGCGGTACGCGCGTGGCTGCAAGACTTCGATCATGACCGATGTCGCCGCCTCCGCGCCCGCCTACGAACCCAGCCGCACCGGACTGTCGGCCGACGCGCTGCGACGGGCCATCATCGACCACATCCGCTACTCGATCGGCAGGCCGGCCGCCGCGCTGCGCCCCGAGCACTACTACCGGGCGCTGGCGCTGGCGGTGCGTGACCGGATGCAGGACAACCGGGTCGCCTCCACCCAGACGTCGTTGGACCTGGGCAGCAAGCTCACCTGTTACCTGTCCGCGGAATTCTTGATGGGCCCGCAGCTGGGTGCCAATCTGCTCAACCTCGGCATCGAGAACGCGGCGCGCACCGCGCTGGCCGAGCTCGGTCAGGATCTCGAGGAGGTGCTGGACTGCGAGGAGGAGCCCGGGTTGGGCAACGGCGGCCTCGGCCGGTTGGCCGCCTGTTATCTGGACTCGCTGGCCACCCTGGAGCGGCCCGCGATCGGCTACGGCATCCGCTACGAATTCGGCATCTTCGACCAGGAGCTGCAGGACGGCTGGCAGGTCGAGAAGACCGACAACTGGTTGCTCAACGGAAATCCTTGGGAGATCGCCAAACCCGATGTCCACTATCCGGTGCTGTGGGGTGGGCACACCGAGCGCTATCACGATGACGCCGGGGTGCTGCGCGCCCGCTGGATCCCCCAGCGTGTCATCCAGGGCGTCGCCTATGACACCCCGATCCAGGGCTACGGCGTCAAGACCTGCAATGTGCTCACCCTGTGGAGCGCGCGGGCGGTGCAGTCGTTCGCCCTGGAGGCCTTCAACACCGGCGACTACTACAAGGCCGTCGAGGAGGAGGTCACCTCCGAGACCGTCACCAAGGTGCTCTACCCCAATGACGAGCCCGAGGTGGGCAAGCGGCTGCGCCTGCTGCAGCAGTTCTTCTTCGTCTCGTGCTCGCTGCAGCATGTGCTGCACATCGTCGACGATCTGGCCGATCTGTCCATCTACGAACTGGCCGAAAGGTTCGCCATCCAGCTCAACGACACCCATCCCTCGATCGGTGTCGCCGAGCTGATGCGGCTACTGGTCGACGAGCGCCGCCTGGACTGGAACACGGCGTGGACGATCACGGTGGCCACCTTCGGCTACACCAACCACACGCTGCTACCGGAGGCGTTGGAGAAATGGCCGCTGGGGATCTTCGGCGAGAGCCTGCCCCGGCATCTGGAGATCATCTACGAGATCAACAGCCGGTTCCTCGACGAGGTCCGGGCGCGCTTCCCCGGTGACGAGGACCGGGTCCGGCGGATGTCGCTGATCGACGAGGACGGTGCCAAGTCGGTGCGGATGGCGCATCTGGCCACCGTGGGCAGCCACGCGATCAACGGCGTTGCCGCCCTGCACAGCGAGCTGCTCAAGGAGAGTGTGCTCAAGGATTTCTACGAGATGTGGCCGGAGCGGTTCTCCAACAAGACCAACGGGGTGACCCCGCGCCGCTTCGTCGCACTGTCCAATCCCGGGCTGCGCCAACTGTTCGACCGCACCGTCGGCGACGGCTGGCTGACCCACCTGGACCGGTTACGCGGGCTGGAGGCCTTCATCGACGATGACGGTTTCCGCGCCGAGTGGCGCGATGTGAAGCGCGCCAACAAATCCCGGCTGGCCGACTTCGTCTACGCCGAGACCGGTGTCGAGCTCGATCCCACCTGGTTGTTCGACATCCAGGTCAAGCGCATCCACGAGTACAAGCGCCAGCACCTCAACGTGCTCAATATCGTCACGCAGTATCTGCGCATCAAGAACAATCCCGGCATCGACATGGCGCCGCGGGCGTACATCTTCGGCGGCAAGGCCGCCCCCGGGTACTTCCTGGCCAAACGGATCATCAAGCTCATCACCGCCGTCGGCGACATGGTCAACTTCGATCCCGAGGTCAACCGGTACATGAAGGTGGTCTTCCTGCCGAACTTCAACGTGCAGAACGCCCACCTGATCTATCCGGCCGCCAACCTCTCCGAGCAGATCTCCACCGCGGGCAAGGAGGCCTCGGGCACCGGCAACATGAAGTTCATGATGAACGGTGCGTTGACCATCGGCACGCTCGACGGTGCGAACGTCGAGATCCGCGCCGAGGCCGGTCCGGAGAACTTCTTCCTGTTCGGGCTCACCGTGGAGGAGGTCGAGAAGCTCAAGCGCAACGGTTATCGGCCGTCGTCCTACATCGCCGCGGATCCGGAACTGCGGGCCGTCCTCGATCTGATTGCCGGCGGCCATTTCTCGCACGGGGACACCGAGGTGTTCCGGCCGCTGATCGACAACCTCACCTACGACGACCCGTTCCTGGTGCTGGCCGACTACGCCTCGTATGTCGGGTGCCAGGACCGGGTCAGCGCCGCCTGGCAGGACCGTGACGCCTGGTCGCGGATGTCGATACTCAACTCCGCCCGCAGCGGCAAATTCTCCTCCGACCGGGCGATCGCTGAATACTGCGATGACATCTGGGGGGTGCACGCCGTCACGGTGACGAACGGAAAATGACGCGGGTGTTTATATCGCGCCAGTCGTGGTAGGCCTAGATCATGACTTTATCCGCATCCCTGACCGAGGACGAAGTCACCGCGCTGAACGCGTATTGGCGAGCCGCGAACTATCTGTCCGTCGGCCAGATCTATCTGCTGGACAATCCGCTGCTGCGCGAGGACCTGGCGCCCGAACACGTCAAGCCGCGGCTGCTGGGGCATTGGGGCACCACGCCGGGTCTCAACCTGCTCTATGCGCATCTGAACCGGGTGATCCGGCAGCGTGATGCCAACGTCATCTACATCACCGGCCCCGGGCACGGCGGGCCGGGACTGGTGGCCAACGCCTACCTGGAGGGCACCTATTCGGAGGTGTACACCGGCATCGGCGAGGACGTCGAGGGCCTGCGGAAGCTGTTTCGGCAGTTCTCCTTTCCTGGCGGCATCCCCAGCCACGTGGCGGCCGAGACGCCGGGTTCCATCCACGAGGGTGGTGAGCTCGGCTACGCCCTGGTGCACGCGTTCGGCGCAGCCTTCGACAACCCCGATCTGGTGGTCGCCGCCGTGGTCGGGGACGGTGAGGCCGAGACCGGCCCGCTGGCCACCAGCTGGCATTCCAACAAGTTCCTCGACCCCGCCCGGGACGGCGCGGTGCTGCCGATCCTGCATCTGAACGGCTACAAGATCGCCAACCCGACGGTGCTCGCCCGCATCCCGGCCGAGGAACTCGATTCCCTGATGCGTGGTTACGGCTACATCCCGATCACCGTCGCAGGCGATGATCCCGCCGATGTGCACCGGCAGCTGGCAGGCGCTCTCGATGATGCATTCGACCAGATCGCGGCCATTCAACGCGCCGCGCGCGAAGACGGCCAGACCGGCCGGCCGCTGTGGCCGATGATCATCCTGCGCACCCCGAAGGGCTGGACGGGCCCGCACGAGGTGGATGGCAATAAGGTGGAGGGCACCTGGCGCGCGCATCAGGTGCCACTGTCGGAAACGCGGACCAACGCAGCGCATCTGGAGGCGCTGCGGGAATGGATGAGCAGCTATCGGCCCGAGGAGTTGTTCGACTCCTCCGGTGCCCTGCGCCCCGAACTACGTGTCCTGGCCCCGGTTGGTGACCGGCGGATGAGCGCCAATCCGCACGCCAACGGCGGTGTGCTGCTGCGTGAGCTGAACCTGCCGCCGATCACGGACTACGCCGTGGAGGTGCCCGGTCCGGCGAGCACCACCGCTGAGGCGACCCGGGTGCTGGGCACCTATCTGCGTGATGTGATCGCCGCCAATCCCGATAACTTCCGCCTGATGGGACCCGACGAGACCGCGTCGAACCGACTGTCCGCGGTGTTCGAGAAGACCGACAAAGCCTGGCAGGCAGAGCAATCCGCCGATGACGAGCATCTGGCGCCCGATGGCCGCGTCATGGAAGTGCTTTCCGAACACATGTGCCAGGGGTGGCTGGAAGGCTATCTACTGACCGGCCGGCACGGTTTCTTCAGCTGTTACGAGGCCTTCATCCACATCGTCGACAGCATGGCCAACCAGCACGCCAAATGGTTGACCAGCAGCAACCACCTCGACTGGCGTCTGCCCATCGCATCGCTGAATTATCTTCTCACATCGCATGTCTGGCGCCAGGATCACAACGGCGCCTCCCACCAGGACCCCGGGTTCATCGACCACGTCGCCAACAAGCGCCCCGAAGTCGTGCGCGTATACCTGCCGCCGGATGCCAACACCCTGCTGTCGGTGGCCGATCACTGCCTGCGCAGCAGGCAGTACATCAACGTCATCGTCGCCGGAAAGCAGCCCGCGCTGAACTATCTGACCATGGACGAGGCCGTCGCACACTGCACCCGCGGGGCCGGCATCTGGGAGTGGGCGAGCACCAATACCAGCGAACCCGATGTGGTGCTGGCCTGCGCCGGCGACATTCCGACGCTGGAAATCCTTGCCGCAGCGGATATCCTGCGTCGCCACTTGCCCGACCTGAGGGTCCGGGTGGTCAATGTGGTCGACATCATGCGTCTACAACCGGATTCCGAGCATCCGCACGGCATGTCCGATCCCGAGTTCGACGCGTTGTTCACGCCCGACAAACCGGTCATCTTCGCCTACCACGGGTATCCGTGGCTCATCCACCGCCTTGCCTACCGGCGCAGAAATCATGATCAACTTCACGTTCGCGGGTTCAAGGAGCGCGGGACCACAACCACCCCGTTCGACATGGTGATGCTCAACGATCTGGACCGTTTCCACCTGGTCATCGACGTGATCGACCGCGTCGCGGGACTGGGAAGTAACGCCGCCGGGCTCCGTCAGGAGATGGTCGACGCCCGGCTGGCAGCCCGTCTCTACACCCGCGAACACGGCGAAGACCACCCGTCGATCACCGGCTGGACGTGGGAACGGTCGGACTGACGTTTTCGCGTCCGGCGGGGCGGGTAATCATAATTGCATCCGGTCGACCGAAAGGAATACCGCGATGCCCACACCGGCAAAGAACAACTCGCCTCGGCCCGACGCCATGCGCAACTGGGTGCTCGTGCCGATCGCCACCTCCGTACTGCTCACCATCGCCGCGATTGTGCTGTTGCTCGCCAATCGCTGACGCCGGGGATTATCGGGCGCGGGCCTCGGGTTGAATCGATCCATGAGCGTCGACCCACTCTTCACCCCACTGACCGTTCGTTCGCTGACAGTGCCCAATCGCTTCGCGATGGCACCCATGACGCGGCAGGCCTCCCCCGGTGGCGTGCCGGGTGCCGATGTCGCGGAGTACTACCGCCGACGCGCGGCAGGCGGCGTCGGTCTGATCATCACCGAGGGCGTTCGGCTTCCCGACCCCGCGGCGGGCTACCCGACCTCCGTCCCGACCATCGCCGGCGATGAGGTCCTGCAGGGTTGGCGCCGGGTCACCGAGGCGGTGCACGCAGAGGGCGGCACCGTCGCCGCGCAACTGTGGCATCAGGGCGCCGAACGCAGCGACTCCGACGGCGTCACCGTGGTCAGCCCATCCGGGATCAACGGCAAGGGCGAGCCGAAGGGCCGGGCGTTGGACCGCGACGAGCTCGCCGCGGTGGCCGCCTCGTTCGCCGACGCTGCGTCGGCGGCGCGCGACGTGGGGTTCGACGCAGTCGAGATTCACGGTGCGCACGGCTACCTGGTCGACGAGTTCCTCTGGGAGAAGACCAATCAACGCACCGACTCCTACGGCGGATCGCTGGCCGCGAGAACACGTTTCCCGGCCGAAGTGGTGGCCGCTGTGCGCGCCGCCGTCGGCGCCGACTACCCGATCATCTTCCGGTACTCGCAGTGGAAGGGCGCCGACTACTCGGCAACCATCGCATCCGATCCGGGCGAACTCGACGCCATCCTGACGCCCCTGGCAGCGGCGGGTGTGGACATCTTCCATCCCTCGACCCGCCGCCACTACGTTCCCGCGTTCGCCGATTCCGGCAGTGAGCTCAGCCTGGCCGGCTGGACCAAGAAGATCACCGGACTGCCGGTCATCGCCGTGGGCTCGGTCGGTCTGCAGACCCAGTTCCGCAGTGAGAAGCCCGGCCAGCTGATCGAACCCGACTCGGCGGATCGACTGGTCGCCCAGTTCGAGGCCGGTGAGTTCGATATCGCGGCGGTCGGCCGGGCGCTGCTGGCCGATCCGGCGTGGGTGAATCGTCTCCGCGAGGGCACGCTGGCCGATTTCGCGGGCTACGACCCCGCGAAGGCGCTGGCAGCGTTGGCGTGACCGGCCGGACGGAGCGAATCAGGCTGCGCAGATCCCTTGCCGCCACGGCGCAGCCGGGAAGACTGAGGGTGTGAGCAGACCGGTGGCACCGCTGCATCTCGGCATCGCCCTCGACGGCACCGGGTGGCATCCGGCGTCCTGGCGACTACCCGACGCCCGGCCCACCGAGGTGCTGACCGCCGGCTACTGGACCGATGTGATCCAGGAGGCCGAACGCGGGCTCGCCGACTTCGTCACGATCGAGGACGGGCTGGCGTTGCAGTCGGACCATCCGTTCCGCCCGGACACCCGCACCGACCGGTTGCGCGGGCGACTGGACGCCGTGCAGATCGCCGCACGGGTGGCACCGGTGACCCGGCACATCGGCCTGATCCCGACCGCGATCACCACGCACACCGAGCCGTTTCACCTGTCCAAGGCCATCGCCACGCTCGACTATGTGAGCACCGGCCGTGCCGGAGTCCGCGTCCAGGTGTCCTCCAACCCGGAATCGGTGGGTCATTTCGGCCGCGAGGTCGCCGAGGACGGGATGTCCGAGGCCGCCGACTACACAGAGGTGCTGCGCAGGCTCTGGGACAGCTGGGAGGACGACGCGGAGATCCGCGATACGGCCACCGGGCGATTCGTCGACCGCGACAAGCTGCACTACATCGACTTCCAGGGACGCTGGTTCTCCGCCAAGGGCCCGTCGATCACTCCGCGCCCGCCGCAGGGCCAGCCCCTGGTCGCCGCCCTGGCCCACGGTGACCCGGCCTACCGGCTGATCGCCGCCAGTGCCGATCTGGGCTTCATCACCCCGCACCATGCCGACGAGATCACCGGCATCGCCGACACCATCGCCGCACACCGGCCTGCCGGGGCCACCGCGGTGCGCCTCATCGCCGACGTGGTGGTTTTCCTGGCCGACACCGGCACCGCCGCCACAGCGCACCGCACGCGGCTCGACGAGCTGCTTGGTCGCGAATACATCAGTGACGCGCACGTTTTCGTCGGAACACCGGCACAATTGGCCGACCAGCTGCAACAGTGGCAGGCCGGCGGCGCCGATGGTTTCCGATTGCGGCCGGCGACGGTACCCCACGATCTGCGCCAGATCACCGGCGGGCTGGTTCCCGAACTGCAGCGGCGCGGGATCTTCCGCACGGGCTACGCGCAGTCGACCCTGCGCGGGTTGTTCGGACTGTCCCGCCCGGCCAACCGGTACGCACACCCCTAGGGCGGATATGAGCAAGCCGATCAAGCAGATTCATCTCGCCGCGCATTTTCCCGGCGTCAACAACACGACGGTGTGGAGCGATCCGAACTCGGGCAGTCATATCGACTTCGCGTCGTTCGCGCACTTCGCGCGCACCGCCGAACGGGGCAAGTTCGATTTTCTGTTCCTGGCCGAAGGACTTCGGTTGCGCGAGCAGGGCGGCCAGATCTACGACCTGGATGTGGTCGGCCGGCCGGACACCTTCACGGTGCTGGCCGCGCTGGCTGCGGTGACCGACCGGCTCGGGCTGACCGGCACCATCAACTCGACATTCAACGAACCCTATGAGGTGGCACGCCAATTCGCATCGCTGGACCATCTGTCCGGTGGGCGGGCGGCGTGGAACGTCGTCACCTCGTGGGATGCCTTCACCGGGGCGAACTTCCGGCGCGGCGGGTTCCTTGCCGAGGATCAGCGCTACGCACGCGCCGAGAGCTTTCTGGCGGCCGCGCACACGCTGTTCGACTCGTGGCGCGGTGACGAGATCATCGCGGACAAGACGAGCGGGACCTTCCTTTCGACCGGCGAGGCCGGCCGATTCGCTTATCGCGACGACCATTTCGACGTCACCGGCCGCTTCAACGTGCCGCGCAGTCCGCAGGGTCGCCCGGTCATCTTCCAGGCCGGCGACTCCGATCACGGTCGCGAGTTCGCCGCCCGTGCCGCCGATGCGATCTTCTCCCGGCACGGCACCCTTGCCGACGGACGGGCGTTCTACGCCGATGTGAAGGGCAGACTCGCCGCACACGGGCGTAGCCATGACCAGCTGTTGATCCTGCCTGCCGCGACGTTTGTGCTCGGTGACACCGATGCCGAGGCCGCCGATATCGCCCACGAGGTCCGGTTGGCACAGGTCTCCCCCGCCACGGCAATCAAATTCCTCGAACAACTCTGGAATCGCGATCTGTCCGACCATGATCCGGACGGGCCGCTGCCATCGGTCGATCCGGTCGTCGGTGAGAACACCATCGCCAGGGGTCGGGCCAGCGTGCGGATGCACCGTGACCCGGTGGCGGTGGCCAACGAGTGGCGCGCCAGGGCCGAGGCGGAGAACCTCACCAGCCGAGAGCTGATCATCGAGGTCACCGGCCGACAGAACTTCATCGGGTCACCGGCGACGGTGGCCGAACAGATCAACGCCATTGTCCAGGCCGATGCCAGCGACGGTTTCATCCTGGTGCCGCACGTCACCCCGGGCGGACTGGACCCGTTCGTCGATACGGTGGTTCCACTGCTGCAGGAACGCGGGGTGTTCCGCGCCGACTACACGGGCACCACGCTGCGCGAGCACTTGGGGCTGGCGGGCTAGAAAGGACCAAAGTCCCTCCCGAGTGCGGCCCTTGGACTCCGGTGCATGTGACACAGGTTTTCTACCGTCGACCTATGACCTACGTGATCGGATCGGCATGTATCGACGTGATGGACAAGTCATGTGTGGCCGAATGCCCGGCCGACTGCATCTACGAGGGCGCCCGGTCGATGTACATCAACCCCGACGAATGCGTGGACTGCGGCGCCTGCCGCATCGCCTGCCGGGTTGATGCGATCGCCTACGAGAGCGATCTCGACGAGACCGAGCTGCCCTATATGGCCGACAATGCGGCATTCTTCGAGACGGTGTTGCCGGGCCGTGACGCTCCCCTGGGATCGCCGGGCGGGGCGGCCGCGGTGGGCCGCGTCGGTGTCGACACCCCGCTGGTGGCCGCGATGCCCACACGCGACGTGCCCGCGCACTGACGCGTCGCGTTCGTCGGGAGCATGATGGAGCCATGATCGAAATACTGACCGACATGCCGACCGGTGTGACCGGGATCCGGGTGTCCGGGCGCATCTCCGGCGAGGAACTGCGCGAGTTCCAGCCCGTCATGGAGGACCTCGGCAAGTCCGCCGAGATCCGCATCGTCGAGGTGATCGACCAGGATTACGACGGGTTCGGCCCCGGCGGGCTGACCGAGGACCTGAAGATGGGTTTCGGCGCGCTCTTGCATCACCATTCGGCGTTCAAGCGGATCGCGGTGGTGTCCGACAAGGACTGGGTACGCCATACGATGCATGCCATCGGCTGGATGGTCCCCGGCGAGCTGGCCGTCTTCGGCGGTAACGAGCTGGACCGTGCCGCCGAGTGGGCCGCGGGCTGAGCCGATCACGACGTGAAGCGTGAGATGGCCTGTGCGATAGCCGATCTCATGGCCGGGCTGCCGGTGTGCCCGGAATCCTCGATGACGATCAGTTCCGCGTCCGGCCACGCACGGGCCAGTTCCCATGCGGTGAGCAACGGTGCCGACAGATCCAGCCGACCGTGGATGAGAACCCCGGGGATGCCGGCCAGTCGGTGGGCGTCGCGAAGCAGCTGACCGTCGGTCAGCCAACCGTGCCGAGCGAAATAGTGCGTGCAGATACGCACGAACGCCAGTTTCGCGGTATCCGGTTTCGCGCTGTACTGTCCGGGCGTGCCGGTGTGCTCGTGGGCGATCGCAGCGTCCTCCCAGGTGCACCATTCATGCGCGGCCCGGTGGCGCACCGCCGGATCGGGGTCCTCCATCAACTGCCGGTAGGCCTCGACGAGGTTGCCGTCGCGCAATGACGGGGGCACCGCTGCACGGAAACGCTCCCACTGCGCGGGCAGCAGTAGCCGCAGGCCGCGGTAGAGCCAGTCGATCTCGGCGGGCCGGGTCATGGTGACCCCGATCAGGATGATGCCGCAGACGCGCTGCGGGTACTGCTGCGCGTAGGCCAGGATCAGCGTGGACGCCCAGGAACCGCCGAAGAGCAGCCAGCGTTGCACGCCGAGGTGCTCGCGCAGTTTCTCCATATCGGCGATCAGGTGCCAGGTGGTGTTGACGCTCATGTCGGTGGCCGGGTCGGCGGCGTGCGGCCGGCTGTCCCCGCAACCTCGCTGATCGAAGGACACGATCTGAAAGTGGTTGTCGTCGAACGTCTTGTGCGCCGTCCGGGATCGACCGCTGCCGGGACCGCCGTGCACGATCAGCACGGTGGGGCCGTCCGGATTGCCGCGCCGCTCCCAGAAGATCTGGTTGCCGTCACCGACGTCGAGCAGTCCCATGCTCGGTCAGTTCGGTCGCTGCATGGCGAACACACCGTCGGGGCCGGCCTCGGAATAGTTGGCCGGGCCGCCGGCGCGCAGGATCGGACGTGGACCCGTGGTGTCATAGACCCCGTCGACCAGCCACTGCCGGTCGATGTGCACCGCGATCACCTGGCCGAGCACCATCCAGGTGTCGACAGGGTCACCTGCGGTGTCGCGGAGCTGAATCAGTTGGGTGAGTACACATTCGAAGTTGACCGGGCTTTCCAGCACGCGCGGTGCGGCAACGGTGCGCGACGGCGCGGCGGTCAACCCGGCGCGGACGAATTCGTCCTCGTCCGGGGGCAGCGATGCCGAGGTCTCGTTCATCGCCACGGCGAGGTCGCGGGTGGCCAGATTCCAGACGAACTCCCCGGTGGCCTCGATGTTGGCGACGCTGTCCTTCCAGCCGACCGAGGAGAACCCGATGATCGGCGGCCGGTAGTTGAATCCGTTGAAGAAGCTGTAGGGCGCCAGGTTGCGGACACCCTCGGCGTTGACCGTGGAGATCCAGCCGATCGGCCGGGGCCCCACGATGGCGTTGAAGGGGTCGTGCGGCAGCCCGGTGCCCTCGGCGGTCAGATAGAAATGGGCCTCTGGTCCGGCCACTGCACCCTCTTCCTTCTCGGAATTCGCGTCGACACGTCAACCCTACCGACCCCCGATGAAGAACCCTGGTGCCGAGCCGATGACCCGGTCACCTGGCGGCGAGCTCATCGGTATTCCCACCCTGCGCTGCGCTGCGCCCGAACAAGAATCCCTGTCCGAGCGCACAGCCCCAATCCATCAGCAGCTCACGCTGCATCTCCGTCTCGATACCCTCCGCGATGGTCGACAAACCCAGGGTCTCCCCCAGACTCAGCACCGCCTGAGTGACGGCCGCACACCGCGCGTCGTGGGGTAAGCCGGCGATGAACTGCTTGTCGATCTTCAAGATGTCGACCGGCAAATCGACGATCTTCGACAGACTGCTGAACCCGGTACCGACGTCATCGATGGCTATGCGCACACCCGCTTTGTGCAACCGCACCAGATCGGCCTTGGCGGACTGGATGATTCGCCCCGCGTAGGTTTCCGTCAACTCCAGCACCAGCCTGTCCGAAGTCAGCTGCGAGCTTTTCAACGCATTGGTGACATCGGAGTACAGATCGCTGACTTCGAGCTGGCGTCCGGACACATTGACGTGGATGGCCGCCGACGCCAGGGATTCGGTCCACTGGGCGGCCTGGCGACACGCCTCGTGCAACACGAAGCGTCCGATCGCCGGCATGTGGGGCGAGTTCTCCGCGACATCGAGAAACCTGTCAGGCAGCAAGAGACCCTGTTCCGGGTGTTGCCACCGCAGTAAGGCCTCCATTGCCGCGCAGCGACCCGTAGCCAAGTCGACGATCGGCTGAAAGTGCACGACCAGCTCCCCGAGCCGGACAGCACGCTCCAACTCCGAGATCAGTTGCGATGCAAACATCACGGTCGTCGTGTCGAACTGGCCTCCCAACGTGATGCTGTTCTTGCCGCTGCGCTTGGACGAGTACATCAACTCGTCCGCTCTCCGCAAGAGCGTCTCTGCCGTGGAATCCGGTTGCGAGAGCGTCACACCCGCACTGACCGACAATTGATCGACGATGTGCCCAGTGGACAGTTGTATCGGCCGGCTGACCTCGGTGCGAATACGTTCTGCCACCCGCTGCACCACGCCGGGGTCGGCAATATCGGGGCACAGCACCGCGAACTCATCCCCGCCCAATCGCGCCGCGGTGTCACCCGCCCTGATCACCGACTGGATCCGCTGAGCCACCACCGTCAGAACGTCGTCGCCCTCGCCGTGACCCCAGGTGTCGTTGACCGCCTTGAAGCCGTCGAGGTCCAGGAAGATCATCCCGACGGTGCCGACCCCGTCGCGTCCTGCGTCGGATAGTGCCTGCTCCACGCGGTCCACCAAAAATGCGCGGTTGGCCAGACCCGTCAACTGATCATGCGAAACCATGTGCTGCAGAGTGGCCTCGGCCTGTTTCCGCGCGGTGATGTGCTCGACCATGCAGATGCCGTACGGTACTGCTCCGCCGGCAGCGATGACCGACGCCGACGCCGAACCCCATTCGACACAACCGTCTGCTCGACGCAGGGCAATCTCGGCTTCGAATCGGTCGCCGACCAGAAGCTCGCGCAGTTGCCCCAGACTCTCAGAACACGAATCTTCCTCACAGTCACAGAGATCGGTGACGAGCATTCCTGGTATCTCGTCCACCCGCCGCCCGAGCAGATTCGCCATCGCCTGGTTGCACCGAGTGATTCGTCCAGCGGATCCCGTTGCCGCGTCGAACAGGAACATCCCCATGGGTGCGGTGTCGAAGGCGAGCCTGAATCGCTCTTCACTCTCGGCCAGTGCCTGCTCGGCGGCTGCCCGCTCGGTGATGTCCGTGGCGACACCGATGTACCCGGAGCACGCACCGTCGGGGTCGGACATCTGCGATACCGCCAGGTTGACGCGGATGGAAGCACCATCACGTTTGACGTATGTCCACTCGCGAACTTCGGCATGGCCCGGCGAGACCCGGTGGGTGAGCACCTCGAAACCCGCGGGGATGTCCAACTCTGCTGCACGGGAACGGACCTCGGGCATGTGGTGGATGGTCAGCAGCGAACGACCCACCATCTCCGCACGGGCCCAGCCGAGCAGTCGCTCGGCTCCGTTGTTGAACACTGTGACCCGGCCAGCGGGGTCCGTGCCGATGATCGCCTGTTCTGACGCGGCCTGCAAGACGCTGGCGAACAGATCGCGCGCCTCCCGCAGGGCGTCCGCGTTTTTGCGTTCGTCGGTCACGTCTCGGAACGCGATGACCTTGTGTCGGGGCAGGTCTGCCATCGGCGACGCAGTCACCTCGATCACCCGGGCGTCATGGGAAGCGACGATGACGTCTCGCCTTGCGGTGTCATCGCTTTCGCTGCCGGCCGGATCCGATAACTCGACAGCGGAGAGCACCTCCGTTACCAGATTCGACTCGCCTGCCCGAGCGTTCTCCAGCACCACCGTTCCATCCGGAGCAACCACGACCACGCCGTCATGGATACTGTCCAGGACGGCGCCCAGCATCTGCGAGTCACGGTCCGCCCGGTCACGTGCAGCTTCCAATTGCGTGATGAGTCGCGCCCGGGAATCTCGGTACAGCGACAGCGCCAGCGTCACGATGGTCAGCGTGCACACCGTCGTCTGCGCCAGCAGCGCGCGGGTCTCCGCCTCGGCAAGCGCGAACCCTCCCCGATGCGACAGCGTCGCGTAGATGATCCAGGTGCCGGCCAGCGCGAGGAACACCGTGTTCACCGTGGTGCTGTAGCGCAGTGCCAGCCACATCGCCGGAACCAGACTCAGGAATGCCAGTGACGCACCGGTGTTGACCCAGAACGTCCAGACGAACACCACAGTCACCGCCGCTGTAACGGCCACCGCTTCAACGGCCTTTCCTACGGTGAACCTCGGGCGCAGCCACTGCACATTGCGCAACCTCAGCCAGATCGACACCCCGAGCAGCGCAGATGTTCCGTTCCGGACGAGAAACAGGGCGAATGTCTCCCAGATCCGAGTATCGCCGTTCGCGTAGAGGTACACCGTGGCCAGCACAGCCGCGCAACTCGCGCCGCCGATCACCGCCACGACCAAGTGCGCCAGATCCGCCGGGTCGCACAGCGTCGCCGCGGTGCCCCGCCACTGCAGCAAGCGGACGGTGACCACCGCGAGGACGAGGTTGACCAGAACGAACCAGGCGGCCAGTCCCAGCGGCGCCCCGGTGGCCAGATTGGTGGCGAAGGTGACGATCGCCAGGGTCGTGAGGTGGACACCTCGTTCCACCGGTCCACGGCGCTGCACCACGAGCAGCCACATGATTGCCACCGCGGCCGCGGGCCACGCCAGTGCCACCTCACCACCGACCAGCCGAGTCGCACGTCCTGCGGCGATGGCCAGCGCATAGGCCACCGCGAAGACGACCAGGATCGTCGCCGAACGTGCACGTAGCGTCATGGCACCCCCACTTTGTCGGAAGCGTCAATTATCAGCATGCGCGCTCGAAAGGCCCACCGCGAGGTGAATTGATGAATGAACGGCCGATGGCGGAGTCCGGCCTTTGCTGAAGCTCGCTACTGACTCAAGCAAAATGCCGCCCATACGGGCGGCATTGTTGTGGTCCCGACTGGGATCGAACCAGTGACCTTCCGCGTGTGAGGCGGACGCTCTCCCCCTGAGCTACGAGACCGGGGAACGAGGACGAAGACTAGCACGCACTTACCTGCCAGCTGGAATCCGCTGGTCACGGTGGCGCGATTTTCGGCGAATCCGTGCTCTCGAATGACCCATGCGTGGGTATGTATATGACACCACCACCGAGGAGCGAGGAACGAGATGGCACGTCATCAAGCGGTACATGTCGCATCGGCCGGAGCGCCGCTGGAACTCACCGATGTCGAGACCACGTCGCCGGGCCGCGACCACGTCCGTATCGCGGTAGCGGCCTGCGGGGTCTGCGGCACCGACCACGCCTTCGTCAACGGCGGTTTCCCCGGGCTGAGCTGGCCGCTGACGCCGGGCCACGAGATCGCGGGCACCATCGCCGAGATCGGCGACGGCGTGCAGGAGTTCGCGGTGGGCGACCGGGTGGCCGTCGGCTGGTTCGGCGGCAACTGTGGGCACTGCACCCAGTGCCGCAAGGGCGATTTCATCCACTGCGAGAACGGCCAGATTCCCAGCTGGCACTACCCCGGCGGTTATGCCGAATCGGTGACGGCGCCGGCGAGCGCGCTCGCCCGGATTCCCGAGGGCCTGTCCTTCGCCGAGGCCGCCCCGATGGCGTGTGCGGGTGTCACGGTGTTCCACGGATTGCGCGAGACCCGCGCCAAGCCCGGTGACCGGGTGGCCGTGCTCGGCGTCGGCGGCCTAGGGCATCTGGGCGTGCAGTTCGCCAGGGCGATGGGCTTCGAGACCGTCGCCATCGCGCGTGGGGCCGACAAGAAGCAGGACGCCCTCGACCTCGGGGCGCATCACTACATCGACTCCAGGGCCGGTGATGTCAGCGAGGCGCTGCAGGGGCTCGGCGGGGTCCAGGTGGTGCTGGCCACGGCGGCCAACTCCCAGGCGATGGCCGATACCGTCGGCGGGCTGCTCCCCCGCGGTGAGCTGATTGTGGTCGGGGTGACGCCCGATCCTCTGCCGGTGAGCCCGCTGCAGCTGATCACGCCCGGGGTAAGCATCACCGGGCATCCGTCGGGGACCGCGCGCGATGTCGAGGACACCATGAAGTTCGCGGTGCAGTCCGGGGTGCGGGCCCGCATCCAGGAGCTGCCGCTGGCACAGGCGGCCGAGGCGTATACGGCGATGGATACCGGCAAGGCCCGCTACCGAATGGTGCTCACGGTCTGACCTGGGGCGTTAGATTTGCGCCATGATCATTCGGGTGGCGGTCGCGCTTGCCTTCACCGGTGCCGCGACGATCGTGTGGGCGGCTCCGGCCGTCGCGCAGGACCTGACGCACTTCCGCTCGCCGAGCGGCAACGTCGGGTGCGTGCTGGATGTGGACTATGTGCGCTGCGATATCTCCGAGCGGGATTGGGCACCGCCGGCCCGACCGGCCGACTGTGAGTTTGATTACGGTCAGGGCTTGCAGATGGCTGTCGGCGAGCCTGCGACGTTCGTCTGTGCTGGGGATACGACGCTGGGCGGAGCCGACGTCCTGGGATACGGCCAGACGATCACGCGCGGAGCGCTCAGTTGCACCAGCACCGAGAGCGCGATGTCGTGCCGGGAGGGCGACGGCGGACACGGCTTCTCGATCTCACGCCAGGTTTACCAGGTGTTTTAGGACTGATTGCCTGCATGTTTCGAGTGATTTGTGGTTACGCGTGGGGTTGGACTAATGTTCTGATCCGCACCGGGTGACGATCTCACTCGGAGCACGCGGATGTAGCGCAGTTGGTAGCGCATCACCTTGCCAAGGTGAGGGTCGCGGGTTCGAATCCCGTCATCCGCTCGAAGGTGCAGTGGCATCAACCCCAATGGTGGAGTGGCCGAGTGGTGAGGCAACGGCCTGCAAAGCCGTGCACACGGGTTCGATTCCCGTCTCCACCTCCAAGTTCGACCCCCGGCGCGATTAGCTCAGCGGGAGAGCGCTTCCCTGACACGGAAGAGGTCACTGGTTCAATCCCAGTATCGCGCACCACAGTTTGGCCTGCTCACGACGCCTGACAGGCGTTCGATCGCCAGCCCGTGAACTGAACGTGAACTGACGCTTCCGCAATGTGTTGATCTCCACGGAAGTTGGCGGCTCTCTAATGCCGACCCCCTGACGGATCTGCGGGTCAACGCTCAGCACGCCACCGACCTTTTGCCAACCACGGCCAGGCCGGTCGCGGCGAGCAGTTCCAATGCGCCAGCCACTCCCGAAGGCCATCGCCGAGGCATTCGAGCCGATGCAATACGGAACAATCCGCGAATCAACACGTCCCAGTAGCCCCCCGGCCGGCTCAACCGGAAGGTGGCGCGTCATCAAACTAAGCGCGGCATACGAGTAATAGCGATTCGGGGATGCAATACTGACGCCGTTGGTACGAACACGGGTGCATTCGCCCCACAAGCATTGCTTAAGCAACAAGGATTCGAGTGACTAGCAGGTCGACCGTGCACCGCAAACCATGGGTTGATATGCCGTGACTCAAACGCTTCCCGACTCGATTCTCGAAGTCGTTGTGACCGAGCCGCACGACGCAGTGCATCTCCTTGGGGTGTGTGCTGGCTACGAAGACGGTTGTTGGCGTTGCTCTCAGCTCTCCCTCGACCTGCTCGGCTGGGCGCTTGATTGGGTATTGACCCCCGCAGAGCTAAGCGGGGTCGGGTACGCCAACGCGCTAGACCAAGTCGGTAAAGCTCTAGCTCGAATCTACAAAACAACGGACTACGAGCGACGCGGAGAAATTGGCGAGCTGCTTTTACACATAATCTTGCGTCGTTTCATGAAGACTCAAAAAGTAATATCGCGTATGTATTTTAAGGACGCGACCAACGATACCGTGAAAGG
Organism: Mycolicibacterium neoaurum VKM Ac-1815D; assembly: GCF_000317305.3. Next base: position 2,575,503 of record NC_023036.2, on the reverse strand, counting down.
GTTTGACGCGGTCCACATAGTTGAGCCCGAGCCAAACAGCGGCAAGAAGTTACAATTGTGGTTGGGTGAGTCAAAATTTTACACTGACAGCTCCTCAGCCATGTACGCCATTATTGCAGAACTCAAAGAACATCTCCAGGCGGACTATTTGCGGGCCGAGTTCGGCGTAATCTGCGATAAAATTCCTGCCGGCTGGGCGTACAAAGAAGAAGTTAAAGCACTTCTGGACCGCACGGTCTCCCTTGACACTGTGTTTGAGAGCGTGGTTGTTCCGGTATTCATAACATTTGACAGTCCAACTACGACAAATCACACTTCATTTTCTGCAGAATATAAAACTGCCATTCAAGAAGAGCTAAGAGCAGAGTGGGAAAGCTTTCGAAAAAAACTCGGCAACGCCACGTTGCCGCGTTCAGTAGTGGTTCACTTGATTCTGTTACCCATGGCCACAAAGAAAGCATTGATCGATGATTTCGACGAGAGGCTCAAAGGATGGCAAGCAGCTACGCGGAACTAGCCGCACGTCTGCGGTCGCAAACCATCGACGACCCCTTTGAGCTATTAGCCGCGGTCTCAGCTTTCACATCGCAGACGGATGAGGACCAGCAGTCGACTGACCTCGTTATCCGTGCATTGGATCGAATATCCGATTTCGATGAGGAAAAGTCAATGCTGTGGGCACTGGCTCGGCAACACGGACTGTTTCCCTACATTTCTACAGACACCGGTATCGAGGCATACTCAAATTACAAGCCCGCCTTCCGCGATATGCTTGCCCTCGAGTTGCACCGACCAGAAGGCATGGATGAGGTAATATTTCATCGGGTGCAAGCTCAAATTTATCACCGTTTGAGAAATGGTGAGAATGTTATTTTGTCTGCACCCACCAGCTTCGGCAAGAGTCTAATAATTGACTCCCTCATTGCTATCGGCATATTCTGCAATATCGTAATAATAGTTCCGACAATTGCACTAATAGATGAAACACGCCGACGACTAAGCCGGTTTTCGACATACAAGGTAATAACGCACCCTAGCCAAACTCTAGACGATAGAAATCTGTTGGTCGTTACACAAGAGCGCTTTTTAGCTTTTGAGAACCTACCCACTATTGATTTTTTCTTCATCGACGAGTTTTACAAGTTGAGCGAACGTGACGAGCGTGGCGAGCAGCTTAGTACGCGAGCCGCAATCCTGAACCAAGCCTTGCGAAAGCTGCTAGCGAGCGGCGCCCAGTACTACATGGCCGGCCCGAGCATAAGCTCAATTGATAACCTGCTGCCGGCGGAAGTTCGGGCCGCCTTCTTCCGGACGGATTACTCGACTGTCGCGGCAGACACGATCCGGTTGAGGCCGAAGAATGACGAAGAGCGCAAGGCAAATATTCTTGAAATTCTCGCTGCGTCCGATGAACCCACTTTGATCTACTGCCAAAGCCCCCAGCGCGCACGGCGCGTCTTGTCTTGGATCCTGGAAGAATTTGATGCCCGCGATTCCCAGACCGGACTCCCGGACGCCGCGGAATGGCTGCGCGAAACCTATCACCACAACTGGTCACTGCCAGCGGCAATCGAAAGAGGAATCGGCGTCCACCATGGCCGCCTCCCCCGATGGCTATCTCAACTCATGGTCGAAAGTTTTAATGACGGAAAACTCAACGTATTGATATGCACAAATTCGCTTATTGAAGGTGTCAACACACGTGCCAAACGAGTGATCATTGTTGACCGAAAAATTGCGAATAGCGCCTACGATTATTTTACTTTTGCCAACATCCGAGGCCGCGCAGGCCGGATGTTTAAGCATTTCATTGGTACCGTGTACCTCTTCCACGAGTCTCCACCTCCCACCCTGCCCGACGTAGACTTTCCAGGATTGACACAAAGCGATTTGGCTCCGGACTCACTGTTAATATCAGTCGACGAGGAAGAGCGATCGGACCGAAGTCGCCAAAGACTTTCGGAGATATTAAATCAGGATGTAATTTCAGAACATACTTTGCGGCAGAACGTAGGAATTGACCCGGCCAGCCAGGTCGCACTGGCGCGCCATCTGACCCGTCTTGATAACACTGCTTTAATCAGCCTGAGTTGGTCAACTCCGTTTCCAAGTTATGAACAGCTGCAACAAATCTTGGACCTGGTCTGGGAGTTTCTTCGTCCCGCCGGATTTAGCGCCTACGGGCCAACCTCCGCTTCTCAACTTACTTTCTACACTGCTAAATCTGCATCTATTTCGGGCGCTACGAGCGAGCTAATTCAGGAATTTGTTGGTAGCGATGAAAAATGGTGGCGGACGAACGAGACGCTCGACGATCGTATAGAGCTAGCTTTTGCTTTCACAAGGTTTTGGTTAACACATCATCTGCCGACGCTAATAAGCGCACTGGATCGAATAGTCGGAGAGATCCAAGTTAGGCGGGGACTCGATCGATGCAATTACACGGCATACATAAGCCGGGTAGAGTCGGCTTTTTTACCGCCTTACTATCTCGCGCTGGAAGAGTACGGAATGCCGGCAGAGTTATTAAGCCGAGTGTTTAACAGTGAAGGAAATCCTGACGAAACTCTTGACTCATTGCTAGCAGCAGTCAAGACTTTCGCTCCCACGGACGAAAATTTGCATTCATTTGAAATCGATTTAATTCGTCGATTTCAAACGTCCGTGTGAGGTCGAACCCTACTTTCCGGCATGGCCGATGCGTCGGGGGCTATTAGGCGATGATGACTGGCCTTCGTCAAGCATCGGAGTAAGTAGTGCAACCGGATCAACTCCGAGGAAGTCAGCGATGTGTTCGAGCGTTTGCAACGTTAAATTTCGCTCACCGCGTTCGACCGAGCTGAAGTAGGTGCGATGTACACCCATGCGCTCTGCGAACGCCTCCTGGCTATACCCCTGCTGCACACGGTGTTGGCGCAGGTTATGGCCCACCACCTGTTGCAGTCGCCCCTTCATAGCAAGAGTTACGCTGCCCGGCCGCTACTTGTAGGTCTACAGACTCATAAGTAGCATTCGTGCTGGCTGGCGCCTTTGAGGTAGCCGAACGGTGTGCGGCGATGCACGCAGAGGCCGCCGCCACACGATTGTGCGGCACGCAGTCGAACATGGATACCGGGAGGCAGTCGGATGAAGTGGACGAACGAGCGGCCCGACTACTGGGTGTCAGGGCAGTACGCCGTGCGGAAGGTGACGACAGTCGATCGACCGAACATCCATTCGTTCGAGGTTGTCGGCCGGCCCGAAGATTTCATGCGCGACAAGGTTCACGACACTCTGCGTCAGGCACAGGATGCCTGCGCCTGGGATGCCGGCATACGCTCCGCGGTGGCAGACGCACCGCCAATGTCTCGTGCGCAGAAGGAGACGATCGCAGCGATCTTCTCGTTGGGCCGCCGCGAGCGTCGGGCCGAGCGGCAACGAACCGCGAAGCCAGCCCGCGCGGTTGCGGGCATCGTCCGACGCCGCCTATCTGATGCGGTCCGGTCGCACGACGATGCCCTGCATGAATGGAACGCAATGGTTGAGCGGGACCCGATGCTGCGGGTACGAATCGGCGATGCAGAGGACGTGTTCCGCTGGGCGTTGGAGTTCGACTGCGGCTGCACAGAGGAGCGTGTCGGTTCGACCGATGACCCGCAGAGTCTACTGAAGGACTCAGACACCAACCCGTCCACCGGAAAGCGGCTACCTGCTGGCGAGTATAGGTGCGCGAGCGCCCATGACATACCGACGCTACCCTTGCGCCGATTCGCGTCGTGGGACCGCTTCACGCGCCGGTATCGGGACGTGGAACCAGTTGCGTGTCCCGAGCAATGGCTATTCTTGGGTCAGGACTGGTGGGATGCTCATCGGTGCTCAGAGGGGCATTGGGTACATGATTGGGATGCCACCCTGTCTTGCGGGCACACCGTGACAGTTACTGGCCGGCAGACCGATTGGACCCCCGATCATTATCGGGACCGCGTCAGCGACGATCGGTTAGCGCAGATGCGCGCTGAGCTGTCTGGTGAAACCTGTTCCGAGCTTGATGACAAGTTGCTCGCTGCAGGCTGGCCACAATTCGGTCATCTACTCGATTGCAAACTCTGCCCGATCGTACGGAAGGCGGTAGCGTACGAGCCTCTCGGCTGGCTAATCCCGCCAGCCCCTCGTGCTCGCTCTCAGAAATCGCCGAAAGAGCGAATGCAAGCCCGGCTACGGGCAGCCGAGCGCGAGACGCAACGACTCCGAGTTGAGCTGCGGGCTTTAGAGGACCACACCGACTAGGGCTACTTAAGACTAGTTTTTGCAACCACTTTCGAGATAAATTACCGCACACTCTCGCTGCGGTGGAGAGAGAGAAGGCGCTGGGCGGCACGAGGCCGCCCCTATAGCGCAAAGGGGACCTCCCCCACCCTTCGCTTCGAGGCTCTGCCAGCGCCCCACAGAAGGGTGCCAGATCGCTTAGTAGGCCGCCGTACAGGGCTAATCCTTCCGCGCTTCGACGATTGCGTCGCCACAGGGCGCTGCCGGATTGTCCACCACAATTGTGAGCCGGCGACCTCCGGCCCGCCCCTACCTATCGCCAAGGTCGGCCATATTTCGTCAGCCGCAGGACATCGCTATTGGTTCCGCTTTGTTTCCGCTTGGAACGCAACGCAGTTCGCACTCGAACGTCTCGTTCCCGTCCCGTCCGTCCGCAACGTCCCCCTAAAGGGGAGCGCGTTGGACGGACTACAGGCGGGGAAGCAATACACGACTCCCCCGCCTGCGCCGCCCGCGTCTCGACGTTGACAGCTAAAGCCGCATCGCCATAGCCTGTGCATACATCGTGTTGCTCAGCGTGAAGCCATTGTCTCGCAACAGCTTCGCACCGACATCGCGTGGGGTCCCTGGCGAAATTCCGAGGTCCTCCATGGCTTGGGCAAGTTCAACTACCTTGTCGTTCGAAGTCTGCGGTACGTGGCGAGTCGGATTCAGGTGGCGTCGCAGAACGTGCTTTGTCGGATACCCGATGCTGCGTCCCTTGTCGCGGGTGAGGGTCAAGGTGTTGCCCTCGCGCCGCATGATCCACGCGACATCCACGTCGTCACGCTTGCCAGACGACCCGCGTGCCGCCCTGCTGGCATCGTGGCCCTGATGGTCCAGCCGCAACACAGCACACCCCTGCCGACGTAACGGAACCATCGTGTGGCGGTAGAGGTTCTGCCAGGTATCAGCACTGTCCTCCTTGCCCTCGACCAGTCTCGAAATTGTATCGAGCACAACAAGGGTCGGCTTATGCGCTTCGACTGCCCGCAAGAGCTTCCTACCGCCCGATTCAGTGTCGAGCGGCGGGATGTCTGGAAACGAGAAGTAGGTCAATGGGAGGTCAGCAATGGACTCCGGGTCACGGCCCATCGAGCGCACCCGATCAGCCAACTCTGGATGCGGGTTCTCCATATCGATGTACATCACCGACACTGGATCGCTGACGGGTCTGCTGCACGAATAGGTGACATCTGAGTTGGCTTGCTCGGGGCGAGCGAGCTGGAAGGATGTCCCAATGGCAAGGCCCTATCCCCGTGAGTTCCGCGACGATGTCGTGCGCGTGGCTCGCAACCGCGATGACGGTGTAACCATCGAGCAGATCGCCACTGATTTCGGTGTACACCCGATGACCTTGCACAAGTGGATGCGCCAGGCCGATATCGACGAGGGCACCAAGCAGGGCAAGAGCACTGGCGAGTCCACCGAGTTGCGTGAGGCGCGGCGTCGGATCAAGTTGTTAGAGCAGGAGAACGAGGTGCTGCGCCGGGCCACGGCCTATCTGTCGCAGGCCAATCTGCCGGGAAAAGGCTCTACCCGCTCGTGAAGGAGCTCGCCGGCGACGGGATTCCCGTCGCGGTGACGTGCCGGGTACTCAAGCTCGCCCGCCAACCGTATTACCGCTGGTTGGCCAATCCCATCACCGATGCCGAACTCGTCGAGGCCTACCGCGCAAACGCGCTGTTCGACGCCCACCGCGACGACCCGGAGTTCGGGTACCGCTACCTCGTGGAGGAGGCCCGAGAGGCCGGCGAATCGATGGCAGAGCGCACCGCCTGGCGAATCTGCTCGCAGAATCAGTTGTGGAGCGTGTTCGGCAAAAAGCGCGGCAAGAACGGCAAGGTAGGCCCGCCGGTGCACGATGATCTTGTCGAGCGCGACTTCACCGCCGATGGCCCAAACCAATTGTGGCTCAGCGATATCACCGAACATCGCACCGATGAAGGCAAGCTCTATCTCTGTGCCATCAAGGACGTGTTCTCCAACCGTATCGTCGGGTACTCGATCGACTCCCGAATGAAGTCCCGGCTGGCCACCACAGCGCTCAGTAGCGCGGTGGCTCGCCGCGGTGATATCGCTGGCTGCATAGTCCACACCGATCGCGGATCTCAATTCAGGTCAAGGAGATTCGTCCATGCACTGAGCCGTTATGAAATGGTCGGATCGATGGGCCGCGTCGGTGCGGCTGGCGACAACGCAGCCATGGAGAGCTTCTTTGCTCTACTTCAGAAGAACGTGCTCGATCGCCACCGCTGGAGCACACGAGAAGAGCTGCGGATCGCGATCGTCACCTGGATCGAACGGACCTACCATCGTCGCCGGCGCCAAGCCGGCCTCGGTCGGTTGACCCCGATCGAATTCGAAGCGATTATGACCACACGGGCCAGTCAGGCCGCGTGACCGAAACTGTCTGTCACCTGATCGTGCAGCAGACCCGACCGCTTTGCCAAGCACTGAGCTGCCGGAAGCGAGCCGCAGCGCGATGTCTAGGGCTAGAAGCGATTTGCCTACTGCGCCCTGTCCGATCAGCGATCCGGACTCACCTTCGTTGAGCAGGCCGGGAATGACTGGGGACGCAGTAGGCACCTTCCCCAAGGTCACCCAATCCAGCGGCTCCATATCTCCATGCGGCATCACGATGCCACCTCACCTTCGGCGCCGAACTCGGGCTGGCTCGCATCTACGCCTCGGTGGACCGTCCCATGGAGCCGTTGGGTCTTTCTCGCGGTCTGCGGCTGGCGCATTTTTCGCCATGCCACGGCCGAAGTGGCTTCGTGGAACTCCTCCACCAATCCCCTGCAACGGACACAAGGCGGCTGTAAGTCTCTCCAACTATTCCCGTGGTGCTGGTGGCCCCACGCGGCCCGCGCTGCGCAGCCCTCACATAGGCCCGCGCTCACGTAAGTCCGCTTCACCAAGTCCCAACGCTTCGCCTGGCGAAGTGTCTCCGGTAGCGCGTGGCTCGGCGGGATCATGCAGCACCGCCGATTTGCGTTGCAAGCGCAACCAGTGAGTCGCGATCCACGCGGATGTTGCGGTCACCGACGCGGAAGGCAACGAGCCTCCCCTGCGCGATGTAGCGCCGCACCGTCTTGTCACATAAACTATAGTGTTGCGCAGCCTGTTTGATCGTAACTTTCGCCGGAAGCTTGTCGCTGTCACTGTCCGGCCGAAACGATGAACCCATGATTCTCCTTCAAGGCGCGGTCCACCCCGGACGGGCGGGCCAATGAATGACGCCTATTTCGAGCGAATCTGTACGGGAGCACCTCCAAGTTCGATGAAAAGTTAACACTTCGCGAAAGATACTGCAAGCAAAGCGATTTCATTAACCATAATGGTTCATATATTTACCACCTAGCCACATCGTGCGCTTCACCGTGCGGCCTAGGAGTCTTTGATCAGCCCTCGGACGCGATGGCCAAGGCCTTCGGAGCTGTCATCGCAGAGAGGGCATCTGCGATGACCCTGTCACGCCCCTGCGCGCGGTGCTGATAGATCAGCGCGGCCTGATGGGAGGAATGCCCCAATCGGTTCATCAGGTCCGCCAACGTAGCTCCGGTCAAAGCGGCCAGCACCGCACCCGTGTGCCGAAGATCGTGGAACCTGAGATCGGGCCGTCCCGCCGCGTCGCGCGCCTTATAGAAGTGCCGATACAGCGTCGACGGAGCTAGGTGCCCACCGTTGGAAGCCGGGAATAGCAGCGAGTTAGGCGGATCCTCAACATATTCACCCAGATGTTCTTCGACCATCGGCAACAGGTGCGGCGGGATTGCAACGGTACGAATGCCGGCCTTTGATTTCGGACCTTCAACCTTGAACCCGGTCGAAACTCGCACGACTCCGCGTCGCACCTTGATCGCTCCAACAGACAGATCGATGTCCACCCGGCGAAGCTCCGTGAGTTCACCGAACCGAAGCGCACACCAGGACGCCAGCAAGATCATCAGCCGGAATTTTCCTGGCATCGCGTCCGTCAACAGGTCCAGCTGCTCAAGCGTGGCGGGTTCCACCTCGTGCACACGCTTCGCGCTTCCCGCGCCACGGATCGCACACGGGTTCTCAGTAATGCACTTGCCGGCTACCGCTGCTGCCATAATTGTGCGCAGCAACCCGTAACTATGCGCTCGCATCGTGGGCGCTCCGGCCCCCGTCTTCCGATACCAAGCTTTTACATCATCGGCGGTGATAGAAGCTACGGGTCGTTGCCCGAACGTCGGCAATAGCTGTCTATCAAGGATGAGGCGATAGTGCTCCGCAGTCCGCTGCTTGAGCGGCGCTGCAGCATCGTTGGCGCGATCCTCAAGCCACTCATTCGCGAAATCATTGAACTTGCGTCGAACGTCCGGTTTGGCGCCGGTTCCGGGCGGAACCCACGCGTCCCGAATGATCTCAGAATGACGCAGGGCAAGCCATCCGCGAGCGTCCTGCTTCGCGATGAAGGTGGTTGGCGCACTGTAGCGTCGACCATCCGGACCGAAGTACAACGCCCGGTATCTACCGCTCGGCAACTGCTGGACAGTACCGAACGTTCCCGGCGTCCGTGTCTTTCGACCTGATCCTCTGACCACCCGCGCGCCCCTTGTTGGAGTTGTGCCGTGAACTGAACGTGAACTGAGACTAGCACTCAGACGGCTGTACATGTCCACTCATGGCCTTACCCACTGAGTAAGGTTTATGCAGGTAGAGTGCTAGTTAGACCAGCACTGCGCTCGGCCCTGACACGGAAGAGGTCACTGGTTCAATCCCAGTATCGCGCACCACGTTCTATGCAGGTCAGGCCCGGTAACCCCGGGCCTTTCGTGTTCTTGTGCCCAATCAGTCATTCGTCGATCGGCGCGGGCGAATTCTGCTCTCGATAGCGTTGTCGGCATGTCGCTCGACTTCTTCCCCAGACTCGCAACCGGAGCAATCTTTCTCTCGCCGCCGGACAGCACGTGGGAGTTCAACGGGACGGGCTCGATGTACATGCGTCCTTACGTCATATTGACCGCGGCCCACTGCGTGCCTGAGGTCGAAAATGGCCGGCTCTGTTTCAAGTCGCCGATGGAGCGTGACGCGCGACTCGCCGAGCAGGTGATACGCCACCGGTCGATCGACTTGGCCGTGATGGTGATCTCCAAGGGTGCCAAGCCTCCCCCGAACGGCCAGGTTTACAACGAGATCGGCCACACCTTGGTCGACGGCGGCGACTTCCATGCCTTCGGCTACCCCGCCGAGGAGAACACTCAGGTGCCACGGCTATTCAAAGGTCACTATCAACGACATTTCGAATATCAGTCTCCGGACGGCCGGAAGTACCTTGCCGCCGAGCTGAGCGTGCCAGCGCCGGCCGGCTTGAGCGGTGGGCCCGTGTCGAACGCGCGAAGGCCACAAGTGCTCGAAGGGATCGTGACTGCGAACCACGATTCGTCGTTGGTCATCGACTCCTACGAGGAAGAAGAACGCAACGGGACAAAGACGCGCGGCAAGATCACCCGAGTCGTCTCGTACGGCATCGCGGCAATGCTGGTGCCTTCTGACGTTCAGGAGTGGGTCGACACCGTCGTAGCCCTCGCCGACGCGGGCACGCCCGATATCGCCTCCGAGTTAAACCGGTTGCTAGACGAGAAACGCCGGCGCGACTAGCGAGCCACGTTAATTGAAATTGATCGGGGTGAATCCACCGGCGTCGGTGTAGGTCGGCGGTAACCAGGCAGGTTCACCCGGCACCACTGTGTTCGGCGTAACCGGATACTTGACCTTCTCGAATATTTGAACGTCCTGGAAGTAGCCGCCGCTAGTGCTACAGCTGTATGCGCCGCAGGACGTGCTGACTGGCACCTGATGCGCCGGAATCCACACCATGCGGAACCGCACCCAACTGCCGTCAGGCTGCAGCGGGCCGTCGCAGATACTGCGCGTTTGGCTGCCGAGGAATCCCCACCGATCATTCACGCATCCAGCCTGAACGTCAGCGTTTGCTGCCGGTGTCGATATGGCGCACACACCGGCCGTCAATGCGATGACGAAAGTCAACCGTTTCTTCATATTTCCCCCTCCCTAGCTTGGAATATATCGCGGCCGGTCAACCTCCACCAGGTTTAGAAGGAATCAAATTGACGATGGTGTAAACGTTGCTGGTGTGGCTGATGAGGTTTGCAGCCTCGGCGGTTCTCGCAAGCCGGCCAGGCTGATGCGGCTCATGGCCAGCGGAGGGTACAGCTTGCGCGAGCCGTCGTGCGGGTCAAGCGAGCTACTGCAACGATGAGTCTCACTGCACTCATCATCGTCAGCCTCCGGGGGCAGCCTCGGGTGTAGAAGAAGAACTTCAACATCGCCAGAGTTGTGTCGTCTCTGAGATGCACACCTGACAGGTGGACCGGCAAACTATCGACGCCATGCCCTCAACGTGTGATATTGGCCACGATTGGGTATATTCAACTGCGAGGACGCATCCAATCGGATAGTTCTCGTTGAGTGCGGGTCAGGGTTCCGCAAACGAACTTGGGTTTATCCAACTTCGGTGCTTGCCTACGCACATGGAGCCCTGACCTTGCACCTCAAAGGTTCGGCGCGTTGTAAGACCGATCTCAGGGCCAACATGCCGGAATTCGCTCACGCGTTCACACTTGCAAGTTCACTGGCCACTGTGGTGCCGCAATTACACAGTCCGATCGATGAGCACGGCCTGCGGGTGCGCCCCTCGTAATCAGTCCAGCAGATACAGGTAATCCGGACACAGATAGTTGATCGAGCCCACAATCCAAGCGGCGTTGTTGCGCTGGGTCAGCGTGTCCCACACGTCGTCGACCGTTCCGCCCGCTTGAAACATGCCGCAGATCGCTTGGCCCAGATCGATTATTTCGTACTCCATACCTTTGGTCGCTTCACCGCGGCTAGCGATGTAGTCGACGAAGTCCTCGGAGTCCGCGTGTGCTGATGGAGCCACGATAAGGGTTAAAGCTACGCATGACATGAGCATTCCGATCTTTCTCATGCTAGGTGCTTTCGCACGCAATACCGTCACCGTCGCCATCAAGCCATGAGCCGTAATAGTCCGACGAAGAAGGAATATCCTCGTATCCAGCTTGACGTGCCTGCGTGCAGTTCTTAAACGGCGTCGCATTCGCCAGCGGTACCGGACCTGCTGCGCCGATGCCCACTAGTACGACGCCAGTGACGCCTGCACGAACCATACGATCTCTCCCCCCTTACTGCAGACTGCGCAAACTTCGCTCAAACAGAATACTGGTGCCCCGCTGAATGGTAAGCATAGGAATCTTCGTTGCGGTCGATATTCGACTTATCCAGCCAGCACCCCGTCAGTGTCGACCTTCGGGCTGGAATGCAGAAACATTTGATCCAAGGCAAGGTCGCGATGAAGCCGCAGCGGCCGTCGGCACACGAATGAATCATTGCGCGCACCGCCCCGTCAGTCGATCGACGGATAGTTGGCCAAAACGAACACTACTGAGTGAATGGACTTCTACCATCCGCCGTATGCGGAACCCGACCTACATCGCAATCGCATCAGTGGCAGTGCTCACAGCCGCCTGCGGTGCCACACCGGAAGCTGCCAAAACCAGCACCTCTACGGTCACCAACACCGTCACCGTAGCTGCGCCTCAAGCAACGAGCGGTCCGGCGCCTGAGGTCGTCAGCGCGACGTGGACAATGCCCAATCTGATTGGCACCAATCTTCAGCACGCACAGAATGAGATTCAACGCATCACCAATAACGAGGTGTTCTTCAGCAGTTCCACGGACCTGACTGGTGATGCGCGAGCTCAAATAGTCGATAGAAACTGGCAGGTCTGCACGTCAACTCCAGCACCAGGCGAATCGTTTACAGCTGAAACCAGTGTCGACTTTGGCGTAGTACGCATCGATGTCGAAAGTTGTCCGTAAGAGCATTCAGGGATTTATAGATCATCGCGGCGTAAGTCTTCCTGAAGAGCCTTTATGGCGTCACCCTTTGCGTTGGACGGTAAAGGCTTTATCGCTGAGGCTCTCCGCTGAATTCACTTCGAAGACCGAATGCTCGTACGTAGCGCCGAGCCCATTCTGGCGCCATTCCACCGTCCCCGCAATACATCGCATCACGACCCTGCCCGCCAGTACCTGGGCTACAGCAACAATGACTGCCAGCCAGGTCGGCTCTCAAATCAGTTCAGCGAAATCGACGCAGTCTTTGATGTGCGGATCTGACGCCCACATAAAGGAATCGGCCGACTCCGCCCCGACAAGGCACACGCGGGGTGAGGGGTTCGAATCCCCTTAGATCCACGCCGAACGCCTGATCGCAACCAGAACTCTGTCCACGGCTCACACCGCATCCCCCACCCGGGCCGCCGTCAACGGTGTCACCACGGTGTTCCCCTGATCGCCACACTCATTGGTGTCCACCACCGTGGTCAGTGCACCGGTGAACGTGCCGTCGGGGCGCGGCGTGAACCCCAGGGTCACCGTCGTCCACGACTCACCGGCGATCGACCCATCGGCGTAACGACAGGTGGACTTCACCCGGGCCGGGGCGATATCGCGCCACGTCCCGTCGATCAGCTGGAACGACAGCGCCCGCGCTCCGGCCCTCCGCTGCCGGTCGGGGCCAAGCACCTCCCCGCCGGCGATACAGGTGCCCTCGGTGCATGTGGTGGTCAACGTCAACCAATCCTGGGTCGGCGCACCCTGCACACCCCAGCTCACCGGACGGTCGGTGCCCGATGTCGTGGCCCGGTCCGGTTGGTATTCAACGTGATACACGCCGTTGAGCAGATCCGGCCGAGGCGCCGGCGCGCTCACCGGCTCATCGCGCAATGCCCATACCGCGACGGCGGACGCCGCGGCGATCACGACTACGGCCGCCGCCACGGCACCCGCGGTAATCACCGCCGGGCTCAGCGTGCGTGGTGCCTGCGGCTCGGGTTCCTCGTCCAGACCCCAGGCGTACGCCGACTGCGTGTCGGCATCGGCGACGCCGGCCAGCTCGGTGGGCGACCCGGCATCGGCCATATAGCCGGTGGGATCGTCACCACCCGGGGGCTCGGGCATGCCCGATTGCGCCCGAACCGCTACGCGACCGACGCCGCGAGATCGCGCGCCTGTACCCAGCGGATCAGCCGGCGCCGACGCTCGGCGGTGCGCTCGGGATGCAACTCGGCCTCCCGCTCGGCCACGATCGCCTCTTCCCAGGCGCGTTTCATGTCATCGTCGTGGAACTGCACGGCACGAGCCATGGTCTGCACTCCCTTCCTCGACATACCGTCAGCCTAGCGGCGACAGCCGACAACGCGAGCGGACTCGTCCCCCGCGTCATCGCGGCTGCCCCGTCGCCTCGGCCGCGGCCAACAGGTGCGCCAGAATCTTGATCGAGGCGATATCGGAGGCGGTGAATCCGTCCTTCTCCAACGTGTTGGCCGTCAGCATCCCAAAGGCCACGTCGGCACGCACCGCCACCGACACGAACGATTTGTAGACACGGCCCCTGCTGACATCCCAGGTCTCCGGGATGCGCGCGTCGGTGTCATTGCTGCTCTCGACGTCGCCATGGTCGATCAGCGTCCACACGCCCTGATCACCACCGGTCCCCTCGACGAACTCACTGGTGAACGAATCCTCGCGGTTGATCGAGTCGACATAGGAACCACACGTCATCACCCGGGAACCGCCGGGGCGATGCTGCACCCGGAAGTACGCCGCACGCGGCGCATCGCTTTGCATCAGGTCGCACACCTTGCTGACGATGGACGACCGGAACCCGCTGATCTCGCGGTCCCGGGCGGTCTGATCCATGGCCGCGAACCGGCGCAGTTTGTCGGCGGTGCCCAACATCGCGCCGTTGATCAGCAGCGAGGTCCGCCGCGACTCGGCGCGCAACGCCTGCTCCAGGTCGGCCTTCTGGCCCTCCTGCTGCGCCTTGTAGGCACGCTCGTTGCGGAACTTGAACAACCCGGTGATGGCCGTGGCGGTGGCCAGCACGACGGTCGTGATCCGCAGCCCGAGCTCCCAGCCCCCGCCGGTCAGATTGGTCAGCAGCGCCACCACCGCGGTCAGCACCGCAAGGACCGTCAGGGCGATGTTGTACTGCACCGCCCGGTCCTTCACGACGTCGTCGACCACCTTGTCTGCCACGCCAGCAGCATCTCACCCGCCACCGTCAACGCCGCACGATCAGCCCAGGGTCAGCATCCAGGCCGGAACCCAATGCGTCACCGGCCGTTCGCTGGCCCCGAAGCGCACCGGATAGGTGACCAGCCCCCACCACGCGCCTTGCTCGCACAACCCCCAGCAGGTCAGCTGCGCCTCGACGACCTTGTGCATCTGCAACCCCAGCGGGTGCTGGCGGCCCCACCGGCAGTGCGGTTGACGCGGGAACAGCGCGGCCAGATCCACCAGCACGGTCCGCGGCGGATCGACCCGGCGGAACACCTCACGCGTGGGCTGCCCGCCGTACCCGATGGACTGCATCTCACCCACGGTTCGATCATATGTTCGAACCGTGGGTCGACGGAAGTCAGCGCCCGTGTTCGTCGAAGAAGACCGCGGCGGCCTCGGAGGCGCTGAACGACCGGATCGCCGGGCCCACCTGGTTGGCCGGCAGGATCTCCGGGGCCCCTGGCCACGTGTGCCCGCCGCCGTCGACCCGCATGTAGACCACCGCCGACCCCTCGGCGCAGCGATAACTGACCCGCTCGACGAACTGGGCATCGACGCCGGGCTGCGGTTCGATCAACGGATCCGCATCACAGGCGTCGAGGTGTCGCCAACTGTCGACCAGCGCGGTGGCCGCCAAGACGGTGCTCGCCCCACCGCGGCCCATCATCGGTCCACCGCCGATGGGCACGATCGGGTCCAACGTGCCGTGGATCGTCAGCACCGACACCGGGCGCGACGGATGGCACCCGACATTGGTCCCGAGGGACGCACCGACGGTCGCGATGGCGGCGAACACGTCGGCGCGCTCACAGGCCAACCGGTTCGCCATGAACCCACCCGCCGACAACCCGGTGACGAACACCCGACCCGGCGGTATCCCGAAGTCGGCCGAAAGACGCTGCACCAGCGTCACCAGGAATCCGACATCGTCGACCCCGGTGCGGTCGGGCACCGAGGCGCCGCGCCCGTCGGCCCAGCTGAAGTCGATCCCGTCGGGATAGACCACGACGTAACCGTGCTGATCGGCCACCGGATCGAAGTCGGTCAGCGCGGCCTGCTGCGCGCCGGTCTGCCCGCCGGCGTGCAGGCTGAGCACCAGCCCCTTCGGCGTCCCCGGCGGCACATGCACCTGATAGGTGCGGCTCAGCCCACCGAAGTCGATATGCGCCACCGGCGCTTCGGCGGCGGCCACCGGTACCGGTGTCAGCACACAGGCCAACACCACCAGCAACGCCGCGGCGCGTCTCCCCCACACGTGGGCGAGCTTAGATGCTTCAGGCGTACAGCGACTCGAAGTTGTCGACCGACCGCTCGATATCGCCCTTGACGGTGCGCGCGGCGACCGCACCGATCGGACCGAACAGCGGCGGCCCGCCCAGGTCGATGGTGACGGTGAACGCACATCCCGACGCGGTCGGCTTCACCGCCATCTTCAGCCCGTACTTGGTCCCGCCGACCCCCTTGCCGGTGACCTCCACCAGCCGCGGAGCATCGAACGTGCGCACCGTCCAGGTGACCCGGTTGCGCATGCCCTTCGCACCGGCCACCCCGATCAGCGTCGTACCGGCGGTCAGTTCGTCGGGGACATCACTACGCCAGCCCTCGTGCAGGACCAGCCAGTCCCCCAGTTCGTCGAGCTTGGACACGTGGTCCCATGCGGTCTGCGGGTCGATCGACAGCTCGCGGGAAAGTTCGACCTTTGCCATGGGCGGAATGCTAGTAGCTTCGGTGCGATGCACCGCAGCAACGTCGGGTTCGGCTGATGGCCCGCTACGTCGCGCTGCTGCGCGGGATCAACGTCGGCGGCAAGAACATCATCGCGATGAAGGATCTGCGTGCCACCCTCGACGAGCACGGTTATGACAACGTGCGCACCTACATCCAGTCGGGCAACGTGCTGTTCGACACCGACGACGATCCCGCGAACCTGGAGAGCGCCATCGAAGGCGCCTTGGAGAAGGCATTCGGCGTTGCACTGGTCGTGGTCGTGCGCTCACACCGCCAGCTGCGCAACGTGGTCAGCAAGGCGCCCAAGGGTTTCGGCGCCGACCCCGACACGTTCCATTCCGACGCCATCTTCCTGAAGGCACCCCTGACCGCGGCGCGCGTGCTGGACATCGTCACGCTGCGCGACGGGGTCGACCAGGCCTGGCCGGGTACCGGGGTGGTGTATTTCGCGCGGCTGGGCGCCGAACGAACCAAGAGCAGGTTGAGCAAGATCACCACCACCACCGAGTACAAGCAGATAACGATCCGCAACTGGAAGACCACGCAGACCCTGCTAGCCCTGCTCGACGAGCAGGGCTAGCCGGGTCAGCGGCGCGCGAGCTCGCGCAACACCAGATCCGTTGTGGCCCAATCCATGCACTTGTCGGTGACCGACTGGCCGTAGGTCAGCGGCTTGGCATCCGGTGACTGGGCGCCCGCCACCAGGAAGCTCTCCAACATGACACCGCTGACCGGTAGTCCGTCGCGCACCAGCTGCGCCACCTCGGCAGCCACGACGGCCTGGCGGACGTGATCCTTGCCGGAATTGGCGTGGCTGCAGTCGATGACGACCCGGCCGGGCAGGCCGGCGGCCACCAGCTTGTCGGCCACCGCATTGATCGCGGATGCCTCGTAGTTGGGTCCGCCGGTGCCGCCGCGCAGGATCACATGGCAGTCCTCGTTGCCCGCGGTGTTGACAAGGGCGCCCCGGCCCATGTCATCCATTCCGAAGAAGACATGTTGGGCCGCAGCGGCATTGACACCGTCGACGGCGACCTGGATGTTGCCGTCGGTGCCGTTCTTGAAGCCGACCGGCATGGACAGACCCGAGGCCAGCTGCCGGTGCACCTGCGATTCGGTGGTGCGCGCACCGATGGCGCCCCAGGCGACGGCGTCGGCGATGTACTGCGGGCTGGTGGGCTCGAGGAATTCGCATCCGACCGGCAGACCGATGTCGATGACGTCGAGCAGCAACTGGCGCGCGGTCCGCAGCCCCCGCGTGACGTCGAAGGTGTTGTCCATGCCCGGATCGTTGATCAGGCCCTTCCAGCCGATCGTGGTGCGGGGCTTCTCGAAGTACACCCGCATGACGATCTTGAGCCGGTCCTTGAGCTCCTCGGCCACCGTGGCCAGCCGGCCGGCGTAGTCGAGCGCGGCCTCGGGGTCATGCACCGAACACGGGCCGACCACGACCAGCAGGCGGTCGTCGCGACCGGCCAGGATGTCGGCGATCTCGTCGCGGTCGCGCGCCACCCGCTCGGCCCGCCGCGCGCCCAGCGGGAACTCGGTGAGCACATCGTGCGGGCTGGGGATCTCGCTGAAACTGCGAATCCGCCGGTCCGACGTCGCGGGTGCGGTGGCGATCTGCGCCAGATTCATGGGGTGCCTTCCTGCTACGGGCACCTGCGTGAGATTTCGGCGCCCTCGTAATGACGAAAGGCAGCGACCGTGGTGGTCACTGCCTGGGCTCCGGGTGGATGCGCGGTTAGATCAACGCTTTATCGGCTCCGCCCGGAGCCTTGATAAAGCGCCAATAGGCGGCGCATACACCGATGTTCACGTCGGCCAGGTTACACGCCCGCCCCGCACGGGCCAAAGCGGCCTGCACGTCACGGCTTGAGCCGCCAGGCATAACCGGCGATGCCCACCCCGATCAACGCGATCAGCGGACCGAGCACCGACCAGGTGGTGGTGTTGCTCATCGGACTGCCTCCGACGGCGCCGAAACCCTGCAGGGCGAACAGGGTGCCGAAGGCCGCCAGGACGATTCCGATGCACAACACCGCGATACGCATACTGTGACAGTAACCTCGGCAGCGATGGTTGACATCTCGTTCTTGAAGCGCACCCAGGCCGGCTATGACCGCACGGCCGCCGGTTATGCCGACGCCTTCGCCGGCCACCTCGACGACAAACCGGTCGACCGCGCGATGCTGCGGGCGTTCGCCGATTCGGTACCGGCGGGGTGGCCCGTCGTCGACGTCGGCTGCGGGACCGGCGCGGCCACCGCGATCCTGCGGGAGTATGGCGCCGCGGTGTCGGGAATCGACCTGTCCCCCAACATGATCGACCATGCGCGCCGAGTGTGGCCGAGTATCGATTTCACCGTCGGCTCGATGACCGCGCTGCCGTTGCCCGACGAAAGCGTCGGCGGGGTGTGCGCGTGGTATTCGATCATCCACGTGCCCGACGACGCCCTGGCCGGGGTGTTCGCCGAGTTCCGTCGCGTGTTGATTCCCGGCGGCGTCGCGCTGGCGGCCTTTCAGGTCGGTGATCAACCACGTCATCTGACCGAGGCCTTCGGCGAACACGTCAATCTGGTCTTCGAACGCCGTCGCCCGGAATCGGTCGCCGAGTCGCTGGACGCCGCCGGCCTCCCGGTGTACGCCCAACTGGTCCGGGGCCCTGACGACGACGGTGTCGAATCGACACCGCAGGGGTATTTGATCGCCCGCAAACCCATCCGCCAGCAAGGAGTCTCCCCGTGAGCGACCGCATGGAAGTCCAACGCACCATCGCCGCCCCGGCCTCCGACATCTTCGCCGTGCTGACCGACCCGCACGGCCACGTGGCCATCGACGCCTCCGGCATGTTGCAGGATGCGAGCGGCGAGCCGGCCCGACAGGTCGGTGACCGGTTCGTGGTGCACATGGATCGGGAGGCGCTCAACGACTTTCCGATGGGCAAGTACGACGTGACTGTCGACATCGTCGACTACGAGCAGGACCGGCTGATCGCCTGGACCATCCTCGGCCAGATCAAGCCGCAGATCGGCCACGTCTACGGCTACCGCCTGGAGCCCACCGACGACGGGACGGTCGTGACATCGTTCTACGACTGGTCGGCCATCGATGACAAGTGGCGCGAGGCGGGCATCTTCCCGGTGATCCCGGAATCCGCTTTGCGGGCGACGCTGGGCATTCTCGATCGCACGGTGCGGCGGGGCTACCCGCGGCCATAACGTCAACCCAGGGTTGACGACGGTGCATCGTCAACCTACGGTTGTCGCATGAGTACTTCCGTCAGCCTCGATGACCTGATCCGCACCATCAAGTCCGTCCACACCGACGCCCTCGAACAACTCTCCGATGCCGTGCTGGCCGCCGAACACCTCGGCGAGGTCGCCGACCACCTCGTCGGCCACTTCGTGGACCAGGCCCGCCGCTCCGGAGCCTCCTGGACCGACATCGGCGCCAGCATGGGCGTCACCAAACAGGCCGCCCAGAAACGGTTCGTCCCCAAGGGCGACACCATCGACCCCAACGAGGGTTTCGCACGGTTCACCCCGCGAGCCCGCGCCGCGGTCGTCTTCAGCCAGAACGCCGCCCGCGATGCCGAGAACACCGAGATCACCCCCGAGCACCTGATACTGGGCCTGCTGGTCGACACCGACTCGCTGGCCATCGCCCTGCTACGGGCCCAGGGCATCGAACCCGACCAGTTGCGCGCGGCGATCACCCTGCCGGCCGCCACCGGTCAGACATTGGACCTGGTGCCCTTCAACGGTGCCGCCAGGAAGGTCCTGGAGCTGACCTTCCGCGAGGCACTTCGCCTGGGCCACAACTACATCGGCACCGAGCACATGCTGCTGGCGCTGTTGGAATCCGAGGCCGGCGACGGCCCCCTGCACGGTCTGGGCCTCGACAGGGATCGGCTCACCGCCACCCTGGTCGACCTGCTGTCG
Organism: Mycolicibacterium neoaurum VKM Ac-1815D; assembly: GCF_000317305.3. The sequence goes on along the minus strand of NC_023036.2, from coordinate 2,555,408 downwards.
GCGATGCCGGGAATGAAATCCGACGACGAACTGTAGAACTGCGACATGGAACTCAACGCAGCCGCCCGGGAACTCATCGGTGCGGGCGCCGACGCCACGCTGGTCACCATCAACCCCGACGGCAGCCCGCAGGCCACCGTCGTCTGGGTCGCGCTGCAATCCACCCCCGAGGGTGACGAACTCGTCTCGGCCCACCTGAGCGACACCTATCGCAAGGTGCGCAACGTCCGCCGCGACGGCCGGGTCACCGCCACCATCCTGGCTCCGAGCACGCCCGGCCAGCAACGCGAGTACCTGTCGATCACCGGCACCGCACGCGTCGTCGAAGGCGGCCTGGACGTCCTCAAGGAACTGGCCGTCGCCATGCTCGGCTCCGATGAGCACTTCCCACCCGCCGATGCCCCCGACGGATTCCTGACCCGGATCCGCATCGAATCCATCGGCGGACACGGACCCTGGGTGGCCTAAACGGCCGAACCTCCGAGCCGGCGCCGGGCATGTGCCATCATGCGAGGCAGCAAAGAGAGGGTTTGTATGTCGCGCTTGTTGTCGATCCTTGTCGCCGCCATGACCTTGGTGGCGGTCGGTGTCGCCCCGCCCGCCGCTGCGGCCGAGACGCCGATCGGCGACCTCGGACAGACGCTGCGCGTCCAATACGACGACTTCGTCGCCGACGTCACCGTCCATGACGTACTCCCGGTGCCCGTCCCGCCCGGCTGGGGCTGGAATGGTTCGCCACGCTGGCGGGCGCAGGGCGGCCCGTGGCGCGCCGGCATCACCGTGCACGTCATCTCCGCACCCAACCCGTTCAAACTGTCGATCGCCACGACGTTCAGCGGTGTCACCCCGTACGCCGACGCGTACGCCGCCAAGCACACCGATGCCCCCGATGCCTTGGAGAAGGCACTGCTCAACGCCCCGCCCGGGGCCACCGTCTCCGGCGGCGTCTACTGGGACGTCTACCGCGCGCTGGTCACCAACGTGGTGATGATCAACCCGCAGACCGGAACCCATCTGGCGCAGTGGAACATCTGGCAGCCCGGCTCACCCCTGCCGTGATCCGGGCCGCCACGGCCGCGGATGTCGACGAGCTGGCCGCGGTCGCGGCCGCCACGTTCCCGCTGGCCTGCCCGCCCGAATCCGACCCGGCCGATGTGGCCACGTTCGTCGCGACCCACCTCTCACCACAGGCCTTCCGGGATTATCTGCGCGACCCGGACCGCACAGTGCTCATCGCGTGCGACGAACAACGGATCCTCGGCTACACCATGCTGATTCGCGGTGAGCCTGATGACCCCGACGTGCAACGCACCGTCGCGCTCCGGCCCACCGTCGAACTGTCCAAGATGTACACCGCACCCGAGGCCCACGGCCGCGGCGTCGCCGCCGCACTGATGTCACATGCCCTGGGACACTGCACCGACCTCGGCGCAGCATGCGTGTGGCTCGGGGTGAACCAGGACAACGCCCGAGCCCAACGCTTCTACGTGAAATCGGGATTCGAGGTCGCCGGGACCAAAACGTTCCAGCTGGGAAACAACATCGAGAACGACTACGTGATGGTGCGAAGGCTCAGCCCGACTGCGCCGCCGCCGTGAGTGCCAACAACCGCGAGGTGGCCCGCAGATACTTCTTGCGGAAACCCCCTGCCACCATCTCGTCACTGAAGATCGTGTCGAGCTTGGTCCCCGAGGCCAGGATCGGGACGCCGGCGTCGTAGAGCCGGTCGGTCAGCGCCACCAGCCGCAACGCCACACTCTGGTCGGTGATCGGGTGCACCCCGGTGATGAACACCTCCCGGACCCCGTCGATCAACGCGTGATAGCGGGAGGGATGCATGGTCGCCAAGTGGGCACACAGCGCGTCGAAATCGTCGAGCGTCGCGCCGTCGACGCCGGTGGCGCGGGCACGCACCTCGTCATCGGACAGCGGCTCCGGCGCCGGCGGCAGACCGCGGTGCCGGTAGTCGGGACCCTCGACCCGCACGGTCGTGAAGATCGCGGCCAGCGTGTTGATCTCACGCAGGAAATCCTGTGCGGCGAACCGGCCCTCACCCAGCTGTTCGGGCAACGTATTCGAGGTGGCGGCGATCGACACCCCGCGCTCGACGAGTGCCGAGAGCAGCCGCGAGATCAACGTGGTGTTACCAGGGTCGTCGAGCTCGAACTCGTCGATGCAGATCACGATGTACTGGCTCAGCAGCTCGATGCACTCGGTGAAACCGAACACCCCGGCCAGCTGGGTGAGCTCACCGAACGTCGCGAATGCCGTCGGCGCGACGTCGGCGTTGGTCAGGGCGTAGTAGGTGGAGGCCAGCAGGTGGGTCTTGCCGACACCGAACCCGCCGTCGAGGTACACCCCCACCCCGGGCAGCACCTCCCGCTTACCGAACAGCTTCTTCTTGCCGGCCCGCCGCTGCAGCGCCTGCTCGCAGAACTCTCGGCACCGCTCGACCGCCGCGGCCTGCGACGGCTCGGCGGGATCGGGACGGTAGGTGTCGAAGCTGACATCGGCGAAGGTCGGCGGTGGCACCAGGCGCGCGACCAGCTGTTCCGGCGTCACCTTGGGGTGCCGATCCACCAAACCATCGACCCCGGTGCCGCTTTGCATGTCGTGCACCTTATCGACGTGCTGCAATGAAACCCATGTCGGATAGCGCCGCTGGGACGGATTTCACAACGCTGGGCCCGGTCGATGACGCCGGCGCCGGGCTTTCCGAGCTGTACGCCTACCCCGAGAAGCTCGATTCCTGCTGGGTGCGGGCCAACTTCATCACCAGCCTCGACGGAGCGGCGACCGCCGACGGGAAATCCGGCGTCCTTGGCGGCGACGGGGACCGCGCGCTCTACCGGCTGCTGCGCGAGCTCGCCGATGTGGTGCTCGTCGGCGCGGGCACGGTGCGCGTCGAAGGCTATTCCGGTGCGCAGCTGGGCGCGGCCGAACGCCAGGCGCGGAACGCCCGCCGCCAGGCCGAGGTGCCGCCCATCGCCATGGTCACCCGCAGCGCACGGCTGGACCACAGCCTGCCGGTGTTCACCCAGACCGAGGTACCGCCACTGATCCTGACCACCCACGAGTCCGCCGAGGAGGCGCGCGCCGAGTTCGCCGGGCTGGCGCGGGTGTACGACTGCTCGGCCCCCGGTGACCCCGGGACCGTCGACCTGGCCACCACACTGGACACGCTGGCCGGGCTGGGCCTGCCGCGGGTGCTCACCGAGGGTGGCCCCAGCCTGCTCGGCGCGCTGATCTCCGCGGGATTGCTCGATGAACTGTGCCTGACGATCGCACCGACCCTGGTAGGCGGTTCGGGTAAGCGCATCACCGACGGCCATGACGAGGCGATCACCCGGATGCGCCGCCGACACACGCTGACCGACGACGAGGGTTATCTGTACACGCGCTACAGCCGCCACTGATCCAGCGGGCGTGATCGCTACTGTGGTCGGCATGGTTACGGCGGGCAGGAGCGCGGCGGCTCGAGGAGTCCGCCCGGTGATGAGGGCACTCGGTGTTTCCGCGGTCGCCGTGTTGCTGACCTCGTGTGCGCCACTGCTGGCCGCCAACCCGCAGTACGCCACCGACGAGGGCGCCGGCCCGCAGGGCGCTCCGGAAACCACACCCGCCGCCTCCGGACCGCCGGTCTGGGAGGCACCGAGCGCCGATAACGACCGCGCATTGAACTGGTCGGACTGCACCGCGCAGACGTTCCGTGATGCCGCCGTGCCACCGGTGTCCGGTGTGACCCTCGAATGCGCGACCTACGACGCCGACCTCGATCCGATCAAGGGTGCCAACGGGACGATCCCGATCGGTGTGGTCCGGGCCCGCACCGCCGCCACCCCGACCGACGCCGGGCCGCTGGTGTTCACCACCGGCAGCGACCTCCCGTCGTCGACCCAGCTGCCGGTCTGGCTGTCCCGGTCGGGAACCGACATCCTGAAGACGAACCCGATCGTCGCGGTCGACCGCCGCGGCATGGGTCTGTCCAAGGCCATCGACTGCCGCGACCTGTTCGACCGCCAGGAGATGATCGACCAGACCCAGTTCGAAACCGGTGACGATCCGGTGGCCAAACTCAGCGCGATCGCCCAGACCGCCACCACGACCTGCACCGACACCATCGCCCCCGGCGACTCGGCCTACGACAACGCCCACGCCGCCGAGGACATCGAGCGGTTGCGCAGCACCTGGGACGTGCCGACGATTGCGCTGCTCGGGATCGGCAACGGTGCCCAGGTCGCACTGGCCTACGCCGGCTCGCACCCGGAGAAGGTGTCCCGTCTGGTGCTGGACTCCCCCCTGCCGCTGGCGATCGGCGCCGAATCGGCCGCCGAGCAGCGGGTCAAGGGCCAGCAGGCCGCGCTGGATGCCTTCGCCGCACAGTGCACCGCCATCAACTGCCCGCTGAGTCCGGACCCCAAGGGCGCGGTCGATGCGCTGCTCAAGGCCGCCCGCGAGGGACGTGGACCCAACGGTGCCTCCGAGGCCGCGGTCGCCGACGCCATCACCACCGCGCTGGCCTTCCCGCGCGGTGACCGGGTGGCCGCGACCAACGCGCTCGGCGGTGCCATCGCCGCCGCCCGCGGCGGTGACACCGGCGCCATGACCGATCTGATCGCCCAGGCCGAGGATCTGCGCCAGACCGACGGCCAGTTCGTCAACAGTTGCAGCGATGCGCTCAACCGGCCCACCCCCGACCGCGTCCGCGAACTCGTCGTCGCCTGGAACCGCACCTACCCCCAGTTCGGCACCGTCGGCGCGCTGCGCATGGTGAACTGCCTGAGCTGGCCCAGCGGTTCGGCATCCGAGGACCCCAAAGATCTGAAAATCCCCACCCTGCTGCTCGGTGTGCAGAACGATCCCGTCATCGGCAACGAGGGCGTCGCCGCGGTCGCCGCCACCATCATCAACGCCGGGTCCAACAGCAAGCGGGTGATCTTCCAGGGCATCGGCCACGGCGCCAGCGTCTACTCGCCGTGCGCGCTGCCCCCGGTGATCGGTTATCTGGAAACAGGCACCCTGCCCGAGACCGACACGTTCTGCCCTGCCTGAGTGGGCCGTCAGGACACCCGGTGTAAATTGCGCAGGTGTCGTTCCAGCAGTCCGTCCTGAACGCGTTCCGTCCCAGCACCACACCGCCGTCGACGGCAACGATCCTGCGGTCGGTTCTGTGGCCCATCGCCATCCTCTCGGTGATCCACCGCAGCTATGTGCTGGGCACCAACGGCTACATCACCGATGACTTCGGGCCCGTCTACCGGGCCGTCATCAATTTCAAAATGGGCTGGGACATCTACAACGAGAACTTCGATCACGTCGACCCGCACTACCTGTACCCGCCCGGCGGCACGCTGTTGCTCGCCCCGTTCGGCTATCTGCCCGTCGATGCCGCCCGCTACTGGTACATCACGTTCAATGTGATCGCATTCCTGATCGCGGCATATCTGCTGTTGCGGATGTTCAACTACACGCTGTCCTCGGTGGCCGCGCCCGCCTTGGTGCTGGCCATGTTCTGCACCGAATCCGTCACGAACACACTGGTTTTCACCAATATCAACGGCTGCATGCTGCTGGGCGCGGTGCTGTTCTTCCGGTTCCTGCTCAAGGGCGGACGCACCGCAGAACTGTTGGCAGGCGCCGCGATCGGCCTGACGCTGGTGGTCAAACCATCCCTGGCGCCACTGTTGTTGCTGCCGGTACTCAACCGCCAGTTCTACACCTTGATCACGGCTTTCGGTGTTCCGCTGGTCTTCAACGCGGCCGCCTGGCCGCTGGTGTCGGACCCGATGAGCTTCGTGCACCGGACGCTGCCCTACATCCTGGAGACGCGCGACTACTTCAACTCCTCGATTCTGGGCAACGGCATCTACTACGGCCTGCCGATGTGGCTGATCCTGTCCCTGCGCATCCTGTTCCTGCTGTTGGCCGCAGGCAGCCTGTACCTGCTCTACAAGTACTACCGCGAACGCGACCCGCTGTTCTGGCTGCTGACCTCCTCCGGTGTGCTGCTGACGGCGTCGTTCCTGGTGCTCTCGCTGGGCCAGGGCTACTACTCGACCATGCTGTTCCCGTTCTTGATGACGGTGGTGCTGCGCAACTCGGTGCTGCACAACTGGCCGGCCTGGCTTGCGGTATACGGGTTCATGACGATGGACCGCTGGCTGCTGGCGCACTGGCCGACCACCGGGCGCTTCCTGGAATACATGAAGATCACCTACGGCTGGTCACTGCTGTTGATCGTCGTGTTCTGCGTGCTGTACTTCCGCTACCTGGACGCGAAGGCCGAAGGCAGGCTGGATTCCGGTATCGATCCGCCGTGGATGACGGATGCCGATCGGCGCGCTAGCGTGAAATCATGACGACCCCTGGTCCCAAGATCGAGCTGACAGACGACCAATGGCGCGAGAAGCTCAATCCCGCCGAATTCCAGGTGCTGCGCCGCGCGGGTACCGAGCGGCCGTTCACCGGCGAGTACACCGACACCAAGACCGCCGGGGTCTACGAGTGCCGGGCCTGCGGGGCTGAACTGTTCCGCAGCACCGAGAAGTTCGAATCCCACTGCGGGTGGCCGTCTTTCTTCGATCCGGCCGACTCCGAGGCGGTGATCCTGCGTCGTGACGACTCGCTGGGCATGACCCGCATCGAGGTCATCTGCGCCAACTGCCACAGCCACCTCGGACATGTCTTCGAAGGCGAGGGTTACCCCACGCCCACCGACCAGCGCTACTGCATCAACTCGATATCGCTGCGTCTCGTTCCTGCCGCCGGGTCCTGAGCAGCGCCAGCAGATCCGCCGGTGACAACGGTTCGCTGAAGTAGTAGCCCTGCCCCACCTGGCAGCCGTACTCCCGTAACAGCGAGGCGGTTTCGGCATTCTCCACGCCCTCGGCCACCGTGCTCAGCCCGAGTTCACGAGCCAGGTCGATCACCGCCCGCACGATGGCGCCGGCCCGGCGATCCTCGGTGATGGCGGTGACGAACCCCTTGTCCAACTTCAGTTCGTCGATGTGCAGATCCCGCAGGTACGACAGGGCCGAGTAGCCGCTGCCGAAATCGTCGATGGCCACCCGGACACCGCTGGCACGCAATTGATCGATCGCCGTGGCGGCCATCTCGCGGTTGTCGAGCAGCAGATCCTCGGTGATCTCGACGGTCAGGCTCTCGAACGGCAGATCCCGTGCCCGCAGCGCACGCTGGATTCGGTCCGGCAGGCCGAAGTCGGACAGCGAGGGCGCAAAGATGTTGACCGCGACCGGAACCCGGAACCCCAGATCGCGCCAGATGGCCACCTGGCCGAGCGCCTGTTCAAGAACCAGTTCGTTGATGGGGCGCATCAATCCGTGATCGCGGACCAGTTGCAGGAACTGGTCCGGCCCGAGGAGCCCGCGATCGGGATGTGGCCAGCGGACCAGGGCCTCGACCCCGATGATCGATGCGTCGAGCAGGTCGACCTTGGGCTGATAGACCAGCGTGAGCTCGAAGTTGTCGATGGCATGGCGCAGTTGGCCCAGCATCTGGAACGCCACCGCGCTGTCATGTGCGCTGTCGGCAGCCCCCCGACGCAACTGCACCGGATCGGCCACGCCGGCGGGCACGTCCTCGTCGGAGTAGATGTGCACACCGGTGATGCGGCCGCGCTTGGCGGCATACATCGCCAGATCGGCCCGCTTGAGCAGATCATCGGCCGACAGCCGGGTTCCCTCGGAATTCGCGACCGCCAACCCCGCGCTGGGACAGAGCCGCAACTCATATCCGTCGACCACGAACGGATCGGCGAACGCGGCCACCACGTGGTGGGCCACCAACCGCGCGGCGGCCTCGTCACCCTCCATCAGCACGACGAACTCGTCGCCACCCATCCGGGCGACGGTATCGCCGGCCCTGGTGCAGGTGACGATGCGCTCCGCGGCCTGGATCAGCAGTGAATCACCAGCCGGATGGCCCAGTCCGTCGTTGACGAGCTTGAAGTCGTCGAGGTCCATCGACAGCACCGTGACGGCCTCGTCGTCGCGCTCGTGCAGCGCCATCGCGTGCGTCAGTCGGTCCTGCAGCAGGGCGCGGTTGGCCAGCCCGGTCAGTGGATCGCGCATGGCCTGAGCGGCCACCGTTTCCAGCAGCCGGCTGTTCTCCCCCACCACGATGAACTGCCGCACCAGCACCAGCACGATGAGCAGCACCGAGATCAACAGGGCCGGCGGCACCCCCGGCGATCCAGCAAAGTGCATCGCCGCCGCGGCCAGGGCCAGCACGATCGGGATGTAGGGCAACCACATGGCGCCGCGGGTGATCGGCTGATCGGTATCGGTCCGCGTGCTGGGGTGTCTGCGGGAGGTCAGGGCCGCCAGCGCGATCAGCAACAGCCCGAGGGCCCACCCGATGCTGGAAAAGGGCACCCACGACTCGTTGCCATGGGTGTTGGTGAAGACGAAGATGCCGTCGCCGATGGCGATCAGCGTCATACCGCCGACCAGCAGGGCGAGCGACTGACGCTGACCGGCGGGCGCACGGGCCAAGACCAGCACCGCCACGGTGAGCACCCCGAGGTCCAGCATCGGGTAGGCCAGCGCGATCCCCAGCAGGAAACGACCGGCCCCGTCGGACTGCAGGATGGTGTCCATCACCGTCCACCAGCCGATCTGGAAGAACGCGACCGCCACGATGACGCCGTCGAGCGCCAGCCTGCCGTGGGTGTAGCCGGACGCCGCATGCGGGACAGCCAGCAAACCTATACAGACAAAGATCGGCAACACCAGATAGGCCACGTCGGCGATCGAGGGGAACGGCGATGCCACCTGCCACACCTCGTAATACGCCCAGATCACCGAGCCCGAGGTGTAGCCGACCATGCCGGTACTGACACAGCCCCAGACCACCCGCTGCCGTCCCTGGGCACGCCATGCCGCGTACATACAGCAACCGGTCACGAAGACCGAGATCACGATGAACGCGAGATCTTCGACCGCCACCCGCACATCGGGTGAACCCCACCCGGTGAGCAGCCACACGGAGAACGCGATGGTGGTGACCGCGGCCCCGCCCCCCACCCGGGCGACTGTCGGCATCGTCAAACGCTAGCAAACAATCAGGTCGACGCGCATCCGGTCGGGGCCTGGGTTCACGGCAGGGCGGTCAACAGCTGTTCGACACCCACCCGCGGACCGGTGAAGAACGGCGTCTCCTCGCGGACGTGGCGCCGGGCGTCGGTATAGCGCAGCTTCCACATCAGCTCGACGATGCGGGCCAGATCCGGCCCCTCGAAGGCCAGGATCCACTCGTAGTCACCAAGGGCGAACGCCGGCACGGTATTGGCACGCACATCCGGGTACTCCCGGCCGGCCATCCCGTGCTCGACGAGCATCTTGCGGCGCTCGTCGTCGGGCAGCAGGTACCAATCCAGGGACCGCACAAAGGGATACACGCAGATGTAGTCGCCGGGATCCTCACCGGCGATGAACGCCGGGACGTGGCTCTTGTTGAATTCCGCGGGCCGGTGCAGGGCGACGACGCTCCACACCGGATCGCTGGCCAACCCCAGGGTGGTGCGCCGGAAGGCCTTGTAGGTGGCCTGCAGATCCTCGACGCGTTCGGCGTGCGTCCAGATCATGTAGTCGGCATCGGCCCGGAAGCCGGAGACGTCGTAGAGGCCTCGGACGACGACGTCGCCCTCCTCCTGCTGCTTGAGGAAGGTCGCGGTCTCGTCGATGACGGCACTGCGATCGGCATCGAGCGCCTCCGGCTGGACGGCGAACACCGAGATCATCATGTACCGGGTCATCGAGTTGAGCGAGTCGTAATCGAGCTTGGCCATATGGCTATCCTGCCACCAGCCGTGCCGCCGCCGTCGTGCCGGACCCCACGCATGCGGGCACCCCGATCCCGTCGAGGTAGGCACCGGCAACGGCCAATGTCGGCGGTAGTCCGGCGCGCAACTCCGCCACCCGATCGGCATGGCCGGGCCCGTACTGCGGCATCGCCTCGATCCAGCGCTGCACCCGGAAATCGACCGGGTCGGTGCTGATCCCGAACACCTGCTGCAGGTCGGCGAGCGAACAGCTCAACAGCTCGTCGTCACCGACGCTACGGGCCAGGCTGTCCCCGAACCGTCCGTAGGACAACCGCACCAGCTCCACATTGCCGCGCCTGCCCCACTTGCGGGAGGTCAGGGTGATGGCCTTGGTGTGCAACGCCTCGCCGCTGGCAACCAGCACACCCGACTGGTCGGGCAGCGGTGTGCCGCCGGGCAGGGCGAGCGCCACCAGGGCGGTGGAGGCCACCGGGATGTCGCGCGCGATCGCCGCGCTGCGCGGCGCGACGTGTTCGATCAGGCGGGCCAGCCGCGGCGCGGGCACGGCCAGCACGACCGCATCGGCCGACCAGTGCCTGCTCTCGTCGTCGACCAGGTCCCAGCCGCGCGGTGATCGCGTCACCCGTTCGATGCCGACCTGCGCCCAACGCGCCCCGGCGCGACGGGCCAGCTCATCGACGAGCACCGTGTAGCCGCCGTCGAGCGCACCGAAGACCGGACCGGGCTGCGGCGGCGGCAGGGCGGTGCGCACCGCCTCGGTGAGGCTGCGGGCACCGCGGTCCAGCGCGGCCGCCAGCGCCGGGAACGCCGCGCGCACCCCGATGGTGGCGGCCGACCCGGCGTAGACACCGGTCAGCAGCGGTTCCACCGACCTGGTGACGACCTGGGCGCCGAAGCGGTCCCCGATCAGCTCGGCGACCGAGGGATCCGCGCCCGGCCGCCAGTTCAGCGGGCGGCGGGGTTCGTCGGCTATCCGTGCGACGGTCGCCTCGTCGACCAATCCGGCCACCGACTCGGCATGCGCGGGCACCCCCTGCAGGGTGCCGGCGGGCAGCGGGTGCAGCGTGCCCTGGCTGTAGATCAGCGGCCGCGCACCGGCGCTGGCGACCTGGCGGTCGGTCAGCCCCAGTTCGGCGAGCAGCGCGGGGACCTCGGGCCTGCGCGTGATGAACGCCTCGGCACCCAGATCCATCGTCATGCCACCGACCTGTTCGGTGCGCAGCACCCCGCCGAGCCGGTCGGCGGGGTCGAAGAGCGTTATCTCGGCATCCGGACCGGCTGCGACCCGCAGCCGGTAGGCGGCGGCCAACCCCGAGATTCCGCCGCCGACAACGCAGTACGTGGTCACAACGAATGCACCAGCGCGACCAGGTCGGTCACCACCTCGGGGTCGGTGGCGGGCAGCACACCGTGACCGAGGTTGAAGACGTGTCCGGCCGCGCCCGCGGCCACCGCGGCGCGGCCGTCCTCGACGACGGCACGCGCGGCGCGCTCGACGGCCGGCCAGCCGGCGAACAACGTCACCGGATCGAGGTTGCCCTGCAGTGCTTTTCCGGGGCCCACCCGCTGGGCCGCCGCGGTCAGCGAGGTACGCCAGTCCACCCCGACCATCGTCGCGCCGGCCTCACCCATGGCACCGAGCAGTTCGGCGGTACCGACCCCGAAGTGCGTCATCGGCACGCCGCGGGGAGCCAGCGTCGCGAAGATCCGCGAACTGTGCGGCAGGACGTAGGCGCGGTAGTCGGCCAGCGACAGCGTGCCCGCCCAGGAGTCGAAGAGCTGGATGGCGTCGACACCGGCGTCCAGCTGCGCCTCCAGGAATTCGATCGTGAGGTCGGTCAGCGAGGCCATCAGGGCGTGCCAGGTCTGCGGCTCGCCGAGCATCATGGCCTTGGTCTTCTCGTGGTTGCGGCTCGGGCCGCCCTCCACCAGGTAGGACGCCAGCGTGAACGGGGCGCCGGCGAATCCGATCAGTGGAACGTCCCCCAGCGCGGCCACCAGCAGCGATATCGCGTTGCTGACCGGGGCGACCTGCGCGCGCTCCAGCGGTGTGAGCGCGGCCACGTCGGCCGTCGTGCGGATCGGATGCTCGATCACCGGTCCGACGTCGGGGACGATGTCCAGGGCGACACCGGCGGCCCGCAGGGGCACCACGATGTCGGAGAACAGGATGGCCGCGTCCACCTTGTGCCTGCGTACCGGTTGCAGGGTGATCTCGCAGACCAGTTCGGAGTCGAAGCAGGCCTCCAGCATCTTGTGGTTGGCGCGCAGCGCACGGTATTCGGGTAGCGAACGCCCGGCCTGCCGCATGAACCACACCGGGGTGTGGGACGGGGTGCGGCCGGTAGCGGCGGCCAGAAATGGCGACTCTGGCAGGTCACGACGGGTGCTCATCGGCACCTATGTTGCCACGCGCCCGAAAGACGGCGCGCCTGCGCAAGGCTGAGAGCAGTTGGGGCTAGCGTCGCTGACTGTGACATCCGTCGAACCGGCTCAATTCCGGACCGCAGTTGCGGCGATGAATGCCGCAACCGTGCGGCCGGAGATCGAGCTGGGTCCGATCCGCCCCCCGCAGCGATTGGCTCCGTTCAGCTACGCGCTGGGCGCCGAGGTCCGCCATCCCGAGGTCGCGGTGGTTCCGGAACGCTCCGACGGCGACGCCTTCGGCCGCCTGATCCTGCTACACGATCCCGAGGGTGCCGAGGCCTGGGACGGCACCATGCGACTGGTCGCCTACATCCAGGCCGACCTGGACTCCACCGAGGCCGTCGATCCGCTACTCCCGGAGGTCGCGTGGAGTTGGCTGGCCGACGCACTCGCCGCGCACGCGCAGGCGGTCACCGCCCTCGGCGGCACCGTCACCGCCACCACGTCGGTGCGCTACGGCGACATCTCCGGCCCGCCGCGCGCCCATCAGCTCGAACTGCGCGCCTCGTGGACGGCAACCGATCTGGAGCTCGGCCCGCACGTCCAGGCGTTCTGCGAGGTGCTGGAGCATGCTGCCGGGTTACCGCCGGCCGGCGTGACGAGCTTGGGATCCCGCACCCGCGCCTGACATGACCGAATCAGAGGACTCCGGGGCCGCGCCCGAACCCGAGGCGACTCCCCTGCTGGCACCCGCCGGCGGCGTGCCGCCGGTCGCGCTGTACCCCAGCGACATGGTCAAGGCAGCCGACCTGCTGGCCGCCGGCTCGGGCCCGTTCGCGATCGATGCCGAACGCGCGTCGGGCTTCCGATACTCCAACCGCGCCTACCTGATTCAGATCAAACGCGCCGGGTCGGGCATCATCCTGATCGACCCCGTCAATCACGGTGGTGACGCGCTGAAGGTCATGGCGCCGCTGGCCGAGGTGCTCAGCACCGACGAGTGGGTATTACACGCCGCCGACCAGGATCTGCCCTGCCTTGCGGAGTTGGGTATGACACCACCTCGGCTGTACGACACCGAATTGGGCGCGCGGCTGGCCGGTTTCGAGCGGGTCAACCTCGCCGAGATGGTGCGCAGACTGCTGGGCCTCGGTCTGGTGAAGGGTCACGGTGCCGCCGACTGGTCCAAGCGTCCGTTGCCCGCGGACTGGCTCAACTACGCGGCGCTGGACGTCGAGGTACTGCTGGAGCTGCGGGAGGCGCTCGCCGCGGTGTTGGCCGAGCAGGGCAAATCCGACTGGGCGGCACAGGAATTCGAGTATCTGCGCACCGCCGAACCGACGGTCACCCGGCGTGACCGCTGGCGTAGGACATCGGGTATCCACAAGGTGCGCGACCCGCGCGCCCTGGCCGCCGTGCGCGAACTGTGGGTCACCCGCGACCGCATCGCGCAGCGCCGCGATATCGCCCCAGGACGCATCCTGCCCGACGCCGCGATCGTCAGCGCCGCCACCAGCAACCCGGACACCATCGAAAAGTTGACTGCCTTGCCGGTTTTCGGCGGCAGTCGACAGCGCCGCAGTGCGCAGGTGTGGCTGGACGCGTTGGCCAGGGCCCGCACCGACCCGGATCCGCCGACGGGTGCCGAGCCCACGACCGGCCCGCCACCGCCGGCCCGCTGGTCACGGCGCAAGCCGGAGGCCGCCGAACGTCTCGAGGCCGCGCGCGCCGCCCTGTCCGAGTTGTCCGAACGCGTCTCGGTGCCGACGGAGAATCTGCTGACGCCCGACACCGTGCGCCGATTGTGCTGGGACTGGCAGCCGGTGCCCGATGTGCGGGCAGCGGTCGAGGATTACCTCATACAGGCCGGGGCGCGCCCATGGCAGCGGGAGCTGACGGTACCGGTGCTGACCGAAGCCTTGACCACACCGTCCGACGGGTAGCCGACATGGCCGAGAAAGACGAAACACACGACGAGAAGGACCGCCAGCGGTTCGCCGACCGCGTCCTGAGCATCGTCGAGGACGCGGTGTACTGGGGCATCGCGGTGATCCTTGTCGCTGGCGCGGTGGCCCTGCTGGTCGCCCAGGTCAAGACCATGTTCTCACTTCTGGACGCACCCACTTCCAACGTCATGCTGGAACTGCTGGACGGCGTGCTGCTGATCTTCATCTTCGTCGAACTGCTCTACGCGGTACGCACCAGCCTGCGATCCCACGAGATTGCCGTCGAACCGTTCCTGATCGTCGGAATCCTGGCCTGCATCAAAGAGATCGTGGTGCAGTCGGTGGAGGCGGCGAAGCTGGTCGGCCAGGGGCCGGAGTTCGCCAGGACCATCGTGCAGACCGGGGTGCTCGGCGCACTGGTATTGGTCCTGGCGGTCGCGGCATGGGTGCTACGCCAGCGCCGCCTGGCGGCTGCGCCCGACGAGGACGCCTGAGCACAACGCCGTCAGTCGACGCTGTTCTCGACCCGGTCTCCCACGGCCGATCCCAGCGCGGCGACCCATCCGGTGATCTGTCGGGCGATGTGCTGATCGGTCAGGCCGACCTCGGCGAGGATCTCACCGCGCGACGCGTGCACCTGGAATTCCTGCGGCACACCGACGTCACGGCACGGCACGTCGATCTCGTTGTGCCGCAACGCCGCCGACACCGAGGATCCGATACCTCCGTGCAGACCGTTGTCCTCGACGGTGACCACCAACTTGTGGGCCTTGGCCATGGCCTGCAACGCCTCGGGCACGGGAAGCACCCACCGCGGATCGACGACGGTGACACCGATCCCCTGCTGCTGCAGGCGCTGCGCGGTGGCCAGACCCATCTGGGCGAACGAACCGACCGCGATCAGCAGCACATCCTCGGACAGTCCCGGTCCGGGTTTGGCCAGGACATCGACACCGTCGCACCGCTCCAGCGCCGGAATATCTTCTCCGACAGCACCCTTGGGGAACCGGATTGCCGTCGGCCCGTCCTTGACCTCCAGCGCTTCGCCCAACTCCTCGCGCAGCCGGGCGGCGTCGCGCGGGGCGGCCACCCGCATCCCTGGCACGATCCCCAGGATCGACATGTCCCACACACCGTTGTGGCTGGCGCCGTCGGGCCCGGTCACGCCCGCACGGTCGAGCACGATCGTCACCGGTAGGTTGTGCAGCGCGACGTCCATCATCATCTGGTCGAAGGCGCGGTTGAGGAAGGTCGAATACACCGCGACCACCGGGTGCATTCCACCCATCGCCAGCCCGGCCGCCGACGTCATCGCATGCTGTTCTGCGATACCAACATCGAACAGCCGATCCGGATATTGCTGGCCGAATGCGCTCAGTCCCGTGGGACCGGGCATGGCCGCGGTGATCGCGACGATATCGCGGCGCCGTCGGGCGATCCGGATGAGCTCATCGGAGAACGTCCCGGTCCAGCCCGGCGCCGATTCGGAGGTCGCCAGACCGGTCAGCGGGTCGATCACACCGCAGGCGTGCATCTGCTCGGCGACGTCGGCCTCGGCCGGCCCGTAGCCCATGCCCTTGCGGGTGACGACGTGCACGATGACGGGCGCGTTGAAACCACGGGCGTGCCGCAGCGCCGCCTCGACGGCGTGCTCGTCATGACCGTCGATGGGACCGACATACTTCAGACCCAGATCGGTGAACATGGCCTGGGGCTGCAGCGCGTCCTTGAGGCCGGCCTTGACGCTGTGCATGCACTGGTAGCAGATCTCACCGATGACGGGGACCCCGCGCACGACATCGCGGCCGCGTTCGAGGAACTTCTCGTACCCGGGCTGCAACTGCAGGGCGGCCAGGTGATCGGCCAGTCCGCCGATGGTGGGCGCGTAGCTGCGCCCGTTGTCGTTGACGACGATGACCACCGGGCGGTCGGATCCGGCGATGTTGTTCAGCGCCTCCCAGCACATACCGCCGGTCAGCGCCCCGTCACCGACGACGGCGACGACATGGCGATTGCGATGCCCGGACAGCTCGAACGCCTTGGCCAGCCCGTCGGCATAGGACAGCGCGGTGCTGGCATGGCTCGATTCGACCCAGTCGTGCTCGCTCTCGGCCCGCGACGGATAACCCGACAGGCCGTCCTTCATACGCAGCTGATCGAAGTCATCTGCGCGGCCGGTCAGGATCTTGTGGACATAGGACTGGTGCCCGGTGTCGAAGATGATCGGGTCGTGCGGCGAGTCGAACACCCGGTGCAGAGCCAGGGTGAGCTCGACGACGCCGAGGTTGGGGCCCAAATGTCCGCCGGTTGCAGCTACCTTGTGAATCAGGAATTCACGGATTTCGCCGGCCAGCTCGGTGAGCTGGGACTGCGACAGGCGCTGTAGATCTGCTGGTCCGCGGATCTGTTTAAGCATCCCGCCAGCTTACCCACGCACCATGGGTCAGTCCTGTCGAGGCTGGTAGATGTCGGGCACTCCGTCATGATCATCGTCGGCCGTTTCGGCTTCCTGAATTCGGCGGTATGCGGCATTTCTGGTGGCCAGCACCACCGCGGCCGACACTGCCGCAATGAGCGAACCCGTCAGCACCCCGACCTTCACGAACTCCGCGCGTGTCGCGTCGCTGTAAGCCAAATCACCGATCAGCAACGACACGGTGAATCCGATGCCTGCCAACATCGACACCCCGATCACGTCGACCCAGCGCAGCGAGCTGTCCAGTTCGGCGCGGGTGAGCTTCGACAACGTCCAGGTGGTGCAGAAGATGCCGATCGGCTTGCCGAGGACCAGCCCGGCCACGATGCCCAGCGTGATCGGGTTCGTCAGCGCCTGGGCCAAACCGCTGAATCCACCGAGTGCGACACCCGCGGCGAAAAAGGCGAACACCGGGATGGCCACTCCGGCCGATAGTGGGCGGGTCTTGCGCTCGAAGTATTCGGCCATGCCGGAGCCGAGGTCGTCACCGGCGCGGGTGACCGACCGGTGCACGGGTACGGCGAAGCCCAGCAGCACCCCGGCAACGGTCGCGTGCACACCGGATTCGTGCATCAGGACCCACGTCGCGACCGACAGCGGGATCAGGATCCACCAGGCCTTGATGCCCCGTTGCACGCAGAGCGCGAACACGGCCAGCGGGATGAACGCCGCAGCGAGTACACCGATGTCGAGGTCGTCGGTGTAGAACACCGCGATCACCGTGATGGCCAGTAGATCGTCGACCACCGCCAACGTCAGCAGGAACATCCGCAGCGCCGACGGCAGATGGGTGGATATCACCGCGAGCACGGCGACGGCGAACGCGATATCGGTCGCGGTGGGGATCGCCCAGCCGTGCAGGGCGTCCTCGCCGCCGCGCCAGGCGATGGCGGCGAAGATCAGCGCGGGCGCCGCCATGCCGCCCACGGCTGCGGCGATGGGCAGCGCTGCGCGGCCCGGGTCGCGCAGATCGCCGGCGACGAACTCCCGCTTGAGCTCGAGACCCACCACGAAGAAGAAGATCGCCAGCAGCCCGTCGGCGGCCCAGTGCCCGATCGACAGAGACAGATGCAATCCGAACGGCTCGGCACCGATCTCGAAGTCCCGCATGGCGAAATAGCGGTCCGCCCATGGTGAATTGGCCCAGATGATGGCGGCTGCGGCGGCGATGAGCAGGATGACGCCGCCGACGGTCTCCTTGCGCAGGATCTCCGAGACCCGCTTGGCCTCCGGCCATGAGCCGAGGGTGAGAAGTCTGCGGTTGTTCATCAAGCTCCCTTGGTCAGCGCGATATGAACGCCGACCAGACTTCCCGGCACACCGGTACGGAGATTACCGGTTGCCGGGTCAGGCCGCCCGGGAGCCGACGACGGACGCATCCACGGTCGCCTCGGGCGCGGCTCGCCGTCCGCCGCGGTAACTGGCCAGATACCGCTCGGCGTCATCGGACGGGCGCTGTTCGGCCCACAGGCTGGAAACCCCGCGGCGAAGGCCCTTCCGTACACCGATGACGGCCGCGACGAAGGCACTGACCATCATTGCGGCGGTCGCGATGACCCACGGGCTCCGCGCCGCCAGGGCGGCGACGGTCAGGCCGAGGCACAGGAATCCGACAAGCAGGCTGACGTAGCCGAGATAGATGACGGTCGTGCCCTTCCATTTCTTCATCGTTCACTCCTCCCTGAGCTACGCTACGCGTCGCGTAGCGATACGTATACCGTAGCGCATAATGCAGGAAGGACATCCCCGGGACCGAGAGGACACCATCGATGGCAGATTCCGATGCGGTCGGCAGTCGGATCACCGACGCCGCGCTGCACCTGTTGCGGTCAGCGGGACCCGCAGCGGTGACGATCCAAGCGGTGCAGGCCCATTCGGGAATCGCCAAGACCACCATCTACCGCCGCCACCAGGACCGGCGCGCCATGCTGCGCGCCGCTCTTTCGGAGTTGATGACACCGACGCCGCCACCGCCCCGCGCCGACACCACCGATCGGCTGCACTGGCTGGTGCGCAACGCCGTCGCCGCAGTCGACGGAGGCATCGGATTCGGCGGCTTCGCCTCACTCCTGACCGATGAAGACCCAGAGTTCAGCGGACTGTTCCGGGAAGTCCTCGGCAACCAACGGGCGGCGCTGGTCGTTGTCATCGACGAGCTCAAGTCCGACGGCAGCATCTCGGCCGATATCGATCCAGAGGCGCTCATCGATGCCGTCGTCGGCGCGTACGTCGCCGAACGAGCACGCACCGGACGGGTCGGCGACTGGGATGCTCGGCTGTTCGACCTGCTGTCGACCGCGCTGCGCGCCTGAGCTCAGACGTCCGGTTCGGGGTCGGGGCGGGTCCAGCCCAGGATCATCGCCGGGGTGCAGCCGCCGATGAGCAACGTCGTCAAAGCCATCAAGCCGCCCGCGTACGCCATGTTGGGATCGGTGCCCCCGGTGATGACAGACCCGAAGACGAGATAGAGCACCGGGATCATCACGAGGTTCTGGGTGACCGTGAGCCCGATCGACCGGGCACTGTTGCGCTGGGCTATCTCGAATTCGTCGAGGGCGCCCTGCGGCGCGTCGCCGCGACGGCTGGACACGATCTGCATGGCGATCCAGGCCGGGAAGAACACCACGCACGCGGGTAGCCACAGCAGTGGCGCCCAGGACACGCCGAATGCGCACAAGACGCTGACGCCGAACATCGCCACGAACGTCACCGCGAGGACTCCCACGAGGATCCGCCTGCGCCGCCTGCTGCGCCAACCGGGGAGCGAGTTCTCCCACACCTGTTCTTGTTTCAGGAACCGCCTGGTCCGGAAGTTCTGGTAGCGCTCGATCACATCCGCGTCAGCCATTGTCAATCGCCTCCCTTGTCGCGTCGGTAGACCTGGCCGGACAACGGTGCGAACTCGGTCCGCGAGAACACCGCCTCGACCGGAAGATCGAACACATCGCAGATGCGGAACGCGAGATCGAGGCTCGGGTAATGATCGCCCCGCTCCAGCGCACCGACGGTCTGCGGGTTGACCTCGATGAGGGCCGCCAGGTCGGCCCGGCTCATACCGCGCTCCGCGCGCAGAACGCGGATGCGGTTGTGGATCGGGAGCGTTTCACCCCGTTTCACCGGACTCATACAAGCAATTGTTGGGAAAACCCAACGTTCCGTCAAGTCGGCACAACTCTTCGCCCTCCACGACACTACGGTTTGTGGCGAGAATTCAGCCTTTTCGCGCAAAAACACGTAGTCTCGCGGACTCAGTCAGGCCTCGACGCCGCCGCAGATCGCGCGCCGGAATGTTCTGGCCGCGCGGCCTGAGTCAGCGCGTCAGCACCGCCACACATTCGACATGGTGGGTCAGCGGGAAAGAGTCGAAAACCCGCAGCGACTCCACGTCGTAGCCGTGTCGTCGGTACTCACCGATATCCCGCGCGAATGATGCTGCCTCACAACCGATATGGATGATCCTCGGCACACCGGCCAGCGCCTCGATGATCTCACGGCCGGCACCCGAGCGCGGCGGGTCCAGCACCGCGACGTCGGGACGGGACCGTTCGGCGGCCACCACCCGGCGCACCGAATCGGTCACCACCGAAACCTGCGGGGCATCCGAGAGCGCCGCCCGCGCCGAACGCGCCGCACCGCGGGAGGTGTCGACGGTGACAACCCGGCCGCTCTCCCCGACCGCGTCGGCCAGCACCGACGCGAACACCCCGGCACCGCCGTACAGATCCCACGCCGTGCCACCCGGCTGGGCACCGGCGACCCGGCCGATGAGCTCGCTGTAGGTGCGCGGCGCGTCCTTGTGCGCCTGCCAGAACGCCGTCACCGGAACGCGCCACCGCCGATCGCCGATCTCCTGCACGGCCTCGTAGTCACCCTCCACCACACGGGTGCTCGCCTTGCGCCCGGTTCGCGGTCCGGCCTGCACGATATGGCGACGGCCGAGATCGTCGACGGCGATGTGCAGCTGTGCCCCTGGCGGCCAACGCGATCCGTCGAGGCCGTCGAGCATCCCGGCGGGCAGCTGCGCACAATGCAGCGATTCGGCCAACTCATCGCTGTGGTAACGGTGGAACCCGGCGCGACCGGAGTCCGAGACGTCCAGTCGGACACGCGTGCGCCAGCCGGTGGCGCCCACCGTTCCCACCTCCTCGGCCTGCCCGGACCACTCGAACCCGCCGAGCCTGCTCAGCTGGTTGGCCACCACATCGCCCTTGATCCGGCGGGCGGCGGCAGGATCGACGAACGCCAGATCGCAACACCCGGAACCCTCCGAACCCGCGATGGAGCACAACGAGTCGATCCGATCGGGCGAGGCCTCGAGGACCTCGACAACATCGGCGTGCCAATAGGATCCGCGCTCGGACACCACACGCACCCGGACCACCTCGTCGGGCAGTGCGTAGCGCACGAACACCACGCGGCCGTCGTGGCGGGCGACACAGCTGCCACCGTTGGCCGCCGGCCCGGTGGTCAGCGTCAGCTCGATCAATCCAGAAATCCTCTACGTGCATCGCCGGGCGCAGACTGCGGTTGCATGGTCTTGAGCCGCTCCGACGAGTTGAGCTGCCAGGGTACCGAAGTGACCATCACGTTCGGCTCGAAGAGCAGCCGACCCTTCAGCCGCAACGCGCTCTGATTGTGCAGTACCTGTTCCCACCAATGCCCGACCACATATTCGGGGATGAACACCGTGACCACCGTGCGCGGCGACTCACGGGTCACCCGCTTGACGTAATCCAGTACCGGCCTGGTGATTTCGCGATACGGCGAGGCGATGACCTTCAGCGGCGTGCTGACATCGCTCTCTTCCCAGGTATGCACCAACTCGCGGGTCTCGGCATCATCGACACTGACGGTGATAGCTTCCAGGACATCCGGCCGGGTGGCGCGCGCGTAGGCCAGGGCGCGGCGGGTGGGCAGGTGCAACTTGGACACCAGCACCACGGCGTGGTTACGGCTGGGCAGCACCACGTCCTCGAGTTCGGCCTCCTGCTCGTCGAGCTCGCGCGCCACGGTGTCGTAGTGCCTGCGGATCATCTTCATCAGCACGAAAAGCGATCCCATGGCCAAGATCGCGATCCACGCACCGGCCATGAACTTGGTGATCACGACGACCACCAGCACGGTGCCGGTGCACACACAGCCGACGGCGTTGATCACCCGCGAGCGCATCATGTGCCGGCGGACGGCCGGGTCGGTCTCGACCTTCAGGTAACGCGTCCAGTGCCGCACCATGCCGATCTGGCTGAGCGTGAACGAGACGAAGACGCCCACGATGTAGAGCTGGATCAGGTGGGTGACCTCGGCCTGGAACGCCACCACGAAGGCGATGGCCGCGAAAGCCAGGAACAGGATCCCGTTGGAGAACGCCAGCCGGTCACCGCGGGTGTGCAGCTGCCGTGGCAGGAACCGGTCCTGGGCCAGGATCGATCCGAGAACGGGGAAACCGTTGAACGCGGTGTTGGCCGCCAGCACCAGGATCAGCGCGGTCACCCCGGCGATGGCGTACAGGCCGACCGGGAAGTCGTGGAACACCGCGTCCGCGAGCTGTGCGATCAGCGTCTTCTGGTGATATCCCGGTGGGGCGCCGATCAACTGGGTCTCGGGGCTTTCGGCGATCTTCACGCCGGTTTCCTTGGCCAACAGGATGATCCCCATGAACAGCGTGGTGGCCACCGCACCCAACATCAGCAGCGTCGAGGCCGCATTGCGCGATTTGGGTTTCTGGAAGGCGGGGACTCCGTTGCTGATGGCCTCCACACCGGTCAGGGCCGCACAGCCGGACGAGAACGCCCGCGCCACCAGGAACACCATGGCCACCGCCATCAGATCGCCATGCTCGGAATGCACGTCGAACGAAGCCGACTCCGCACGCAGCTCGTGGCCGAGCACGTAGATCTGGAACAGGCCCCACCCCAGCATGATGAAGATGCCGACCATGAAGGCGTAGGTGGGGATGGCGAAGGCGGTGCCCGACTCCCGGATGCCGCGCAGATTCAGCGCGGCCAGCACCAAGATCGCCAGCACCGCGAACAACACCTTGTGCTGGTTGATGAACGGCACCGCCGACCCGATATTGGCCATCGCCGAGGACATCGAGACAGCCACGGTCAGGACGTAGTCGACCAGCAGCGCGCTGGCCACCGTCAGGCCCGCCGTGCCACCCAGGTTGGTGGTCACCACCTCGTAGTCGCCACCGCCGGAGGGGTAGGCATGGACGTTCTGCCGGTAGCTGGCGATCACGATCATCATCACCAGCGCGACGGCAAGACCGATCCACGGGGCGAACGAGTACGCCGCCAAGCCGGCCACCGAGAGCACCAGGAAGATCTCCTCCGGCGCGTAGGCGACCGAGGACAACGCATCGGAGGCGAACACCGGCAGCGCGATCCGCTTGGGCAACAGCGTGTGGGACAGCTTGTCGCTGCGGAACGGTCTTCCCAGGACCAACCGCCTGGCGGCGGTCGAAAGCTTGGACACGAGTGCCAAGAGTAAGCGCAGCGGCGATTGGCTGTAGCGTTCCGGGTGCGCCGGGACACCGGTGTGTTGGATATGGCGGTATTCCTGGACGACGGCCAGAGAGGACCGAGAGTGCGGGTAGTGGTGATGGGGTGCGGCCGGGTGGGCGCATCGCTGGCTGACGGACTGGCCAGGATCGGACACGAGGTTGCCGTGATCGACCGTGATTCCACCGCGTTCAACCGGCTGTCCCCCGAATTCTCCGGCGAGCGCGTGCTGGGCATGGGATTCGACCGGGATGTCCTGCTGCGTGCGGGGATCCAGGAGGCCGGCGCCTTCGCGGCGGTCTCCTCCGGTGACAACTCCAACATCATCTCCGCGCGTGTCGCACGCGAGACCTTCGGCGTCGAGCGGGTTGTCGCGCGCATCTACGACGCCAAACGCGCCGCGGTCTACGAGCGCCTGGGCATCCCCACCGTCGCGACCGTGCCGTGGACGACCGACCGGCTGCTCAACGTCCTGACCAGGGAGTCCGAGACCACGAAGTGGCGGGACCCGTCGGGCAACGTCGGCGTTGCCGAACTGCCCCTGCATCAGGACTGGGCCGGCCATCCGGTCACCGAGCTGGAGACCACCACCGGCGGCCGGGTCGCGTTCCTGCTGCGCATGGGCAGCGGCCTGCTCCCGGACGCCAAGACCATCATCCAGGCCGGTGACCAGGTCTTCATCGCCGCCATCTCCGGTCACATCGCCGAGGCCATGGCGATCTCGGCACTACCGCCCAGCGAGGACGACGCATGAAGGTGGCCATCGCCGGAGCCGGTGCAGTGGGCCGGTCCATCGCCCGTGAACTCGTCGCCAACCATGAGGTCACACTGCTGGAGCGTGATCCCGAACACATCGACGTCGACGCCATCCCGGCCGCGCACTGGCGCCTCGGTGACGCCTGCGAGTTGAGCCTGCTGGAGGGGGTGCGGCTCGAGGAGTTCGACGTCGTGATCGCCGCCACCGGCGACGACAAGGCCAATGTCGTATTGAGCCTGCTGGCCAAGACCGAGTTCGCGGTGCCGCGGGTGGTGGCACGGGTCAACGATCCGCGCAACGAGTGGCTCTTCGACGAGAACTGGGGTGTCGACGTCGCGGTGTCCACCCCGCGCATGCTGGCCTCGCTGGTCGAGGAGGCGGTCGCGGTGGGTGATCTGGTGCGCCTGCTGAGTTTCCGTAAGGGTCAGGCCAACCTGGTGGAGATCACCCTGCCCGATGACACCCCGTGGGGCGGCAAGGCCGTCAAGCGGCTCAATCTGCCGCGTGACGCGTCACTGGTGACCATCCTGCGCGGCCAGCGGGTGATCGTCCCCGAAGGCGACGAGCCGCTGGAGGGTGGCGACGAGTTGGTTTTCGTGTCCACCACCGAGGCCGAGGACGAGCTGCGCCAGCTACTCCTGCGGCCGCAGGCGCGCTGATTCATGTAGCGCCTTCTGCGCGGCCCGGATGGCGAACCAGGTGATGACGGCCGCCACGCCGGTCAACGGCCATCCCATGGCGATCCTGGCCACCCCGAGCATGCCGACATCGTCGGCGTCGTAGAGGTGGCGCTGTACGACGAACCGCGACGCGAACACGATCGCCCACGCGAAGGTCGCCACATCGAAGGCCAGCACCGCCCGGCGCACCGCGCGCCAGTCCCGCCCGTGACCGCTGAACCAACTCCAGGCGTAGCCCACCAACGGACGACGGATCACGATCGAGACGGTGAACACCGCGGCGTAGACCAGCGACATCCAGATGCCGTAGGCGAAGTAGCCGCGTGATTCGCCGAGCCACCAGGCGATCAGCCCGCTGATCCCCACGCCGATGAACCCGGATATGGCGGGCTGCACCGTGTCGCGCCGGATCAGCCGCCACACCAGGACCAGCGCCGCCACACCGAGGGCCGCCCAGATCGCGGGCATCAGACCGAATTTGGTCGATACGGGCACGAACACCAGGACCGGCAGCGAGGAGTAGATCAGGCCGCTGATGCCGCCCATCTGGTCCAGGATCGCCTGCCCGCCCTTCTTGGCGGGTTCCTCGGCGGTGACTTCGGAGGTATCCCCCGTCACTTCTGGATCTCGTAGTGCGGGTTGTAGATCGCCTTCGCACCGTTGTCGAGCTTGCCGATCCGTCCGTGCACGCGCAGGGTCCGGCCGGTCTCGATACCGGGGATGCGCCGCTGACCGAGCCAGACGAGCATCACCGCGTCGGTGCCGTCGAACAGTTCGGCCTTGACGCCCCCGGCGCAGGCCTTGCCGTTGCACTCGACGCTGCGCAGCGTGCCGACCATGGTGACTTCCTGGCCGCGCTCGCAGTCGATGGCCTTCTGGGCGCCGGTGCCGGCGGCCTCATCGCTGAGTTCCTCGACATCGCGTTGCTCGGGGTCTTCCGTCAACCGGCGGGTAAGCCGGCGAAGATACCCCTCGGCGGTAGCCATGACCTCTCCCTCACCGCGAATCGTCTTCGATCCGCATACTGACCAACGCCACCGTAGACCTGTTGGTTCCGATTCGCCACGCCGGGCATCGGCGCGGCACGATCGGATGATGACCGTCGACTTGACAGGCGTCACGACCGTCCTGATGGCAGGCACCGGATCCGACGACGACTACGTCTATCGCGCCTTCGCCGCGCCGCTGCACGCCGTGGGCGCGGTGGTGCTCACCCCGGCCCCCGACCCGCACCGACTGATCGCCGGCTACGTTGCCGCGCTGACCGAGGCCACCGCGGCGGCCGGGCCGATCGCCGTCGGCGGGGTGTCCATCGGCGCGGCCATCGCCGCGCACTGGGCATTGGCCCATCCGGACAGCACCGTCGCGGTGCTCGCCGCACTGCCCGCCTGGTCGGGGGCGCCCGGTGATGCCGTGGCCGCGCAGGCGGCGCGCGCGTCGGCACGTCAGCTACGCACCGACGGGCTGGCGGCGACGATCACCGCAATGCGGGAATCGAGCCCGGCCTGGCTGGCCGAGGAGTTGGCCCGGTCATGGACCGGACAGTGGCCGGGGCTGCCCGATGCGATGGAGGAGGCCGCCGGGTTCGTGGCGCCCACGGTCGACGAACTGCGGACGCTGTCGGCGCCGATGGGCATCGCCGCGGCCGTCGATGATCCGATCCATCCCGGACAGGTCGGCTACGAGTGGGCTGCCGCGGCACCGCGCGCGGCGCTGCAGACGGTGACCCTCGAAGAAATCGGGGCGGACCCGGCGCGCCTGGGTGCGGCGTGCCTGACCGCTCTGAGCGGGCTCTAGCCGCCGGTGATGGTGCTGCGCATCTGCTGCATGGCGGTGCCCTGCGCGCTGCGCCGTGCCGCCGGTTCCGGCGGGACCTGTCCCTGAGCGTGGGCTTGCGCCTGTTGGGCGGCGGCCTGCTGGGCCGCCGCGGCGCGCAGCTGGGCGGCCATCGCCTCGGGCAGCTGCACAGCCAGCGGTGTACGCACCGGCAATGGCGTGTCTCCACGGCGAACAACCGTGTCGGCCAACGCTTCTCGCGCTTCGACCGCCAGCGCGTCGACCTTCTCCGGGAGTCCGTTGACGACACAGCGGATCATCCACCGGTAGCCGTCGACACCGATGAAGCGCACCACTCCGGGCTGCTGCCCCTCCGGAACCGAGGTGCTGGCGCCGACGACCTCGCGCCCCCACTTGCCGTCGTCGATGCGCACCTTGGCACCGTCCTTGCGCAGCGACTCGGCCAGCTCGGTGGCCACCTCGCGCCACAGTCCCGCCGACTTGGGCGCCGCGTATGCCGCGATGGTGAAACGGCCGTTGGGCGTCACCACCCAGACCGAACTCGGCACACCCTGATCGGTGAGCTCCACCTGCACCTGACCGGCGGCCGGCAGCGGAATGAGCACCGAACCGAGGTCGAGGCGCGCCACCGTCGCCGACTCCGGATCATCGAAATCCTCGATGTCGAAGGGGCCGTCGAAATCGTCGTCGTCGTTATCTGTCATCACAAACTCGCATGTCCGCCTGAAGAGCCGTGGCCACCGCTGCCACGGGAAGTGTCAGCCAGCCCGGCCTCGTCGAATGACGGGACCTCGACCAGCTCGGGAAGCTCGACCCGCTGCACCAGCAGCTGTGCGATGCGATCTCCGCGTCGCACCGCTATCGGCTGCTGCGGATCGAGGTTGATCAACGCCACCTTGATCTCACCACGGTACCCGGCGTCGACCGTGCCCGGACTGTTCACGATCGAAAGACCCACGCGCGTAGCCAATCCCGACCGTGGGTGGATCAGACCGACCATCCCGTGCGGGATGGCGACCGCGATCCCGGTGGGGACCAGGCTGCGATGCCCCGGCTTGAGATCGACATCGACGGCGCTGTACAGGTCTACGCCGGCATCACCGTCGTGAGCCCGGCTGGGCATCGGAAGGTCGCGATCCAATCGCACGACCGCCAGAGAAGTGGGCACGGGCGCAAAGATTACTCTTGGGCACGTGTCCGATACGCGCGCCATCGCCCAAACCGTGCGCTACCGCGAACGCCTTCGGGTCCCGTGGTGGTTCTGGCTGCCCGGATTGGGGCTCGCCGCACTGATCGCCGCCGAGGTCAACATGGGCGTGGCCGCCCTGCCGGACTGGGTGCCCTATGCGGTGCTGCTGCCCGTGGCGGCGGCGGCGCTGATGTGGATGGGACGGATGGAAGTCCGGGTCGTCCAGAACGGCACCTCAGACGACGCACCGGTCGAGTTGTGGGCGGGCCCGGCGCATCTGCCGGTGAACCTGATCGCCCGGTCGGCCGAGGTTCCCCGATCGGCCAAATCGTCGGCCCTGGGTCGCCAACTGGACCCAGCGGCCTATGTGCTGCATCGGGCCTGGGTCGGCCCGATGGTGCTGGTCGTACTCGACGATCCCGATGACCCGACCCCCTATTGGCTGGTCAGTTGCCGGCACCCGGACCGGGTGCTGGCGGCCCTGCGCAGCTGACTGCTGGATCATCGGGACCGGTTCCGCGGCGCTAGGCGGCGCAGTCGGTGCAGATCATCACGCCGTTCTTCTCGCTTGCCAGCCTGCTGCGGTGGTGCACCAGGAAGCAGCTCGAACAGGTGAACTCGTCAGCCTGCTTCGGCACAACCCGCACCGACAGTTCCTCGCCGGAAAGATCGGCGCCGGGCAATTCGAACGATTCGGCGGACTCCGATTCGTCGACGTCGACGACGGCCGACTGGGCCTCGTTGCGTCGCGCCTTGAGCTCCTCGAGCGAATCCTCCGAGACGTCGTCGGTCTCTGTTCTCCGTGGAGCGTCGTAGTCGGTGGCCATTCAATCCCCTCCTAATTCATGCAGCGTCGTGCAGCAAGGCTTTGTACCAGCGCAGAACGCCTACGCCAAATGATTCGTGCCCCGATTGGGTTCAGATTGACTGTGATTTATATCACAACGTAAACGTCCTGGTAGAAGCGCCCGTCCCGGCATACCTCTAAGGTGCAGTGGTGGTCGCATCCATCACCGAGGGCACGGCGTTCGACAAGCACGGCCGGCCGTTCCGTCGCCGCAACGTCATCCCGGTGCTGTGCCTGTTCGTGGTGCTGGCCCTGGCGGCCGGCGTGATCTGGGTCGTCGCGCTCAACCAGTCGACCGTCGTGCCCGAAGCAGTGGCCTGCAATGCGCCCCCGCCCGCCGCAGATGCCACCCAGACCCAACTCGGTGAACCGGTGTCGCGCACCGAGATGGCCGAGGTGATGCCCGCCCGTCTCGCCGACACCAAGGTCCGCGTCCTCAACGCCAGCGGCCAAGCCGGGCAGGCGGCCGATGTGTCCGGGGCGCTGCAGGGCCTCGGATTCGCGCAGCCGACCGCCGCCAACGACCCCGTGTACGCCAACAGCAGACTCGAATGCCAAGGTCAGATCCGGTTCGGCGAGGCGGGCCGGGCGGCCGCGGCCGCGGTCTGGCTCGTCGCGCCCTGCACCGAACTGTTCCAGGACGGCCGCACCGATGACACCGTCGATCTGGCCGTCGGCACCGAGTTCAGCGAGTTCAGCCGCAGCGACGATATCGACGCGATGCTCGCCGGCCTGCGGCCCGATGCGACCCAACCTGCCGACGCGGCGCTGCTGACCAAGATCCACAGCGCCACCTGCTGAGCCCTCAGATCCGGTCGGCCAGCGCCTCGGCGACACCGGGCGCGGCCGCCATCAGCGCCCCGCCCCCGTCGGGGCCCGGCAGGCGCACGACGGCTCCGGCCTCGGCGGCGATCAGCGCGCCGGCCGCCCAGTCCCACACCTGCACGCCGTCCTCGAAGTAGGCGTCCAGCCGCCCCCGGGCCACCATGCACAGGTCCAGCGCACAGGACCCGATGCGCCGAATATCGCGAACCTGGGGCAACAACGCGGTAAGCACCTCGGCCTGACTGGCCCGGTGCGCCGAATCATAGGAGAATCCGGTGCCCACCAGCGCCATCGACAGATCGTCGATGGTGTTGCACCGCAACGCGGCCTGCACACCGGCGCCGGTGACCGTCGCGCCGTGCCCCACCGCCGCCGAGTAGATCTCGCCGGTGGACACATGGGCCACCGCACCGGCCACCGAGACACCGTCGATCTGGACTCCCACCGACACCGCATAGGCCTCGATGCCGTAGACGAAGTTCACCGTCCCGTCGATGGGGTCGATCACCCAGACCGGGACGCCGGGTTCACCCACCGCCGACCCACCCTCCTCCTCACCGAGGATGGGCTCACCGGGCCGCAACTCGGCCAGCCGGTCGCGCAGCAACCGTTCGGTCTGGGTGTCCACCACGGTCACCGGGTCGGTCGGGGTGCTCTTGGCCTGCACCGCATCGGCCACCGGAACAGCACCGAACACCTCGGCCCGTCGGGTCAACACGAAAGTTGCCGCCTCCGTGGCCAATTGCTCGGACACCTGGCGCAACGTCTGCGGATCAGTCATGAGTACATCGCACCACAACCCGTTAGGGTGATGTCGGATTGCCCGCCGGACCCTGCTGAGGAGCGTTCCAATGACCGATTCGCCCAATACTGGCTTCGGCGTCGACGTCGGCGGCAGCGGCATCAAGGGAGGCATCGTCGACCTCGACACCGGAACCCTCATCGGCGACCGGATCAAAGTGGCCACCCCGCAGCCCGCCACCCCCGATGCCGTCGCGGCGACCGTGGCGGCCGTGGTCCGCGAGTTCGGCTGGACCGGGAGCCTGGGCGTCACCTATCCGGGCGTGGTGACCAACGGCGTCGTGCGCACCGCGGCCAACGTCGACAAGGGCTGGATCGGCACCGACGCCGCCGAGGTGATCAGCAATGTGCTGGAAGGCCAGCACGTGACCGTGCTCAACGACGCCGACGCCGCGGGCCTTGCCGAGGCGCAATACGGCGCAGGCAAGGACAACACCGGTCTGATCGTGCTGCTGACGTTCGGCACCGGCATCGGGTCGGCGGTGATCCACAACGGTCTGCTGCTCCCCAACACCGAGTTCGGCCACCTCGAGGTCGACGGCAAGGAAGCCGAGCATCGCGCGGCCTCCTCGGTCAAGGAACGCAGGGAATGGAACTACCAGCGTTGGACCGAGGAGGTGACCAAGGTGCTGGTGACCATCGAGAACGCGATCTGGCCCGACCTGTTCATCGCCGGCGGCGGAATCAGCCGCAAGGCCGACCGCTGGATCCCGATGCTCAAGAACCGCACCCCGGTGGTCCCCGCCGCGCTGCGCAACTCGGCGGGAATCGTCGGCGCGGCGATGGCCGCCAAGGGCATTCACGTGCAATAACACGCGACCGGATTTGCCGCTCGGCACGGTGGTGGACCACACTGTCGTTACAATGGTCGACGGCGGCCGCCACCGACTGATAGCGGCGGATATCCCAAGCAGAGATACGACGCCACTATTCGAGATAGCCGAATTTCGGTGACGCGTGCGCGTGGTCACCGTCCAGCATTACCGAGAGGTGTACGTGGCAGCGACAGAGGCAAGCCCGGCAACCGACGAGCCGGTGAAGGCCACCGCCACCAAGACCGCCGCGAAAAAGGCGCCGGCCAAGAAGGCACCGGCCAAGCGGGCCGCGAAGAAGGCACCGGCCAAGAAGGCACCGGCCAAGGCCGCATCGCCGCGAGGCAAGAAGGACGAGTCCGGCGAGGAAGTGAACCTCGGCGAGGAACTCGACGGTGCCGAGGATCTGGACGTTGAGCCCGGCGATGATCTCGAGGATGTCGAGATCGACGACCTGGAGACCGACGACGAGACCGACCCCGCCGACGCGGACTCCGACGAAGAGGCCGAAGGTGACGACGCCTCCCCCGCCGCGGCCAAGCCGGCCAAGGACGGCGAGGACGATATCGCCGAGCCGACCGAGAAGGACAAGGCCTCGGGAGACTTCGTCTGGGACGAAGAGGAGTCCGAGGCGCTGCGCCAGGCCCGCAAGGACGCCGAGCTCACCGCCTCGGCGGACTCGGTGCGGGCCTACCTGAAGCAGATCGGCAAGGTCGCGCTGCTCAACGCCGAGGAGGAGGTCGAGCTCGCCAAGCGCATCGAGGCCGGCCTGTACGCCACTCAGCTGATGACCGAGAAGGCCGCCAAGGGTGAGAAGTTCACCCCGACCGAGCGCCGGGACATGACGTGGATCTGCCGTGACGGCGACCGCGCCAAGAACCACCTGCTGGAGGCGAACCTGCGACTGGTGGTGTCGCTGGCCAAGCGCTACACCGGACGCGGCATGGCGTTCCTGGACCTGATCCAGGAGGGCAACCTCGGCCTGATCCGTGCCGTCGAGAAGTTCGACTACACCAAGGGCTACAAGTTCTCCACCTACGCCACCTGGTGGATCCGCCAGGCCATCACCCGCGCCATGGCCGACCAGGCCCGCACCATCCGTATCCCGGTGCACATGGTCGAGGTCATCAACAAGCTGGGCCGCATCCAGCGCGAGCTGCTTCAGGACCTGGGTCGCGAACCCACGCCCGAAGAGCTGGCCAAGGAGATGGACATCACGCCGGAGAAGGTGCTGGAGATCCAGCAGTACGCGCGTGAGCCGATCTCGCTGGACCAGACCATCGGCGACGAGGGCGACAGCCAGCTCGGTGACTTCATCGAGGACTCCGAGGCCGTGGTGGCCGTCGACGCCGTGTCCTTCACCCTGCTGCAGGATCAGCTGCAGTCGGTGCTGGAGACGCTCTCCGAGCGTGAGGCGGGCGTGGTGCGGCTGCGGTTCGGCCTGACCGACGGTCAGCCGCGCACCCTCGACGAGATCGGCCAGGTCTATGGCGTCACGCGTGAGCGCATTCGTCAGATCGAGTCCAAGACGATGAGCAAGCTGCGCCACCCCAGCCGTTCCCAGGTGTTGCGCGACTACCTGGACTAGGCCCGGTCGCTCAGCGCACGACAACCTGACTGGGCGTCCGCGGGGCACCCAACCAGGCGCGGTGCGACGGCGGGCGGCGTCCGCCCTCGTCGGTGATGCCGTAGCGCTCGCCGAGCTCCGCTCCGATCAGGGTGTGCCCGGACAACCCGGCCAGCTCCGGATCCGCGAACAACGCGTCGATCAGATGCCCGGTGAACTCCGGGGTCTCGGCGTGCTCGGCGGTCGCCGCCAAGGCCTCGGGGTTGCCCGCGAAGGCGGCCCGCAGCCGTTCGGTGAGCAGGATGCCCATCCAGATCGACACCGTGGCGACATCGCTGCCGCGGAAGTCGACCGCCATATCGGCGGCCAGCTTGTCGATCCCGGCCTTCTGCGCCCCGTACGCGGGGCCGTGCATGTAGCACACCGACCCCGGCGACGAGGTGAAGGCGATCAGCCCCCGCGGCCGTCGCAGTAACAACGGCGCGGCGTGCCAGGAGGCGACATAGGCCGACCGGAGACCGACGTCGAGCACGTCGCCCAGGCCGATCGGCTTGTCCCAGAACGGCTTCGACCCGGTCAGGTCGTCGTGGACCACGGCGGCGTTGTTGACCAGAAGATCCAGCCCACCCTCGTCGGCGCCGACGCGCGCGAAGAACTCGCCCACGGCGGCGTCGTCGGCGTGGTCCAACCGGACCGCCACGCCGCCGGGCGGTGCGGCGTCGATGGTCCGCCCGGTGCCGTAGACCTTCCACCCGTGCTCGCCGAGTGCGGTCGCGATGCCGCGCCCGGCACCGCGACCGGCCCCGGTCACCACCGCGATCCGCTGCGCTGCCGTCACCGGCTCAACGTACCGGTGACTACCATGGCGGCGTGTCCGAAGACGTTCACCCGAGTGCGGCGAAGAAGCCGTCTGCCGCCGGCACATACGGCGTGACACTTGTCACAGCAGCGGCCGGCAACGGTCCGTAAAGGTGTGGGAACACCATCGATTCGGGATCGGTCGGCACGCCGGGCTCCCATCGCACCTCATCGTTCAGTGCCCGCGGGTCGATGTGCAGCAGCACCAGATCGGTCCGTCCCGCGAACAAGCGGTTGGCGGGCAGATGAACCTGTTCAGGAGTGGAGAGGTGCACGAATCCGACATCGTCCAGCGATGCCGGACGATGCTCGCCGGCGGCACGCGCCCGCTCCCACTCTTCGGCCGTGCACAGGTGCAAAAGAAACGCGCTCTGGGTACTCACGCTGTCCAGGTTGCCCGCACGGTAACGCCGGCGCAGTGAGACACGACACACCGGTGAACCCCCGGGGAACAAGGCCAGAACCGAAAACGTCTGACACAGTAGACATACGCACCCAGGCAGAACGGAGGAAGCGCCGTGAACGCAACCCTGATGAGTCCGGAACTGACCCGGGCAGATCGCTGCGACCGCTGCGGTGCCGCCGCACGCGTACGCGCCAAGCTGCCTTCCGGTGCCGAGCTGCTGTTCTGCCAGCATCACGCCAACGAGCACGAGGCGAAGCTGATCGAACTGGCCGCCGTGATCGAGGTCAGTCCGGTCGACGCATAGCGAACATCACGCGCCGCCCTCCGGGGCGGCGCGTGCTTTCGTCGGGAATGCTGGACCAGTGATGAGCGACCAGTCCTCGACAAGACCGTCACGCCACCACATCTGGCCCATCCTCAAGCGCACGCTGTCGAAGGCGTGGGACGATTCGATCTTCTCGGAATCCGCGCAGGCCGCATTCTGGTGCGCGTTGTCGCTGCCCCCGCTGTTGCTCGGAATGCTGGGCAGTCTGGCCTATCTCGCGCCGCTGTTCGGTCCCGACACCTTGCCCACCATCGAAGAGCAGCTCATCGGTACATCGGAGCGGTTCTTCTCGCAGAACGTGGTCAACGAGATCATCGAGCCGACGATCTACGACATCGTGCGGTCGGCGCGCGGCGAGGTGGTGTCGCTCGGATTCGTCATCTCGCTGTGGGCCGGGTCCTCGGCCGTGTCGGCCTTCGTCGACTCGGTGGTCGAGGCACACGACCAGACGCCCCTGCGCCACCCGGTCCGACAGCGTTTCTTCGCACTCGGCCTCTACGTGATCATGCTGGTCAGCGCGGTGCTGACCGCTCCGTTCATCGCACTGGGACCGCGCAAGATCACCGAGTACATCCCGGAGAGCTGGTCGCACACGCTGCAGTACGGTTACTACCCCGTGCTGGTGATCGCGCTGATCGTCGTGGTCACCGTGCTCTATCGCGTGTCACTACCCAGTCCGCTGCCCACGCACCGATTGGTCGTCGGCGCGGTGCTGGCCACCGCGGTCTTCCTGATCGCCACGTTCAGTCTTCGGTTCTATCTGACCTGGATCACCGCGACCGGCTACACCTATGGCGCGTTGGCGACCCCGATCGCGTTCCTGCTGTTCGCCTTCCTGGCGGGCTTCGCGGTGATGATCGGCGCCGAACTCAACGCCGCCATCCAGGAGGAGTGGCCCGCCCCGGTGACGCATGCCGACCGGGTCCGCGAGTGGATATCGGCCAAGACCGACACCGCGCGGGCCGGTGCCGCCAAGTCCGAGCCGCAGCCCGATCCCGGCGACGCTACTTCTTGAGTTGTTCGTAGATCTTCTTGCAGTCCGGGCACACCGGTGAACCGGGCTTGGCGGCCTTGGTCACCGGAAAGACCTCGCCGCACAGTGCGACGACATGCGTGCCCATGACGGCACTTTCGGCGATCTTGTCCTTCTTGACGTAATGAAAGACCTTGGGGGCGTCGTCATCGGTCCCGTCGTCGACGTGCTCGTCGGTATCGGGCCGTTCGATGGTCTGGGTCTGCATCGCTCCATTGTGCCCGGCACGTGCGCGCGGCGTCTCGGGTGTGCGACAGTGGAGTGATGAAACAAAGCCCCGAGCTGAGTTTCGACGACCAAGGTCGCCCGGTGCTCATCACCCGCGCTGCACTGCCCCACGACGAGCAGCATCGCGCCCGGGTGCGCAAATACCTCACCTTGATGTCCTTCCGCATTCCCGCGCTGGTGCTGGCCGCCGTCGCCTACGGGATCTGGCACAACGGTTTGATCTCGCTGGCGATCATCGTGGCCTCCATTCCACTGCCCTGGATCGCGGTGCTGATCGCCAACGACCGCCCACCGCGCAGCGCCTCGGAGCCGCGCCGCTATCCCGGTGCGGGCACGGGCCGGCGCACCCCGCTGTTCCCCACCGCCGAGCGCCCGGCCCTGCAGGCACCCGTTCGGCCCGATCCCAGTGCGGGCAGTCCGCATGCGGGCCACGGCGTTCCCGACTGAGCAGCCTCTTCTCCACTTCTCAGGACATTCTCAGGTCGTCTGTTTAAAGCCGCAGGTCAGGTGGTATGCCACTGGGACCGAGCGGGAACTCACGAACCCTCTCGGGCGTTGTACGCAGTGACAGTTCCGCCGAGCAGGAGGCCGTAAATGGCGATCGCCACCGCAAGCCGCATCGATTCCGATCTGGACGCCCAGAGCCCCGCCGCCGACCTGGTCCGCGTCTATCTCAACGGCATCGGCAAGACCGCGCTGCTGAACGCGGCCGACGAAGTCGAGCTGGCCAAACGCATCGAGGCAGGCCTGTACGCCCAGCACGTCCTGGACACCAAGAAGCGCCTCGGCGAGGCCAAGCGTCGCGATCTGGCGGCCGTGGTCCGCGATGGTGACGCCGCGCGTCGTCATCTGCTGGAGGCCAACCTGCGCCTGGTGGTGTCGCTGGCCAAGCGCTACACCGGACGCGGCATGCCGCTGCTGGACCTGATCCAGGAGGGCAACCTCGGGCTGATCCGCGCGATGGAGAAGTTCGACTACGCCAAGGGCTTCAAGTTCTCCACCTACGCCACCTGGTGGATCCGCCAGGCCATCACCCGGGGTATGGCCGACCAGAGCCGGACCATCCGGCTGCCCGTCCACCTCGTCGAGCAGGTCAACAAGCTGGCCCGCATCAAGCGCGAGATGCACCAGAACCTCGGTCGCGAGGCGACTGACGAGGAACTGGCCGAGGAGTCGGGTATCCCCGTCGAGAAGATCACCGACCTGCTGGAGCACAGCCGCGACCCGGTGAGCCTGGACATGCCGGTCGGCAGCGACGAAGAGGCGCCGCTGGGTGACTTCATCGAGGACTCCGAGGCGATGTCGGCCGAGAACGCCGTGATCTCCGAGCTCCTGCACACCGACATCCGGTATGTGCTTGCCACGCTCGACGAGCGCGAGCAGCAGGTCATCCGGCTGCGCTTCGGCCTGGACGACGGCCAGCCGCGCACTCTCGACCAGATCGGCAAACTGTTCGGGCTGTCCCGCGAGCGGGTCCGCCAGATCGAGCGCGAAGTGATGTCCAAGCTCCGTAACGGAGATCGGGCCGAGCGGCTGCGGTCGTACGCCAGCTGATCCAGACCACCCACCCCGTGATGCCCGTCGCGCGTTCCGCGGCGGGCATCGCGACGTCTTGGATGCTCACATGGGATGTTGGAACCCTGCTCACGACACCGGCCAGCTAGACTCGGGTAGTAACAGCAGGGCTTGGAAGGTAGGGCATGAACGACCTCATCGATACCACCGAGATGTACCTGCGGACGATCTATGACCTCGAGGAAGAGGGCGTGGTGCCGCTGCGGGCGCGCATCGCCGAACGTCTGGATCAGAGCGGACCGACCGTGAGTCAGACCGTGTCCCGGATGGAACGAGACGGCTTGCTGCACGTCGCCGGTGACCGCCATCTCGAACTCACCGAGAAGGGCCGCAATCTGGCCGTCTCCGTGATGCGCAAGCACCGTCTCGCCGAGCGGCTGCTCGTCGACGTCATCGGCCTGCCCTGGGAAGAAGTGCACGCCGAGGCGTGCCGCTGGGAGCACGTCATGAGCGAGGACGTCGAACGGCGTCTGGTTCAGGTGCTCGACAATCCGACGACCTCTCCGTTCGGCAACCCGATCCCGGGACTGTCGGAACTCGGTTTCGGCGGGGCCGATGCCGACGAGGACGCGAACCTGGTCCGGCTGACCGAGCTGCCGGCCGGCTCCCCGGTCGCGGTGGTGGTGCGCCAGCTGACCGAACACGTCCAGGGCGATGTCGAGCTGATCGGCAGGCTCAAGGATGCCGGTGTGGTCCCCAATGCGCGCGTAACCGTCCAGGTCGGCGACGATCCGGGCGATCAGGGCGTTCTGATCCTGATGCCCGGACACCAGGACGTCGAGCTGCCCCATCACATGGCCCATGCGGTGAAGGTCGAAAAGGTCTAACCCGCGCGGCGGCCGAAGGTCAGCCGCGGCGGTAATCGGATGCCCAGTTGCCCGGCGATCCGGTAGCCGGACAGCGCCAGCTCACGAATCTGCTCGGGACGCATCCCGGACTGCAACGCACAGTCGAGCATGGTCGCCATCCGGTGCGTCGGATCGATATCGACCGCCTCCTCCAGCGCAATCCCCGCCAGCGGGCCGTCGCCGCGCGCGTAGGCCGAGAACGCGAGCAACGTCAGTACCTCCTGCCGCCATGGCACCGGGACCAACCGCGCCAGCGTCGCCCACAGCGTCTCGGCAGCGGCTGCGGCATCGCCGACCGCCAGGGCGTAGAGCGTGTCTCGGACACGAGGATCACGCAGCGCTCCCACCACGACGACGATGTCGGCATCGGCGGGTTGCTGGCCTGTCGCCACTGCGCGGGCCAGCGTCATGGCCGCCTCGATCGCCCGCCGTGCCGCCGCGGCACTGAGCTGGCCCCGCCGAGCCGATCGCAACACCTGACCCAGCCGCTCACCGCGCGCCGCGTCGGTCGTGGTGACCACGGCCCGTAGCTCGTCACGACGGCGATAGAGCCGGCGCCCACCCAGCACGGCCTCGGCCGCCAGCGGGGAACAGTCCGGGTCATCGATCACCCCGTGCGCACCACATCCGCATACACAGAACCATCGACCGTCGGCGGCAATCCGATCGACGGCGAGCACCGCCAGCAGATCGACCCCTTCCCTCGACATCGACACCGCGAGGTCGTCGGCAAGCTCCCCGTGATCGGCTCCGTCTTCGTCGACGATCACGGCCACGGCCCCGTCATGACCCGATCCGGCCACCACCTCGGCCAGCGCGGTGGTGTTGCCGAGCAGACCGGGCGACAGGTCGACCCGCATGACGCAGCCCATCTCGCCGCCGTCGAGGGTGACGATGGTCAGCGAGTTCTCCGGGACGAAGCCGAGGACCGCCGGCAGTGCGGCGATCAGCGATGCGGGCCGACCGACGTCGAATCCGCGAGGTTGTTGTGTCATACCGATGATCGTCACGGCACGCCACGACGAGTCACCCGGTCTGCGCGACCACGACGGGCGAACTGTGGATCAACCTGGCAATGTGGATAACTCAGGTCACCGCGTCGGCAGTCGGCAGCAGTCGTTCGAGCACATCGGTCAGCGTGATCAAGCCGAGGATGCTGCCGTCGGAGTCGGTCACCACCACAAGATGATTGCGGGTCTCCCGCATGGTCCGCAGCGCGGCATAGGCAGGGATGTCGACCTTCAACTCCAGAGCCGGACGCATCAGGTCGGCGGCCGTGGTGCCGGCGTCGGCCTGCACGGTGTCGCGTACGTGCACGACCCCCAGAACGGCACCGTTGTCGCGGACCAGAAGTCGGAGGTGACCCGTGCGCAGTGACTCGGCCTGGATGTCGGCCGTGGTCGCCGTGGAGCGCACGCTGCTGGGCTCGGCTCCGGTGCGCAACATGTCCCCGATGGTCAGCGCCTCCAGTTCCAGCGCGCTGACCAGATGACCGTGATACCGCTCGTCCAGGGTGCCCACGGTGGCCGAATGCTCCACCAGATGCCGCAGGGCATCGGGATCTTGACCGGTGGCCACCTGGTCGACCGGTTCGACGCCGACCTTGCGCAGACACCAGTTGGCCAGGCGATTCAGCGTGCCGATCACGGGGCGGGTCACCCACATGAACGCCCGCATCGGCAACGCCAACATGGTCGCCGACCGCTCGGGATGGGCGATGGCCCAGGACTTCGGGGCCATCTCGCCGACGACCAGGTGCAGGAACGTCACGATGATCAGCGCGAGCACGAACCCGCCGACATCGGCCAGCCATGACGGCGCACCCCAGCCCGCGATGGCCGGGGTCAACCAATGGTGCACGGCGGGTTTGGTGATCGCGCCCAGCGCCAGGGTGCAGATCGTGATACCCAGCTGCGACCCGGCCAACAGAACCGACAGCTCGGACGCCGAACGCAGCGCGGCGCGTGCCGAGCGGCTGTGCGGCGCCGCATCTTCCAGACGGTGGCGCCGTGCCGCGATCAAGGCGAACTCGACGGCCACGAAGAACGCGCTGGCAGCGATCAGCGACGCGGTCACCAGGGCGACGACCCAGGGGTTACTCATCACCAGCGCCTTCCTGCAAGGCATCGACGGGCACGTCGGCCAGGCTCACCAGAACCCTTGCCGGCACGTGCTTTTCGACGGCCTGGACGGTGGCATCCAGCCGGCGGTGTAACGGCGGATGATCGGCGACCAACTCCGCGGGCTCGACGCCGAGGTCGACCGAGACGGCATCGCCGACACCGGGAAGACCACCGAATTCGGCGATCAGCAGCCCGGCCAGCGTCTCGTAGTCGCCCTCGGGCAGGTCATGGCCGATCACTCGGCTCAATTCGTCGAGCGCGACATCGCCGCGCACCAACCAACCGTCATCGATGGGCACCACGTCATCGTCGGCCGAGTCCTTGTCATGCTCGTCGTCGATCTCGCCGACCAGTTCCTCGGCCAGATCCTCGATGGTGAGCACCCCGGCGAAACCGCCGTACTCGTCGATCACGAGTGCCATCTCGTCGTGCGCCTCGCTGAGGGCGCGCAAAGCCGACGGCAACGGCAGGGTTTCCGGGAGGATCACCGCGGGCCGGCACTTCTCGCCGGCCGTGACCGACGGGTCGGCGGCGTCCAGCAGGTCGTGCAAATGGACAACGCCCACCAGATCATCCGGTGTCGCACCGATCACCGGGTAACGGGTATGACCGCTGGCCATCTTGGTCAACACTGCGCCCACCGGCTCGTCGGCACCGACCACGTCGACGCGGGCCCGGGGGATCATCGCGTGCTCGGTTGTGCGGGTCGGAAAGTCCAGGATGCGGTCCAGCAGGGTGGACAGCTCCTCGGGGATGTCCCCCGCCTCGCGTGAGTCGGCCACGATGTGTTCGAGATCGCGGGCGGTCGCCGAGTGTTCGACGTCGTGCACCGGTTCGATGCGCAGAGCGCGCAGCAGCAGGTTCGACGATGCGTCGAACAGTTTGATCAGCCAGCCGAACACCGCCAGGTAGATGTTGGTGGACAACGCCAGCCAACGGGCCACCGGTTCGGGCCGCGCGATCGCGAGGTTCTTCGGGAAAAGCTCACCGAAGACCATCTGCACCACGGTGGAGAACACCATGGCCAGCACCGTGCCGATGGCGATGCCGAGCCCCAACGGCACGCCGACGCCGCCGAGCAGCTCCCCCAGCCCCTTACCGATGAGCGGTTCGGCGACATAACCGACCAGCAGGCCGGTGACGGTGATGCCCAGCTGGGCGCCGGACAACATGAACGAGGTGCGGCGGGTGACCTGCAATGCGCGCGTGGCGCCGGTGTCACCGGCTTGGGCGCGGGCCTTCAGACGTGACCGGTCGACCGCCATGTAGGCGAACTCCTGGGCTACGAAATAGCCGGTCAGGGCGGTGATGGCAGATACCACCACAATGCCGAGCAGAATTCCGAGCGCGGTCAGCATGTCGCCCCCTGGGCGACACAGGACTTCTCGGTGCCGGTCTCACGGGGCCGGCGGCGGGGTCTTCGGGGTTTGCGCTTGGCGCGTCGCATTGTGCTCTCTGTGTGGTCGGAAACTCCGTCAGCAATAGAGACGAACGACATTGCCGGGAAGTTCCCGCGATGGCGAGATCGGCACACACGCAAAAATGTTCACACGGATTTTGCCGTCCCCGGAATGCGCGCACCCCACCGCGCGCGTAGGACTGCACCCATGGGTTCCACGCAGGAGTACGACCTCGTCGTCATCGGTTCCGGGCCGGGCGGCCAGAAGGCGGCCATCGCCGCGGCCAAACTGGGCAAGTCGGTGGCGGTGATCGAACGTGGCCGGATGCTCGGCGGGGTCTGTGTCAACACCGGGACCATTCCGAGCAAGACCCTGCGCGAAGCCGTCATCTATCTGACCGGCATGAACCAGCGCGAGCTCTACGGGGCCAGCTACCGGGTCAAGGAGAAGATCACCCCGGCCGACCTGCTGGCCCGCACCCAGCACGTCATCGGCAAGGAGATCGACGTGGTCCGCTCGCAGCTCATGCGCAACCGCGTGGAGCTCTACGTGGGGCTCGCACGGTTCCTCGATGCCCACACCGTTCACGTCGAGGACCCGAGCCGCGCCGAACGCGTCACCGTCAGAGGTCGCAACATCGTGATAGCCACCGGCACCACACCGGCCCGGCCCGCCGGTGTCGATTTCGACGCGGAGCGGGTGCTGGACTCCGACGGAATTCTGGATCTCAAGACCATCCCGACATCGATGGTGGTCGTGGGTGCGGGTGTGATCGGCATCGAGTACGCCTCGATGTTCGCCGCCCTGGGCACCAAGGTCACGGTGGTCGAAAAGCGTTCGAACATGCTGGAATTCTGTGATCCGGAGATCATCGAGTCGTTGAAGTTCCACCTGCGCGATCTCGCGGTGACGTTCCGGTTCGGCGAAGAGGTCACCGCGGTGGATGTCGGGCCTTCGGGCACCGTCACCACCCTGGCCAGCGGCAAGCAGATCCCGGCTGAAACCGTGATGTACTCGGCCGGAAGGCAGGGTCAGACCGACGAGCTGGACCTGCCCAACGCCGGCCTGGAGGCCGACAACCGCGGCCGGATCTTCGTCGACGACAACTATCAGACCAAGGTCGACCACATCTACGCCGTCGGCGACGTCATCGGCTTCCCCGCGCTGGCCGCGACGTCGATGGACCAGGGCAGGTTGGCGGCGTATCACGCCTTCGGCGAGCCGTGCCACGCGATGACCGAGCTGCAGCCCATCGGCATCTACTCGATTCCCGAGGTGTCCTACGTCGGCGCCACCGAGGTCGACCTGACCAAGGAGTCGGTGCCCTACGAGGTCGGAGTGTCGCGGTATCGGGAACTGGCCCGCGGACAGATCGCCGGCGACTCCTACGGCATGCTCAAGCTCCTGGTGTCGACCGAAGATCTTCGCCTGCTGGGTGTACACATCTTCGGGACCAACGCCACCGAGATGGTGCACATCGGTCAGGCGGTGATGGGCTGTGGCGGCAGCATCGAGTACC
Source organism: Mycolicibacterium neoaurum VKM Ac-1815D (assembly GCF_000317305.3). The sequence continues at coordinate 2,512,721 of NC_023036.2, read as the reverse complement.
TCGTCGATGCGGTGTTCAACTACCCCACCTTCTCGGAGGCCTACAAGGTGGCCGCGCTGGACGTGATGAACAAGCTGCGCGCGCTCAACCAGTTCCGGAGCTGACGGGGGAAGGACCGCCACCTGTGCGGTGTTGAGACGATGTCGGGGTACCCGTCATGCCAGGGTCCGCCGACATGCGAGACACTAGTGAACAGGAGGTGAACCTGATGTCTGATTCCCAGGAGCAGCACTACCAGCCCGAGCAGAATGGGATGTACGAGCTGGAGTTCCCCGCACCACAGCTGTCTGCCGTCGACGGCAGCGGACCGGTTCTGATTCACGCGTTGGAGGGGTTCTCCGACGCCGGGCATGCCATCCGGTTGGCGGCAGAGCATCTGAAGAACACCCTCGACACCGAATTGGTGGCGTCCTTCGCCATCGACGAGTTGCTCGACTACCGCTCGCGTCGACCGCTGATGACGTTCAAGACCGACCATTTCAGCGGCTACGAGCAGCCCGAACTGAACCTCTACGCACTGCGTGACAGCGTCGGCACGCCGTTTCTGCTGCTGGCCGGGATGGAGCCGGACCTGCGCTGGGAGCGTTTCGTGACCGCGGTGCGGTTGCTCGCCGAACGTCTCGGTGTCCGGCGGACGATCGGGCTGGGCACCATCCCGATGGCGGTACCGCACACCCGGCCGGTCACGCTCACCGCGCATTCGCCGAACTCGGAGCTGATCGCCGGTCACACGCCGTGGGTCGGTGAAGTGCAGGTCCCCGCCAGCGTGTCCAGCCTGCTGGAGTTCCGCATGGGCCAGCACGGCCACGATGTGCTCGGTTTCACCGTCCACGTGCCGCACTATCTGGCCCAGACCTCCTATCCCCCGGCCGCCGAGACGCTGTTGGCCGAGGCAGCTCGGGCCGGTTCGCTGGATATCCCGCTGACCGCGCTCGGCGAGGCCGCCATCGACGTGCACACCAAGATCAACGAACAGGTCGAGGCCAGTTCGGAGGTCGCTCAGGTGGTGGCAGCGCTCGAGCATCAGTACGATGCATTCGTTGCCGCACAGGAAAATCGTTCGCTGCTCGCCCGCGACGAGGACCTGCCGAGCGGTGACGAGTTGGGCGCCGAGTTCGAACGGTTCCTGGCCCAGCAGGACGACAACAAGCGGGGCGGCTTCCCGGACAGTTTCCCCGACGGCGGGGACCGTACCTGAAGCTTCTCACCAGCGAGGAGTGGCGCAGATGGCCGATCGCACGACCAAGCTGCGCAGCGTGCGTGAGGTCACCCCGAATCTGAAGTTCCAGACCATCCACGGTTACCGACGGGCATACCGGATCGCCGGATCCGGCCCCGCGGTGCTACTCATCCACGGCATCGGCGACAACTCCACCACCTGGCACACGGTGCAGACGATGTTGGCGCGCCGCTTCACCGTGATCGCGCCCGACCTGCTCGGCCACGGGCAGTCGGACAAGCCGCGTGCGGACTACTCGGTGGCCGCGTACGCCAACGGTATGCGCGACCTGCTCAGCGTCCTCGACATCGATCGGGTGACGGTCGTCGGGCATTCGCTCGGCGGCGGCGTGGCCATGCAGTTCGCCTATCAGTTCCCGCAGTTCGTGGATCGCCTGGTACTCGTCGGCGCGGGCGGCGTCACCAAGGACGTCAACATCGCACTGCGCATCGCGGCGCTGCCGGGAGTCAGCGAGTCGTTGGCCCTGCTGCGCGTGCCCTTGGTGCTGCCGGCCCTGCAAGCCATCGGCCGCGTCGGCGGAACGGTGTTCGGCTCGACCGGGGTGGGCCGCGATCTTCCCGACATGTTGCGGGTGCTGGCCGACCTGCCCGAGCCCACCGCGTCCTCGGCGTTCGCCAGGACTCTGCGCGCGGTCGTGGACTGGCGCGGTCAGGTGGTCACCATGCTCGACCGCTGTTATCTGACCGAATCGGTTCCTGTGCAACTGATCTGGGGCAAGCAAGATTCGGTCATCCCGGTCAGCCATGCCCACCTGGCACATGCCGCCATGCCCGGCTCGGAACTGCACATCTTCGACAAGTCCGGACATTTCCCGTTCCATGACGATCCCGAGCGTTTCGTCGAGCTCGTCGAGCGATTCATCAACACCACCGCGCCCTCGGTGCACGACCACGAAATGCTGCGCGCGTTGTTGCGCACCGGCATTCGCGAGCGCACGATCACCGGCCCGCTGGACACCAGGGTGGCCGTGCTCGACGCGATGGGCGCCGACGAACGCAGCGCCACCTGAGGCCCGATCGCGCCTAGAATCGGCTCATGGCCGTCGACGTCGATGTGTTGCGAGTGTTCACCAATGCGGACGGAAGGTTCGGCAATCCGCTCGGTGTGATCGATGCCGCCACCGTCGATCCGGCCGACCGCCAACGGATCGCGACCGAATTGGGTTACAGCGAAACAGTATTCATCGACATCCCCGAGCCGGGCGCGGCCAGCGCCCATGTCCGCATTTTCACCCCGGCCGCCGAGATACCGTTCGCCGGGCACCCGACCGTCGGGACGTCGTGGTGGCTGAAGGATCGCGGTATGCCGGTGCGGACGCTGCAGGTTCCCGCCGGACTGGTGCAGGTGGACTACATCGACGATGAGTTCACCGCCATCAGCGCCCGGTCGGAGTGGGCACCGGAGCTGGCGATCTACGAATTCGAGTCGGCCGAGCAGGTGCTGACGGCCGATCCGACCGACTACGTCGACGATGTCGAGCATTATCTCTGGGCGTGGACCGATCGTGCGGCTGGGGCGCTGCGCTCCCGGATGTTCGCGCCACACCTGGGGATCCCCGAGGATGAGGCGACGGGCGCAGCGGCGGTCCGGATGACCGACCATCTCAATCGCGATCTGCTGATCACCCAGGGCGAGGGATCGCAGATCCGGACCTGGTGGGACCCCACCGGATGGGTGAAGGTGGCCGGCCGGGTGATCGACGACGGAAGGCGGCGGCTCGGATGAACGACGTCAGCCGGCGGTGTTGACGCGCCGGTGGGCGCGCAGGGCCTCGATCTCGCGCTCGAAATCGTCGGCAGAGGAGAACGATCGGTACACCGAGGCGAAGCGCAGATAGGCAACTTCGTCGAGGTCACGCAGCGGGCCCAGGATGGCCAACCCGACCTCGTTGCTGGGGATCTCCGGAGAGCCCGCGGCCCGCACGGCGTCTTCGACCTGTTGGGCCAGCAGATTCAGCGCATCATCGTCGACCTGGCGGCCCTGGCATGCCCGTCGCACGCCCTTGATGACCTTTTCCCTGCTGAACGGCTCAGTGACGCCGCTGCGTTTGACGACTGCCAGCACCGCGGTCTCGACGGTGGTGAAGCGCCTGCCGCACTCAGGGCAGGATCGCCGGCGCCGGATCGCCTGGCCCTCGTCGGTCTCGCGGGAATCGACCACGCGCGAATCAGGGTGACGACAGAACGGACAGTGCATCACCGCTCCTTCGCCGCACCACAGCTGCACCAGATTTGACGCTTCCGAGCGTACCTGCATGGTGCGGATGCGGTGCGACCCCGTGCCGGTGCGCACGATCTCAGCCGATCGGTGCGATGAGGGTCTGCCCGGTCCGCAGGCTGCCGGAGTCCAGCTTGTTCAGTTCGCGGATCCGCTCGACGACGGAGTCGGCAGGCACATCGGGGGCGACCCGCGCCGCGATGCTCTGCAGCGTCTCACCGGTCTGCACCTCCACGACCGACAACCTGGTAGGCACCTCGACCGGTTGCTCTATCGCGGAACCGCCGAGGTTGGCGACGAAACCCAGCCACAGCGTGAATGCACCGGCCAGCAACGCCAGCAGCACGGTCGCGGCCGGGGTGATCGGCCTGCGGTGCGAGGCACGCGACATCAGCACCCCCGTGCCGCGATGACCGATCGGCGCACCGCCGGGACGGCGATCCTGTGGCCGCCGACGCCGCCGCACCACGACATCGCGAGGCAGTGGCCACACCTCGGCCTCAGACGGGGTGCGCCGCAGGACTTCCTGCCGCCGGGTGGGGCCGGACGTCCGGCGCTCACGCACATCGCTACGTGCTTCCAGAATCGTCATGTGCCTGCCTCCTTGAGGTGTGTTCGCTTCTATGTTCGAACTGTAGTCGATCATCTGTTCGAACGATAGAACACGTGATCGAACTGTTAGCGAACGATATCGACACCCACCGACAAGTGGACGACCGCGAGTGCCGCGGATTGCGCTTTGCTCAATTCAATTGCTCACAATTGAATTGAGCACTAGAGTCGTAGCCATGACCGCCGGACGCCTCGACGAACAGCTGTGCTTCGCGCTGTACTCGGCTTCCCGCCTGATGACCGCGGCCTATCGGCCACTCCTGGACGAACTGGGCATCACCTACCCCCAGTACCTCGTACTACTGGCCCTCTGGGAGGACGACCCCAGCACCGTCGGACACCTGGGCCGGCGGCTGCACCTGGACTCCGGCACCCTCTCACCATTGATCAAACGCCTGGAGACCGCCGGCCTGGTGGTGCGTCACCGAGCCACCGCCGACGAACGTCGCGTCGAGGTCGCGCTCACCCCCGCCGGGCGCGCCCTCGAAGAACATGCCGCCTGCATTCCACAGCGCCTACTGGCCGCCACCGCTGCCCGACCCGATGAGGTCGGCGCGTTACGCGATGCCCTCCGAGGACTTGTCGACCAGCTCAGCTCCCCGCAATGACCGAGAACGACGAAAGGACACCCACCGATGAAGAAGCTCTACACCGCCGAAGCCCTGGCCACCGGCGAGGGACGTGACGGACACGGCCGCACCTCCGACGGGAAAGTCGATGTCGCACTGAGCATTCCCAAGGAGATGGGCGGGTCCGGCGCAGGCACCAATCCCGAGCAACTGTTCGCCGTCGGTTACGCGGCATGCTTCCACTCCGCCCTCCGACTGGTCGCCCGCGAACACAAGGCCGATGTCACCGACTCCGCCGTCGGCGCCCGGGTGACACTCGGGGCCGCCGACGACGGCGCGTTCGGTCTTGCCGTCGAACTGGAGATCGTGCTGCCCAACGTGGACCACGACACCGCCACCGAGCTCGCCGAGGCCGCCCACCGGGTGTGCCCCTACTCCAATGCCACCCGCGGCAACATCGAGGTGACGCTGACCGTGACCGATGAGTGAGCTCTGCCGATCGCGCAGCCATCACGCCACGGAAGGGCGCGACACGCCTCGAACACATGTTTGATTATCGGGGCGGCTGCGACTACATTCGGCGACATGAGCGACAGCAGCGACACCCCTGAGGCACGCTCCGGCCTGACCGAGCGTCAGCGCACCATCCTGGAGGTCATCCGATCGTCGGTGACCACCCGCGGTTACCCACCGAGCATCCGGGAGATAGGGGACGCGGTGGGGCTCACCTCGACGTCCTCGGTCGCCCACCAACTGCGCACCCTGGAGCGCAAGGGCTATCTGCGGCGTGACCCCAACCGTCCACGCGCGGTCGACGTGCGCGGTGCCGACGAGGTGATCACCCCGATCGTGGCCACCGATGTCGCGGGCTCGGATGCGCTACCGGAACCAACCTTCGTCCCGGTGCTCGGCAGAATCGCGGCGGGCGGACCGATCCTGGCCGAGGAGGCCGTGGAGGACGTGTTCCCGCTGCCCAAGGAGCTGGTCGGCGAGGGGTCGCTGTTCCTGCTGAAGGTAGTCGGCGAATCCATGGTCGACGCGGCCATCTGCGATGGCGACTGGGTGGTCGTGCGCCAACAGAACGTGGCCGACAACGGCGATATCGTCGCGGCGATGATCGACGGCGAGGCCACGGTCAAGACGTTCAAGCGGACCAAGGGTCAGGTGTGGCTGATGCCGCACAACCCGGCGTTCGAACCCATCGACGGTAACGATGCGGTGGTGCTCGGCAAGGTCGTCACCGTGATCCGCAAGGTGTGATCAGTCGGCGTCGGATCAGTCGGCGCGGATGAATCCGTTCGCGCGCGCGAACTCCTCACTGGAGAACCAGATCTCGGCCTCGGTATCGCGGTAGCCGCGGCTACCGGGCGCCCAGTAGAGACCGGTCTTGGTATCGGCCTTGATGGGGTAGCCCTCCGGTGCGCGGTAGCGATCGGTGGTCGCCAGTCGCATCGAGGTCCAACCGGCGTCATCGTCATCATCGTCCCCGCCGGCGGCGGCATGGCGTCCGCCGGTCACCTCGGGTTCCGGGGCCGGCAGGGTCGGCTCGGGTTCGAAGTTCTCGGCACGGAAGTCCGACTCGACGAAATCCGACTCCTCATAATCCGGCTCCGCGAAATCCGCCTCGGCGAAGACGGACTCAGCCGGCTGCGGTGTGAGCGTCTCGATCCGGGTCGGGGCGGTGTCGACATCATCTTCGTCGTCGTCGAACTGCAGCAGTTCTTCCGGCCGGTCGGTGTCGGCACCATCATCGACGAGCGGATCGACGCCGAGGTCATCGGCTTCCGCAGCATCGCTGTCCCGGGGGTCGTAGCCGGCAGCGGTGTCGATCGGATCGACGGTGAACGAGCCCGCCGACACGACCGGTGACAGCGATGCCCACGGGTCCTGCGGCGGCGGACCATAGCCGCCGTCGCGATCCTCGGCCCGGTCATCGCGTTGGTCATCGCGTTGGTCGTCGTTGTGGTGATCGTCTTGGCCATAGCCGTAGTAGCCACGGTCGTACGGATCGTCGTCGAAAGCTTCGTCGAACCGGTCCTCGTCACCGGACCGCCGGTTGCGCAGCACTGCGACGGCGATCACGGCGATCAGACCCACCACCGGGATGAGACCGAGCAACCACCACCAGCGCCAGGTGTACCACTTGTCGCCGCTGTCGCTGCCGCCGTTGGCCTGCGGCCCGTCGGCCGGCGCCTGTGGGGAATCGGCCCCGGGAACCTGCAGGCCCGCCAGCTGCGACTGCAAGCCCGCGGGCTCCGTGCTGAACCGGTTGGCCGCCTTGTCCCACGAGATGGATCCGCCGTTGAACTGTTGATTGATCACGCCACCGTTGTCGGTCTGATCGCTCTTGGGTGCGCCGAGTTCGCCGGTCGCGCCACCCAGCTTCTGCCAGGCGGCATTCATGGCCCCACGGACGATGACCGCACCGAAGTCGGGGGTCCAGAAGATGACGGGCTTGTCCTCGGCGGCGAAGGGCACCACCGCGCTCTGCGGTGCCAGCCCGCCGTCCGCCTCGCTGGCGGTGGGGAACCCGAGATCCCCGGTCGGCCCGCCGACACTCTCGTACTTGGCCAGGATCTGCCCCGTGACCACGTTGGCACCGGTCTGCGGGCTGTAGAAGATCTTGCCGCCCGCATAGTTCTGCCCGACGCCGTCGGCGCCGATCGCATACTGGGCCCCGTCTTCGGCACCGAGCGGCCCCAGTTCGCCGCCGGCGGCCCGACGTGCCGCGGCGATGGCCGATGCCGCGTCGGAAGGCACCTGCACCGCCCCGAGTTGGGCGGCCAGCTCGGGCGGCGTGGTGGTGAACGCCCGCGTCTTGCGATCCCACGAGATCTGGCCGCCGGTGAACTTCTGGGAGACGACGTCACCGTCGATGGTCTCGTCATCGGCAGGCACGCCGAGCACGCCCGCCGATCCACCCAGAGCGTCCCAGGCGCTGTTGATGGCTCCGCGCACCACCCGCGCGCCGGTTCCCGGCGTCCAGAAGATCACCGGGTTGTCGGGCGCGTTGAATGTCACGTTGCGGCTGTCGGCCGCGCGTCCGGGCCCCTCGTCGATGGTCGGGAATCCCAGGTCACCGGTGGGGCCACCCAGGGATTCGTACTTTTCCAGGATGGCGCCGGACATGATGTGCGCGCCGGTCTGCGGGGTGAAGAAGATCTTGCCCCCGGCGAAATTCTGGCCGAAGCCAGGCCCGGCCGGGTACACGCCGCCGTCCTTGGGACCGAGTGGTCCCTCCGCACCGCCGCCGGCGGTCTCCCACGCGACGGTGATCGCCGCATCGGCGTCGCCTTCCGGTGTCGCCGACGCCTGCGGTGCCAGCAGCACCGTCGCGGCCATCAGCCCGGCACTTACCAGCACTGCTGCCGCCCGCCCGGCAAAGCTGCCGAGTCGGGTTCGCTGCCTGGTCATTCGGTCCTCCCGGAAGTCGTGCAAAACCCCACGAAAGTATCGTGTTCGTCAACTTTGCGACAGTTGTCGGCGAACTCGTGGGATATCGCCACCTGCGGCGACGGCGTGTCGGACCTGCTAGACCCCCAGACTGCGACCGATGATCTCCTTCATGATTTCGGTGGTGCCGCCGTAAATCGTCTGGATCCGGGAGTCCAGGAACGCCCGGGCGATCGGGTATTCGCGCATGTAGCCGTAGCCGCCGTGCAGTTGCAGGCACCGGTCCACCAGACGCACCTGCGCCTCGGTGCTGAACCATTTGGCCATCGCAGCCTGCTCGACGGTCAGCTTTCGATCGAGGTGCAGCTTGACGAACTCGTCGACCATGACCCGGATCGCGGTGGCCTCGGTGGCCAGCTCGGCAAGCAGGAAACGGCTGTTCTGGAAGCTCCCGATCGGCTTGCCGAAGGCCTTGCGTTCCTTGGTGTACTGCAGCGTCTCTTCCAGCGCTGACTCCATCGCCGCGGCGGCCATCACCGCGATGCTGATGCGCTCCTGCGGCAGGTTCTGCATCAAGTAGAGGAAGCCCATGCCCTCTTGGCCGAGGAGGTTCTCGACCGGAACTCGCACATCGGTGAACGACAATTCGGCGGTGTCCTGGGCCTCCAGACCGATCTTGTCCAGGTGCCTGCCTCGCTCGAAGCCCTCCATACCGCGCTCGACCACCAGCAGCGAGAAGCCCTGTGCACCCTTGTCGGGGTCGGTGCAGGCCACCACGATCACCAGGTCCGCGTGAATACCATTGGTGATGAACGTCTTCGATCCGTTGAGGACGTAGTGGTCACCGTCGCGGACGGCGCGGGCCTTGATCCCCTGCAGGTCGCTGCCGGTGCCCGGCTCGGTCATTGCGATCGCCGTGATCAATTCGCCGCTGCAGAACCCGGGCAGCCAGCGTTGCTTCTGCTCCTCGGTGGTCAGCTCGATCAGGTACGGGGCGATCACGTCGTTCTGCAGGGTGAATCCGAGGCCGCTGTGCCGGCCGGCGCTGGTCTCCTCGGTGATGACGACGTTGTAGCGGAAATCCGGATTACCGCCGCCGCCGTACTCCTCGGGCACGGCCATCCCGAGAAAGCCCTGCTTACCGGCCTCGCGCCACACCTCACGGTCGACGATCTTCGCCTTCTCCCATTCCTCCCGGAACGGCGCGGCATGGCGCTCCAGGAAGGCACGGTACGACTCGCGGAACAATTCATGCTCGGGCTCGAACAACGTGCGGTCGTATTTGACGGCGCCCATCTGTGACCTCCGGTACTGGTTATCGGTTGGGTGACGACCAACATATACCAACCAGATGGTTGGTCGAACGTCGCTGGTTGGTCGGACGTGGCACCGATCGCCCTACGATGAGCCGGTGCCGCGCAGCAGCCTCGCCCATTGGGGCCTTTTCTCCGCCGAGGTGGCCGAAGGCGATATCACCGCGGTGACGCCGGCCGCCGGTGACGCCGACCCCTCTCCCCTGCTCGGGAATCTGCCGGGCTCGCTGCGACACCGGGCCCGCATCACCGGCCCGGCGGTGCGGGCGGGTTGGTTGCGCGACGGACCCGGGCCCAGCGACCGGCGCGGCGCCGACGAGTTCGTCGCGCTCACCTGGCCCGAACTGACCGAGCTGCTCGCCGACGAACTGCGACGGGTCATCGACGACCACGGCAATGAGGCCATCTACGGCGGTTCCTATGGATGGGCCAGTGCCGGGCGCTTCCACCACGCCCAAAGCCAGGTGCACCGGTTCCTCAAGCTGCTCGGCGGATACACCTCGTCGCGGCACTCCTACAGTCTCGGTGCCACCGGGGTGATCATGCCCCGCGTCGTGGGCACCCACGACGACCTGTTCAAGCGCTCGACGTCCTGGGATGTCATCGTCGAGCACACCGATCTACTGGTGGCCTTCGGCGGTCTGGCACTGAAGAACACCGGGATCAATCACGGTGGTACGTCGGCACATCCGGCCCGCGACGCACTGCGCCGGTTGCGCGATCGAGGCGGTCGTATCGTCTCGTTCTCCCCGCTGCGCGACGATGTCGACGGTGAGTGCGAATGGCATGCGCCCGTGCCGGGCACCGATGTTGCCGTCATGCTGGGATTGGCGCATGTGCTGGCCACCGAGGGGCTGGCCGACCGCCGGTTCCTCGACGAGTACTGCACCGGCTACGACCGGTTCGAGCGCTACCTGTTGGGCACCGATGACGGCGTGCCCAAGACGCCGGCGTGGGCGGCCGAGATCAGCGGTCTGTCCGCCACCGACATCACCGCACTGGCGCGCCGGATGGCCGCCGCGCGAACGCTGGTGACCGTCAGTTGGTCACTGCAACGCATCCGACACGGTGAGCAGGCCCCCTGGATGGGTCTGACGCTGGCCGCCATGCTGGGCCAGATCGGTCTGCCCGGAGCGGGTTTCGGGCACGGGTACGGTTCGATGAACGAACCGGGGCTGCCGCCGTTGCGCCATCCGCTGCCGGTCCTGCCCCAGGGGCCGAACCGGGTGCAGACCTTCATACCGGTGGCGGCGGTCAGCGACATGCTGCTGCACCCGGGGGAACCGTTCGACTACAACGGCCGTCGGCTCACCTATCCCGACATCCGGCTGGTGTATTGGGCCGGCGGCAATCCGTTCCACCACCACCAGAACATCGGCCGGTTGCGGCGCGCACTTGCCCGGCCGGACACCATCGTCGTCCACGATCCGTACTGGACGGCGATGGCCAAGCACGCCGATATCGTCGTGCCCTCCACCACCGCCTATGAACGTGACGACTACTCCGGATCCAAGAACGATCCGCTGCTGGTCGCGATGCCTGCTCTTGCCGAGCCCCACGCTCAGTCGCGCGACGACTACACGACCTTTTCCGAGCTCGCCGAGCGGCTCGGTGTGGGCGAGCAGTTCACCGAGGGCAGGACCGCGCGGCAGTGGCTGCGCCACTTGTATGAGACATGGTCGGCCGGACTGGATTTCGCGGTGCCCACCTTCGATCAGTTCTGGGCCGACGGTCAGCTCAGGCTGCCCACCGAGTCCGGGCTGACCCTGCTGGCCGACTACCGCGCCGATCCGCGGGCACATCCGCTGCACACCCCCAGCGGGCGCATCGAGATCTTCTCGGCCGATATCGACTCCTTCGACTACGCCGACTGCGTGGGCCACCCGGCCTGGTTCGAGCCGACCGAGTGGCTGGGCGGCCACCGCGCGCGCGACTATCCGCTGCATCTGCTGGCCAACCAGCCGACCAGCCGACTACACAGCCAGCTCGATATCGGCGCGGTCAGCCAAGACTCCAAGGTCGCTGGCCGCGAACCGATCCGGATCCATCCGAGCGACGCGGCCGAGCGGGGGCTCACCGACGGCGATGTGGTGCGGGTGTTCAACGATCGCGGTGCCTGCCTGGCCGGCGTGGTCATCGACGCGCGTGTGCGCCCGCGGGTCGTGCAACTCGCCACCGGCGCCTGGTACGACCCGCTGGATCCCGGCGACCCGGATTCACTGTGCGTGCACGGTAATCCGAATGTGCTCACCGACGATGTCGGCACCTCGTCGTTGGCGCGCGGGTGCAGCGGCGCACATGTGCTGGTCGAGGTGCAGCGCTATGAGCAGCCGCTTCCTCCGGTGCGGGCGCACGAGCCGCCGGTCGTTCGTCAACCCCGGCCTTCCCCCGCCCCGCTGGACAGCCGCGGACCGATCAGATCGACGAACGCGTCGACCACGCGATAGGTGTCGGCCATCGGCAGGTCGCGCAGGATGGACGCGGACAGCATGGTCGAGATGATGCCCCAGGCCATGATCGCGGTGTCGGCCGATCCCTGTTCGCCCATGGCGGCGAAGTCCGTGGCCAGGGTGCGCTGGGCGACGGAGGCGAATCGATCCATCAGGTCGCGGGCATTGGCGTCAGTGGTGTTCTGCAACAGCATGCAGACCTTGAAGAACGCCGGCCGACGTTCGAAGCTGGTGATGATGCCGCGCATCTTCTCGCGGACCTGCTGTTCGGTGGCCGGTCGGACCGCTTCCGCCGCGGCGAAAACCGGTTGCGCCCACTGCATCAGGACCGCGGCGTAAACGTGCTCCTTGGAGCTGAAGTATCGGTACAGGGTGCCCAATGCGACTCGGGCGTGATCGGCGACATCGCGCATCTGGATCTGCTCGTAGTCCTGTGACTTCAGCAGATCCAGTGCCGCATCGACGATCTGGGCCCGGCGGGCCCGCTTGTAGTCGGGCAGCTCGGTGTCGCCGGTGGTCATGCGCGCGGTAGTCCGAGGATCATGGTGGCGATGATATTGAGCTGGATCTCGACGGTGCCACCGCCGATGACCTCCGCAGGCATCATCAACGTGTCGGCCACTGCGGGGTGGTCGGCGCCACCCACCATGGCGGCCCGACCGCTGAAAGCCAGCGCGTCGGCGGTCACCCGGCGCACCAACAGTGCGGTGCCGACCTTGCCGACGCTGGACGCCGGGCCGGGCCCGTGTCCGGCGAGCCGGCGCAGGGTGTCGCGCACCGCGAGCGCGCCGATGGCGTTGGTGGCGGCCCGTACCCGGCCCAACGCGTGCCGCACCATGACACCCGCCGGACCGGCCTGACGGGCCAGCGCCCGCAATTCACGTTCCTTGTCCAGTTTGGCGTAGGCACCGATGGCCACCCGTTCGTTGGCCATCGTGGCCAGCGCATGCGACCAGCCCGCGGTCGGCTCACCGACCAGCATGTCATCGGGCACGAAGACATCGTCGAAGAACACCTCGTTGAAATGCTCGTCACCGCTGGCGGTTCGCAGCGGCCGGATGGTGATGCCCGGGCTCGTCATATCGATCAGGAAGTAGCCGATGCCCCGGTGCTTGGCGGCCTGCGGATCCGTCCTGGCCAGCAGCGCACCCCAGTCGGCGCGCTGCGCCGAGGAGGTCCACACCTTCTGCCCGTCGATCCGCCAGCCGCCCTCGACCTTGGTCGCCCTGGTCGTCAAGGACGCCAGATCCGATCCGGCGCCGGGTTCGGAGAACAGCTGACACCACCCGATCTCACCGCGCAGCGTCGGCACCGCGAAGCGCTCCCGTTGGCCGTCGGTGCCTTCGGCGATAACCGTCGGCAGTATCCACTGTGCGATTCCCAACGATGGCCGGGTAAGCGTTGGCCGCCGGTCGAATTCCTCGTCGATGACGAGCTGTTGGGCCGGCGTGGCGTCCAGCCCCCACGGCGCGGGCAGATATGGCGCGACGAGTCCGGCATCGGCCAGTGCGGTCCGGCGCGGACCGGTCCAGAAGTCCTCGTACTCGGGGTTCTGCCGGCCCGGCGCCTCGTTGTCCAGCTGCGCCGCGGCGTCGATCAGCGCGGCGATCTGCCCCCGGAACCGCTCTTCCACACCGGCCAGCTCGATGCCGAAATCTCTTGGCTGCCGGTCGGGTTCCCCGAGCAGCTCGGCCCATTCGGCGACACCGCCCGCGGCGGCGGCCAGGCTGATCGACCGCTTCCAGTACAGGTGCAGGTCGTGCTCCCAGGTGTACCCGATGGCCCCGAACATCGTCAGCGCATCGACCACCAGATCCGGCAGCTTGCCGATCGCCGCGATGGCAGCGCCTGCGGCGGCGATCTCGTGTTGCTCGATCGGTTGTTCGGCGCCGCGCACCGCATCCCATGCGGCGGCGGCGGCAAGTTCACTGTCGATGAACAGCATGGCCGCCTTGTGCTGCAGGGCCTGGAACGCCCCGATGCGGCGTCCGAACTGTTCGCGCACCTTCAGATAGGCGACCACATTGTCCACACACCAGCGCGCGATCCCCGCTGCCTCGGCCGCCATCAGGCCGATCGCATGGCACCGCGCCCGCACCGGGTCGACACCGGCCAGCACGGCATCGGCCGCGACGGGTGCGTCGGCGCACGACAGGGTGCCGACATCCCGGGTCAGATCGGTCGGGGCGGCCGCCTGCACCACCACCCCCGGCCCGGCAGCGTTGATCAGAAACCAGAGTCTTTGCGCCGCATCGGTATCGGCGGCAACGATCACATGCTCCGCGGCGGCCACGCCGAGCTGCGGTCCGGCCGCGCCGGTCAGCCGCCACCCTGCGCCGTCGGGTTCGGCCCGCAGCACGCCATCGCTCGGCAGCAACACCGCCATCGGGCCACCCGCGGCGAGGGCCTCGCGCGCGGCGCGCACCGCCGGTTGTTCCGGCAGGTCTGCAATGACGGCACCGGCGATCATCGTGGGCAGCAGCGGGCCGGGCAGCAGACCGTAGCCCGCGGCGTCGATGACGCAGGCGGCATCGACGAAACCCCCACCCTGCTCGGGCAATTGAACCCCGTGCAGTCCGTTGGCGACCAAGGCCGCCCAGAACGCCGGGCGTTCCCCGGCTGCGAGGGCGTCGAACTGCGACCGGGTCAGTTCCAGTCCGCCGTGCCTGCGGGCGAAACCCGCCATCGCCTCGGTCAGCTGTACCTGTTCATCGGTGAGTGCCAGCGCCATGTCTCCCCTATTCGGCGGCGGTGTAGTGCAACAGGGTGATATCGGCGCCGTCGGGTTCGGTGAACACCGGCGTCATGGCCATACCGATGCGCAGTCGAGCCGGATCGACGCCGACGATCTCGGTGGCCAGCCGCGGCCCCTCGGTCCACTGCACCACGCCGAGCAGATGCGGAACGGCATCGGCGAACTGAGGGGCGACCGGTCGCTGTGCGACGGCGAAGCTGACCAGGGTGGCATCACCGGAGATCTGGCGCCAGGACAGATCATCGGCCAGGGTGCCGGGCGCCAGGATGCGCGGATAGAACACGTAGGCATCCGATGACGGTGAGAATTGCACCCACACCTCGTGCCGGCGCAGGCCATCCCAGAACGGTGCCGAGGTCGGCGTGGGCAGTGGCACTGGCCGGGCCGACGACTCGGTCATCAATCCCCCTCCAGGACGAGAGCTTCTTGTTCGCTGAGCACGCCACCGTTGCCCGAGACGAAGGCGCGGTGACAGTCCGCGACCTGGGTTGCCCCGGCGCGTCCCATCAGCTGCCGGGTGGCATCGCACACATGGTGCATGCCACCGGCATTGCCGGGCTGGCCGTAGCCGAGCTGTCCGCCTGCGGTGTTCATCGGGAAGTCACCGCGGAAGGTCAGGTCGTGGTCGGTGACGAACCGCATTCCCGTGCCCTTGGCACAGAAACCCGCGTCCTCCAACGTCAGCAGGGCGGTGATGGTGTAGCAGTCGTAGATCGACACCATGTCCATGTCGGCCGGGGTCAGGCCGGCCATCCCGAAGGCGGATTCGGCGACCTTCACCATCGGTGTCTGGAGCGGATCGGCGGCATAGACCGGGGACTTGTAGGGCACCCGTTCGCCGAACCCCTTGATCCAGACCGGTCGGTGGCGGCCGGCGCGGGCCAGTTCGGCATTGGTGACGAGCACTGCCGATCCCCCCATGCACGGCATGACGATTTCCAGCATGTGCAGCGGAGACGCGATGATCGGGCTGTCCAGGACATCGGCGATGGTCACCGGTTTGTCCCGGAACACCGCCCCGGGTGTGTGGTTGGCGTTCACCCGCTGGTCGACGACGATCTTGGCCATCGCGGTCTCGTCGTATCCGTATGCGGCCGAGTACATCTGGGCGACCTGCGCGTACGGACCGTTCTGTCCGAGGTAGCCGTAGGGAATCTCGAACTCGGCCTGCGGCGAGCCGTACCGGAAGCTGGACGCCCCGTAGTACAGCGCGTCGCCGGGATCGTAGGGACGCTCCGCCGACATCGGGGTCAGGTAGTTGGCTGGGATGGCGCACAGCACCGCCTGGCAGAGCCCCAGTTCGATCGCCGCCGCCGCGCGCCACACCATGGCCGCGCCCGAGGCGCCGCCGAGATCGACGATCTCGGCGAAATTGACCGCCAGACCCAGATACTCGGCGACTGTGGAGGGGACGAACAGCTGGGACTCCATGACCCCGCAGGTCACCAGCCCGTCGACCTGCTGGACCGACAGCCCCGCGTCGGCCACCGCCGCGGCCGCCAACCGCGCCCACTGTTCGATGGTGAACTCCGCGGTCCCGGTCGGCTTCCGCGTCGCAGGTAGCTCGTGAAACCCGACGATCGCTGCGTCACCACGCAAACCCAACGCCATCTCCCTCCGTGGTCCCGGACGTCCCACGCTATTAGAATGAGATTCTATTTTCAATCTGCGGTTTACGCTCCCGTCAGCCCGCTCGAGTGCAACGATCCGAAGAGTCGGCGAACAACCACGACGAGGGGGATCCGATGCGCACTGCGCGGCGTGCCACCACAACTCTGATCACGGTGCTCCTCGCGATCATCGTCTCGATCACCTCGACGCTGACCTTGGCCGCCGCACTGGCCGCCACCGCGCTCATCGTCCCCGGCACGGGCACCCCCAACGCCAACGGGATCGACGGTTATCTGGAGAACGCCAGGGACTACTACATCGCCCCGTTCAACCCGGCCTGCACCAAGGACAACGACTGCACGCTGGAAGGCATCAACTACCCGGCCCAGTTCTGGCCCATCCCGCTGCCCGGCTGGGGCGGTCTGACCGGCGACAAATGGGATGTGTCGACCGGAGCGGGACTCTCCACGCTCAACGGCACGCTGGTCGACACCCTGGCACAGAACCCGGCGAACACCCCGGTAATCCTGATGGGCTACTCCCAGGGCGCCAACATCGTCAGCAGGGAAAAGCGCAATCTCGCCGGACTTCCCAAGGACCAGAACTACCTGTCCTTCGTCATGATCGGAAACACGAACCGGCCCAACGGCGGCCTGTTCGAGCGACTGGCCTTCCTCGGGCACGTGCCGATCCTGGACGCCACGTTCGGGCTGCCTGCACCCACCGACACCTGCGACCACATCTGCGCCACCGATATCGCCTTCCAATACGACGGCGTCTCCGACTTCCCGATCTACCCCGTCAACGCGCTCGCCGTGCTGAACGCGATCGCGGGCTTCTGGTACGTGCACGGCACCTACCTGGCCCCCAACCAGAAAGACGTCGGCGAACTGCCCGACGACTACACCCCCGAGGAACTCGCCGTCGAACTGGCCGATCAGGACAACTGGGAGGAGCACGGCGACACGCGCTACGTCACCATCCCGACCCGCACACTTCCGATCGTGCGGCCGTTCCTCGAATTCGCCGCCTTCACCGGCACCGGGTTCCTGATCACTCCGATCGTCGACTTCGTCGCCCCGCTGCTGCGGGTGCTCATCGATACCGGTTACGACCGCACCCTCAGCTACGGTGTGCCCGCACCGTTCCGGTTGATCCCCCGGATCAACCCGGTGACCTTCGTCCAGGACGTCGCGGCCGCGATCGGCGAGGGTTTCCAGGCCGCCTTCGGCCCGAAGCCCGTTCCGGCACCGGCACAACCGGCCGCCATCGTGCGCGACGAGCAGCGCACCCCGGTGACCGTGCCGCCCGACACCTACACCGACACGGACACCGACGGCGCGGACGTGCTGCCGCTCGCACGCTCGATCGATACCACCACGGCCGGCGACGAGTCCGGCGATACCGCAGACCTGCTCAAGGAAGACCCGAGCAGCCAGGACCTCCGCGAAGAGGACCGTTCCGGCGATGATCTGCGCGCGGACCTGCGCGACGATCTGCGCGATCAGGACCTGCGTGACGAGGACGACTCAGCGCAAGCCCCGACCATCGAGGTGCTGCACCCCGATGATGCGAAGACCGAGGATTCGAGCGTCACGACATCGATCGTGACACCCGACGATACGAAGACCGACAGCCATTCCGATCCATCGCCCGCCGGCGACGCGGCGGCCGCCTGACCCGCGGGCAGGCGCCCATCGCCGGGACCTCGGGGGATCCGATGAACGGTGCGCCTGCCCGTGTCGACTACCAGTTACTGAACTCCCCGAGCGCTGCCGCGAGCGGAACCGGCACGCGGGCAGCGATTTTGGTTCCCTTGTCGGTGTGCTCGGTCGATTCGATGCGCCCTTCGGCGTGGACGCGGGCCACCAGGTCGCCGCGCTCGTAGGGCAATGTCACGTCGACGAACGCGTCGGTCGGCTCGACCAGCTCCGCCATCCGGGTCCGTAACTGCGCCAGGCCTTCCCCGGTGTGCGCCGAGACGAACACCGCGTCCGGCAGCGCACGCCGAAGCTGCGCCAGCGCGAGATCACCCGCCGCGTCGATCTTGTTGACCACCAACAGTTCCGGCGGTGGGGCGATGCCGTATTCGGTGACGACATCGTTGATCACCGTGCGCACCGCCTGGATCTGGGCCAGCGGTGTGACATCGGAGCCGTCGACCACATGGATGAGCAACTCCGCGTCGGCCACCTCCTCCAGGGTGGACCGGAACGCCTCCACCAGCTGGGTGGGCAGGTGGCGGACGAACCCGACGGTGTCGGTGAGCACGAACGCGCGACCATCCTCGAACTCCCCACGCCGGGTGGTCGGCTCCAACGTGGCGAACAGCGCATTCTCGACCAGGACGCCGGCCCCGGTGAGCGCGTTGAGCAGACTGGACTTACCGGCGTTGGTGTAGCCGACGATCGCCAGTGCGGCGGCATCGCTGCGCCGGCGGCTCCCGCGCTGGGTGTCGCGGATCTTCTTCATATCCTTGATCTCGCGGCGAAGTTTGGACATCCGCTCGCGGATGCGGCGCCGGTCGGTTTCGATCTTGGTCTCACCAGGGCCGCGAGTACCCACACCGCCACCGGCACCACCGGCCCGGCCGCCGGCCTGCCGGGACATCGATTCACCCCAACCGCGCAGCCGCGGCAGCATGTACTCCATCTGGGCCAGCGAGACCTGCGCCTTGCCCTCCCGGCTCGTCGCGTGCTGGGCGAAGATGTCCAGGATCAGGGCGGTGCGGTCGATCACCTTGACCTTGACGGCCTTCTCCAGGGCATTGAGCTGGGCGGGGCTGAGCTCGCCGTCACAGATGACGGTGTCCGCACCGGTGGCCTCGACGATCTCACGCAGCTCGATGGCTTTACCGGAACCGATGTAGGTCGAGGCGTCGGGCTTGTCGCGGCGTTGCACCAGGCCCTCGAGGACCTCCGAGCCTGCGGTCTCGGCGAGCGCGGCCAGTTCGGCCATGCTGGCGTCGACATCGGCCGCGCTGCCCTCGGTCCACACCCCCACCAGGACCACGCGCTCCAGACGCAGCTGGCGATACTCGACTTCGGAGATATCGGTGAGCTCGGTGGACAGCCCGGCGACCCTGCGCAGGGCCGCCCGGTCTTCCAGGGCGAGTTCACCGGTGCTGGGAACGGGATTGTTCGGAGAAAATTCAGTCATATGTGCTTTCGATGGTGACATGCCGCCCGGGCTGCACGCATGTGATTAATCGCCCGCATAGTCACCGCGGGCCACCAGGGCCGACGGACCGTGCAGGTAGCTGGTGGCCTCGGTGACGGTGACGGTGACCTCGCCGCCGGGAATACGGACCCGCAAGGTACCGGTGCCGTCGCCGCCGTCCACCAGGGCTGCCAACGCCGCCGCAACGGTTCCTGTTCCGCAGGAACGTGTTTCGCCGACTCCGCGTTCGTGGACCCGCATGCTGACCGCGCCCGACTCGGGGCGGGTGAGCACCTCGATGTTGACACCCTCGGGGAACTGAGCGGTGTCGAACGAAACCGGGGCTGCCACGTCGAGGGCGGCCAGCTGCGCGGCGCTGAGATCGCTGACGCAGGCCAGGTGCGGATTGCCAACATCCACGCCGAGCCCGGTGAAGCTCTGCCCGCCGACCACGGCCGAACCGGTACCCAGCAGAACGGCCTTGCCCATGTCCACGGTGACCTCGGCCCGCGCGCTCTCGCCCGCGTCGACCCGCACGACGACCGGACGCGGCCCGGCCAACGAGCCCACCACGAATTCGTCACGGTGCTCCAGACCGGCGGCGCGCAGATAGTGCGCGAACACTCGCACCCCGTTACCGCACATCTGGGCGATCGAGCCGTCGGCGTTGCGGTAGTCCATGTACCAGTCGTCGCCTGCCACCCCCTCGGGCAACACGGCGAACACCCCGGCCGCCTGGGCAGCGGCGGCGGTCGTCACGCGCAGCACCCCGTCGGCGCCGAGGCCGCGGCGCCGGTCGCATAGGGTGGCCACCCAGTCGGGGCGCAGTGGAAGTTCGGCATCCAGATCGGGCAGCACGACGAAGTCGTTCTGCGTTCCGTGTCCCTTCACGAAGGGGATGCCCAGTCTCACTCGTCCAGGATACTCAGCGCGGCCTCGGCCAGGTCATGGCGCGAACCATCCAGCCACCGGACCCGATGATCGCGCCGGAACCACGACCGCTGCCGCCGCACGTACCGTCGGGTGCCCACGAAGGTGGCTTCACGCGCCCCGGCGAAATCGGGATCATCGCCGGCATCCAGCGCCGCGAGCACCTGGGCGTAGCCGATGGCGCGGGCGGCGGTCACCCCGTCGCGCAGGCCGCGTTCGATCAGGCCGCCGACCTCGCCGACCAGCCCGTCGGCGAACATGGCTTCGGTGCGTGCGCGCAAGCGGGTATCGAGCGCGCCTGTCTCCCAGTCCAATCCGATGATCTGGGTGCCCCACCGCGGATTGCCGATCCGCGGCGCGGACGCGGCGAACGGCTCGCCGGTCAGCTCGACGACTTCCAGCGCCCGCACGATGCGGCGGGCGTCGGTGTCCAGAATGGCCGCCGCCGCGGCGGGATCGACGCGGGCCAGTTCGCCGTGCAGCGCGGCCACCCCGTCCTCGGTCAGCCGGGCCTCCCATTTGGCCCGCACCGCGGGATCGGTATCGGGAAACGACCACTGGTCGAGCAAGGACTGGATGTAGAGCATCGAGCCGCCCACGATCACCGGCACTGCACCGCGCGCCAGGATCGCCTCGATATCGGCGGCCGCACTGTGCTGATACCGCGCGACCGAGGCGTTCTCGGTGACGTCGAGGACATCGAGCTGATGGTGGACGATGCCCTCGCGCTGCTCGGGCGGCAGCTTCGCGGTGCCTATGTCCATACCGCGGTAGAGCTGCATGGCATCGGCGTTGACGATCTCCCCACCCAGTCGGTGGGCCAGCGCAAGGGCGAGCGCGGACTTCCCGGTGCCGGTCGGGCCGATCACGGCGACCGGTCGCAGCGCTGGCGTCACAGCCGCCACATCCCGACGAAGTAGCCGACACCGTACGGGGCGCCGCGGTAGAGCTCATGCGCCGCCACCGGTGCCGAACCGACCAGATCGGCCACCACCCGGTAGGCATCACGGCCCACCGCGCCGGCGGCCACGCCGGTCAGGTTCGCGGTGTCGCCCGCGGCCAGCGCATCGTCGAGCCGGTGCTGCCCCGGTACCGAGTCGGGATCGAAGCCACCTGGCGCGGCGGCGGTCAGGGTATTGGCACCGTCGGCGACCACCAGCACGCCGATCGGGTCACCGGTGCCGTCGAGGACCGCACGCAGGGATCCGGCGTCGGTATCGGGTCCGACGATATGCACCTCGGCGACAGCGTTCGGGGCCGCGTTCGCGCGCACCCAGCCGGTGATCAGCGCGGCCAACGGGAGATCGGTGACCGGGCCGTCCGGTTCCGGCGACAGCGTCACGACGATATCGGCGCCGTAACCGGCGAAGGTCCCCACCGCCTGCGGGCCCACCACCCCCGCGGTCTGGCCCGCGGCCACCGCGATCCACCGTGCCGGCAGCTGGGCGCCGACCGTCAGTACGGCCGCCCGCAGATCGGCCACCTCCTCGGCCGCCGTCCCGGCCAACTCCGGCACCAGGATCGGCGCGGATGGGATCAGTGCAATGGCCGCCAACACGTCTTCACGCTAGCGCGCTGGCGAAACCTGCTCGTCGGCCCAGCCCGCCTCACCACGCGCCAGCGCCGCGGTCGCCAGGACCATCACCACCACCGCGGCCACCAGGGTGATCCAGCCCGCCTCGCCGGGGCGCAACGCCTCCCCCAGCACCACGACGCCGAGTGCGGAGGCGACGACGGGTTCGGTCACCGTCATCGTCGGCAGCGACGCCGTGATCGCGCCGGCCCGGAAGGCCGCTTGCTGATACGCGGTGCCTGCCACCGCGACCAGCGCCCACGCATACAGCTCGGGGGTGCGCAGCAGCTCCCACAACCCGTCGCCGAGCCGGTCCACCACGGCCTTGGTGAGGATCGCGAAGATTCCCCACAGCGCGCCGGAGACCACCGCCAGCAGGATCGCCCCGATCGGCTTGCCGGACCAGATCCGCGCTCCGGCCACACACAGCACGAGCATCGGGCCCAGCACGGCGACGACGGCCAGCCAGGCCTCCGTCCCGGCGCGGGCCTGGCCCTCCGTGGGGTTCCCGACGGTCACGATCACCGCCACCGAGATCGCCAGCAGCACCGCCCACGTCCATTCGAAGCGGGTGACCCGGCGCCGGTAGGCCCGGGCATTGAGTGGCAGCGCGAACAGCAAAGATGTCACCAGCAGCGCCTGCACCAGCAATACCGATCCGAATCCCAGCGCCGCGGCCTGCAGACCGAACCCGACCGCCGAGACCAGGCTGCCGACCCACCAGACCCGGTCGCGCAGCAGTCGCAGGAACAGCGTGAGGTGGCTGACGTCCTCGTCGGTCACCTCGTGGGCCGAGCGCTGGTGGATGACATCGCCGATCGCGACGAACAGGGCGGCACCGAGCGCCAGAAGTGCGGCGATATCCGCCTTGTCCAATGCGGCCTCCTCGGGGGTTCGGGTCCTGAGGTTGCCGGTAAAGCGGTTCGGATCGCAACCGCAGATCGCCCACGCATCGCGAAGCTGTGCGCACGGACGGGACCGACCTGCTTGAATAACGAGCGGAAGCATCGGGCGCCGCGTCGCGCGGCAGGTGCGCGGGTCAAACCGCGCGGGAGTGCGAGGAAGAGATGACAACCAGCGATTCAGGGCCGGGCGAGACCGCCGAGACATCGGCGCCCAAACCCACACCGAAACCGATCCCGCGGCCCGGACCGCGGCCCGCACCCCATCCCCGGCCGGCCGCGGCCGCCGCGCCGGTCGTGCCACCGTCGGTGGACCCGCACCGGTTCGGCCGCGTCGAGGACGATGGCACGGTCGTGCTGATCACCTCCGCCGGTGAGCGCGTCATCGGGTCCTGGCAGGCCGGCGACGCCGAGGCGGCCTACACCCATTTCGGTCGCCGCTTCGACGATCTGAACACCGAGGTCGTGCTGCTGGAAACCCGGCTGGCCTCCGGCAGCGGCGATGCCCGCAAGATCAAGTCCGCCGCGACGGCGCTGCTGGAGACGCTGCCGACAGCCGCGGTTCTCGGTGATGTCGACTCGGTGCAGGCCCGGTTGAACAGCATCCTCGAACACGCCGACGGGGCAGCCGCCGAGGAACGCGCGCGGCGCGATGAGCACCGCGCGGCGCAGACCGCACGCAAGGAAGCCCTGGCCGCCGAGGCCGAGGAGATCGCGAATGCCACCGGCCAGTGGAAGGCCGCAGGCGACCGGCTCCGGGCCATCCTCGACGAGTGGCGCACCATCACCGGGTTGGACCGCAAGACCGACGACGCGCTGTGGAAGCGCTACTCGGCGGCGCGCGAGACGTTCAACCGGCGCCGGGGTTCGCATTTCGCCGAGCTCGACCGCGAACGCGTCGGTGCGCGCCAGGCCAAGGAGGCCCTGTGTGAGAAGGCCGAGAAGCTCAGCGATTCCACGGACTGGGCAGCGACCGCGGCGACCTTCCGCGATCTGCTCGCCCAGTGGAAGGCGGCCGGGCGCGCGGCCAAGGATGTCGACGATGCGCTGTGGGCACGTTTCAAGGCCGCCCAGGACACCTTCTTCGCCGCCCGCAACGCCGTACACGCCGAGCGGGACGCCGAGTTCAGCGCCAATGCCGACGCCAAGGAGAAGCTGCTGGCCGAGGCCGAGCGCATCGACGTCTCCGACCCCAAGGCCGCCCTGTCCGCGTTGCGCACCATCGGCGACAAGTGGGACGCCATCGGCAAGGTGCCCCGCGAGCGGTCGGCAGATCTGGAACGCCGGTTGCGGGCGGTGGAGAAGAAGGTCCGCGATGCGCAGACCGTCGATCACACCGACGCCGAGGCCAAGGCCCGTGCCGACCAGTTCCGGGAACGGGCCGAGCAATTCGAGCGCCAGGCGGAGAAGGCCGAGGCGGCCGGCAAGACCAAGGACGCCGAGAAGGCCCGGGCCAGTGCCGCGCAGTGGCGCGAGTGGGCGGGCACGGCCGCCGAGGCCGTCACCAAGAAGCGTTAGCCCTCGTCGTCCAGCAGCGACTTGCGCTGCTGGGCGGCGATCGCCGCGCGGCGCTCTTCCTCGGCACTCAGATGCACCGCGGTACGCGTCCACACCACCCGCGCCCAGTGGAAGGCCAGGATCAGCACCGCGATCCAGGCGATGATCAGACCGATGCCGGGCCCGGGCAGATCGCCGGCCGCGGTCTGCCGGGACCACACCGCGAGCATGCCGGCCGGGCAGGCGACGGTGGTGCCCGCCAGCGCAATCCAGGCCAGCGTCCAGCGCCGGGTCAGCAGCGCGAGGATCGAGAACCCGACGCCGAACACCAGCGCCAGCCAGACGAACACGCGTGAGGGCAACGACAGGCCGGTGCTGTGGGCGACATCGCTGGCCACCAGGATGTCGAGCCCGCGCGCCGATCCGGTGTGCGGCAGCACGAAGGTGCCGAGCAGCACGAAGACGCAGACCGCCACCACCATCGCGCGGGCACCGGGGTCGATCTCGGCGGCGACGCGGCGTTCGGCCGCTTCCAGGTCGTCCTTGAAATCCTCGAACTCCGGCGGATTCTTCTCACTCACAATGCGCATCCAGTCGTCGAACAATCGGTGGTGGTGGCCGCCGCCGGCGCGCCGATGCCCGGCATGCCGAGGCCGACGCCGGTCACCGGCCGCAGGCCCGCGGCGTGCGCGTCGCCGGCGCGAGTGCGGCGATGGGTATGAAGCGGGCCGTCGGCGACCAGGAAGTGGGGGGCGGCACGGGTCACCGTGGTGGTGACGATGTCGCCGGGGCGGACATCGGCGCCGCCTGCGTCGAAATGCACCAGCCGACCGTCGCGTGCGCGGCCGGACAGGCGTGCGGTGGCGGCGTCCTTACGACCCTCCCCCGCGGCCACCAGCAACTCGACCTCACGGCCCACCTGCGCCTTGTTCTCCGACCACGAGATCTGTTCCTGGAGGTCGACGAGCCGTTGATACCGCTCGCTGACAACCTCTTTGGGCAGCTGGTCGGGCAGGGTCGCGGCGGGGGTTCCTGGCCGCTTGGAGTACTGGAAGGTGAAGGCGCTGGCGAATCTCGCCCGGGCCACCACGTCGAGGGTCGCCTGAAAATCCTCTTCGGTCTCGCCGGGGAACCCGACGATGATGTCGGTGGTGATGGCGGCTTTCGGTATGGCGGAGCGGACACGGTCGATGATGCCGAGGAACTTCTCGGCGCGATAGGACCGACGCATCGCCTTGAGGATGCGGTCGGATCCGGACTGCAATGGCATGTGCAGCGTGGGACAGACATTCGGCGTGGTGGCCATCGCCTCGATCACATCGTCGGTGAACTCGGCCGGATGCGGCGAGGTGAACCGCACCCGTTCCAGCCCGTCGACGGTTCCGCAGGCACGCAACAACTCCGCAAAGGCACCCCGGTTACGCGGGATCGTCGGGTCGGCGTAGGAAACGCCGTAGGCGTTGACGTTCTGGCCGAGCAACGTGACTTCGAGCACACCCTGGTCGACCAGCGTCTGCACCTCGGCCAGGATCTCACCGGGACGGCGATCGACCTCCTTGCCGCGCAACGCGGGCACGATGCAGAACGTACAGGTGTTGTTGCAGCCGACCGAGATGGAAACCCAAGCGGCATAGGCTGATTCGCGAGCGGCGGGCAGAGCCGACGGAAACTCCTGCAAGGCCTCGGCGATCTCGACCTGAGCCACCCGCTGATGTCGGGCCCGCTCCAACAAGACCGGCAGCGACCCGATGTTGTGGGTACCGAACACGACATCCACCCACGGGGCCTTCTTCAGGACGGTGTCCCGGTCCTTCTGGGCCAGACACCCGCCGACCGCGATCTGCATGTTCGGATCGGCCGCCTTGCGCGGCGCGAGGTGACTGAGATTGCCGTAGAGCTTGTTATCGGCGTTCTCGCGCACCGCGCAGGTGTTGAACACCACGATGTCGGCGTCGGCGCCCTCGGCGGCGCGCGCGTAACCGGCGGCCTCGAGCAGGCCTGACAGCCGTTCGGAATCGTGCACGTTCATCTGGCAGCCGTAGGTGCGCACCTGATAGGTGCGCACGTCGACGTCGGCGGGTGCCGCAAGATCCGCCTGTGCGTCGGCAGCAACCATGGGACTCACGACGATCATGTTACGGGGGTGTCGATACCGCCCATCCTGAGCGTTCCCTGGGTAGGGTCAGAGCCCATGACCACCGCGGCTTCGGTCCCGATGATCTCGATGCAGGCTGTCGACAAGCATTTCGGCGATCTCCACGTGCTCAAGGACATCAACCTCGATGTTCCGCGCGGTCAGGTCGTCGTGGTGCTCGGTCCGTCGGGTTCGGGCAAATCCACCTTGTGCCGCACCATCAATCGGCTCGAGCCGATCGACACGGGAACCATCACCATTGACGGTGAAGTGCTGCCCGAGGAGGGCCGCAAGCTGGCCCAGCTGCGCTCCGACGTCGGAATGGTATTCCAGTCGTTCAACCTGTTCGCCCACAAGACGATCATCGAGAACGTCATGCTGGCCCCGGTCAAGGTGCGCAAGATCGCCAAGGACGCAGCGCGTGCCGAGGGGATGAAGCTGCTGGATCGGGTCGGTATCGCCAATCAGGCCGACAAGTACCCCGCGCAACTCTCCGGCGGACAGCAGCAGCGTGTCGCGATCGCCAGGTCGTTGGCCATGAACCCGAAGGTGATGCTCTTCGACGAGCCCACCAGCGCGCTGGACCCCGAGATGATCAACGAGGTGCTGGCCGTCATGACCGATCTGGCCACCGAGGGGATGACGATGCTGGTCGTGACCCACGAGATGGGCTTTGCGCGGCGCGCCTCGCATCGGGTGGTCTTCATGGCCGACGGCGCGATCGTGGAGGACGCCGAGCCGGAGGAGTTCTTCGGCAACCCGAAATCCGACCGCGCCAAGGACTTCCTCGGCAAGATTCTCAATCACTGAATCGAAGGAGCACGTGATGTCATTTCGAGTTCGGGTGGCCGCTGCCGCCGTCCTGGCCGCAGCACTGCCGCTGACCCTGGCCGCCTGCGGCGGCGGATCGGGCGGTGACGAGAACAAGGTGGTCATCGGCACCAAGTTCGACCAGCCGGGTCTCGGACTGAAGAACCCGGACGGCTCGATGAGCGGGTTCGACGTCGATGTGGCGACCTATGTGGCCGAACAGCTCGGCTACACCCCCGATCAGATCGAGTGGAAGGAAGCCCCGTCGGGCCAGCGCGAGACGCTGATCCAGAACGGGCAGGTGGACTTCATCGCCGCCACCTACTCGATCACGGACGCACGTAAGGAGAAGGTCAGCTTCGCCGGTCCCTATCTGGTGACCGGCCAGAGCCTGTTGGTGCGGGCGGACAATTCCGACATCGTCGGCGCCGAATCGCTGGAGAACAACAAGAAGCTGTGCTCGGTCACCGGCTCGACCCCAGCCCAGCGCATCAAGGACAAGTACCCCGGCGTTCAGCTGCAGCAGTACGACACCTACTCGGCCTGCGTGGAGGCGCTCAAGAGCGGTGCGATCGATGCGGTGACCACCGATGAGGTGATCCTGGCCGGGTATGCCGCCCAACAGCCGGGCACCTTCAAGCTCGTCGGTGAGCCGTTCTCGGAGGAGAACTACGGCATCGGGCTGAAGAAGGACGACACCGAGCTGCAGACCAAGATCAACGACGCCATCACCAAGATGGAGACCGAGGGCAAGTGGGCCGCGGCGTTCGAGAAGAACTTGGGCCCTGCCGGTATCGCCACACCCCAGCCGCCCGCCGTCACGAAGTAGCGGATCCACCGGGTGGAAGTTTTCAGCGAGTACCAGGACCGGATCTTCGCTGCGTTCCTGGTCACCATCGAGCTGACCGTGTATGCGGCGATCGGTGCACTGGTGCTGGGCACCGTGCTGGCCGCAATGCGGCTCTCACCGGTACCGGTGATGCGGGCGGTGGGCACCAGCTATGTCAACGTGGTGCGCAACACCCCGCTGACCCTGATCCTGGTGTTCTGCTCATTGGGCCTGGCCAACACGCTGCACATCACGCTGACCGACCCGACGTCGCCGACGTCGATCGTCGACAGCAACTTCCGCCTGGCGGTTCTCGGGCTGACAATCTACACCGCGGCATTCGTGTGTGAGGCCATCCGCTCGGGGGTGAACACCGTGCCGATGGGTCAGGCCGAGGCGGCGCGCTCGCTCGGCCTGACCTTCTCGCAGAACCTCCGGATCATCCTGCTGCCGCAGGCTTTTCGAGCGGTCATCATCCCGCTGGGTTCGGTGATGATCGCGTTGACGAAGAACACCACCATCGCCTCGGCGATCGGCGTCGCCGAGGCGGCACTGCTGATGAAGGAAATGGTGGAGAACACCTCGGCACTGCTGGTGGTCGGTAGCATCTTCGCCATCGGGTTCGTCATCCTGACCCTGCCGATGGGCTTGCTGTTCGGGTGGCTGGGCAAGCGCTGGGCGGTGCTTCGGTGATGAGCGCTTGCGCGAAGAACAGACAACACGTGAGCGCTCGCGCGAAGAACAGACAACACATGAGCGCTCGCGCGAAGAACAGACAACACATGAGCGCTCGCGCGAAGAACAGACAACACGTGAGCGCTTGCGCGAAGAGCGGAGAGCACCGATGACGGGCTCGTCCGTTCTGTTCGATGCGCCCGGTCCCCGCGCGCGCAAGATCAACATGGTCCTGGCCGTTCTGACGGCCCTGGTGTTCGCCGCGATCCTGGGCTGGGTGGCGTGGAAGTTCGCCGCCGCCGGGCAGTTCGATGCCGCCAAGTGGGAGCCGTTCTTCACCGCCGATCTCTGGACCACCTATGTGCTGCCCGGTATCGAGGGCACGCTGACCGCCGCCGCGGTGTCGATCGTGCTGGCCCTGGTGTTGGGCTGTCTGCTCGGGATCGGACGGCTCTCGCCGGTGCGGGCCATCAGCTGGGGCTGCGGCGTGTTCGTGGAATTCTTCCGCGCGGTGCCGGTGCTGATCATGATGTTGTTCTCCTACGCACTGTTCGCGATGTACGGGGTGTTCGCCTCGGAGTACCTGGCACTGGCCGGGGTGATCACCGGCCTGACGTTGTACAACGCGGCGGTGATCGCCGAGATCGTGCGCACCGGTGTGCACGCGCTGCCCCGCGGTCAGGCCGAGGCCGCCTCGGCGCTGGGCATGACGTGGACCCAGACCATGACCAGTGTGCAGCTCCCCCAGGCCATCACCTCGATGCTGCCGGTCCTGGTGTCACAGATGGTCGTGGTGCTCAAGGACACCGCGATCGGCTATCAGATCACGTTCGTGGAGATGGTTCGCCAGGCACAGAGCGTCGGCTCCGCCTACAGCAACTACATCCCGGCGCTGATGGTCATCGCGGTGTTGATGATCGGGCTGAACTTCGCCCTCTCCTCGTTGGCCACGCGACTCGAGGCCAGGCTGCGGCGGTCCAAGAAGGGCCCTCAACCGCAGGCGGCACGGCCGATCGTTCAGGACGGTCCGGGAGTGTGATTGCGGGCCAGCGCCAGACCGGCGCAGGCGATCACCGAGCAGCACACCATCACGATGCCCAGCGGGCCGGCGGTGTGCTCACCGGCCAGACTCACCAGAGGTGACACGGCGGCGGCCAACAGGAACTGAGTGGCACCCAGCACCGCCGAGGCGCTACCTGCTGCCCGCGGCGCTGCCGACAGGGCCAGCGCGGTGGTGGTGCCGAAGATCAGACCCATGCCGGCGTCGGCGGCGAACAGCGGGAGCGCCAGCCAGCCCGCCGCGAGGTCGGTGTAGGCCAGCGCCAGCACGATGACGCCGGCGACGGTGATGACGGCCAGTCCGGCGGTGGCCAGCACATGCGGTTCGGTGCGGGCCGACAGCCGGGCGCTGAGCGCACTGACCAGCAGCAGGCCGAGAGCATTGACACCGAACACCGCGCCGTACTGGGCGGCGCTCAGGCCCATCATCGTCTGGTAGACGAACGGTGAGGCCGAGATGTAGGCCATCAGCACGGCGAAGGCGAAGCCGAATGCGACGACGTTGCCGATATAGCGACGCCCGAGCAATTCACGCAATGGCGAGCCTGCGGTGGCTTTCTCGGCCCGCAGCGCGGTGCGACGCTCCTCGGTGTGCGTCTCGCGGATGACGATGAGCGCGGTGATGAGCATCAGAGCGACCAGCACCAGGATGATCGCCAGCGCGCCGCGCCAACCCAACGGACCGACGAGGAAACCGCCGGCCAGCGGAGCAACGATCGGAGCAATGCCGCCGACGATCATCATGAGGCTGAAGGCCCGGGCGGCGGCACGGCCGGTGGCCAGGTCGGAGATGATGGCGCGGCCGATCACCATGCCCGCCGCACCCGTCAGGCCCTGCGCCAGCCGGGCGGCGATGAGCACCTCGATGGTGGGCGCGAACACCGCGACCGCACTCGCACCCACACAGATCGCGGCACCGATCCACAGCGGCTTCACCCGCCCGTAGCGATCCGAGAGCGGGCCGAAGATCAACTGCCCCAGCGCCAGACCGATCAGAAACGTGGTCAGGGTCAGCTGCACCGTGGTCGGCGAGGTATGCAGATCGTCGACCATCTCGGGGAAAGCTGGCAGGTAGAGGTCGGTGGCGAACGGGGCCACCGCCGACAACAGCGCAAGGGTGACGAGTAGGCCGACGGTGATCCGTGGTGCCGCGTCCGCGCGCGGGGTGTCGACAGAGGTGGTCATGCAGCAGCTCCAAATTGGTTATCAAATGATAGTTATATATCTATAACTATCAGGTAGGGTGGCGATCATGCAAGCTCGACCCGCTCACACCGAGCAGCTCGCCGACCTGGCCGACCTCCTGATGGCGGTGTCCCGGGCGATCCGGGCCCGCACCATGGCCGATCCGTCCGTACTCGACCTCTCCACGACCGAGGTGACGGTGCTGCGCTATATCGACCACCACCCCGGTATCGGCCCCAGCGCGGTCGCGACCGGAACCGCCCTGCAGCGCAGCAACCTGAGCCGGGCGCTGCGCGACCTGGAACGCAAGGGTCTCGTCGAACGAACGCCGGACCCGGCTGACAATCGTCAATTCCTGCTTCGCACAACAGAACTGGCCGCCGAAGATCTCGCCCGCATCCGCGCCGTCTGGGCATCCGTCATAGGTGGCGCACTCGACGACCACCGCGATCTCCCCGCGGCGCTGCGCCTGCTCGCCGCGTTGGAACGCGGGCTACAGTAGCCGCGTTCGGATCCGCGGGATCAGACCCGGGAATGAAGCACGGCGTGCACTGTTATCTCCCAGGGGTCAACAACCGATCGGTTCGCACGAACCGTTCCAGCTCGCGGAGGACGTCATGACCGATAACACCCGTACTCTGCACCACTGGCAGGCCGCCGCGCATTGGTGACCGGCGCCTCGCGCGGTATCGGCGCCCAGATCGTGCGCCGCCTGGTCGCCGACGGTGCGTCGGTCGCCTTTACCTACAACTCCTCGCCCACCCCGGCACAACAACTGGTCGACGAACTGACCACCGCGGGCGCCAAGGTGGTGGCCATTGCGGCCGACTCCGCCGACGCGCAGGCAGTCACCGCCTCCGTCGAGTCCGCCGCGGCCGAACTCGGCGGCCTGGACATCCTGGTGAACAATGCCGGTGTCGCCTCCGGCGCACTCATCGAGGACTTCGACCTCGAGGAATTCGACCGCATCGTGGACATCAACGTGCGCGGCGTATTCGTGGCCACCAAGGCCGCGGTGCCACACCTGGGCATGGGCGGGCGCATCATCAATATCGGCAGCGTGAACGCCGAGCGCGTTCCGGTGCCGGCCTTTTCGGTGTATGCGCTGTCCAAGGCGGCGGTCGCCGGATTCACCCGCGGCCTGGCCCGCGAACTCGGGCCGCGCGGTATCACAGTCAACAACATCCAGCCGGGGCCCATCGCCACCGACATGAACCCCGCCGAGGGCCCACTCGCCGAGCAGATGACCCCGTTACTGGCCGTCGGGCACTACGGCAACACCGGTGATATCGCCAGCGCCGTGGCCTTTCTTGCCTCCCCCGACTCGGGCTATATCACCGGTATCAACTTGAATGTCGACGGCGGGTTCTTGATCTGAGGCCGCTGCTCCCACAGCCAGCGTGCGCAGCCGCAACCGGGTTTCGGTGAGCTGGGCCTGGCGCTCGTCGAGACGGCCGGCGACCTCGTCCAGAGCGGCCCGCAGGTCGGGACACATGTGCAGGAATGTCCCACGCTCGTCGGTGCGGGCACAGTCGAGATACCGCCGAATGGTCGACGTGCCGAGCCCGGCACCGATCATCAGTTGGATCTGCATCACCCGGGTGACGTCCTGCCGGCCGTACCGCCGGTAACCGTTGGCGGTCCGGCCGGGAACCAGCAGCCCACGGTCTTCGTAATGCCGCAGGGCACGGGTGCTGACACCGGCCGCCGCAGCCAGCTCACCGATCAGCACGACGGTGAATTCCGGACTCGGTCTTGACATTCACGCAGGCGTGAAGCTTTAGCGTCGGGTGCATGACATCGACAACCGCACGGCGTGCCGTAATCATCCACGGATACTCGGCCACGCCGCACGACCATTGGTTCGGTTGGCTGGCCGAGGAGCTCGGCACCCGCGGCATCACCACCTCGGTGCCTGCCATGCCCAGTCCGCAGGCACCCGAGCCCGGACCATGGTTGCGCACCGTGCGCGACACCGTCGGCATCCCCGACGCGGAGACGATCGTGGTGGGACACAGTCTCGGATGCCTCACCGTGCTGAGATACTTGGCCGCACTTCGCAGGCCATGGCGACTCGGCGCCCTGGTCCTGGTGTCCGGGTTTGTCGATCCGTGCCCGGCCCTGCCCAATCTCGACGACTACATCAACGGCGGATGCCCGGTGAACGGGCTGGCAGAACGTATCGACCGGCTGGCGCTGTTCCGTTCCGACGCAGACGATTACGTTCCGATCGAACACACCGACCGTCTCGCCGCGTCGCTGGGCACCACCGCCGTCGTGGTCCCGGGAGCCGGGCATTTCCTCGGTTCCGACGGCGTGACCAGGCTGCCCCAGGTACTCGACGTGCTGATCTAAACCGCCCGGCGTTCGCGCTCCTGAGCGAGTTGTGTGCTCACGACGTCATAGGCCATGCCCTGGCTGTACCCGCGACGAGCCAGCATCGCGACCAATCTGCGGGTCACCTTCAGCTCGTCATCGAGGCGTTCCCGACGCAACTTGTCGGCGACCAGACGCTCGGCTTGGACCCGCCACTCGCCCGCGTCGACGCTGTCGAGCGTCTCGGTGATCAATTCGGCGTCGACGCCTTTGGTGCGCAGCTCGGCGACCAACGCGCGCTTGCCTTTTCCCGAATTGGTCCGACGGCTACGGACCCACTCCTGGGCAAACGCCGCGTCGTCGAGCAACCCCACTTCGACCAGCCGGTCGAGCACCCGAGCGCTGACATCGTCGGGGAAGCCGCGTTTGGTCAGCGCGGTTTCCAGCTCGACACGAGTGCGGGCCCGGACGGTGAGCAGGCGAAGGCATACATCCCGCGCCTGCTCCTCCCGTTTGGGTCCGGCCGGCTTCTCAGAAGTCGACGGGGGCGGGCAGAACGTCATCATCGGTCAGCACGGCACCGATACCGAGCTTCTCCTTGATCTTCTTCTCGATCTCGTTGGCCGCATCGCCGTTCTCCAACAAGAACTTACGGGCATTCTCCTTGCCCTGTCCCAGCTGCTCACCCTCGTAGGTGAACCACGAACCGGACTTGCGGATGAAGCCGTGCTCGACACCCATATCGATGAGCGAGCCCTCGCGGCTGATGCCGTGGCCGTACAGAATGTCGAACTCGGCCTGCTTGAACGGCGGAGACACCTTGTTCTTGACGACCTTGACGCGGGTGCGGTTACCGACGGCGTCGGTTCCGTCCTTGAGCGTCTCGATACGGCGCACATCCAGGCGCACCGAGGCGTAGAACTTCAACGCCTTACCGCCGGTGGTGGTCTCGGGCGAACCGAACATCACGCCGATCTTCTCGCGCAGCTGGTTGATGAAGATGGCCGTGGTGCCCGAGTTGTTCAGCGCGCCGGTCATCTTACGCAGCGCCTGGCTCATCAGGCGGGCCTGCAGACCGACGTGGCTGTCACCCATCTCACCCTCGATCTCGGCGCGCGGCACCAGGGCGGCGACCGAGTCGATGACGATCAGGTCGATGGCCCCGGACCGCACCAGCATGTCGGCGATCTCCAGCGCCTGCTCACCGGTATCGGGCTGGGACACCAGCAGGGCGTCGGTATCCACCCCCAGCTTCTTGGCGTACTCGGGATCGAGCGCGTGCTCGGCGTCGATGAACGCCGCGATACCGCCGGCAGCCTGGGCGTTGGCCACCGCGTGCAACGCAACGGTGGTCTTACCCGAGGATTCCGGCCCGTAGATCTCGACGACGCGGCCGCGCGGCAGACCGCCGATACCCAGCGCCACGTCCAGCGAGATGGAGCCGGTGGGAATGACCGAGATGGGCTGGCGAACCTCTTCACCGAGGCGCATCACCGAACCCTTGCCGTAGTTCTTCTCGATCTGGGCCATCGCCAGTTCGAGTGCTTTTTCGCGATCGGGAGCCTGTGGCGCCATGGGAGTACCTCTCCGTAGTCGTGCGGTTGACCGGGGTTCCGGTCGGTTGGCTGCGAGACTAGAACGCACCACCGACAAGTGACTCCGGCCGAATGATCACCACATTAGCGAACAGGTGTTCGAAGGCAAGGTGACACGCCGCGCACCGCGGGCGCGGGTATCGCAGGTCGGTATCCTCGGTCGATGACTCAGCGCGCGGACCTGCGGGTTCCCTTCGCCGGTGAAGAACTCGCCGTCTACCTGTATCGACCCGACACCGACAACACGCCAGGCATCGACACGCCCTGCGTCGTCATGGCCCACGGGTTCGCCGGCACCCGTGACGACGGCCTGCCGCCCTACGCCGAGGCATTCTGTGCGGCCGGCTACGCCGTCGCCCTGTTCGACTACCGCGGTTTCGGCGCGTCGACCGGTCGGCCCCGTCAACTGATCGACATCGCCGCCCAGCACGCGGACTACCGGGCCGTCGTGGAGTGGGCCCGCGGACTCGACGGCATCGACGCGAACCGCATCGTGCTGTGGGGATCCTCATTCAGCGGCGGCCACGTGCTCGCCATCGCCGCCGACGAGCCGTCCATCGCGGCCGTGGTCTCCCAGGCGCCGTTCACCGACGCGCTGCCCACCCTGGCCAAAGTCGCGCCACTGACATCGGCGCGCATCACGATCGCCGCGGTCCGCGATCAGATCCGGGCCTGGCGGGGCGGGCCGCCGCTGCTGATACCCGCCGTCGGGGCACCCGGCACGGTCGCGGCGATGACCGCGCCGGACGCACAGCCGGGCCTCGCCTCGATCGTGGGACCGGAGTCGCTGTGGCGCAACGAATTCGCGGCGCGCCTCATGTTGCGCTTCCCCTTCTACCGACCGGTGCGCGCGGCCCGGCGGCTACGGATGCCCGTGCTGGTGTGCGTCTGTGACAGCGATACCACCGCGCCACCGGGATCGACCGTCACCACGGCCGAACGCGCTCCCCGCGGTGAGCTGCGCCGCTATCCGTACGGCCACTTCGACATCTATCTGGATCCACAGGTCCGTATCGATCAGGTGGAGTTCCTGGATCGGGTGCTCGCCCGCCGGTAGGCCCGACCGGTCACCACTGATCGCGCGGCACGTCGAAATCCGCGCACAGCGCCCGCCACACATCCCGCGGCTCGACCCCTGCCTCGATGGCCTCGGCGGCGGTCCGACCCCCCAACGCGCTGAGTACATGATCCACGAGCACCGACGCGCCGTAGGCGGCACCGAACCGGCCGGTGACACGATCGTTGAACTCGGTGAGACGCACGCCGCCAACCTACCGACCGCTAGCGGGTCGGAGCCAGCGCGTCATGGCACACCCGTACCGGATCGGTCACCGCCTCGGCACCGGACCCGGCCCGCTGGGCGGCATCCCGGTACCCATGATCCGCCAGCACGGCGGCCACGGCAGCCGATAGCGACTCGGGGGTCAACGGCCGGATCAGACGCCCGGATCCCTGGCGCACCACCCTATTGGCGATCTCCCATTGGTCACCGCCACCCGGGACGGTGACCAGGGGCACCCCGTGCAGCAAGGCCTTGGCGACGATCCCGTGACCACCACCGCAGACCAGCACGTCGGCCTTGGCCAACAGCGCGTCCTGACGTCCCAGCCCGGCCACGGCCCACGCCGGCATGGCCAGCTCGGGACCGCCGAGGCGCGAGATGGCCACGCGTGCCCCTGCGGGTAGTTCCCGGCCTGGCCGCAGCGCGGTCAGCGCCAGTTCGGCAAGTCCCGCGGCCCCGGTCACGGCGGTCGAGGGCGCCACGACCACCAGCGGGCCGCCGCCCGGCGGGGGCTCCAGCACAGCGTCGGTGGGCTCGAAGTGCAAGGGGCCGACAACGACTGCCTCGGCAGGCCAGTCCGGTCGCGGAACCTCGAGGGCCGGCAACGTGGCGATCAGTCGCCGCAACGGTCCTGGTTCGCGGGCCGGCAGTCCGATCGCCGTCCTGGCCTGCTCACGGTGCCGATGGCCTGCCCGGATGGAGCGCGCGGTCAGCGCGCGCATCACCGTGTCGCGCATTCTCCCGCGCAGACCCACCCCGGGTGCGAGGCCGCTGCCCAGTGGCGGCAGACCCTTCGAAGGCAAGTACAGCGGATGTGGGTTCAGCTCGATCCAGGGCACCCCGAGCAGCTCGGCGGCCATCCCACCGCACGCGGTGATGACGTCGGAGACCACCAGATCGGGTGCGGTAGCACGTATTCCGGGCACATTGAGCACCGCCATCCGCGCCGCCCGACGATGGATCTTGGCACCCGCATCACCGTCGTCGTCGGTGCCCTCGGGGTCCAGGCCCGCCAACAGCTCGGCGTGCAGCCCTGCCGACCGGGCAGTGTCCAGCCACTGTTCGCCCGTGAACAGGACGGGGGCATCGCCGGCCTCGCGCAACCGCAGGCACAGCGCGATCGCCGGGAAGGCATGCCCGGGATCCGGTCCGGCCACCACAGCTACGCGCACACCGCACACCCTGTCACATACGCTGAGTTCCATGACCGACCAGGCATCCCCGACCAGCACCGACGCCGCCGATATCGCGACGGTGGAGAAGTTCCTGTTCTCCCTGCGCGGACCCGACCTCGACACGGCGGCCGCGCTGATCGACGACGATATCGTCTACCAGAACGTCGGGTTTCCGACCGTACGCGGAAGTCGACGCGTCCTTGCCGTGTTCCGGGGTCTGGACCGGCCCGCCTTCGGGTTCGACGTGGCCATCCACCGGACCGCTTCCGATGGTGGTGTCGTGCTCAACGAGCGCACCGATGTCCTGATCATCGGCCCGGTGCGGCTGCAGTTCTGGGTGTGCGGCGTGTTCGAGGTGCGCGACGGTCGGATCACGCTCTGGCGCGATTACTTCGACATGTTCGACATGACCAAGGCGCTGGTGCGCGGATTGGCCGGAGCGGTGATCCCCGCGCTGCGGCCTCGGCTGCGATGACCGGGTTGCGATGACCAGGTCGAAACCGAATCTGTTCCAGCTGATCGGCTACTGTCTGGGCCGTCGGCTCCCCGATTCGATGCTCGACTGGGTCCGCAACGACCTGGCCGGTCCGGGCGCCACGCGCCGGTTGATGCTACGGGTCTTGGTCCCGGCGGTGTTGGTGCTCGCGCCGTTCTGGCTCATCCCCACCACGCTGTACGTGCACCTGTCGATGACGGTGCCCATCCTGATCCCGTTCATCTACTTCTCCCACGCACTGAACAAGATCTGGCGTCGCCACATGTTGCGCGTGCACGGCCTGAACCCGGCTCTGGTAGATGCGCTGGCGCGGCAACGCGACGCCGCCAAACACCAGTCCTACATCGACCGGTTCGGCCCGCGCCCGGATTCCGCCGAGCTGGGCACGCACGACATCTGATCAGGCGCCGCGCCGGACCCCGATCTCGCGGAGATCGCTGTAGGCCTGCGCCCAACCCTGCAGCCGGTCGGTGGCGTGGACCAGTTCGTCACGGTAGCGCTGCTGAGCCATCGGCGAGTGCGATACCGGGCCAGCGTTCAGAGAGGACACCAATTGGGCTGCCGCGGTGACCATTTCGTCGTACTGTCGGGCGCCGCGCTGTAGTTGCCCGGTGAAGGACGCGATGGTCGGCGCCAGATGCGCGCGCGAGCGCGGCGAGGCCGAGGCGGTGCGTTCCATGGCGACCACCTCGTCGGCGGTCGCGGCCATCGTGACTGCGGTCTGTCCCGCGGCGATCTCGATATCGCGCAGGTCGGTCTCGGGCAGCATCCGGCTGCGCCGGAGCACACCGAGCAACGAGTACAACCCGCGCTCAGAGGACGCCAGGTCGGCCATCGGTTTGCGGGCCGCCGAACCCCAGGGCGGCATGCGCCTGGTAGTGGGACCGGCGGGCAGCGGTTCGGCACGCAACCAGCGGTAGCGCAGGAAGAACAGGGTCGCCGGGAACGCTGCACCCGCGGCAATTACGCCGGTGACGATCAACGCCCACACCGGGGTGCTCCACAATGCCA
This sequence comes from Mycolicibacterium neoaurum VKM Ac-1815D, assembly GCF_000317305.3. The sequence goes on along the minus strand of NC_023036.2, from coordinate 2,473,933 downwards.
GCAATGCGGTCACCAGGATCCACAGGGCGCTGCTGAGGCCGAAGAACAGACCCAGGCGAAGCGCCCATCGGCGCTTGCGCAGCAGCTTGGCGCGCGGGTCGGACATGGCGGCGAGCTTGCTCGCCAGCAGACCGGAGAACTCGGCGGCGGTGTCTATCCCGCCCTGCAGACCCCGCTCGGCCACAGCGCGCCACGCCCCTCGGCGCCCCGATCGCGGTCCCGCGGCCATATCTCCTCCAAAACTATTGCGAAAGTGGGTTTTCCGGGGCAGCAGCCGGCGGATTGGCGGCCGGAGTGGCCGTCGGCGCGGCGGCGTCACCCGACGGCAATGCCTCACCGCGCATCGAGGCGCGGATCTGCTCAAGACGAGAGTGCCCGGCCATCTGCACGCTGGCCTGCTGGACCTCCATCATCCGGCCCTGGACCGAGTTCTGGGCAAGCTCGGTGGCGCCCATCGCATTGGCGTAGCGACGCTCGATCTTCTCGCGCACCTCGTCGAGATTCGGGGTGGTACCCGGTGCGGAGATCTCGCTCATCGACCGCAGCGAGGCGCTGACCTGCTCCTGCATCTTGGCCTGCTCCAGCTGGCTCAGCAGCTTGGTGCGCTCGGCGATCTTCTGCTGCAACACCATCGCGTTCTGCTCGACGGCCTTCTTCGCCTGGCCGGCGGCCTGCAGCGACTGATCGTGCAACGCCTTGAGGTCCTCGACGCTCTGTTCGGCGGTCACCAGCTGCGCGGCGAACGCCTCAGCGGCGTTGGTGTACTCGGTCGCCTTGGCAGCGTCACCGGCCGCGGTCGCCTGGTCGGCAAGCGTCAAGGCCTGGCGGACGTTGGCCTGCAGTTTCTCGATATCGGCCAACTGGCGGTTCAGCCGCATCTCCAGCTGACGCTGGTTTCCGATGACCTGCGCGGCCTGCTGCGTCAGGGCCTGGTGCTGGCGCTGAGCGTCCTCGATCGCCTGCTGGATCTGAACCTTCGGATCGGCATATTCGTCGACCTTGGAGCTGAACAGCGCCATGAGGTACTTCCATGCCTTGACGAACGGATTGGCCATGAAGTTTCCCGCCTTCGTAATTCGGAGGTGCGCAACGTCTTGGGGTCAACCTATCGTTTCGGCACCCGATCAAGCCACCGCCATGGACACGACCTGCGGGATCACGACCTTGGTGCTGGCATCGATACCCGTCACGCCGCTGGCGGCATGCTCCTGGCGCGCAAGCTGCTCACCGGCGTCGAAGAGCACCCGCGACATCGGGATGTCCAGAGCGTCGCAGATGGCGCTGAGCAGCTCGCTGGAGGCCTCCTTGCGGCCCCGCTCCACCTCGGACAGATAACCCAGGCTGACCCTGGCCGCGTCGGACACCTCACGCAGCGTCCGCCCCTGCCCGGTCCGTGCGCCACGCAGCACATCGCCGATCACCTCACGCAGCAGTGTCGTCATATCAGGGTCAACGCCCTCGGAGGCTCGTTGGTTCCCCGCAGGTACCGCACTCGCTCAGGCGGCCGGCCGGGCCCGGGAGTCGCGCACCGCCGACACCACGTAGTCGGCACCCGTCAGCACGGTCAGCAGGACAGCCAGCCACATGATCGCGGTGGCCGTGGTCAACCACAGCCCGGAGATCGGCAGGATGAACAGACCGATCGCGACCGCCTGGACCAGCGTTTTCACCTTGCCGCCGCGGCTGGCCGGGATGACCCCGTGACGGAGCACCGCCAATCGCAGCACTGTGACGCCGATCTCCCTGACCATGATGACGATCGTGATCCACCAGGGCAGATCGCCGAGCATCGACAACCCGATCAGCGCCGAGCCGATCAGCAGCTTGTCGGCGATCGGATCGGCCAGCTTGCCGAATTCGGTGACCATGCCGTAGGCGCGGGCCAGGGCGCCGTCCAGGTGGTCGGTGATGACCGCCGTCGTGAACACGGCGAAAGCGATTGTTCGCCAGGACGTCTCGTGACCGTCACCGGCGAACAGGGCGGCCAGGAAGACCGGCACGAGCACAAATCGGACACCGGTCAGCAGATTGGCGACGTTGGCGACGGACGCACGGGGAACCACTGGATCGGTATCTGGTTGGCCCGGCACCGAAACAGAATATCGGTTGCCCTTGCCGATACTCTCGCTGCTGTGAGCGAGGCGGTCGATCGAGTCCCAGATGCCCTTGTCGTGCGCCGGGCCCGCACCTCCGATGTCCCGGCGATCAAGGATCTCGTGGACATCTATGCCGGCAAGATCCTGCTGGAGAAGAACCTGGTCAACCTCTACGAGGCGGTGCAGGAGTTCTGGGTGGCCGAGGCCGGCGGTGAGATCGTGGGCTGCGGTGCCCTGCACGTGCTGTGGGCCGACCTGGGCGAGGTACGCACGGTCGCGGTGCATCCCAAGGTCCGTGGCAAGGGTGTCGGGCACCGGGTGGTCGCCCAACTGCTCGACGTGGCACGCGAACTGCACCTGCAGCGCATCTTCGTGCTGACCTTCGAGACCGATTTCTTCGGCAGGCACGGCTTCACCGAGATCGAGGGCACCCCGGTGACCGCCGAGGTCTACGAGGAGATGTGTCGGTCCTTCGATACCGGCATGGCCGAGTTCCTCGACCTGTCCTATGTGAAGCCGAACATCCTCGGCAACACCCGCATGCTGCTCACCCTCTAGTGATTTGTGGAGCGTGAGCCGCGACGGTGACGGCTCACGCTCCACAAGTCGCGCTAGAAGTCGGGCTCGTCCTCGTCCTCGTCGTCACCGCCGTTGGCGTCCGAGCCGCCCCGGATCAACGCCAGCGTGCCGGCCAGCTCGTCGGGCTTGACCAGCACCTCGCGTGCCTTGGAGCCCTCGGACGGACCGACGATATTGCGGGTCTCCATCAGATCCATCAGGCGTCCCGCCTTGGCGAATCCCACCCGCAGTTTGCGCTGCAGCATCGAGGTGGACCCGAACTGCGAGGACACCACAAGCTCGACTGCCTGCAGGAACACGTCCATATCGTCGCCGATGTCGGGGTCGACATCGCCGCGCTCGCCACCGGCCGGTTTGGCCTTGGTGACACCCTCGACGAACTCCGGCTCGGCCTGGGACTTGGTGGCCTCGACGACGGCGTGGATCTCCTCGTCGGTGATGAAGGCACCCTGCATGCGGATCGGCTTGTTGGCCCCCATCGGCAGGAACAGCCCGTCACCCATACCGATCAGCTTTTCGGCGCCGGCCTGGTCGAGGATGACGCGGCTGTCGGTCAGCGACGACGTCGCGAACGCCAACCGGGACGGGACATTGGTCTTGATCAGACCGGTGACGACGTCCACGGAGGGACGCTGGGTGGCCAGAACCAGGTGGATACCGGCGGCGCGCGCCTTCTGGGTGATACGCACGATGGCTTCTTCGACGTCACGCGGCGCGGTCATCATCAGGTCGGCGAGCTCGTCGACGATGGCCAGGATGTAGGGGTAGGGCTTGTAGACCCGCTCGCTGCCCAGCGGTGTGCTGATCTCGCCGCTGCGCACCTTCTCGTTGAACACGTCGATATGGCGCACCCGGGACGCCTGCATGTCCTGGTAGCGCTGCTCCATCTCCTCCACCAGCCAGGCCAGCGCGGCGGCGGCCTTCTTCGGCTGGGTGATGATCGGGGTGATCAGGTGCGGGATGCCCTCATAGGGCGTCAGCTCCACCATCTTCGGGTCGATCAGGATCATCCTGACCTCTTCGGGGGTCGCCCGCGCCAGCAACGACACCAACATCGAGTTGACGAAGCTGGACTTACCCGAACCGGTCGAACCGGCCACCAGTAGGTGCGGCATCTTGGCCAGGTTGCAGGAGATGAAATCGCCCTCGATGTCCTTGCCGAGCCCGATCACCAGCGGGTGATGGTCGCGGCGGGTCGACGGCGCGGTGAGCACATCGGACAACCGCACCATTTCGCGGTCGGTGTTGGGCACCTCGATGCCGACGGCCGACTTGCCGGGAATCGGCGCGAGCATGCGGACGCTCTCGGTGGCCACGGCGTAGGCGATATTGCGGTGCAGCGCGGTGATCTTCTCGACCTTCACGCCGGGGCCGAGCTCGACCTCATAGCGGGTCACCGTCGGGCCGCGGGTGCAACCGGTGACGCTCGCGTCGACCTTGAACTGTTGCAGCACCGAGGTGATGGCGTCTTCCATCTGGTCGTTGGCGGCGGTCCGCAACTTCGGCGGGTCCCCGGCCACCAGCAGCTCCAGCGAGGGCAGCACATAGGGCCCCTCGACGACCCGGTCCACCACCAGGGCGTCGTCCTCGGACTTCTTGGGCTTCTTCGGTTCCGGCTTGGGCCTGCGGGGCTTGGCCGCAACGGGTTCCGGAGCCGTGGGGGCCTCTTCGACCGGCAGCGGGTAGTTGTCCATCGGCGTTCCGGCGGGCAACTCGGCGGTCGGCCACTGCTGTGCGTCGGCAGCTCCGAGGTCGTCGTCGCGGTCGTAGTAGGCGTCGGAGAAGTCATCGGTGACGGCCTCGGCGCCATCGTCGTAGTAGTCGTCGTCGTCGTACTCGTCGTCATAGCGGTCGTCGAAGCCTCGAGTGCTGAACATGTCCCGCAACGTGTCGGGCAGCTCCCTGATGGTCGTGCCGGTCAACAGCAACACCCCGAACAGCACGCCGATCACCAGCAACGGTGTGGCGATCCACACCGTCAGACCGTCCGAGAGCGGGCCACCGATGACGAAACCGATGAATCCCGCGGCATCGCGGCGCGCGATCGAATCCAGGGGTGCGCCGGCCCAGACGTGCCACAGCCCCAGCACCGGCAGCGCGATCATGACCGAGCCCAGGATCAGGCGGGGCCGGGCATCGAGGTTCGGCTCGGTGCGCATCAGGACGACAGCGATGACGCCGAGCACAATGGGCACCAGCACGACGGCGCCGCCGACCACGGTGCGCAACACGATGTCGATCCAGCCGCCGACGGGTCGGGCGGCATCGAACCAGGAGCTGGCGGCGACGACGACCGCGAGCCCCAGCAGCGCCAGCGCGATCCCGTCGCGCCGGTGGCCTGGCTCCAGATCACGAGCCCGGCCGACCGAACGCGCGGTGGAGCCTGCGCCCTTGGCAACCATCAGCCAGCCGGCCCGGGTTCCCCGGCCCATGGCGGCGCCGGCGGCGGCAAAGCGCGACGGCGAGCGGCGCGGCGCGGGTTTGCGCCGCGGCGGGGCCGGACGCTTCGCCGGCTTGCTTGCTGCCCGCGACTTGGTTCCCGAACTGCCTTTTGACGTGCTCGAACGGGCTCGGGACCGGGCGGCGGTCTTGTTGGCCATGGGTGCCAGCCTAGTCGCAGAGGCCTCTCTTTCACCATCAGCCACACCAGTCACAAATTGGTATCGAAGCCGCGCTTTCAGCTGCAGCGGTGTCACGCACCCCTTCGATCTGGGTTCCAACGAAATCCGTAGTTCACATAAATCGGCTTCGAACTGCAGTTGGCCATACGTGCGCATCGTCACCCAGCCACGACACGACGGAATCCGAAGGTGGCGCTACAGTCGGGGAGGTGACGCGGACGAAATCGCAGGCCAATGTTAACCCCTTGTTACACAAGATCTTTCGCTATGACGTGCCGGCCTCACTGGTCGTCTTTCTGGTCGCACTGCCATTGTCCATCGGCATCGCGGTCGCATCCGGGGCTCCGGTCGTGGCCGGCCTCATCGCCGCGATCGTCGGCGGGATCGTCTGCGCGCTGGTAGGCGGATCTCCGCTGCAGGTCAGTGGACCCGCGGCCGGATTGACCGTGGTGGTCGCCGAGCTGGTGGCCCAGTTCGGCTGGAAGGCCACCTGCGCCATCACCGCGGCGGCGGGCGTGGTGCAGATCCTGCTGGGACTCAGTCGGATAGCCCGTGCCGCATTGGCGATCGCCCCGATCGTGGTGCACGCGATGCTGGCCGGTATCGGCATCACCATCGCCCTGCAGCAGGTGCATGTGCTGTTGGGCGGGGGTCCGCGCAGTAATGCCTGGGAGAACCTCACCGCGCTACCGGGCCAGTTGGCCCACCCGGGCTGGACCGAGGTCCTGATCGGCGGCATGGTCATTGCCGTCATGCTGAGCTGGCGGTATGTCCCGGCGGCGGCACGTGCCGTGCCGGGCGCACTGGTGGCGGTGGTCTTGGCCACCGCGGTCAGCTACGTGCCTGGCCTGGCCACCGACCGGATCAACCTCGACGAATCCGTCATCGACGCGATCGGGCTGCCGGAAATGCCCCAGGGCAGCTGGGGTGCCATCGCACTCGCGGTGCTGACCGTCGCGCTGATCGCCAGTGTGGAGAGCCTGCTGTCGGCCAGCGCTGTGGACAAGATGCACGACGGACCGCGCACCGACTTCAACCGCGAACTTGTCGGCCAGGGCACCGCAAACGTGTCTTCCGGTCTACTCGGCGGCCTGCCGGTCACCGGCGTCATCGTGCGCAGCACCGCCAACGTCGGCGCCGGCGCCAAGACCCGGGCCTCGGCAGCCCTACACGGTGTGTGGCTGCTGCTGTTCTCGGTGTTGCTGGTCAACGTGGTGGAGATGATCCCGATGGCGGCCCTGGCCGGCCTGCTCATCGTCATCGGTATCCAGCTGGTGAAGCTGGCACACATCGACCTGGCGCGCCGCACCGGCGAACTGTTGATCTACGCCGTGACGCTGGTCTGTGTGGTCTTCCTCAACCTGCTGGAAGGCGTGCTCATCGGTCTGGTGTTGGCCATCACGATCGCCGCGTGGCGGATCGTGCGGGTCTCGATCGTGACCGAGGACCTGACCGCGCGCATCGGCGCGGACGGCCCGCCCCGCTGGCACGTCGCCATCACTGGATCGTGCAGCTTCCTGGCACTGCCGCGGCTGACCGCAGCTTTGGCCGAGATCCCGGACGGCGCCGAGGTATCCATCGACCTGAACGTCGACTATCTCGACCATGCCGCGCTGGAAACGCTGCAGGAATGGATCAAGCAGCGACGCGGACACGGCGGCGAAGTCACCGTCACCGAGACCGGTACCGCGCGGATGGAGTTCGCCCACAGCCGTGTTCCGCGTCGCGACACCGAGGGGCGCCGGGTGATCAGCGCGCTGCGGACCATCTGGCCGCCGCACTTCGCCGGTGGTGTCGACCGCTTCAGTAACGGCCTGGCCCCGCTACTGCGTGCCCGGATGGAATCGGCCGGCGCTCAGCACGATCCGCACACCATGTTGATCTCCTGTGCCGACGCCCGGATCCTGCCCAACCTCATCACCGATTCGGCGCCCGGCGAGATGCTCAACGTGCGCAATGTCGGCAACCTGGTGGGTGCCGACCTGTCGGTCGAGTCCGCCCTCAGCTACGCGGTGGACCGCCTATCGGTGCGCACCATCGCCATCTGCGGGCACTCCGGTTGCGACGCCATGCACGATCTGATGCATGAGGATGCCGATGGTGCTGTCGAGAAGTGGTTGGGCCACGGCGCCGAGGCGCTGGCCGCATTCCGGGCATACCACCCGGTGGCAGCCGCTGCCGCCGAAGCCGGCTTCACCGGAGCCGACCAACTCAGTGTCGTCAACGTCGCCATTCAGGTGCAGGCCGCGCAGCGGCACCCGCTGGTCGCCCAAAATCTGGCGGCGGGCACCGTGACCGTGGTCGGGTTGTTCCTCGACCTGCCCACCGCGCGGTTGTACCTGGTGGGCGCAGACTCCGTCACCGCGATCGACCAGGACGTGGTCTCGGTGACGCCGGCCACACCCAAGTAGGGTAGGTCGGCAAGCCACTCGGAGTTGAGGAGCACCATGCCCGTTGTCGTCGTCGCCACCATGACCGCCAAACCCGAATCCGTGGATACCGTTCGCGCGGCATGCACCGAGGCCATTGCCGAGGTGCACGAGGAACCGGGCTGCGAGCTGTACTCGCTGCACGAAGCCGATGGGACCTTCGTCTTCGTCGAACAGTGGGCCGACGCCGACGCATTGCAGAAGCACGGCACCGCGCCGGCGATCGGGAAGCTGTTCGGGGCGATCGGTGACCACCTCGCCGGCGCACCGGACATCAAGATGCTGACACCGATCGTTGCCGGTGATCCCGCCAAGGGACAGCTGCGCGGTTAGGTGCCCTGATGGGATCACTATCGGGAAAGGTCGCCTTCATCACCGGCGCCGCGCGCGGCCAGGGCCGGGCGCACGCGGTCAAGCTCGCCGGTGAGGGCGCCGACATCATCGCGGTGGACCTGTGCGATCAGATCGCCTCGGTGCCTTATCCGATGGCCACCCCCGACGACCTGGCCGCGACGGTCAAGCTCGTCGAGGAGGCGGGCGCGCGGATCTACGCCGCCGAAGCCGATGTGCGGGATCGAGACGCGGTGAAGTCGGCATTGCGGGCCGGCACCGAAGCGCTCGGCGACCGACTCGACATCGTCATCGCCAACGCGGGCATCGCCCCCATGTCCGGCGAGGACGCCTGGCAGGACGTGATCGACGTGAACCTCACCGGGGTGTACAACACCGTCGACGTGGCAATGAAGCCCATGGTCAAATTCGGCAACGGCGGGTCGATCGTGCTGACGTCCTCGGTGGCGGGGTTGGTCGGCATCGGCTCGCCGCTGGCCGGATCCATCGGCTACGCCGCCGCCAAGCACGGCATCGTCGGATTGATGCGGGTGTATGCGAACGTGCTGGCGCAGTTCAATATCCGGGTCAACTCCATCCATCCGGCCGGTGTCGACACTCCCATGATCGACAACGACTTCATCCGCGGTTGGTTGCAGGGCATGGCCCTGCAGGAGCAGCGCGGACCGGATATGTCCAACGCCCTGCCGGTGCAGACCCTCGACGTCGACGACATCGCCAATGCGGTGCTCTGGCTGGTATCGGATGCCGCCCGGTACGTCACCGGTGTCACGCTGCCGCTGGACGCCGGATTCGTGAACAAGCGCTAGTGCCGTCGAATCCGGCCGCCCGCACCGCGATCGGACCGATGTTGCTGTCGGCCATCGAAGCGCTGGAGCCGCCGCAACACCGGCTGATTGACGATGATCTGGCGGCTTCCTTCCTGCCGCGGGGCACTCGGACCCTGGCCGGAATGGCACGCGCGGGTTGGCTGCGCCGTGCCCTGATCGCGGCCTCGGACCGGTCCGGACCGGGGCTTTGGGCCGGGATCGCCTGTCGCAAGCGCTATATCGATGACAAGGTGTCCGATCCGGCCAGCGAGACCGACGCCGTCGTCATCCTCGGATCCGGTCTGGACACCCGGCCCTATCGGATCGCCCGCTACAGCGATCTTCCGGTGTTCGAGGTCGATCAGCAGACGATCATCGACCGCAAGAGAACAACTGTCGTCCGCGCGCTCGGCGCGGTGCCCGACTCGGTGCACCTCGTCGGCATGGACCTCGAACGTGAGCCGTTGATGAACGCGCTGCACACCAACGGTTTTCGCGATACCGGCCGCACCCTCTACATCGCCGAAGGGCTCACCCAGTATCTGACCCCAGCTGCGGTGCACGACCTGTTCGAACAACTCCGCCAAGCGACCGCCGGCAGCAGACTGGTCTTCACCTACGTCCGCGCCGATTTCGTCGACGGCACCGAGAGATATGAGAGCGACGCGGTGTATCGCCGGTTCGTGCCACGGTTGTGGAAATCCGGTTTCTCCCCCGAACACCTGGAGGAGATGCTGCGCGGCTACGGTTGGCGGCTGATCGAGCAGGCCGGTCCGAGTTACTACCGCGACATCTACATCCGTCCCACCGGTCGGCCCCTGAGCGCATCGCCGATCGAATGGACGGCGCTGGCCGTGCGTAGCGACTAGATCTCGATGACGGTCGGCACGATCATCGGCTGGCGCCGGTAGGTCTCCCCCACCCACTTGCCGACGGTGCGCCGCACCGCTTGTGCGATGCGAACGGGATCGGTCACCTGATCACCGGCGAGCCGCTCCAGCTCCTGGGCCACCTTCTCGGCGACCGGATCGAGCGCCTTGGGATCCTCGGAGAAACCCCGCGAGTGCAGGTGCGCGGGTCCTGCCGCTCGCCCGGTGCCACGATGCACCACCACCGTGACGGCGACGAAACCCGCTGACAGGGTCAACCTTTCGCCGAGGGTCGACTCCCCCACGTCACCGGTGACCAGACCGTCGACGAACCGCTTGCCCACCGGCACCGCGCCCGCGATGGAGGCGACTCCGTTGACCAGGTCGACACTCACCCCGTTCTCGGCCAACATGACGTTCTCGGGCGGCACGCCGGTGCTCACCGCCAACGAAGCATTGGCCCGCAGGTGCCGCCACGTGCCGTGCACCGGCATCACATTGCGCGGACGCACACCGTTGTAGAGGAACAGGAGTTCACCGGCGTAGGCGTGCCCCGAAACATGTACCCGCGCTTGCGCATTGGTGACCACTCGGGTCCCGACCTTGGCCAGCGCATCGATGACACCGAACACCGCCTCCTCGTTGCCGGGGATCAGCGACGAGGACAGGATGACCAGGTCACCGGCGGTCAGGGTGATACTGCGGTGCTCGCCGCGCGACATCCGCGACAGCGCGGCCATCGGCTCACCCTGGGTGCCGGTGGTGATGAGCACGACCCGTTCGGGCGGCATCATCTCGGCGGCCGCGATATCGAGGATGTCCTCATCGGCCACCCGCAGGAAGCCGAGCTCGCGGGCGATGCCCATGTTGCGCACCATGGAGCGCCCCACGAAGGACACCCGCCGGCCCAACGCGACTGCGGCGTCGATGATCTGCTGGACACGATCGACGTTGGAGGCGAAGCAGGCCACGATCACGCGGCCATCGGCGCCGCGGATCAGCCGGTGCAGGGTGGGGCCGACCTCACTCTCGGACGGGCTCACTCCGGGATGCTCGGCATTGGTCGAGTCACACAAGAACAGATCCACACCGGCATCCCCGAGCCGCGACATGCCGGGCAGATCGGTGGGCCGCCCGTCCGGCGGGAGCTGGTCGAGTTTGATATCGCCGGTGTGCAGGATGGTGCCCGCGCCGGTGTGCACGGCGATGGCAAGCGCATCAGGGATCGAGTGGTTGACCGCGAAGTACTGACATTCGAACACCCCGTGGGTGCTGCGCTGCCCCTCGGCGACTTCGATGATCTTGGGCTTGATGCGATGCTCGCGGCACTTCTCGACCACCAATGCCAGCGTGAACTTCGAGCCGACGACCGGGATATCTCCGCGCAACTTCAGCAGGTGCGGGATCGCGCCGATGTGATCCTCATGGGCGTGTGTGAGCACCAGCGCCTCGACATCGTCGAGGCGATTCTCGACGTGGCGAAGATCCGGCAGGATCAGGTCGACGCCGGGCTCGTCGTGGTTGGGGAACAGCACACCGCAGTCGATGATGAGCAATCGACCGAGATGCTCGAAAACGGTCATGTTGCGGCCGATTTCGCCGATGCCGCCCAGCGCCGTGATGCGCAGCCCACCCGGCGCCAACGGCCCCGGCGCGTTCAGCGTGGGCTGAGTCGTGGGAGCCGGTTCGCCGGCGACAGTGTTCATCGCAAGAAGCCCTTCATCGCAAGACGCCGGCGGCGCGCATATCGGCGGCCAGGACATCGATCTCGGATTGCTCGGCCGGCACCTGGGGCAACCGGGGCTCACCCGCATCGAGGCCGATCAACCGCAACGCTTCCTTGGACATCGTCACGCCGCCCAACCGGTTCTGTGCGTCGTTCAGCGGCGCCAGCGTGGTATTGATCTTGCGGGCGGTGGCGACGTCGCCGGAGTTGAACGCGACCAGCATGTCGCGCAGCTGACCGGCGGCCACATGGCCCCAGACGCTGATGAAGCCGACCGCGCCCACCGCCAGCCAGGGCAGGTTCAGCGAGTCGTCCCCGGAGTAGTACGCGATGTCGGTGTCAGCCATCAACCGTGCCGCCCCGTGCAGATCACCCTTGGCGTCCTTGACCGCGACGATGTTGGGGTGAGCTGACAGGTTGTGCAGGGTGTGCCAGTCGATCGGGATGATCGAGCGGGGCGGGATGTCGTAGAGCACCACCGGCAGCTCGGTCGCGTCGGCGACAGCGGTGAAGTGCGCCTCGACCCCGCGCTGCGACGGGCGGGAATAGTAGGGGGTCACCACCAGCAGGCCGTGCGCGCCGGCGGCCGCACTGGCTTTGGCCAGGCCCACACTGTGCGCGGTGTCGTAGGTACCGGCTCCGGCGATGATGCGCGCACGGTCGCCGACGGCGTCCAGCACGGCCTCCAGCAGCGCGATCTTCTCGTCATCGGTGGTGGTCGGCGACTCGCCGGTGGTCCCCGAGACCACCAGACCATCGCAACCGGTGTCGACCAGGTGGGTGGCTACCTTCTTGGCGGTCGCCAGATCAAGCGAGCCGTCCGGGCCGAACGGCGTCACCATGGCAGTCAGCACGGTGCCCAGACGTGCGCTGACATCAATTCCACTGGTGGTCACGGGCGTCAGATTACCCGCTCGGTCGACCCGATTTTGCAGCGCGGGCGGGTCGGGCGGTTTCGGTTTAGTGTTCGACATGACTTCAGCGACCGCACTGGCCCGCCGCCTGCTCGATGTGATCGAGTCCGATGTGCTGCCGCTCACATCGACCGGGGTCGCGGCGGGTAACAAGGTCTTCGGCGCCGCCATCTTGCGCAAGTCCGATCTGTCGCTGGTGGTCGCCGGCACCAACGCCGAACTGACCAATCCGCTGTGGCACGGCGAGGTGCGCACGCTCAATCTGTTCTACGAGCTGCCCGACCGCCCTCCGACCGCGGATCTGGTGTTCCTGTCGACCCACGAACCGTGCACCATGTGCATGTCGGCCATCACGTGGGCGGGTTTCGACAACTTCTACTACTTCTTCAGCCACGAGGACTCCCGCGACAGCTTCGCCATTCCGCACGATCTTCAGATCCTGTCCGAGGTGTTCGGCTTGGAGCCCGGTGGCTACCGTCGCCGCAATGCGTTCTGGACCGCGGTCAGCATCGACGAGCTGATCGGCACCGAACCCGAGCTGCGCGCCCAGCAGAGTCTCATCACCGAGCGTTACGCCCAGCTGTCGCAGCAGTATCAGGAGTCCAAGGGCGGCAACGATATTCCACTGGGTTAAGGACGAGCAGACAATTGGCGTCGGCACCGCCGAGTCAGGTGACTTAGGCTCGAGCACGTTTACGAATGCGAACCTGATCTCCGGGGGGAGTCATGGCCGATCAGCTGACAGTGGATGCGGACGCGGCGTTCAACGCGTCCCGCGCATTGAGCAACGACGCACAAGAGCTGCGCGAGGAGCTCACACGCTTGGCGCACGAGTGGAGAAACCTGACCCACAGCTGGACCGGGACGGCCGCATCCGCGTACGCGCCGCTGTTCGACGAATGGCGTGAGGGCGCGCACGACTTGGTGGAATCGCTCGACAATTCCGCGCGACGCCTGGCTGAAGCGGCCGCTCGCTATCAGGAGCAGGACACCAGTGCGGCGGCCAGACTTGAAGACACCGTCAGTCGAATGGGGCTGTAGATGCGCTATCAGGTGGAACTCGATGAACTACTCGCATTCGTGGGCAAACTGCAGACTTTCAGTGAGCGTGCGGAGACGATCGCTGCTCGCGCCGACAGCCAAGTTGGCCAACTACACAGCAGTTGGTCGGGGGATGCGGCCACGGCACACCGTTCACAACATGATGAATGGATGGCCGCGGCAAAAGATATGCGGGAAGCGGTAACTGAATTGCGGGCTGCTGCCCACAAAGCTCATCACCATTACACCGAAGCCGCACGCCTCAACGTCGAAATGCTGTCGTGACGACCCGAGACGTCGATCCAGAGACGTTCTACGCCGTTGGAAAGCGTCTCTACGAACTCGCCGGCGACATGTATGACGCATTCAATGTGAACGTTCGGATCCTGGCTGAGACCGGGGAGATGGCCGGTAGCGACGATGCTGGCACAGCGTGGGCCGAGTCCTACGACTCGCGAGTGGGCGAGGTATTGGGCGCGGTCAACGACCTGACCGTGGCCATGGAGAACTATGGCGGCGTCGTCATTCAGGCGGGCCACAACCACGCCATGGCGGAGCACAATGCGACGCCCGGGGCGGGAGCCCCACCGGTAAAGCCACCCGAGCCGACCAGCGTCGCCGGAATCCTGAGCGTGCCGCCGTCGGCCGGCGGGCCCGGCGAAGGCCTTCTCGACAATCTGATGGGTTTGGTCGACCAGATAGGTGTCCCCGTCCCTGACGGCAACACCGACAAGCTCGACAAGGCTGCCCAGGCCTGGGATCGGCTCGCCACGGTGTACCAAACCACGACGGTGGTCGAGGCGCTGGAGGTTAACGCACAGCGATTCGCCGACACAAAAACGCCAGAGGTCGAATTCATCGCGCGCGATCTACGAGAATTGAAGGATGCGACCAGCGCAATCCTCGACGGGTGCGCCGAATTGTCGAAGTCCTGCGCCGATTACAAGACCGCACTCGGCGAGCTCCGCAACAATCTGGAGGGCATCCTCGAGGACCTGGCCGAGGAACTCGCGACGACCGTCCTGATCGGCATAGCGGCATCGGTGGTGTCAGCCGGATTTGGTGCGGTGGCAGCCACCGCCAAAGCCGCGAACTCCATCACCAAGTTCGCCCGCACCATCGGCCTCGCCATCGCGTCATGGAAGCTGTCCAAGAACATCAACAAAGGCGTGCAGAAGGTTGCGGACATCGCGAAGGTCCGCAAGCAGCTGGAGCGCATCAAGAATCTCGGCCGGAAAGGCAAGAAGGATGAGCCAAACGTCCCGCCCCCTGTCTCGCCACCGGGTGTACAACCTGGTTGGCCAGCACGCCCTGCCGACAGAGGCCCCGGCACCGTCTACCAGAAACCAAATTCGCCCGGCGACTCAAATTCCGTACGTATCATGGAACCGGGCGCGGACCCTCGGTATCCGAACGGGTACGTGAAGTTCACCAACGAGCACAATCAGCCGATAAATCTCGACGGAAAGCCTGGGCCACGGGCTGAAACTCATATTCCTCGAAACCCTGATGGTTCATACCCGATTCCGAAAGGATGGCCTCGATGAATATCAACTTGGCCGGCAAGACGCTTGCAGCCGCGAACGTCGAGTACACCGTAGGGCTACAGCTATCAGACGACTATTTCATTCGAATCGAATCGCCGTTCGAGATTGTTTCACCTGGTTCAGTAATCAAGCTTTCGCCTGAAGATGACGCGGCCCCAAACTTCGAGCCGTTGATCAAACTTGTAGGACAGCGCATTATCGAAGCGGAAATTAGCGATAAAGGTACATTGGAGGTCCATTTCGAGAACAGCGTTTCACTGTCGGTTGAAGCCGATCCGGAGTATGAGGCCTGGACCGTCACAGGGCCCGCGGGACTGATCATCGTCTGTTTGGCAGGCGGCGAGCTGTCTGTGTGGAACGCCAAGATCGAGGGCCGAGATAACACACCTCGCCCGTGAGCAGCCGGTTAGGTGTCTCTCAATCGGACGTCGATGGCCTGCCTTAAGGTGCTGGCGAACTGCGCGATCCACGCCACGGTGACGAAGATTGTCATGGGCTACACAGAGCACGGCGGAGACCAGATCGCCAGACGCGTTGGTGGTATAGGGCCGAATCGGAAATCCGCGAAAGCTTCGAACAACCAAATTAGATGCGGAGAGTCTCGTTGATCAACCGGAACGGGTGAGCTAGCGCTCATCGCCAACGAGCAAGGCAAGGTTGTGACGGGTCGGCGAACAACTCCGCGGGTACAGGAGGATCTGGTGGATAGCGATTTTCGATTTTTAGGAGAACCCGATCGCGACCTGGCATTGCGCACGTTCGAGGCGAAGATATGCGCCATTGTCAACTCTGATCCGTAAAAATCTTCCATTTTCCAGTAGCGACGCAGCCGAAATCATCAATACTCTCCGTGACGAGATCAGTGACAATCTTGACGCCGACTGGGAGCCTACCGACTATGGTCGGCACATCAGCCAGATCCTTCCGAAAACAAACGCAATACGGATTGCGGAATGGCCTCAATGACGAGCAAAGCGACCAGGTTCCGGTTGGCCGCCCGCCAGCCAGGCTGGTTTCGGCCAGATTCGATGATCATTCTCGACGTACCACGAATGGTCCGGACACCGCAGATCCGCACCGACCCTAGGCCGAGCAGAGGTACTGCGAACCGCCGCCGACGTAGACGATGCCGGGGTGGTACTCCGACTGCGCCGCACCGGCGACCGCAGCGGCAAAACCGTCGGCCGATGGCGGCGGCGCGAAGTACGCGCCGTCGATCATGTTGCCCGAGACAACGGTGAAATGGATTCCGCGCCGGTTGAATTCGTAACGCATGCCGTACATGGCCGTCTCCCCCGCGCGCATGCTCGCCGCGATCGGGGCATAGCCCTTGGGGACCGCCTTGTGCGGATAGAAGTGCGCCTGGTGGCTCGTGACGAACACGACTCGTCCACCGATCGGCATCAGCGGCATGGCCAGTTCCACGATCCGACGCTGAGCATCACGGTTGACCCGTATCGCTGCGCGGGCGTCGTGTTCCAGGACGCCGGGAGCGTTCAGGATCAAGGTGTCCAGCCGTCCGAACCGATGCCGGATATCGGCGATCACCGACTCCGCGGCCGTCTCGTCGGCGATGTCGGGAGCATTGATGACACGGGTACCCGGGTGCGCCAACTGCTGGGCGACCTCGGCACCGATACCTCGGGACGCGCCGGTCACCAAGGCAATCTGGGTGTCGTGCATGTTCGGATCCTTTCGCCGTCCCTGGGCTTCTCCGATCACCGTACACCAAAAATAAGAAAAATAAGGGATCCTTAAGGTCACGGTGAGGTGGAGAGAGTGTCACCGTCATCGGCCAGTTCCACGTACTGCACCTGGTCGCCTCCGGCCCGCTTCGACCGATACATCGCGGCATCGGCGATCGCGATCATCTCGTCCAGGAACGCCGGGAACGCAGCATCGGCCGCCAACGTCGCGGTGCAACAGCCCAGGCTCGCGGTGAGCTGCCCCGGCAGCGCCGAGATGCCGTGCCGGATGCTCTCGGCCGCGGCCGCGTGCTGCTCCTTCGGAGCGATGTCGGCGACCACGAACTCCTCACCGCCGATGCGCCCCACGAGGGCGCCCGGCGCGCAGAGCCGTTGCAGCACAGCACCGATACCAACCAGCGCCGCGTCGCCGGCAGCGTGCCCCCGGCTGTCGTTCAGTTTCTTGAAGTCATCAATATCGATCATCGTGACGTTGAACGGGATGGATATACCGGCGCGGGACAGGACGAGTTCGTGCACCGCGTTGTAGAACGATCGTCGATTCGCCAGCCCCGTCAACGGGTCGTGGTCGGCCAGCCTCAGATCGGAATGCAATGAATGCACCAGCGCGTGGATGCCGAACGGCACACCGAGGTTGAGGCCCAGTACCACCAGGACCGATGCGACGACCAGAGCGGTGTCGCCGGTATCAGCGTGTAGACGCCACGCCGTGACGGCCACGCACGTGGCGGCGACGACGAAATTGGCCAACACATGGATGAGCGCGTGGAAGTAGGCGAGCATGCCGCCGATGGCGGCGAACATCGCGCAACCCATGAGACCGCCATAGGGACCGGAGAGCGTCAGACAGCCCAATGCGATGGAGCCGCTGCAGATCGCGTGGTACGCCAACGAGCGCCCACGGCTGGGCCAGCCGAACAGCCACACCGATCCCGCCGCGACAGCCAGGACCGACACCAGGACGGCCAGCGTGCGGGTTGCGTTCGCGCTGGGACCGAGCGGGCTGCCCATCATCAGCACCGGTACCGAAGCAAACAGCACCGTGAAGGTGAAGGTGGCCAGCCGCCACTGCAGCGCGAGGTCACGGTCCTGCAGATAGGCGCTGAACCAGTGGAATTG
The DNA here is from genome assembly GCF_000317305.3 of Mycolicibacterium neoaurum VKM Ac-1815D. The sequence goes on along the minus strand of NC_023036.2, from coordinate 2,456,126 downwards.
ATCGCTTTGTTGCCACCACTGTCGGTCCCGCCCGGACATTCCTAACAGTGTGCCTTTTGACGACGCCCGCGTCATCTTTGTGCGTTCAACGGTGCGCGTTCAACGGTGCGCGGTCAACCAGCGGTCCGCAATGCTGCGCGCAGCGGCCCACATAGCTCGCCGCGATGCCCCACGGCGACGTCATCGAGCCCCAGCCAGCGCGCCATCGCCGTCAGCTCCGGTGCCATGGCGGCGGCGACGTGCCCACGATCGTGCCCGTCCTCGGTGAACGCACCCAGAACGTGCAGGGCGCCGTCGGCGCGCTTGAGGTCGACACGGCCGACCAGTTGCCCGTCCAGCAGAAATGGCCACACGTAGTACCCGAACTGGCGTTTGGGGGCCGGGGTGTAGATCTCGATGCGGTAGTGGAATCCGTCGAACAAGCGCTGTACCCGTGGGCGGAAGAAGATCAACGGGTCGAATGGACACAACAGCGCCGTCCCGCGATCTCGGCGCGGGATCGTCCGGCCCGGCACCAGGTAGGCCTGCGCGCCCCACCCGTCCACCTCGACGGCCTCCAATTCGCCGTCGGCCACCAGCGCGGCCAGCGCTGGCTTGCTCAGCTTCGGGCTCAGCCGGAAGTAATCGCGCAGATCCGGTTCGGTGCCGATACCCAGCGCGCCGGCCGCCCGCAGCATCAACTCACGCACCGCCTCCTCGTCGGAGACCTCCCGGGCCAGCACCTCCGGCGGCAACACCCGCTCGGTGAGGTCGTAGTGGCGGGCGAACCCGATCCGCGTCGCCGTGGTGAGCACGCCTGCCGACCACAGCGCCTCGGCCACCCACTTGGTATCGCTGCGGTCCCACCACGGCCCTTTACGGCCGCGCGGTTCGGTCTGCAGGTGGGCCTCGATCTGGCCGGCGGTCGACGGCCCGAGCTCGGCGACCGCGGCGATGACGTCCTCGGCGAGCCGGCCATTCCTCTTGACGATCTCGCTACCCCAACGGCCGTGCTGGAACTCCCGCATCCGCCAGCGCATCAACGGCCAGTCCTCCACCGACATCAGGGCCGCTTCGTGTGCCCAATACTCGGTCAGCAATCGTGGGGACCTGGCGCTGTGGCTCCAGGCGGCGCGGTCGAGTACGTCCCGGTCGTAGGGGCCCAGCCGGCTGAACACCGGCGCGTAGTGCGCACGCACCGAGACCGACACCGAGTCCAGTTGCAGCACCTGCGTGCGTGCGACCAACCGTTTGAGATGCGCGCGGGTGACGGGACCGCGCGGTTTGGGTTCATGGAATCCCTGTGCGGCCACGGCGAGCCGGCGGGCCTGTGCTGGGGTCAGGGTCGCCACGTGGTCATCGTGCCGTATGGCACCGACAGGCTCGTGCCGTATGGCACCGACAAGCCTGTCAGCGCACGTAACTGGAGAATCGGTACCGCAGCCCCGAACTACTGGTCAGCCAGTCTCCGACGGTGCCGGTCCACGTCTCGTCGAGCACCGGGGCAACCGCGTCCTCGTCATCGCGCACCAGGTCGATCTCGATCTCGGTGACCTCGCAACGATCCGCCGACGTCACCGCCTGGCCGTAGAGCTGCGCGCCACCGATCACCCAGCCGTCGATATCGGCAGGGAGTTCGGTGACCACCTCGGCGCCTGCTGCTTGATAGTCCGGGTCACGGGACACCACGATGTTGCGACGTCCCGGCAACGGGCGCACCGCGGCGGGCAGCGACTCCCAGGTCAACCTGCCCATGACGACGGTCTGCCCCAGCGTCAGCTCCTTGAAGCGCGCCTGGTCCTCGGGCAGCCGCCACGGGATGCCGTTGGCCCGGCCGATGACACCGGATGTCGACTGTGCCCAGATCAGCTTCACACCGCCACCGGGGCCTTGATCCCCGGATGCGGGTCGTAGTTCACGATGGCGATATCCTCATAGGTGTAGTCGAAGATCGAATCACGCGGGGCCAGAACGAGTTCCGGGTAGGGACGCGGATCCCGCGACAGCTGCAACGTCACCTGCTCGACGTGGTTGTCGTAGATGTGGCAGTCACCGCCGGTCCAGATGAACTCACCGACACCCAGACCGGCCTGGGCGGCCATCATGTGGGTCAGCAGGGCGTAACTGGCGATGTTGAACGGCACGCCCAGGAACAGGTCGGCGCTGCGTTGGTACAGCTGACAGGACAGTCGGCCGTCGGCGACATAAAACTGGAAAAACGCGTGACATGGCGGCAGCGCCATCTGCGGGATCTCGCCGACATTCCATGCCGAGACGATGTTGCGTCGGGAGTCGGGGTCACGTTTGAGCAGTTCGAGCGCTGCCGAGATCTGGTCGATGTGATCACCGGACGGGGTCGGCCAGGATCGCCATTGCACGCCGTAGACCGGGCCGAGATCGCCTGTCTCAGAGGCCCATTCGTCCCAGATCGTGACTCCGCGCTCCTGCAGCCAACGCACGTTGGAATCACCGCGCAAAAACCACAGCAACTCGTAGACGATCGACTTGGTGTGCACCTTCTTGGTGGTGATCAGCGGGAATCCGGCATTCAGGTCATAGCGCAGCTGGTGTCCGAACACGCTGCGGGTACCGGTGCCGGTGCGATCGGATTTCGGGGTGCCCTGCTCCATCACCAGACGCAGTAGATCCTCGTACGGAGTGTCAACCGGGGCCACCGGGCCAGCTTACGTCGCACCCACCCGACACGCTCGGACCCGACCCCGATGTCGGGTAGAACTGAAACCATGCCCACCACCACGGACACCATCACCACTGCTGACGGCTCCTGCCGGGTCACCGTGGCCACCCCGGACGGCGACGGTCCCTGGCCTGCCGTCGTGATGTACCCCGACGCCGGCGGCGCGCGCAGAACCTTCGACGAGATGGCCGCCCAGCTCGCCGGGTACGGCTACGTGGTACTGGTGCCCGATGTCTACTACCGCCAGGCCGACTGGGCGCCGTTCGACATGGCCACAGTCTTCGGCGACGAGGCCGAACGCAGGCGGCTGTTCGGGATGATGAAAGGCATCACCCCCGACGTGATGGCCGCCGATGCGGCAGCCTTCTTCGACTATCTGGGCGCCCGCCCCGATGTCGTCGGCGAACGTTTCGGTACCACCGGTTACTGCATGGGTGGGCGCACGTCGCTGATCATCGCGGGGCGGGTGCCCGAGCGGGTGGCGGCGGCGATGTCGTTCCACGGCGGCGGGCTTGCCACCGACCAACCCGACAGCCCGCACCTGCTGGCCGACGATATTCGGGCTGTCGTCTATGTGGGCGGGGCGCAGGATGACGCGTCGTTCACCGCGACGCAAGCCCGAACCCTTGAACGGGCGTTGACGGCGGCCGGTGTCGAGCACACAATCGAATTCTATTCCGCAGCACATGGATTCGCGGTGCCGGACAATGCCCCATACGATGCTGCGGCGGCGGCGCGGCACTGGGAGGCGATGAGCGCGGTGTTCGGGCGCGCGCTCGGCTGAGCTACGGGGTCGTGCGACGGTCGTGCAGGTACGTCGCGAACGCACGAAGGATTCCGCGTGAGGCGTAGATCGCGGCGACGACCGACAGGACGATCAGCAGCACGAACATGACCAGCCAGTTGGTGCGGTCATGGCTGACGTTCCACCACACGATGGCGAACAGCACGGTGCAGACGAACACCACGATATCGCGCCAGTTGCCCTCGTAGGAGACGGCCAGTTGCCGGATCTCGCGCTGCTTCTCGACGGCGCCGACGATATCGTCGATGCGGATGTCGATGGACCGTTGTAACGCCGCGCGCCGTTCGATCTGATCCTCGGGGATCTTCTCCAGCAGTTCCATATCGGCCTTGATGTTGCCGCGGATGTCCGGACCTTTGAAGGCTCCGGCGGCCAGGCCCAGCAGTGCGCCACCGGCGATCGGTGCGGCGCCCAACGCGATCTCGGCGATTCCCGGCATAGCCCCTCCGTTGTTGACTCGACGTCGCGGTCAGTGTGCCATCCCGCCGGTCGGAGGTCCGCGGCTTGGGAACAAAGTCACGACGGTGGCAGGCCGGTGGCCCGTTTCAGGGCGCGTCCATCAGGCCGGCCGCAATCGCCGCGCCGAGGTTCCAGCAGGCCTGCAGATCGGCCTTACCGGGTGCGCCGGAGACCACCACATGTTCGGCTGCCTTCTGCCAGCCCAGGCCGGATGTGATGCCGTCGACCGCGCGCACCGCACCCTCGGTGCCCTCGTTGCCGTGCAGGAACAGTCCGAACGGGCGTCCGCGGGTGCTGTCGAGCAGCTGGTAATAGCTCTGGTCGAAAGCGTGTTTGAGCGCGCCGGAGATGTAACCAAGGTTCACCGGCGAACCCAGCAGATAGCCGTCCGCGGTGAGCATCTCTGCCGCCGACACCGTCAGGGCCGGCCGCCGTACCACCTCGACACCCTCGATCTCGGGATCGGTGGCGCCGGCCAGCACCGCCTCGAACATGGCCTGACAGTGCGGGCTCGGGGTGTGGTGCACGATCAGCAGTCTCACCGCGCGTCGCGCTCCATCTCGACAGCGGTGCGCATGGTCTCCCTGGCCCGGCCTCGGTCCCCGGCAAAATCGTAAGCGCGAGCCAGCCGATACCAACGAACCCAGTTGTCACGGTCGGCTTCCAGCTCCGCGCGGGTCCGCTCGAACAACGCGTCGGCGGCGTCACGTTCGATGCGACCCGAGGCTCGGCGCGGAAGATCACTCACGTCGAGATCCATTCCGGACTCGCGGGCCAGCCGGACCAAACGCTGATGGGCCAACCCGGCGCGCAGCGTGGCCACCATGGCCCACAACCCGATCAGCGGTAACACCAGCAGCGCCGCGCCAAGCCCGATGGGCGCCGGCTCACCGGAAGCGATGAGCGCCAACGCCGTTCGGCCCAACATGACGAAGTAGACCAGCAGCGCAATGCACATGAATCCGATCAATACCTGGATTCGCAGGGCACGCCCACCGTCGTTGTTCATGACAGGTCGAGCAGAGGCTCAATCCCGACAGTCAGGCCAGGACGTCCGGCGATCTGTCGCACGCCGAGCAGGACGCCGGGCACGAAGGAGGTGCGGTCGAGGCTGTCGTGACGAATGGTCAAGGTCTCCCCCTGCGTACCCAACAGCACCTCTTGGTGGGCGATCAACCCGGCCAGCCGGACCGAATGCACCCGGACCCCGTCGACATCGGCGCCGCGCGCACCCTCCAACCCGGTACTGGTGGCGTCGGGGCTGGGCGGCAGCCCCTTTCGCGCCTCGGCGATCAGCGCTGCGGTGCGGGTGGCGGTACCCGAGGGCGCATCCGCCTTGTGCGGGTGATGCAGTTCGATGACTTCGACCGACTCGAAGTGGCGCGCCGCCAGCTTGGCGAAGTGCATGCTCAGCACGGCGCCGATGGCAAAGTTCGGCGCGATCAGGACGGCAGATCCGGGCGCGTCGGCCAGCCACCCGCGCACGGTGGCGATGCGCTCCTCGGTGAAACCGGTGGTACCCACCACCGCGTGAATACCGTTGTCGATGACGAACTTCAGGTTGTCCATCACCACATCGGGATGGGTGAAATCGATGACGACCTCGGTACCGCTCTCGGTCAGCCGGCTCATCGGATCCCCGGCGTCCACCTCGGCGGAGAGCTCGAGATCGGCGGCATCCCGGACGGCCTCGACCATGGTGGCGCCGACCTTGCCGTGGGCACCCAACACTGCGACTCGCATGAGGGGCAGCCTACTGCGCGCGCCAGTAGGTACCGTGGGCACATGCGCATCGCATGGCTCCCCCTGGCGGTCGCGGCTCTCGCAGGCTGCGGCGGCGTGGCCGATGCGCAAGACCCCACCCCGGAAGGCCGGACCTTCGTATCGGTCGGTGTCGTCGGCGAACCGATCCCCGGTGGCGGGCCGCTGACGCTGGAGTTCCGCGACGGCCATATCTCGGCCTTCGCCGGATGCAACCGTGGATCGGCCACCGCCGACCTGTCCGGCGGGCACCTGAGTACCGGGGAACTCGCGACCACCATGATGGCCTGCCCGCCACCCTTCTCCGAAGCCGATGCCTGGATGACGCGACTGCTGCAGGCCCGGCCGGGGTGGACGTTGACCGATGACGATCTCACCCTGACCACCGCCGCCACGACGGTGACCCTGCGTGACAAGTCCGTCCTCGATCCCGACCGGCCGGTCGTCGGCACCAGTTGGCGGGTGGACACCCTGATCTCGGGCGACGCGGCGATGACATCGGTGGCCCTGGAACAGGCCAAACCCGGGTTGACCGTCCGTGATGACGACACCGTGGTCGGTTGGACAGGGTGTAACACCTTCTATGGTCGCGCCACGGCCGTGGCCGGCGTCATCACCTTCGGGCCGATCAACACCAGTGGTCCGGCCTGCCCCGGCGAGGTCGGCCAGATCGAGCGATCGGTCCTGGATGTGCTCACCGGTGAGGTGACGGCGATCGTCGAGGCCGATCGGTTGACGCTGACCAACGCCGAAGGCAATGGATTGGCACTGCGCGCCGAGTAGCATCCGGCCATGCGTGGTCACAAGATCCTCATCACCGGCCCGACCGGACAGGTAGCAGCCCCCATCGCGATGTCGTTGGCGGCCGACAACGAGGTCTGGGGCATCGCCCGATTCACCGATCCCGCCGCGCGGGAGCGCCTGGAGTTGGCGGGAATTCACTGTGAACAGGTGAACCTTGCCGCCGGCGACTTCTCCCGCCTGCCCTCGGATTTCGATTACGTGCTGAATCTTGCCGTCGCCAAGAGCGGCCGCTGGGACAAGGACCTGGCGGCGAATGCGGAGTCGGTGGGTCTGCTGATGGCGCACTGCGCCGACGCCACGGCATTTCTGCACTGCTCGTCGGCGGCCGTGTACGACCCGCCCGGCGAGGAACCCCGCACCGAGTCAGCGGCATTGGGCGACAACCACAAGCCCCTCTTCCCGACCTACTCGATCTCCAAGATCGCCGGCGAGGTGGTGGCGCGGACGATGGCGCGCGCATTGGGGCTGCCAACGGTGATCACGCGGCTCAACGTCCCCTACGGCGACAACGGCGGCTGGCCGTTCTATCAGATGGAGATGATGCTGGCGGGCATTCCGCTACCGGTGCCCCCGGGAGGGCCGGCTCGCTACAACCCAATCCACCAGGACGACATCATCGCCATGCTGCCCCGGATGCTGAAGGCCGCGACAGTCCCGGCGACCACGGTGAACTGGTGCGGTGACCAAACGGTCGGGTTGCAGGAATGGTGCACCTACATCGGGGAACTCATCGGTCGGGAGCCGGTTTTCGAGGTCAGCGATCAGGCCCTTCCCACCGGCCCGACCGATACCACCAAGATGCATGAGATCGTGGGTGGGACATCGGTGGATTGGCGCGACGGAATCCGCCGGATGGTGAGTACGTTTCACCCGGAACTGGTCGCGCCCAGCGCGGTGTAGCGGGCCGCGGTCAGGTCAGGGCATCGAGCGCGGCATCGGCGGCGGCCAGCGCCGCGGTATCGCGCTCCAGATCGGATTTCGAGACATCGTGTGCGCGCCGGGCGTCCGCAAGGTCGGCATCGGCGATATCGACATCGTGTTCGGCGGCCGCCAGCGACTCACGAGCCTGCTCAAGGCGGTGCCGCGCGGCGACGAGTGCGGCCTGCCGTTCCGCGACCGCGCCGGCGGCGACCGCATCGGCCTTCTGCGACCGCGCGAGTGCCGCTGCGGCCGCGGCACGCTGCTCGGACAGGAGACGCCGACGCTCACCGGTATCGGGAGTGCGCCGGGCGGGCGGGGCCGGCGCAGTCGAGTCGGGCCGCCGGGTCCCGACGGCCACCGATACCCCGAAATCACCGAACCCCGACCACTCCTCGGCTTTTTCCAGCCGGCCGAGCCTGGCGTGTACGCCCGGATCGGCGATCGCCGCCTGCAGCGTGTTGGTGATATCGGCACGCAGAGCGGGCGTCGGCGAGTCCACCCGCGCTGCCGCGAGGCCGGCCCTGGTGAGGTCTGCGACCACTCGGCGTTGCGCGGTGGTCAACTCGCGGATACGCGCACCGTCCATGGCGGCGTGCGCAGCCTGCAGCTGCGCACGTAGTTCGGCCAGCCGGTCCGCGGCCGTGGGATCCGCACGCATCAACGCGTTGACCACCCAGGCGGCCTGGGTGGGCCGGCGGGCCGCACCGATCGCGCGGGCCGCCTCGGTATCGCCGCGTTCCCTCGCCTGCGTTGCCAATCGGCTTCGCAGCGCGGTGAATTCCGGCGGCGGCACCCCGTACAGCGTGGCCAGGTCGTCATCGACGGTCACAAGGGCGACGCTCCCCGTAGGTGCTCGAAGATCAGGGACGTCTGGGTGGCGGCCACATCGCCGTCGGCATTGAGGTTCTCCACCACGAACGCACGCAGGTCCTCTGTATCGCGCGCGGCGACATGCAGGATGAAATCGTCACCGCCTCCCAGGAAGTAGACGTCCATCACCTGCGGGCGTTGTCGGATCTGGGCGATGAAATCCCGAATGCGCCCGCGCGCATTGGATTGCAGGCTCACCGAGATCATCGCCTGGAGCGTCAGCCCGACCGCCGCCGGGTTGATATCGGTGTAGAACCCCCGGATCACCCCGATGTCCTGAAGGCGACGAAGCCGACCGTGACATGTCGACGGCGCGATCCCCACCGCCTCGGCCAACGCGCTGTTGGACATCCGCGCATCCGCGTGCAGGGCGAGCAACATTCGCCGGTCGATATCGTCGAGATCGGAGGGTCGAACATCTTTCGGCCCAGGCGCCAACCGCGGACCACGGGTTGATGATCGTTCTGCCATGTAGCGATCTTAGCGAATTATCGACATAAAGATTGTGCGTCTGTCGATGCATATTCACACTTGCTGGTACATCCCAGACTTTAGGAGCGAGCATGCTCGTCGGCATCCCGACCGAGATCAAGAACAACGAATACCGCGTCGCGATCACGCCCGCCGGGGTGGCCGAGCTGACCAAGCGCGGTCACGACGTCATCATCCAGGCCGGCGCGGGCGCGGGCTCGGCCATCACCGACAACGACTTCAAGGCCGCTGGTGCCGAGATCGTCGAGAGCGCCGAAAAGGTGTGGGCCGAAGCAGATCTGCTCCTCAAGGTCAAAGAACCGATCGAAGCCGAGTACGCACGGCTACGACAGGGTCAAACGCTGTTCACCTACCTGCACCTGGCTGCGTCCAGGCCGTGCACGGACGCGCTGATGGCCTCCGGCACCACCGCGATCGCGTACGAGACCGTGCAGACAACCGGATCGGACGGATCGGTGGCTCTCCCCCTGCTCGCCCCCATGAGTGAGGTTGCCGGACGCCTGGCCGCACAGGTCGGCGCGTACCACCTGATGCGCACCCAGGGTGGCCGCGGCGTGCTGATGGGCGGGGTGCCCGGCGTCGCCCCCGCTCGGGTCGTCGTCATCGGTGGCGGCATGGCCGGCGACAATGCGGCCGCGGTGGCATGGGGCATGGGTGCCCACGTCACCGTGTTCGATCTCAACATCAACACCCTGCGCAAGATCGACGCCGAGTACGGCGGGGCGATCGAGACCCGCTACTCGTCCAGCCTGGATCTCGAAGACGCGGTCAAGCAGGCAGACCTGGTCATCGGTGCCGTGCTGGTGCCCGGCGCCAAGGCGCCGAAACTGGTCACCAATTCGACGGTCGCGCAGATGAAGACCGGCGCGGTGCTGGTCGATATCGCCATCGACCAGGGTGGTTGTTTCGAGGATTCGCGCCCCACCACCCACGACGACCCGACCTTCGCCGTCCACGACACCGTGTTCTACTGCGTGGCCAACATGCCCGGCGCCGTGCCACGGACATCGACGTATGCGCTGACCAACGCCACCATGCCCTACGTGCTCAAGCTGGCCGACAAGGGCTGGCGCGAGGCCTGCCGCGCCGACCCGTCACTGGCGAAGGGCCTGTCCACCCATGAGGGCGCGCTGCTCTCCGAGCAGGTGGCCAGCGATCTCGACCTGCCGTTCACCGACCCCACGGCAGTGCTCGCCTGAACCGAGGACGGCTGCGGGTCAGGCGAGCAGGTCCGGTAGCACCAGCGCGGCGACCTCACCGATCACCGGCCGCAGCCCCTCGGCATCGGGATCGGCGGATTGGGTGCGGGTCATGATCGACAGCAGCACGCGCGTACCACCGGGCCCGTAGGCGATACCCACGTCATTGGTCGTGGCGTAATCGCCACTGCCGGTCTTGTCCGCCGTCGTCCAGTCCGGCGGCAGACCCGCGCGCATGCTCGAGGTCTGGTTGGCGCGCATCCATCCATCGAGGAGATCGCGTTGCACGGGCGGTAAAGCGTCACCCGCCAACAGGTTCCGGTACCCCGTACCCAGCGCCTCGGGGGTACTGGTATCACGAGGATCGCCGGGGATCGCCGAGTTCAGATCGGTCTCCCAGCGGTCCAACCGAGTCGTGTCGTCGCCGATGCTGCGCGCGAAATCGGTGATAGCGCGTGGGCCGCCGAGTGTGGCGAGCAAAAGGTTGGCAGCCAGGTTGTCGCTGCGTTGCAGCGCGGCCTGGCACAGTTCGGCGAGCGTCATCTGGCCGCCTGCACGTTCCTCGGTCACCGGAGAATTCGGGAGGATCCCCGCTGGATCGACGAAAACGGGCTTCTCCAAGGACAATTCGCCGTCGGCCACCCTTCGCAACACCGCAGCCGCCGCATAGGCCTTGAATGTGGAGCACATCGCGAACGATTCCCCGTCGCGGTACCGAACGGACATCCCGGAGTCCAGGTTCATCCCGAACACCCCGATGAAGGCATTGTGCCGAGCCTCTAGATCGCGGATCCGCTCGGGCAGTGCGGTCGCCGGGGCAGCCAGCGCGGTATCGTCCGCGCAACCGGCAACCGACCCCACCGCCACCAGCGTCAGACCGCCGATCAACAGCTCGCGTCGTGACAGGCGCATCACCCGACTGTAACCCACTACCCCGCGATATCTCGAAGGCGCTGCGGTAAGGACCTTTTGGATTTGTACGGACCGAGCACCGCCGCACCGAGAGGTTTCGACAGCAATCGACGCGCGACGGCGTTGACCTCCTCGAGGGTGACAGCGTCGATCTGCTCGAGGGTTTGGGCGATGCTGCGGTGCGCCCCGAAGTTCAGTTCACTGCGCCCGATCCGGTGCATCCGGGAACTCGAGTCCTCCAGGCCCAGCACGAGCCCGCCGCGCAACGAGCCCTTGGCGATCGCGCACTCCGAGGAGGTGATGCCATCACGCGCCACGTCGGCGAGCACGTCGGTGGCCAATCGCACCACCTCGTCGAACCGTTCCGGCAAACAGGCCGCGTACACCGAGAAGGCGCCGGCGTCGGAGAACGTGTCCACACTCGAATACACCGAATATGCCAGCCCGCGCCGCTCCCTGATCTCCTGAAAGAGTCGCGAGCTCAATCCGCCGCCGATCGCGGTGTTCAGCACCGAGAGTGCCCAGCGATGTTCCCAGTAGCGGCCCGGGCTGCGCACGCCGGCCAACACGTGACTCTGCTCGGCATCGCGGCTCACCAGTTCCAGCGACGGCGTTCCCGGCACCCGTCCGGCGCCTTTGCGGTGCGGGGCCGGAGCACGATCGCGCGACAGTCGCGGACCGAAGTACTCCTTGGCCAGTCCGACGATGTGGTCGTGGTCGACGTTGCCGGCCACCGCCAGCACCATCCGTTCCGGTGTGTAGCGCCGCATGTGGAACGAGTGCAGCTGTGTGCGCGTCATGGCCGAGATCGAATCGACGGTGCCGATCACAGGCCTGCCGACCGGGTGATTACCGAACATGGCCGACAGGAACACATCGCCCAGCGTGTCCTCGGGGTCGTCGTCGCGCATCGCGATCTCCTCGAGCACGACATCGCGTTCCACCTCGACGTCCTCGGCGGCGCAGCGACCCCGCAGGACCACATCGGCCACCAGATCGACCGCCAATTCCACATCGGAATCGAGCACGTGGGCGTAGTAGCAGGTGTGTTCGCGCGCGGTGAACGCATTGAGTTCACCGCCCACCGCGTCGACGGCCTGAGCTATCTGCACCGCCGACCGGGTGGGCGTGGACTTGAACAGCAGATGCTCCAGGAAATGTGCCGCACCGGCGACAGTCGCGCCCTCGTCGCGCGAACCGACCCCGACCCAGACACCCACCGACGCCGAGTGCACCGACGGGAGGTGCTCGGTGACCACCCGCAAACCGCCGGGTAGGTCTGTTCGGCGCACTGCCGTCGACATCGGCGCTCCTCTCTGCGGCGACCCATGTTGCCGTATGCCCGTCGGGCACCGACACGCGGCCCACCTGTAGCCGGGGCAGGCTACCGGTCGCTCACAGCGGCATCACTCCGGCGCAGGGCACCCCGCTGAGGTAGGCCATGTCCCGACAGTTGTTGGTGCCGCAGGCCCGCATGCCGACGCATCCGATCGCCTGCAGCGCCGAGTCGGCCAGCGCGATGGACCTCGGCGGCGAAGTCGGCGTACTGGCCGACGGTCGTCCAGTCCGGGAATCGGGCGGGCGAAATGGCGTCCGTCCCGGGGGCAAGGCCGTGCACCTCGACAATCTTACCCACCACCTTCTTTCCCGAAAGATGGCCGCCGGTACCGTTTTCCGCCGCCTGGCCTCCTGGTACCCACCGCCCTGCAGGTGGGGATGGCGCGTCGTCAGCACACGGAAAGCGCTTGCTGGTCACATTCTTTCGCCAGAAACGGGACATGCCCCGGTGCCGTGTGGGCACCGGGGCATGTCCGTCGAAATGACGCTGTCGAGCTACGCTTCCGCGCCGGCGGGCTCGGCCGCCTCGGTCTCCGGGGCGCTCGTCGAGCTCTCCTCGTCGACCAGCACCAGCGAGATCTTCCCGCGGTTGTCGATATCGGCGATCTCGACACGCATCTTGTCACCGACCTTGGCGACATCCTCAACCTTGGCGATGCGCTTGCCGCGGCCCAGCTTGCTGATGTGCACCAGACCGTCACGACCCGGCAACAGCGAGACGAACGCTCCGAAGTCGGTGGTCTTGACCACCGTTCCCAGGAACCGCTCACCCACCTTGGGCAGCTGCGGATTGGCGATGGCATTGATCTTGTCGATCGCGGCCTGCGCGGCCTCGCCATTGCTGGCACCGACGAACACGGTGCCGTCGTCCTCGATGGAGATCGACGCGCCGGTCTCCTCGGTGATCGAGTTGATCATCTTGCCCTTGGGCCCGATGACCTCACCGATCTTGTCCACCGGGACCTTGATGGTGGTGATGCGCGGCGCGTACGGGCTCATCTCGTCGGGCTCGTCGATGGCCTCGGCCATGACCTCCAGGATGGTGATCCGGGCGTCCTTGGCCTGGGCCAGCGCACCGGCCAACACCTTGGACGGGATGCCGTCGAGCTTGGTGTCCAACTGCAGGGCCGTGACGAAGTCCTTGGTACCCGCGCACTTGAAGTCCATGTCGCCGAACGCATCCTCGGCGCCGAGGATATCGGTCAGGGTGACGAACTTGCGCTCACCATCGACATCGTCGGAGACCAGACCCATGGCGATACCGGCGACCGGCGCCTTGAGCGGCACACCGGCGTTCAGCAGCGACAGGGTCGAGGCACACACCGAGCCCATCGAGGTGGAACCGTTGGAGCCCAACGCCTCCGACACCTGGCGGATGGCGTACGGGAACTCCTCGACGCTCGGCAGCACCGGCATCAGAGCACGCTCGGCGAGCGCACCGTGGCCGATCTCACGGCGCTTGGGCGAGCCCACACGGCCGGTCTCGCCGGTCGAGAACGGCGGGAAGTTGTAGTGATGCATATAACGCTTGGAGGTCTCGGGCCCGAGCGAGTCGATCTGCTGGGCCATCTTGACCATGTCGAGTGTGGTGACACCCATGATCTGGGTCTCGCCACGCTCGAACAACGCGCTGCCGTGCGCCCGCGGGATGACCGCGACCTCGGCCGACAGTGCCCGGATATCGGTGACGCCACGACCGTCGATGCGGAAGTGGTCGGTCAGGATGCGTTGCCGCACAAGCTTCTTGGTCAGCGACCGGTAGGCGGCGCCGATCTCCTTCTCGCGGCCCTCGAACTGACCGGCCAGGCGCTCGAGCACCTCGCCCTTGATCTCGTCGGTGCGGTCATCGCGCTCGGCCTTGCCCGCGATGGTGAGCGCCTGCGAGAGCGCCTCGGTGGCCACCGCGGCGACCTGCTCGTACACATCTGCCTGGTAATCCGGGAACAGCGGGTACTCCACGGTCGCCTTACCCGCGGCGGCGTGCAGTTCCTCCTGCGCGGTGCACAGCGCCGAGATGAACGGCTTGGCGGCCTCCAGGCCCTCGGCCACGACGGCCTCGGTGGGGGCACCGGCGCCGCCGGCGATCAGTTCGATGACCTTCTCGGTGGCCTCGGCCTCGACCATCATGATGGCGACGTCGTCACCGGCCTTACGCCCGGCAACCACCATGTCGAAGACGGCGTCTTCGAGCTGCTCGACGGTCGGGAACGCAACCCACTGGCCAGCCTTGTTTTCAGGAGTGGAGATCAGGGCGACGCGTACGCCGCCGACCGGGCCGGAGAACGGCAGGCCGGAGATCTGGGTGGATGCCGATGCGGCGTTGATCGCCAGCACGTCGTACAGATCCTTGGGATCCAGGCTCAGCACCGTCACCACGACCTGGATCTCGTTGCGCAGACCGGAGACGAAGGTCGGGCGCAGCGGCCGGTCGATCAGACGGCAGGTCAGGATCGCGTCGGTGGAGGGACGTCCCTCACGACGGAAGAACGAGCCGGGGATCCGGCCCGCGGCGTACATCCGCTCCTCGACGTCGATGGTCAGCGGGAAGAAGTCGAAATGATCCTTCGGCGACTTGCTGGCGGTGGTGGCGCTCAGCAGCATCGTCTCTTCATCGAGGTAGGCGACGACGGAGCCGGCGGCCTGGCGGGCCAAGCGGCCGGTCTCGAAGCGAATGGTGCGGGTGCCGAAGCTCCCGTTGTCGATGACGGCGGTGGACTCGAACACACCCTCGTCGGTTTCAACTGCAGACATTGCAGCCTTTCTGGGTATTCAGCTGTTTTGCGCGTACACGCGTCAGCGGTCCCCTGAAATCGGCTACGGCCGTCGATCGAAGCGGCCGGGGTTCGAAATACCCCGGCAGCCACTACCGAAGACCGCCCGAACAGGCGGGCACTGCTGTGACGCGCAGGGACGGTGCGCGCGGAACTGCGCGAACCGCACCTTGTTGTTCGGGCCGGCTCATGAACACATGTGGCCCAAAACATCTTCATGTTACACCGGCGGGTGATGACCGCCTTCAGGTGACGTCATCGACACACACGGTGAACTCTCGTTGGTCATAGGCGTAGCCCATGCCGCTGCGACACTGGTCGACGTTGGCCACGCCGTGCAGGATCTCGGTGGCGCGCTGCCGGTTCGGCTGCGTGGTGTCGGCGCAGTCGACGCGGACGGGATCGCGGCCGTTGTCGGGATCGACGCTCATGCACTGTCCGACAACCCAATCCACATCCATGCAGACGGTGCTGGTGGTGTCGCTGAACGTGCTGTGCGTGGAGTAGTAGGAATCCACATCGGTGGGACAACCGTCACTGGACGCGGCGGTGGCCACCACCTTGAATGTGGAATCCGTGCTGCCACAGATCGCCTTGACGGCGTCCGGGCGATCGGGGGTGCCGACGACCTTCAGACAGTCGCCGACCTGTAGAGCCGCCGCGGCCGCCGACGAGCAGCCGGTGAGTCCCCCCAACACGCACCCGAGGGTGCAGATCGCGGCCAGGGCCGCGGTCCGGAGCGTCAGCGGCGCAGGCCGAGGCGCTCGATCAGCGAGCGGTAGCGCTCGACGTCGACCTGTGCGACGTACTTGAGCAACCGACGCCGACGACCGACCAGCAGCAGCAGCCCCCGCCGCGAGTGGTGATCGTGCTTGTGCTGCTTGAGGTGTTCGGTCAAATCCTGGATCCGCTTGGTCAGCATCGCGACCTGGGCCTCCGGCGAACCGGTATCGGTGTCATGCAGACCGTACTGGCCGAGGATTTCTTTCTTCTGTTCGGTAGTGAGCGCCACGAAAAAACTCCATCAAAAAGGTCCGCGAGGAACATCTGGGGCGCGGCCGCCGCGAACTGCAGCACACGCTGGGTCGGGACGAAATACTAACAGGACCTCAGCCTGCAGCGAGAATCGAGCGCGCCCGCTCGGTATCGGCACCCATCTGGAGCACCAGATCCTCGACCGAGTCGAACTTCTCCTGGCCGCGGATGCGGGCGATGAAATCGACTGCCACATGCTGGCCGTAGAGATCCGCTTCGGCGTCGAGGACGAAGGCCTCCACGGTGCGGGTGCGCCCGGAGAAGGTCGGGTTGGTGCCCACCGACACCGCCGCCTGATAGCGCTCGCCGGGGGTCACCGTGCCGACCACCGGCCCGTGTCCCAACACCGTGAACCAGGCCGCGTAGACGCCGTCGGCCGGGATGGCCGAATGCATGGGTGGTGCGACATTGGCGGTCGGGAAGCCCAGGCCCCGGCCGCGGCCGTCACCACGGACCACGACCCCCTCGACGCGGTGCGGACGGCCCAGCGCCTCGGCTGCGGCAACGACGTCGCCGGCGTCCACGCAGGAACGGATATAGGTCGAGGAGAACGTGACCGACTCGTCGCGGGCGAATTCCTCGGACACCAGCCTCATCCCCTCGACCGCGAATCCGAAACGCTCGCCGGCCTTACGCAGCAGGTCCACATTGCCTGCAGCCTTCCGTCCGAAGGTGAAGTTCTCCCCCACCACGACATCGACCACGTGCAGGCTCTCGACGAGGAGCTCGTGGATGTAGCGCTCGGGGGTCAGCTTCATGAAATCCGCGGTGAACGGCATCACCAGGAAGACGTCCACACCGGTTTCCTCCACGAGCTCGGCCCGGCGGGCCAGCGTGGTGAGCTGCGCCGGATGGCTGCCCGGAAACACGACTTCCATGGGGTGCGGGTCGAAGGTCATCAGCACGGTGGGAACCCCGCGCGACCGCCCCGACTTGACGGCACGATTGATCAACTCGGCATGGCCACGGTGAACACCGTCGAACACGCCGATCGTCAGGACACATCGGCCCCAGTCCGTGGGAATGTCTTCCCGGCCCCGCCACCGCTGCACAGCCGCAAGCCTACGGCGCGGTGTCACCGCCGTCCGCCTGGGATACCCGCAGCAGGCAACGATTGCCTAAACTCAGTGACCGTGGACTCCAACAGCGACCCGCAGGAACTGACGACGGTTGCCCAGGATTACCTCAAAGTCATCTGGACGGCCCAGGAATGGTCACCGGACAAGGTGAGCACGAAACTGCTGGCCGAACGCATCGGGGTGTCGGCGAGCACGGCGTCGGAGTCCATCCGCAAGCTGGCCGATCAAGGGCTGGTCGACCACGCCAAGTACGGCGCGGTGACGCTGACCGACGCGGGCCGCAAGGCCGCACTGGCGATGGTCCGCAGGCACCGGCTGATGGAGACCTTCCTGGTGCGCGAGCTGGGCTACGGGTGGGACGAGGTGCACGACGAGGCCGAGATCCTGGAGCACGCGGTATCGGACCGCATGCTCGACCGCATCGACGCCAAACTGGGTTTCCCCACCCGCGACCCGCACGGCGATCCGATACCGGCACCGGACGGGCGGGTCCCGACACCACCGGCCAGGCAGCTGTCGGTATGCGTGGACGGCGAAGACGGCACCGTGGCCCGGATCTCGGATGCCGATCCGGAGATGCTGCGCTATTTCGACAGTGTGGGCATCACGCTGGATTCCCGACTGCAGGTGGTGGCGCGCCGAGACTTCGCCGGGATGATCTCCGTCGCCGTGCAGGCACCGTCGAACGACACCGGGACGCCCGTCACCGTCGACCTGGGAAGCCCTGCAGCAGAAGCGATCTGGGTGGTCTAGCGCACCGCCCGCAGCGGCGGGACGGCACTGCTCTCGACCGGCACGACATCGGTGGCCGAATGCACCAGGCGCAACGCCCGGGGTTTGGGGGCCGCCTGCGCACAGGCACACGCCAGCAGCTTCTGCACGCTCATCTCGAGCTGTTCGGCCCCGTCGCGCTCGATGGCCGAGATCAGCGGAGCCGTCAGCAGTTCACCGGTGACCTCGCTGGTGACGGTGAGTTGTGAGCCGCCCTCGGCGGAGTTGACCAGGACGGTGAACCGGGCGCGCAGGCCGGCCTCACCGACACCGATGAGCACCAGGGTGCCCGGCGCGATCGCGGATTCGACCGTCCACTCCACGGTCCCGGACACGCCGAGCATCAGCGTCTCGGCGGTCATCCGGGCGCCGGGGACGAAGCCGGTCCGCGGCTGGCCGATCCAGCGCTGATGAACGGTCAGCCAGTCCGACCAGGTGCGCGGGTCCGACAACACCGACCACAGCGCCGTCGGAGCGATCGGCAGATCGACGGTGTGGGTCACATGGCCGACGCGGGCTCCCCGCTCACCGTGGGCCCACGCGGGCTGATAGGTGAACAGCGGATGGTCGCAAACCGGTGCGTGCTCGCTCATACCTTCTTCAACGCCCGGCCGACGCAGAAAGTTCACAGGAAACCTGGGATTTGGCTAATAAAAACGGCCCCTGGTTAGGGAAAACCTGATAAACGGCCCACTCGTTTCACACACCGCTGCCCGGGGTGACCAGTGCCACTCGCGCGCAGCGCCGATGCCCGGGAGGTGCCGACAGGCTCAGGACAAGGTGGCCGGACGCAGCACCACCACCGGGGTGGTGCGTGACGGTCCGTCCTGCAGCAATGCGATCACCCTGCCGTCGGGCGCGACGGCGGCATAGATCCCGTCGATGCCCGCCACGTCCAGCGGGCGGCCGTGGCCGGTGTCCAGCGCTTCCTTCTCGGTGAGATCGCGCCGGGCGAACCCCTGCAGGCAGGCCTGGTCAAGGCTGTAGGACAGCCGGGCCTGCTCGGCGAGGTCGTCGAGCGTCCGCGCCTGCTGCAGGTCATACCGCCCGACCGCGGTGCGTCGTAACGCCGTGAGATGCCCGCCCACCTGCAGCCCCGCACCCACATCACGCGCCAGCGCCCGGATGTAGGTGCCCGAGGAACAATCGACCTCGACGTCGACGTCGGTCAACCCGCCGCCCCTGCGCACGGCGGTCATCTCGAATCGGGAGATGCGCACGGGTCGGGCGGGCAGCTCGACGGCGCGGCCCTCACGAGCGAGTTTGTAGGACCGCTCGCCGGCGATCTTGATCGCGCTGACCGCCGACGGCACCTGCGCGATATCACCCCGCAGCCGCGCGAGCGCCTCCTCGATCTGCGCGTCGGTGACATGCTCGGCGGGCACCGTCTGCAGCACCTCGCCCTCGGCGTCCTCGGTGGAGGTGGTCTGCCCGAGGCGGATGGTGGCAACGTAGGACTTGTCCGTGCCGGTGATCAGCCCGAGCAGTTTGGTGGCGCGCTCGATACCGATGACCAGCACCCCGGTGGCCATCGGATCCAGCGTGCCGGCGTGGCCCACCTTGCGGGTGCCGAACAGCCGTCGGCAGCGCCCGACGACGTCATGGCTGGTCATTCCGGCGGGCTTGTCGACGATCACCAGGCCCGGAGCCGGAACGGGCTTGCTCACAGCGTGATCGCCGTCAGCGCGATCCCACCGGCCACCGACCACCGACCGTCCAGCGCGCTCAGCGGCGGGCCGTGCTCGGCGGCGGGGTCGATCAGGATGGTCGACCGGAACGTGCCGGCCGTGCCGGTGCCGTCGACGGTGAAGGTGATGTGGGCGTCCTCGAATCCCAGCCATCGGTGCGTCAGCGGATACCACGCCTTATAGGTGGCCTCCTTGGCGCAGAACAAAATTCGATCCCAGTGCAACTCTGCGGGGAGCGCGGAGATCTGGTGGCGCTCGACCGGAAGACTGATGGCGTCGAGCACGCCCTTGGGCAGCTCTCCATGCGGCTCGGCATCGATGCCGACCGACCGCACCTGCCCCTGCCTGCCCACCACGGCGCCGCGGAAGCCATCGCAATGGGTGAGGCTGCCGACCACCCCGTCGGGCCAGCACGGTTCACCCTTGTCACCCTTGAGGATCGGCACCGGCGGCACGCCGATCTCGCCGAGCGCGATCCGCGCACAGTGACGCACGGTGACGAATTCGTTGCGCCGCTTGGCAACCGACCGCGCCACCAGGGGCGCCTCCTCGGGCAGCGGTGTCAGATCCGGCGGATCGTGGTACATCTCGGCGGTCGAGACCATCTCGGGGACGACGGCGGGCAGCAGCATCTACTTGCTCCTGCGCGAGGCGATCCGGTCCTGCATTTTCTGTGCGTTCTCCCGCATCTCGTCGGTGATCTCGAAATGGCCGCCGAAGTCGTTGAGGTAGCCGGGCGGATACTTGGGGTCCGGCAGGATCTGACGCAGCCAGCGATATGGCTTGCGGCGGCGCCATTCTCGGGGATATCCGACCGACACCTCTTCGAATCGCACGTCGTCATACCAGGTGGTGCGCGGGATGTGCAGATGGCCGTACACCGAACAGATGGCGTTGTAACGGGTGTGCCAATCCCGGGTTGCGGTGGTCCCACACCACAGCGCGAACTCGGGGTAGAACAGCGCATCGCACGGCTCGCGCACCATCGGGAAGTGGTTCACCAGCACGGTCGGCGTCATCCAGTCGAGCTCCTCCAATCGCTTGCGGGTGTAGGCCACCCGGTCGCGGCACCACGCATCGCGCGTGGCGTAGGGCTCGGCCGAGAGCAGGTACTCGTCGGTGCCGACGATATTGCGCTCCTTGGCCAGCGCGAGCCCCTCGGCCTTGGTGCCAGTGCCCTCGGGCAGGAACGAATAGTCGTAGAGCAGGAACATCGGCACGATCGTGGCCGGGCCGCCCTGCTCATTCCACACCGGGAACGGATGCTCGGGCGTGACGATCCCCATCTGGTCGCACATGTCGACGAGGTAGTCGTAGCGGGCGCGACCGAAGATCTGCATGGGGTCGCGGGTGGTGGTCCACAGTTCGTGGTTACCCGGCACCCAGATGACCTTGGCGAACCGCTTACGCAGCAGGTCCAGCGCCCAGCGAATCTCGTCGGTGCGTTCACCGACGTCCCCGGCGACGATCAGCCAGTCATCGGGACTGGACGGATACAGAGACTCGGTCACCGGCTTGTTGCCGGTGTGCCCGGTATGCAGGTCACTGATCGCCCACAACACCGGTCGTCGTTGTTCCCGGGACGGCTTCGAAACAGGCGAGGACACAGCGGTCCAGCGTACTTGCCGGGCACGGACGCCCCCGAGATGCCCGAACCCGGGCAACTAGAACCTGTTCTCGTTTAGACTCCCGGCAGGGTTCGTGCGGACCCTCGGGTCGGATGACGATGTATGGGGGTTCGATGGGTGCCAAGCTGCGCCTGCTATCGGCGTTGAGTGCGCTCGTCGCGGCGGTGATCGTCGTGTGGCAGACCAACCCGGCCGGCACGCCGGTCACGGTGAGCGTCGACGACCTGCCCATGACCAACGTGTCGACCACGATCAAATGGCCGGTCATCGAGACGACCGACCCGCGGCCGTTCGACCCGTGCGAGGACATCCCTATCGACGTGGTGCAGCGCATCGGCCTGGCCCTCACGCCGCCGACGCCCGAGGACGGGCTGCGCTGCAAATACGACGCCGGCAACTATCAGATGGCCATCGAGGCGTTCGTGTGGCGCACCTACGAGGCGACGCTGCCCCCCGACGCGGTCGAACTCGACATCGCCGGGCATCGGGCCGCCCAGTTCTGGATCATGAAGCCGACGGACTGGAACGATCGATGGTGGGTGACCTGCATGATCGCCTTCAAGACCAGCTACGGCGTGCTGCAGCAGTCGGTGTTCTACTCCCCCATCCATTCCCCGGATCGGCCGGACTGTCTGCAGGTCAATTTGCAGCGCGCCAACGAACTGGTGCCGTACTACAAGTTCTGACGCCGCTTCTGAGCCCACGTAGTGTTCGTTAGGTGAGCTCACGACTGTCCCGTCACGCCCGGCAGGCCTTGAGCCGGGTAGTGAATGTCCCTTCGCCCAGCACCGACTTCGTCGTGCACAAGCGCCTCCGGGTGCCGATGCGCGATGGCGTGGAACTCCTGGCCGACCACTACGAACCGCTGACGACGACCCCGGCGGGCACCCTGCTGGTCCGGGCGCCGTATGGCAGGCGTTTCCCGTTCACCTTGTCGTTCGGCAGCGTCTACGCCAGCCGCGGGTATCACGTCGTCTTCCAGAGCGTGCGGGGCACGTTCGGTTCCGGCGGCGAGTTCACGCCGATGGCCAACGAGGTCGCCGACGGTGCCGACACGGTGGCCTGGCTGCGGGACCAGCCCTGGTTCACCGGCACCTTCGCCACCGTCGGGCTGTCCTACCTGGGCTTCACCCAGTGGGCGCTGCTGGTCGAGCCGCCCGCTGACCTGGCCGCGGCGATCATCACCGTCGGTCCGCACGATTTCGCCGAATCATCCTGGGGCACCGGCGCGTTCTCGCTCAACGACTTCCTCGGCTGGAGCGATATGGTCTCCCATCAGGAGGAACCAGGCCTGGCGCGGGCGCTGGCGCGCCAGGCGACCGCGGGGCGGCGGGTCCTGGCCGCGGCACGGGATCTGCCGCTGGGCACCGGCGGACGCGCACTGCTCGGCGAGGGTGCGCCGTGGTACGAATCCTGGTTGCGGCCTCCGCAGGACGATCCCGAGCATTGGCAACGCCTGGCCGCCGGCGCGGCCCTGGACCGCACGGAGGTGCCGGTGCTGTTGCTCGGCGGATGGCAGGACCTGTTCCTCGACCAGACGCTGGCCCAGTATCGACGGCTGCGCGACCGAGGCGTCGAGACGGCCCTGACCGTCGGATCGTGGACCCACACCCAGGTGATGACCCGCGGCGGTGCCACCGTCCTACGCGAGACGCTGGACTGGCTGGGCACGCACCTGGGCGGCGCGCCGTCGACGCGGCGCCATCCGGTGCGCATCCACATACATCAGGCCGCCGGCGACGGGTGGGTCGAGCTGGACGATTGGCCGCCGGCCACAGCGCACCACACGCTGTACCCGCGCGCCGACGGCGCCCTGGCCGGCACCCCGGCAGGCGGGCACCTGATGTTCACCTATCAGCCTGCCGACCCGACCCCCACCGTCGGCGGCCGGTTGCTGTCCCCCGACGGCGGTTATCGAGACGACTCCGCGCTGGCAGATCGGGCCGATGTGCTCGCGTTCACCGGCGAGCCGCTGCCGGCGGACCTCTATGTCGTCGGTAGTCCCGTCGTCGAACTCACCCACCGCGCCGACAATCCACACCACGATGTGTTCGTGCGGATCAGCGAGGTCGACGCCAAGGGCCGGTCCCGCAATGTCAGTGACGGATTCCGGAGGTACACAAGCGATTCCGTATCAGAACCGATCCGCATCGACCTGGACGCGGTCGCGCACCGGTTCGCCGCGGGATCTCGGATCCGGCTGCTGGTGGCCGGCGGGTCGCATCCACGCTACGCCCGCAATCTGGGCACCGGTGATCCGGCGGTGTCGGGTACCGCGATGCGGCCGGCCACACACACCGTGGTCTTCGGCGAGGAGACCCGGGTGGTCCTGCCCGCCGACAGCCAGCCGCCGTCAACCCACTGAGTCGCGCACGCGGGCGCCGATGGCTGCCAGTGTGCGGAGATCGTGAACCGGTGCGGCGTAACGGCTTTCGGAGACCGGCAGGGTCACCCAACTGGCGCATCCCCGGTACTGCGGGGTGCGCTCCAGGCGCACGGGGTCCACGAGCGCACGGGCCTGGACCACCAATACCGTCAGTCGGTGCCGCGGACGGAAGTCCAGCCGGTCGGCACGCACGGACTCCGCGGTCCAGATGTGCAGATCGAAGATGTCCTCGATCCGGTCAGGACGGTTGACCTCGACCGCGGCCACCACTTTCGCCCCGGCCCGCAGCAGCACCGCATCATCGGTGCTGTCCGCCGAGCCGGACAGCGTGTCGCGGTGTTCGGGACGCACCCGCTCGGCGTGCGAGTGCGCGACCGTGGGGAACAACAGGAATTCCTCGGAGCTGACCTCGAACCGCTTTTCGTGGATGCCGCCCTTGCGCAGCAGCACGGTCTGCCGCCCGTCGAGCAGGGCGTGCACCGCCGCGCCCCACTCCTTGAGCGCCGGTGTACTCACAGACCGAGCCGGGCCCGCACCTCGGGGCGGCGCAGCGGCGGCACGGTTTTCGGCGGCTGCCGTCGTGGCGGCAACTGCGCGAGCAGACGTTCGGTGGTGGCGGTGACCTCGGCGACGGCCGCCTCGAACGCATCGGCATTGGCCACGGTCGGGCGGGTGACCCCGCTGATCTTGCGGATGTACTGACGCGCGGCGGCCTCGATCTCCTCGGGGGTCGCCGCCGGTTCCAGCCCGCGCAACTCGGTGATGTTTCGGCACATGAGTCCACGATAGGCCCGCCCGCGTGGCCGTGACAGAGGTCGATACGGTGGGCGAATGACCGACTCGCCAGTCCTGCTGATCGACACCACCGACCGGGTCCGCACCCTGACCTTCAACCGCCCACAGGCGCGCAATGCACTCTCGGCGCGGTTGCGCGGGGAGTTCATCGCCGCCCTGCGGGACGCCGAGGCCGATGATGACGTGGATGTGGTGATTCTGACCGGTGCCGACCCGGTGTTCTGCGCGGGACTGGACCTCAAGGAACTCGGCGACACCACCGAACTGCCGGATATCTCCCCGAAGTGGCCGCCGATGCGCAAGCCCGTGATCGGCGCGATCAACGGCGCGGCAGTCACCGGCGGCCTGGAGATGGCGCTGTACTGCGATGTGCTGATCGCCTCGGAGCGGGCCAAATTCGCCGACACCCACGCCCGCGTCGGCCTGTTGCCGACCTGGGGACTTTCGGTGCGGCTGCCGCAGAAGGTCGGCGTCGGCATGGCCCGGCGGATGAGCCTGACCGGTGACTACCTCTCGGCGCAGGATGCGCTGCGCGCCGGGCTGGTCACCGAGGTGGTGCCGCACGACGAGTTGCTGCCCACCGCCCGGCGGATCGCGGCGACCATCGTCGGCAACAACCAGAAGGCCGTACGCGCGCTGCTGGAGTCCTACCACCGCATCGATGCCGAACAGACCCAGGCCGGGCTGTGGATCGAGGCCGAGGCGGCGCGGGCGTGGATGGCCACCGCCACCGGCGATGACATCGCCGCCAGTCGTAGTTCGGTCATCGAGCGCGGACGCACCCAGGTGTAGCCGCACACCGGCGACCTGCACCACCTCGCTTTGCTCATATGAGCAAAGATATGCGCATACGTTGACGTAACCTCACGGTAATTCCTACGGTGATGGACGTCACGCGCTTCGACGCCGAAGCGCACGTAAGGAGTTGCAATGAGGTTCGCAAAGGTCGTCACCGGATTCGCGATCTCGGCCGCACTGGCGATCGGCACCACCGCGTGCTCGATGCCCGGCGAGAACGGATCCGCCACCAACAGCGCCACCACCGACGGCACCGTTGTCATCGGCTTCAGCCAGGCCACCCAACAGAGCCCGTTCTATGTGGCGCTCTCCGACGCCGCCCGCCAAACCGCCGAGGGCGACGGCAACGAGTTCTACTTCGCCGACGCCAACGGCGACGTGACCAAGCAAAACAACGACGTGCAGGACCTCATCACCCGTGGCATCAACGTGCTGGTGATCAACCCGGTCGACCCCAAGGGCATCGCACCATCGCTGGCTGCCGCCGACGCGGCAGGCATCAAGGTCGTCACCGTCGACCGACCCGTGGAATCCGGTGCGGCGGCCTTCGTCGGCCGCGACAACAAGGCCATGGGCCAGATCGTCGGCGAGGCCGCGGTGTCCGCACTCGGCCCGGCCGGCGGCAAGATCATCGAAATCCAGGGCGATGCCGGCGGCGCGGTGGCCCGCGACCGGCACGAAGGATTCGCCGCCGCCGTCTCCGCGCAGCCCAACATCACCGTGATCCCCGGCCCCTACAGCGACTACATCCGCGCCAATGCCGTCACCGCCATGCAGGATCTGCTGCAAGCCCACCCCGACCTCAAAGCCGTCTATGCGCAGAACGACGATATGGCCCTCGGCGCCCTGCAGGTGCTCGCCGAGAACAACCGTGCCGACGTCAAGGTGTTCGGCGTCGACGGCCTGATGGAGGCCGTCCGGGCCATCGCCGACGGCGACGAATACGTCGCCACCGCGCTCAACGACCCCAATGCCGAGGGCGCACTGGCCGTGCAGACCGCCGTGAAGGTGGCCCGCGGCGAGACGGTCGACGAGTTCATCGACGCCGGAACGGGTCTGGTGGACAAGTCCAACGCCGCATCGCTGCTCGGTGACACCACCTTCGCCAAGGCACCGCAGCCGCCGGCCTGACACCGACACGCCTTCGAATCGCGAACGATCAAGAGAGAGAAGTCATGACAACCGAAGCACCGGCGCGCGACCTCACGCCCGAGCAGAACATCCCGCAGACGATGACGGCTGCCGTCATGCACGCCCCCGGCGATATCAGGGTCGAGGAGGTCACGACGCCCCGGCCAGGACCCGGCCAGGTACTGCTGAAGATCGCCGCGTGCGGTGTCTGCGGTTCCGACATCCCCCGGATGCTGCGCAACGGCGGCTACATCATGCCGATC
This sequence comes from Mycolicibacterium neoaurum VKM Ac-1815D, assembly GCF_000317305.3. Next base: position 2,429,543 of record NC_023036.2, on the reverse strand, counting down.
ATCTGCGGCCACGAATTCTCCGGCTGGGTGGTCGAACTCGGTGAGGGCGTGACCGGGTTCGAACTGGGTGAACTGGTGTCGGTGCCGCCGCTGATCCCGTGCCGCAGCTGCGATTTCTGCCTCAAGGGCGCGTTCGGACTGTGCGAGAACTACGACTACTTCGGCAGTCGCTGCGATGGTGCGTACGCGCAGTACGCGGTATCTCCGGTGGGCAACCTGCTCAAGCTGCCCGCCGGTATCGACCCGCGGGCCGCCGCCATGCTGGACCCGGCAGCCATCGCCCTGCACGGTCTGTGGAAAACCGGCCTGCGGGCCGGGCACCGGGTGCTGGTGATCGGTGCCGGCCCCATCGGCCTGTTCGGAGTCCAGTGGGCACGACTGCACGGTGCCACCGAGGTCGTTGCGGTCGACCTCAGCGAGGAGAAGGCGGCGATGGCCCGCCAGGCCGGTGCCGACCACGCCGTCCAGGGTGTCGAGGAGGCAAAAGCGCTCGGCGGGCGCGGGTTCGACATCGTGCTGGAATCGGCGGGCGTGCCGGCGACCGCCGACATGGCGGCCAATCTGACCGGTCCGCACGGCCACGCCGTGTTCATCGGCATCCCCCACGCACCGGTACCGCTGGCCAAGGAGACCTTCAATCAGTTCATGCGCCTGGAGGCCACCCTGCACGGGTCGTGGAACTCCTTCTCCGCGCCGTTCCCCGGCGACGAATGGCGCACATCGGCGAAGATGATGTCGACCGGCCAACTCGAGTGGGAGTTCATGATCACTCACGAGCTGCCACTGTCGGCGCTTCCGCAGACGATGCATCAACTCGGTGAGCGCTCGATCTTCTCCTCGAAGGTTCTGTTCCTGCCCAACGAGGACTGATCATGGGGATTCTGCTGTCGATCGACCTGGGCACCGAGGGTGCCCGGGTCGGCGCGTTCACCGAGGACGGTCGGGTGCTGGGCACCGCGCACCGACCGTATGGCACCCGGTTTCCGCGACCGGGCTGGGCCGAACAGGACCCTCGCGACTGGTGGGCGGCGCTCACTGCCGCCAGCCGCGAGTTGTTGGACGGCCAAGCATGTCGCGGCGCGGGTGCGGTGGTGGCGATCGCCGCGTCCACCACGGCCTCGACCGTCGCGGTACTCGACGGCGCAGGCGAGCCGCTGCGACCCGCCATCCTGTGGATGGATTGCCGAAGCGGCGCCGAGTCCGCACTCACCGCCGAACTCGTCGACGAGCATCCCATCCTGAAATGGTCAGGTGGCTCGGATGCCTCGGAATGGCTGGTGCCCAAGGCGATGTGGCTGCACACCCACGAACCGGACATCTACCGGTCGGCGGCGCGCATCGTCGAGGCCGTCGACTACGTCACCTTCCGGCTCACCGGCGAATGGGTCGGCTCGCAGATGAACGCCGTATGCAAATACAACTACGACACCCTCGCCGGGCGCTTCCCCGACGAATTGTACCGGGCCCTCGGCGTACCGGATCTGACGGCCAAACTTCCCGACCGCATCGTCGCCGTCGGCGGTGTCGCCGGAGCGCTACACCCGGCCGCTGCCGCCGATCTCGGGATCACCGGCAGCCCGGTGGTCGCCGTCGGCGGCATCGACGCGCACGTCTCGCTGCTGGCCTGCGGTGCCGAACTGCACGGGCTGGTCTCCCTTGTCTCGGGGACCTCGTCGGCGATCATCGCCGAGGTCGACGAGCCGACCGACACCCGCGAGATCTGGGGCCCCTACCCGCGCGCACTGCACCAGGACAAGTGGCTCGTCGAGGGCGGGCAGGTCGCCAGCGGTTCAGTGCTCAAATGGGCAGGCGAGTCCATCATGGGCGTTGCCCGCCAGGACCTTCCGGCATTGATCGACGAGGCGGCCGCGGTCGACCCGGCCACTCACGGGCTGCACGCACTGGACTACTTCATGGGCAACCGCACGCCCTACCGCGAACCACGGTTGCGCGGGACCGTGGTCGGTCTGTCCCTGGGAACCACCAAGGCCGAGCTCTACCGGGCGATGGTCGAAGCGGTCGCCTGCGGCACCCGCAGCGTCGTCGACTCCTTCGAGCGCGCCGGGGTGTCATGCGAGCGGCTGGTGTTCTCCGGCGGTATCGAACGCAATACGTTGTGGCAGCAGGTGACCGTCGACGTCCTCGGCCGCCCCGCCGAACTGGTGGTCGGCGAGAACCTCACCCTGCGTGCCTGCGCGGTGATCGCCGCGACCGCCGCCGGGGTCACCGGATCGCTCGACGAGGGATCGGCGCTGTTCGCCCCGACGGTGCGGATACTCGAGCCCGATCCTGCACGGATTGCGTTGTATCAGAACACCTTCGGTGAGTACCAGCGGCTCACCGAGATCATGGCGCCGTTCATGCGCGACAGCGCCGATGCGCTGACCGCGCGCACCGTCGCCACCGCGGATCGGGTGGGTTCCTGATGGCGCGCCCGACCGAACCCAAAGCCAGTGGACCCAGCCACACCCAGTTGATGCTGCACGTCGCGCAGAGCTACTACGAGCAGGGCCGAACCCAGGAGGACATCGGCCGGGAGCTGCACCTCACCCGCTGGAAGGTGGGCCGACTGCTCGACGAAGCTCGCGAGGTCGGCATCGTGCAGATCAAGATCGTGCATCCGCAGGCCCGGCGCACCCACCTCGAGGTGCGCATGCGCGGCGAGTTCGGACTGCGTGAGTGCATCGTCGTGCCCGGCCCGGAACGCCCCGGCTCGGACGACCACATCGCCGCCGCCGCAGCGGGTTACCTCAAGGCCAACGCGCAGTCGATCGCCACGCTCGCGGTCTCCTGGGGTAACACCCTGCAGCATGTGGCGGCGGTGTTGCCGGCCGGCTGGACCAGCAATATCGAGGTCATCCAGGCCAACGGCGGGGTCAGCCGTTCGGTGCGGCCCACCACGGCGGCCAATATCGCCACCAGCATCGCGCACAGCGGCAACGGGCGGGCCACTCTGTTGCCGGTACCTGCCATCGTCGAGCGGATCGAAACCCGGGATGCGTTGTACGCCGAGGGTTTTGTCGTCGACGTGCTCAACGGTGCCCGGCAGGCCGATGCGCTGCTGTTCTCGCTTGGAGCGTCCGGACCGACCTCGGTGCTCGTCGAATCCGGCGCGGTCACCCCCGCCGAGTTGCGCGAACTCGACGCGGCCGGGGCGTGTGGTGACGTGCTGGCCCACTTCCTCACCGCCGACGGGCAGATAGCCCATCCCGGTATCGACAGCAGGACCGTCGGCCTAGGGCTCGACGATGTCCGCAACGCCAACTGTGCGATCGCCGTCGCCGCGGGGCCCGCCAAGGTCCCGATGGTCGGGGCGGCCTTGCGCAGCGGGCTGTGTTCGGTGCTGATCACCGACGAACCCACCGCGACCGCAGTTCTGGAGCAGACCGCCAAGGCTGGAGGAATGGCATGACCGATCTGGACTCCACCCCGCCGTCGGCCGCCGCGGGGTCCCGGCGGACACGTGTGGACCGACCCACCGCGCTCAGCATGGTCGGGATCGTCAAGTCGTTCCCTGGCACGAAGGCCTGTGCCGGCGCCAGCCTGGAGGTGGCCGAGGGCGAGGTGCACTGCCTGCTCGGCGAGAACGGCGCGGGCAAGTCCACGATGATGAAGATCCTGTCGGGCTCGTATACACCGGATTCGGGAACGATCACCCTGAGCGGGGAGGCGGTGAGGTTCAGCTCCCCCATCGACGGTGTGCGTGCCGGGATCAACACCATTTATCAGGAACTGGACCTGGTGCCGGATATGACGGTGTCGCAGAACCTGTTTCTCGGACACGAGCCGCGGCGCGGCCCGTTCGTCCACCGCAGGGCTCGCGACCGCCGGGCGGCAGCGGCAATCGCCCGGGTCGGCGGCAGGTTCGCGCCGACCGCCGTCGTCGGCGAACTGTCGGTGTCGGATCAACAGCTCACCGCGATCGCCAAGGCGCTCACCACCGATGCCCGCATCGTGATCATGGACGAGCCCAGCGCCACCCTGACCGATCATGACCTCGCGGCCGTCTTCACCGTGATCCGCGAACTGACCGCCGAGGGCAAATCGGTCATCTACATCTCCCACCGGCTCGACGAGATCAAGGCCATCGGCGACCGCGCCACCGTGATGCGCGACGGCACCACGGTCGGCGTCTTCGATATCGCCTCGGTGACCAAGGAGGAGTTGGTGGAGGCCATGATCGGCCGAACCGTGCAGGCGCGTCCGCCACGGCAACCTCGCGCCCTTTCCGGCGCTCCCCTGCTGAACGTGCGTAGGGCCACCATCGACGGTGTCATCGACATCCGCGATGTCACCGTCGGCCGTGGCGAGATCGTCGGCCTCGCGGGTCTCGGCGGCGCCGGCCGATCCACCCTGCTGGCCACCATCTTCGGTGACCGCAAGGCCGCGCTGGACATGACGTTCAAGGACGGGCACATCACCTCGCTGACACCGCGTTCGGCGGTCGGCTGCGGTATCGGACTGGTTCCCGAGGACCGCAAAAGGCAGGGCCTTTTCCTGGAACAGTCGATCCTGCGCAACGCCGCCATCGCCGCGTTGCCGCCGCGGCGGATCAACCCGCTGGCCAAGGCCCGCGACGTGTGCGGCCCGCCGTTGGAGCGCCTCGGTGTGAAGTTCGCCAGCGTCGAGCAGCCCGTCGGGCAACTGTCCGGCGGCAATCAGCAGAAAGTGGTGCTGGCCAAGTGGATTGCCCGCGGCATCGATCTACTGCTGCTCGACGAGCCGACCCGCGGTTTGGATATCGGCGCCAAGGCCGACCTGTTCGAACAGGTCCAGGCACTGGCCGAGACGGGCGTCGGTGTCGTGATGGCATCGAGCGAACTCAGCGAGCTCACCGAGAACTGCCACCGCATCTGGGTCCTGCACGAGGGCCGCAACATCGCGCAGTTCGAGCCCGCCACCACCCCCACAGCGGATATCGCCCGCTGCATCGTCACCGGAAGAACGAAGACTGACAATGACTGACCTGATCGATCGGCCCGCCGACTCGGCCGCCGGCGCAACGAAATCGAGCCGCCGCGCCGTCTTCATGCGGTTCAACCTGCTGTTCATCTTCATCGCGTTGTTCGTGGTGGCCTCGGTGTCCGCACCACAGTTCCTCACCACCGGAAACATGGCCAACCTGCTGCAGCAATCCAGCCTGACCGGCATCGTCGCGATCGGGATGACGGTGGTGATCCTCACCTCGGGTATCGACCTGTCGGTCGGCAGCGTCGCCGCGCTGTCGGGAATGCTGGTCGCCATCTTCATCGGCCTCGGTCTGGCCTGGCCGCTGGCGATGGCGCTCGCGATCGCCTCCGGACTGGTGCTCGGCGGCGTGATGGGCGGCCTGAGTGCGTATCTGGTGCTGCCTGCCTTCATGGTCACCCTCGCCGGTATGCAGAGCATCCGCGGCCTGACCTATCTGACCACCAACGGCACCCCGACCACCGCGGAGATCCCGATGGGTCTGCGCTTTCTCGGCGCCGGGTCGATCGCCGGCGTCCCGGTCGTCGGCATCATCTTCGTGGCGACCACGATCATCGTGGGACTCGTGCTGCGGCGCACCACCTTCGGCGAACACATCTATGCCGTGGGCAGCAACGCCCAAGCGGCCCGGCTGTCGGGTCTGCCCGTGCAACGGATCACCACCATGGCCTATGTGATCAGCGGTGGGCTGGCCGCCCTGACCGGAGTCCTGCTCACCGCCCGGCTGACCATCGGCCAGCCGACGGCCAACGCCGGCCTGGAACTCGACGCGATCGCCGCGGTCGTGCTCGGCGGCACCAGCCTGTTCGGCGGCAAGGGCGGGGTGCTGGGCACCTTCATCGCCGTACTGTTGCTGTCGGTGCTGCGTAACCTGTTCAACCTGCTGGGACTGAGCTCGTTCTTCCAGATGCTGGTCACCGGCCTGATCCTGATCGCGGCGCTGATCATGAACTACTTGTTGGACCGCCAGTCCAAGAGCGCCGCCTGATTTCTCCCACCCCGTCAGAAGGAAAGACAGAAGCACACATGAGCATCCCCACCGCACCCACCGTCGCCGATATCGCCGCGATGATCGACCACACGCTGCTCAAGCCGGAGGCCACCGCCGCCGACGTCGCCGCACTGGTCGCCGAGGCCGCCGAGCTGGGCACCTACTCGGTCTGCGTGTCACCGTCGATGCTGCCGATCACCGTGCCCGAAAAGCTCAAAGTCGCGGTGGTGTGCGGCTTCCCGAGCGGTAAGCACTCCTCGTCGGTGAAGGCCGCCGAGGCCGCCGAGGCCGTCGGCAAGGGTGCCGACGAGATCGACATGGTGATCGACGTCGGTGCCGCGAAGGCGGGTGACTTCGCCGCCGTCCAGTCCGATATCGCCGCCGTGCGCGCCGCCGCGCCCGTCCCGACAGTGCTCAAGGTGATCATCGAATCGGCGGCGCTGACCGATGACGAGATCGTCGGGGTGTGCCGGGCCGCGGTCGCCGCCGGCGCCGATTTCGTCAAGACCTCTACCGGATTCCACCCGACCGGCGGGGCCAGCGTGCACGCCGTGGAGTTGATGCACCGCACCGTGTCCGGAGCTGGGCTGCAGGTGAAGGCCTCCGGCGGGGTCCGGACCCTGGAGCAGGCCCTCGAGATGGTCGCCGCCGGTGCCACCCGCCTCGGGGTGTCCGGGTCGCGGGCGCTGCTGACCTCCGGCGAAGCCGGGTCGGGTTACTGACCCTGCGCGAATAGCCCCGCGGCGGCCGATCCGGCGGCGTGCAGCCAGCGCCGTGGATCGGCCATCGCCGCATCCGCCGAGCCGGCCAGTTCCGTCAGCGACAGGGTGGACACGTCCGCCGCGGCGGCGACCTGACCGGCCACCACCAGCGCGGGCACCCCGGCATGGTCGGCCGCGGTGAGCAGATGGCCGACCACCTTGCCCGTCCAGGAGGTGCCGTCGAATCGGCCCTCCCCGGTGATGAGCAGATCCGCCCGTGGCAGTTGGGCATCGAGGCCGGTGACGGTGGCGATGCGGTCGGATCCCGAGGCCGCCGCCGCACCCCAGGCCAGCAATCCGAAACCCGCTCCGCCGGCCGCCCCGGCGCCGGGGCTGTCCGGATCGGCGTGCAGACCGGCCGCTCGCAGCGCACGGGACCAGCGCAGCAGCCCGTCGTCGAACAGCGCGATATCGGCGGGTGCGACACCCTTCTGTGGACCGAACACCGCCGCCGCGCCCTGCGGACCGGCCAGCGGTGCCGCGGTGTCGACCAATATCTCGACCCCACCCGGCGGCAGCGGCGCCAGCCCGTCCACCTCGATCCGATCGACATCACGCAGCCCGGATGCACCCGCACCGATCGGGCGGCCGTGCCGGTCGAAGGCCTTGAGCCCCAGCGCCATCAACGCGCCGGCGCCACCGTCGGTGCTCGCCGAGCCACCGAGCCCGACCTGGACCGACCAGGCACCGGCGCGTAGCGCGGCGTCGATCAGCTGGCCGAGCCCGCGGCTGTCGGCCCGCCAGGGGTCCAGCCTGGACATCAGCGCGATACCGGAGGCCTCGGCGAGCTCCACGACCGCCCGGTGCTGGCCGGCGCTGGTGTCGAGCAGCCACCGGGCCGGCACCGCACGGCCATCGGGGCCGTCCACGACGGTCTCGTGCCATTGCCAGGGTGCCGATGCGGCTATGGCGCTCAAGGTGCCCTCACCGCCGTCGGCCTGCGGCAGGACGACGATATCGTCGTTGCCTCGCAATGCCTTCCAACCGGCGGCCAGCGCCTCGGCAACCTCCATCGCCGTCGCGGTGCCCTTGAACGAGTCCGGTGCGATGAGAATCTTCACAGCGCGGGCAGCACCATATCCCGATAGCGGCTCTTCATCGTCTCCAGCACCGTGTGGCCTTCGGTGGCCCACACCGCCTCGTTGAAGATCTCCACCTCGACGTCCCCGGCATATCCGGCCGCGGCCACCATCGCGGTGATGGCTCCGAAGTCGATGACACCGTCGCCCATCATCCCTCGCGAGACCAGCGGATCCGCGGCCATCGGCACCAACCAGTCACAGATCTGATAGGAGCTGATACGGCCCGCGGCACCGGCGTCGGCAACCCGTTGCGCGAGTTCGGGATCCCACCAGATGTGAAAGGTGTCCACGACGACGCCCACCGACTCGGCAGGGTGCGGTGCCGCCAGCTCCAGGGCCTGTCCGAGGGTCGAGATCACGGCGCGGTCGGCGCAGAACATCGGATGCAGCGGCTCCAGGGCAAGCCGGACATCCCGTTGTGCGGCATAGGGCACCAGTTCGGCGATTCGGTCGGCGAGCCGGGCGCGGGCGCCCGGTAGATCCCGGTCCGGCACACCGCCGGCAACCATTATCAATTCCGGTGCGCCCAGGGTGGCCGCCTCGTCGATCGCCCGACGGTTGTCCGCCAGTGCCGTGTCGCCGTCGTGCAGACCGGTCAGGAAGCCGCCGCGGCACAGACTGGACACCCGGAGCCCGTGATCGCGCACGATCTTCGCCGCATCATCGACACCGGCCTCGGCGACCCGATCGCGCCACAGCCCGATGGCCGGCAATCCCGCCGCGGCGGTCGCCTCGACGGCCTCGCGCAGGGTCCAGGACTTGGTGGTCATGGTGTTCAGCGACAGCCTGGCGTAGGGATCGCTCATCACCGGACTCCGTTCAACGTCAGGTACATCCGCATCCGATCGGCAGCCATGTGCGGGTCGTCGAGCAGGCCGGCCCGATCGGCGAGCACGAACAACTCGCACAGATGCCGGACCGAGCGGCCCGCGGTCAGACCGTTGACCATCGTGAAACCGGGCTGATGGCCGTTGAGCCAGGACAGGAACGCAATCCCCGTCTTGTAGTAATAGGTCGGCGCGGCGAAGATGTGCCGCCCCAACGCGCGGGTGGATTCCAGGATGTCCTCGGCCACCGCGGTGTTGCCTGCGTCGAGTTCCTGCAGTGCCGTGGAGGCGGCCGGGTAGATGGCGGCGAAGATCCCCAACAACGCGTCGGAATGGCTCGCCCCGTCGCCGATGATGAGTTCCGGGTAGTTGAAATCGTCACCGGTGTAGAGCCGGACACCGGCGGGCAGCGCGCGCCGCAGCGCCACCTCGTGGCCCGCGTCGAGCAGCGAGACCTTGACCCCGTCGATCTTGTCGGCGTGGGTGCCCAGCAGTTCCCGGAAGGTGGCGGTGGCGGCGTCGATATCGGTGTCACCCCAGTATCCGCGCAGCGCCGGATCGAACATCTCGCCCAGCCAGTGCAGGATGACCGGCCGGTCGACCTGGGCCAGCAGCGTGCCGTACACCGAGAGATAGTCGGCGGGTGACTGTGCCACCTGGGCCAATGCTCGTGATGCCATCAGGATCACCTCGGCCCCAGCGTTGCGGACGACGTCGATCTGTTCACGGTAGGCATCGGTGACGACGGCCAAACCGGTTGCGCCGCCGGGAACATCGGCGAGATCGAGTTGATCGGTGCCCGCGCCGCACGCCAGCCGGCCACCCACCGCGGCGGCCTCGCGGCCGCTACGGGCGATCAGTTCCCGCGTAGCGGCCCAGTCCAGACCCATCCCACGCTGGGCGGTGTCCATGGCCTCGGCGACACCGAGCCCGTAGGACCACAACTCGTGTCGGTAGGCCATGGTGACGTCCCAGTCCAGCTGTGCCGGCGCACCAGGGGTGCAGTCGGCCGCGGCGGCGGGCACCACATGGGCTGCGGCATAGGCGATCCGGGAGGTGATCGGCAAGTCGGGTTTGCGCCACGACCCCGGACGGGAGAGCTCGTAGGATCCGTGCTCCGGCAGGTCGAGCAGCACGCCGGCGCCGGCGCTGGTCATGGTCACAGCACGATCTCCGGCACGCTCATGCGCCGTCCCTCGGCCGAGCTCTGCAGACCGAGTTCGGCGAGCTGCACACCGCGGGCCGCCGACAGCAGACCGAAGCGGTGCGGGCGGCCGGCCAACACGTCGCGCAGGTACTCCTCCCACTGCAGCTTGAAGCCATTGTCCAGATCGGCGTTGGCCGGGACCTCCAGCCACTGGTCGCGGAACTTCTCGGTGACCGGAAGGTCGGGATTCCACACCGGCTTCGGGGTGTGCGCGCGCTGCTGGGCCACGCATTGGCGCAGACCCGCCACCGCGGAACCATGCGTGCCGTCGATCTGGAACTCGACCAGCTCGTCGCGGTGGACCCGCACCGCCCAGGACGAATTGATCTGGGCGATCACGCCGCCCTCGATCTCGAAGATGCCGTAGGCGGCGTCGTCGGCGGTGGCCGCATAGGCTTTGCCCTGCTCATCCCAACGGGTCGGGATGTGGGTCACCGTGCGCGCCGTGACGGCTTCCACGGTGCCGAGCAAACCCTCCATCACATAGTTCCAGTGGCAGAACATATCGACGGTGATACCGCCGCCGTCCTCGGCGCGATAGTTCCAGCTGGGTCGCTGCGCGGGCTGGTGGTCACCCTCGAACACCCAGTAACCGAACTCGCCGCGCATCGAGAGGATGCGGCCGAAGAATCCCTCGTCGATCAGCCTGCGCAGTTTCACCAGTCCGGGCAGGTACAGCTTGTCGTGGACGACACCGGCCACCACTCCGGCATTCTCGGCCATCCGTGCCAGTTCGATCGCCTCGGTGAGGGTTTCCGCGGTGGGCTTCTCGGTGTAGACATGCTTGCCCGCCTTGATCGCGGTCGAGAGCGCCTCCATCCGGCGCGAGGTCACCTGCGCGTCGAAATAGACGTCGACCGTCGGGTCCGCGATCACCGAGGCGACGTCGGTGGTCCAGGACTCGATGCCGTGCTCGGCGGCAAGCTCGGCGAGCTTGTCGGCGTTGCGGCCCAACAGGATCGGCTCGATGGCCACCCGGCTACCGTCGTCGAGCAGCAGTCCGGTGTCGCGCAGCGGCAGGATCGAACGCACCAGGTGCTGCCGGTAACCCATCCGCCCGGTGACGCCGTTCATGGCGATGCGCACCGTACGGCGGCCTGATGATTCAGCTGAAGACATGTGCAGATTCCTTGTCTGAAGAGACGGTGAAAGGTGTGCGGACCGACACCGCGGCCGAACTCATCGGTCGAGTGACGGCGGCGTCTGCACTTCGGAATGCGCTTTCCAAGGTAAGCTGTCGACACTCTCCGGTCAACTCCGGACGTCGGCGACACAGGGGAAGAACGGGCATGGCAGCGGTCACTCTGCACGATGTGGCGGTACGCGCGGGAGTCTCACAGGCGACGGCGTCGCGCGTGCTCAACGGGTCGAGCCGCGTTCCGGGGGAAGGCGTTGCCGACCGGGTGCGGGCAGCCGCACGAGAGCTGGGCTACGTGCCGAATGCCCAGGCCCAGGCCTTGGCGCGGGCTTCCACCGGACTGCTCGGCCTCATCGTGCATGACATTGCCGACCCCTACTTCTCCTCGATCGCTCGCGGAGTACAGGCCGCCGCCAGGGCCGCACGCAAGCAGGTACTACTGGCCGGCACCGACCGCGATTTCGATATCGAACGTGAGGCCGTCAGTACGTTCATCGCACACCGCGCCGATGCGATCGTGCTGGCCGGCTCACGCCAGAGCGGCGACCTCGACCGTGAATTGGAGGCCGAGTTCGGCCGTTACCGAGCCAACGGCGGACGGGTCGTGGTAATCGGCCAGCCGCTGGCCTTCGGCGGTGCCGTCGAACCCGAAAATCATTTCGCTTCAGCAGAATTGGCCGACGCACTGGTTGCGGCCGGGCACCGGCAGTTCGCCGTGATCGGCGGGCCGGGCAATATCCGAACCTCGGTCGACCGGCGCAATGGATTCGTCGAGGCGCTCGGCAGGCACGGACTGACCCCCTTGGTGGAGGTATCCGGAGACTTCGATCGCGACGGTGGCCATTCGGCCGCCCGCCGCCTGGCCGCCGCACTGGATCTGAAACCGGGTGCAATGACACCGCCGGTCTGCGTGTTCGCGGTCACCGACGTCATGGCAATCGGGGCGATCGCCGCGTGGCGGGAGCTGGGACTGAGCGTTCCCCGCGATATCTGCATCGCCGGCTTCGACGATATCCCCACCCTGCGCGACCACACCCCCAGCCTGACCACCGTGATCCTTCCGCTCGAAGAAATCGGCTTGCGCGCAGTCGATTTGGCGTTGCGCAACCACGACGGCGCCGACGATCTGCGCGAGCGGATCCCCGGTCGGATCGTGCTGCGGGACAGCACGAAGCTGAGCTGATTCTCAGCCTCACGAGGCGCGGACCACTGCTCGGTTGACAGTGTGCGCCAGGTCACGTTACTGTCGGAATTGCTTCGGAAAGCGCATTCCCAACGGGTTTCATCCCGTTCACTGCGAACTAGAGGACATTCCATGGCGGTAACCGCATCGGCCCGCGTCCAGTCACCGGACATCGGCACGCGGGCACAATCGCGCACCGGGTCCCGACGGGCTCGCCGATCATTCTCACCGGGACGCACGTTGTCGAACACCTGGCGGCCGATCATGCTGGTGCTCGCGCTGCTGGCCGGCTGGTGGGCAGTCACCGAGGCCGAACTCGTTGCGCCCTACATCCTTCCCTCGCCCGCCGACACCTGGGCCGCAACCCAGCAGAACGCGGCATACCTCGCGGCCAACACCTGGGTGACCACCTGGGAGACCGTCATCGGCTTCCTCATCGCCACCGTCGTCGGCGTCTTCGTCGCGGTCATGATGATCTACTCGACCAGCTTCGAGAAGACCGTCTACCCGCTCATCCTGTTCGCCCAGGTGGTCCCGAAGATCGCCATCGCCCCACTGTTCATCGTGTGGCTGGGCTTCGGCCCGTCCCCCAAGATCCTGGTCGCCGTGCTGATGGCCTTCTTCCCCATCGTGATCTCCGGGCTGGCCGGTCTGCGTTCGGTGGATCCCGAGATCCTCGAACTCACCTCCACCATGGGTGCCAGCCGGTTCAAGACCTTCATGAAGGTTCGCTTCCCCGCGTCCCTGCCGCAGTTGATGTCCGGCCTGAAGGTGGCCGCCACCCTCGCGGTCACCGGCGCCGTGGTCGGTGAATTCGTCGGCGCCAACGAAGGTTTGGGCTATGTGATCCTGCAGGCCAACGGAAGCCTGGACACCGCCATGCTGTTCTCGGCCCTGATCATCATGTCCATCCTGGGGATCGTGCTGTTCGCCATCATCGAGATCGCCGAGAAGCTGCTCATCCCCTGGCACGCCTCGCGCCGTACATCCAACTCCGCCTCGACCGCGGACGTCTGACACCCACCCCGAAACAGGAGACCGGAATGTTTTCGCTGAATCGTCGCGCCGCCGGCGCGATCGCCGCCACCACCGCCATGCTCACACTCGCCGCCTGCGGCGGCGGTGCGGGCCAGGACAACTCGGCCGCCGACGGTGGCGAGGGCACCACCCCGGTCACGCTGATGCTGAACTGGTACCCCTACGGCGAGCACGCTCCCCTCTACCTCGGCGTGAAAGAGGGCATCTTCGCCAAGCACGGTATCGACCTGACCATCGATCCCGGCCAGGGCTCCACCCGCACCGCGCAGGCGGTCGGCGGTAAGCAGGTCGACTTCGGCTGGTCCGATACCGCCGCGGTGTTGAGCAATATCGACCAAGGCGTCGACATCAAGAGCGTCGGCGTGTTCCTGCAGACCACCCCCTCGGCGGTCCAGGTGTTCGCCGACTCCGGAATCGAGGAACCGGCCGATCTCGCCGGACGCACCATCGCGGTGTCCGCAGGTGACGCCCCGACCACCACGTTCCCGATGTACCTCGCCGATGTCGGCCTGGAACCCGGTGCGGTACAGGAGCAGAACCTGGACTCCGCGGGCAAGATGGCCGCCCTGATGGCCGGCCGCGTCGACGGGCTCATCGGCTTCGCCCACGACCAGGGCCCCACCATCGCCAACAAGAGCGGCCGCGAAATGCGCTACTTCCGCTACTCCGACGCCGGGCTGAACTTCTACAGCAACGGTTTGATCACCCACAACTCCACCATCGCCGACAATCCGGAACTGGTGCAGTCGATGTTGGACGCGGTCAGCGAATCCTACGAGTCGGCCAAGAACGATCCCGAGGCCGCCGCCAAGGCCATGGTCGGTGTCGACCCGCAGACGCCACCGGAGCAGGTACTGCTGCAGCAGTGGCAGGAGACCATCCCGCTGTTGAACACCCCGGCCACCACCGGCAAGGTTCCCGGCACCAATGCCGAACAGGACTGGACCTCCACCATCGCCACCCTGAGCGAGGCCGGTCTCCTGCAGTCGGCCAAGGACCCGGCCGAATACTGGGCGTCATCGTTCGTCCCCGCCACCGCAGGACAATAGGGAGAGCCCGATCATGACCTCCGCAACGATCACCGCACCGAGGACCACCGTGACCTCAGACGCCATCTCCATCGACAACCTGACCGTCACGTTCTCCTCCAAACGGTCCACCGTCACCGCCGTCGATGATGTCGATCTGCGGGTCGCACACGGGGAGTTCGTCTCCATCGCCGGACCGTCGGGCTGTGGCAAGTCCACCCTGCTCAAGGTGGTCGCCGGATTGACCACCGCCACCTCCGGTGATGTCAGGTTGCGCGGGAAGCAGGTCAAGGGACCACAGCGCGATATCGGATACGTCTTCCAGCGGGCCGCCCTGCTGGAATGGCGTTCGGTCCGCAAGAACATCCTGCTGCAGGCCGAGATGCGGGGCATGCCCCGTAAGGAGGCACAGTCCCGCTGCGATTACCTGATCGAGATGACCGGGCTGAGCGGGTTCGAGAACGCCCTGCCCCACGAGCTGTCCGGCGGTATGCAGCAACGTGTTTCGCTGTGCAGGGCGCTGCTGCACCAACCCGAGGTGCTGTTGATGGACGAGCCCTTCGGTGCACTCGACGCGCTGACCCGGGAAAAGATGAATGTCGAGTTGCACCGGATCTGGCGGGAAACCGGAACCACCGTCGTACTGGTGACGCACTCGGTGGCCGAGGCGGTGTACCTGGCCAACCGGGTCGTGGTGATGAGCCCGCGGCCGGGCCGCATCATCGAGACCATCGACGTCGACCTACCCGCCGAACGGGACTACGCCGAGACGATGGAACGGCCAGAGTTCATCACGGTGGCCAATCGGGTCCGCTACCTGCTGGGAAGCTCCGGCGCCGCGGACTGATCGAGCACCCTCGGACGCCCGGCGCTGAATGCGTCGGGCGTCCGTGGTGTTTCCGGGCGTTCACCGACAGCGAACCGAAGGCGTCGTAACGAAAAGCCGTTCGCGGACGACGTAATCGATGACACCGGTCCGGCCCAGCGCAGTTCCGGACCGCATCTTCGTACCTGCGCGCCGCGGGGGGCTCGCCCGACAGGACGGCATCGATCTCATGAAAAATCTGCACACAGTGACCCGCCGAGTAGTGGTCGGCCTGATGGCCACACTCCTGCTCGTCGGGGTGGTCCAACCGACCACCGCCTCGGCATTCTCCCGTCCCGGGCTACCGGTGGAGACGCTGATGGTTCCTTCGGCCGCGATGGGCCGCGACATCCCGGTGCGCTTCCAAGGGGGCGGTCCGCGCGCGGTGTACCTGCTCGACGGTCTGCGCGCCCGCGACGACAACAGCGGCTGGGATATCGAGACCGCGGCCTTCGAGACCTTCTTCGAATCCGGAGTCTCGGTCGTCATGCCGGTGGGTGGCATGTCCAGCTTCTACACCAACTGGCAGGGACCCGCGGTCGGCAACGGCCAGACCTACAACTACCAGTGGGAGACCTTCCTGACCTCCGAGCTGCCGAACTACCTGGCGGCCAACAAGGGCATCTCGCCGAACGGCAATGCCGTTGTCGGGCTGTCGATGTCGGGTAGCGCCGCGTTGACCCTGGCAGCCTTCCACCCCGGTCAGTTCAGCTACGCCGCCTCGCTGTCGGGCTACCTGAACCTCTCGCAGGGCCTGTGGCCACTGCTGGTCACCTTCGCCATGGCCGACGCCGGCGGGTTCAACGCGATCAACATGTGGGGTCTGGGCGGCGGACCGGCCTGGCAGCGCAACGACCCGACCGTGAACGTCGGCAAGCTCGTCGCCAACGGCACTCGCATCTGGGTGTACTGCGGCACCGGTCGTCCCGGTGAGCTCGGCGGTGGTGGCGATGTGGCCGGCCAGGTGCTGGAAACGATCACCTTGGACAGCAACCGCAACTTCCAGACCCAGTACGAGAAGGCCGGTGGTACCAACGGCACGTTCAACTTCCCGCCCAACGGCACCCACGGCTGGGGTTACTGGGGCAGCCAGCTCAACGCCATGAAGGGTGACATCCAGCGCACGCTGGGAGCCTGACGGCCGGCTTCAGCTGGGGACTATCCGGTGCCTGCCACCAGCCAGCGTCCCGAGAGGGTGCGCCAGCCGACGAACAGCAGGCGCAGCACCATGAACAGGGACAGGCCCGACCAGATGCCGGCCAGTCCCCAGCCGAACGCCAACGACAACCAGATCAGCGGTAGGAAACCGACCAACGCGCTGCACACCGTCGCGTTACGCATGAACCGGGCGTCACCGGCGCCCAGCAGCACCCCATCCAGCGCGAAAACGATTCCGGCGACGATCAATTGGCCGACCAGGAACCACCATGGCACGCCGATCTGGTCGAGGACCGCCGCATCGGAGGTGAACAGCCGCGGGATCACCTCGGAACCGGCGGCGAAGATCAGCGCGAGTATCGCGGCGGCCGCGGTGGAAAAGATGGTGACGCGGGTGGCAACCGACTTGGCGTGGCTCAACTGGCCACCGCCCAGGGCGGCACCGACCAGTGACTGAGCGGCTATGGCCAGCGAATCCAGCACCAGGGCAAGGAAACTCCACAGTTGCAACACCACCTGGTGGGCAGCCACCGAGGCGGCGCCGAACCGGGCGGCCACCGCGGCCGCGGAGACGAAGCAGGCCTGGAAGGCCAGTGAGCGCACCAGCAGGTCGCGTCCCATCAGCAGCTGCGCAGCCAGTACGGCGGGCGCGGCTGCCAGCGGCACCTTTTCGGCGAGCAGGGCCCGGCAGAACAACAACGCCGCCAACCATTGCCCGACCAGATTCGCGATCGCCGAGCCGGCCAACTCCAGCCGGGGCAATCCCAGCCAGCCGTACACCAACAGCGGACACAGCAGCGCCGACACGGCGAAACCGAAGACGACATAGCGAAGGGGCCGCACGGTGTCCTGCACACCGCGCATCCAGCCGTTGCCTGCCAACGAGATCAACAGCGCCGGCGCCCCGCAGATGGCGATGCGCAGCCATGGCAGCGTCTCGGCGGCCAGCGCGCCGCCGTCGGCGAGCACGGAGACCAGCGGATCGGCGAAGACCTGCACAAGGGCCACGATCAGCACCCCGAGCCCCACCGCGAGCCAGGTGGCCTGCACACCTTCACGGACTGCGGCGGCGCGATCGCCTGCCCCGAAGAAACGCGCCGATCGTGCGGTGGTGCCATAGGACAGGAAGGTGCCTTGCGAGGCGACCAGTGAGATCACCAAGCCGCCGATCGCCAGACCCGCCAAACTCAGCGCCCCGAGCCGACCTACGACGGCGAGGTCGAACAGCAGGTAAAGAGGTTCGGCGGCAAGCACTCCCAGTGCGGGTAACGCCAGTCCGGCGATCCGCCGCGCGGTGACGGGTTCGTCAGCCAAGAGCGTCCTGCAACGCACGGACGACGTCATCGGCTGAGCCGGCGGCCGAGTAGCCTGCGGCCTGGCGGTGTCCCCCGCCGCCGAAACGCCCTGCCACCGCCGAGACATCCAATGACTTGGAGCGCATCGACACCGACCACTGCCGTGGTTCGATCTCCTTGAACACCGCCGCCACTTCCGCCTGGGCGGTGGTGCGCACGATATCGACGATGCTCTCGACCTCTTCGGGCCGGGCATTGGTCCATTCCTCGTGGTCGACCATGGCGTAGACCAGCCCCAGTCCGCCGGCGGCATCGTCGATCAGCCGGGCCGAACCCAGCACGCGCGACAACATCGGGAGCCAGGCGAACGGGTGGGTGTCCATCAGGTCGCGACTGATACCGGCGTTGTCCAACCCGGTATCGAGCAGTCGGGACGCCAACCGGTGCGCGCGTGCGCTGGCCCACCGGAAAGAGCCGGTATCGGTGGTCAATCCGGCATAGAGACAGTGCGCCACCGGTTCGTCGATCGGCTTGTCCCAGGCATCGAGGAGCTCGGCGACCAGCATCGTCGTCGAGTCCGCCTTGGGATCCACGAAGTTGGTTGTGCCGAACAGTGTGTTGGAAGCATGGTGATCGATGACCAGTACCCCGCGGGCACCCTCCGCCAACCCGCTCAGGCTGCCGAGGCGGTTCACCGACGGGATGTCGACGGTGACCACCAGGTCCGGGTCTCGGCGCACCTGGGCCGGCGGGACCAGCAGGTGCCCGCCGGGCAGGGTGGCCAGCGACTCGGGAAGTGCATCGGGAGCGGCGAAGCTGACCTGGACGTCCTTGCCCGCCGTGGCGGCGACCTGTGCGAGTGCCAGACCGGCGCCGATGGTGTCGGCGTCGGGATAGACGTGCGCGATGATGACGATCGAATCGGCAGCATCGAACAACCGTGCCGCACCCGCGGCATCGACCCGCGGGCCGGATGGGACCGCGTCGTTTGCGGTCTCAGCGGTCGTATCGGTCGTCGTCACCGGTGTCCTCAGCGTCGAGTTCGTCCCCGCGAGCGTCTCCCCCGCTCACACGGTACGGGTCGGCATCGCCTGCCGGCACCGCACCCTCCCGAACTCGGGCCAAGTCGGCATCGGCCGCCCGCACCTTCGACAGCAGTTCTTCCATCCGATTGGCCGCGTCCGGAACGGTGTCCCTGACGAAGGCCAGCGTCGGGGTGAACCGCACGCCGGTGCCCGCGCCCACCTTGGAGCGCAGCACACCGGTCGCACTCTCCAATGCGGCCGCCGCACCGGCGTAATCGGGCTCGTCCTCCAGGGTCGGCCCCAACACCGTGTAGTACAGCGTCGCATCGTGCAGGTCGGCGGTCACCTTCGCGTCGGTGATCGTCACGCCGGCCAGCCGCGGATCCTTGATCTCGTACTCGATGGCCGAGGCCACGATCGTCGAGATCCGCTTGGCCAGCCGGCGTGCGCGAGCTGGATCAGCCATTAGGTGCGCGCCTTCTCGACCAGTTCATAGGTCTCGATGACGTCGCCTTCCTTGATGTCGTTGTAGGTCACGGTCAGACCGCACTCGTAACCCTCGCGGACCTCGGTGGCATCGTCCTTCTCCCGCTTGAGCGAGGAGATGGTGAGGTTCTCGGCGACCACCACGTTGTCGCGCAACAGGCGGGCCTTGGCGTTGCGCCGCATGATGCCCGACTGCACGAGGCAACCGGCGATGTTACCGACCTTGGACGACCGGAAGATGGCGCGGATCTCGGCGCGGCCGAGCTCCTTCTCCTCGTAGACCGGCTTGAGCATGCCCTTGAGCGCGGCCTCGATCTCGTCGATCGCCTGGTAGATGATCGAGTAGTAGCGGATCTCGACACCGTCGCGGTTGGCCAGCTCGGTCGCCTTGCCCTCGGCACGGACGTTGAAGCCGATGATGATGGCATCCGAGGCCGAGGCCAGGTTGACGTTGGTCTCGGTGACACCACCGACACCGCGGTCGATGACGCGCAACTGCACCTCGTCGTCGATCTCGATGTTCATCAAGGCCTCTTCCAGCGCCTCGACGGTACCGGCGTTGTCGCCCTTGAGGATCAGGTTCAGCTGGCTGGTTTCCTTCAGCGCCGAATCCAGGTCTTCCAGGCTGATCCGCTTGCGGCTGCGCGCGGCCAGGGCGTTGCGCTTGCGCGCACTGCGCCGGTCGGCGATCTGGCGGGCGATGCGGTCCTCGTCGACAACCAGGAGGTTGTCGCCGGCACCGGGCACCGAGGTGAACCCGACGACCTGCACCGGACGCGACGGCAGCGCCTCCTCGACATCCTCACCGTGCTCGTCGACCATGCGTCGGACGCGGCCGTAGGCGTCGCCGGCGACGATCGAGTCGCCGACCCGCAGCGTGCCGCGCTGGATCAGCACCGTCGCCACCGGACCGCGACCGCGGTCCAGGTGCGCTTCGATGGCCACACCCTGGGCTTCCATATCGGGGTTGGCCCGCAGATCCAGCGACGCATCGGCGGTCAACAACACCGCTTCCAGCAGCGCATCGATATTGGTGCCCTGCTTGGCGGAGATGTCGACGAACATCGTGTCGCCGCCGTACTCCTCGGCCACCAGGTTGTACTCGGTGAGCTGCGCCCGGATCTTGCTCGGGTCGGCACCTTCCTTGTCGATCTTGTTGACCGCCACCACGATCGGCACATCGGCCGCCTGCGCGTGGTTGATGGCCTCCACCGTCTGGGGCATCACACCGTCGTCGGCGGCGACCACCAGGATCGCGATATCGGTGGCCTTGGCGCCACGGGCACGCATGGCGGTGAACGCCTCGTGACCGGGGGTGTCGATGAAGGTGACCAGCCGCTCGTTGCCGTCCAGCTCGGTGAGGACCTGGTAGGCGCCGATGTGCTGCGTGATCCCACCGGCCTCGCCCTCACGGACGGTGGCGTTACGGATGGTGTCGAGCAGGCGGGTCTTGCCGTGGTCGACGTGGCCCATGACGGTGACCACCGGCGGGCGGAACTCGAGGTCCTCTTCGCCGCCCTCGTCCTCGCCATAGGTGAGGTCGAAGGAGGACAGCAGCTCGCGGTCCTCGTCCTCCGGGGAGACGACCTGGACGACGTAGTTCATCTCGCTGCCCAGCAGCTCCAGCGTGGAATCGTCCACCGACTGCGTGGCGGTGACCATCTCACCGAGGTTGAACAGCGCCTGCACCAGCGAAGCCGGGTTGGCGTTGATCTTGTCGGCGAAATCGCTCAGCGACGCGCCGCGGGCCAACCGGATGGTTTCGCCGTTGCCGTGCGGCAACCGCACGCCACCGACGACCGGGGCCTGCATGTTCTCGTATTCGGCCCTTTTCGCGCGCTTGCTCTTGCGCCCGCGCCGAGGGGCACCACCGGGACGGCCGAAGGCACCTGCGGCACCGCCGCGCTGGCCGGGACGGCCACCGCCGCCACCACCACCGGGGCGTCCGCGGAATCCACCGGCCGCTGCGCCGCCGGCACCGGCACCTGCGCCGCCGCCTGCACCGCCACCGCGGTAGTTACCACCGCCGCCACCGCCGGGACGGCCACCGGGAGCCGGACGACCGCCCGGTCCGGGACGCGGACCACCGGGACGACCGGTCGCGCCGGGACGCGCGCCCGGCGGACGGGGCGGCATGTTGCCTGGTGAGGCGGCACCGGGACGGGGTGCGCCGGGACGCGGACCACCCGGGCCGGGGCCCGGACGCGGGCCACCGGGACCGGCGGCCGGACGAGGCGCCGGACGCTCGACCGGTGCCTGCGACGAGAAGGGGTTGTTGCCGACACGGGGTGCCCGCGGTGCGGGCTTGGGACCGGGAGTCGGACCCGGACGGGGACCGGGGGTCTGGGTGGTCCCGGGAGTGCCGGTGGCCGCGGGTGCCGACGGTGCGGGTGCGGGCGTCGGCGCGGGGCCGGGTGTCGGCGCCGCGGGGCTGGGGGTCTGAGCCGGAGCCGGTGCGGGCGTCGGAGCCTGGGCCGCGGGTGCGGCCGGAGCCGGCGCGGCGGGCGCCTGCGGCGCGGGCTTCGGTCCGGGCTTGGGGCCGCCGGACGGTGCCGCGGGCTTGCCGGGCGCTTTGGGAGCGGGCGCATCGCCGGCCGCCGGCTTGCCGCCGCCGAACGATTCCCGCAGACGGCGGGCCACGGGGGCCTCGACCGTCGATGATGCGGATTTGACGAACTCGCCCTGATCACTCAGACGGGCGAGAACTTCCTTACTGGTGACACCGAGTTCCTTCGCCAACTCGTGCACACGGGCCTTACCTGGGGCTGCCACTACTTCTCCTCGTTTGGAGGCGACAGCGGTGGGATAGGCCGCGCCTCGGGTTTAGCTATGACGCATGGTCATCGGGACTTCACGGTGTGCTCATGTTCTTCGCTACCTGTTCTCTGACTGGTGGAAAAGTTCTTCCACCACGGTGGTGTCCGGCGAACCGGAGATGCGCAACGCTCGGCCGATTGCTCGCCGGCGGAGTGCAACGTCCAGACACTGCGGATCGGGATGCAACCACGCACCCCGCCCCGGCAGATTACCCGCTGTATCCACAGTCACGGCGCAAGCGCCGGGCCTGTCGGAAACGGTGGACAGTCTGACCAGATCGACGGCCAACGCTCGCTTCCGACAACCCACACACGTACGCACCGGTCCCGCAGGATCTCGATGCGCACGAGGCTGGCCTGCCGGAGTCTCACGCTGGATCACGGTTCAGTCTACCGTTCCGGGGCGTCCAGACTTCAATCGCGTCTCACTACGCCCCGAGCCGGCTTCCCTACGTGGCGTGTTCTGCGCCGTCGGCATCGGGCGCGGCGGCCGAATCGCTGCGGATATCGATGCGCCATCCGGTCAGCCGAGCGGCGAGCCTGGCGTTCTGCCCCTCCTTGCCGATGGCCAGTGACAGCTGGAAATCGGGCACCACGACACGCGCGGCGCGGGCGTTCTCGTCGATGACGGTGACCGAGACCACCTTGGCCGGCGACAGCGCGTTGGCGACGAACCGGGCCGGATCCTCGTCGAAGTCGATGATGTCGATCTTCTCCCCCGACAGCTCGCTCATCACATTGCGCACGCGCTGGCCCATCGGGCCGATGCAGGCGCCCTTGGCGTTGAGTCCCGAGACCCTGGAGGTGACCGCGATCTTGGACCGGTGACCGGCCTCCCTTGCCACGGCCACGATGTCCACCGAACCGTCGGCGATCTCGGGAACTTCGAGGGCGAACAGCTTGCGCACCAGGTTCGGATGGGTGCGCGAGAGCTCGATCTTCGGTTCACGGGCGCCACGCGTCACGCCGATGACGTAGCAGCGCAACCGGTCGCCGTGTTGGTAACCCTCACCGGGCACCTGCTCGGCGGGACGGATCATTCCGTCGGAGCCCTTGGCCTCGGTCCCCACCCGCACCACCACGTTGCCGCGGGTGTTCTCACGCGCATCACGCTGGACGACGCCGGCGACGATATCGCCCTCGTGGGCGGAGAATTCGCCGTACATCTTCTCGTTCTCGGCATCGCGCAACCGCTGCAAGATCACCTGGCGAGCCGTGGTGGCCGCGATGCGACCGAAACCTTCTGGGGTGTCATCCCATTCGCTGATCAGGTTGCCGTCGGCGTCGGTCTCCCTCGCCATCACCTTGACCACACCGGTCTTGCGGTCGACGTCGATACGCGCGTCGGCCTCGTGACCCTCGGTGTGCCGATAAGCGGTCAGCAACGCCGATTTGATGGTGTCCACCACGATATCGACCGAGATACCTTTGTCCGCCTCGATGGCATGTAATGCCGCCATGTCGATATTCACGACCCGGCCCCCTCTTCTGACTGTTCGACCAACTCCAACTCACGTCGATTTGGCGTCGAAAACTCTACTTGCACAATTGCTTTGACGATCTCGTCGACGGCCACCGGCCGCAGGACGAGATTCTTGCCTTCGGCGACCACCAAGGCGACCATCCCGTCGCGGGTGGCACCGATGCGCCCGGTGACCACCGACCCGTCCACAAGGGTCACACCGACCTTGCGTCCCTTCGCCCGGCGGAAGTGTTTCTCCTCGGTCAATGGGCGGTCCACACCCCGGGACGTGACCTCGAGCACGTACGGATCGAAACCGCGATCCGCCTCGTCCAACGCGGCCGAGGCGAGCCGGGACAGTTCGGCCACCGCGTCCAGATCCAGCGGCGCATCTCCGTCGGCGACCACGGTGATGCTCGGCGGCCGGGCGGCCGTGATCGTGACATCTTCGATTTCGTAACCCGCGCGCGAGAACTCACCGGTGAGGAGTTCGATCACCTGCTCACGCGACGGAAGGCGCGCAGACCGCAGCGGGTCATCCGTTGCCACGGCGAGCTCCTCATCTTGAGTTGTGCGGACAACCTCCGACCGGCACGGCCGGAGAATCAACTACCAAACGATACGCCAGCCGTGACGCGACAATCACCAAACGAGCGGCCCGACCCAACATGGCAGGATGTGGGCGTGCCGAGCGCCCTGCCCATCCTGAGTCGGCGTCGCCTGCTGATCGGTGCCCTGCCGGCCGGCGTCGCGCTGGCCCTACTCGGCTCCGCCGCCGCGTGCGCGCCCGCACCGCCGCCCGCCGACCTCGACGACCTGCAGACCGGATTCGACCGGGCTCGCTCCGACAGCGAGTTGGCCGGTGACGCGGCGACGGCGCTGACCGGACCGTCGCGCCAGTCGCAGGTCGCCGCGCTGACCTCGATCGCCGCCGAGCGTTCGGCCCACGCCGACGCGCTGGCCGCCGAGATCACCAGGCTGACCGCGGGCGAGGGCCCGACGACGGCGACCAGCACGACCCCGACCACGACGGCGCCTGACCCGGCGACGGCCCCCACCGTCGCCAAGGTCGTCGAGGAACTCCGCGGTTCCGCCGAACAGGCCGCTCGCGCTGCCGAAGGACTCTCCGGCTATCGCGCCGGACTGTTCGGTTCCATCTCCGCGGCGTGCACCGCGGCGTACCTGGTGGCGCTCGGCGGAGACGAGAAACCATGACAGCTCCGAACACGGCACCCGAGCCGACCCCGGACCCGGACCGCCCGGAGGATGGCGCCGCCGCGGCGTGGTTCGACGCCGTCGCGACCGAGCACGGCGCCATCTACGGCTACGGCATCGTGTCGGCGCACTCCACGCCTGATGACAACTGGCTGGTCGCTGAGGCGATGGCCCAGCACCGGCAACGCCGCGAGGAGGCGCTGGAGATCCTGGCGGGCCGTCGGATCACCGCACCGCTACCGGCACCCGGCTATCAGCTGCCGACTGAGGTCGCCGATCCCGGCGACGCCGCCGAGCTGGCCGTCCGCATGGAGGCCGATACGGCCACCGCGTGGCGGGCCGTGCTGGAACAGGCAGAAGATCCGCAGGACCGCACCTTCGCGCTCACCGCGATGACGCAGGCCGCGGTGCTTGCCGCCCGGTGGCGCAGCATCCTGGGGGTGCCACCGGTGACGGTGGCCTTCCCTGGCGGTTCCGAACAGGCCGGTTAGCCGTTCAGGGCTCAGGCCCGACTCTCGCTCAGCGCTCAGGCCCGACTCGCGCTCAGCGCGGCGGCAACCTCGGCGGCCGCGCCGGCGACAACGAGCTCACGGGCCTCACCGCTGAACCGGTTACGCAGTTCGACCACGCCGTCGGCCCAGCCCCGACCGACCACCACGATCCAGGGCATGCCGAGCAGTTCGGCATCCTTGAACTTGACCCCGGGCGATGAGGTTCGGTCGTCGAGGAGCACCTCCAAGCCCAGCCCGGATAGTTCGGCGGCCAGTTCTTCGGCCCCGGAACGCGCACCGGCGTCCTTGTTGGCGATCACGACATGCACGTCGAAGGGCGCGACCGAGGCCGGCCAGCGTAGCCCGATATCGTCGTGCTGCTGCTCGGCGATGACGGCGACCAGTCGAGATACCCCGATGCCGTAGGACCCCATGGTGAGGCGCACCGGTTTGCCGTTCTCACCGAGCACATCGGCATTGAACGCATCGGCGTACTTACGGCCGAGCTGGAAGATATGGCCGATCTCGATACCGCGGGCCGAGGTCAGCACACCAGCGCCGTCCGGGGACGGATCGCCGTCGCGCACATCGGCGGCCTCGATGGTGCCGTCCGGGGTGAAATCACGACCCGTGACCAGCCCCACCACGTGCTTGTTGGGCTCATCGGCACCGGTGATCCAGGATGTGCCGAACACCACCCTGGGATCGACCAGATACCGGATCCCGTTGTCCAGCAATGCTTTCGGACCCACGTATCCCTTAACCAGGAACGGGTTGGCGGCGAAATCGGCGTCGTCGAGCAGGGCGAACTCGGCGGGCTCCAACGCCGCGCCGAGTCGCTTCTCGTCGACCTCTCGGTCACCGGGCACTCCGATGCCGAGCAATTCCCACTCGCCGCCGGGCTGGCGGGTCTTGAGCAGGACGTTCTTCAGGGTGTCGGCAGCGGTGACGGCGCGGTCACCGAACTGCGGCAGCCCGGCCGAATTCGCCCAGTCGACCAGGGTCGCGATGGTCGGGGCGTCGGGGGTGTCGTACACCTGCGCGGGCGGCTGCCCCTCGATGGGCAGCGCTTCCGGCGCCCGGGTGATGACGGCTTCCACGTTGGCGGCATAGCCCGATTCGACGCATCGCACGAAGGTGTCCTCGCCGACCTCGCTCTCGGCGAGGAACTCCTCTGACGCGCTGCCGCCCATGGCTCCGGACACCGCCGAGACGATCACATAGTCGATCCCGAGCCGGTTGAAGATGCGCTGGTAGGCCTCGCGGTGGTGGTGATAGGCGGTCTTGAGGCCGTCGTCGTCGAGATCGAAGGAGTACGAGTCCTTCATGACGAATTCACGGCCGCGCAGGATGCCTGCGCGGGGGCGGGCCTCGTCGCGGTACTTGGTCTGGATCTGGTAGAGCAGGACGGGAAGATCCTTGTATGAGGAGTACTCCCCCTTGACCATCAGGGTGAAGAGTTCCTCGTGGGTCGGGCCCAGCAGATAGTCGTTGTTGCGACGGTCCTGGAGGCGGAACAAGGTGTCGCCGTACTCGGTCCAGCGATTGGTGGTTTCGTAGGGGGCGCGCGGCAGCAGTGCGGGCAGCAGGATCTCCTGGCCACCGATGGCGTTCATCTCACTGCGCACCACGTTCTCGATCTTGCGCAGCACCCGCAGACCCAGCGGCAACCAGCTGTAGATGCCCGGTCCGACGGCCCGCACATAGCCCGCGCGGATCAGCAGCTTGTGGCTGGGAACTTCGGCGTCGGCAGGGTCGTCGCGCAGGGTACGCAGGAACAGCTCGGACATACGGGTGATCACGAGCGGTCAGCCTAGTCGGGCGACGTAGGAGCCCGACAATTCAGCCTCGTGGGCGACGTAGGAGCACGACAATCCGATTCAGTCGCGGCCCTGCCAGGTGCAGATGCAGGCCTCGTTACCCTCGGCGTCGGCGAGCACCCAGAACGCCGGTGCGGCGGCATCCGAGACCAGCCGCCCGCCCGCGGCCAGCGCCGCCTCGATGCGCGCGGCGGCGCGCTCGGGCGCGACGTCGATGTCGAGGTGAATCCGGTTACGTTGCGGGCGCGGCGAATCCATCTGCTGGAACCAGATCGTCGGTCCGCGCCCCAACGGGTCGATAAGCGCCCCCGCCGGCAGGTCGGTCGCGTCCGGGAGGTCGACGTAGCCGGTGATCGCCCGCCAGAACGGGCGCACCGACGCGATGTCGAGCGCGTCGACGGCGATTTCGAAGACTTGTGGCGTTATCTCCGCATCACCGGGCACCGTGGCCCACCCCGCGTCCGACAGGGCGCCGGTGATCCGGCCGGCCAGACTCAGATCATGGTCGGTGATCGTCCCCGTCGACCGGTCCTGCAGTCGCAGCACCACCCGGTCGTCACACAATTCGACGCGGAGATGTCCGGTGACGGCGTCCGCATCGGCGGCGTTCACGGCGGCATCGGCGACGTGCACGGCGGTGCGGAGCGAGTCGACGGTTACGTGCGTGATCAGCGTTCCGAGGATCAGGCGCCAGCCGAGCAAATCGACCGCGGTACTGATGTCCTGACGCCGCATGCCTGCCTCTGCTCCGATGGATGCGGAGTTATCCACAAGATTCGTCCACAGGTGTGGAGAAATTACACGCTTGTGTTTTCGGCGCGCGACAGCTGAAGCGACCGGCTCCCATCGGCGGTGTACCCATCAGCCGATGCAACCAAACAACACAGATGAAAATTTCTCGACCGGTCCCGATCCGGGGGTCTGCTCGACGGGTCGGGCGCTCAGTTCTCCAGCTCGCCGGCATCGATGGCGTCCTTGACCTCCTGGGCGTGCGCCACCTCCTCCGCGCTGTAACGGATGAACAGTGCGGCGGCACCCACCACCACGGCGACCGCGGCGACCCACAGCAGACCGTAGGTGTATCCCTGGTCCAGCGCGTGGTGCTGCGCCTCGTTCATGTTCTTGACCGGTCCCGTGGTTCCGCCCAGGTACAGGGTGCGTGAGGTGATGACGGCCTGGATGACCGCCAGCACCACGGGGCCACCGAGGTTCTGCAGCATCAGCGCGATGGCCGACACCGGTCCGATCTCGTCGAGGCCCACACCGGCGATGGCCGAGACCGTCAGCGGCACGACGATCATGCCGATACCGAATCCACCAATGGTGATCGGCAGCACGAGGTTGGGGAAGTACGGAATGTCGCCGTTGAGCGTCGAGCCGTAGATCATCGCGGCGAGCACCAGCACGCCACCGGCGATCACCAGCCATCGCGGCGCGAAGCGCGACACCAGCTGAGAGGACAGGCCCAGACCGATCCCGAGTGCGATCACGAACGGGATGAAACCGATACCGGCGCGCAACGCGCTGTAGCCCATAATGTCCTGGACATAGAGCCCGATGAGCACGGTCAGGGTGAACATCACGCCGCCCGCCAGGAAGACCGCGGCGAAGGTGGCGACGCGGTTGCGGTCACGGAACAGCGAGAACGGCACCACCGGGTTCTCCGCGGTGCGTTCGGCGTAGAGGAATGCCAATCCGAAGATTCCGGCGCCGGCCAAGGACGCCAGCGTCAGCGGCGAGGCCCAGCCCTTCTCCGGTCCCATCGAGAACCCGAATACGGCCGCGGTGCAGGTCAGGGTCGCCAGGATGGCACCCGCGGCGTCGAGTTTCATCGGGGCGCGATCGGTCTCACGCAGATGCGTGCGGGCCAGATACAGCATCACCAGGCCGATCGGCACGTTGACCAGGAATGCCCAGCGCCAGGAGACCTCGGTCAGGGCTCCGCCGACCACCAGGCCCATCACCGAGCCGATACCGGTCATGGCGGCGAAGACGGCCGTCGCGCTGTTGCGGGCGGGCCCCTTGGGGAATGTCGTGGCGATCAGCGCCAAACCGGTGGGCGAGGCGATCGCCGCACCCACACCCTGCAATAGGCGGGCGATGACCAGGGTGGCCTCATCCCAGGCCACACCGCAGAGCACCGAGGCGATGGTGAACAGGGTGACACCCACGATGAAGGTGCGCTTGCGGCCGATCGTGTCGCCGAGGCGGCCGCCCAGCAACATCAGACCACCGAAGGTCAGGACATACGCGGTGATGACCCAGCTACGACCGGCATCGGAAAGCCCGAGCTCGTCCTGGATCTTAGGAAGCGCGACGATGGCCACGGTGCTGTCCATCGTGGCCAACAGCTGCATACCGCCGATGGCGATGACGGCGGCGATGAAGTTCCAGGACGGCAGGAACGCCGGTGACTTGCCGTTTTGCTGCATATCCCCTCGGCCTACATGCACTGGCAGGGCCCGGTCGCTGCCACCTGCGCCGTCTCGGCTGGATTTGCGGCCAGCGTCGTTGAGAGCAGTCATACCGGGTTACCTTACAGTAATCTTAAGAATCCTTTAACTGCCGAACGCCGCCACAGCCCCGATGACGATGATGGCGGGCGGTCGAATCCCCTCCGAACGTACCTTTTCGGCAACGTCGGTCAGGGTCGCCCGGACCGTCCGTTGCGCCGCCGTCGTCCCATGCTGGACCACCATCACCGGCGTATCCGCAGGTCTGCCGCCCGACAGCAGCGCCTGAGCGAAGAGTTCGATCCGCTCGACGGCCATCAGCAGCACGATGGTTCCTGACATCGCGGCCAGCGCATCCCAATTCACTAACGATTCGGGGTGCCCCGGCGCAACATGCCCGCTGACCACGACGAACTCGTGGGTGATGTGCCGATGCGTCACCGGCACACCGGCCAGAGCCGGCACCCCGATGGCGCTGGTCACACCGGGTACCACGGTCACCGGTACACCTGCTTCCGCGCACGCGATCACCTCCTCGTACCCACGCGCGAAGACGAACGGGTCGCCGCCCTTGAGCCGCACGACGAACTTGCCCGCCTTCGCACGGTCGATCAGCACATCGTTGATGGCCTCCTGGGCCATCGCGCGCCCGTACGGGATCTTGGCGGCGTCGATCACCTCGACATGGGGCGGCAGCTCGGCCAGCAGCTCGGGCGGAGCGAGCCGGTCCGCGACGACGACATCGGCATTGGCCAGCAGTCGCCGGCCGCGCACCGTGATCAACTCCGGGTCCCCCGGCCCGCCGCCGACGAGGGCAACCCCCTCGTGCACGGTCACACCCTCGGCACCGGTGTTGCGCTCCCGGTCACTGATGAGCCCCTGCTGCAGCGCCTCGTGGATGGCCGAGCGGATGGCCGCCGACCGGCGGTGCTCGCCGCTGGCCAGCACCCCCACCGACAACCCCTCGTATTCGAAGGAGGCGGGCGTGACCGCCGTGCCCTCCCGGGCGACGTCGGCGCGCACGCAGAAGATCCGCCGCCGATCGGCGCCGGCGACGATCGCGGCGTTGACTTCCGGGTCGTCGGTGGCGGCGAGGGCATACCAGGCGCCGTCGAGGTCTTCGTCACGGAACGCCCGAAGGGTCACGGTGACGGTCGCCGACGAGTCGCCGAAGGCTTCCACCGCCGGGGTGGCCGCCAGGGTGATGACGTGGACATCCGCGCCGGCGGCGACCAGAAGCGGCAGCCGGCGCTGCGCCACGGTGCCGCCGCCGACCACGACGACTTTGCGGCCCTCCAGACGCAGACCGACAAGGTAGGCGTTGTCTGTCACTGGGCTCCTCGGGTGCGCGTCACCCGCCGAGCTTAAAGGTTGCCGCCGCGGTGACGAAGCGCGAGCACGCCTTCGGGTGCCCGGCCGGATGCGTGTGCAGATACCCCGCATGCACCCCGGCGTGCACCGCACCGTCCCGGCCGCCGGTCCCCGCGAACCCCCACGCGGGCTCGTAGTCTGTAGCGAAAGTCACTGCGGTCCGGTGGAACTCATGCCCGCTGACCCGCTCGCCCGCGATGTGCATGGACGAATCGGCCACCGCGACGGCATCCCGATAGCCCAGTGTGAGCCGCTCGGTGAACGATGCCGAACCGGCGAGTACGCCACACATCGGCGCCCCGTCCAGATCGTCCATCAGATAGGTCAGGCCGGCGCACTCGGCATGCACGGGGCCGCCCGCGGCCGCCAGCGTCCGAATCTCGGAGCGCACGGCCGTATTGGCCGACAACTCGGTGGTGAACTGTTCGGGAAACCCGCCGGGGATCACCACACCCGCGGTGCCCGCGGGCAGCAGATCGGTGAGCGGGTCGAAGTCGACGACATCTGCCCCGGCGGCGGTCAACAGTTCGCGATGTTCGGCGTAGCCGAAGCTGAAGGCACGTCCGGCGGCCAGGGCGATGGTGACCGACTCCCCGGCGCGGTGTTCGGGCTCCGGGCTCCAGGCGGGAGCCTGCACGCGGGCCGTGGCCGCCCCGGCCAGCGCGGCCACGTCGACGTGCTGGGCGACCAGATCGGTCATCGCCGCGACCGCACGCTGAGCCAGCGCACCGAATTCGACGGCCGTCACCAATCCGAGGTGGCGGGAAGGCACCTCAAGCTCGGCCGACCGCGGGATCGCCCCGAACACCGGCACCCCGGCCTGTTCACAGCCCTGGCGCAACACCTGTTCATGACGCGCCGAACCGACCCGGTTCAGGATCACCCCGGCCAGCCGGATCGAGCTGTCGAACGTCGAGAAACCGTGCAGCAGTGCGCCGATGCTGTGGGCCTGCCCGCGGGCGTCCACGACCAGCACCACCGGCGCGCCGAGCAGGGCGGCCACGTGCGCGGTGGAGCCCTGGGCCGGGCCGGTGTGGTGTGCACTGATGCGCCCGTCGAACAACCCCATCACACCTTCGACGACGGCGATATCGGCGGCCGCGGTGCCGTGCCGGTAGAGCGGTCCGATCAGGTTCTCGCCCACCAGGACGGGATCCAGGTTGCGCCCCGGCACACCGGCGGCCAGCGCGTGGTAGCCGGGGTCGATGAAGTCCGGGCCGACCTTGAACGGCGCCACCCGTCGTCCGGCACGCCGCAGCGCACCCATCAGACCCGTTGCGATCGTGGTCTTTCCGCTGCCCGACGACGGCGCGGCGATGACGATCGCGGGAGCTACCACTCGATGCCCCGCTGCCCCTTGCGGCCCGCATCCATCGGATGCTTCACCTTGGTCATCTCGGTGACCAGGTCGGCGGCGTCGATGAGCGCCTGCGGCGCATCGCGACCGGTGATCACCACGTGTTGGCGGCCCGGCCGGTCGGCCAGGGTCGCGATCACCTCGTCGACATCGATCCAGCCCCATTTGAGCGGATAGGTGAACTCGTCGAGGACGTAGAAGTCGTGCTGTCCGGCGGCGATTCGGCGGCTGATCTCGGCCCAGCCGTCGCGCGCGGTCTCGGCGTGATCCACCTCGGATCCCTGCTTACGCGTCCACGACCAGCCCGAGCCCATCTTGTGCCATTGCACGGGCCCGCCGGCGCCGTGCTCGTCGTGCAGCCGGCCGAGCTCCCGAAAGACGCTCTCCTCGCCCACTTTCCACTTCGCGCTCTTGACGAACTGAAAAACCCCGATGTCGAAACCCTGATTCCACGCGCGCAAGGCCATCCCGAACGCCGCGGTCGACTTCCCCTTGCCCGGCCCGGTGTGCACCGCCAGCAGCGGCGCATTGCGCCGGGCCTTGGTGGTCAGTCCGTCATCGGGCACGGTAAGCGGTTGTCCCTGTGGCATCGGGTCTCCTCGGTTGTTCTCAGGCCGCAGTCTTGACCAGCGAGGTCAGTTCACCGGCCTGCAGGTGCGCGAGCCGGACCGCCGGGGCCTCCAGCTGGCGTGCCAGCTCCTCGGCCAAACCCAGCCGCACGAACGATGTCTCGCAGTCCACCACGACCGCGGCGGCCCCCTCGGCCAGCAACATCCGCGCCGCCGTCCTGGTCCGGCCCAACGGGTCCGGTCCCCCGGTCGCCCGCCCGTCGGTGAGCACCACTACAAGGGGTCGGCGCGCACGGTCGCGTGCCTTCTCGCGCACCACCACGTCACGCGCGGCCAGCAGGCCTTGCGCCAGTGGGGTTTTGCCACCGGTGTCGAACCGGGCCAACCGGCGGCCGGCGATGTACACCGAGGAGGTCGGCGGCAGCAGCAGATCGGCCTGCTGGCCGCGGAAGGTGATCACCGCGACCTTGTCACGCCGCTGATAGGCGTCCCGCAACAACGACAGGGCAGCCCCACCGACCGCCGACATCCGGTCGCGCGCCGCCATCGAACCGGAGGCGTCCACGACGAAGATCACCAGATTGCCTTCGCGGCCCTCGCGGATGGCGCGCCGCACATCCTCGGGTTGGACCTGCGGCCTGCCGGGTCGGCGCTGGTTGTTGACCGCCGCGAGCAAGGTCGCGAAGACGTGTGTGCCGTGTCCCTCGCCCGCCACCTCGGTCGACCCGACGGTGCTGCCGGTGCGGTTGCGGGCCTTGGACCGTCTGCCCGGTGCCCCTTCGCCGACACCGGGGACCACCAGGGCGCGGGTGCGGAACGTCGACGATGGTGGTGCGCTGGACCGGGTCGGCGGAGCGGCAGCCTGGGGCTGCTCGCCGCGATCCGACGAATCGGCCTGTGCGGCCGACCCTTCGGTGGGGGCATCCGATCCCCCGCCGCCACCCGGCGGCTCGGGCTCGGGCTCGGGCTCCTCGGGGGCCTCGGCGGTCTGCGAGAGCGCATCGTCCAGCCGCTCGGGATCCAGGCCGGGATCATCGAACGGGTCGCGGCGGCGGCGATGCGGCAGCGCCAGCTCCGCGGCGACCCGAATGTCTTCTTCCTCCACGACCGTGCTTCCACGCCAGGCGGCGTGGGCAACCGCGGTGCGCGCCAGCACCAGGTCGGCCCGCATCCCGTCCACGTCGAATGCCGCGCACAGCGCCGCAATGCGTCGTAACTCGTTGTCCCCCAGCACCACCCCGGCGAGTGCCGCACGTGCGGTGGCGATGCGGCCGGCCAACTCGGCATCGGCCTCGGCGTAACCGGCGGCAAAGCCGTCCGGGTCGGCCTCGTAGGCCAGTCGCGATCGGATCACCTCGACGCGGGTATCGACATCGCGGGAGGCCGCCACATCGACGGTGAGGCCGAATCGGTCCAGCAGCTGCGGGCGCAGCTCGCCCTCCTCGGGGTTCATCGTGCCGATCAGGACGAACCGGGCGTCATGGGAGTGCGAGACACCATCACGTTCGATGTGCACCCGGCCCATCGCGGCGGCGTCCAGCAGGACGTCGACCAGATGGTCGTGCAACAGGTTGACCTCATCGACGTAGAGCACCCCGCCGTGGGCGCGCGCCAGCAGTCCCGGTGAGAAGGCGTGCTCACCTTCGCGGAGCACCTTCTGCAGATCCAGCGACCCGACGACACGGTCCTCGGTGGCCCCGATCGGCAGTTCGACCAACCGCGCGTCCTCGTCGACATGAGCGAGCACCGCCGCCAGCGCGCGCACGGCGGTCGATTTCGCGGTGCCCTTCTCGCCGCGGATCAGCACTCCCCCGATATCGGGGCGCACCGCGCACAGCACCAGGGCCAGCCGCAGCCGGTCGTGGCCGATCAGCGCGCTGAACGGATATGTCACGAGGCACCGCCCGACGCGGGGCGCACCATCGCGATGTGCGGAATGCCGTCCTCGATGAATTCCTCACCCTCACGGATGAACCCGTGCGCGGCGTACATATCCTGCAGGTAGGTCTGCGCGTCGATCCGGCACGCATAGGTTCCCACCTCGGCGAGCGCGGCCTGCATCAGCCGGGAGGTGTGCCCGCGGCCTCGGTCGGTCCGTTTGGTGCACACCCGGCCGATGCGGAAGACCTTCTCCCCGCCGGGGTGCTCCTCCATCAATCGCAGCGTCGAAATCACCTGTCCGTCTTCACCTTCCAACCAGAAGTGCCGGGTCTCGGCAAGCAGGTCGCGACCGTCGAGTTCCGGGTAGGGACAGGCCTGTTCGACGACGAAGACCTCGACACGCAGCTTGAGCAGTTCGTAGAGGGTGGCGGCGTCGAGATCCTTGGCCCAGTTGCGGCGCAGCGCGACGGTCATGGTGGGGTCACCGTCATACGGGCGCTGGTGCATCGAGTTTGAGCACCTTGGTGCCGTGATCCCAGATCTCGCGGAACAGTGCGGGCTCACCGGAGAGCTTGGTCCCCAGCGAGGGCACCATCTCCTTGAGCTTGGGCAGCCAGGTCGGGTATCGGTCGGCGAAGCAGCGCTCCATCACCTCGAGCATGGCCGGCACCGCGGTCGACGCGCCGGGGGACGCACCGAGCAGACCGGCGATGCTGCCGTCGGCGGCGGTGAGCACGGTGGTGCCGAATTCCAGCACACCACCGGCACCCTTGCGCCGGATCACCTGCACACGCTGACCGGCGATGTCCAGCTCCCAATCCGAATCGACTGCGTTGGGTGCGAATTCACGCAGCGCGTCGACCCGATCGGCCTCGCTGAGCAACAGCTGGCCGATCAGGTACTTCAGCAGGCTCATCTCGGTGAGTCCGACACCCACCATCGAGGCGAGGTTGTTGGGTTTCACCGAGAGTGGCAGGTCGGTGACCTTGCCCTGCTTGAGAAACTTCGGCGACCACCCGGCGAACGGCCCGAACAGCAGGTAGGACTTGCCGTTGATCACCCGGGTGTCCAGGTGGGGCACCGACATCGGCGGGGCGCCCAGCGGCGGCGCGCCGTAGACCTTGGCCTGGTGTCCGGCCGTGAGATCGGGATTGGCCGACCGCAGCCACTGACCGCCGACGGGGAAGCCGCCGAATCCCTTGGCCTCGGGGATGCCCGCCTTCTGCAGCAGCGGAAGCGCACCGCCGCCCGCGCCGACGAACACGAACTTCGCCTTGATCTTGTGCTTGGCCCGGGTGCGCCGATTGATCACCTTGACCGTCCAACCGCCGTCGGAATCCTTGGACAGATCGCGCACGTCGTGGCCGAAGAGCGTGGTCATGCCCTGGCTTGCGGTGTAACCGATCAGCTGGCGCGACAGCGAGCCGAAATCGACATCGGTGCCGGATTGCGTCCAGTTCAGGGCGACCGGCTCGGCGAACGTCCGCTTGGCGGCCATGAAGGGCAGCCGACGGGTGAACTCGTCGGTGTCGTCGATGTACTCCATGGCCGAGAACAGCGGGTTGGACACCAACGCCTCGTACCGGGCGCGCAGGTAGGCGACGTTGTCGGCGCCCTCGACGAAGCTGACGTGTGGGATCGGGTTCAAGAAGTTGCGCACGTCGGGCAGCACGCCGTTCTCGACGGCGTAGGTCCAGAACTGGCGCGAGACCTGGAACTGCTCGTTGACGTTGACCGCCTTGGCGATGTCGACGGTACCGTCGGAATTCTGCGGCGTGTAGTTCAGCTCACAGAGCGCCGAGTGGCCGGTGCCCGCGTTGTTCCACGGGTCACTGCTCTCGGCGGCCGCACCGTCGAGGCGCTCGACCAAGGTGATCGACCAGTTCGGTTCGAGCAGGCGCAGCAGAGCACTCAGGGTGGCGCTCATGATGCCGGCACCGACGAGTACCACGTCCGTCTTCACGGTCTTCGAGTCAGACACGACCACAAGGTTATCGTCGTCGGGCTCGGTGGCCTCGCTCGCCCCGGCCACGCCGACCCTCGGGCCGTACCGGTCACTAGAGTGGCAGACGTGACCGGCTGGGAGCCCGACGTCTTGCCAGGCTATTGGCAGCAGCAGTTGCCTCTCGGTGCCGACCCCGACGGCGAGGGCGAGCTGGTGGCGACACTGGTATCGCGCGGCCGACCGCAGCCGCGCGCCACCCGTGCGGTGCTGGTGGTGCACGGTTACACCGACTACTTCTTCCATACCGCGCTGGCCGACCACCTGGCCGGGCGCGGATTCGCCGTGTATGCCATGGATCTACCCAAGTGCGGGCGGTCGCGGCGCGCCGGCCAAACCCCGCATTTCACCTCCGACCTGGCCCATTACGATTCGGCGCTGCAGGCGGCGCTGACGGCGGTCGATGCCGAGCAGGTGCTGATGTATGGACATTCGGCCGGTGGACTGATCCTCTCGCTGTGGCTGGATCGGCTGCGCCGGCGCGACGACACCGGCCCGATCACCGGGCTGGTGCTCAACAGCCCCTTCCTCGACCTGCACGGCCCGGCGGTCCTGCGCACCCCACCCACCTCGGCGGCGCTGATGGCGCTGGCCCGGGTCCGCAAGATGACGGTGGTCCGCAAGCCGGGAGTCGGCGGCTACGGCACCACCCTGCACCGTGACTTCGCCGGCGAGTTCGACTACAACCTGGACTGGAAGCCCGTCGGCGGATTCCCCATCACCTTCGGATGGATCAACGCAATCCGGCGGGGCCAGAAACGGTTACACCGGGGCCTCGATATCGGTGTGCCCAGTCTGATCCTGCGCTCCGACCACAGCGTCGCCGAGGTCTCCGACCCGGATCTGATCCAGCGCGGCGACGCGGTCCTCGACGTCGACCAGATCGCGCGCTGGGCAGGCTGTATCGGCAACCGGCTCACGGTCGTGCCGATCACCGACGCCAAACACGACGTATTCCTCTCGCTGCCCGAACCGCGGGCTGCGGCCTACCGCGAACTCGATACCTGGCTGGACTGGTATCTGACGAGCGGGACCACATCGACCGCGCCTGATGCCGGATAGGACACTCACATGCAGCATTACGACCTGACGATCATCGGCACCGGTTCGGGTAACAGCATTCCCGACCCGAACGTCGACCCCCGCTATGCGGACATGCGCATCGCCATCTGCGAGCAGGGCACCTTCGGCGGCACCTGCCTCAACGTCGGCTGCATTCCGACCAAGATGTTCGTCTACGCCGCGGAGGTCGCCCACACGGTGCGCCAGAGCGCGCAATACGGCGTGGACGCCCATATCGACAAGATCCGCTGGCCCGATATCGTCTCGCGGGTCTTCGGCCGGATCGACCCGATCGCCAGCGGCGGTGAGGCATACAAGCGCAGCCTGCCCAATATCGACGTCTACGGCAGTCACACCAGATTCAGCGGGGTGTCCGACGGTCGTTACACACTGCGCACAGAGGATGGTGCGCAGTTCAGCTCCGATCAGGTGGTGATCGCCGCGGGCGCACGCGCGGTGATCCCACCGGCCATCACCGAATGCGGGGTGCGGTACTACACCAGCGACGACATCATGCGCATCAGCGAACTACCCGAGCACATGGTGATCGTCGGCGGCGGTTTCGTCGCCGCCGAGTTCGCGCACGTGTTCTCCTCGCTCGGTGTGCGGATCACCATCGTGGTGCGCGGACCTGGTCTGCTGACCCATTGCGACGAGACGCTGTGCCACCGTTTCACCGACCTGGCCGCCCAGAAGTGGGATCTGCGCACGCATGTCAACGTCGTCGGCTCACGCCCGCAGGACGGCGACGGTGTCGTCCTCGAACTCGACGACGGCACCGAACTGGCCGCCGACATGCTGCTGGTGGCCACCGGTCGCCGGCCCAACGGTGATCAGCTGGATGCCGAACTGGCCGGCGTCGACGTCTCCGACGGCATGGTCGCCGTCGACGAGTTCCAGCGCACCAGCGCGCGCGGGGTGTGGGCACTGGGCGACGTGTCCTCGGATTATCAGCTCAAGCACGTGGCCAATCACGAGATGCGGGTGGTGCGGCACAACCTGCTGCAGGATTGGGACGACACCGCAGCGATGGTCGCCAGTGATCACCGGTATGTGCCCTCGGCGGTGTTCACCGATCCCCAACTGGCCACCGTCGGACTCACCGAGGCGCAGGCCCGCGACGCCGGACACGATGTCATCGTCAAGGTGCAGAGCTACGGCGACACCGCCTACGGCTGGGCCATGGAGGACACCACCGGGATCGCCAAGCTCATCGGCGACCGGGCGACCGGCAAGCTGCTCGGCGCGCACATCATGGGGTATCAGGCATCGTCGATCATCCAGCCGCTGATCCAGGCGATCAGTTTCGGCCAGACAGCCAAAGAGGTTGCCACCGGGCAGTATTGGATCCATCCCGCGCTGCCCGAGGTCATCGAGAACGCGCTGCTGGGTCTGGTCTAGCGAGATCAGACGCTGCCGCTCCAGCGCTGCTCGACCCGCCCGAGACGCCAGTACGCCAACGCGATCAGCCAGGTCCCGACGAACATTCCGACGATCATGAAACCGACGAATTCGAGATCGGCCGAACCGATCGCGGCCAGCACGCCGTCCTCCAGGCCGAAGCGATCGGTGACCAATCCGGCCAACACGATGACGCCCACGGCGAGTGCGACGAACACCGAGAGCACCGTCACGGTCAGGTTGTAGTACACCTTGCGGATCGGATGCAGGAACGCCCAACCGTATGCGCGGGACATGAAGATTCCGTCGAGCGCGTCGAAAAGGCTCATCCCGGCCGCGAACAGGACCGGCAGCACCATGATCGCGTACCACGGCAGTGTGAAGGCCGCGGTGCCCGCCGCCAACACCAGCAGCGCGACCTGTGTGGCGGTGTCGAAACCGAGACCCATCAGCAGTCCGACGGGATAGAGGTGCCACGGCTTGCTGACCCGCCTCATCACCCTGCCCAGAAGCCGCGCCAGGAAACCACGATTGTTCAATTGCCGCTCGAGCTCGGCCTCGTCGAAGTCACCGGAGCGCATGTCGCGCAACACCTTGGCGATACCCACGACGGCAAACAGGTTGGTCACCCCGATCAGGATGAGGAACGTCCCTGCGACCACCGAACCGATGAGTCCGAGGGTCTGCAGCATCGACGAGCTCTCATCCTGCACGGGGCCGGCCAGCGCCCGCACCCCGAGAGCGAGCAGCAGCGCCAAGCCGAAGACGACGCTGGAATGTCCGAGCGAGAACCAGAAGCCTGTCGACATCGATCGCTTGCCCTCACCGACCAGCTTGCGGGTGGTGTTGTCGATGACCGCGATATGGTCGGCATCGAACGCGTGCCGCACGCCGAGCAGGTAGGCGGTGACCCCGAGGCCGACGCCGAAGACCCCCGCCGACCCGAGCGTGATGTGTTGGGGGGCAACGGCCAGCACCAAGACTCCCCACCCGAAGGCGTGTAGCGAGATCACGACGGCGGCCATCGCGGCGATCGTCATCCGGTCGGTTCGGTCGAAGGAGACCTTGCTCGACCACGGAGCGGGGATGTTCATCGACCGAGCCTAAGCCGACACTCCAACATCTGTCCAAGCGAAAAGATGTCGGGCCCGCTCCCCGCGCTCGACTCAGCTGTGCCCGGCGCCGATCCAGTGCAGCAGATCGTGCACGATCTCGTCGTCGAGCCGGTAACTCACCGTCCGGCCGATCCGTTCGCTGTCCACCCAGCCTTGCCCACGTAGCACCCGAAGCGCTTGTGAGACGGCATTTTCGGAACGGTTCAGGGCGGCGGCAAGGTCACCGACGCAGATACCGGGCACGCGGTGCAAGCTCAGCAAGATCTCCAGGCGGTGTGGATCGGAGAGCAGATCGAAGCGCCGGGCCCATTCACCGGTGTCGACATCGTTCAGCGCCGATGACGCCTTTCCCACCGCCGACGCGTCCTCCATGACTGGCAATCTAGTCGTCGACCGCGGTGGTCGTCGCGGCGCTCAGTCCAGGAAGCCGTGCAGCAGCGCCGCAGAGCCGGCCAGATGCGCACACATGGCGTCGGCGGCCGCGTTCGCGTCCCCGGCCAGGATGGCCTCGACGATGGCATCGTGCTGTTCGTCGGAATGTGAGATGTTGCGGCCCAGCAGCGGGATCTG
Source organism: Mycolicibacterium neoaurum VKM Ac-1815D (assembly GCF_000317305.3). The sequence continues at coordinate 2,388,906 of NC_023036.2, read as the reverse complement.
GTCGAGTAATGCGTTGATCCGCATCCGGTTCTCGGCGACCAGCGGCACCAGCGAGACCGAACCGGCGGCCTCGGCGATCGCCAGATGCAGCCGCGAGTCCAGGCGCCGGTAGTCCTCGGCGGCGGCACCGCGCACATCCTCGCAACGCGAGCGCAATTCGGCTGCTTCGGCCTCGGTCAGGGTGCGGGTGGCCGCCATCCGCGCCGCCCCCACTTCCAGGATCTCGCGCAGCCGCAGCACGTCATCGAGGACATCACGGGTGACCACGTCACCGTCCGGCGGCTGCGCGGTCTCGGGCAGCGCGTCGGCCAGGAACGTGCCACCGTAGCGGCCGCGTTTGGAGACCAGATACCCGGTGTCGGCCAGCGATTTGATGGCCTCGCGCACGGTGTCCCGGCTGACGCCGAGCCGGGCGGCGAGCTCCCGTTCCGGCGGCAGCGAGTCACCGGGGGCCAACACACCGAGCCGGATCATCTGCAGCAACCTGCCCACGGTGTCCTCGAACGCGTTGCCGAGCCGGACCGGACGCAGCAAAGCATCGCTGGCCGGCTGCGGATCCGGTACCACCGACAACGGAACCTCCCCCTACAGCGGTGTCACATAGGCCGAGCTGATGCCGCCGTCGACGAGGAACGACGAGCCGGTGATGAACGAGGCGTCATCGCTGGCCAGGAAGGCCACCGCGGCGGCGAGCTCCTCGGGTTCGGCGAACCGGCCGACCGGCACGTGCACCAGCCTGCGGGCCGCGCGTTCGGGATCCTTGGCGAACAGCTCCTTGAGCAGCGGGGTGTTCACCGGTCCGGGGCACAACGCATTGACCCGGATACCCTGGCGCGCGAATTGCACACCGAGCTCTCGCGACATGGCCAGTACGCCCCCCTTGGAGGCGGTGTAGGAGATCTGCGAGGTCGCCGAACCCATCACCGCGACGAACGACGCGGTGTTGATGATCGACCCGCGCTGCGCGGGAACCATGTGCCGCAGTGCGGCTTTGGAGCAGAGGAAGACCGATTTGAGGTTGATGTCCTGCACCCGTTGCCAGGCATCCAGGCTGGTGTTCTCGATCAGGTCGTCCTCGGGCGGGCTGATTCCTGCGTTGTTGAAGGCGATGTCCACCCCGCCGTGTACCTCGAAGGCGGTGTCGAACAGGTTGTCCACCGCGACCGGGTCGGAGACGTCGACCTGGACGAAGGTCACGTTGAGATCGTTGGCGACCGACTGGCCGGTGGCCGGGTCGACATCACCGATGACCACGATGGCGCCCTCGGCCTGCATGCGCTTCGCGGCGGCCAGGCCGATCCCGCTGGCACCACCGGTGATGACGGCGACCTTGTCCTTGAGTCGCTGGGTCAGATCCACTTGCCTCTCCTCTACTGGGCTTCGCCGACGGCGATGAATACGTTCTTGGTCTCGGTGAAGGACAGCGGCGCGTCCGGACCGAGCTCCCGGCCGAGACCGGATTGCTTGAAGCCACCGAAGGGGGTGGTGTAGCGGACCGAGGAATGCGAGTTGACGCTCAGGTTGCCCGCCTCGACGGCGCGGGACACCCGTAGCGCCCGCGACAGGTTGTCGGTCCAGATCGAACCGGACAGACCGTATTCGGTGTCGTTGGCCAGCGCGATGGCATCGGCCTCGTCGTCGAACGGCAGCACCGTGACGACGGGTCCGAAGATCTCCTCGGTGACGGTGCGGTCGGTGCGCCGCGGGGTCAGGACGGTCGGCGGGAACCAGAACCCGGGGCCCTCGGGCGCCGATCCGCGGAACGCGATCGGCGCGTCGTCGGGCACGTAGCTGTGCACCGACTCCCAATGCCTGCGCGATACCAGCGGCCCCATCTCGGTCTCCGGCGATGTCGGGTCACCCACCTTGACCGCGGCCACGGCGGGCTCGAGGAGTTCCATGAATCGCTCGTAGACATTGCGTTGCACCAGGATCCGGCTACGTGCGCAGCAATCCTGTCCGGCGTTGTCGAACACGCCGTAGGGCGCGGTCGCCGCCGCTCGTTCCAGATCGCAGTCGTCGAAGATGATGTTGGCGCTCTTGCCGCCCAGTTCCAGGGTCACCCGCTTGACGTGCGCGGCGGCCCCGGCCATCACCCGGGTGCCCACCGCGGTGGATCCGGTGAAGACGACCTTGCGAACGTGTTCGTGGGTGACGAACCGCTCCCCGACCACCGGGCCGGCGCCGGGCAGCACCTGAAACAGGTCGGGGTCCAGGCCCGCGGTGACGGCCAGCTCGGCCAGCCGCAGCGTGGTCAGCGGGGTCCACTCGGCGGGTTTGACCAGCACGGCATTGCCTGCGGCCAGCGCGGGTGCGAATCCCCAGGACGCGATGGTCATCGGGAAGTTCCACGGGGTGATGATCCCCACCACTCCGAGCGGTTCGTTGAACGTCACGTCGATGCCACCGGCGACCGGGATCTGCTTGCCGGACAGGCGTTCCGGGCTGGCCGCATAGAAGTTCAGCACATCGCGGACATGACCGGCCTCCCATTCGGCCTGCCCGATCGGGTGCCCGGAGTTGGCCACCTCCAGGGCGGCGAGCTCGCCGATGTGGGTATCGACGGCCGCAGCGAAGGCACGCAATGCGGCCGCCCGCTCCGCGGGTGCGAGCCGGGCCCACTTCCGTTGCGCGACGACGGCACGGGCCACCGCATCGTCGACGGCGGCGACGTCGAGTAATTCGACCCGGCGCAGCAGTTGCTCGGTCGCCGGGTTGATGACGTCACAGCTGGTCATGAAACGCTTTCTGTCGATGGATGTCTGGTGTGCGCGTACTCCCGGGCGGCGGCGACGACGGCGGCGAACAGCCGCAGATCGTCCAGACGCTCCTCGGGATGCCATTGCACGGCGATCGCGAACTGGTCCGGGTGGGCACCGGGGTCGAGTTCCACGGCCTCGATGGTGCGGTCGGCACCGTCGAGCGCGCTGACGATGAGCCCGCGTCCGAGCCGGTCGATGCCCTGGTGGTGATAGCACTGGGCATCGGTGTTCTCACCGATCAGCGCGGCAAGCCGGGTGCCGGGCACCGTCACCACCGCGGAGGTGGTGAACACCGCGTTGCCGAGTTGGTGGCGGCTGTGCCCGAGCACATCGGGCAGATGCTGGTGCAGTGTGCCACCGAGCACGACGTTGAGAACCTGTGCACCGCGGCAGATCCCGAGCACCGGAAGTCGACGCGCCAACGCCCGCTCGACGAGGGCGAACTCCCAGGCATCGCGATCACCGGCGGGCTCATCGGTCAGCTGGTGCCTGCCCTGACCGTAGGCCGCGGGATCGACATCACGGCCACCGGTGATGATCAGCCCGTCGAGCCCGTCGAGCACCCGGTCTGCGACGTCGGGCTGCTGGGGCGGTAGCAGTACAGCTGCGCCGCCTGCCAGGTTCACCCCCTGCAGATAGATGGCGGGCAGGAAGCTGGCCTGCACATCCCAGACACCGGTCTGGGCCTGCTGCAGATAGGTCGTCAGGCCCAGGACCGGATTCTCAGAGCCGTTCAAAACCACGCACTCTCTCCCAGTCGGTGACGGCGGCGTTGAAGGCCTTCAGCTCGACACGAGCGTTGTTGAGGTAGTGCTCGACGACCTCGTCACCGAACGCATCGCGCGCGACCTGCGATGCCTCGAAGAGATCGGCGGCCTCGGCCAGGGTGGTCGGCAGGCGGTCGGCACCGCTGGTATAGGCATTGCCTGCCAACGCATCCGGGAGTTCCAGCTCGTTGTCGATACCGTGAAGCCCACCGGCGATAAGTGCGGCGACGGCCAGGTACTGGTTGACATCACCACCGGGCGCCCGGTTCTCCATCCGCATGCCCTGGCCGTGCCCGACGACGCGCAGCGCGCAGGTCCGGTTGTCCAGTCCCCAGGCCACCGCAGTCGGGGCGAAACTGCCGTCGGCGAATCTCTTGTAGGAGTTGATGTTCGGCGCGTACCACAGGCTCATCTCGCGCAGCGTGGCCAGCTGGCCGGCAACGAAGCTGCGGAACATCGCCGACATCCCGAGCGGATCATTGTCATCGGCGAAGACGGCTTCTCCGTCATTGTCCGCGCCTGCACCCCGAAGAGATATGTGGATGTGGCAGCTGTTGCCCTCGCGTTCGTCGAACTTGGCCATGAAGGTCAGCGACTTGCCGTGCTGGTCGGCGATCTCCTTGGCACCGTTCTTGTAGATGGTGTGGTTGTCGCAGGTGACCAGCGCTTCGTCGTACCGGAAGGCGATCTCCTGCTGGCCGAGGTTGCACTCTCCCTTGACACCCTCGCAGTACATCCCGGCGCCGTCCATGCCGAGTCGGATGTCGCGTAGCAGCGGTTCCATCCGGGTCGAGGCCAGCATCGCGTAGTCGATGTTGTAGTCGCTGGCCGGGGTCAGCCCGCGATATCCCGCCTTCCACGCATCGCGGAAGGTGTCGTCGAAAACCATGAACTCCAGCTCGGTGCCCACATACGCACTCAGCCCGCGGTCGGCCAGCCGCTTGAGCTGCGCGGCCAGGATGCTGCGCGGCGCGGGGGCGACCGGCTTACCGTCTGTGAACGACAAATCGGCCATCAGCAGCGCCGAGCCGGGCAACCAGGGCAGCAGGCGCAGCGTGTCGAAGTCGGGGGTCATGACCATATCGCCGTAGCCGGTTTCCCAGCTGGACATGGCGTAGCCCTCGACGGTGTTCATGTCCACGTCGACGGCCAGCAGGTAGTTACAGCATTCGGCGCCGTGGGCGGCGACTTCCTCGACGAACAGCCGTGCTGATACCCGTTTACCGGTCAGCCTGCCCTGCATGTCGGGGAAGGCGACGATGACCGTGTCGATCTCTCCGGCGGCGACGAGACGCTCCAATTCGGCTTGCGTCAGCATGCTGGCTCCGTCCTGTCGGCTCGGCGCGGATCGGCATCGACCCAGCCGTCACCTCTAAAGGTAGGCCATCAGACCAATGGAAAGCGAGAGGACCCGCCCGGTCGGGAGGAAGTCACCAGGTGCTGGTGCGCATCACGATCTCGGCGGCCAGTTGCGCCGTCGATTCGCCGGCATTACGACGGCCCAACAATTCGACGAGACGGAACTCACCGTAGACATAGCGCTGGCTGGCCTTGGCGACATCGGCGGCCTTGGCGTTGCTGACCAGTACCGTCGTCGCCACCTCGACCGGCGTGCAGTTCTCGTCACGGGTCACCCCGGCCTCATCGGCGACCCGCGGGTGACCGCGATCGATGACCACCAGACCGGTGAACCGGTCCAGGCGGGTCGCGGCAAGCTCCCAGGCGATCTCGGCGCCGGCGCGATCACCGACCAGGGTGCTCCACCGGATGTCGAAGGTGTCCATGATCGCGATGACCGTCGCCGCATCCAGTTTCGGGTGAGCGGCGATCACCACGGTGCGCAGCGATGCGGTGTGCAGCCGTTGGCACACCCCGTCATAGGCGGCGGGTGCCAGTTGTGCCGAGCCGAGCAGCACCACCACACCGGCGTTCTCCGGACCCGCGACGTCCACCGCGAATCCAGTTCCGTCGACGGTCACGGTCGTGGTGGGCATCTCGGTCACGCTAGGTCATTCCGCTGTCCGGCGGGGCTGTTTTCACGGGTCTTCACGCCTGTTCCAAGCGTTCGGCCTGCTTGCCCATTGCCTCCAGAAAGGTCTGTGGCAGCGTCGCTTTGACCGGGATCCGGGGGTCCGGGGTGGGAAACGCGACGCCGAACACCGCCATCGAACCCACATTCTCGAACGAGAAGAACACGCTGCTGCGAGCCCCACCCAGATCCATGGTCTGTTGATAGACCAGCGCTCCGTCGCGGTCGGTGTCCAGTGCGGTCGTGGTCATCGGGATCGAGGGCGATCCCGGTCCGAAATAGGTGACGAACCGCTCACAGCGTTCGGCGATCGCCTGCAGTGTCTCGGTGTCCAGGGACCAGCTCAACACGGTGATCAGCATTCGCGCGCCGTTGTATCCGACGACGTACTTCGCGGCGCTGCCGGGACCGCGCTCGGCCGTGGCCCCGATCGACTTGCTGAAGCCCTCGCTGCACCCCGGCGGGTCCGAGAGCATCGGCGGCGGCCCGCCCGCCCCGTCGGGAACGCCTTCCTCTTCGACGATGCGGTCGTACTGGACACCGTCCGGGAAATCGGCCGACGTCAGGACCACTTTTTCAAGGCGCGCACCGGGCCAGGTCGGCGTGCCCGACACGGCGCTCGTGCAGCCCGTCAGCGTCGCCAGCACGGCGACCAGTGCGGACAACCACCGGAGTGCGCGGATCATCAGCACAGGCTACCGAGCGTGGTGGGTGATGACCGGACGCTGCGGGGCGCCCGACAGCAGCGCCAGCAGCGCGTCGATGTCGACATGTGCCTGCAACGCATCGGCCATCGCGTCGAGCTGGGCGTCCCGGCGGGCGGGCACGCTGACATCGGTTGCCACCACGAAGCCGGTCCGACCGGCCGCCTCGGCGACCTCGGCCAGCCAGGCCCGGCGCAGTTCGTCGTTGTCGAGCAGGCCGTGCCAGTGGGTGCCGTACACCTGGTCGCGCCGGATGCCGACGCCCAACCAGTCGGCCTCCGCGCCACCGACGACCTGACCGTGGTGTATCTCATAACCGGTCAGTGGGGATTCCCAGTGCCGCAAAGTCTTCTGCTGCGCGAAGACGATATCGGCGGACAGCAGACCCAGTCCGGCGACGGTGCCCGCCTTCGACTCGACCGGATCATCGATCGATCGGCACAGCATCTGGAAGCCACCGCACACACCGAGTACCGGACCACCGGCCGCCGCGTGGGCGGTCACCGCGTCAGCCAACCCACGGGCCCGCAGCCAGTCCAGATCCGACACCGTGGCCTTGCTGCCCGGCAACACCACGACGTCAACGTCGACGAGCTCGGCGGGTTCGGTGATCCAGTGCACCTGCACGCCGGGTTCACAGGCCAGCGCCTCGACATCGGTGGAATTGGAGATGCGCGGCAGCCGGATCGCCCCGACGCGCAAACCGTCGCGTCCCACGGCGGGGACCGGTGCGCCCAAGGTGCGGCCGGCCTGTACCGACAACGAGTCCTCGGTGTCCATCCACAGCTCGTCCAGGTACGGGATCACCCCGTAGGTGGGGCGGCCGGTCAGCTCGCGCAGCTGGTCCAGTCCGGGCGCCAACAGTCCCGGATCGCCGCGGAACTTGTTGACCAGGAATCCGCTGATCAGTCGCTGGTCCTGCGGCGACAGCACGGCGACGGTGCCGAACAGGTGGGCCAGCAGGCCACCACGGTCGATATCACCGACCACCACCACCGGCAGGTCGGCGGCGCGCGCCAGACCCATGTTCGACAGATCGGTGGCGCGCAGGTTGATCTCGGCAGGCGAGCCGGCCCCCTCACAGATGACGACGTCGAATTCGGTTCGCAAGGACCGCAATTCGTCGTTGACGATCTCGGCGAGCTGGCTGCGCTTGGTGAAATAGTCGCCGGCGGCCATGGTGCCTGCGACCTGGCCGCGCACCACCAGCTGGGAAGTGCGGTCACTACCTGGTTTGAGCAGCACGGGGTTGAATCGCACGCTGGGCGCCAGCCCACAGGCGCGGGCCTGAACCGCCTGCGCCCGGCCGATCTCACCACCCTCGACCGTCACCGCGGAGTTGTTGCTCATGTTCTGCGCCTTGAATGGCGCCACGCTGATGCCCTTGCGCGCCAGCAACTTACAGAGCCCGGCCACCACCATCGATTTACCGGCATCGGAGGTGGTGCCGGCGATCAGCAGTGCGCCCCTCAAGGCAGGGTCAGAATCTCGGCACCGTCCTCGGTGACGACGAGCGTGTGCTCGAACTGGGCCGTCCACTTCAGGTCCCGGGTCGCCACCGTCCAGCCATCATCCCAGATCTCGTAGTCCAGCGATCCGAGGTTGATCATCGGTTCGATGGTGAACGTCATCCCGGGCTCCAGCACGGTATCGACGGCCGGCTGGTCGTAGTGCAGGACGACCAGCCCGTTGTGGAACGTCTCACCGATGCCGTGCCCGGTGAAATCGCGAACCACGTTGTAGCCGAACCGGTTGGCATACGCCTCGATGACCCGTCCGACGATCGAGAGCTGACGACCGGGTTTGACGGCCTTGATCGCCCGCATGGTCGCCTCGTGGGTGCGTTCGACGAGCAGTCGGTGTTCCTCGGAGACATCGCCGGCCAGGAAGGTCGCGTTGGTGTCGCCGTGCACGCCGTCGATATAGGCGGTGACGTCGATGTTGACGATGTCACCGTCGGCGATCACCGTCGAATCCGGGATGCCGTGACAGATGACCTCGTTGAGCGAGGTGCAGCACGATTTGGGAAAGCCCTTGTAGCCGAGCGTCGACGGATAGGCACCGTGGTCGATCATGTAGTCGTGGGCCACCCGGTCGAGGTGGTCGGTGGTGACACCGGGCGCGACGGCCTTGCCCGCCTCGAGCAGCGCGCCCGCGGCGATGCGCCCGGCGACTCGCATCTTCTCGATGACCTCCGGGGTCTGGACCCAGGGCTCGCTGCCCTCGGCTGCCGTGGGCTTCCAGACGTACTCCGGGCGCTCGATCGATTTGGGCACCGGCAGGGTCGGTGACAGCTCTCCGGAGCGCAATGGGGCACGAACAGGCATGACGATCAGCCTACCGAGATCGGGGGCCGCGCCGTACCGGTGTCCGCAGGCTCGGCTTCCAGGTGCGCCGCGGCCCGCGGATGTCCACCGACCCGCAGACCACCTTGCCGGTGAGGATGATGTGCGGGGTGCCCTCGGCGGGTGCGTCGGCGCGGTGATCGCGGGCGCTGCCGACCACCACCTCCACATCGTCGATGGAGGCGCTGGCGCCGGCGGGCAGGCGCAGGTCGAGTGAGCCGAACTTGAGATCGAGTTCGATCACCACCATCGGTCCGGCGAACCGCGCGCGGGTCAGGTCCAGGTCCACCGAACCCATGCGCCGGGTGAGCGCCAGCCGGGTCGGAACCACCCACTCCCCCTGGCGTTTCAGCGAACCCATCACGCCCCGCAGTTCGACCCGGTCGGCGGCGGAGGTGACGATCGCACCGGGGCCGGGCAGGTCGTCGACCAGGGCGGTCAGATCCGAATGCAGTCGGGCCGAGGCCACCCGCGCGGAGCGCTCCTCGAACTCCTCGATATCGATGAGCCCGAGCGCGACAGCGTTGTGCAGCCTGCGCAGCGTGCCGTTGCGGTCCGCATCGGAGACCCGCAGCGTCAGATCGTCGGTCACCGGTCCAGGCTAGGCCAAGTAATCCGGGGGCAACCCGTTGAGCATGTCGCGGCACATCCGCACCGCGTACTCCGAGCTGCCGCCGCCGACGATGAGCGCGGCGAACGCCATGTCTCCGCGATAGCCGGTGAACCAGGCGTGGGAGCCGCCGTCGAACTCGGCCTCACCGGTCTTGCCCCGCACATCGCCGAGTCCGTTGAGGTCCTTGGCGGTGCCGTTGGTCACCACCAGCCGCATCATCGGCCGCAGCCCGTCGACGATCTCCGGGTTCAGCGGCTCGCCCGCCTGCCCGTGGATCTCGGTCTGACGTCCCTCGATCAGGTGCGGCACCGGGGTCTTGCCCGCCGCGACCGTCGCCGCGACGAGGGCCATGCCGAAGGGGCTCGCCAGCACCTTGCCCTGGCCGAACCCGTCCTCGGTACGTTCGGCGAGATCGACCGTGGGCGGCACCGATCCGGTGACCGTCGGCACGCCGTCGACGATGAAGTCGGGTCCCAGTCCGTAGCGGGCGGCCGCGGTGGTCAGTCCACGCGGCGGCATCACGCTGGCCAGCTCGGCGAAGGTGGTGTTGCAGGAGTTGGCGAAGGCCCGCGACAGTGGCACGGTGCCGAGGTCGAAGGCGTTGTAGTTGGTCACGGTGCGGTGCCCGATGTCCAGGGTGCCCGGACAGCCGAGCAGGGTGTTGGGAGTGGCCATATCGCGTTCGAGAGCCGCGGCCGCGGTGACGATCTTGAACGTCGACCCTGGCGGGTAGAGGCCCATCGTCGCGGTGGGACCGTCGACATCGGCGGCAGCGTTCTGCGCCACGGCCAGGATCTCGCCGGTCGACGGCTTGATGGCCACGATCATCGCCTTCTTGCCGACCATGTTCACCGCGTCCTGCGCCGCGTTCTGCACCGAGCGGTCCAGGCTGATGGTCACCGACGGCGCCGGGGTGCCGGGCTCCTCGCTGAGCACGGCGACGTCGACACCGTTCTGGTTGACGCTGACCACCCGCCAACCCGGCTCACCGGCCAGATCACCGCTGACCGCCTTCTTGACCTCCTGGACGATCGCCGGCGCGAACTTCTCGTCGGTCGGCAGCATCTCCGGTTGCGGTGTGGCCACCACGCCAGGTCGCGAGCCGATCGCCGCGAACACCCGGTCGTGGTCGGTCTTGCGCAGGGTGATCAGGCTCAGCGGGGTGGCCTTCGAGCTGGCCTCCTCCGCCAGACGCTGGGCATCGAGGGTGGCGTCGAACGGTCGCAGCGCGTCGACGATGGCGCGGGCCGTCGGCATCAGCTCGGCGCCGGCGGCGCGTGCGTCGAGGGCGTAGTGATACAGGTAGCCCGGCACCAACACATCGCTGCCGGAGCGTTCGTTGACCGAGGCCCGCCGCGGCGGATCGGCGCGCAGGGCCAAGGTCTGGTTGGCACCGAGTCCCGGGTGCAGGCCGGTGGTGGTCCAGCGGACCTCCCACTGTCCCTCGTTGCGGACCATGTTGAGCTCACCGTCATAGGTCCAGGTCCGCTCCTTGGGCAGGTGCCAGGTGTAGCGGTATTTCACTGTGCCGGTATCGAGTTCGTACTTCGATCCGGTGATCTGGGTGTCCAGCCGGTTGGCCTGCAGACCCGCCCAGGCCTCGTTGAGCGCCTCCTTGGCCTCCTCGGGCTTGTCGGCCAGGGCCGCGGCGCCGGCGGTGTCCCCGGTGGACAGCGCCGCGAAGAACTTCGCGGCAGCGGGCTCGGGTCCGTCGGGTTTCGGCGTGCAGGCGCTCAGCGAGGTGCCGAGGGCAGCGACAGCCAGCACGGCGACCGCGGTCCGCAGCCGCGCACGCCGTGATACGGATGTGGTCACCGATGCCTGTGTTGTCATTGAGACAGATGTTAAAAGCGCAACGGGCGCCGACGGCTTAGGCGCACCGACACACAACTGTGATTGCGTCGAGATCAACACTTTTGCGGTCCACGGCGCGCGTAGACCACAGAAACGTCGATCTCAGTCGAGCAGGATCGTGGCGAACGTGCCGACCTGGGTGAAACCGATCCGGGCGTAGGTCGCGCGCGCGACGTGATTGAACCCGTTGACATAGAGGCTCGCGATACGGCCGCCGCGCAGCACTGCGGCCGACACCGCCGCGGTCCCGGCTGCACCCAGCCCCCGGCCACGCCAGTCCGGGTGCACCCAGACACCCTGAATCTGCCCGACCGTCGGTGACTGCGAACCGATCTCGGCCTTGAAGACGACCTCGCCGCGCTCGAATCGCGCCCAGGCACGCCCCGCAGCGATCAGGCCGGCGACCCGACGGCGGTAGCTGCGGCCACCGTCGCCCATCCGCGGATCGATACCGACCTCGCCGATGAACATCTCGATCGCGGCCACCAGGTAGGTGTCCAGCTCTTCCATCCGAACCTGGCGAACCGCCGGATCGGGGGCGCAGACCGGGGCGTCGGTCAGCGCCATCAGCGGCTGGTCATCGCGGACATCGCGGGCCGGTCCCCACCCGGGCGCCAGATGCCGCCACATCGGCATCACCAGCTCGGCCCGGCCGACCAGCGACGAACAGCGCCGCGGGCCGCTGAGCGCCTTGGCCGCGAAGGCGGCGAGATCGTCGCCACCGCCACGCAGCGGAATCAGGTTCGCCCCGGCGTAGCACAGGGATTCGGCAGGGCGCCGGCGCGTCCACAACTCGCCGCCGATGGCGCTGGGGTCCACCCCGAATTCCTGTACCCGGCAGGCCACCATGCATGCGGCGACGGGATCCTGGTCCAGGACCGCACGCACGGGCTCCAGGTCGCGCACCACCGAGACCCTGCGGTCTGCGGTGAAGCGGGACAGCGGTGGAGCCGACATTGGGGACTCTTTCTGGGGGCCGGCCGACAGTGATGGCCCCGCAGCGCAGGGCCGTTTCTCAGCTTACGGTGACAACCGGTGGGCCGGAGGGAGTTCCCTGCTCGTCCGCCTCCCCGGCGATCCGCATGGCCTCCTCGATGAGGGTTTCCACGATCTGGGCCTCGGGGACGGTCTTGACGACCTCACCCTTGACGAAGATCTGCCCCTTACCGTTGCCCGAAGCCACCCCCAGGTCGGCCTCCCGCGCCTCGCCCGGTCCGTTCACCACACACCCCATCACGGCGACCCGCAGCGGTACATCGAGCCCGTCCAGACCGGCGGAGACCTCGTTGGCCAGCGTGTACACATCGACCTGGGCGCGCCCGCAGGACGGGCAGGAGACGATCTCCAACCCGCGCGGACGCAGGTTCAGCGACTCCAGGATCTGGTTGCCGACCTTGATCTCCTCAGCGGGCGGCGCCGACAACGAGACCCGAATGGTGTCGCCGATCCCGCGGGAGAGCAGCGCACCGAACGCGACGGCGGATTTGATGGTGCCCTGGAACGCCGGCCCCGCCTCGGTGACACCGAGGTGCAGCGGGTAATCACACTGCGCGGCGAGCTGCTCGTAGGCCGCGACCATGATGACCGGGTCGTTGTGCTTGACGCTGATCTTGATATCGCCGAAGCCGTGCTCCTCGAACAGCGAGGCCTCCCACAGCGCGGACTCGACCAACGCCTCCGGGGTCGCCTTGCCGTACTTCTCCAGCATGCGCTTGTCCAGCGAGCCGGCGTTGACCCCGATCCGGATCGGAATACCCGCCGCGCCCGCGGCCTTGGCCACCTCCTTGACCCGACCGTCGAACTCCTTGATGTTTCCTGGGTTCACCCGAACCGCCGCGCATCCGGCGTCGATGGCCGCGAAGATGTATTTGGGCTGGAAGTGGATGTCCGCGATGACCGGGATGTTGGCCTTCTTGGCGATGATCGGCAGCGCGTCGGCGTCTTCCTGACGCGGGCAGGCGACGCGGACGATATCGCATCCGGAGGCGGTCAACTCGGCGATCTGCTGCAGCGTCGAGTTGATGTCATGGGTCTTGGTGGTGCACATGGACTGCACCGAGATCGGGGATTCACTGCCCACACCGACATCACCGACCTTGAGCTGCCGGGTCTTGCGGCGGGGGGCCAGCACGGGCGGCGGCGGGGCCGGCATGCCGAGGCCGATGGACGTCACAGTCGAACTCCTAGTCGAAGATGCTGATCGGGTTGACAAAGTCGGCGGTGACCGTCAACAGCATGTACCCGGCAACCACCGCCAGCACAACGTAGGTGGCGGGCATCAGCTTGAGATAGTTGACCGGTTCCGCGGCGACTTTGCCGCGGGCCGCACGGAACATGTTCCGTAACTTCTCGTAGGTGGCCACCGCGACGTGACCACCGTCGAAGGGCAGCAGTGGGATCAGGTTGACCGCTCCCAGCACGAAGTTCAGCTGGGCCAGGAAGAACCAGAAGGCCACCCACAGCCCGGCGTCGACGGTCTCGCCGCCGATGATCGAGGCGCCCACCACCGAGATCGGGGTCTCCTTGTCGCGTTCCCCGCCACCGATGGCGTCGACGAGGGCGCCGATCTTGGTGGGGATCTTCGCCAGCGCCTTGCCGAGTTCGACTGCCAGATCACCGGTGAAGGTGAAAGTCGCCGGGATGGCGGTCAACGGGTTGTACTGCGTGGGCCCGGGCGGTTGCACCGCGCTGACACCGATGGCACCGACCGTGTCCGGGGTGGCCGCCTCGGCCGAGGTGAAACGCTGGGTCCTGGCGACGTCGACGACGGTGGACAGGCGCTGGCCGTCTCGCTCGTAGACCACCTGGACCGGACCGTCGAGCTTGCGGATCTCGGCCGCCATCTCGGGGAATGTCGCCACATCGGTGTCGCCGACCTTGACGATGGTGTCCCCGGGCTGCAGTCCGGCCAGGGCCGCCGGGCCGGGGCCGGGCTGCGGACACGGACCGTAGAGGGTGTCCCCCTCCTTGGCCACCTGCGGTGCCACACAAGCGGTTTCACCGATCACGGCGGTCGTCGGTGGCGGCGTCAGGCTGGGCAGCCCCCACACGACGGCGATGCCGTAGATGAGGACCAGGCCGATGATGAAGTTCATCGCGGGCCCGGCGAACAGCACCGCGACGCGCTTCCACACCTTCTGGCGGTACATCGCGTAGGGCCGGTCCTCATCGGCGATCTCGTCGACGGCGGTCATGCCTGCGATATCGCAGAACCCGCCGAGCGGGACGGCCTTGATGCCGTATTCGGTACTGCCGAGCTTGTTGGGTCGCCGCGTCGACCACAGCGTCGGACCGAAGCCGACGAAATAGCGGCGCACCTTCATACCGGTGGCTCGGGCCACCCACATGTGCCCGCACTCGTGCAATGCCACCGACGCGAGGATGGCCAGTGCGAAGAGCACGATGCCGACAGTGAACATCATCGGCTTGCGACTACCTCCCGGTCGATGGCGCTGCCGGCCCGTGCTCGGGCCCAGTCCTGCGCTTCGAGTATCTCTTCCACGGTAGCTGGTTGCGCGGCCCACTGATCGGCGGCGTGCAGCACATCGGCGACGGTTCGGACAATCGCCGGAAAACGGATCCGGCCGTCGAGGAATGCCGCCGCGGCCTCCTCGTTGGCGGCGTTGTAGACCGCGGTCAGGCTGCCGCCCCGGCGGCCGGCCTCGCGGGCCAGGTCGACGGCCGGGAACACCGCCGCGTCCAGCGGCTCGAACGTCCAGGTCGAGGCGGTAGACCAGTCACAGGCCGCGGCGGCGCCGGGCACCCGTGCCGGCCATCCCAGCGCCAGCGCGATCGGCAACTTCATATCCGGCGGACTGGCCTGGGCCAGCGTCGACCCGTCGGTGAAGGTCACCATCGAATGCACGATCGACTGGGGATGCACGACCACCTCGATGCGGTCGTAGTCGACGCCGAACAGCAGGTGCGTCTCGATCAGCTCAAGACCCTTGTTGACCAAGGTCGCCGAGTTCAACGTGTTCATCGGTCCCATCGACCAGGTGGGGTGGGCGCCGGCCTGTTCGGGGGTGACATCCTCCAGTGCCTGCGAAGCCCAGCCCCGGAACGGTCCACCCGAGGCAGTCAGGACCAGGCTGGCCACTTCCTCGGGGGTCCCGCCGCGGAGGCACTGCGCCAACGCGGAGTGCTCGGAGTCCACCGGCACGATCTGGCCGGGGGCCGCGGCGGCCAGGGCCAGCGGCCCACCTGCGACCAGGGATTCCTTGTTCGCCAGCGCCAGCCGGGCGCCGCTGTGCAGGGCGGCCAGGGTCGGTTTGAGGCCCAGCGCCCCGACAAGAGCGTTGAGCACCACATCGGCGTCGGTGTCCTCGACCAGTCGGGTGGCGGCCTCCGGTCCGCGGTAGCGGGCCTCGATGGGCGCATCGGGGTCGGCGACGGCCACGTTCGTGACGCCGGTCTCGGCGGCCTGGCGGGCCAGCAGTTCGGCGTTGCCACCGCCGGCGGCCAGCCCCACCACCTCGAAACTGTCGGGGTTCGCGGCGATGACGTCGAGGGCCTGCGTACCGATCGACCCGGTACTACCCAGGATCAGCACGCGCCGGCGGTCAGAACTCACATCGACCATTGTGCCCCGCCCAGACACGAATTCTGCTGCAGACCCATCCGGGCCGCGGTGGGCACCGAATGACCTATGTAGGGCCAACCGGGTCGGTACCAGCCACCCGCCAACAAGGAAGTTGAGTCTCATGACATTGACCCACCAGCATCGCATCGCATTTGCCGGGTTCGCCGCCGTCGCGGCGCTCGGGCTGTCCGCCTGTTCGGGCGGCACTTCGTCAGTCGAGAGCAGTGCCAGTGAAGCCAGTTCCTCAATCTCCTCCATGACCTCGTCGATGGCGGCACCGGAGACCACGTCCAGCATGGCCGCGCCGGCCGGCAACCTGATCGGTTCGGGCTGCGCCGCGTACGCCGAGCAGAACCCCGAGGGGCCCGGATCGGTGACCGGTATGGCCGCCGACCCGGTGACCGTCGCCGCCTCCAACAATCCGATGCTCAAGACCCTCACCCAGGCGCTCTCGGGCCAGCTCAACCCGAACGTCAACCTGGTCGACACGCTCAATGGCGGCGAGTTCACCGTCTTCGCCCCGACCGATGACGCGTTCGCCAAGATCGATCCGGCCACGCTGGAGACCCTGAAGACCGACTCGGACCTGCTGACCTCGATCCTGACCTACCACGTGGTCCCCGGCCAGGCGAGCCCCGATCAGGTCGCCGGTGAGCACACCACCGTTCAGGGCGCCCCGGTCACCGTCACCGGTGCGGGTAACGACCTCAAGGTCGGCGACGCCGGCCTGGTGTGCGGCGGCGTGAAGACCGCCAACGCCACGGTCTACATGATCGACACCGTCCTGATGCCGCCGGCTGCCTGATAGCCGGCACCGAGCCGGCGAGGCGGCCCGTTCCCCCGACCGGGCTGCCTCGCCCCTCCGGACGGCACCGCCGTCCCCACTCCCCATACGAAACGTGAACACGACCAAGTAAAAGGATTCGATCGATGACCCTCTCGCTGAACACCCGCAAGCTCGCCGGCGTCGCATGTACCGCCGCGGCCGCCACCGGCCTCATCTTCGCCTCCGCCGGCGTCGCCCAGGCCGCGCCGGTCGGCCCCGGCTGCGCCGCCTACGCCGCCCAGAACCCCGTCGGTCCGGCCTCGGTGACCGGTATGGCCGCCGAACCGGTAGCCGTCGCGGCGGCGAACAACCCGATGCTCAAGACCCTCACCCAGGCGCTCTCGGGTCAGCTCAACCCACACGTGAATCTGGTCGACACGCTGAACGGCGCACCCGCGCTGACGGTGTTCGCGCCCACCGATGAGGCGTTCGCGAAGATCGATCCGGCCACCATCGAGCGCCTCAAGACCGACTCAGCGCTGCTGACCAGCATCCTGACCTACCACGTGGTCGAGGGGCAGGCCAGCCCCGAGCAAGTGGTCGGTATGCACAAGACCATGCAGGGCGCCGACGTGAACGTCACCGTGCCGAACATGGCCATGCCCGCCGAACTGAAGGTCAACGATGCGAACGTGGTGTGCGGGGGCGTGCAGACCGCCAACGCCACCGTCTACCTCATCGACACCGTGCTGATGCCGCCGATGTGATCTGTTCTCCACCACATCAGCCCGGCCGCGATGCGGCCGGGCTGATGTGTGTTCGGGCCATCCAATTGCCTTGCCGTGACGAATAACTCATATGGCCACTCTGATCGCGATCGGCTTCCTCGGTGGCCTGATCACCGGCATCTCGCCGTGCATCCTGCCGGTGTTGCCGGTCATCTTCTTTTCCGGCACCCAGAGCGGGGACACCGACACACCTGCCCGCTCGGCGCCGACCTCGCGACTGCGGCCCTATTTGGTGATCGCCGGCCTGGTGCTCAGCTTCAGCCTGGTCACACTGGTCGGTTCGGCCCTGCTCGCACTACTGCGCCTGCCCCAGGACACGATCCGCTGGGTGGCGCTGGCGGCCTTGGTGGCGATCGGCCTGGGGTTGATCTTCCCGCGATTCGAAGCGCTGTTGGAGAAGCCCTTCGCACGGCTACCGCAGCGGCAGTTCGGTTCGGGTACCAGCGGTTTCGTACTGGGTCTCACCCTGGGCGTGCTGTACGTACCGTGCGCGGGTCCGGTGCTGGCCGCGATCGTCGTCGCCGGCGCCACGGGCAGCATCGGGGCCGACATCATCGCATTGACGCTGTCGTTCGCGATCGGCGCTGCCCTGCCGCTGCTGTTCTTCGCGCTGGCCGGGCGGCGGGTCACCGAGCGGGTGGCGGCATTCCGCCGCAGGCAGCGTGAGATCCGCGTGACTGCGGGCCTCGTCACGATCCTGTTGGCCGTGGCGCTGGTGTTCAATCTGCCCGCGGCGCTACAGCGCACCATCCCCGACTACACCGCAGCCCTGCAGGACCGGGTCGGTGGTGAGGAGCAGCTGCGCGAGAAGCTCAACCTCGGCGGGTTGGTCAACGAGCAGAACGCCGAATTGTCGAACTGCACCAACGGTGCGCCCGAGCTGGAAAGCTGCGGCACCGCACCGGATATCAAGGGCATCACGGCATGGCTCAATACTCCGGGCAATACACCGATCGACCTGAAGTCGCTGCGCGGCAAGGTGGTACTGATCGACTTCTGGGCCTACTCGTGCATCAACTGCCAGCGGGCCGCACCACATCTGGTCGACTGGTATGCGGCCTACCGTGATCGCGGACTGCAGGTCATCGGTGTCCACACTCCCGAGTACGCCTTCGAGAAGGTACAGGCCAATGTCGTCAGCGGCGCAGCCGATCTCGGCATCACCTATCCGGTGGCGATGGACAACAACTTCTCGACCTGGACCAACTACCGAAACCGCTACTGGCCGGCCCACTACCTGATCGACAAGAACGGCGTGGTGCGCCACATCAAATTCGGCGAGGGCGACTACGCCACCACCGAAAGGCTGATCCGCCAACTCCTTTCCGACGGCGACGGCCGCGCCCTACCCGCGGCGACGGAACGCTCGGACGACACCCCAACCGCCCCCACCACGCCTGAGACATACTTCAGCGTCGGCAAGGTGGTCAACTACGGCGGCACCGGGGTGTACGACGAGGGGACCCACACCTTCGACTTCCCGGACCGGCTCGCCGCGGACAGCTTCGCCCTGCGCGGGCCGTGGGCGCTGGACTATCAGGGCATCACCGCGCAGGCGCCGGGGTCGACGATCCGGCTGAACTATCGCGCGCGCAACGTCTATCTGGTCGTCGGCGGTGATGGCACCGTGCGGATCACCCGCGACGGCGTCACCCGCGAGATGCCGGTCACCGGCCCACCGAACATGCGGCAGATCATCGCCGACGACCCCGTGGGCGCCGGCACCGTCGAGGTGTCACTCGACGGTGGGCTGCAGGCGTATTCGTTCACCTACGGCTGAGTCGGTGTTCAGATCTTCCCATCCAGCGCCAACCGCTGCCCCAGCAACGAATGCCTGCGGCCGTACGCCAGGTAGATCAGCACACCGAACGCCATCCACACGACGAACCTGATCCAGGTCAGCGCGGTGAGATTGAGCATCAACCACAGGCACGCGACGATCGAGGCGATCGGCAGCAGCGGCACCCACGGCACCCGGAAGCCACGCTCGAGATCGGGGCGATTGCGCCGCAACACGATGACACCCGCCGACACCAGCACGAAGGCGAACAGTGTTCCGACATTGACCATCTCTTCGAGCCGATTGACCGGGAACAGCGAAGCGGCCAGCGCCACCAGCACGGCGACGATGACGGTGATCCGGACCGGTGTTCCCCTGGTGCCGGTGCGGGCGAGCGAGCGCGGGAGCAGGCCGTCGCGGGACATCGCGAACAGCACCCGCGACAGACCGAGCATCAGAACCATCACCACGGTGGTCAGGCCGGCCAGCGCGCCGATCGAGATGACCTTGGCTGCCCAATCCACACCGTTGAGCTCGAAGGCCGTCGCCAGGTTGGGATGCCCTCCACCGGCCTCCCTCATGTCGACATAGGAGGCCATCCCGGACAGCACCACCGAGACCGCCACGTAGAGGACCGTCACGATCGCCAGCGAGGCCAGGATGCCCCTGGCGACATCGCGTTGGGGGTTGCGGGTCTCCTCGGCCGTCGTCGCGACCACGTCGAACCCGATGAAGGCGAAGAACACGATCGACGCACCGGCGAGCAGACCGTAGACGCCGTAGTGGCTGCCCGCCGCACCGGTCAACAGCGAGAAGACCGACTGGTCCACACCGGAGCCCGCGGACTCCCCGGATTCGGTGGGCGGGATGAACGGGGTGTAGTTGGACACCTTGATGTAGAAGGCGCCGACGATCACCACCAGTAGCACCACCGACACCTTGATCGCGGTGATGACGAGACTGAAATGAGACGACAACTTGGTGCCCAGGGCCAGCAGTGCCGCGACGGTGCCGACGATCAGCAAGGCGCCCCAGTCGAAGTCGAGCGGCCCGACCGCGACGACACCACCGGAGAATCCGAAAACGGTTCCCAGGTAGCTCGACCAGCCCTTGGCCACCACGGCGGCGCCGACGGCAAACTCCAGGATCAGATCCCAGCCGATGATCCAGGCGATGAACTCGCCGAAGGTGGCATAGGAGAAGGTGTAGGCGCTGCCGGCCACCGGCACCGTCGAGGCGAACTCGGCGTAGCACAGGGCGGCCAGGCCGCAGGTGACGGCGGCCAGGATGAACGACAGCGAGATGGCCGGGCCGGTGATGTTGGCCGCGGTCGAGGCGGTGACGGTGAAGATGCCGGCGCCCACGACGACCGACACACCGAAGACCGTCAGGTCCCACCAGGTCAGATCCTTGCGCAGCCGGGTCCCCGGTTCGTCGGTATCGGCGATGGACTGCTCCACGGATTTCCTGCGCAATCGTTCCGTCACGCACGCAACGTACCCACTACAGGCCCTTTTCCACGCCTTTTTCCGGGCCTGTTTCCGGGCCTGTTTCCGGGCCTGCTCGCGAGCCTCGTTCTGGCGCGTCCGTCGCGGTGTGCCAGAATGGGCGCACTGTCCACCGGACGTGAGGAGAAGGCGTGTCCAGCACCGAGGTCGAGCGTCACAACGGCGTCGATACCGAAGATGTGCCCTCGGCGGCATGGGGCTGGTCCGTGGAGAACCCCCGGGTACTGCACATCATCGGAATCTTCGCCGCGATCTTCCTGGTCGTGATGACCCATGGCAACCATGTCGGACACGTCGAGGACGTCTTCCTCATCTTCTTCGCCGTGCTGATCCTCGGCATCGTGGCGCGCGACTGGATCGCCCGCAGCCGCGGCTGGTACCGCTAGCCCACACCATTTACGAGAACGCCCCGGAGCCCTGGCTACCGGGGCGTTCTCGTGCGCGGGGGTCCGTGGACGGATCAGCTGTGGGCCTTGGGACCGCGGAACTGTGGACAATGGGACAGGTGACCGAGCGCTCCGATGACATCACCGCACTGTCCACCGCCGAACAGGCCGCCCTCGGAAGTGGCGCCACGTTCTGGACCACCAAAGCCGTCGGGGATGTCCGCTCCATCCTGCTGACCGACGGCCCCCACGGGGTGCGCAGGCAGTCCGGCGCCGCCGATCACGTCGGGATCGCCGCGAGCGAGCCGGCCACCTGTTTCCCTCCGGCAGCGGGTCTGGCGCAATCCTGGGACCCGGAGCTGGTGCACCGGGTCGCCATCGCGTTGGGTACCGAGGCGCGGGCACTCGGGGTGAACGTGCTGTTGGGCCCCGGGATCAACATCAAGCGAGATCCGCGGTGCGGCCGCAACTTCGAGTATTTCTCGGAGGATCCGTTGCTCACCGGGGTGCTGGGTGCGGCGTGGGTGTCCGGCGTGCAGAGCCGCGGTGTAGGTGCCTCACCGAAGCATTTCGCCGCCAACAATGCCGAGGACGATCGGATGCGTGTCAGCTCCGAGGTCGACGAGCGCACCCTGCGCGAGATCTATCTGCGCGGTTTCGAACACGTCATCACCCGTGCCCTCCCCTGGACGGTGATGTGTTCCTACAACCGCATCAACGGCGTGTACGCAGCCGAGAATGATTGGCTGCTGAGCACCGTGCTGCGCGACGAGTGGGGTTTCGACGGCGTCGTGGTCAGCGATTGGGGTGCCGTGCGAGACCGGGTCGCCGCGGTCGCCGCTGGGCTGGATCTGGAGATGCCGGGTACCGGCGGCAACACCGACGACGCGGCCTGCGCCGCGGTGGAGTCCGGCGATCTGGATCCCGACGTTCTGACCCGTGCCGCCCAGCGGGTGGCACGGTTGGCCACGAGAGCCCACGAACACGATTCGGCGACAGCGACTTTCGATATCGACGAGCATCACGACCTGGCTCGGACCGCGGCCACACGCTCCATCGTGCTGCTGAAGAACGACGACGATGTGCTGCCGTTGAGTCCGGCATCCTCGGTCGCCGTCGTCGGCCCGTTCGCCGTGGCGCCGCGCTATCAGGGCGGGGGTAGCTCCCATGTGAACCCGACCCGGCTGGACATTCCACTGGAGGAGATCGAGATTCGGGCGCGCACAGTCACCCATGCCGACGGCATCACCGAGGACACCCTTGCCGCGGTGGCTGCCGCCGACGCCGCAGTGGTCTTCCTGGGCCTGCCCGCCGAGGACGAGTCCGAGGGTTTCGACCGTGCCGATATCGAGCTGCCCGATGAGCAACTCCAGCTGCTGGCCGCCGTCGTTCGCGCCCAGCCGCGCACGGTGGCGGTGCTGAGCCATGGCGGTGTGGTGCGGCTGCAGCCGGTCGCAGACCTGGCACCGGCGATGCTGGACGGCGCCCTGCTGGGGCAGGGCGGCGGAGCGGCCATCGCCGATGTGCTCTTCGGCGCGGTCAATCCCTCGGCCAAGCTCACCGAAACGGTGCCGGTACGCCTGCAGGACTGCCCCGCGTATCTGAACTTCCCGGCCGAGAACGGCAAGATCGTCTACGGGGAACGGATTTTCGTCGGGTACCGGGGCTACGACGCGCGCGATCTGGAGGTGACATTCCCGTTCGGGCACGGCCTGTCCTATACCAGCTTCAGCTATGACGACCTGACGGTCGAAGAGGGAACCGACCTCTGGACGGTGCGGGTGACGGTGACGAACACCGGATCACGGCTGGGTCGCGAGGTGGTGCAGATCTACGCGGGGCGCGCCGAGTCCCGGGTATCTCGGCCGCCGCGATGGTTGGTCGGTTTCGGTGAGCTGACGCTGCCGCCCGGTGACCGCCGCACCGTCGAGATCGCCGTCGCACGTGCCGAACTCGCCCATTGGGATGTCACCGCGTCGCGGTGGGTCGTCGAAGCCGGCGACTATTCCCTGGCCGCGGGCGCCTCCAGCCGTGACGTGCGCTTGAGCACCACGGTGAGCGTCTCCGGCGATGCGGTGCCGACGTCGTTCACCGTGGACTCCACGCTCGGGGAACTGCTGTCCGATCCGGCGGCCGCACCGGTGGTGATGACCGCGATGGCCGGGGCGGCGCCAGAGCACGATTCGGGCCAGGGACTGGGTACCGACATGCTGCGGATGCTCTCCTCGATCCCGATCGGCCGGCTCGCATCGCTCAGCGGCGGCACCGTACGCCCGGAGCAGGTTCAGGAGCTGCTCGAGACCATCAACGCTCGGCGGTCCTACTAGCATCATGGGCGTGAACAAGCCCCTGACCGCACATCCCGACGGTGCCGAGGACACCTCGACGCAGCGCCGGATCCTGGCCGCCACGGCCGAGGTGCTCGGCCGCAACGGTCAGACCAAACTGAGCCTGTCGGAAGTTGCGTTGCAGGCCGGAGTGTCCCGGCCCACGTTGTACCGATGGTTCGCGTCGAAGGAAGAGCTGTTGCGCGCCTTCGGAAGATACGAATCCGAGCTGTTCGACACCGGGATGGGCGCAGCCACAGCCGGTCTGCGCGGCACCGAAAGGCTGGATGCCGCATTGCGTTTCATCGTCGAGTACCAGCAGTCGTACTCCGGGGTGCGGGTGGTGGACATCGAACCCGAGGTTGTCATCAAGCAACTGGGTTATGTCATCCCGATCATGCGGGCACGCCTGCTCAAACTGCTCGGCGGCGCGAACGCCGAGGTGAAGGCTGCGACGGTGATCAGGGTGGCGATATCGCATTACATCGTGCGCAGCGACGACGATGCCCAGTTCCTGGCGCAGCTGCGCCACGCCGTCGGCATCAAGTAGATCAGCCCTCGGCGGCCAATTGCCCGCAGGCCGCGGCGATCTCGCGGCCACGGGTATCGCGCACGGTGCACGACACTCCCTTGGCCTGCACCCGTCGCACGAATTCACGCTCGACCGGCTTGGGACTCGCGTCCCATTCGCTGCCTGGTGTGGGATTCAACGGGATCAGGTTCACGTGGACCAGCGGGCCGAGCTTGCTGTGTAACTTCTTGCCCAGAAGGTCTGCGCGCCAGGGCTGATCGTTCACATCGCGGATCAGCGCGTACTCGATGGACACCCGGCGTCCGGTCGAATCGGCGTAGTAGCGCGCGGCGTCGAGCACCTCGTCGACACTCCAGCGGTTGTTGACCGGGACCAGGGTGTCGCGCAGTTCGTCGTCGGGGGTGTGCAGCGAGACCGCCAACGTCACGCCGAGCTTCTCGTCGGCCAGTTTCCGGATAGCGGGTGCCAGTCCGACGGTCGACACCGTCACCGACCGCGCACTGATGCCGAAGCCCTCCGGAGGCGGCGCGATGATGCGCTTCACGGCGGCCAGTACCCGGTTGTAATTGGCCAGCGGCTCCCCCATCCCCATGAAGACGATGTTAGACAGCCTGCCGTCATGTTCATTACGCATTGCCGCCGATGCCGCCCGCACCTGTTCCAGGATCTCGGCGGTGGACAGATTGCGCTGCAGGCCGCCCTGACCCGTCGCACAGAACGGGCACGCCATCCCACAGCCGGCCTGTGAGGAGATGCACACGGTATTGCGCTGGGGATAACGCATCAACACCGACTCGAAGGTGGTGCCATCGACCGCGCGCCACAGCGTCTTGCGGGTCTCGCCGGCATCACACTGGATCTGCTTGGCCGGCTGGATCAGGGTGGGGAACAGCGCTTCGGCCACCTGTTCGCGCACCGCGGCGGGCAGATCGGTCATTTCCCGTGGGTCGGCGCTCAGCCTGCCGTAATAGTGGTTGGCCAGCTGTTTGGCCCGGAATTTCGGCAGCCCCAGCTCGGTGACGGCGGCTATCCGGCCGTCGGCGTCGAGGTCGGCAAGATGCCGCGGCGGCAGAGCGCGTCGCGGGGCGTCGAAAACCAGCGGAAGGGAAACGGCCATGATCTGGTCCAGTATCTCATCCGGCGGGGCCGGGCCACCAATCTGCGATTTGTGGAGTCTGCGCCGCGACCATGGCGGCTGCGGCGCCACAAATCACAGTCAGGCGAGCAGCGTCAGCACGATCCAGCCGACGACGGCCGAGGGCAGCATCGCGTCGATGCGATCCATGATGCCGCCGTGCCCGGGGAGCAGCGTGCCCATGTCCTTGATGCCGAGGTCGCGTTTGACCTGAGATTCGACCAGGTCTCCCAGGACACCGGTGATGACCAGCAGCACACCCAGCGGTACACCGATCCAGGCCGGCCGGTCCAGCAGGAATGCCACCGAAAGGATCGCGGCGGCGGTGCCGAAGACCAGCGAGCCGCCCATCCCCTCCCAGGACTTCTTGGGGCTGATCGCCGGGGCCATCAGGTGTTTACCGAACAGCACACCGGCGACGTAACCACCGATATCGGCGAACACGACGGTGGCGATGATGGTGAACACCCGTTCCCCACCGTCGTCGGCGAAGATCAGCAGCGCGGTGAACGCCGCGAACAACGGCACCCACGTCGCCAGCAGCACCGACGCCGCGATATCGCGCAGATAGTTGATGGGCTGCTTGTTCAGCCCTTGGCCCAACAGCCGCCAGAACATGCAGATCACGACGGTGCCCGCATAGGCGCCCAGCAGTCCGGCGGCGCCGAACGGCCACGTCAGCCAGATCATCGCCTGGCCGCCGACCAGCAACGGCACGGTCGGTAGGACGAAGCCGTGCTCGCGCAGCCGTCGGATCACCTCATGGGTGGCGATGGCGATGGCGACGGCCAGCAGCGGCAGCCACCACAGCGGCGCGAACAACAACGTGCCGATGGCCATGCCGCCGAGCACGACGCCGACAGCGATGGCCGCGGGCAGGTCACGACCTGCACGCGAGGGCTTCTTCGGTTTTTCGGCGTCTACCACGGGAGTGCGCTGCTGAAAGGTCATCAGACCTCCAACAGCTCGCCTTCTTTGTGCTTGACCAGTTCGTCGATCTGGGTCACGTACTGCCCGGTCGTCTTGTCCAGGTCCTTCTCGGCGCGTCCGACCTCGTCCTCGCCGGCCTCGCCGTCCTTCTTGATCCGGGCCAGCTCGTCCATGGCCTTGCGCCGGATATTGCGCACCGACACCTTGGCGTCCTCGCCCTTGCTCTTGGCCTGCTTGACCAGTTCGCGACGGCGTTCCTCGGTGAGCTGCGGAATCGAGATCCGGATGACGCTGCCGTCGTTGGACGGGTTGACCCCCAGGTCGGAGTTACGGATCGCGTCCTCGATGGCCTTGAGTTGGTTGGCCTCGTACGGCTTGATCACGACCAGCCGCGCCTCCGGCACGTTGATGCTGGAGAGCTGGGTGATCGGGGTCATCGAACCGTAGTAGTCGATGTTCAGACGGGAGAACATGCCCGGGTTGGCACGGCCGGTGCGGATCGACGACAGGTCGTCGCGAGCCACCGACACCGCCTTCTCCATCTTCTCCTCGGCGTCGAAGAGGGTTTCGTCGATCACGTGTCTATCTCCTTAGAAGCGCGCTCAGCTGGTGACCAGAGTTCCGATCTTCTCACCTGCGACCGCTCGCGCGATATTGCCATCGGTGAGGAGATTGAACACCAGAATCGGCATGCCGTTGTCCATACAAAGGCTGAAAGCGGTCGAATCGGCCACCTGCAGGCCCCGGTCGATCACCTCGCGGTGGGTGATGGTGGTCAGCAGCTCGGCATCGGGCACCTTGCGGGGGTCCGCGGTGAAGACGCCGTCGACGGCCTTGGCCATCAGCACCACCTCGGCGCCGATCTCCAATGCGCGCTGCGCTGCGGTGGTATCGGTGGAGAAGTACGGCAGGCCCATGCCTGCACCGAAGATGACCACCCGGCCCTTCTCCAGATGTCGGCGCGCCCGCAGCGGGATGTAGGGTTCGGCGACCTGACCCATCGTGATGGCGGTCTGCACCCGGGTGTCGATGCCTTCCTTCTGCAGGAAATCTTGCAGCGCAAGGCTGTTCATGACGGTGCCGAGCATGCCCATGTAGTCGCTACGGGTGCGTTCCATACCGCGCTGCTGCAACTGTGCGCCCCGGAAGAAGTTGCCACCGCCGATGACGACGGCAACCTGCGCTCCAGCGCGCACCACGTCGGCGATCTGGCGGGCCACCAGGGCGACGACATCGGGATCGAGCCCGACCTGTCCCCCGCCGAACATCTCCCCGCCGAGTTTGAGCAGGACCCGCGTATAGGCGGGTCGGATGACCCCGGGGCTCGCGCTGCCTGGCTCTGCCATCAGACTCCTTCGGTCCCGTGACACAGAATTCGCAGACAATCCTGCCTCATCAACGTGCCCCTGCGACGCTCGGGTCGCAGGGGCACGTCATGACCGGTTCGACAGTCAGTCCAGATGGGCAGACAGCAGCCACGCACCGACCGATTTGAGGCCGGTGGGCTCCTCGCGGATGTCGTTACCCGCAAAAGGTCCGGCCGCCAGGATCGCATCGGGGAAGTTGGCATGGATGCGGGCAGGGCGGATCTCGTCGATCTGCCAGTACCTGCCGACCACATCCCGCAGTTCGGGCTCGGTGACGGCGTTCACGGGACCGCCGTTGGGCAGCGCTGCCGCATCGAAGACGAGCACGTGATAGGACGCACCGGGTGCGGCCGCCCGCACGATGGACCGTTGGTAGCCCTCGCGCAGCTCCACCGGCATCGAGTGGAACAGCGTCGAGTCGATGATGGTGCCGAAACGGCCGTCGTAGCCGGTGAACGAGCTGATATCGGCCACCTCGAAGTTGGCATTCGTCAGCCCGCGGCGGGCCGCCTCGGCGCGGGCGAGCTCGATGGCCGTCGGCGACTGATCCAGGCCGACGGTGGTGAAACCCCGGGCCGCGAGTTCCAGGGCGGTGGCGGCCTCACCGCATCCCGCATCCAAGACGTCACCGTGCACCTTGCCGGCCTCGATGAGCGCCGCGATCTCGGGTTGCGGCGCACCGATGCTCCACGGCGGACGGACGCCCTGGAACTCGGGCGCATCACCCCGGTAGGCCTGTTCGAACATTTCCTGCGGCTCGGGTGTCGTCATGAATCCGGTATATCAACCTGGTTGATATGTGTCAACATGGTTGACATGTCTTCTCCGCAGGCGGACCAACCATTGGGCTATCTGCTGCACCGCGCTGCGATGCGGTTGCGCGCCGACGTGACCGCAAATGTCCTCGAACCGTTGGATCTCGCCTTCCCGCAATACCTCTGCATGCGCATCCTGTCCAAGTCGCCGGGCCGGTCCAATGCCGATCTGGCGCGCGACCTTTCGGTCTCGCCGCAGGCGACGAACATGGTGCTGCGCGCCCTGCAGGAAAGAGGTCTGGTGACGCGGCCGGCCAGCGTGCCCTCCGGGCGCGCCCGACCGGCCGAGCTGACCCGCGAGGGCCGGATGCTGCTCACCCGCACCGATGAGGGCATCCGCGCGGCCGAGCACCGCGTGCTCGGGCGGCTGAGCGATACCGACCGCAGCGCGCTGAAACGGATCCTGGCCGCGGTCGGCGCGGAGCACAACTAGGTTCGCAAACGTCAGTCCTGGATACGCGGGAACGGGCTGGCCTGCTCCAGCTCGAAAGCCAGCTCCAACAGGACGCGATCGTTGCCCTGAGTTGCGGAGAACATCGCACCGAGCGGCAAACCGTCATCAGATGTGCCCAGCGGCAAGGAGATCGCCGGGTCACCGGTGATGTTCTGTAGCGGTGTGAAGGCCACCCAGTCGATCAACCGGTCGATGATCTGCCGATAGTCCGCGGTGGGATCGAGGTGCCCGATCCGCGGCGTGACATCGGCCAGCGTCGGCATCAGAAGGACATCGTATCGATGCCCCAGTTGCGCGGTGATCCGGCGGATCCGCGACAGTCGGGCGATGACCAGCGGCATGCGGTGCAGATTGCGGGCGGCCACCCGCTCCAGCCCCCGCGTCAGGTTGTCCAGCCGGTCCGGGTCGAAGCTGGGCCCGAAGGTGCGCTTACCGCCACGCACGAGCGCGAAGGCAAGCAACGACCAGTACTGCAGGAAGTCGTTGATGAACGATGACGGGATCGGATTGGCGATCTCGGTGACCTGGTGGCCGAGACCCTCCAACAGCGCCGCAGTCTTCATCGTCGCCTCACGCACCTGCGGGCCGGCCTCGCGCGCAATCGATTCGGTGGTGACCGCGATGCGCAGGCGACGCCGCCCCGGTCCGGTCACGTCACCGATGGCAGGCAGTTTGGGATTGCGGTAAAGCAACTCCATCTCCCGGTAGAACGCGGCCGTGTCGCGGACCGACCGCGTCACCACACCGTTGGCGACGATGCGCAGCGGCATCTGGCGCATCTGCCGGTCCAGCGGCAGTCGACCCCTTGTCGGCTTCAGGCCGACCAGTCCGTTGCACGCGGCCGGGATCCGGATCGAACCGCCACCGTCGTTGGCATGGGCGATCGGGACCACGCCGGCGGCGACGAACGCACCGGATCCCGATGACGACGCGCCCGCGGTGTGGTCGGTGTCCCACGGGTTGCGCACCGCACCGAGGCGCGGATGCTCGGCCGAGGCGCTGAACCCGAACTCCGAGAGCTGCGTCTTGCCCAGTGCGACCAGTCCGGTACCCAGATAGGCGCGCGCGAAATCACCGTCGGCGGGTGCGGGCCGCGGCGTCCAGGCGTCGGTGCCATCCATCGTGGGCATACCGGCCACGTCGGCGTTGTCCTTGACGAAGGTGGGCACTCCGGCGAAGAAGCCGCCCCGTGCGGCGGATGCGCGCGCCCGGTCATAGGCGCGGTAGGCCAATCCGTTCAGCGCCGGGTCGACCGTTTCGGCGCGGGCGATGGCTGCCTCGATGACCTCGGCGCGCGATACCGCACCGGCGCGCAACGCGTCCGCCAATCCGACCGCGTCGTGGTCACCGAGAGCGTCATCGCCGAAAGCGTGAATGCGGGCCATTCGACCGACGGTACCAGTCCGTACCACGGCGCTGTGCCAAAGCAGAGAACCCCGCGCCACCGAGGTGACGCGGGGTTCTGGCGAGACGAAACGTGTTAGTTCTGGCCGACCTCGAAGCGGACGAACCGGGTCACGGTCACGCCTGCCTCGTCGAGGAGCGCCTTGACGGTCTTCTTGTTGTCGGACACCGACGGCTGATCCAACAGCACGACGTCCTTGTAGAAGCCGGTCACGCGACCCTCAACGATCTTGGGCAGCGCCTGCTCGGGCTTGCCCTCGGCCTTGGCGGTCTCCTCGGCGATACGACGCTCGTTGGCGACGATGTCCTCCGGCACGTCCTCACGGGTGAGGTACTTGGCCTTCAGCGCCGCGATCTGCAGGGCCACGGTGTGCGCCGCGGCTTTACCCTTTTCGGCATCGCCGGCTTGGTACTCCACCAGCACACCCACGGCCGGCGGCAGATCCGCGGCGCGCTTGTGCAGGTAGGTCTCCACCTGACCGTCGAAGTACGCGGCGCGGCGCAGGACCAGCTTCTCGCCGATCTTGGCCGACAGGTCGGCAACGGCCTGCTCGACCGTCGAGTCGCCCACCTTGGCGGCATTGAGCGCCTCGACATCGCCGGCCTTCGCCTCCAGTGCGGCGGCCACGATCGTGTCGGCCAGACCCTGGAACTCGGCGTTCTTGGCGACGAAGTCGGTCTCCGAGTTGAGCTCGATCAGCACGCCGTCCTTGGCGGCCACCAGACCTTCGGCGGTCGCACGCTCGGCGCGCTTGCCGACATCCTTGGCGCCCTTGATGCGCAGCAGCTCGACGGCCTTGTCGAAATCGCCGTCCGATTCGGCCAGCGCGTTCTTACAGTCCATCATTCCGGCGCCGGTCAGCTCCCGCAGGCGCTTGACATCGGCAGCGGTGTAGTTAGCCATAAAGCCTTCTCCTGAAAAGATTTAGGAAGCGTCAGTGGTGGTCTCGGCGGCGGGAGCGCCCTCTGCGGCACCGGTGGTGGCACCGGCCAGCAGCTCCTGCTCCCACTCGGCGAGCGGCTCGGCGGCGGCGTCCTGGCCTGCCTCGGCCTTACCGGCACCCGAGCGGGCCTGCAGACCCTCGGCGACCGCGGAGGCGATCACCTTGGTGAGCAGTGCGGCCGACCGGATGGCGTCGTCGTTACCCGGGATCGGGTAGTCGACCACGTCGGGATCGCAGTTGGTGTCCAGGATCGCGATGACCGGGATGTTCAGCTTGCGAGCCTCGGCAACGGCCAGGTGCTCCTTATTGGTGTCGACGACCCAGACGGCCGAGGGAACCTTGGCCATGTCGCGGATACCGCCGAGCGAGCGCTCCAGCTTGTTCTTCTCACGCGTGAGCATGAGGATTTCCTTCTTGGTGCGACCCTCGAAGCCACCGGTCTGCTCCATGGCCTCCAGCTCCTTCATCCGCTGAAGGCGCTTGTGCACGGTCTGGAAGTTGGTGAGCATGCCGCCGAGCCAGCGCTGGTTCACGTAGGGCATCCCCACGCGGGTCGCCTCTTCGGCGATCGATTCCTGCGCCTGCTTCTTGGTGCCGACGAACATGATGCTGCCGCCGTGGGCGACGGTTTCCTTGACGAACTCGTAAGCCGAGTCGATGTAGGTCAGCGTCTGCTGCAGGTCGATGATGTAGATGCCGTTGCGGTCGGTGAAGATGAACCGCTTCATCTTGGGGTTCCAGCGCCGGGTCTGGTGTCCGAAATGGGTGCCGCTGTCGAGCAGCTGCTTCATGGTCACGACGGCCATGGTTGTGCCTCACTAGGTGTTCGGTTGACGCCCGACATCGGTTGATGCCCGGCCCTGGCGCCTGCCGCTGCCGGACCCGTCCGGTTTCCCGGTCGGGACCGCCCGGCATGCTGAGCAACCTGTTTGTGCGGGTTGCGGTGCAGACGCGCGAAGTCAGCCCACGGATGTGAGCTGCGGGAAGAAGTTTACACCGTGCGAACCTGTGCTTTTACCACGCGCGTTTTCCACAAACGCCCGTTCATCCACAGTCGGCCGGTGTGGGGTTCCGATTCCGACGATAGCGCGCTGAACTGGGCAGATGAGATGGGCGGTGACCATCGTCGCCGCGGCGCTGGCCGTCGCGGCACCGGTGTCGGCCGAGGCGGCGCGGCTGTCCTGGCCGTTGCGGCCCGCCCCCGCCGTCACCCGGGGTTTCGACGCCCCGCAGCCGAATTGGCGGCCCGGTCATCGGGGGGTCGACCTGGGCGGTGCCGACGGGCAGACCGTGTACGCGGCGGGCGAGGGTGTGGTCGTGTTCGCCGCGGTGCTGGCCGGCCGGCCGTTGGTATCGGTGCAGCATCCCGGCGGATTGCGGACCAGCTACGAACCCGTCGAGGCCGCGGTGCGCCCCGGGCAGCACGTGTCGGCCGGGACCGCATTGGGCACGCTGCGCGCCGGTCATCCCGGCTGCCCGGTGTCGGCCTGCCTGCACTGGGGGGCCATGTGGGGTCCGGCCGCACGGGCGGATTACATCGATCCGCTGGGCCTGCTGGCCGGGACGCCGATCGTGCTCAAGCCGATTTCGGCGCGCTGACGCTCGCTCACCGAGCGCGAGCGCGCCGAAATCGTGTTCAAGCCCGCGGGTGCGCCTGATCGTGCACCGAGCGCAGCCTGGCCACGCTGACGTGCGTATAGAGCTGGGTGGTCGCCAATGTCGAATGGCCGAGCAGTTCCTGCACCACACGAAGGTCTGCGCCGCCTTCGAGTAGATGGGTGGCCGCGCTGTGCCGCAGGCCGTGCGGACCCAGGTCGGGCGCCCCGTCGACGGCGGCCATGGTCTGGTGCACGACGGTGCGCGCCTGCCGCTGGTCCAGCCGGCCGCCGCGGGCGCCCAACAACAGCGCCGGACCCGAGTGCGCGGTGGCCAGCGCGGGTCGACCGGTCTGCAGCCAGGCCGTCAGCGCATCCTCGGCGGGTTCGCCGTAGGGCACGGTGCGCTCCTTGTTGCCCTTGCCCAGGACCCGCAACAACCGGCGCGCGGTGTCGATATCGTCGACGTCCAGCCCGCACAGCTCGCTGACCCGGATCCCGGTCGCATACAGCAACTCAACGATCACCCTGTCCCGCAAGGCCAGCGGATCATGTTGCTGCGCACCGATGCTGAGCGCTTCCATGGCATCGAGGGCCTGGTCCTGGCGTAACACGGCGGGCAGCACGCGGTGCGATTTCGGTGTCTGCAACCGTGCGGCCGGGTCGGTGCCGAGCAACCCGCGGTGCAATGCCCAGCCGGTGAAGGTCTTCACCGCGGAAGTACGCCGGGCCAGGGTGCTGCGCGCCGCTCCGGCACCGGCCTGCGCGGCCAGCCAGGACCGCAGCCGGGGCAGGGTCAGGGTGCTCAGCCCGCCGCCGGTGAATTCGAACAGCGAACGCAGGTCCGACAGGTAGGCCCGGCGGGTATGTGCCGATCGGCCGCGGTTCAGCTCGAGATACTCGTCGAATTCCTCGAGCAGGGTCTCGATCGACGGTTCGGTCACCGCTTCACGGTCGCAGAATTCCCGAACGTGTCTAGTGGACGCGCCGCAACGTGTCCGGGGTGAGATCGGCCAGGCTGCGATAGCCGTCGATGGCCATCGTCAGGTCGGTCTCGGCCAGCAGCGACCGCAGCACGTGGACCACGCCGTCGGTGCCGCCGAGCGCGAGCCCGTAGACGTAGGGCCGTCCGACGCCGACGGCGGAGGCACCCAATGCCAGCGCCTTGACGATGTCGGTACCGCTGCGGACGCCGGAATCGAAGAGCACCGGTACGCCATCGGCGGCCTCGATCACCTCGGGCAGGCAGTCAAGGGCCGGCAACCCGCCGTTGGCCTGCCTGCCGCCGTGGTTGGAGCAGTAGATGCCGTCCATACCGACGTCGATGGAGTGCCGGACATCGTCGGGGTGCTGGATGCCCTTGACGATCAGCGGAAGTTCCGTCTGGGCCCGCAACCAGCGCAGGTCATCCCAGGTCACGGGTTGGCCGAAGGTGCTGACCCACTTCAGGATCGCGGCCTGCGGATTCTCTTCGGGCGACTGGGCCAGACCGGCCCGGAAGACCGGGTCACTCATGTAGTTGGACAGGCACTTGCCGCGTAGCTGCGGGAAGTTGGAGGTGCTCAGGTCGCGCGGGCGCCAGCCCGGCACCCAGGTGTCGAGGGTGACGATGATGGCCTTGTAGCCGGCCTTCTCGGCCCGCGAGACCAGGCTTGCGGCCAGCTCCCGATCCTTGGGGGTGTAGAGCTGGAAGAAACCGGGGGTGTCGCCGAACTCGGCGGCGACATCCTCCAGCGGGTCGGCCGTCAGGGTCGAGACCGTCATCGGCACCCCCGTGCGCGCGGCGGCCCGGGCGACGGCGAGGTCACCATGACCGTCCTGGCTGCAGATGCCGGTGACGCCGATGGGCGCCATGAATATCGGGGACGGCAGTGTCAGCCCGAACAACTCGATCTCGAGGTGTCGTTCGGTGGCCCCGACCCCCATCCGCGGGATCAGCCCCCAGTGCTCGAAGGCGGTGACGTTCACTCGCTGGGTGCGCTCATCCCCCGCCCCGCCGGCCACGTAGGACCACACCGACGGCGACAACGCATATTCGGCTCGCTGCTCCAGTTCGGCGAACAGAATCGGATACGACGGCAGCACCCCCGCCAGCCCTTGTAGATAGATCTCCAGCTGGTAGTCGCCGTATGCCATGGGGTCAGTCTGTCTGGCCCGCCTCGGCTTTGGCTAGCTCCGACTTCCATTCGCGGAAAGTTTCTTCGGTGCGGCCGCGGCGCCAGTAGCCCGAGATGGACGCCCACTTGGCCTCGACACCGCGTTCCTTGCGCAGGTAGGGACGCAGATTGTGCATCACCGCCTGCGCCTCGCCGTGGACGAAGACCTGGACCTGTCCGGGCAGCCACTTGGCCTCCTTCACCGCGGCGATCAGCGGGGCGTGGTCGCCTGCCTGTGCCTCGCTGACGAGGTCCGCGCGGCCGCCGCGGTAGATCCAGTGCACGTCGACGCCCTCCGGGCTGACGAATTCGATCACATCGTCGGGACCGCTGACCTCGATGAAGGCCTGGCCGATTGCGTTGGGCGGCAGCGCTTCCAGCGCCGCGCTGATGGCGGGTATCGCCGATTCGTCACCGGCGAGCAGATGCCAGTCGGCTGCCGGGTCGGGTGCGTAGGCGCCGCTGGGCCCCATCAGGTACACCGGCTGGCCCGGTTCCGCTGCCGCCGCCCACGGACCGGCCACCCCCAGTTCGCCGTGGACGACGAAGTCGATGGCGATCTGACGTGTGGCATCGTCGATGCTGCGCACCGTGTAGGTGCGCACCGTCGGGCGCTTGGACTCGGGCAGTTCGTTGAAGCTGTCGAGGGTCAGTGGGTGCGGCAGTGCCACGACGTCGACATCGGCCGGGACGATGACGATCTTGACGTAGGAGTCGGTGAACCCGCCGGGCTTGAAGGTGTCGAACCCGACACCGCCGAGCACCAGGCGAATCATGTGCGGTGTCAGCTGCAGCTTGCTGATCACTTCGAACGTATGAATAGGGCGTCCTGCCATGGCACTACCTCGCAATATCGTTAGCTGATCCGTTCACCACTCTACGAGGCACGCGTGGGTCGTGGTGGGCTCCGCGTCAATCGCAGGTGATCCGCCACCGCCCGTCGCGACGCTCAACCCGGCCGGCGATCTCCAGCAGCGCCAGCGGTCCCAGCACGAGTTCGGGCGGCACACCCGCGTCGACAGCGATCTGCTCGACGCTGCGCAACCCGCGCGCGGGCAACGCCTCGTACACCAGCATCTCCTCTCTGGACAATCCGTCGAGGGGCATCTGCGGATGCTCGGGATCATCGGCGAGTTCGCCTATCCTGCCCACGATTTCGACGATCTCCTCGGCCCGGCCGACCAAATCCGCCGTCCCGTTCCTGATCAGCACATGACACCCCGCCGAAGCGGCCGAGGTGACCGGTCCGGGCACCGCGCACACGGTCCTGCCCATCGCCCTGGCCCAGGCGGCGGTGTTCGCCGCGCCACTGCGCACACCCGCCTCGACCACCACGGTCGCCCCGCCGAGCGCGGCCACCAACCGGTTTCGGGTCAGGAACCGGTACCGGGTGGGCCGCTCCCCCGGCGCGTACTCGCTGAGCACCAGACCACTCGTCGCGATCCGATGCAGCATTCCGGAATGCCCAGCGGGGTAGGACACGTCGACGCCGCAGGCCAGTACCGCCACGGTGATGCCCTCGACCCCCAGCACCGAGCGGTGCGCAGCACCGTCGATGCCGTACGCACCGCCGGACACCACGGCCACATCACGCTCGGCCAGACCGGCGGCCAGATCGGCCGCCATGTGCTCACCGTATGACGTACACGCCCGGGTTCCCACGATGGCCGCCGACCGTGCCGCCACATCATCGAGCGCCGCGGGTCCCAGCGCCCACAACACCAGCGGTGACCGGCCCGATTCGCGGTCGGTGACCTTCGACGAGCCGAACACCCCGAACGCCAGGTGCGGCCACTGCGGATCATCGATGGTGATCAGCCGGCCGCCGCGCCGATCGAGCATCTCCAGATCCACTGCGGCACGGTCGATATCCCGGCGCGCGGATACCGCGTTACGCAACTCGTCCGGTTCGGCCCCGGCCCGGATGATCGCGGCGGCCTCGACGGGACCATGGGTGGCAACAAGTTTCGCGAGTTCGTGGTTGGGCGGCTCGGCGACCCGCGACAGGTACGCCCAGGCGCGCCGCACATCGTCGGTCATCGCGCACCCCCTTGGCGGAAGCTCAACGCGGTGGCCACGTGCTCGGGAGTCGGTGATTGCGCGCCGGCAAGATCGGCGATCGACCAGGCGATCCGCAGCGTGCGATCGGCACCGCGCAGATTGAGCTTTCCGCGGTCCACCGCCGCCCGCAGCACTGCCATCGTGGCCTTGCCGGGCCGGAAGGTGGTGCGCAAGGCCGTTCCCGGTACCTCGGCATTGGTCCGCACACCCAATCGTTGCCACCGATCGGCCGCTGTGGCGCGGGCCATCGCGACCCGGTCGCGCACCGCCGCGGTCGGTTCCGCCATATCGTGGGTGAACGCGCCCGAGCGAATCGCGTGCATCTCGACCTTGAGATCGACGCGGTCCATCAGCGGGCCCGACAGCTTGCCCAGATATCGCCGCTTGGCCCCCGGATTGCACAGGCAATCGGCCGGATTCGTGGGTGCGCACGGGCACGGGTTGGCCGCCATCACCAGTTGGAACCGCGCCGGGTACCGGGCCACGCCGTCGCGACGGGCCAGTCGGATCTCGCCGTCCTCCAGAGGAGTTCGCAGTGCTTCCAACACACTGGTGGCGATCTCGGCGCACTCGTCGAGGAAGAGCACACCGCGATGAGCCCGGCTGACCGCGCCCGGGCGCGCGAGTCCCGTACCACCGCCGACCATCGCCGCCACGGTCGAGGAGTGGTGCGGCGCGATGAACGGCGCCCTGGTGATCAGCGGGGTGTCCGGCGACAATGTGCCCGCGATCGAGTGAATAGCCGTGACCTCGATGGACTCCTCATCGGTCAATACCGGAAGCAGACCCGGTAACCGTTGCGCCAGCATCGTTTTCCCGATACCGGGCGGCCCGGTGAACAACAGATGATGCGCCCCCGCCGCCGCGATCTCGACGGCCATCCGCGCCTCGGTCTGCCCGATAAGATCGGCCAGGTCCGGGCACGGCGGCGCCGACGGCGTCTCCACATCCTCGATCCGACCGGTCAACCGCCCCGCGCCCTTGAACCAGGCGTGCAACTGCCGCAGACTCTGCACGCCCCACACCTCGATCCCGTCGACCAGGCTGGCCTCGGCCAGATTCCCGACCGGCACCACCACCGCGGGCCAACCATCGCGCTTGGCCGCCAACACCGCGGGCAACACACCGTTGACCGGCCGCACCCGGCCATCGAGCGCCAACTCGCCCAGCAGCACCGTCTTCTCCAACGCCGGCCACTGCTGCTTGAGCTGCGCCGACATCACCGCCGAGGCCAACGCCAAGTCATAGGCCGAGCCGCCCTTGGGCAACGTCGCCGGCGACAGCGCCAACGTCAACCGGGTGTCGGGCCAGCTGTTATCGCAGTTGGTGATCGCCGCCCGCACCCGGTTCCGTGCCTCCTGCAACGCGGTATCGGGCAACCCCACCAGGAACACCCCCGGAAGACCGCTGGTGATATCGGCCTCGATCTCCACCGTGATGCCGTCCAGCCCGCGGATGGCCACCGCGAACGCCCGTCCCAACGCCATCAGCCGACCGCCTCGAGATGACGCAGCTCCGGCTCCCGGCTGCGCCCGAATCGGATTCCGATCACATCGAGGCGCAGCCCGGCATAGCCGTCGGGATGCGCCGCCAGCCACAGCCCCGCCAACCGCCGCAACCGGCGCACCTTCTCGGGGGTGACGGCATACGCGATACCGCCGAACCGATCGCTGGTGCGCGCCTTCACCTCCACGAACACCACGACCCGAAACACCGGATCGAACGCGATCACATCCAACTCGCCGTATCGGCACCGCCAATTACGCTCCAGCACCGTCAAACCGAGCGAGCTCAGATGATCCGCCGCGATCTGCTCGCCCAAAGCCCCGATCTCGGCGCGGGTCCAGGTTTCCATGCCCCGACCCTGCACCCGGCCACAGACACCCACCGCCACGAAAGACCGACGCCGACCTACTTATCCACAATCACCGATTCATCCACAGCAGGATTCATCCCAGCGCGTCGCGGTCGGTGGCCACCACCTTCTCGACCTCGGCGCGCACCCGGTCCAGCTCAGCACGCTCATCGGCGGTGTACTCCCGCGCCGTGTCGTCCAGTACGCAGACCGTGCCGACCACTCGCCCATCGGCATCGTGCACGGCAACACCGAGATAGTTGTGCAATCCGAATTCGGTCTCGTCCTCGTTACCGGCAAAGATGGCGTCAACACGCGAATCCTCAACGAAGAGCGCCTCATCGGTATCCACCACCCGCTCGCAGTACAGCGGGGTCCGGCTGTCATCGGCGCCGGCCTTCTTACCCGCCGCACCCACGGTGTAATGCTTGGTCGCCTCTCCGGCGGTGGCCGCGACCACCATCGAGTCCGGATCCGAGCGCATCACCAGCACCGACTTGACGCCCAGGCGCGCGGCCAACTCCTCCAGCTGCGGCGCGATCCCGGACAGGGCCGGGGTGGAGTCGGTCTTGTGTGGCTCGGCGTGGCTCATGGCGGTGATTATCGAGGGCGCCCCATTGCGCACGCAATGGTTCTACTCAGGGTGTTCTTGTGAACCCGGGTCGAGGTACGGGCCCGCGGCCACCGCTCACATCCGCGAATACCGCGTCAGCGCAATGCTGTACAACCCGTAGGCGGCAAAGCCCACCGCCGCGGCCAGCAAGGTCACCTGGCCGTATTCCGTCTGCCCCAGCGCCCGTACCGCTGCATCCAGTCCGGTCGCCCGCGCCGGATCATGCAGAAACGATGCCGCGATCACCGAGATCCCCGCCGCTGACAACACCAGACCTTCGGCGACATGACCGACCAAACCCAGCACGGTCATCAGCTGTCCACCCCGCACCGTGAGGTCGCCGAGGAATTTCCTCGACGCGCCTTTGTAGATGAAGTAGCCGCCGAACGCCGCGATCGCCAACCCGACGGCGACCAGAACGGCCTTGCCACCACCGGTCTGCATCAGCCGCGCGCTCAGCCCGGCCGCCCGCTCACTGCCCTGCCTGCCCACGCCGATCGCGAACTGCACCGCCGCGAAGGCCAGCGCCAGGTAGACGACTGCCAGTCCGAGCGCCTTGAGCCGGTTGACCAACGGCGTATCCCGCTTGTCCGCGGTGGCGCTCTCACCCGGATGCAGCCCGAGCACCACCTCGGCCAATCGCCACATCGCCAATGCGAACAGACCGAATGCCACCACCCATAACGACATCGACCCGCCGCGCTGTCCGGCGAGCACCGCCAATGCCCCGGTCTGGTCGGCTTCTCCCCGGAACCCGAATGCGATGCGCGCGATGATGTAGGCGATCAACAGGTGCAGCATCCCGCTCACGGGGTATCCGATGCGGGCGATCGACTCGACGGTCCGACTTGCGGTGGCCCGGTTCACCGCGCCCTTGAAGGCACTCCACCTCGGGCCGGTCATGGCACCCATGGTGACGCAGCCGACGGTTGACCTCAAGGCCGCTTCAGGTTCTACCTTGGCCGAGGTACCCACAACGAAAGGAAACCCGGTGGCTGAATACACCCTGCCCGACCTCGATTACGACTACGGCGCCCTGGAACCCCACATCTCCGGCCAGATCAACGAACTGCACCACAGCAAGCACCACGCCACCTACGTCAAGGGTGTCAACGACGCCGTGGCCAAGCTCGAAGAGGCCCGCGCAGGAGACGACCAGTCGGCGATCTTCCTCAACGAGAAGAACCTGGCCTTCCACCTCGGCGGCCACGTCAACCACAGCATCTGGTGGAAGAACCTCTCCCCCAACGGCGGCGACAAGCCCGAAGGCGACCTCGCGGCCGCAATCGACGACCAATTCGGCAGCTTCGACAAGTTCCGCGCCCAGTTCACCGCCGCAGCCAACGGCCTGCAGGGCTCCGGCTGGGCCGTCCT
Source organism: Mycolicibacterium neoaurum VKM Ac-1815D (assembly GCF_000317305.3). The sequence continues at coordinate 2,348,460 of NC_023036.2, read as the reverse complement.
GGGCTACGACACCCTCGGCCAGCGCCTGCTGACCTTCCAGCTCTACGACCAGCAGGCCAACGTCCCGCTGGGCATCATCCCGCTGCTGCAGGTCGACATGTGGGAGCACGCCTTCTACCTGCAGTACAAGAACGTCAAGGCCGACTACGTCAAGGCCTTCTGGAACGTCGTCAACTGGGCCGACGTCCAAGACCGCTACACCCGCGCCACCACCACGACCGGCGGCCTCATCTTCGGTTGACGGTTTCGCGCGCGTCAAAAAGGGGGTACCCGGGCCCATCGAAGACGTCAATCGGCGGTACGGGGAGACACCATGAAGACGAGCGCGAGCCCGGTCCACGGCGCGGTGGACCGGGCCACCGACAGCGACGCATTCCAGTACGGCGCCCGCGCCGGCTTCGCGGCCAGCGGCGTGCTACATCTGCTGCTCGGATACATCATCCTGCGGCTCGCGCTCGGCAGCGGCGGCAACGCCGATCAATCCGGTGCGCTGGCCACCCTGGCCGGCCAGACCGGCGGTCAGGTCATGCTGTGGATCGCGGCGCTGGGATTGTTCGCCCTCGGGCTGTGGCACCTGGCCGAAGCCGTGGTCGGATCCAAGCCGACCGAACGATCCGGAGACGACGACTCGCCGGCCTGGAAACGTGCCAAATCGGTCGGCCTTGCGGTCGCGAACATCGCAATTGCGTTCTCCGCATTGCGTTTCGCCACCGGAGGCGGTAAATCCAGCGGCCAGCAGAACTCGGGTATGTCGGCACAGCTGATGCAGTCCGGTTGGGGTAGGGCCGTGTTGATCGTGATCGGGCTCGGGGTTCTCGGTGTCGGCGTGTACCACGTCTACAAGGGCGTGTCGAAGAAGTTCTTCAAGGATCTGCGCGTCTCCGGCGGCACGGGTATCACCGCGGTCGGCATTGCCGGGTACACCGCCAAGGGGCTTGTACTCGCCGGTGCCGGGATCCTCGTCATCGTCGCCACCCTGCAGGCGGACCCCGCGAAGGCCTCCGGTCTGGACGCCGCGGTCAAGACTCTGGGTCAGGCGCCGTTCGGCAAGTTCCTGCTGATCATCGCGGCCGTGGGGATCGCAGCCTACGGCGCCTACAGTTTCGTGCGCAGCCGGTACGGACGGCTCTGAGCCGTCCGTACCCGGCTCGTCAGCTCAGGGCGTCGATGAGTGCCGCCAGTTGACCGGGTGAGACCGCCACCCCGCAGGAGCGGCGCAGATCGATCAGCGGTCTGGCGATGTTCTGGAGATCCAGGAACTCACCCGGGTGGGTGAGGAAGTAACCGCGGATCGACTGTTCGGCCTCATTGGTCGGCTGATTGGCCGCCGCGGTCAACACATCGTTGGCCGACGGGTGCGTGTCCAGATAGCCACCGGCCTGCGCCAGCACGCCGCTGGCCACGGTCGCCAGATTGCTCGCCGAGCATGGCGGAGCGGCCTGCGCTGCGGGGGCGGCCGAGACGGAGATGACGGACGCGGCGAGGCCGGCGAGCGCGAGCGTGGCAATCTGTTTCATGCCTCGATCCTGCGTGATCGACCGTGCCCGCGCACCCGGTTGTCGCGAAATGGACATGTCGGACCCCATCGCTAGCGTCACGCCCATGTCCAACCCCACCCGTGTGCTCCGGTCCGATATCACCGCGCCCACCGGGTCGTTTGATGACGACGCCGCCATCGCGCTGGTGTCGCAATTCTGTGTCACCCACGATGTCGGCCACCGAACGGGTTACACCATCGTTGCGGCCCTGGATCGCGCGCTGCGTATCGCCTCGGTCATCGGCCCGGATCCTCGCTGGCGCCGGATGCACCGGTGGTCCGGCAACCGCGATATCGAGGACGCCCCGGGCACGGTGCGGCTGCGTGACGAGCGCGACACTCTCTACAACCACTTCGTGGCGACCATGCCCGAAGCCGAGTGGCTGCCACCGAACACCATCGTCTCGGCGCGCCGTTGGGCCCGCCACTGCGAGCCCATGCGTCGCGCGGTCCACCTCGGCCTCGGCTGGATCCTGCCGATCCACGGTGAAGTGCTCCTGGTGCCGATGCCGACCACTCGCTACCAGAGTGCCGACACCGATGTCGTGCACTGCGATACCGGTCGCCCGGCGATCGAATGGTCCGACGGCACCGGAAGATTCCACCTGCACGGGGTCGAGTTCGACGAGGCCCTGTACCGGTGCGTGCTCGCCGGTGAGCTGTCCGTGCGCATGATCTCGTCGCGGTGCACACGCGAACAGCGACCGGTCGCGCTGCGTTACCTCAGGTTCGACAGCGCCCGACAGGCCGGCGCCGCCCCTATCGGCGGCGGTCTCCACCGGCTGCCGCTGCCGCCGCGGCTGGCCAGAGATCGCACAGCAGGCCCGGGCCGGTGCCTGTACTTCCGTCGGCTGGGCGACAGTCAGTCCATCCAGTGGGTCGATCCGCAGTCGGTGTTCGATGATCCGGAGGCGTTATTGCGGGCCGAGCGAGATGCCTTCCCGTTGCGCTGCCTGTGAATAGTGGGGGAAGGCAAACCTTACCTAGGTAAGGATGTAAGGATTGCCTCATGGGTATCCACTTCCGACGGGTGATGGCACTGCTGTCCGTCCTGGCTGTCGTATCGGCGGCGACCGCGTGTTCGTCCAGCGATCAAAGCGATGAACTGCTCATCTACAACGCGCAACACGAGTCGCTCACCAAGGAGTGGATCGACGCCTTCACCAAGGAGACCGGTATCAAGGTCACCTACCGCCAGGGCGGTGACACCGAGCTGGGCAACCAGTTGATCGCCGAGGATGACTCCTCCCCGGCCGACGTATTCCTCACCGAGAACTCACCGGCGATGGCCGCCGTCGAAGACGCCGGGCTGTTCGCCGACGTCGACCCCGCCACCGTCGAACAGGTTCCGGCCCAGTACCGGCCCTCGACGAACAAGTGGACCGGTGTGGCCGCGCGCTCGACGGTGTTCGTCTACAACACCAGCAAGGTGCAACTGGGGCAGCTGCCGCGGTCGATCATGGATCTGCAGAAGCCCGAGTGGAAGGGCCGCTGGGGCGCTCCCCCGGCCAAGCCCGACTTCCAGGCCATCATCGCGGCCATGTTGCAGCTCACCGGCGAACAGGCCACCTCGGCCTGGCTGTCGGCGATGAAATCCGATGCGACCCTGCTGCAGGACAACATCGCCACACTGCGCGCGGTGAACGACGGGGAGATCGACGGCGGGATCATCTACCACTACTACTGGTTCCGCGACCAGGCGAAGACCAAGGAAATCAGCGGTAACACCGCGCTGCACTACTTCCGCAACGAGGATCCGGGCGCCTTCATCAGCATCTCCGGCGGCGGCGTGCTCGAGTCCAGCAAGAAGAAGGACCAGGCCCAGCAGTTCCTGAAGTTCATCACCTCCAAGACCGGCCAGGAGGTGCTGGAGAAGGGCACCTCGTTCGAGTACCCGGTCGCCAGCGGCGTGCCCGCCAACCCGGCGCTGCCCCCGCTGGACACCCTGCAGGCGCCTGCGGTGGATCCGTCCACCCTCGACGCGGCCAAGGTGACGGACCTGATGACCAAGGCTGGCCTGCTCTAGGTGGTTTCCACGCACACCGACCGCCCGACTCCCGGACCGCGACCCGCCGCACGCCCCGGCCCGGCACTCACCGGCGCCATCGGCGTGCTGGTGGCCGCCACCTTCATCCCGCTGGGGTATGTGGTGTGGGCGGTCATCAGCACCGGACCGGATCGCATCTACGAGCTCGTGGTGCGGCCCCGGGTCGGTGAGCTGCTGCTCAACACCGTCGGACTGGTCGTGGTGACGGTGCCGCTGTGCGTCGTGCTCGGTGTCGGTGCGGCCTGGCTCGTGGAGCGCACGGATGTGCCCGGCGCCGCGCTGTGGCGACCGCTGCTGGTCGCACCGCTGGCGGTTCCCGCCTTCATCAACAGCTACGCCTGGGTCAGCGTGTGGCCGACCCTGCACGGCTTCGGGGCAGGCGTGCTGGTCGCCACGCTCTCCTATTTCCCGTTCGTGTTCCTGCCCGCGGCGGCGACGCTGCGGCGGCTGGACCCGGCCATCGAGGAGTCCGCGCGCGCACTCGGGTCGGGAACGGTCGGCGTATTCGTCCGGGTGGTGCTGCCGCAGCTGCGGCTGGCCATTCTGGGCGGCGGACTGCTCATCGGCGTGCATCTGCTCGCCGAGTACGGCGCCTTCGCGATGCTGCGCTTCTCGACCTTCACCACCGCCATCTTCGAACAGTTCCAGGCAACTTTCGACGGTGCGGCCGGGGCAACCCTGGCCGGTGTCCTGGTGGTGCTGTGCCTGGTGCTGCTGGCCACCGAAGCCGTACTGCGCGGCCATGCCCGCTTCGCGCGGGTGGGCTCGGGTGCCCCGCGGGTGATGACTCCGATCCGGTTGGGCGGGTGGACCATTCCCACACTGGCCGGGCTGACGATCGTCGCGCTGTTGGCGCTGGGCGTCCCGGTCTACACGCTGCTGCGCTGGTTGTGGATCGGAGGGGTGGCGGTGTGGGATGCCGTCGACCTGACCCAGGCCATGGGGCAGACGGCAGTGCTGGCGGCGGTGGCCGCGGTGTTGACCACCCTGGCGGCGTTCCCGTTCGCATGGCTCGCGGTGCGGTATCGCGGCGCACTGTCCCGGGCAGTGGAGGGCGCGAACTTCGTCACCAGCTCCATGCCCGGAATCGTCACCGCGCTGGCGTTGGTCACCGTCGCGATCCGCTTCGCTCCCCCGCTGTACCAGACGGTGTCCCTCGTGCTCGGCGCGTACGTTCTGATGTTCCTGCCGCGCGCGCTGGTCAGCCTGCGCGCCGGGCTGGCCCAGATTCCGCCGGGGCTCGAGGAGGCTTCGCGGTCGCTGGGACTGTCGCCTACCCGCAGTTTCTTGCGGGTGACATTGCGGCTGATCGCCCCGGCGGCCGGCGCGGGGGCGGCGCTGGTGTTCGTGGCGGTGGCCACCGAACTGACCGCGACCCTGCTGCTCGCGCCCACCGGTACCCGCACGCTGGCCATGCGGTTCTGGTCGTTGTCCAGTGAGCTCGACTATGCCGCCGCCGCCCCGTACGCCCTGGTCTTGGTGGCGCTCTCCATCCCGGTGACGGTGGCACTCTTCCGCGAGGTGACGCATTCATGACCGATACGCTGGCCGTGCACGATCTGTCCAAATCCTTCACCGGCACACCGGTTCTCGACCAGGTGAACCTGATGCTGCCCACCGGCAGCATCACGGCCGTCGTCGGTGCCTCCGGGTGCGGTAAGACCACCCTGCTGCGCCTGGTCGCCGGATTCGAGAAACCCGACTCCGGCACCATCGACATCGCCGGACGCCGGGTGGCCTCGGCCCAGTCCTGTGTTGCCCCGCATCGCCGTTCGGTCGGTTACGTCGCCCAGGACGGCGCGCTCTTTCCGCATCTGACGGTCGGAGCGAACATCGCCTACGGGTTGGACGGCTCACCCCGCCGCGCCGAGGTTCGGTCGAGGGTCGCCGAACTACTCGAAACCGTCTCACTGGAGCCGACTTTCGCGCAGCGCCGGCCCCATGAACTGTCCGGCGGTCAGCAGCAGCGCGTCGCCCTGGCCCGTGCCCTGGCCCGCAAGCCGGCCCTGATGCTGCTCGACGAGCCGTTCTCGGCGCTCGACACCGGACTGCGGGCCGCCACCCGGCGTGCGGTCACCAAGGTCCTCACCGAGGCCGGGATCACCACCCTGCTGGTCACACACGACCAGGGCGAGGCGTTGTCGGTGGCCGATCAGGTCGCCGTCATGAGGGCCGGCCGGTTCACCGGGGTCGGCACGCCACAACAGGTCTATCGCGCCCCGGCCGATCGGTTCACCGCCGAGTTCCTCGGCGACTGCATTTTCCTGCAGGCGACCGTCCGTGATGGAGCGGCCGACTGTGCGCTCGGTCGGATACCGCTGTCGGGGACACCGGCCGCACGCTCGGGCACCGTCTTGCTGCGTCCGGAGCAATTGGTGGCCGCCACGATCGCCGATGCCGGACCGCACCCCGAACCCGGTATCGGCACGGTGCTGGCCACCGAATTCCTCGGCCACGACGTACTGCTCACCGTCGATATCGGCGAGACCGCTCCGATCACGGTGCGCCAGCACAGCATCGACCCGCCCGCGGTGGACACCAAGGTCCGCCTCACGGTCCTGGGTACCGCCCTGATGCTGCCATGAGAGATCTGATCGCCCATCTGCGTCGTCACGGTGAGCGCCCGGCAGTGCACACCGCAGAGACCACGGTCAGTTATCGGGCACTTGCCGGTCTCGTCGACGCCGCAGCCACCGAACTCGGTGGTCCCCGCAAGCTCGTGCTGCTGGAGACCCGCAACGATATCGACACGCTCACCTGGTACCTCGGCGCGCTCGCCGCGGGACACGTCGTGCTGCCGGTGCCACCCGGCGGAGACCACACCGACCTGCTGGACACCTACGCCCCAGATATCGTCATCGACGCGCTCGGCGCACACCCCCGCCGGGCGCCCGAGCGTGAGCTGCATCCCGAGCTGGCGCTGTTGATGTCCACCTCGGGCAGCACCGGCTCACCCAAGCTGGTCAGATTGTCGGCCGAGAACCTCATCGCCAATGCCCGTTCCATCGCCGAGTACCTCGACATTCGCGATACCGATTGTGCGGCAACGACGTTACCGATGTCCTACTGCTATGGACTGTCGGTCGCGCACAGCCATCTGCTGCGCGGTGCGGCCCTGCTGCTGACCGAGCTGTCGGTGATCGACGAACAGTTCTGGGATGTGTTCCGTGCCCATCGGGCCACGACGTTCGCCGGGGTGCCCTACACCTTCGACCTGTTGGACCGCATCGGATTCGACTCGATGGAGCTGCCGCACCTGCGTTACGTCACCCAGGCCGGCGGCGCACTGGCACCGCGGCGGGTGCGCGCCTTCGCCGAGCTCGGTCGCCGAAACGGATGGCAACTGTTCGTCATGTACGGCGCCACCGAGGCCACCGCCCGAATGGCCTATCTGCCACCTGAATTCGCCGCCGAGCGCCCCGAGGCGATCGGGCGCGCGATTCCCGGCGGACATCTGCGCATCGACGGAGATATCGCCGACGGCGACCAGGGTCGCATCGGTGAGCTCGTCTACACCGGACCCAATGTGATGATGGGCTACGCCCACGACCGCGCCGACCTGGCGACCGGCCGCGTCATCACCGAATTGCGCACCGGCGACCTGGCGCGTGTCGGTCCCGACGGTCTCTTCGAGGTCGTCGGCCGGGCCAATCGCATCGCCAAACTGTTCGGCCTGCGCATCGACCTACAACGGGTCGAGGCCGCGTTGCGCGAACGTGAGCTTCCCGCGCTGTGTGCCGTCCGCGACGAGGCTCTGGTCGTCGCGACGACCGCCCCGACATCGGTGGTGCGCAGCGCGGTCACCGGAATCACGGGTCTGCCCGCCGGGTCGGTCGACGTCGTCGCGGTCGAGCGGTTGCCCATGCTGTCCTCGGGCAAGCCGGACTATCCGGCGGTGCAGGCGCTGCGCACCGAGCAGACCGCCGCCGCCACCCCGTTGCGCGCCATTTTCGCCGACGTCCTTCACCTCGACCCCGCAGGCATCGATCCCCACGCCAGTTTCGTCGACCTCGGCGGCAACTCGCTGACCTACGTGTCCATGTCGGTGCGCATCGAACGCGCGCTGGGCAGGCTCCCCCGGCAATGGGCCCAGCTGTCGCTGGCCGAACTGGAAGCGCTGCAACCGCGGCGCCGCCGGTGGACGGCCACCATGGATACCAGCGTGGCGCTGCGCGCCGTGGCGATCGTGCTCATCGTCGGATCACATGCCGAACTGTTCGAGATGTGGGGTGGTGCGCACATCCTGCTCGGTGTCGCCGGCTACAACTTCGGGCGGTTCTGCCTGACCGGGGTCCCCCGCACGGAGCGGATCCGCCAGCTTCGCAACACGATCGGCTGGATCGCCGTACCGACCATCCTGTGGATCGCGATCACCATGTCGTTCAGCGACGACTATGGTTGGACGAATCTGTTGCTGGCCAACAAGATTCTCGGACCATTCGACAGCATGACCGCGGGCCGGTTGTGGTTCATCGAAGTGCTCGTCTGGGTCCTGGTGCTGCTGACGCTGGCGCTGGCGCTACCGGTGGTCGACCGGATCGAACGAGCGCACGGCTTCGGCTTCGCCGCGGTGTTCCTGGTCGCCGGGCTGATCCTGCGCTATCTGGTGACCGGGGAGGCCGCCTGGTTCAGCATGGCCGCCTTCTGGTTCTTCGCCGTCGGGTGGGCGGTCTCGAAGGCGACCTCGGGGTGGCAACGTGCCGCGGTCACCGCGGTGACCGCCGTGGGTGTGTACGGGTACTTCGACGACTCGGTCCGGGAGGCGTTGGTTCTCGGCGGTCTGGCATTGCTGATCTGGTTGCCGTCACTGCGTTGCCCGATACCGGCCGCGGGCGTGCTCGCGGTGCTGGCCGATGCCTCGCTCTACATCTATCTGACGCATTTCCAGGTCTACCCACTGTTCGGTGAGCACCGGTTGGCGGGTGTGCTGGCCGCACTGGCGGTCGGCGTCGGGGTGGCCCAGGCGATCCGCCGGTTGCGTCAGCGGTTGGCGGCCAGCCCCTCCTGGACCATCGTGGCGGCGAGGGCGCCGTCGGCGCGGACCAGCGATGCGGTGACGACGCCGCGCCCCCGGGCCGCCGCCGGGGACCGGGATTCCAGCAGATTCCACTGATCGGCCACGACGGGCCGGTGAAACCACATCGACGTGTCGGTCGTGCCACCGCGGTAGGTGCGGTCGCGCATCGAATGCCCGTGCACGGCGAAGATCGGGTCGACGCCGTAGAGGTCGGTGATGTAGACCGCGACCAGGGTGTGCAGCACCGGATCTGCGGGCAATGCAACCGTGGTGCGCCACCAGAAACGCCGCACGAAGTCCGGTCCGTCGCCCTGATCGTCGACCCGGATCTCGAATTCGTCCAGCGGCACCGATGGTGCCGGGCCCAGGGATCGGTCACGGTCCAACGCGTCCGGATGCGTGGGCATCGGGTGCGTGCCGTGCTCAGGCCCGGCCATCTCGGCCGAGAACGACACCGTCGCCGTGTTGAGCAGGCGGTCGTGCTGACGGCACTCGACCCGGCGCGCCGCGGCCGTCCTGCCGTCGTAGACCCGCTCGACGCGGTAATCGGCGCCGTCACCGGCCTCCCCGCCGCGCAGGAACTGCAGGTGCATGTTGGTCACCCGTTTCTCGGCGGGCACCGTGGCGATCGCCGCCGCCAGGCTCTGCGCGGCGAACAACCCGCCGAAGGATCGCTTGCCCGCGGGGCCCGCACCAGACCCGTGCCAGCTGTCGACCCCGGTCTGCCGCACGGTCAGCAGGTCGGTCAGTATGCTCACGCGACGACTCCCGACCCGACCAGTGCCTCGATCTCTGTGCCGGAAAGACCCAGAGTCGCGAGCACCTGTGCCGTGTGGTCACCGAGCGCCGGTGCGGGTACCGCCGGTGGATAACTGCCGTCGGTGGCGATGGGCAGCCCCGGAGCCAGATACCGGCCGATCCGGGGCTGATCCATGCTGGTGAACAGTGGATTGTCGGTGACGCGCGGGTCGGCGGCGACCTCGGAGAAGCTACGGTAACGCTCCCAGAGCACCGAGGTGGGTGTCAGGGCGGCGGTGACCTCCGCGGCGCTGTGCTGGGCGAACCACAGGGTGAACAGACCGGTCAGGGCGTCACGATGCCGGTAACGCTGCCCCTCGTCGGTGAAGTCCGCCCCCAACGCCGCGCCGAGCGCATCGACCGCCGCGGTGGTCCCCGTGACGTCGGCGAGATCCCGAAAGTGCCTGCCGGTCAACGCGACAACCATGAATACGGCGCCGTCGCCGCTGGTGAAGTTCTGACCGTACTGGCCGTACAGGGAGTTCCCGAGGCGAGGGCGTTCTCCCGCCCCGAGCAACACCTCGGTGAGGAAGCCGAGATTGCCCGCCGTGGCGAGCGCCACGTTCTCCAGCGGTATCGTGATGCGCTGACCGCCTGCGCCGATATCGCGTGCCCGCAGCGCCGACACCACTGCCAGCGCGGTGTACAGCCCACAGGACACATCCCAAGCCGGCAGCACGTGATTGACCGGGGCGTCGCACTCGACGGGCCCGGTGACCAGCGGGAATCCGACCGCGGCATTGACCGTGTAGTCGACACCGGTTCCTCCGTCGGCACGACCGGAGATCTCGACGTGGATGAGGTCGGGACGCAGGGAAACCAACTCGTCATAGGAATGCCATTGCCGCCCAGCGACGTTGGTGATGAGGACGCCGGCGTCGGCGATCAACCTGCGGACGATCTGCCTGCCTTCGACCGAGCGCATGTCGACCGCAACGGACTGCTTGCCCTTGTTCAGTCCGGCCCAGTAGATGCTGTCGCCGGCCTCGGTGACGGGCCAGCGCCGGTAGTCGGCGGCACCACCGACGGGATCGACCCGGATCACCTCCGCGCCCAGCTGCGCCAGCGTCATACCCGCCAGCGGCACCGCCACGAAACTCGATATCTCGATGATGCGCACCCCGGCCAGAGGTCCGTGCGCCACGCCAGTCATCCGGTCAAGCTATCAACCCCGGATCAGCACGGCCCGGTCCCGGCTACCGGTGAGCAGCGCGCCACGACCATTGTCGATCACCACACCTCGCACCCGGCAGGAGCTCGGGTCGGCGGCGTCGAATGCGCAGGTGACCTCTTCGGCCAGCACCGAACGGCCCTGGTGGGTGAACAGATAGCGGTAGCGGGTCTCGGTTTCACCGTGAGCGAGTTTCGCGGATTCGACGTCCAGTTCGACGTCCTCGGGCTTGTCGATGCCCAGCGCCGCCAGGACACCCTCGACCGAGAGCCGATCCAACGTGATCTCGCGGCGGCTCTCGGTGGACAACCGAACCGCAGCGGGGTGCTCGGATGCCGCCAGGAAACGGACGAGGCGCCAGCTGTCGTCGACACCGCGCAGGGCGATCCGTCGGCCGTCCGGGCGTAGCTCGGCGACCAGGACACCGTCATCGACGAAGAGCACCGTCGCACCGTCGATCGGACCCAGGCCGGCCGCCGCCCGCCGCAATGCGGACAGATCCCACGGCCGCACCCTGGCACCGAGTTCGTCGGCGGCCAGCGCGTGCACCGCGGCCGCGACGGCCGCTCGGATGGGGCCCTTGTTACAGCGCAGTGGCACGTCGTCGCGCTGACGCATCCGCTGCAACGCGACGACGACCTCCGGTGCCAGGTCAACACAGTCAGACACGACAAGCGACATTACGGCCTCTAGGTTTGGGTGATGAGCACCATCACCCTGGACACCCCCGAGGGCCCCATCGACGCACTGATCGGCATCCCCGCGGGTGCCGGACCGTGGCCCGGCGTGGTGATCGTGCACGACGCCATCGGCTACCGTCCCGACAAGGAGGCCGTCTCCGAACGAGTCGCGGCCGCCGGTTACCTGGCCATCACCCCCAACCTGTACGCCCGCGGCGGCCGTGCCCGCTGCATCACCACGGTGATGCGGGCAGCGCTGACCAAACAGGGTCCGGCCATCGACGACATCCTGGCCGCCCGGCGCTATCTGGTCGCGCGAACCGACTGCACCGGCACGATAGGGATCGCGGGATTCTGCATGGGTGGGCAGTTCGCGCTGATCCTGTCGCCCAAGGGCTTCGGCGCGGCGGCACCGTTCTACGGGACACCGCTACCGAAGAATCTGGCGGACACACTGCGCGGTGCCTGTCCCATCGTGGCGAGCTTCGGCGCCAAGGATCCGCTGGGCCGCGGTGCGCCTGCCGCTCTGAACAAGGCGGTCGGAGCCGAGCAGATCGACGCCGATATCAAGGTCTATCCGGACGCTGGCCACAGCTTCGCCAATCAACTGCCCGCCCAGGCACTGTTGCGGGTGACCGGCTTCGGCTACAACGAAGCCGTCGCCGAGGACGCGTGGAAGCGGGTGTTCACCTTCTTCGACGCGCACCTACGCGGTTAGGACCGCACCAGCTCCACCACCGGGATCACCCGGTCGGTCTTGCGCTGGTACTCCCCGAACTGCGGTTGGAGCGCAACCTGTTTGGCGTACACCTCGTCACGCTCGGCGCCTTCGAGGACCCGTGCCGAGGCCTGGTAGGTCTCGGTGCCGCATTCGACCGTGACCTGCGGGTGAGCCATCAGGTTTCGATACCAGTCCGGATCGGTGTCCGCGCCGCCCTTGCTGGCGAAGATGTAGACCTTGCCGTCGTCGATGAGAGGTACCAGCGGCGCGATGCGCTCGGTGCCCGATTTCGCACCGATGTGGTGCAGGAGGATCAACGGCTTACCGGTGAAAACCCCGCCCGCCTGGCCGCCGGTGGTGCGGAACTCCTCGATGACGGCCTGGTTCATCGCGTCGATGGCTGTTTTGTCCATACCGACTACATACCCGAGCAGCCGGACGCATATTCCCGAGAGTCAGTCGGGTAGGCGCAGCTCGGGCTTCTCGACCTCTTCGATGTTGACATCTTTGAAGGTGATGACCCGGACCTGCTTGACGAAGCGCGCCGGGCGATACATGTCCCACACCCAGGCGTCGGCGAGCCGTAGCTCGAAGTAGACCTCGCCGTCGGCGTTGCGGGGCACCATCTCGACGCTGTTGGCGAGGTAGAAGCGTCGTTCGGTCTCCACCACGTAGCTGAACTGCCCGACGATGTCCTTGTACTCGCGGTACAGCGAGAGCTCCATCTCGGTTTCGTACTTCTCGAGATCCTCGGCACTCATCTGCTCTGCTGTCCTTCGTCTAGGTTGGCATCCATCATTCCCCACCCGGCGTCACCATCAAAGCTGCGCGCCGCCGCTCCCGCGCCCGCGACTCGCCGGACGTTCGCAAACGAGTACCGGTGTTCGGCGCACGGCCCGAGCGTCTCCAGCGCGGCGGTGTGTACCGGTGTGCTGTAGCCCTTGTGTTCGGCGAAGCCGTAGCCAGGGTGTTCGCGGTCCATCGCGACCATCAGCCGGTCCCGACTGACCTTGGCAAGCACGCTGGCCGCGGCGATGCAGGCGGCCGCCGCATCGCCGCCGATCACCGGCAGGGAGGGCATCGGCAGCCCGGGGACACGAAAGCCGTCGGAGAGCACATAGCCCGGGCGCAGCGGCAACCCTGCCACCGCACGCCGCATGCCCTCGATGTTGGCGTGGTGCACCCCGCGCCTGTCGACCTCGACCGACGGTATGAAAACCACGTGATAGGCCAGCGCGTAACGACGGATCAGCGGGAAGAGGCGTTCCCGCTCGGCTTCGGTGAGTTTCTTCGAGTCATCAAGGGCAGCAAGGCTTTTGAACTTATTGGGTCCCAGAATGCAGGCTGCGACCACCAGCGGACCGGCGCATGCGCCGCGGCCTACCTCGTCGACGCCGGCCACCGGGCCCAGTCCACTGCGGTAGAGCGCCGATTCCAGGGTGCGCAGGCCGGATCTGCGGATCACGGCTCGGGGCGGCCAACTCGCCGGCACAGCACCGGCTCCTAGTCGGCCTGCGGGTTCACGCTGTCCACGCCGCCCCACCGGCCCGGCGGCCACGCGATGAACCGGGCCTTACCGATGACGTTGGCGACCGGGACCGTACCCGCCTCCGGATCACCGGTGCAGATCAGCCCACGCTGCGCGTCCTGCGGCAGGTTCGCACAACGGGAGCGTGAGTCCGCCGAATGAGTGCGGTTGTCACCCATCACCCACAATTTGCCCTCGGGCACAGTGACCGGCCCGAACTCGTTGCCGAGGCACGGGTAGACCGCCGGGTCGGCGTTCATCGTGGTGGGGTCCAGATAGGGCTCGTCCAGTTTCTTGCCGTCCACCGTGAGACCGGTGGCCGCGCGGCACTGCACGGTCTGACCGCCAACCGCGATCACCCGCTTGACCAGGTCGTTCTCGTCGGGGGGTACGAAGCCGATGAACGAGAGCGCATTCTGCATCCAGCGGATCGCGGTGTTGTCCGACCGGATCGACTTGTAGCCGATGTTCCAGTTCGGCGGACCCTTGAAGACGACGACATCGCCCGGCTCGGGCTCGGTGAACCGGAAGGTGAGCTTGTCGACCATGATGCGGTCACCGACGCAACCCGGGCAGCCGTGCAGCGTGGGCTCCATGGACTCCGAGGGGATCAGGTACGGACGGGCCACGAAGGTCAGCATCACGTAATAAAGGACAAGTGCGATGGTGACCAGGATGGCGCCCTCACGCAAGGCGCCGCCCTTCTTCGGCTTGCGCTGCTCGTCGCCGTCGGTATCGGTACCCGATTCCGGATTGGCGGTTTCCTCGGCGTCGTCGGTCACGGCATCAGGGTAGCCAGCATGGCTGAAAGCAGCCGGACCGGCGGGCGTGTCGTCATGACCTGACCGGCCAGCGTCAGCGCTTTTCCTTGATCTTGGCCTTCTTGCCACGCAGCTCGCGCAGGTAGTACAGCTTGGCGCGACGGACGTCACCACGGGTGGCGACATCGATGTGGTCGATGTTGGGCGAGTGCACCGGGAAGGTGCGCTCGACGCCGACGCCATAGCTTTCCTTGCGCACGGTGAAGGTCTCGCGGGCGCCGCCGCCCTGGCGCCGGATCACGACACCCTTGAAGACCTGGATACGTTCCTTGGAACCCTCGATGACCTTGACGTGCACGTTGACGGTGTCGCCGGGGCCGAATACCGGGATGTCGTCGCGCAGCGACGCCTGGTCGACGAAGTCAAGCGTGTTCATCGGTGACTCTTCCTTGCTGTGGGCGGCTCTTCGCGGGCGGCGCAACGTTCGCGCAGCCGAGCCGACGTATTCGGGCGGATCTGACTGGATGTGCCAGGCAGCAGGGACTGACCCTGCGCAGGCAACTGCTCAATTGTGCCAGACGAGGCGCGGCAGGCGAAATCGCACACCGGTCGGCCCGGGCTGCAGCCGTGTTCGACGGTGATTAGGCTACTGGTCACCGGGGTAGATGACATGCCTGAGCCATCGTGGCCGGCGATCCCCATCCACTCGAGTACCTGGAGGACTCCATGCCGCGGCCGGTGACCGCTTTCCACCTGGTCTTTGCAGCGGCGTGTACGACGGCTCTGGTGGCCGGGTGCGAGGCCAAGGGGTATGGCGCACCTGCGGTATCACCCGAGGCGCCTCAGCTCACCGTGATCGCCCCACTGGCGACGGCGGCACCGCTCCCCCAAGCTCCACCCGATCAGCCCGCCGCAACCTTCGACGGGCTGCAGGCCCGGGTCAACAAGGCCAGCGCCGATGCCGCCGCGGCCGGCGCCGACCTGACGGTCGCGATCCTGGACCGCGATACCGGCCAGATGGTGACCAACGGGGCTCCGGACCCCGTCGCGATCGCCTCGGTGGTGAAACTGTTCATCGCCGACGATCTGCTGCTCCAGGAGTCCGAGGGGCGGGCAGAACTCAGCCCCGAGGACCGTGTGATGCTCGACGTGATGTTGCGATCCTCCGATGACAGTGCCGCCGAGGTGTTCTGGAATCGCAGCGGGGGCACCGACATCATCGATCGCGTCGTCGCGCGGTATGGCCTGTCGATGACCAGCGCGCCGGGCAACGGGCGGTGGTTCAACACGACGAGCACGGTGACCGACCTGGTCCGCTATTACGACAAGCTGCTCGCCGGCACGGGCGGGCTTCCGCCGGAGCGGGCGAGCATCATCATCGCCAACCTGTCGCAGTCCACCCCGACCGCACCCGACGGCATGGTGCCCGGTGGGGTCTATCCGCAGCGCTTCGGCATCCCGGAGGGGATCCCCGGCGAACCGGTCGCGGTCAAGCAGGGCTGGATGTGCTGTGTCGGCGCCGATTGGATGCACCTGTCCACCGGTGTCATCGGCCCCGATCGCCGGTTCGTGATGGCCATCAGCTCAATGCAGGCCACCGGCGACGACGCGGCGCGCGAAACCATCACCGATGCCGTCCGCACGATCTTCCCCGGCGGGCACCTCTAGGGGCGAGACGAGCCGTGGGGATGACCTTTCGGTCACCCCCACGGATGGGGCCTTCAGGACAGGCCCCTCATCTCATGTCGTCAGAGGTCACTCTCCGCTGTCGGATCCGGATCCGCTCGACTTGGTGTCGCCACGATCGGAGTCGCTGGAGTCCTTGGCACCCTTGGACTCGCTGGAGTCCTTGGCACCCTTGGACTCGCTGGAGTCCTTCGCGTCCGTGGACTCGTTCGCGTCGTTGGCGTCCTTCTCGTTCTTCAGGTCGTCCTTGAGCTCGTTCTTCAGGTCGTCCTTGGAATCCTCGGAACCCTCGTCGTCCTTCAGGCCATCGGTCAGGTCGCCGGCCTGCGCGCCGCCGTCGGCATCGGTGAGATCGGCGGCATCGCCGTCGGTCACATCGGTCACCTCATCAACGACCTCGATGCTGTCGGTGACCTCGTCGACGATGGTCGACTCCCCCGAAACCGGCTCGCCCGCAACAGGATCGGTCGCCGCTTCGGCGGATTCGGGCGACTGACCCTCGGCATCGGACCGCAGACCCGTCTGCAGCACCAACCCGGCGGCTGGATCGGTTTCCTGCACTGCCGCCGCCTCGGGCAGCGGTTCGGGCCGGGGGAAGTTGAGGGCACGGGCGATCTGCTGCGGCAGCTGCGCGAAGAAGAAGTCGAAGGTGCCCTGCGGGGAGAGCAGACCCGGGAAGGTCTGACCGCTGCCCGGCTCCCAGATGGGATCGTCACCGCCGAGGAAGCCCGGCACGTAACCGTTGACGAAGGCACTCATGATCTTCACCGGCGCGTTGACCAGATGACTGAGAGCATCCACCAGGTTGCCGCTCGTCACCGCCGACATCGTGGCCTGGACGATCTCGACGGTCTGGAATGTCGCCGTCACCGCGGGCGCCAGCATCGCCCTGCCGAAGTTGCCGATCACACCGCGCGACAACAGGCCGGGGCCATCGAGCTCGCCGTCGGGCCTGACCGTGGTCATCCACGACGTGCCGAGAATCCGGCCGAGGGTGCCCAGGCCCAGATCGTCGAGGAAGTCGCCAGGGATGCGCAGCAGGTCCAGCGACGCGGCACGCAGGTGCACCAGCCCGTCCACCAGGAACCAGTAGTTCAGTTCACCGAAGGCCTCGACGACCTTGCCCTGGGCCAGCAGGCCCGCGACCAGCGGAAGCACCGCCGGACGGATGACCTGCTCACCGGTCTCCGGATCCAGGATCGGTCGGCCGGCGGTGTCGAAGGACGGGCGACTGACCACCAGTGCTGCCAGCGCGTTGAAGGCCGCGCTGCCGATGTCGCTTGCGCCTTCCAGGATGCGCGGGCCGTACTTCCCGGGGGCCGCGATGGTCGCGCCGATGGTGCGACCGGGGTTGAAGACGTTGCGGACCGTATCGGCCAGTTCAGCCTGGACGGCCGGTGTGCCCAGGGTCGCACCGAGCGTGGTCCACTGGGTGTTGATATTGCCGCCGAGAGTGTTCAGGTTATTGCCGGTGGCTTGTAATGCGCTCTGCAGCACCACGAACGGGTTCTCGAAGGCTGCGAGCTCGACGGCCTGGTGACGGGCCTGGGTGCTGGCCGCCAGCGCTGTCGGTGCCGTCACCACCGGGGCAGCGACCAGGGCACCTGCGGTTGCCATTGCCACACTGGCTGCAAAAAGTTTGCCAGGACGGGGAGCCGATGCCGACTCGTTCGGGGAGCCGAAACTGCGCTCCGATGAGTCGGCAGGTAGAGACATTGGCACGAATTCTCCTTTTTTGACAGCGGCGTCAGCTAGACGCGTCGGAACGTTAGCTGCACTGTACGGAGAACACAATAGGTATGCCTAACCTATGTTGAGAGAACTCTCAGCTTTCTCAGCTCTGCTTTCCTGCCCGTCGGTCGGCACCGACAAGAACATGTGGGAAGCGAGTTCGGCTGTCCCTCTTACCGGCCGGGCCACCGGTTGCGGCGCACCGCCGGCCGCGGATCAGTCGAGAAGGTCGGGTCTGCGTTCCCTGGTGCGTTGCACCGACTGGGCGTGGCGCCAGGCCGCGATCTTCGCGTGGTCGCCGGACAGCAGGACAGGCGGAACCTCCAGCTCACGCCAGACCGGCGGCCGGGTGTAGCTGGGCCCCTCGAGCAGTCCATCGGAATGCGAATCCTGTTGATGCGACTCGGGATTACCGAGCACTTCCGGAATCAGCCGAACCACGGCCTCGATCATCACCAATGCGGCCGATTCGCCGCCGGCGAGCACATAGTCGCCGATCGACACCTCTTCGACCCGCATCCGCCGGGCGGCATCATCGGCCACCCGCTGATCGATACCCTCGTAGCGCCCGCACGCGAACACCAGATGTTGCTCGGCGCTCCACCGTTGCGCGGTGCTCTGCGTGAACGGCCGTCCGGCAGGGGTGGGCACCACCAACAGCGTTTCAGGCGTGCAGATTTCGTCCAGCGCCGCTCCCCACACCGGCGCCTTCATCACCATGCCGGGACCACCGCCATAGGGCGAATCGTCGACCGACCTGTGCACATCGTGGGTCCAGCGTCGCAGGTCATGTACCCCGAGCTCGACGATGCCGGCCTGTATTGCCTTGCCGGGCAAGGCTTCGTGCAACGGATTGAGATAGGCGGGGAAGATCGTGACGACGTCCAGCCGCATATCAATCCATATCGAGCAGGCCGTCGGGCGGATCGATATCCACGGTGCCGTCGGCCAACGACACGGCGGTGACGATGGCGCTGACGAACGGGACCAGCACCTCACGGCCCTCCGGGGTCTTGATCGACAACAGCTCCCCCGCCGCGGTGTGCAACACCTCGGCAACGGTGCCGATCACCGTGCCGTCGACGGTGCGCACGGCCAGCCCCTCGAGCTGGTGATCGTAGAACTCGTCGGGATCATCGATGGGTGGCAGCTGCTCGGTGTCGACGAGGAACAGCGTGCCGCGCAACGCGTCGGCCGCATTACGGTCGGACACGCCGGTCAACCGCATCAGCAGTCGACCGGCGTGCTCGCGCACCGTCTCTATGACAAAGCTTCGCTCCGGACCGCCCCGGGCCGCGCGACCGCGCAACTGCGCACCGGGGACGAACCGCTGCGCAGGGTCGTCGGTACGGATCTCCACGACGACCTCGCCGGTGACACCGTGTGCCTTGGCGACCCGCCCGATGACCAACTCCATGACGCTACTGGTCGGTGTCCACCACGTCGACACGGATCCCGCGCCCGCCGATCCCGGCGACCAGGGTCCGCAGCGCGGTGGCGGTACGCCCGCCGCGGCCGATGACCTTGCCCAGGTCGTCGGGATGCACATGCACCTCGACCGTGCGACCACGACGGTTGGTGACCATGTCCACCCGGACATCGTCGGGATTGTCGACGATCCCGCGCACCAGGTGCTCTACGGCGTCGACGACGACGGAACTCATTCGGCGGCGGGAGCTTCGGCCGCGGCCTCTTCGGCAGGAGCCTCAGCAGCGTCGTCGGCCTTGGGGGCCTTCTTCTTCTTCTGGGTCACGGCCTGACCGGTCGGCGCGTCATCGGCGGCGGCCAGTGCGGCGTTGAACAGATCGAGCTTGGAAGGCTTGGGCTCCTTGACCTTCAAGGTGCCCTCGGCGCCCGGCAGGCCCTTGAACTTCTGCCAGTCACCGGTGATCTTCAGCAGCGCGAGGACGGGCTCGGTCGGCTGCGCGCCGACGCCCAGCCAGTACTGCGCACGCTCCGAGTCGATCTCGATCAGGCTCGGCTCTTCCTTCGGGTGGTAACGGCCGATGACCTCGATCGAGCGGCCGTCGCGGCGGTTACGCGCGTCGGCGACGGAGATGCGGTACTGGGGGTTGCGGATCTTGCCCATACGGGTGAGCTTGATTTTGACAGCCATGAATCACTCCTGTGCATTGCCACGCTGCAATTCGGCGATCTCCGGCGGGATGCCGGGATCCGGTTTTGCCTTACGTGTGTGACCGCCGCGCGGCGCATCTAACGGGTCGCGAACGGACAGCGGCCCATTCTGCCAGAGCAGCCAGGGCACGCCCAAATTCAGACGACGCGTCGGCGGGGCCGACTCAGACAACCCGGTCGAAGCACTTCTCCTCGACGCGCTTGGTCATCCGCCAGCCCTCGGCGGTACGGATGAACTCGTCGTCGTACCAGAGCCCGCAGAACAGCACCTGGCCCTCCCCGCCCAACACCATCGGGTTGAAGCACAGCGTGCGCGAGATCGCGGTGTCGCCGGCGATCCGCACGTCGACGTTGCCCAACATGTGCGCATAGGCCGGGAAGTTCGGCAGCACCTCCGACAACCACGCCTTGACCTCTGGGTAGCGGCCGTCGACACCACCCATGGCCCGGTAGTCGATATAGGCGTCGGCAGTGAACACCTGGTCGAGATCATCGAACCGGCGCGAGTCGATCGCGGTGGAGTAGGCGATGAGCAGTTGCTGTATTTCCAGACGGTCGGAGATCTCTTCGATGCTCAGCACCACTCGATTGAACCATTCATCACTGCTGGCCGGCGGGACCTTCCGCGGGAGGCCAGTGCTCGCCCGACCATTCGCCCGGTTCGGCGTGGTCGCCGCGGGACAGCGGCACCCACTGTTCGGTGGGTGCGGGCTGCTTCGACGACGGGAAGTCGCGCAGTTGGCCGGACGGTTTGGCATCCCATTTCGCGAACGTCAGCGGCGTCTGCAACCAGGCGAACAGCAGGTTGTAGACACCCTCAAGGGAATCGATGTGGGTGCGCTCCCAGCCGTGGCTGCCATCCAAGCCGAAACCGACCAACGCGGCCCGGGTGTTGGCACCGGCCTCGATCGCCGCGGCCGCATCGGAGCGGTAGTAGCGGAAGACGTCGCGCGCATGCGGGATCTGCTGTTCCTCGGCCAGCCTGCACAACTTGCGCGTCAGGTGATAGTCGAACGGTCCGTGCAGATCGGCCATCGGGATGGTCACGCCGTCCTCGATGGAATGCTGGCCGGGGGCACACACCGCGTTGTCGACCGACACCAGTTCGGCGACGTCGGGATCCAGACCATGGCTGGCGCCGTGCCCGACCTCTTCGGTGATGGTGACCATGATCGTCGTCGTGTGCGGCAGCACGATCTTCTGCTCGGCGACGGTCTTGGCGAGCGCGAGTGCCACCGCGACACCGGCCTTACCGTCCAGATGCCGGGAGACGATATAGCCGTCCGAGGTCAGCTCGGGGGCCGCGATCAGTGCGACGAAGTCGCCGACCCGAAAGCCGAGCCTTTCCAGATCGGCCCGATTGGTCACCTTGCGATCGATGCGGACCTCGACGTGTTCCCATTCGGTGGGCTGGGTGTCGATCTCGTCGCCGAACGCGTGACCGGAGGCCTTGAGCGGCATCACCGTTCCGGTGAAGAACTCGTCGGCGTCGTCGGTGAAGATCCGCACCCGGGCGCCCGTGGCGAAACGGGCCGAGAACGTGCCCACCGGGATCAGCTCCAGGCGGCCGTTGTCCTTCAGATCGCGCACCATGCAGCCGATGGTGTCGGCATGCACCACCACCGCACGATCGGTGGTGCTGGATTCACCGGGCAGCACCGCCGTCAACGCACCGCGGCGGGTCAGGGTGAACGGCACGCCGATCTCGTTCAGTGTGTCGCCGATCAACTGCATGACCGCGTCGGTGCGACCCGACGGACTGGGCGTCTGCAGCATTGCCAACAGCGTGTCGATCATCCACGCCCGGGTCTCTTCCGGCATCACCGCACGTTCGGACACCATGCCTCCTTCTCAAGCATTGATTACGGGACGCCCGAACAGTCCAGGCGTCCCCGACGTACCGCTAACCCTGGTCGACAGGATCGGGCTGCCACGCCCAGGGTGTCGCCGCGGTCCGGGGAAAGAGTAGATCCACGAAAGCCTGCGCCGTCGGGCGCGGTTCGTGGTTGGCCAGGCCCGGACGCTCATTGGCCTCGATGAAAACGTACTCCTCGCCGTCGACCGACGGGACCATCAGGTCGATACCGGTCACCGGGATGCCGATGGCATCGGCGGCGTCGACCGCCACCTTGGCCAGCAACGGGTTGAGGTCATCGGTGACGTCGACGATCGTGCCGCCGGTGTGCAGGTTTGCGGTGCGCCGCACGACCAGACGCTCGTTGGCGGGCAGCACATCGTCCAGCTCCCAGCCGGCTTCGCGCACGGTGTCCTCGGTCACCGAGTCCAGCGGGATGCGGGACTCCCCCTGGGTGGCCGCCGCCCGGCGCCGACTCTGGGCTTCGATGAGCGACCGCACGGTGTGCTTGCCGGTGCCGATGATTTCCGGCGGGCGGCGGACCGCCGCCGCGATGACCTTGCCGTTGATCACCACGATGCGCAGATCCTCGCCGGCGCAACGTTCCTCGATCAGCACGTCGGGACAATGCTTGCTCGCCAGCTGCAGCGCGCGGTCCAGCTCGTCGTGGCGGGTCACCCCGACGGTGATACCGGCGCCTTGCTCACCGCGGGCTGGTTTGACCACCACCGAGCCGACCTTGGCCAGGAAGCGATGATCCTCCTCCCCGAAGGTGGCTGTGACACCCTGGGGCACAACGATTCCGGCCTCGCCGACCACTTTGCGTGCGATGCGCTTGTCGTCACACCGGCTCATCGCCACCGCATTGGTCAGCTCCGAGAGCGACTCCCGCGTGGTGACGGTGGTGCCCCCGTGCGTGAGCTGCAGGTACCCGCCCTGGGCATCGAGGACCTGGACGGCGATACCGCGCAGGATGGCCTCGTCGGCGATGATGCGCGCATACGGATTGAGTTGATCGAGCTCTTCCTCGGGTTGTGTGGGTGCGAAGAGCTTTTCGTTGATCGCGTTCTTGCGCTTGACGCCGAGTTCGGGAACGCGCTGGAAGCCCATCCGCTCGTAGAGGGCGATGGCCGCATCGTTGTCGTGCAATACCGACAGGTCCATCTGGGCTCGCCCGCGGGCGATGAACTCCTCGACCAGCGAGCGCACCAGCAGCCCACCGGCGCCTGGACGACACAACGTCGGGCTGACGGCCAGGCACCACAGGCTCGAGCCGTTCTCCGGATCGTCGAACAACTGAGCGTGATCGATGCCGGTGACGGTGCCCACCACCGATCCGCTCTGGTCGTCGACCGCGACCAGATAGATCATGTGCTCTTCGGACTGGCTGTTGTGCCACATCAGGTCGACGTCGGCGGGCACCATTCGGCACTGCAGATAGATCTCGTTGATGGCGGCGCAGTCCGCCATGGACTGCACCGGCCGCACCGTCACGCCGGGCAGGTCTTCGGGGCGGTAGGCCAGTGGCGTGGTGAGGTCCAGGCGATAGGTGAAGCTCGGGTCGATGAAGAATTCTTGCGGGTTGAGGGCCACGAACACGTGCGGCGCCTCGAGGTACATGCCGATATCGCGGCGACCGCTGGCCTCGGCGCGCAGCGCGGTGCCGAGTTGACCCGGATCGTCGAAGGTCTGTCCGAAGACCAGTCGGCCCCAACCGAGGTCCTGGATGACCTGTTTCGGCGGGGCGTCGCCCTCTGGAGTCGCCTTCTCCGGGGTCATCTCGTCGTTACCCCATCCACATGGTGCGCCAGCCAGAGTTCCAGCAGCCCGAGCTGCCACAGGGGGTTACCCCGAAGCGGGGTGTGGTAACCGTTCGGATCGGCCAGCAGTCGGTCCACTTCGGTCTTGTCGAACAGGCCGCGGGACCTGGCGCCGTCGCTGTGCAGCGCATCGCGCACGAGGTCGAGATAGGGCCCGGCGAGGTGTTTGAGCGCCGGGACCGGGAAGTAGCCCTTGGGCCGGTCGATCACCTCGTGCGGGATGACCTTGCGGGCTGCCTCTTTCAGCACGCCCTTGCCCTCGTAGGCGGTCTTGAGATGCGGCGGGCAGGTCGCGGCGAGTTCGACCAGTTCGTGGTCCAGGAAGGGCACCCGCCCCTCCAGCCCCCACGCCATGGTCATGTTGTCCACGCGTTTGACGGGGTCGTCGACCAACATCACCGTCGTGTCGAGGCGCAGCGCGCGATCGGTGGCCGTCGCCGCACCGGGTGAGGCGAAGTGCCGGTGGACGAAATCGCCGGCGATATCGTCGTCGAGGCGCCAATTCGGTTGCAGTAACGCGTTCAGTGCGTTGTGGTCGCGGTCGAAGAAGGCTTGTCGATAGCTGGCCAGCGCGGCGCCCGGATCACCGTCGGGCGCGTGGGCCATCGGCGGGTACCAGTGGTAGCCGGCGAAGATCTCGTCGGCGCCCTGCCCGGACTGCACCACCTTGACATGCTTGCTGACCTCTTGGGAGAGCAGGTAGAAGGCCACACAATCGTGGCTCATCATCGGCTCACTCATCGCCGCGATGGTTCCTGACAGCGCGGGCAGCATGCGGGCGGTGTCGATGCGGATCTGGTGGTGGTCGGTGCCGTAGTGGCGGGCGATGATGTCGGAGTACTTGAACTCGTCGCCCTCCTCACCGCCGGCGGCCTCGAATCCGATGGAGAAGGTGGCCAGGCCGTGCTGGCCGGCCTCGGCCAACAGTCCGACGATCAGGCTGGAGTCCAACCCGCCCGACAGCAGGCAGCCGACCGGCACGTCGGCGACGAGCCGGCGCTCGACGGCGGTCCGCAGCGAGGCCAGGATGGCCTCTTCCCATTCGGTGTCCGACCATGCCGAACGCTCGGCCGACCGCTCGAATACAGGCTCCCAGTAGGTGTGTTGGGTGCGGGTGCCGTCCGGCTCGATCCGCATGATGGTGCCCGGCGGCAGTTTCTTGACACCGGCCACGATGGTGTGGGGGGCGGGAACCACCGAGTGGAAGCTCAAATAGTGGTGCAGCGCAACGGGATCGATCGAGGTGTCGACCCCACCGGCGGCCAGTAGCGCCGGGAGCGAGGAAGCGAACCGCAATGCGTCGGGGGTATCGGTGTAGTACAGCGGCTTGATGCCGAGCCGGTCGCGGGCCAACAGCACCCGACCGCTGTCCACCTCGGTGACCGCGAAGGCGAACATGCCGTACAGGTGGTCGACGACCCTGTCGCCCCACTCGCGGTAACCCTTGAGCACGACCTCGGTGTCGCTGTGGGAGAAGAATCGGTAGCCCTTGCCCAGGAGTTCCTGACGCAGCTGCGGGTAGTTGTAGATACACCCGTTGAAGGCGACCGTGAGCCCGAGTTCGGGGTCGTGCATCGGCTGTTGGCCGTGGCTGGACAGGTCGATGATCGCCAGTCGGCGGTGGCCGAGGGCGATACCGCCCTGGGACCAGAAACCTCCGCTGTCGGGGCCCCGCGGCACCATGGTTTCTGCCATTCGGGCAATGGCTCCGAGATCTGCCGACCGGCCGCGAGCAACCTCGCCGGCGATGCCGCACATTGTTTTCGTCCCCCTCGATGGTCGATGGCCACTCTGGTTCGCGCTGGTCTTACGTTACCGGTGAGCGCACCTTCCAAACCTCTGGGTGCAAAAGGTAGTTAGGGTCACAAGCCATGCGAAGGCTTGTCGCCGGTCTTGTGTCGGCCCTGTTCCTGGTGACCATCGGCGCCGGTTCGGCCAGTGCCGATATCGGGGTGAATCAGCCCGTGGGTTCGCTGCCGATACCCGATGGACCTGCACAGGCATGGGTGGTCGCGGATCTGGATTCGGGCGCGGTGCTGGCCGCCCGAGACGAGTTCACGCGCCACCCACCGGCGAGCACGATCAAGGTGTTGCTGGCCCTGGTCGCACTCGACGAATTGCCGCTGGACGCGACGGTGGTCGCCGATGAGGCCGACACCAAGGTGGAGTGCAACTGCGCGGGTGTGGCCCCCGGCGCGACCTATACGGTGCGTCAGCTGTTGGAGGGTCTGCTGCTGGTGTCGGGCAACGACGCAGCAAACACGCTGGCGACGATGCTCGGTGGCAGGCCGGCGGCGCTGGAGAAGATGAACGCCAAGGCCGCCGCGATCGGTGCCCGCGCCACCACAGCGGGCTCCCCCTCAGGGCTGGACGGGCCGGGTATCGACATCTGGTCCTCGCCGCACGACCTTGCGGTGATCTTCCGGGCCGCGATGGCCAATCCCGCGTTCGCGGCGATCACCGCACAGCCGACGGCGGTCTTTCCCGGTCGCAACGGCGACCGGGTCCTGGTCAACCAGAACGAGCTCCTGACCCGTTACCCCGGCATGCTGGGCGGCAAGACCGGGTTCACCGACATGGCGAGAAAGACCTTCGTCGGTGCGGCCCAGCGGGACGGACGCCGTTTGGTGGTGGCGATGATGTTCGGCCTCGTCCGCGAGGGCGGTCCGACCTATTGGGATCAGGCGTCGGCGTTGCTGGACTGGGGCTTCGCCCAGGACCGCGCCGTCGGCGTCGGCGCCTTGTAGTAGGCGCCTTGTAGTCGGCGACCGGCGTCGGAGTCGAGACCGGACGGAGACCGGTTCGAGTCCTGCCGACCGTACGCTCACGCGGGTGCGGCATCTGCTCGCGGCGACCGCGCTCGCCCTCAGCACGGTCATCGCGGCGCCCGCTCACGCCGCGCCCGCCGTGGAACCCGTTGGCGCCCAGACGTTCACCAACGGTCCCGCCAAGGCCTACCTGCTGGCCGATCTGGATACCGGCCGGGTTCTGGCCGCCAACGACCCCCACGGTTCCTACGCCCCGGCAAGCACCATCAAGGTGTTGTTGGCCATGACGGTGCTCGACAATCTGCGGCCGGACAATTTCGCCAGAGCCAACACGTCGCACACCAAGGTCGAATGCTCGTGCGTGGGACTCACTCCCGGCCAGCCCTACACCGTGTCCCAGTTGCTCAGCGCGCTGCTCATGGTGTCGGGCAACGACTCGGCGAACATGCTCGCCGACATGCTGGGCGGCCAGCGCAACGCGGTCGCTGCCATGAACCGAAAGGCCGCCAGCGTCGGTGCCCGCAACACCCGAGCATCCTCGCCCTCAGGGCTGGACGGCCCGGGCTGGGAGTCGGTCACCACACCCCATGATCTGGCCGTCATGTTCCGCGCCGCGCTGCGCTATCCGCTGATCGCCCAGATCATGGGTTCGAGATCGGCGGCGTTTCCCGGGCGCACCTTGGCCAACCAGAACGAGCTGCTCACCCGCTACCCCGGTGATCTGGGCGGTAAGACCGGCTTCACCAACCTGGCCCGCAAAACCTACGTCGGCGCCGCCCAACGCGGCGACCGCAGGCTCGTGGTGGTACAGATGTACGGCTCGGGTGATCTGTACGGCCAGGCGATCAGCCTTCTCGACTGGGGTTTCAGCCAACCCTGACCGGGGTGGCTCGCACAATCGACGGCCAAACAAGTAAGGTCACCCTAATTTGAGCGTCGGACAGCCGTCCCACGCACGACCGAAGGGGACTCCTTGTCCGGCCAAGCTGATATCTCGTTGATCGTCGCGTTCGGCACCGATATGGGTAACGCCGAGGACGCCGCCATGACCTTCGCCGAGTCGATCGCCGAAATCGGCATCGAGTCCGAGGCGGTGGAGCTCAACCAGATCGAGCTCGGCCAGCTGCAGGACGCCAGCCACTTCGTCGTGGTGGTATCGACCTTCGGCGAGGGCGAGTTCCCCGACTCGGCCACCCTGTTCTGGGAGGCCATCAGCGCCGACACCGACCGGCTGGAGCATCTGCACTTCGCGGTGCTCGCGCTCGGTGACAGCTCCTACGAATTCTTCTGCAACGCCGGCAAGCTGCTCGACGAGCGGCTCGAGGCGCTCGGCGCACAACGCATGGTCGACCGTGTCGACGTCGACGGGTTCTACGAGGAGCCCGCCAAGGCGTGGACCGCCGACATCATCAAGGTGATGAGCGCACAACAGGGCGCAACGGCACCGCAGCCCGCGGCGGTGCCGGCCCCCGAACGCGGCGAACCGCGCGAGCGCAACGTGCCGGTGCGCGCGCGGCTGGCCGTCAATCGCTGGCTCAATTCGACCGCGTCGGACAAGGAGGTCCGCCACTACGAGATCGACCTGGCCGGAACCGGAATCGCTTACCAGGCCGGTGATTCGCTGGCGGTGCACGCGACCAACGACCCCGCATTGGTCGAGGCGCTGCTGGCCGCGTTCGGCGTCGGCGCCGACTACGCCGTCACCGGACACGAGCAGCCGCTCGGCGTGCTGTTGACCGAACAGTTCGAGATCCGCACGCCCTCGCGAGCACTGCTGAATCTGGCCGCCGGCCGCACCACCGATGCCGAGGTGTCGGCGGCGCTGCAGTCCGGTGACACCCACGGCGGAACCGAGAACTCGTGGCTGTACGGCAAGGATGTGCTCGATATCGTCACGCTGGCCGACCTGAACGTCGACGAGGTGCTCGACACCCTGCGCCCCCTGCAGTTCCGCGACTACTCGATCGCCTCCAGCCCGTTGGAACATCCCGCCGCGGTGCACCTGACGGTCGCCAGCGTTCGTTACGACCTCGATGGGCGCGCCCACGGTGGGGTGGCGTCGACGTTCCTTGCCGATCGCTGCGAGGACGTGCTGGTGCACCTGCGTCCCAACACCCATTTCCGGCTACCCGCCGGCGACGTCCCGATCATCATGATCGGCCCGGGCACCGGCATCGCACCGTTTCGTGCCTTCCTGCAGGAGCGCCGCGCGACCGAGTCGACCGGTCCGGCGTGGTTGTTCTTCGGCGACCGTCGTCGCGATACCGATTTCCTCTACGGCGAGGAGTTGCAGGAGTTCACCGACTCCGGGGTCCTGACCCGGCTGGATCTGGCGTTCTCGCGCGATCAGGAGGCCAAAGTCTATGTGCAGCAACGGATGCAGGAGAACGCCGAGGAGTTCTACCGCTGGCTGACCGACGGTGCGTACGTGTACGTGTGCGGTGACGCCGACCGGATGGCCAAGGATGTCGACGCGGCGCTACACGATATCGTCGCCCGCTGCGGCGATCTCGACGCCGCAGGTGCGCATGCCTTCGTCAACGACCTGATCAAGAGTCACCGCTACGTGCGCGACGTGTACTGACCCGTCCGGGCATGGCTGCGCGCCGACCGGCTAGCGCCAGATCCGCCCGCGCAGCAGCACCAGGTCGGGGTTGGTCACGCCGACCTCGCGGGGATCCTCGCGGAAACACAGCAGGTCTGCCGACGCGCCGTGGGCCAGCGCGGGACGGCCCAACCAGGCCCGCGCGTCCCAGCACGCCGCGCCGAGAGCCTCCGTCGCGGTCATCCCGACCCGGCGCAATGCGTCGATCTCGTCACCGATACGACCGTGGGCGACCATTCCGCCGGCGTCGGTACCGGCAAAGATCGGCACACCCGCCTCGTGCGCGGCACCCACCCGTTGGTGGCAGGAGGCGTACAGGTCGCGCATGTGCTTTTCGTAGGTCGGGTACTTGGCCGCCTTGTCGGCGATTCCAGGGAAGTTCTCGATGTTGATCAGCGTCGGGACCAGCGCCGTGCCGTGCTCCAGCATCAGCTCGATGGTGTCCTCGGTGATACCGGTGCCGTGCTCGATGCAGTCGATGCCTGCCTTGATGAGCCCGGGCAGCGCCTCCTCACCGAAGACGTGCGCGGTGACCCGGGCGCCCTCGGCGTGGGCGGCGGCAATCGCCTCGACCAGCACGTCGTCGGACCACAGCGGCGCCAGATCTCCGACGCCCCGATCTATCCAGTCCCCGACCAGCTTGACCCAGCCGTCACCCCAGCGGGCCTGCTCGGCGACGTAGGCAGGCAGCTGCGATTCGTCCTCGATATCGATCGGCAGACCGGGCATGTAGCGCTTCGGCCGGGCCAGGTGCTTTCCGGCCCGGATGATGCGCGGCAGGTCGTCGCGGTCGTCGAAGCTGCGGGTGTCCACCGGCGAGCCGGCGTCACGCAGCAACAGCGCGCCGGCATCGCGTTCGATCTCGGCCTGTTCGACGGCCTCCTCGACCGTCGTCGGCCCACCGGGTCCGAGCCCGACGTGACAGTGCGCGTCGACCAGACCCGGGATGATCCATCCGTCGGCCCCATCCGCCCCGAAGACGGTGTCCGCGTTGCTGATCGGCTCGGCCGACAGCACGCCTCCGTGCACCCACCACTGCACCTGTTCGCCGTCGGGTAACCCTCGGCCCCGGATATGCAGCGGCTGCACGGACTACTTCTGCCCGGGGAACTTCAGCTTGGACAGATCGAAGTTGGCCAGCCCGGGCGGCAACTCGTCCAGGCCCTTGGGCATGTTGGACAGGTCGGGGAAGCCTCCGGGCATACCGGCACCCAACGGGTTCTTCGGCTGGGTCGGTCCCTTGGCGCCGCGGCCCTTCTTCTTGCCGGCCTGCTTGTTCTTGCCCTTGGCCGCCTTGCGTTGAGCGTTCTTGCGCCCGAACGGCATTCCCATCTGGCCCGCCATCTGCGACATCATCTTGCGGGCCTCGAAGAACCGGTCGACAAGCTGGTTGACCTCGGAGACGCTGACGCCGGATCCATTGGCGATGCGCAGTCGGCGGGAGGCGTTGATGATCTTGGGGTCGGCCCGCTCGGCGGGGGTCATCCCGCGGATGATGGCCTGCACACGGTCGAGCTGGCTGTCATCGACGGCGGCCAGGGCGTCCTTCATCTGCCCGGCGCCCGGCAGCATGCCCAGTAGGTTGCCGATGGGGCCCATCTTGCGGATGGCCAGCATCTGCTCGAGGAAGTCTTCCAGCGTCAGCTCGCCGGAACCGATCTTGGCGGCAGTGGCCTCGGCCTGCTCGGCGTCGAAGACCTGCTCGGCCTGCTCGATGAGGGAGAGCACGTCACCCATGCCGAGGATGCGGCTGGCCATCCGGTCGGGATGGAAGACGTCGAAGTCCTCCAGCTTCTCGCCGCTGGAGGCGAACAGGATCGGCACACCGGTGATCTCCCGGACCGACAGCGCCGCACCGCCGCGGGCGTCACCGTCGAGCTTGGTCAGCACGACACCGGTGAACCCGACGCCGGACCCGAAGGCCTCGGCGGTGGTGACGGCGTCCTGGCCGATCATGGCGTCGAGGACGAACAGCGTCTCGTCGGGGTTGACCGCGTCGCGGATCGCGGCGGCCTGGCCCATCAGTTCCTCGTCGATGCCGAGGCGGCCGGCGGTGTCGACGATGACGACGTCGAAGTGCTTGGCCTTGGCCTCGGCCAGACCGGCGGCCGCGACCGACACCGGGTCACCGGTGGTCATCTGGTCGATGGTCACGCCGTCGGGAGACACGCCGGGGTGCGGCGCGAACACCGAGACACCCGCGCGTTCGCCGACGATCTGGAGCTGGTGCACGGCGCCGGGGCGCTGCAGATCGCAGGCCACGAGCAGCGGTGTGTGCCCTTGTGCCTTGAGCCATCTGGCGAGCTTTCCGGCCAGCGTGGTCTTACCGGAACCCTGCAGGCCGGCGAGCATGATGACCGTCGGCGGGGTCTTGGCGAAGGAGAGCTGGCGGGTTTCGCCACCGAGGATGCCGATGAGCTCCTCGTTGACGATCTTGACGACCTGCTGGGCCGGGTTCAGCGCCGCGGAAACCTCCGCGCCCTTCGCGCGATCCTTGATGCGGCCGACGAAGGCGCGCACCACGGGCAGCGAGACGTCGGCCTCGAGCAGGGCAAGTCGGATCTCACGCGCGGTGGCGTCGATGTCGGCGTCGGTGAGCCGGCCGCGGGCGCGCAGCCCCTGGAGAGCACCGGTCAACCGGTCAGACAGCGATTCAAACACCTGGTAAGCCTAACGGTCAGCCATGATGAACTCACGGCGCACTCTGGCCTCGGGCGACAGCGGGCGTTAATCTGTCAACGCCCGCTGACAGAAACGGCCGGAGGCCCCCATGACAACCGTTGACCTCCCCCTCCCCCAGCGCGCCGCGCCGGCCGAGCCGGACAGCACCACCCACATCAGCCAGTGCACCCTGTGCGAAGCACACTGCGGCATCCACGTCACCGTCACAGACGGTCGCGTCAGCCGCATCGCCGGCAACCCCTCCGACGTCTTCTCCAAGGGCTACATCTGTCCGAAGGCGACAGCGATGGGCGCACTGCACGACGATCCCGACCGATTGCGGACCCCGATGCGCCGCGTCGGCGACCGGTTCGAACCGGTCGGCTGGGATGAGGCCTTCCGCGAGATCGGCCGTCGGCTCCGCACGGTCCGCGACCGCCACGGCTCCCATGCGCTGGGCATGTACCTGGGCAATCCGGCCGCGCACAGTTCCGGCGCCGGCTACGGACTGCTGCTGCGGATGGCCCTGCGCACGCCGAACTTCTTCACGGCGTCCTCGATCGACCAGATGCCCCACGAGTACGCCGCCTGGCAGGTCTTCGGTTCCAACTTCCTGATGCCGGTGACCGATATCGACCGCTGTCACCGACTGGTGGTCATCGGCGCCAACCCCGCGGTGTCCAACGGATCGTTGTCGATCATGCCGGGGGCCAAGCGACGTATCAAGGCCATCCGTGAGCGCGGCGGAACGGTCGTCGTGATCGACCCGCGACGCACCGAGACCGCCCGGCTGGCCGATCAGCACGTGTCGGTGCGCCCGGGCGGCGACCTGTTCCTGCTGTTGGGCATGCTGCATGTACTTGTCACCGAAAACCTCTGCGACACAGCGGCCCTGGCCCGGATCGCATCCGGTTGGACCGAGCTGACCGCGTTGGTCGACGGAGCCACCCCGGAGGCCATGGCGCCGCGTGCGGGCGTCACGGCCGAGCAGATCCGCGCGCTTGCCCGCGATCACGCCGCGGCCGAATCGGCGGCCATCTACGCGCGAATCGGTATCTGCCACCAGGAAACCGGCACGTTGGTCAGTTGGCTGGTGATGGTGATCAACACGGTGACAGGGAACCTGGACCGCCCCGGCGGCACCATGTTCGCGACGCCGATCATCGACGTTCCAGGCCTGGCCAAGCGGCTTCCGATCAAACACGGCACCTACACCGACCGCTCGGGACGGCATCGTTCGTTCCGATCCGAACTGCCGGCCGTCGTGATGGCCGACGAGATGCTCTCCGACGGTCCCGGTCGGATCCGCGCGATGGTCACCTACGCAGGTAATCCGGTGTCCTCGATCCCACAGAAGGGACGCCTGGACGCGGCGATGGCGCAGCTGGATTTCTATGTGGCCGTGGACATGTACGTCACCGAGACCAGTCGGCACGCCGATTTCATCCTGCCTCCCGTCTCGCCGTTGGAGCGCGAGGATGTCAACCTGCTCACCACCGTCTACAGCGTGCGCAACAACGTCCGCTATCAGCACCGCACCTTCGAGCCGCCGGCCGGGGCGATGGAGGATTGGGAGATCCTCACCCGGCTCGCCCTGGAGCTGGCGCCGGCACCGCTGCGGCGGATGCCCGCCACGCTGCGCACCATGCTGATGAAGGCTGTCGACCCGATGCGCACCGCGGCCCTGGTGTTGGCCACCGGCCCGTACGGCAGGCTGCGCCGCGGCCGCAAGGCGATCACCCTGCGCGCGCTGCGCGACAGCCCGGGCGGTATCGACCTCGGTCCGTTACAACCCCGCCTGCGGGAGGTCATCGCCACCGCGGATGGTCTGGTCCAGCTGGCCCCCGCGGCGTTCGTCGCCGACGCGGCCGCCCGATTGGCCGCTGCGGCCGAGGATTCCGGTGCCGGTCGGCTGCAGCTGATCGGCCGACGCAACCTGCGCAGCAACAACTCCTGGCTACACAACGCGCCGACCATGACCGGTGGGAACAACAGGTGCACGGTGCTCATGCATCCCGAGGACGCCGCTGCGCGCGGACTGGTTCAGGGTGCGCTGGTGCGTATCGCCTCCGACGTGGGCAGCATCGAGATCCCGGTCGACATCAGCGATGAGATGCGGCCGGGCACCGTCGCGGTGCCGCACGGGTGGGGACATCGCAACACGGGATGGCAGCACGCCAACACCTTGCCGGGAGCCAATGTCAACGAGTTGCACGACCCGACACGGGTGGACACCTACACCGGGACGGCGGCGGTCAACAACACCTGGGTGACCGTCTCGCCGGCAAGCTAACTGGCTTCGGACACCTTGCGCGGCGGAGTCGGCAGCATCGCGTAGAGCTCGCGTTCCATCTCGGCGCGCACCTCGTCGAGTTTCGTCTCGCCCAGCGCCGGCACCACGATGTTGAACACATCGATGACCACCGAACCCAGCGTCGTCACCTTCGCCCAGGTGATGTCCAGACCACGGCGCTCGATGACCGCGGTCAGCCGCGACAGCAACCCGGGCCGGTCGCCGGCGCGGACCTGTAGCACCAGTTCACCGGGGGCGTCCCCGGTGAACCACAGGATGCGTGGCGGCGCCGTGGCGCTGGTGGCCGGCACCGAAGCCGGCGTCTCACCGGCCCGAGACTGCCCGGCGGCGGCCTCCAGGTCCCGACGGGCCAGCATGTCGGCGACGTCCAGACCTCCGTCGAGAGCGAGGATGAATTGTTGGCGCAGCAGTTCGGCGGCCGGCGGCGTGCCGAAATGCGGTGATACCGCGAAGGTGTTGATGGCCACGCCCTCATGGCTGTTCACCGACGCCGAGTGCACCCGCAGCGCATTGAGCGCCAGTACGCCGGCGGCCTTGGACAGCAGACCGCGCCGGTCCGGGGCGATCATGGTGACGTTGTGGATGTGTGGCCCCTCCCCGGGAACCATCTCCACGTGCACCCCGGCATCGGCCGCCAGCTCAAGATAGCGGGGGTCCACCGGATCGGGGGTGGGCAGCGGTTCACCGGCCATGACCAGCCTGCATCGCCGCACCAGATCACCGATGAGCGAGGACTTCCAGTCCCCCCACACCCCGGGTCCGGTCGCCAGCGAGTCGGCCTCGGCCAGCGCGTGCAGCAGCTCCAGTAACTGCGAGTCGCCGCCTAGCGCCTCGGCCACCGAGGCGATGGTGTTGGGGTCCTGCAGGTCTCGCCGGGTTGCGGTGTCGGGCAGCAGCAGGTGGTAGCGCACCATCTTCGAGAGCAATTCGACGTCGGAGGGCCACAGTCCCAGCCTGGTGCCGATCTGGGTGGCCAGTTCGGCACCGATGATGCTGTGGTCCCCGCCGCGGCCCTTGCCGATATCGTGCACCAGCGCGCCGAGCACCAGCAGATCGGGCCTCGACACGCGGGTCGTCAATGCCGCTGCGCGGGAGACGGTTTCAACAAGGTGACGGTCGACGGTCCAGATGTGCACGACATCGCGCGGGGGCAGGTCGCGGACGGCACCCCATTCAGGGAAGAGCCGACCCCACAGCCCGGTGCGGTCGAGGGCCTCGACGGTGGCCACCGCGGTCGGGCCCGCCGAGAGCAGCACCAGCAGGTCTTTGAGCGCCTCCCGTGGCCAGGGCGTGCGAAGCTCGGGTGCCGCACCGGCCAATCGGCTCAGGGTGGGCGCCGCGATGGGCAGCCCGGTGATGGCCGAGGCGGCGGCGACCCGCAGGATCAGGCCGGGGTCACGTTCGGGCCGCGCGTCCCGAGCCAGGATGACCTCACCGGCGAACTCGATGACTCCCTCGTCGAGGGGACGCCGCGCCGGGCGTCGCAACGCGGCGAAACCGCGGCGCGGCAGGGCATTTCCGGCGGTTCGGATCCCGGCGTCGACGTAGTAGCTGATCGTGCGGGCGGCATCGGAGATCGCCCGCGCCAGGTCGAACCGGTCGCCGATGCGCAGGGCGGCGCCGATCTCGTCGGCGTACTGGGCCAGCACCTGCTCGCGTCCACGCCCGGAGACGCGGTGCAACTCGGTGCGGACGTTGAGCAGTGACAGGTGCGCTCCGCCGAGCGTTCCGGTGGGCGAGGCGAGCAGCCGGCTCGGGTACACGTCGGCCAACTGGGCGATGGCCAGGGCGTTGAGCAGCTGGACGTCGCGGATGCCGCCGCGACCGTTCTTCAGGTCGGGTTCGGCGCGGTGGGCGATCTCACCGCTGCGCTCCCAGCGCGCCCTGGTGTGTTCGACGAGTTCTTCGAAGCGACCGGCGATACCGATCCGCCACTGCCGGCGTGCGCCGCCGGTGAGCAGCGCGGAAAGCTCTGCGTCACCGGCGATGTGGCGGGCGTCGAGCATCGCCATCCCGACCGCGATGTCTTCACCGGCGACCTTCAGTGCCTCGGGAACGGTCCGGACGCTGTGGTCGATGCGAATGTTGGCGTCCCACAACGGGTACCACAGGAGTTCAGCAACCTTGCTGACCACATCGGCGGGCATATTGTCGTGCAGCAGTGTGAGGTCGAGGTCCGAGTAGGGTAAGAATTCGCCGCGGCCCAGTCCCCCGGTGGCGACGATCGCGAATCCGCTGGTGGCGGTGATGCCGATCTCGGTTGCTTTGGTGGACAACCAGAATTCGTGCAGGTCGAGCAGCGCGTCGCGCAGACCCGCCGAATCCAACTGCTTACCGCCGGTGTTGAGAAGTTGTGCGGTGGCCTTCGCCAGATCGGTGGCCGGACGCGGCGATCCCGCCGCCGGGGCTTCCCATCGGGCTGCCCCGGCGGCGGGATCTGGTGTCTGATCAGTCATTTCGGTCCTCCCCCGGCCCTACGTTGAACGGTCTTGCGTACATGGCCGGGAAACGACCTCCATCACCGGATGATCAGAGGGCGTCGACTCCGCGCTCTCCCGTGCGCACCCGCACGACGGTTTCCACCGGGCTCACCCACACCTTGCCGTCGCCGATCTTTCCGGTACGGGCGGCCTGGACGATGACATCCACGACCTTGTCCACGGCCGAGTCGTCGACGACGACCTCGACGCGCACCTTGGGCACGAAGTCCACCGAGTACTCGGCGCCGCGGTAGACCTCGGTGTGGCCCTTCTGGCGGCCGTAACCCTGCACCTCGCTGACGGTCATACCGAGGATGCCCGTCTGCTCCAGGCCGGTCTTGACGTCTTCGAGAGTGAATGGCTTGACGATCGCGGTGATCAGTTTCATATGGTCGATCCTTCCAGGACTGGAGTCAATTGTTCGCGATCATGCGAGTTCATAAGCGGTTTCTGCGTGCTCGGTCTCGTCGATGCCGGTGGCCTCTTCCTCTTGACTGACTCGCCAGCCTAGTGGCTTGACCACGAAGGCGATGATCGTCGTCAGCACCGCGGTGAACAGCAGTGCCACACCTGCGATCACGACCTGGACCACCAACTGCTTGTAGTCACCGCCGACGAACAGCCCGGTTTCGGTGGCGAAGAAGCCCAGCGACACGGTGCCCCAGAGGCCGGCGATCAGGTGGACGCCGACGACGTCGAGCGAGTCGTCATAGCCGAACTTGTACTTCAGGCCGATTGCCAAGGCCGACAGGATGCCCGCGATCGCACCGACGACCAACGACCAAACCGGGGTCAGATTGCCACAGGCCGGGGTGATGGCGACCAGACCGGCGACCACACCGGAGGCGGCGCCGACGCTGGTGGCATGCCCGTCACGCAGACGCTCCACGAGCAACCAGCCGAGCATCGCGGCCGCGGTGGCGGCGGTGGTGTTGACCCACACGAGGCCGGCAACCATATCGGCACCACCCTCGGAACCGACGTTGAAGCCGAACCAGCCGAACCACAGGATGGCCGCGCCGAGCATCACGAACGGGATGTTGTGCGGACGGAATGCGGTCTTGCCGAAACCGGTCCGCTTGCCCAGCAGGATGGCGAGCACCAGTGCCGCCATACCGGCGTTGATGTGCACCACGGTGCCACCGGCGAAGTCGATCGGTGCGACGTTGGCCGCGCCTTCCTCGTCGACACCGAACAGCTTGGCCGCCAGGCCCTGATCGCTACCGGAGAGCAGACCGCCGCCCCAGACCATGTGCGACAGCGGGAAATACACGAAGGTGACCCACAGACCACCGAAGGCCAGCCAGGTGCCGAACTTCATGCGCTCGGCGACCGCGCCACTGATCAGGGCGACGGTGATGACGGCGAAGGTCAGCTGGAAGGCGACCCAGACGATGGCCGGAACTGTGCCGAAGCCGCCGAGCACGTAGGACTCGGCTCCGTTGATCTCGCGCACCTCGGTCAACTGATTGACCCCGAAGAGCGAGAACGGGTTATCGAAGAACAGGCCGGGCGTCTCGCCGGTGTGCGCGGAGGCGAAGGACATCGAGTAGCCCCACAGCACGTAGATGACGCTGACCAAGCCGAGCGAACCGAAAGACATCATCATCATGTTCAGCACGGACTTCTGCCGGGACAGACCTCCGTAGAAGAACGCCAGGCCCGGGGTCATGAACAGCACCAGGGCGGCGGATGCGAGCACCCATGCCGTGTTGCCGGAGTCCAGACCTCCGGGGCCGAACGGCAGGAAATTTTCGTCGGGTATGGCCAGGGCCACATCGTGCAAGCCAGGAACCACTTTGTATGAACCTCCTTGGGAAATGCGCCGCTGTAATCGGCCTCCCGAAGAGACTCTTTTGCCCTCGTTTCATCGGTGGTTCACCGATGTTTCGCGTGCGTGAACGGATTCCCGTTGTCTGTTACACGTGTGTTTCCGGGTTGCGCACGCGCTATCCGAGCAGCGCGTCGACGAATGCCGAGGGCTCGAACGGAGCCAGATCGTCGGGTCCCTCACCGAGACCGACCAGCTTGACCGGGACGCCCAGTTCCTGCTGAACGCGGAACACGATGCCGCCCTTGGCGGTGCCGTCCAACTTGGTCAACACGACGCCGGTGATGTCGACGACCTCGGCGAAAACCTTGGCCTGCGGAAGACTGTTCTGACCGATGGTGGCGTCGAGGACCAGGAGCACCTCGTCGACCCTGGACCGCTTCTCCACCACGCGCTTGACCTTGCCGAGTTCGTCCATCAGACCGGTCTTGGTGTGCAGCCGGCCCGCGGTGTCGACGACCACGACGTCGGCGCCGGTCGCAATGCCCTTGTCGACGGCGTCGAAGGCCACCGAGGCAGGGTCGGCGTTCTCGGGCCCGCGCACGACATCGGCGCCGACGCGCGCGGCCCAGCTCTGCAGCTGGTCGGCGGCGGCGGCGCGGAAGGTGTCGGCGGCGCCGAGGACGACCCGGCGTCCGTCGGCGACGAGGACACGGGCCAGCTTGCCGACCGTGGTGGTCTTGCCGGTGCCGTTGACGCCCACCACGAGCAGCACCGAGGGCTTGTCGGCGTGCGGGAGTGCCCGGATGGACCGGTCAAGGTCGGGGCGCAGTTCGGCGACCAGGACGTCCTTGAGGACGGCGCGGGCGTCGGCTTCGGTGCGCACCGACGCGCTGGCCATCTTCGCGCGCAATGCGGTGATGACGTTCTGGGTGACGACGGGGCCGAGGTCGGCGATCAGCAGGGTGTCCTCGATCTCTTCCCAGGAGTCCTCGTCGAGGTCGCCACCGCCGAGCAGGCCGAGCATGCCGCGACCCAGCGTGCTCTGGGATTTGGCGAGGCGGCCACGCAGTCGCTCGAGGCGGCCCTCGCTGGGTGCGATGGGTTCGATGACCGCGGCCGGTTCGGCCTCCGCGGCCGGCTCCGGTTCCGGTGCGGGCTCGGGCTCGGCTGCGGGCTCTTCCACCGGCGCGGGCTCTTCCACCGGCGGCTCGACAGGAGTCTCGACGTCCGGCTCGGGCAGCGTGACCTCGGAGAACGTGCGCTTGGGCGCATCCCGCGGCACTGCCGCGTCGTCGCCGACACCCGGAAGGCCGGTGGTGTCGATCCGTTCGACCGGCGGCGCGGCCGTCGAGGAACTGAACGTGATGCCCGTCGAGGCTTTGTAACCACCCGACTTGTCGATCTCGGTGGTGGTGTCGGGAGCGGAGAGACTGATCCGACGCTTCCGGTAGCGCACCAGTCCGACGACCAGTGCGACGACGACCAGTACGGCTATGACCGCGAGCGCGATCCACAAGGCATCAGACACCCGGCCATTGTCTCAGGGACCGACGGCCGGGTTCATGGCGCACTCCGCCGGGTCGGGCCGGATGTGGCAATGTCGATCCGGTGAGCATCGGCCCCGGCTTCGACGACCGCATGCAGGTGCGCAAGCGTCGGCATATCGACGTCTGCCTATCCGAGGCCGTCCAGTACCAGACGGTGCGCACGGGTTTGGAGCGCTACCGGTTGCCCTACAACGCACTCACCCAGACCGACCTCGCCCGCATCGACCTGAGCACGCAGTTCCTCGGTAAGCGACTGGCCGCGCCGGTGCTCATCGGCGCCATGACGGGCGGCTCGGAATTGTCGGGCACCATCAACCGCCATCTGGCCGCGGCCGCACAGTCACTCGGTGTCGGGATGATGCTCGGCTCGCAGCGCATCATGCTCGGCGATGAGTCGGTCACCAGTTTTCATGTGCGCGATATCGCCCCCGATGTGCTGCTGATCGGCAATATCGGGCTGGCGCAGGTGGGTGTGGACGTGGTGCCGTCGTTACGCGATGCGCTGGCATCGGTGGGCGCCGACGCGCTGGCGGTGCACACCAATCCGCTGCAGGAGGCGATGCAGTACGAGGGTGATACCGATTTCGCCGGGTCGCTGGCCCGGCTCCAGCAGGTGATCGCGTCGGTCGGGTATCCGGTGTTGGTCAAAGAGGTGGGCCACGGGATCGGTGGGGTTGCCGCGCGCGGGTTGGCCGATATCGGGGTGGCCGCCGTCGATGTGGCCGGCGCCGGCGGGACATCGTGGGCACGCGTCGAACAGTTCGTGCGCTACGGCTCGGTGAGCGATCCGGATGTGGCCGAGTGGGGTATTCCGACCGCGCAGGCCTTGGTGGAGGTGCGCTCTACGCTGCCGTCGATGCCGCTGGTCGCCTCGGGCGGC
This sequence comes from Mycolicibacterium neoaurum VKM Ac-1815D, assembly GCF_000317305.3. The sequence goes on along the minus strand of NC_023036.2, from coordinate 2,307,943 downwards.
ATCCGCGCGGGCATGGATGCGGCCAAGGCGATCGCGCTGGGTGCCGATGTGGTCGCGGTGGCGCAGCCGTTGTTGGTGCCGGCGATCGAGTCCGCCGCCGCGGTCGAGGATTGGCTGGGACGTTTCATCGCCGAGCTGCGCGTGTGTTTGCACGGATGCGGCGCACCCGACCTGGCCGCGTTGCGTGCCGGTGGGATCGACCGGGTCTAGAGCCAGAGGTAGAGCGCCGACAACAGCGCCCACATCCCCACGCAGTACGCCTCGAACGCCGCTCGCAGAGCGATCGGTGCGTGGCGCAACTCCATGAAGTCCAGCCCGACCAGGCGCACCTTGATGGCGGCGATACCCAACACCACCACCGCCACCAGTGATCCGGTGCCGTGCACGGCACCGACCGCCCAGGACAGCACGGTCGCGGCGACCAGGAACAGCCAGCTGGCGCCCGCCCGGTTCGTCAGAAGCTTCAGTGCCGTCATCAGCTCACCAGATAGAGCAGGGCGAAGAGGAAGATCCACAGCAGGTCGACCAGGTGCCAGAAGCACGCTGCCCCTTCGACCAGCGCGGTGCGGGTGTCGCTCAGGTCGTGTCGGCGGGTTTGGCTCAGCACGAACGACAGCGCACCCAGACCCAGGCACACGTGGAACAGGTGCAGGCCGGTGAGGATGAAGTAGTACAGGTAGAAATCGTTGGCGCCCGGCCCGTGTCCCGCGGCACCCAGCGAGACGTATTCGTAGACCTTGAGCGCGATGAAGGTCATACCCAACACCGTCGCGGCGGCCGCCGACCTCGTCGCGATGGCGTGCTGATTGGCGCGCATCGCGTTGATGGTCAGCACCGCGCAGAGCGAACTGGTCAGCAGCACAAGGGTATTGGTGACACCGACCCCGATGTGCAGGGTGGTGCGCGCCGCATCGAACACCTCCGGCGCCGTGGCGCGTTCGACCAGGAAGGTGACGAAGAAGGCGCCGAACAAGAGCATGTCGCCGAACAGGAAGACCCAGGTGCCGCTTTCACCGGGGATGCGCCGGTTAACGATTGGCGTGGCCATGGCGCTCACGCGCGGGCCCGCGCGCCCTGTTCGGCGCTGATCGATTTCAGCATCACTGCCGTGGTGCTGAACAGCCACACCACCAGGACCAGGCCGGGAATGTAGAAGGCGAAGACACCGTCCCAGGCCAGCGGGCCATCGTTGAAGACGACCACCACGCAACCGGGTAGTGAGAGCGTGGCAACCCAGAGGTTGAGGTAGCCGTACCAGCGCGGAAAGGTCGGCGGGTCACCCTTGTCGATGAATGCGGCAGCGGCCAGCGTGAGGTTCTGGACGATGATGGTGCCGACGATGCCGATGAACCACAGCCAGAACACATCGTTGAGGGCTTGGGTGAGTTCGGCGGACCGTTCCTCGGGCCGGAAGGCGGCGACACCGAGGAAGAACTGCGGGAACAGCAGGGCCGGCACGAAGACGGTTGCGGCCATCAGCTGGGTCATCGACAGCATCCCCCAGCCGCCCTCAGCGCGTCGGATCCGCAAGATGATGGCGGCCAGAAACGGCAGCGCCACTACGGCGCTGAGCAGAGCGCCCGACACACCGAACCGGATCCAGAGCTTGTGGTCGACGAAGAAGGCGGCGATCTGGTCGGCGGACGCGGCCGGTGACAGCGGCGGGAACAGTTGGGCTATACCGGAAAAGCTGGCGCCGTAGAGCAGGATCATGACGGTTCCGCACCAGGCGCCGATGCGTTGCAGGGTCAGCTCCACAGCGGCAGGGTACCGAGGGAGCGGTCCCGGTTTTGTCACTTTTGCCGTTTTACGGTTCGGCAAGCCTCTCCCAAAGAGGTGCACTTTCTGGCATCGTCCGGCAAATAGACTCAAAGGGCTGGATCGGGGGACGGAGATCAGGTGGGTGCGCTCGAGGGATTCTTGTCGACGTGGGACAAGGCTCGCCGGACGTTCGGGGCGGGGGTCCCCCAGACCGGTGAGCAGTTCGACCAGAGCGCACAACTGCAGCAGCTGCAGTCCACGGTGCAGACCGCCGCACCGGGGTCAGCCTGGTCAGGCACGGCCGCCAACGCCTACGGCGAGGTGAACAAGGAACACGCCCGGGTGCTGGGCGAGCTGGCCGTACTGGACAAGCGGTTGGCCAGCCACGTCAACGAGTCGGCCAACGTCGTCGCCACCGGCCGGCAGAACCTCGACAATCTGCGCCAGTGGGTGGTCGACGCCGCGGCATCGGTGCCACCCGGGAAGAATCGCGAGCAGTTGATACTGCCGATCGTGCAGAAGGGCCTCGGCGAGCTGTCCGGGATCGTCAGCACATCCAATTCCGAATTGAACCGGGTGGCCGGTGACATCACCAAGCTGGGCACCGAATGGGATGCGTTGCAGGATCAGAAGTTCGGTGGCGCGGGCAAGGAGGACAAGCCCGAGCAGCGGGACGATGAAGTGCAGCTGGTGAGCAACGAAGAGGCGCTTGAAGGGGACGGCGCGACCGAGGAGAACGCCAACGATCGACTCAAACGCGAGATCGACGAAGGCACCAACTTAGGCAGCAGCGACGGAGCATCGCTGGCCGATGGCCAACTCACACCTGAGGAGTCAGAGCGCCTCAAAGATGCTGCCTCGCTCTCAGCCGATGAGAAAGCTGACCTCAACAACGGTAGTTTGACCATTCCGCCACATCAGATGGCATACCTGAATGGACTGTCGAGTTCGCTCGACGGAAAATCCCCAGCTGAGATCAAATCAATACTCGCAAAACTTCCGCCCAGCGAAGCGCAAGCAGTATCGAACGCGCTGCATATCGTCGGCAGCGACAAGGTGCATACTGAAGGCGCCAGCACTACGCTCAAGCCTGGCGAACACGGTTACGTTCCGCTGAACGGCGGAAAAGATAACCTACCACAGAGCATCCAGAGCATCTTTGATGCGCCCTTGATCGATTCGCAACTGCCCGAACAAAAGACGCTTCCTGACGGACGCATCGTCATCGACACTTTCGACCCAAATAAGCCCTATAACTACCTCGATGAATATCGAGACATTGCCGCCATCGCCGAGTACGGCGACCCTAGTTTACAACGGGGAAGCGCTCTAAACGACGGGCTGCTCGCCGAGTCCCGCGAGCTCCTCGAAAACTTCGAGAGCAAAGACTGGCCTACCTTCGGCAGCACGGGTTGGGCTCATGAGAACTTGGATCCCGCACTACAGGACATGTTATCGGCTGCCTCCCATGATCCAATTGCCGTCCATGAGGCGCTTGCCGGAGCGGGAGGCACCTCTCCCAACAATGAGTTCATTGGCGACCTACTTAAACACGACTGGGCCGATGATGGCCTGGCGGCTGGAACACTGTTCCCCGATGCCGCCGATACATCCGAGCGCGCAGGCCAAGTTATGCACGCTGTCGACATATACACAGGTCAGAACTACCAAGAGCTACTTAATATCCACGACAAGCAATCGCTCGGCCAGATCAATCCCGCACTGACGCAGGCACTCGCGCAAGCCAACATCCCGTATATCGACGACATGTTCAATGCGAATGTGAACGACACCAAAGGCTTTGAGTCACTTGATGGACTCAACAAGCCGGGCGGTAATGCCAACATGGATGTGACGCGGGGACTATTTGCAGTCATCGATTCAGATCCAGTCGCTAACAAGGACTTCAACGGCGCGGCAACAGACCTGTGGAAGGGCTACGTGAGCCAGTACTCCGACTCTCTCGTCAACGGGCAAGCACCCGATGCCGGAGCGCTGCAAGCTGCAGGCTATCTACAACGAATGATGGACCAAGGCGAATTCTTGAATCAGTACGATCAGACCGGAGACAAGCAGGCCGCAGCGACCGCAGCACAGCAGTCCCGAGCCCTTTGGTACGACACCATTCACGACGGTGTCAGTCTATTTCCAAAAGCTGGCGACGTAATCTCCGTGTACGACGCCTTGCCGGGCGATCCATTGCGTGATTTTTTCGTTGGCGCTCCACCAAAAGAGGATTACCCGAACCTGCCCGCGAAGAACATCAATGAAGTGATACACCTTGCGACCGCATACGCAGCAGCAAAAGGCGCAGGCGATCTAGCAATACTCGACCAATACATGAGTGACGGGGCCCTCGATCCGTTCAACAACAACGCCAGCGCCACAACAGCCATGACCACGTACCTGTCGGAACTGGCCAAAGGAAACGACATGGGATTCAATCTCTACACCTCGGCATACGAAACAGGACTCACAATTTCCGACGACGAGCTGGAGGAGCTGAAAAATGCCGGTTCTTAAGCCGCCCCGCAAGGCCGCGCTCGCAGCCATCATTGCTGTGTCTGTATTGACTTCATGCGGTACGTCACCGTCACAAGAAGGGCCAAAAGAGGATCTCACTACACCGAACTGGCCTGAGCGAATGGACAACTTCCGCTTTCGCTGGACATCCGAGCCTGGGATCGATCTAACAACTGGCGAATCTGTTCCATTGCGTGCGTACCTAGAGTCGTGGCTGGCCATCTCTTACACCAACAACCAAAAATCTGGCTACCCAGGCTACGACCGTGCCACGCCCGCATACGTGGAGCCATGGACGCCCGAATGGCTCGCACTACCTCAGGCAAATCGGATGACACACGCGTTCTTAGGTGGACCAGAGCAAGACCAGCAGCAGATGTATGGACACGAAGACCTTCACGTTCTACAGATTGACCCGATACCAAATGGTTTTAGGTCATTCGTCTGTGATGCAACATTTTCAGCCTATCGAAAGATGCCCGACAACGAATCGTTCATCCCGCTTAAAGCTGAACTGTCCAGCACGGCACAAAAGGCCGACAATGCCAACATGGATGTTTGGAGGATCGAGTTTTCGACCGAAGGTCCGACAACGGCTAGGGCTCCGAAATCTCCTACGCAGCCACAAAGAGGTCCACTTCCAGCACCAACAGGCGATGTGTTCGGCCCGTGGTTTGTTACCGGATTCCAATCCGTGAAATCCTGGGTTGATAGTGATCACCGGGACCTTGCGCCTGACAGCCAAGAGATTAAGACGCTCGAGTCGGAAGCCCGTGGTGTAGAGGAGTCGATGCGCCAACGTTGCCTTGACCGATACCCAGCTAGCGCAGCACAGCGGTTGAGGTCGGCAAGTACCGCACTTCGTAGCCCCCCACCTGTGGAGCCAGCAGAACCAGGGTGGCCTGAGTAGGCACGTACCGAACAGCCAAGATGCACTTGTTCAGAAAACGTGGCCGCTACTTCACAAGGATATAAAGGCAAGTGACTTGAAATACGTGCTGATTCGACATGAAATACATGACCCAGGGGATTCAGCGGCACGCTCCAACGGGCATCATCCCGAACATTGAGCAGCCAGACATCATCACTCCACTATGAAACAACTGACTCCTCCCTGCCTTTAGACGCTCGCCATAGATCGCTCCAGGTCGCCCAGGGATGGTCAGGACACGTCACCGGCCCAGCGGAACTGAGGCTCGTCAATACTGAGTATCCCCACACACCACGGATCGTTTAGCGCGCAACCCGATCGGGCCGTAACCTCACCGACACCGTACTCCTAAGACTCTTTTTCTCGGATTCTCCGCAGCGCGATGAACACAGCTCACGTACGCAAGCTTCACCGCGAAACTTGCGCTCCACGCACTCTCTTCCATCAACTAAAGTGGCGGGTAGGTCAAGGGTGGATAGCATCCGCCGATGATGATGGTCGAAGATTGAGGTGGATCGGTGACTGCGCACGGAAGTGAAAGGAGGCTGCGATGACCAACCTGCCTCCGCCGGGTTGGGATCCGCTACAGCCGAGTTCGCAGCATCAGGATGATCCCCCGAAACCCCAATACGGACACGGACAGTTACAGCAAGTTAGCTGGGCGCCGCCTCCTCCGCCACCGAAAAACAGCATCAAGTGGCTGCTAATTGGCATTGCTGTCTTGCTTGTGGTTGCTATATCCGTGGGGGCTACCCTTCTCTTCACACGGAGTGGCGATACAACTCAAGCAACCTCGTCGACTCCTTCAGAGTCCGACGTTGCAAGCGCGAACGATACGGGGCCGGTGTCTGTCATCACAGAAGACCCTACGTGCGAACCCTCCCGACCGATTATCAGTTCATTATCGCAGCGGCAAAAAATGGGCTGGACCGAACGCGACATAACAATCCCGGCCTCAGAGTGGACCGACAGCCAGCGTTCGGTTTACCAAGATGTTGCGGACGCAATGCGGCGAGCTGCCGACCAAACCGTGGAACTAGCCAAGGCCACACCTCACCGCGCAATGCGCGAGTTGTACTTGCAAGCAATTGCCTTTTGGCGGGCATATGCCGACTCCCTTCCTACGTATACCGAGCGCGACAATGCGCTCGCGGTGGTGACCACAGACTTGGCTGGAGCTATCGTCTCCATTTGCGCGGCGATCGATTACGGATCTGCCGCAGCGCGAGTTCCCTTTGTTTCGACTCCAAGTCCTCCCGATGTCGAACATCGACCAATCGACGTGAACTCTCCATCAATATTCATTGGCGACACCGGAAATGCTGTGTGCAAGGATTGGAAAGACGTTTCGCGGAAGTTTGATTCGGACGTCACTCAATGGCAAGCCATCGATCCGAACTTAACGGCAGGTCAGTGGACCGCGGAACAACGCCGCGTGATGGATCAGTCAGCAGACATTATGCGGAAGTACGCAGTAGACCTACTTGCACTTGGCAAGCGGAGTGGCAACCCAACCCTTTTTGATTTGTCGTCCTTATCATCGGTGTATTGGGACGCATTTGCCGCCTCTATCGACAGCTATAATAGCGCTGACAGTTATTTATCTTCTGTGGCGAATTATGCAAACTTCGCGATCTACTATGCATGTGAATACGCTGAAAGTTAGATTTTATGGGGTTTTCGAAACCGTCAGGTAAATACGCCGATGAAATGATCACTCCAGGCGGGTGGCCCGATGTTGATGAACAAGCAATAGCGGCAAAGGCGCAGGCACTTATAAACACACTCCGGAGCCTCACGCAGGCTTCTGAAAATTGGCTACGCGAGCACACTGAGCTCACCTCGGGGGCCATCTGGTCGGGGCCAGGCGCTAACTCGGCGACCGAAGCCACATCGAAGAGTGTTGCTTCTATGAGAAATCAGCAGCTGAGTCTTGTGCGCACGATATCGTGGTACACGAATACGTTCACACAAGTTTTAAATACGAAAATTTCGATTTTCAACAGAGTAATCCAGGCCACGGCCGAGATCAGCGAGCTTGAATCGTCAAGCCTTAAGCCCGATGTGAGGCAGAAGCGTATAGATGAGTTAGTCCGATTGACAAGAGAAGCTAACGTGGCCGACGTCGAGAACACAGCAATCTCCACGCGGCTGGATCGGTGGCAACCAAGCGAAGGTCAGCTACAGACTTCGCTAGACCGGATCCTGCGTACTCCACCCGAGATGGTGTTTCCAGAAGATCCGAGGTCCGGCGACACCGTGCCCGCACCAACCAGCCAGCCGAACGGGAGGCCCGACCCGGAACCAGTCCACTTCGTCAATGGTCGCAGGGATGTGACCAGTGGTGCCCCCGATCCCGACACACTGGCATCAGGGGAGAGCAAGGCGCCGCCGCCTGCCGCGCCGACTCTCAACCTAGATATGGAACCAGAGCCGGTCTCGCCTCCCGGTACCCCTGTTTCCGATAACACCCCGCCCCCAGCAGCACCGGTGGTGAAACTAGATGAGCAGCCGAGAGCGGCACCTACTCCTCCGCCATTGAGCGGGCCAGGAGTCGGTCGTCCGCAAACGCCAGTTGGGGCGGCTGTGGGCTCGAGCCCTCATCCCGCACCGACGACGAACTTCAACTCAACGGGGACCTCGGCACCATCACCCGGCCTGGGCGGCGGTTCATCTTCCGGAGGCGGCGGCTTGGGCAGCGGGAGCAGTTCAGGCGGTGGTGGAGCTTCCGGCGGAACATCCCAATCCCCCGCAGCCTCGGCTGGCAATGCCGCGGGATCCGTTGCCGCACCGGTCAATACGCCCCAGCAGGACTTCCAAAAGGGCTTCAACGACATCACCAAGGCCGCCGGCTCAACGCAACCTCCGCTGACCCAAGCACCGCTAGGACAGCCGTCCCCGGCACCGGCAACACCGGCACCCGCGGTCTACCAACCGCCCGACACGTCGAGTGCCACCTCGCCGGCCGCCGCAGTCAACCACACCAGCGGACCCGTCACACCCAGCGCTCCCGCACCCGCGGCGCCCGCCGCGCCACCGGCCGGCGCCCCGCCCATGCCACTGGCACCCCCGTCGACACCGGCTCCTGCCGCACCGGTCGCACCCACGGCCGGAACCGCCGGCCCCGCCATCGCACCGACCTCGACCAGCCAAGGCGCCGCGGGCGCCGCGGCCGCGCCGGTCCCCATCTCCGCCGCGCGCGCCGAACGCGATGCCATTGCCGCCGCAGCGACCGCAGGAGCCCTGCGCCGCAAGGGAAACAATCCACGCCAACTGGCCCGGCACATCGCCGCCGCGCTCAACGTCGACATCACCGACCCCAGCCTGTTCTGGATCGCCGGCGTCACCGGTGACGGTCAGATCCTGGTCGCCAACAACTACGGGCTCGCCTACATCCCCGAGCACGTCCAACTGCCGCCACAGGTCAAGATGGTCTCCGCCGACGAATCCATCCCCGCCTCCACCCGAGGCACCTGGGCCACCTATCCCCTGCTCGCCCTGCAGGAATGGGTACGCCACCACAACGTCACCCTGCAGGCCGTCATCGGCACCGAAGCAAACCTCAAAGGCTTCGACCTCGGCGCCGCCCGCGACATCCTCACCCCGGAGGACATGCCAGAAAGCGGGAAGATGCAGGGCCGCAGCCGACTTGAAGTCATCGCCCCAGCCGTGGCCACCAAACTCGCCACGGTGGGACCAGCCGGGCTGGCCGAACTCCTTCCGCCCACCCCCGCCGACGCCACCCCACCACCAGACAACCGGATCAACCTGCTGCTCGAAGTGTGCAAGCCGCTACTGAGCGCCAACCCCGACCGCGCCGGCGCCCACCTCAAAGCGATGATCACCTACGCCGACCATCTGCAAGCCGTCGCCCTGCATAAAGCCCAAACAGCGCTCGACCCCGAACTCCAACGCGCCGCCATCACCGACTGGATCTACTGGCAACACATCAGCGTGCTCACCACCGACGCCCTACCGGCAATGGTCAGCTGAACCCCCGTAGTACTACAGGCAGGACCAGTACTACGGGTATTACTACGTTTGCGGAGGCATTGTCACCGAGCCAGACGACAGCACGCCCTAAAGATTGATCGCCGCGTTGTTTTCAGCCGAACGCGACGGCTTGTCGACTGGAGCACGCTCACCGCGCTCGCCCGCTTCCGAACGCTCCTCGGGCTTCGACTCGCCGTCCTTTGATTCCTTGTCGGAGAACTGCTCGACGATCTGCTGAACCTGCTCCCCCACCTGCTGGGCACCCTGCATGGCCGACTGAGGCAACGACGCCACCATCCCACCGACCTGCTGAGGAATCTGCGCGGCCTGCTGGGCCATCTGTATGGGCATTCCGAGCATGCCGCCGAGCTGCCCGCCGGCGCCGGCTCCAGAGGCCCCACCGGCACCCGCAGCACCGGCAGATGGCGTGATCGCCTCTTCGATCTTGCTCTTGAGGTGCGCATCGCCTTGGCCGTACCGGCGGGCCGCCTCGATCACCGACTCGGCCGTTCCGGTCGCCGCCGTCTTCAGCGGGGGCAATCCCTCGATGATGGGCCCTTCGGCCTTCGGGATATCGGCGGCCAACGCCTGGGAAAGTGCATCGGACCCCAATGAGGGAGTGAACCGCTCGGGCGCATCCGGCAAACTCTGCGCCGCGGCGAGCAGCCGCTCACCGGCAGCGTTCAGCAGTTCGGCGTCAACTTTCAGATCCATCGGGCCACCTCCAACCCCAAAAACCCTACCGGAGCCCCCGACCCCAAACGCACACCAAAATCAGCCGGTCCCCACCAGGTCCTGACCACGCATCCGCTGCGAGATCACCTGGGTTATGCCGTCGCCCTGCATGGTGACCCCGTAGAGCGCGTCGGCGATCTCCATGGTCGGCTTCTGATGCGTGATCACGATCAGCTGCGACTTTTCCCGCAATTGCTCGAACAGGCCAAGCAACCGCCGCAGGTTCACATCGTCGAGGGCAGCCTCGACCTCGTCCATGATGTAGAACGGCGACGGCCTGGCCCGGAAGATCGCGACCAGCATCGCCACCGCGGTCAGCGACTTCTCACCACCGGACAACAGTGACAACCGCTTGACCTTCTTACCGGGCGGACGAGCCTCCACCTCGATACCGGTGGTCAACAGGTCGTCGGGGTTGGTCAGCAGCAGCCGCCCCTCGCCACCGGGGAACAGCGAGGCGAACACCTGGGTGAACTCACGCTCCACATCGGCATAGGCATCGGCGAACACCGTCAAGATGCGCTCATCGACATCGGCGATGACATCCATCAGATCCTTGCGGGCCGCCTTCACATCCTCCAACTGCGTCGAGAGGAAGTTGTAGCGCTCTTCCAGCGCCGCGAACTCCTCCAGCGCAAGCGGATTCACCCGGCCCAGCTCCGAGAGCTCCCGCTCGGCCTTCTTCGCCCGGCGCTCCTGGGTGGGCCGGTCGAACGGCATCGGCGCCGGCGCGGTGACCTGCTCCCCACGCTCGCGTGCCTGCTCGTACTCGGCCATCTCCAGCTCGGTCGGCGGCAGGGGCACATCCGGCCCGTACTCGGCGATCAAATCCGCTGCGGCCAAACCGAACTGCTCGAGCGCCTGCTGTTCGAGCTGCTCGATGCGCAGCGCCGCTTGGGCCTTGGCGACCTCATCGCGGTGCAGCGAATCGGTCAGTGCGGTCAGCCGCGCGCCCAATTCGGTGACCTCGGTGCGCACCCGGCTCAACGCCTCGGCCTGTGCACTCCGTTCGACGGCAAGCTGGTCGCGGGTCCGCGACGCCAACGCCACCGCAGACGCCAGCCGAGCGGCCACCGTACGACCGGCATCGGCGACAGCCGCGGCCACCGTCGCCGCGTGCTCGCGCGCCTCCCTGGCCCGCGCCGCGCGCAACCGGGACTCGCGCTCGGCGGCAGCAGATCGACGCAACGAATCCGCCCGGCCCCGGACTGCATTGGCGCGTTCCTCGGCGGTGCGCACGGCAAGCCGCGCCTCCACCTCGGTCGCGCGGGCGGCCTCGGCCGCCATGGTGAACTCCTGGCGCTCGTCGGAATCGTCGACCTCGAACATCGGCGTCTGCTGCGCGTTGTGCAGTCGGGATTCCAGCTCGGTGAGCTCCTCGACGGTGGCGGCGCGACCGGTCTCCAACTCATCGCGTTGCTTGAGCAGCCGCTGCCACTCGGCGTCGGCGTTGCGCGATTCCTGCCCCAGGCGGCCCAGCTGCTCATATACCGACGAGATCGCCGCATCCGACTCGTTGAGCGCGGCCAGTGCCTGTTCGGCGGCGTCCTGGCGGGCCGCCTGCTCTTCCTTGGCGCCGGCCAGGGCGGCCGCAAGCTCGCCGGCCTGGCGCTCGGCCGCTTCCAGTTCGGTGCGTGCCTTTTCGATCTCGGAGGCGATCTCCAGTGTGGACACCTTGCGATCGGAACCGCCGCTGACCCAGCCGGCGCCGACCAGGTCTCCCTCGCGGGTGACCGCCTGCAGGTGCGGCCGGGACGCCACCAGATCCAGTGCCGCGGAAAGCTCGTCGACCACGACCACGCCGGACAACAGCGCTGCGGTGGCGCCCCGCAACCGTTCCGGTGCCTCGACCAGATCGAGCGCCCACTGCGCACCGGCCGGAAGCTCCTCGTCAGCTCGGCTGCCGTGTGCCTGCCAGTCTCCCAACAGGATTGCCGCGCGCCCGCCGTCGGCCTCCTTCAGCGCGGCAACCGCGGCGCGGGCGGTGCCGACGTTGTCGGCGGCCAGCGCATCCGCGGCAGGGCCCAGCACCGTGGCCACCGCGACCTCATAGCCCGCACGTACCCGAAGCAACTTCGCGACCGAACCGAACAGGCCTGCATCCGAGTGGTTTTCGAGCAGCCAGGCCGCGCCGTCCTTGCGCTCCAAGCCCACCGACAGGGCATCGATGCGGGCCTGCAGCGACACTGCGGAACGCTCGGCACTGCGTTCGGCCGCCTGCAGTTCGGCCACCCGCTCGTCGGCAACACGCAACGCGGAGACCGACCGATCATGCTGATCGTCGAGCCCCACCTCACCCTCGTCGAGCTCACCGACGCGGGCCTGGACCGTCTCGAACTCGGCCTGCGCCTTCTGCACGCGTGCCGCGGCTTCTTCGATGCGGGCGACCAACGTCGCGATCGTCTCATCGGTCGACTCGACCCGGGCACGCAGTGTGTCGACCTGTCCGGCCAGCCGGGCCAGCCCCTCGCGGCGGTCGGCCTCGGCGCGCGCCGCCGCCCGATGCGCACGTTCGGCCTCGGCCGCCAGGTTCTCCCGCTCGGAGAGTTCGGCGCGGGCGTACTCCAGGGTCTCCCGCGCCGCTTCCAGCTCGGCCAGCAGCTCCTGCTCCATCTCGGCGATCTGATCGGCCTCGGCCTCCAGCGCATCGGGGTCCCGGCCGGAGTCGACCTCGGGCTCGGCGTCGAGCAACTGGGTGCGCTCGGTGGCAATACGCACCGTGGCGCTGACCCGCTCGGCCAGCGCCGACAACCGGAACCAGGTCTGCTGGGCAGCCTCGGCCCGCTCGGTCAGCTCGGCCACGGCACTCTCGTGGGCAGTCAGTTCGACGGTCGCCACCTCAAGACGCGACGTCACCTCGTTGTGCTCGCGACGCAGCGTGGTCTCGGCTTGGTTGGTGTCGTTGAACTCGGTCTGGCGGCGCAGCAGGTCATCGGCGGCCAGTCGCAGCCGGGCGTCGCGCAGATCGGCCTGGATGGTCTGGGCCCGGCGCGCCATCTCGGCCTGGCGCCCCAGCGGCTTCAGTTGGCGGCGGAGCTCGGTGGTCAGGTCGGTCAATCGGGCCAGGTTGGCCTGCATCGAGTCGAGCTTGCGGACGGCCTTCTCTTTGCGTTTGCGGTGCTTGAGCACCCCGGCGGCTTCCTCGATGAACGCGCGCCGATCCTCCGGCCGCGATTCCAGGATCTCCGAGAGCTTGCCCTGGCCGACGATGACGTGCATTTCGCGGCCGATACCGGAGTCGGAGAGCAATTCCTGCACGTCGGCGAGCCGGCAGCGACTGCCGTTGATCTCATACTCGCCGGCGCCGTCGCGGAACATCCGACGGGTGATCGAGACCTCGGAGTATTCGATGGGCAGCGCGTTATCGGCGTTGTCGATGGTCAGCGTCACCTCGGCGCGGCCCAGCGGCGCCCGCGAGGAGGTCCCGGCGAAGATGACGTCCTCCATCTTGCCGCCGCGCAGCGTTTTGGCGCCCTGCTCGCCCATCACCCAGGTCAGGGCGTCGACGACATTGGATTTACCCGAGCCGTTGGGGCCGACCACGCAGGTGATGCCCGGTTCGAAGCGAAGAGTCGTCGACGCAGCGAAGGACTTGAAACCCTTCAGCGTCAGACTCTTGAGATGCATGCCGAGTTACCCTACCGGCGGGGCGATCAACGTTCGCTGAAGCCCGTGATCGGGTCGCCCACCTCGGCCCAGTCGGCCACCACATTGTCGACGGTTCCCGGCGTGCCGCCGGACTGCAGCAGGTCCAGCAGGCGCTGACAGTCCTCCCGGGTGCCCTGGGCGACCACGTGCACCCGCCCGTCGGGGCGGTTGGACGCGTACCCGGTCAACCCCAGCTCGAGTGCCCGCGCGCGCGTCCACCACCGGAAACCGACGCCCTGCACGTGACCGTGCACCCAGGCGTTGAGTCGGACGTCAGGACTGGCCGACATCGGTCACCGCCAGCGTCACCTCGGTGCCCGCCTTCAGGGTGTTCCCGACGGTGCACACCTTGTCGATGGAGCGCCGCACGATCGTCAGCAGTCGAGCGCGTTCGTCCTCGGTCAGGCTGGAGAGGTCGACTTCGAGGCGTTCCTCCAGGTGCGGGTAGACCTCACGCTCACGGTCGGCGGCACCGGAGACCTTTATGGTGGCCTGATAGTCGTCACCGAGGCGGGTACGCAGCGGATGATCACTGCTCATACCGCTGCAGGCGGCCAGCGCGATCTTGAGCAACTCGCCGGGGGTGAACACACCCTCGACGTCCTCGGAGCCCACCAGCACCTCGGCCCCGCGACTGCTCCGTCCCGTGTAACGGCGAACGCCGGTCCGCTCAACCCACAATTCGGTCATCGTCTACCTGATCTCCTCGTATCCGACTGGTATCCGCCGGCGAGTGTACGGACGCCGACATGGTTGCCAGGGGAGTTAGTGTTGAAAGACACCAGCTGAGGAGCCATCGCAGTGACGCAATACCCCCCGCCGCAGCCGGGGCCGCCCGGCCCGTGGGGCCCACCGGGGCCGCCGAACACCCAGCCGCCGACCTTCGAATATCCGGAGTATCCGGGCTACGGTGGGCAGCCCTACGGGTATGGCCTTCCGCCGCAGGGCTACCCGTCTCCCTATCCTCCGCCTCCCCCACTGCCGCGTGCGAAGAACAAGACCGCATGGTGGATTGCCGGCGGTGTCCTGAGCGTCGCGCTGGTTGCCGCATTGGTGATCGGCGGGGTGTTCCTGGTGCGCGGCGGTGGCGACATCCTGGTCTCCAGCGACGAAGCCGAGATCACGCAGCTGGTCGAGGATTTCAGCGCGGCAGGCAACACCGGGAAATTCTCGGAGTTGGGACAGTACTTCTGCGCCAACGAAGCGGCGATGTTCGGCGCTCTCGGCGAGCTCGGTCAGATCCTGGAGGGCATCGAGATCCCGCAGACCGCGCCGACCACCGATATGAAGGCAACCAACATCAAGGTCAAGGGTGACGTCGCATCGGCGACGGTGGAGCCCGGCGGCTCGTTCGATACCGCCTACTTCCGCAAGGAGAACGGCCAGTGGAAGGTGTGCATGTCCGCGGCGGTGGAGTTCAACCAGCGCTAGCGGTACGCCGGACCCGCGGCCGCGGTTGGCATTTCGGGCAATAGAACGACGAGCGGTTCATGAACTTGTCCCGCTGCATCGGCGCACCGCAGCGCCGGCACGGTTCGTCTACCCGACCGTAGGCCTCCAGTGATCGGTCGAAGTACCCGGATTCACCGTTGACGTTGACATACAACGAATCGAACGACGTGCCGCCCTGGCCGAGGGCTCCGGTCATCACCTCGGTGGCCGCATCCAGGATCTCGGCGAGCTGCCGGCGCGTCAGCGCCGAGGACAACCGGGCGCCGTTGACCTTGGCCCGCCACAGCGCCTCATCGGCGTAGATGTTGCCGATCCCGGACACCACCGTCTGGTCGAGCAGCTGGCGCTTGATCTCGGAATGCTTGCGCCGCAACACCGTCACGACGCCATCGCGGTCGAAGGCCGGGTCCAGCGGATCCCTGGCGATGTGCGCGACGGGTTCGGGGATCTCGCTACCGTCGATGGTCACCAGGTCGGCCAGCATCCAGCCACCGAAGGTGCGCTGGTCGACGAAGTTCATCGAGCTGCCATCGGCGAATGTGGTGGCGATGCGCAGGTGGGTGGGGTTGGGCACCGCACCGATCAGCATCTGCCCGCTCATCCCCAGGTGCACGACGATGGCCTCACCACTGCTCACCGTCAACCACAGGTACTTGCCCCGGCGTCCGGTTCCGGTGATCTGCGTGCCGCGCAGCCGCGCGGTCAGGTCGAGAGACCCGGCAAGATGCCGTCGGGCGGCACGCGGGTGCAGCACCTGAACGTCGGCGATGGTCCGGCCCAGCACGTGCGCGTCAAGTCCGCGCCGCACCACCTCGACCTCAGGAAGTTCCGGCACCGTCGGTCTCGTCGCTTCCCGCGGCGTCCAGCGTGCTCCATGCCGCAGCCGCCGCTTTGAGCTCGGCTTCCTTCTTCGTCCGGCCGATGCCCCGGCCGTACTCGCGCTCGGCCACGGTCACCACCGCGGTGAATTCCTTGTCGTGGTCGGGTCCCTGCGCCGTGACGGTGTAGGTGGGCGGTCCGAGACCGCGCGCCACCGTGAGTTCCTGCAGGCTGGACTTCCAGTCCAGGCCCGCGCCCAGCGTGGGCGCGGTGTCGAGCAATTCGTTGAACAACCGCAGGATCACCTCGCGCGCGGTGACGGTGCCGAATTCGAGATAGATTGCGCCCAAGAGTGATTCGACCCCGTCGGCCAGAATGCTTGACTTGTCCGCCCCGCCCGAGCTCTCTTCGCCCTTACCGAGCAGCAGATGCCCACCCAGACCGAGCTTGCGTCCCACATCGGCCAGCGCCTGGGTGTTGACGATGCTGGCGCGCAGCTTGGCCAGGTCGCCCTCGGGCCGGTCGGGATGGCGATGGTAGAGCTCTTCGGTGATGGTCAGGCCGAGCACCGCGTCGCCGAGAAACTCCAGACGCTCATTGGTGGGCAGGCCGCCGTTCTCGTAGGAGTAGCTGCGATGGGTGAGCGCGATGGTGAGCAGATCGGCAGGCAGCTGCACGCCCAGCGCCTCGCTCAGCGCCTCGTGCTCAGCTGTCACTGCTGTCTCCGGCCTCGTCGCGCAGTGCGGCGAGTTTGGCCCAGCGCGGATCGATCTTCTCGTGCTGGTGTCCGGGCTCAGCCGAGGCGAGCACGATGCCGCAGTCCGGGCACAGCCCCGCGCAGTCCTCACGGCACAGCGGGGTGAACGGCAGCACCAGTCCGACGGCGTCGACGATCGCCTGCTCGATGTCCACCCGGTCGTCGACGACGCGCCCCACCTCGTCTTCCTCGGTGGTCTCCTCGGTCGCGCTGCCCGGGTAGGCGAATAGTTCGGTCAGGTCGATGCTCACATCGCCGGTGACGGGCTCCAGGCAGCGGACGCATTCACCCTCGGTGGGCGCGGAGGCCGTACCGGTCACCAAGGCACCTTCGGATACCGACTCGATGCGTAGATCGAGCTCCAGCGGGGCGCCCTGCTCGATCCGGATCAGGTCCAGACCGATACGGGACGGCGCGGGCACCGTCTCGTGGACCTCCATGAGCGAGCCCGGTCGACGACCCAGGCGCGAGATGTCGATCGCGAGCGGACTCTTGGCGGACATGGCTCTAGATTCTACGTGGGGGCCCATACCGCTGACCGGGGGCCGATCCCGGATCACCGAGATTTTTATGTCTCGGGCCGCGCCGTGCCCGGTGAGATCGGTCGCGCGGCCACGCACCACAGCGTGAGTGCCCGCGGTTCCCCGACCCGGCGTCGATACTCGACGGCACGAGATCCTCGGCTGCGTAAGGACTGATTTTGTGACCGTGAAGTTGCACTGGTTTCTGCCCACCTACGGCGACAGCCGTCTGATCGTCGGGGGTGGCCATGGCACCCCGGC
Source organism: Mycolicibacterium neoaurum VKM Ac-1815D (assembly GCF_000317305.3). Next base: position 2,290,542 of record NC_023036.2, on the reverse strand, counting down.
CGGGTCCGCGAGCGGTGATCGAGATGCCTCGATCGACTACCTGGCCTCGATCGTGCGGGCAGCCGAGCGCTTCGACTTCACCGGCGCGCTCATCCCGACCGGGGCATGGTGCGAGGACGCGTTCATCACCGCCGCTTTACTGGCCCGTGAGACGACATCACTGGCCTTTCTGGTCGCGTTCCGGCCCGGCTTGGTCAGCCCGACCTTGTCGGCTCAGATGGCGGCCACCTTCGCCCGGCATGCCCCGGGACGGATTCTGCTCAATGTCGTGGTGGGCGGCGAGGCGCATGAGCAGCGTTCCTTCGGCGACCACCTGGACAAGGACGCGCGCTACCACCGGGCCGACGAGTTCCTCGATGTGGTGCGCCGGCTATGGGCCGGCGAGACCGTCACCCGCAAGGGCACCCATATCGATGTCGAGGAGGCGGCCCTGGCGCTGCCGCCGAATCCGATCCCGCCGTTGTACTTCGGCGGCAGCTCTCAGGCCGCCGGGCCGGTCGCCGCGCGTCATGCCGATGTGTACCTCACCTGGGGTGAGCCACCGGCCGCGGTGGCCGAGAAGATCGCCTGGATTCGCGCCGAGGCCGAGAAGGAGGGCCGCAAGCTTCGCTTCGGCATCCGGTTGCACACCATCTCCCGCGACACCTCCGCGGAGGCGTGGGCTCAGGCCGACAAACTGATCGCCGCGCTCGACGAGGAGACGGTGGCGGCCGCGCAGGCCGGTTTGGCCCGTAGCCAGTCCGAGGGCCAGAAGCGGATGCTGGCCTTGCATGAAAGCAATCGGTTCAACGGAACCTGGAGTGATGCAAGGAGTCTGGAGATCGCACCGAACCTGTGGTCGGGTGTGGGCCTGGTCCGCGGCGGGGCCGGAACGGCACTGGTGGGCAGCCACACCGAGGTGGCCGAGCGCATCGCCGAGTACGCCGCCATCGGCATCGACGAATTCATCTTCTCCGGCTACCCGCATCTGGAGGAACTGTTCTGGTTCGGTGAGGGCGTGGTGCCGATCCTGCGTCGGCGGGGGTTGTTCAATTCCGGCTCCCACGAGGCACCCAGTGTGGCGATTCCGTTTGTCGGCGCGCGGTGAAAGACATGGTTCGGGAGCCCTAACGTCGGCGTAATCTCGCCGCAATCCTCCGGTGGTTTCCTCTCATCAGACCGAGTTTCATGAGAGAGATCACGATGGAGGTCCAGTGACGAGCACCGCCCCACCCATCTTCCAGGTGACGTCCGGCTTCTGGCAGACACTTCCGCAGATGCCGGACGAGCAGTACCCCGGAACCGAAGGATTCATCGACGACGTCTACGCCAATCCCGATGGCGTGCCGATGTGCTCGGGATACTTCGAACTACGCAATACCGATGCGCCACTGGACTATTACTACGCCTACGACGAGATGAAGGTCGTCTTGGAGGGCGAATTCCGACTGGAGAACCCGGATACCGGCCAGGTGCAGATCGCCGGCCCCAAGGACGCCATCTTCTTTCCCAAGGGCTCGCGGATCCTGTTCTCCACCCCCGATCGCGCCCTGGCCTTCTACGTCGGCTACCGATCCTTCGCGCCCTGATCGCGTTGCCGGACAGCATGATCGAACGCTTCCGGGTCGACGACAGCCTGGCTCGCTTCCTGCAACGCTAGAATCCGGCTGAGCCGAACGGGTGCACCGGACCGCTGCGGCGGGCATGATCCCGTGGTGACTCCACGTCTTCACTCGATTGTCGGCGCACCGGCCACCCGCATCACCGACCCGGCCCATGCGCTGACCGTGGCCGCCGAACTGTCCGCATCGTTCGCCGAGGGGGCCGCGGCCCGGGACGCTCACCGGGAGTTGCCGCACGCTCAGGTGCAGGCTCTCAAGGACTCCGGCCTGTTGGCGTTGTCGGTGCCGGTCGAGTACGGCGGGATCGCCGCCCCGGCCACGGTGCTCGCCGAGGTGTTCCGGCTGTTGGCCCACGGCGACCCGTCGCTGGCCCAGATCCCGCACTCGCATTTCACCTTCCTTGAGGCGTTGCGCTTGCAGGGCAGCGATACCCAGCGTGCGTTCTTCTACGAGAAGGTGCTCGCTGGAGCGCTTTTCGCCAACGCCCAGTCCGAAAGGGGTCCACATCCGATCGACGTGGACGCGACCACCCTGATCCTCGATGGAGACGATTATGTGCTCAGTGGCCGCAAGTACTACTCGACCGGCGCGCTGTTCGCCGATTGGGTGATCGTGCGGGCGTCATTGCCCGACAGTCCCGGCCAGACGCCGACCTCGTCCACGCCGAAGGCGTTGGCGTTCATCGCCGCCGACACCGAGGGCCTGCAGGTCGTCGACGACTGGGATGGGATGGGCCAGCGCACCACCGCATCGGGCACCGTCACCCTCGACGAGGTGCGCGTGCCGGCATCGCAGGTGGTGCCGTTCACCCCGATCTTCTCCCGGCCCGCCACCTATGGTGCGCGCGCACAGTTGCTGCACGCCGCGCTCGATGTCGGCATCGCCACCGCGGCCCTCGCCGAGGGCGTTCGGCAAGCCGCCAAGGCCCGACCGCATTTCGAGGCCGGGGTGGACAGCGCGGCCGATGACCCGACGGTCGTGCAGATCGCCGGTGAGCTGACCGTGACGGTGCGTGGCGCTCAGGCGCTGCTGGCCGAGGCCGCTCGCGCGGTGGATGCGGCGTCTACCGATCTCGACGAGGACAGCTCCGCGACTGCCTCGGTAGCCGTCGCGATCGCGAAGGTGGCAGCCACCCGTGCGTCACTCGACGCGTCGAGCACGCTGTTCGAACTCGGCGGGACCCGCAGCGCGTCCGGTGCGGCCAACCTGGCCCGCTACTGGCGCGATGCACGTACCCACACCCTGCACGATGCGACGCGTTGGAAGGTGCAGCACATCGGCCGCTACACCCTGTCGGGCACCAAGCCACCCCGGCACGGGCAGCTCTGACACACCCTTCGGCGGGTGGCTACCGGGTGGCTACCGGGTGGCGTAGTCGTGGGTACCGGCCGCGGTACGCAGCTGATGGCGGCCGCGGCTCACCGAGCGCAGCGTGCCGTTGAGGTAGTCCTCGAACTCGGCCAGCTTGCTGTCGACGTAGATATCGCATTCGCCGCGCAGCCGGTCGGCCTCGGCATGTGCAGTGTCGACCAGTCGGGTCGCCTCGGCGGTCGCGGTCTGCACGATCTCGGTCTGCGACACCAAGCGCTGCTGCTCCTTGATGCCCTCTTGGACGGCCTTCTCGTAGGACAGGTTGCCGTTCTCGATCAGGCGGTCGGCCTCGGACTTGGCGCGGCCGGTGGTGGCCTCGTATTCACGTTTGGCGGTCGCGGCGATGCGCACGGCCTCCTCGCGCGCCTCGCCGACCATCCGCTCGCTGTGCGCACGTGCCTCGGCGACCATCCGGTCGGCCTGGGCCTTGGCATCGGCCAGCAGTCGGTCGGCCTCACCGCGGGCGTGGTTGACCAGCGAGTCTGCCTCGGCCGTCGCGGTGGCGACCATCGACTGGGAGTGCTCACGGGCCTCGTTGAGCATCCCGTCGCGGGCGTCGAGCACATCCTGGGCGTCGTCGAGCTCGCCGGGGATCGCGTCCTTGATGTCGTCGAGCAGTTCCAGCACGTCGCCGCGCGGCACCATGCACCCGGCCGTCATCGGCACACCACGCGCTTCTTCGACGATCGCGCTCAGCTCGTCAAGGGCCTCAAAAACTCGGTACACGGCAGCACCCTCCAGGCGTCGTTGTTAGTGACCAGTGTGCCTGGTGTTACTCGTGTGACTCGGCTTTGCGACCGGTGTGTCGCGGAACGCTACTTCTTGAGCTTGTCCCGCAGCCGGACGTTGACCGGTTCGGGCAACAGGTCGCTGACGTCACCGCCGAGCGCGGCGACCTCCTTGGCCAGCGAGGACGATACGAAGGCGTACGCAGGAGTGGTCGCGATGAAGAACGTGTCGACCCCGGCGACGTGCTTGTTCATCTGCGCCATCTGCAACTCGTATTCGAAGTCGGTGCTCGAGCGCAGTCCCTTGACGATGGCCGTCAGCCCACGCTCCTTGACGAAATCGACCACCAATCCGGACCCGGATTCGACACGCAGGTTGGGCAGGTGCGTCGTGGACGCTTCGATCAGCTCGATGCGCTCGGCGGCGGTGAACATCCCCTTCTTGTTCGGGTTCACCAGCACCGCCACCACGACCTCGTCGAACTGGGCGGCCGCCCGTTCGAAGATGTCGACGTGGCCGAGGGTGACGGGGTCGAAGGATCCAGGACATACGGCGCCACTCATGACCCGAGACGCTACGCGATGACGCCGAACTCCAGCCGGGTGTCTCCGTAGCGACGCTCGTCATCGGCTTCCCAATCGCTCGGCCAGGTCAGTGCCGCCGCACCGGTGGGCCGTTCGATCACCGCGACGGCACCTGCACGCACCCAGCCGTTGGCGTGCAGGGCGCTCAGCACCTTCTCGACGGCGGCGGTGCTCACCTCGTAGGGCGGGTCGGCGAACACCAGATCGACAGGCCGGCCGCAGGATTGGACGACCTTGTCCACCGGGGCGCGGCGCACCACGGCCCCGTGGGCGCCGAGCGCGTCGATATTCGCTTCGATCACCGCGGCGGCCCGCCGATCCGACTCGACGAACAGCGCCGAGGACGCACCGCGGGACAGCGCCTCCAGGCCCAGGGCTCCGGAACCGGCGTAGAGGTCCAGCACCCCGATACCGTCGAAATCCAGCCGAGCTGTGAGCACGCTGAACAACGATTCGCGCACCCGGTCGGTGGTCGGCCGAGTTCCACTGGCGGGCACCGAGATTCGGCGTCCGCCGTAGGCTCCGGCGATGATCCGTGTCAGCGCGAGCCCCCGGTCGCTTCACCCTTACCCGTCGAACCCACCACGACCAGGAGGTCGCCGCCTTCGACTTGGGCGGTGCCGGTGACGGCGATGCGGGTCACGGTGCCGGCTTTGGGTGCGGTGATGGCAGCTTCCATCTTCATGGCTTCGATGGTGGCGATGGTCTGTCCGGCCTGCACGGTGTCACCGGCGTCCACGCCGATGGTGACGACCCCGGCGAACGGGGCGGCGATGTGGTCGGGGTTGGTCTTGTCGGCCTTTTCGGCCGCGGCGACCTCGCTGGCGATGCTGCGGTCCCGGACCAGGGTGGGGCGCAGCTGGCCGTTGAGGATGGCCAGCACGGTACGCATCCCGCGCTCGTCGGCCTCCGACACGGCCTCCAGGCCGATGAGCAGCTCCACACCGGGTTCGAGTTGCACACGGTGTTCCTCGCCCTGGCGCAGCCCATAGAAGAACTGGTTGGCCGAGAGCATCGAGGTGTCGCCGTACTGGTCGCGGTGGGCCTGAAACTCCTTGGTGGGACCGGGGAACAGCAACCGATTCAACGTTTCCTGACGGGAACGCCCACCGACGGACAGCGCCGCCTCATCCTCGGCAGAGAGCGGGGTTTCGGGTTTGGCGTCGGCGCGGCCCTGTAATGCCTTGCTGCGCAACGGTTCCGGCCAACCACCGGCCGGATCACCGAGCTCACCACGCAGGAACCCGATCACACTGTCGGGAATGTCATAGCGATCCGGATCGGCGGCGAACTCATCGGCATCAGCACCGGCACCCACCAACGCCAACGCCAAATCGCCGACCACCTTGCTCGACGGGGTCACCTTGACCAACCGGCCCAACACCCGATCCGCCCCGGCGTAGGCGTCCTCGATCTCCTCGAACCGATCCCCCAACCCCAACGCGACGGCCTGGGTCCGCAAATTGGACAGCTGCCCGCCCGGGATCTCATGGGTGTACACCCGCCCCGTCGGCGCCGGCAGACCGGCCTCAAACGGGCTGTAGACCTTGCGCAACGCCTCCCAGTACGGCTCCAGATCACACACCGCCTTGAGGTCCAGACCCGTATCGCGGTCGGTATGCGCGGTCGCGGCCACGATCGCCGACAGTGCGGGCTGGCTCGTGGTGCCCGCCAACGGCGCCGAGGCCCCATCCACCGCCGAAGCGCCCGCGGTCCAGGCCGCCAGATAGGTCGCCAACTGCCCACCGGGAGTGTCGTGGGTGTGCACATGCACCGGCAGATCGAACCGCTCGGTCAGCGCACCCACGAGCTTCGTGGCGGCCTGCGGGCGCAACAACCCGGCCATGTCCTTGATCGCCAACACATGCGCCCCGGCCTCGACGATCTGCTCGGCCAAGCGCAAGTAGTAATCCAGGGTGTAGAGGTCCTCGGCAGGGTTGCTGAGGTCCCCGGTGTAGGACATCGCCACCTCGGCCACCGCCGACCCGGTGGCGCGCACCGCATCGATGGCCGGGCGCATCGAGTCCACATTGTTCAATGCATCGAAAATCCGGAAAATATCGACACCGGTCGCGGTCGCCTCATCGACAAAGGCCTCGGTGACAAGCTCCGGATACGGGGTGTAGCCCACGGTGTTACGGCCGCGCAGCAGCATCTGCAAACAGATGTTGGGCATCGCCTCCCGCAACGCCGCCAGGCGCTCCCACGGGTCTTCCTTCAAAAAGCGCAGCGCCACATCATAAGTCGCGCCACCCCAACACTCCACCGAGAGCAACTGCGGGGTCAACCGGGCCACATACGGCGCCACCAACAACAACCCGTTGGAGCGCACCCGGGTCGCCAACAACGACTGATGCGCATCGCGGAACGTCGTATCGGTCACCCCGAGGGCCGGGGAATCCTTGAGCCACCGGGCAAAACCATCAGGACCCAACTCGACCAGGCGCTGCTTGGACCCCGCCGGCGGGGCCACCGACAGATCACACGCAGGCAACTTGTCGGCGGCATACACCGGTGACGGGCGCGCCCCGTTGGGCTTGTTCACCGTCACATCGGCCAGATAGTTCAGGATCTTGGTGCCACGATCGGCCGGGGTGTGCGAGGTCAACAGCTGCGGGCGCTCATCGATGAACGATGTCGTCACCCGGCCCGCCCGGAAATCCGGATCATCGATCACCGCGAGCAGGAACGGGATGTTGGTGGTCACGCCGCGGATCCGGAACTCGGCCAACGCACGACGCGCCCGCGCGGCGGCCATACCGAAATCCCGGCCGCGGCAGGTCAACTTCACCAACATCGAATCGAAATGCGCGCTGATCTCCGCACCGGTGTGCGTGCCACCATCCAACCGGATACCCGCACCACCCGGAGAGCGGTAGGCCGTGATACGCCCGGTATCGGGACGAAACCCGTTGGCCGGGTCCTCGGTGGTGATGCGGCACTGCATCGCCGCACCCCGAATCGCGATGCCGTCCTGCGACAGACCGAGGTCGGCCAGGGTCTCCCCCGCAGCGATCCGCAACTGCGAGGACACCAAATCCACATCGGTGATCTCCTCGGTCACCGTGTGCTCCACCTGAATCCGCGGATTGCACTCGATGAACACATGATGACCGCGCTCGTCGAGCAGAAACTCGATGGTGCCCGCACAGAAGTAATCGATGTGCCGTGCCAATGCCACCGCATCGGCACAGATCTTCTCCCGCACCGCCGGATCCAGATTCGGGGCCGGGGCCAACTCGATGACCTTCTGATGCCTGCGCTGCAAACTGCAGTCCCGCTCGAACAGATGGATCACATTGCCGTCACCATCGGCGAGGATCTGCACCTCGATATGGCGCGGGTTGATCACCGCCTGCTCCAGATAGACCCGGCCGTCCCCGAACGCCGACTCCGCCTCCCGCGACGCCGCCTCGATCGCCTCACCCAACCCCGACGACTCCTCGACGCGGCGCATCCCGCGACCACCGCCACCGGAGACCGCCTTGACGAACAGCGGAAACGTCATCGAGGCTGCTGCAGCCAGCAGATCCTCCACCGAATCCGAAGGCTCCGAGGACGCCAACACGGGCAGACCGGCCTCCCGCGCCGCCGCGATCGCCCGCGCCTTATTGCCCGTCAACTCCAACACCTGCGCCGACGGGCCCACGAAAGTGATCCCGGCCTCCACACACGCCCGCGCCAACTCCGGGTTCTCCGACATGAAGCCATACCCCGGATACACCGCATCCGCACCGGCATGCTTGGCCACCCGGATGATCTCCGGCACCGACAGATACGCCCGGACCGGATGCCCCTCATCCCCGATCTGATACGACTCATCAGCCTTCAGGCGATGCAACGAATTGCGATCCTCGAACGGATACACCGCAACGGTGGCGATGTTCATCTCGGTTGCTGCACGGAACGCGCGGATGGCGATCTCGCCGCGGTTGGCCACCAAGAGTTTCGAAATCATCGAACTCTCACTCCTTCGTCTTCGGATCCCGGCGGCCCCGGACCGCACGAGTCGGTGGGGCGTCGGATACGGCGCGCTTGGCGACACCACAGACCGGCTGATGCGCAGGTATGAGGATACTGACCTGCGGATAGCTCACCGCGGGATATCCCCGGACTGTGAGTGGTCGGTTACAGAAGCGTCGACCAGTAGTTCCAGAAGCGGACCAGGATCAGCAGCACGACGGCGGTGAACCACAGCGCCACCAGCGACCATCGCCAGTCGTAGAGGATGCGGCCGGCACCGGTGGCGGTCTCGGCGCGCAGCGCGATGGACGCGACCATCACCAGCAACGGGATGGTGACCGCCCAGACGACCATGCAGTAGGGGCACAGTGCCCCGATCCGGTACAGGCTCTGGAAGATCAGCCAGTGCACGAATACGACACCGAGTGCGCTGCCCACCGTGAGGCCGACCCAGTACCAACGCGGCAGCGACACCCTGGCCACCGCCAGCACGCCGGTGACGAGCACGACGGTGAACGCGATGATGCCGATCAACGAGTTGGGGAAGCCGAAGACCGAGGCCTGTGGGGTGACCATCACCGACCCGCAGGACAGCACCGGGTTCAGGCTGCACGACGGGACGTAGCTGGGGTCGATCAGGATCTCGATCTTCTCGATGGTCAGCGTGGCGGCGGCCGCCAGGCCGAGCACACCGGCGATCAGAACCCCGATGGCGCTGGATCGACGCACGCCGCTCGGCTCGACCGGAGTCTCGGCCGCGTCGAGGTCGGCGGTGGCGGTCACGATGCCGCGGCCAGACCCGGGACGTCGCCGACGATCTCCTTGATCTTGCCGACCAGCACTTCGGGGGTGCTGTACTGGTAGTCCTCACCATTGATCCGCACGGTGGGTGTGGCGTTGATCTTGGTGGCCGCGGCCATGCCGCCGGCCATCTTGACGTAACGCTCCTTGTCGATGCACTCGGGCACCTTGCCGGCGGCGCCGGCCTGCCGGGCGGTTTCGATCAGCTGTGCGTTGGTCGGGTACGAGCCGCCGACCTCCGAGGGCTGCTGGGCGTAGAGGGCGCCGTGGAAGCGGCGGAACGCCTCGACGGATTCGTCGGCGACGCAGTAGGCAGCGCCGCTGGCGCGGGAGGAGTAGTTCTGGTTTCCGGCGCTGTCGAGGATGCCGACCATGTAGTAGTCGACGGCGATCACGCCCTTGTCGATGAGCTGGTTGATCGTCGAGCCGAAGGCCTTCTCGAATGCCCCGCAGTGCGGGCAGAGCGGATCTTCGTAGACCGACAGCACGACCTTGGGGTCGACGCCGTCGTCGTTGCGGACGACCTGGCTGGATTCGACGCGGACGGCCCGTGCTTCACCGGCCTCGGGGTTCGTCTCCCCGTTCAGCACGATCCACAGCACCAGTGCCACCGCGAACAGGACGACCACCGAGGTCAGCCCGATCTGGACGAGAAGGTTGCGCTTGCGGTCAGCGGCCTTCAAGTCGTAACTGGCCTGCTTCTTCGGTTTGTTCGCCACGGGATGCAGCCTACCGGCTCAGATGCGCCCGCAGCGCCGAGGTGAGGTCGACGACGGCGAGTTCACTGTCCCCGCCGAGAGGAAAGAAATTGATGAACGCGTGCACCAGCGAGCCGTACTCGCGGTGATCGACCGGCACGCCCGCGGCGGTGAGCGCGCGGGCATAGGCCCTGCCCTCGTCGCGCAGCGGGTCGAAACCGGCCGTCACCACCAGCGCGGGCGACAATCCGGTCAGGTCGGCGGCGTGCAGTGGCGCCACCCGCGGGTCGTCATGCGCCACGCCCGAACCGGCGACGTAATGGTGGTCGAACCAGTCGATATCGGCCTTGGTGAGGAAGAACCCATCGGCGAACAGCGAGCGCGAGACCGTCTCCCCTACCGGATCGACCATCGGATAGATCAGCAGTTGCAACGCAGGCATCCCGGTGCCGGTCGTGCGGGCGGTCTGGGTGACCACGGCGGCCAGATTGCCACCGGCGCTGTCGCCGCCGACGGCGACCCGGTCGGGGTCCGCACCGAGCTCCGCGGCATGTTCCAACGCCCATGTATAGGCGGCGAAACAGTCCTCGGCCGCGGCGGGCGCCTTGTGTTCGGGAGCCAGCCGATAGTCGACGGCGAGCACGTGCACGCCGGCATCACGGCAGATGCGGCGGCAGAATCCGTCATGGGTGGCCAGGCTGCCGACGACAAAACCGCCACCGTGAAGGAAAACCAGCAGCGGTGCGCCCGCCTCACCGCGATAGTGCCGCACCGCGATCGGGCCCGCCGGTCCGGCGATCGAGAAGTCGTCGGTCGGCGCCACGATGTCGGTCTTGAACGCGGCGGACGCTTCATCGAGCTGGGTGCGTGCGACGGTCACATCGTCGCAGGCCACGAGGCCACCGATACCCGAGGCGCGTTGCGCGTTGAGGAGCAATTGGAGGCTGGTGTCCAGGGTGTTGCCGTCGATGACGACGCTGCGCCGTCCCATCAGCAGTCTCTTGACGGGGTTCGGGATGCGCGCCAGTAGCGGTACCGACACCCGGCTCGCCACGGTTGCGGCCTTCAATCGCAGCGGGCTCGGGTTCGGCCGCGCTGGCAGACTCGTTTCCATGACTGCCCCCTCATATCCCACACGGTTGCTCAACGACGGACATTCCATCCCCGCGGTCGGGTTGGGAGTCTGGCAGACCCCGCCCGAGGACACCAGACTCGCGGTCGAGAGTGCGCTGCGAACGGGTTATCGCCACATCGACACCGCGGCGGTCTATCAGAACGAAACCGAGGTCGGCGAGGGGCTGGTGTCCTCGGGGGTGCCCCGTGCGGACATCTACCTGGTCACCAAGTTGTGGAACTCCGAACAGGGCTACGACAAGGCGTTGCGGGCATTCGATGCCAGCGCTCAACGACTGGGCGTGGACTATGTCGATCTCTACCTGATCCACTGGCCGCTGCCCGAGGTCAACCTGTACGTGGAGAGCTTCAAGGCGTTGTCCACGCTGCGTGACGACGGGCGGGTCCGCTCCATCGGCGTCAGCAACTTCCAGCCCGAGCATCTGCGCACGCTCATCGACGCCACCGGGATCGTGCCCGCGGTCAATCAGATCGAACTGCACCCCCGGCTCCCGCAGCAGGAGCTGCGCGAGCTGCACGCCGAGTTGGGGATCGCCACGGAGGCGTGGAGCCCGCTGGGCCAGGGTGGTCTGCTCAGCGAGCCGACGGTCACCGCGATTGCCGAGGCACACAGCAAAACACCAGCCCAGGTGCTGATCAGATGGCATCTACAGCTGGGTAATATCGTCATCCCGAAGTCGGTGAACCCTGATCGGATAGCGAGTAACTTCGACGTGTTCGACTTCGAGTTGACCGAAAAGGACATCGCGTCCATCGGATCGCTCGATGACGGCACCCGGTTGGGTCCCGACCCACGCACCTTCAACTTCACGGGATAGGTAGGACATGACATCGGCAGCGGCTGTGCCCAATATCGGCTTGAACGACGAGAACACAATTCCGGTTCTCGGAATCGGGGTGGGCGAGCTGACTGACGATGAGGCCGAGCGCGCGGTGTCCGCGGCGCTGGAAATCGGTGTCCGGCTTATCGATACCGCCGCCGCTTACGGTAACGAGGCAGGTGTGGGTCGTGCCATCGCCGCATCGGGCATCCCGCGTGCCGAGATCTTCCTCACCACCAAGCTGGCGACCCAGGATCAGGGCTTTCAGGCCTCTCAGGACGCCGCCAAGGCCAGCCTGGACCGGCTCGGCGTCGATTACCTGGACCTGTATCTGATCCACTGGCCCGGTGGGGATACCGGCAAGTACGTGGACAGCTGGGGCGGGCTGCTGCGGGTACGCGAGGACAAGCTGGCCACGTCCATCGGTGTCGCCAACTTCACACCGGAGGATCTGACCAACATCATCGACCTGTCCTATGTCGCACCCGCGGTCAACCAGATCGAACTTCACCCCCAGCTGGTGCAGACCGAACAGCGTGCCGCGCATGCCGAGCACAACATCGTGACCGAGGCCTACAGCCCGCTGGGGGTCGGCAAACTGCTGGACAACCCGACCGTCACCGCGGTGGCCGCGCAGTACGACAAGACCCCGGCGCAGGTGTTGATCCGATGGAACCTGCAGTTGGGCAACGTGGTCATCCCGCGCTCGGCCAAGCCCGAGCGCATCGCGGAGAACTTCGACGTACTGGACTTCGAATTGGCCGAGGAGCATCTCGCGGCGCTGACCGGACTCGATGACGGCACCCGGTACCGCCCGGATCCGGCCACCTACACCGGGACCTAGTCTCTTGCGATTTCGGTGAGGAAACGTGTGCTGTGCGCACGTTTCCTCACCGAAATCGCTTACGAGACAGCCGCAGGCTGCTTCACCGGCTTGGCGGACGAAACCGTCAGCGCGGCAGCGGCACTGAGGCCGGCGATGGCGAAGCACAACACGGTGTACCAGAGGCTGCCCACCGGATCACCATTGCCGGTGACGCCGTCGACAGCCGAGAAGTACGCGGGCAGGGCGGTGGCCCACAACAGTGCCATCACCGCCAAATACAGGACGCCGTAACGAATCATCGGAGGATTCACGTAGCGCGCTTCGGTGGCAGAGGCCGCCGTGTTGCGCAATCGCTGCCACTGCTTGTAGAGCACCGGCACCGCCACGACAGTGATCACCAGCAACTCCAACGCGTACACGACACCCATCACGGTGACGTTCGTGAACGAGCCGATGACCGTCGCAGGCGCAGGCAGCAGCACCGTGCCCACCGAGGCGAGCAGGCCCACCACCACGGTGCGCCAGAGGATCTGGCCGCCGCTGAAGCGCCGTCCGCGGTCGACGTATCTGCCGACGAAGAACTGGACACAGAATGCCAGCGACATCGGCCAGAGCGCGGCGAAGACCACCACGCTGGGCAGCGGCACCGAGGCGAAGAACGGTTGGTTCATCGGGTGCTCCAGCGTCCATTCCCACCACCGCAGCTGCGGTCCCAGATGGTCGAAGATCTCGTAAAAGGCATGGTGGACGAAGCCGACGCACATCGCACCGACCAGCGTGCCGTAGCGGCGGAAGACACCGAGGTTGCGCACGATCTCGAAGGCGATGGTGGCCATCAGTGGATAGATCGCCACGATGTAGAGGGGCAGCCTGCCCCAGAGGAATTCGACCGTGAAGACGTTGTGCGCGAACATCGTGTCGATGTGTTCCTCGATGCCGAACGCGGCCGGGAAGTACAGCGGCGGTTCGATGATCAGCAGGTAGGCGATGGCACCGAACCACAGCACGAGGTTGGTGGCATCACCGTGGCGGCGCAGCCGGATCACCGCATAGGCCAACGCCAGCACGGCGCCGATGATGATCGTCAGCTCGAGTACCGGCAGCGTCCAATTCTCCAGTGCCAGCGGATTACGCACATCGACCAGGCCGCCGGCCTCCGCGCAGCTGAAACCAAGCCGCTCGGCGAGCTGCTCGAAGGTCGGTCGACACAGATCAGACATCGGCGGATGCCTTCTGATTCGTGTACCACTGTGTCACGTCGTATCCCTCGTCGTAGCGTCTGAACCATTCGTCGGCCAGCACAGGCAACTTCTCGTGCGTGGGATCGTGGCCGGGAATCTGACTGCGGACGATACCCACCAGGGCCGCCAGCTGTTCGCGCAAACCCAGATGCGGGAACGGCGCTTGCAGCGGGCCGTAATCCGGGCGGCGACCGATGCGCCTGAGCAGAGCGTTCTTTCGCCGCTCCAGGGCGAAGGTCGACACCGCATCAACCTTGCGGACCTCCAGCGGGAGATGCCTGTTGAACCCGTCGCAGGCCATCCGCACGACGTCCATCACGTGCTTGAAGATCGACGGTGCCACACGTGCGCGGTACCACGGATCGCCGACCAGATCGTTGTAGATGATCAGCGCCGAGCTGCGGTGTTCGACCTCCTCGACGAAGTGCCATAGGAACAGCGAGGCCACCCGGTCGTCGCCGGGCGCGAACAGAGTGTCGTCGTTGTCGAGCATCAACTTGAACACCGGGGTGAACGTGGCCTCCAAGTCGGCGGTGTAGGCCAGCCGGTACTTCAGCGGTTTGTTCTCGACGAGATCGTCGAAGGCAGCGATGACCTGGTCGAGGGTTTCCTTGAGCGCCGGATACGCCTTGATCAGTCCGCGGGCGTGTTGGCGGTGTGCCATCGAGTGCTGGCCCTCTTGGCGGACGAACGCGTCGGCCTCGTCGGCGATCGGCGAATCGGCGAGCAACGGCTTCGCCTCGGCCATCGTGCTGACGATCATCTTCTCGAAGGCGATCGCCAAGAAGGAGACGGCATTGGCCATGGCCGAGAACGCGGGATTTGTCTCATTCCAGAGAAACGGCACGTCGTAATCGGCGAAGGCGAAGCGCATCTTGCGCACCTGAAGATCGGTCATCAGCGCAAGCTATCACACAATCATACGTCGCTTAGTGTAAATGTATGTTGACTTGTCCGTGCTAGCGTCGCCGTGCCGAGAGGAAGGTGCCGATGGCGCGCAGGCGCGGCTGGGGCGGCGATCCCCCGCACAGTGACGAGGAGGCCACTGCGCGGATTGTCACGACCGCCGTCGAACTGGTCAGCTCCACCGGCGCGGCAATCTCGTTGGCCGATGTCGCGAACTCACTGGGCGTCATCCGGCAGACCGTCTATCGCTACTTCCCCACCTCCGACGCGCTGATGCATGCGGTGGCCATGGCCTCGGTGGACGCCTTCCTCGATCGACTCTCCACGGCCGTCGAAGGCATCCACGATCCAGCCGAGGCCATCACCGAGGGCACCGTGTTCACCCTCGACGAGGTAACCCGCACACCGCATCTGGGCATCCTGCTGTCGGAGTCCTATCCGTATGACCACAGCGGCGCGCTCACCTCCGCGGAGGCACGGGCCATCGGCATGCGGATGATCGATCGTTTTGATGTCGACTGGTCCGCGCACGGTTACGACGAAACCAGCTTGGGTGAACTCGTCGAGTTCACCCTGCGCACCATGCTGTCCTTCTTCGTCGCGCCCAACACCGACAGGACACCGCAGGAACTTCGAAAGTTCTTGCGCCGCTGGCTCGGCGGAGCGGTCGCCGCCCAACAGGCGCAGAGCCCACGCTGATCCGCACTGCCGTCCTCTAGGGTTGTCCCGTGCACGAAGGGACCCCGTTCGGCCGGTATCGCCTGGCGACCATGCTGGGCCGTGGCGGCATGGGCGAGGTGTGGCGCGCCTTTGACACCGCCATGAACAGGTGGGTGGCACTGAAGGTGCTGCCGCCCAGCCTCGCCGACGACAACACCTACCAACGACGGTTCCGCCGCGAGGCCCAGGTGGCCGCGGGGCTGGATGAACCGCACATCGTCCCGATCCATGATTTCGGCGAGATCGACGGACGGCTGTACGTCACCATGCGCCTGATCGAGGGCAGGACCATCCAAGAACTGCTCGAGGGCGGACCGCTGCCGCCGCATCGGGCGGTCGGCATCGCCGAACAGATCGCCGCGGCACTGCACGCCGCACATACCGTCGGGCTGGTGCACCGCGACGTCAAACCGTCGAACATCCTCGTGACACCCGCCGATTTCGCCTACCTCATCGACTTCGGGATCGCCAGGGCCTCCGACGGAACGAAATTGACCAGTACCGGTTCCACGATCGGCACCGTCGCGTACATGGCACCGGAGCGATTGTCGACCGACAGCTCGGATGCGCGTGCCGATATCTACGCACTGACTTGCGTACTGCACGAATGCTTGACCGGGCGGCAACCGTTTCCCGGTGACAGCGTCGAACGTCAGATCACGGGTCATCTCACGCTGCCACCACCCCGACCGTCGATGATGCAACCCGGGGTTCCGGTGCTGATGGATCAGGTCATCGCGACCGGGATGGCCAAGAATCCCGAACACCGCTATGCGACGACGGGTGACCTTGCCGCCGCTGCCCGTGCCGCGATCGCCGCGCCGGCCGCCGCCTATCGACCGACCGTGGCCGCCCACTGGCCACCACCACATCCCGCGCCGCAGCAATCGTGGCCGGCCGCACCGGCGTGGCAACCGGCCGCTGCCGCGCGACCATGGTGGCGCGGACCGGCCGTCCTGGTCGCGATCGCGCTGCTCGCCGCCGTCGTCATCGTTGCGACGACAGTTCTGCTGGCATCCCGGAATGACACCATGTCGAACGCGAGCCAGCGGGTCAGTTCCCCCGCCGCAACCGATCGTCGCATCACGCCGACGAACACGTCTGCCCCACGGACTGTTCCACCCACGGCAACCTCGACCGCGGTAAGTGCCCCGGACCTCCAGAATGCCAAGGGACTGGACGGGCTGCTCCAGACGATTCGCGCCAAGTTCGGTGACACCATGGGCTTCTCGCTGGTGGTCTATCCCGGCCACGCGGTCTACGACCGGCCCACCCCGACGAACGCGAACGCCAAGGACAGCTTCACCTATCGCGGCGACGGCTGGGAGGAATGGGGCCCGACGATGTCGACCAGCGCCTTCGACATCCTGGTCGACCTCGGCCAGATCAATACGAACGCCGTCGCCGGTGTGCTGGGCAATGCACCGCAGCACACCGGTGCGCCGGTCGGCTCGGACAGTTACCTGATCATCGAAGGCACCGAAGGCGGCGGCCTGGATCTGATCATCCACTCGACCGAGCCGGGGACCGGCTTCTTGAGGCTGAACCCGGATGGCAGCATCAAGCAGGTCTACCCGCCGTAAGAGCTACGGCGACAGCAGGATTCGCGCCACATTCGTGGTGGTCTCGACACCGTCATCGTAGCCACCCTCGCCGCCGAGGGCATTCATGATCGACAGCGTGTACCGCTGCTGCGGCCCGGCGAAGCCGACACTGTTGACCACCCAGCCGCCCTGCTCCTGGGACCAACCGTCCTTCGCCCCGGGTGCCATCGCCGGACCGGCGCCCCACACCCCCCACCGCTGGCCACCCTCCACACGCTGCATCTCGGCCACGACCGCCGCGGAATTGGCAGCGCTGAGCCTGTCGAGGACGTAGTTCATCAGCGCGTCGAAATCATCGGCCGTGCCCTTTTGGAATCCCCAGTACGGGTAGACGTCGCCGAACCCCGGCTGCGGCCGCACACCGGTCATGCCGTAGCGGGGAAAGTTGGCGTTGAAGACGTTCGCCGTTCCGCCGTACTCGGACCACAGCGCATCGGCGGCAGCATTATCGGAGCTTCGCAACATCGCGACCATCTGCTCACGATCGTCGGCCGTCAGGCGCACCGTTCCCGATTGTTCTCGCGCCAGCAGGTCGGCCACCATCGCCAGCTTGATCGTCGATGCCGTCCAGATGGGCGTGGCGGCGTTCGCGTTGCGGTACTTGGCCCCGGTGGCCCTGTCTCGCAACACGAATCCCACCGTGCCGGGTCGGTTGGCCAGATAGTTTTCGGCGGCGACCAGACGCTCACGCAGGGCACACTGCGCATCCCCGGCCGGGCAGTCTGCCGCCGCCACCGCTCGTTCGGTCGACGCCATCAACAGCAGCAACAGCGTCACGATCACGACACGACGCAACGCAGAGACGGTGCGCGGCGCCCTAGTCAAGTGCACGCTCCAGCGCTTCGCGGAGATCTTCGGTCCGGTACACCGGAATCTGCTGCCCGTCGATGAAGAACGTCGGCGTGCCTTGCACACCCAGCGCGACACCGTCCTCGACATCCCGACGGACCCGTGCAGCGGTCTCGGGGTCGGCGTAGTCACTGTCGAATCGGGCCATGTCCAGGCCCAACTCCTCGGCGAAGCCGCGGAAGACGGCATCGGCAGGCGTACGACGCTCACCCCACTGCGACTGGGTCTCGTACATCATGCGATACATGGCCTCCAATCGGCCCTGCCGTGCGGCCGCCTCGACCGCACGCGCGGCCCGTTCGGCGTTGACGTGGCCCGGCAGCGGGAAGTACCGCAACACGAATTCGACCCGATCGCCGTACTCGGTGCGCAACTGCTCGACGATCGGGTAGGCGGCCCGGCATCCCTCGCATTCGAAATCCAGGAACTCGACGAACGTCGCCGTGGCATCGGGCGGATCGTCGAGGCGGTGACTGTCGGGGCGGACCACCTCCACCCCACCGGTGGCGGTCGGCACCTGTTCCGGCCCGCCGCCGGTGCGCAGCACCAACACGACGATGCCGATGGCGGCGACGATGATGACCACCGCAGCGGTCAACAACGTCCGGCCTATCGGGGTCTTCAGCACCGCGCCTCCCCCGCCGGCACCGGCGCACCCGCCGGACCTGCATCTACGTAGTAAGTCCGTAGGATGGTAACGCAACCCCAGACGAGCGGACGGGAACTAGAGCCATGGGACGAGTCCAGGCCACCGGGCGGCGGCGCGGCGTCGTGAGCACGGTTGTCTGCCTGCTCACGCTCTGCGCCGTGGTCATCGGCATGACCGGATGCGGCAGCCGGCAGGCACCGGTGGCACAACCGGAGACGATTGCCGAAAAGGGCACCCCCTACGGCGATCTGCTGGTGCCCGAACTACGCATGTCGGTCACCGACGGCGCCATCGGCGTTCCGGTCGAGACACCGGTGACGGTGCGCGCGGAGGCCGGCGTGCTGGACAACGTGACCTTGGTCAACGAACAGGGCCGGGTGGTCAAGAGTGAGCTGAGCCCCGACGGGGTCAGCTGGCGTTCGGCAGAGCCGCTCGGCTACAACCGGCAATACACCCTGCACGCCGAGGCACTCGGCCTCGGCGGGCGCACCGGCATCACGGCGAAGTTCGAGACCCATTCCCCGCAGAACCTCACCATGCCCTATGTGATCCCCGGCGACGGTCAGGTGGTCGGGGTCGGACAGCCGATCGCGGTCAGCTTCGACGAACCGATCCCCGACCGATTGGCCGCCCAGAAAGCCATCACCGTCACCACGAACCCGCCTGTGGAGGGCGCGTTCTACTGGCTCAACTCCCGCGAGGTGCGCTGGCGCCCCGCCGAATACTGGCAGCCCGGTACCGAGGTCGAGGTTCAGGTGCGCACCTATGGCGTGGACCTCGGTGACGGACTGTTCGGACAGGACAATGTCACCAGCCGATTCACCATCGGCGACGAGGTCATCGCCATCGCCGACGACAGCACCAAAACGCTGACCGTGCGGGTCAACGGCGCGGTGGCCAAGACGATCCCGATCTCCATGGGCAAGAACGCCACCCCCACCGACAACGGGGTGTACATCATCGCCGAACGGCTGCCGTTCATGGTGATGGATTCGTCGACCTACGGCGTCCCGGTGAACTCACCGGACGGGTACCGCACGGAGGTCAACTGGGCCACGCGGATGTCCTACAGCGGGATCTTCGTGCATGCCGCGCCATGGTCGGTGGGCAGCCAGGGCTATGCCAATGTGAGCCACGGGTGCCTCAACGCCAGCACGGAGAACGCAAAGTGGTTCTACGACAACACCAAACGCGGCGATATCGTCGAGGTGGTGAACACGGTGGGGCCGACACTCTCGGGCACCGACGGACTCGGCGACTGGAACATCCCGTGGTCGCAGTGGAAGGCAGGCAACGCCAATCTGTGATCAGTGCTGACACAGCAGATTGATCAGCACCGGCACACACACGGTCGCCGCGATGACCACGATCGTCAGGATCTGGTGGCAACCGGTGGCCAGCGGTCCGGCCGGATCACGCAACCGGGCCACCCTGGTGTGTACCGCGCGGGCGCCGACGGACAACCCGCCGACCGGTGCGGGGCCGGCGAGTTTGACCATCCCGGCGATCACCGCCCCGCGACCGTGCCTGCGCGCCGCGGTGTCATCGGCGCACATCTCCAACAGTGCGGCAACTGCGCCGACAGCACGGGTGAACAGCGGGAGCCGAGAAAGACTGTGCGACAGCGCCCGCAAGACCATCAGCAGGTGGTGGTGACGTCCCGCGAGATGCGCCTGCTCGTGGGCGAGCACAGCACCGAGCTGCGCCTCGTCCAGGGTGCGCACCGCGGCACTGGTGAGCACGATGGCGTGCGGACGGCCGGCGACACAGTACGCCGCGGCGCGATCGGCGTCGATGACGAACACGTCCTGCCGGTCTGTCGGCATGCCGATGATGCGGGCGGCCCTGGCATGTTCGGCGCTGCGTGCCCGAAAGCCGGCCACCGCGCGACCGACTTGGATCCCCACCATCATCGAGATCACGACGCCGGCACCGATCAGCAGGGCCAGACTCGCCGCCCCGGGGGTCAGCGACCGCTCCGGGACCCCGATCATCTCCAGGCACAACACGATCGTCGCCGACCCCGGTAGTCCACTGACGGCGGCGCTCACGATCACCAGCACCGAGACCGACCACGCCAGCACCACCACCGCGATGGCGGTGAGCCAGGCGGCCACGCCCAGGCGCGGATTGAGTCCTGCGCCCGTCAACTTGTGCAGCAGCGCCGGCGCCGCCCAGATGATCACCGCGCCGTAAGCCAGCAGGTACGCAGCGATCGTCATCGCTGCCGCTTCGGTGCGTGTCGCAGCGCGGCCCGGAGTTTCGCCGATTCCTCCGCCGACATCTGGTCGACGAAGAATGCCAACACCGCCTCGGCATCGCCGCCCGAGTCGAACGCCGCGCGCATCAGTTGTGCCGACCGCTCCTCACGCGTCATGGTCGGCCAGTACCGGTACGCCTTGCCCTCGCGGTCCCGCCGGACCCACCCCTTGCGGTAGAGGTTGTCCATCGTGGACAGCACAGTCGTGTAGGCGATCTGGCGAGCATCGGCGAGCTGTTCGAAGATGTCGCGGACGGTGGCGCCGTCAGCGGACGCCCAGACGCGGTCCATGACCGTCGCTTCGAGATCACCCAGACCGCGCTGCTGCATGCTCACCTCAATCCGACTCACCCAGATGGCCGCCTCGGTCCAATCTATCCGGGTGTGCGGCCCTGAGCGCCCTCGGCCGGGCAATCCGTCGGTACAGGACGATTACGCAGTTTGCCGCTGCAGTTTTCCCAATTGTTTGCAGATCGCCTCATGGACAATGGTCGCGGGGATAATCTTCGATCGTGGCGAGCGGGGAGGATCACGTCGATTTCGGCGTCACCACATCAGGTGGGCCGTGTCAGGCGGTGGCATTGGACACGATTGCCCGGACCGTGGGCAGCCGGCCCCGATACCTGCTCTGGTTCGAGGATTTCGGCGCCCAACCGCCCACCCAGAAGATTGCCGCGGCCGCCGAACAGGGCGCCGTACCGGTAATCACCTGGGAACCGTGGACACGTCCCGAGAGAGGGTCTGCGGTAATGCGCGAACTGGCCAATGGTGCGCTCGATGAATATGTGCGCGAATGGGCTGCGGAATTGAAGAACTGCGCCCAGCGGATCTGTTTGCGGTTCGCGCACGAATTCAACGGTGATTGGTATCCGTGGTCCCCGGCGGGCGGGATCACCGCCACCGACCATTCGGCAGCGTGGCGCTACGTACACCGCATCTTCACCGACGGCGGTGCGGCAAACGTGGACTGGGTGTGGTGTGTCGACGCGCAGATCGATCACCGGGCCCCGATCTCCGACTGGTACCCCGGTGACGACTATGTCGACCACCTCGCGGTCGACGGTTTCAACTGGGGTCACTGCCCGGGCCGTACCCACTGGCGACAACCCGAGGAGGTGTTCGGGGCGGCACTGTCCGCGCTCGGTGACCTGGCCGCGAAACCGGTCATCGTCACCGAGGTCGCCTGCGCCGAAAGCGGTGGCGACAAGGCGAACTGGATCACCGATCTGATCAGCTATTTGGGCACCCAGCCGAAGGTCACCGCGTTCATCTGGTTCGACCACCGCAAGGAACGCGACTGGCGCATCGCCAGTACACCGCGATCGGCCGCGGCCATGGCCCGCGGGCTGATGAGGCGACCATGAATCCACCGAACGGACTGTCACTGAACGACCGGTATGCACTGCCAACAGCGTTGGAAGCCGCGCGCCTGCACGCCGTGGACCAGTTGTTCCAGCTGGACACCGAACCCGAGGACCGATTCGCGCGGGTCACCAGTATGGCGCGTTGCGCCCTCGATGTGCCGATGGCGGCCGTTTCGCTGCTCGCCGAGGACAGGCAGTGGTTCAAGCAATGCGACGGTATGACTCTCGGCGGCTTCGTTCCGCGCGACCAAACCGTCTGCCAGGCAACGGTGGCCAGGTTCTACCGCGGTGACCTCGACCCGCTGCACATCATCGAGGACACCTGGCAATCCGAGTTTTCCGAACTGCCCGCGGTGCAGGGTGAGGGCGGCATCCGCTTCTACGCGGGCTATCCGCTGGTCGGCCCGGGTGGCCATGCCGTGGGAACCTTCTGTGTCTATGACACCCGGCCGCGCTCACTCGACGCCGCACAGCGGCGGACCCTGCTCGAACTCGCCCGCTGGGCCGAACGGGAGCTGCAGAATTCCGATGACCTCGACCGTGCGGCGGCGGTGCAACGCCAGCTGCTGCCCGCACCGTTGACCGATCTGGCCGGTTACTCCGTATCCGGGCTGTGCGTGCCGGCATTCGCCGTGGGAGGTGACTTCTACGACCACTATCCGGTGTCCGGCGGCGCGGTGTTCACCATCGCCGATGTGATGGGCAAGGGCCTGGCAGCGGCGATTCTGACAGCCACCGTCCGCTCGGCGTTGCGCGGCGCGTCGCGGGCCATCGATTGGACCGGTGGTGGGGACGTCGACATCGCCGACGCGGTCAATTCGGTCGCCGTCCAGCTCGCCGATGACCTGGACAGCACGGAAAGCTTTGTCACGTTGATGCATCTACGACTGCGTGCCGCCGACGGAGCGTTGGATTACGTCGACGCCGGCCACGGGTTCGCGGTGCACATCGGCGCCGACAGGCAGGCACGGCCACTGCACAGTCGAGGACTGCCATTGGGCGTCAGTCCCGAAGAGACGTGGAGCTCGGTGCGGCTGATGCTGGCCCCCGGGGACACCGTGGTGATCGCCTCGGACGGCCTGCTGGACCTGGTCGGCGATGGCACTGACATGCGGCCGGCACTGGAGTTTCTGGCCGGACACAGCGATCCCACCGAGCTGTGCGCGACCCTTCGCGCGATGACGGGCGACCGGCCATGCCTAGATGACGTGACCCTGGTCGCCATCCGTCGTGAGGCGAGTGGATGACACATCGCCTGCCCGATGCCTCCGTCGGACGCTTCCCGTCGGCGTGGATGCGCCTACTCATCCTGTGCACCGGGCTGCTGGGCATCAACTACATCACGTGGCGGTGGATGGCTTCGCTGAACTGGTCGGCCTGGTGGATCGCGGTGCCGCTGGTGCTCGCTGAGACCTACAGCGTCATCGACTCGCTGCTGTTCGCCTTGACGATGTGGCGGAGGCTGCGACGCAACCCACCGCCCCCACCCCCGGACGGCGCCACCGTGGACGTCCTGGTCACGACCTTCAATGAACCGATACCCATGGTGCTGCAGACAGCCATCGCAGCCCGCGATATCAGTTACCCGCACTCGACCTGGATACTGGATGACGGTGATCGTCACGAATTAGCCGCTGTCGCAGCCGAAAACGGAATCGGCTACGTGACCCGGTCGGCCAGCTGGGCCGATAAGCCGCGGCATGCCAAAGCGGGCAATCTGAACAATGCACTCTTCGAGACCGACGGTGAGTACCTGCTCATCCTCGATGCCGACCAGGTTCCCGATCCGGCGATCCTCGACCGGACACTGGGATACTTCCGTGACCCCCGGATGGCGTTGGTGCAGACTCCGCAGTACTTCCACAACGTGCCGTTCAGCGATCCGCTCGGCAGTCAGGCTCCGCTGTTCTACGGTCCCATCCAACAGGGCAAAGACGGCTGGAATGCTGCCTACTTCTGTGGTTCCAACGCGGTGTTGCGCCGCGAGGCACTCATGCAGCTCGGTATTCGAGGCTACGTTCATGCCGTCGAGGAGGGTATCCGGCGGACGCTGTACGCCTCCCGAAAGATCCTGAAGAGCGCTGCATCCCAGACCGATTCGGAGCACCCTGCGGTCCGCACCGCGTTGACGTCGGTACAGGACGCCACCGCCACCGCGCGCAAGCAGCTACGCGCCGGCCGCGAACTGGCCGATATCACCTTCGATTTCCAGCAGCAGGTCGATGCTGCCGCCCGTTCGATCGTCACCGCCGACGTGACCGCCATGCGCGCCGACCTCGACGTCATCACCGCACTGCAACAGGATCCCGAACTCGCCTCCAGCGCGGTCATCTTCGATGACGAGGCGCTGAGCTCACTCGCCGGTCGAGAATGGTCGCCATTGGGTGCCCTCGAATCGATCAGCGCCATGATCCGGGCGGTCGATGTGGGTCGCGACGACGAGGCGCAGCCGGTGCTGCCCATGGCCACCATCTCCGTCACCGAGGACATGGCGACGTGCATGCGTCTGCACGCCCAGGGCTGGAAGTCGGCCTATCACCACGAGGTGCTGGCCCGCGGTCTCGCACCCGATGACGTGCGCACGATGATGACCCAGCGGTTGCGCTGGGCGCAAGGCACCATCCAGGTGATGCTCAAGGAGAACCCGTTGGTACAGAAGGGTTTGAGCTGGGGTCAGCGGCTGATGTACTGGGCCACGATGTGGAGCTATCTGGCCGGTTTAGCCGCCCTGGCCTATATCGCGGCGCCGGCGATCTTCCTGATCTTCGGCATCATGCCGGTCCAGGCCTACAGCTGGGATTTCTTCGGCCGCCTTGTGCCGTTCCTGGTCCTGAACCAATTGATGTTCATCATCATCAGTCGCGGCACGCCGACATGGCGCGGTCAGCAGTACAGCCTCGCATTGTTCCCGGTGTGGATCCGGGCCTGTACCACCGCTTTCCGCAACGTCTACTTCGGTCGACCGCTGGGCTTTGCGGTGACGCCGAAGACCAAGCAGTCATCCGATTCAATTCCTTGGCACCTGGTCAAATGGCAGCTCGCCGCCATGGCCCTGCTCGTGACCGCATCGGTCATCGGGATCGTGCAGTTGTACTTCGGTGCGATTTCGGTTCTCGGCGTCGGAGTCAACCTGTTCTGGGTGCTCTTCGACGTCGTCATCCTCAGCGTGGTGTTCCACGCCGTCCGCTATCGGGGCCACGAACCCGAAGGGCCCGAATCACCCGCCGACCAAGGAGTCTCGTGAGCAATTTCCCCGTTAACTCCCTCGAATCCGGAGTCGCTGTCGTCATCCCGACCGGTCGCGTCAACATGGTGGCCGCGCCGGCTCTGCGCAAGCAACTCCATTCCCTCGTCGAGGACGGGCACAGCCGCGTGGTCGTCGACCTCAGTGGCGTCGATTTCATCGATTCCTCCGGCCTCGGCGCCTTGATCTCCGGACTGAAGGTTGCCCGCCAGGCAGGCGGCGACCTTCGGATTGCCGCGCCGTCCCGGCAGGTGACCTCGGTCCTGGAGCTGACCAACCTCAACCGCGTGCTGCGTGCTCATCCTGACGCCGAGAGCGCTTTCGATGACCACACCTGAGAGGTTCGTCCTCGATACCCTCACCGGGCCCGACACCCTGACGGCGATCCAACAAACTTTGGACGCGCTCTGGTCGGAACACCCGGAACTCCCGGATATGGTGCGGCTGCACATGGATCTGGCCGCTGGGGAGATCGGTGCCAATATCATCGAGCATTCCGGCGACGGCAACCCCGTGCATCTTCGGATGACCGTCGAGCTGTCCTCGTGCGCGGTGCGCGCGATCTTCACCGATGACGGCCACCCGGCGCCCTTCGACGTACATCAGCCTCGGATGCCCGACGAGATGTCCGAGAGTGGTCGCGGATTGGCGATCGCCCACCGCGTGCTCGACGAGCTGTCTTATCGCCGTGACCACATCGGCAACCACTGGACGCTCATCCGGAATGTCACCGAGTGACCGCATAGGCGTCGGGTGCGCGTCAGCGCGGACTCGCGGCTGTCTCGTCCTCGTCGTGGACGGGTTCGACCGGACGACGCAGGACCGCGGGCCGCAGCCGATCCGGCAAGGCGCGCAGCGCGAGGACGGTGGCCACAAGGATCGCCGCGGTGCCACCGGCAACGAGGACCAACGAGGCCGTCGGGAAGGCGTTCTCCAACACCATGAAGGAACCGAACACCAGGAACAGGGCTGCGGCTCCGATCTGGATGATCCGCTCCGGCAAGTGCTTACCCAACACCGCGCCGACGATGATCGCCAACCCGTCGGCGACCACCATTCCCAGCGTCGAACCGATCCACACGCCCGCCCAGTTGTTGTCCGCGGCGAGGGTGACCGTCGCCAGCATCGTCTTGTCGCCGAGTTCGGCGAGGAAGAATGCGGACGTCACCACGAAGAACGCGGGTGCGGTCGCCCGCTGCGCGACGCTGGCCTCCTCGTCACTGAGCTTGTCGCCGCGCAGCGTCCAGGCACCGAAGAAGATGAACATCACACCCGCGATCAGCCCGAGCAGATGCCCGGGGAGTGCGGCACCGAGATAGTGCCCGATCGCCACCGAAAGGACATGCACGACGGTGGTCGCCGCAGTGATCGCGGCAAGAACGACCCACCACCGGTATCGCAACGCGAACGTCATCGCGACCAGTTGGGTTTTGTCACCGAGCTCGGCGATGAAGATGACGGCAAAGCTGAGCACCAAGGCGGACAGCACGGGAACCTCCCAGATCACAGGCTGCCGTGGAGAAAAGTGCACTCCGGCCGGCAGCCACACATGGCTTCATACGGCCGAAGGTCTCGTCCACCGACTGTCGTCGGTCCAGATGACCGGGACGTCCGGCCAACTGCCGGCAGGTCCAGTATGTCGATCACCCGATTGGGGGCTACTCCCCTTCGCTGCAGACGAGGTTAGTCCAGGCCCCTGCGATACGCAACCTGGCACTTTTCAAAGGTGTTCTACAACAACAACTTTGGGCACCCGCGCAAACTGAATTTGGCCGACCGAACGCCGGTCGCGCGGTTGGTGACAATGTTTGTGGTGAGGCCTGATGGCGTATTTCGGTCACCCGAAAACGGCACGGGCTCAGCCGGTGGGACACGTCCCCGCCGCCTCGCGCAACACGCGCGCCGAGGACGTATCAACGGGCAGCCGGTAACCGCGCAGGACCTCGGCGAACTGCACCGCATACTGACACCAGAACGCGCGGTTGGGCGGCATCCACGCGGCCGGTTCACTGTCACCCTTGTCCTGGTTGGCGCCTCCGGCCACCGCGATCAGATTGGCGGGGTCGTTGGCGAACCGCAGTCGCAGATCATCCGGCCAGTTCCTCGCACCGAGATCCCAGGCCAGCGCCAACGGGACGATGTGGTCGATCTGGACCGCAGCGCCGATTTGGTTGCCACGGACGAACGCGATGGTCTCGTTGGTGTACGGATCGACGAGCGTGCCGGTGGCCACCGCGGTCGGACAACGCTTGATCGAGACATAGGACTTCTCGATCAGGTCGCGATCGAGGATGTCGTTTCGGGTGTCGCAACCGTTGCGTCCGCCCGGTGCGTCGTTGTCGTCGTCCCAGGACTCGCCGAAGGCGTCGCGGCGGTAATCGTGTCCGCGCACCCGGGACGGAATCTCGGGGACGCCCGCCAGGATATCGGCGCCGACGGCCACCGTCGGCGTATCGGCCTCGGCAACGACACGGGACGATCCCGTACCCGGTTCGGTGCTCACCTGCACGGCGACCAGCACTGTGAGCGCGACGCCTGCGGCGAGCAACGCGATCCGCTTCACGACTTGTCCAGATACTGAACGCGATCGGTGTCGGAGAACGGGGCCGCCAGCACCGCGAGGCCACCCTGGTCGGGGTTGTCCAGATACGCCTGTTCGCAGAAGCTGCGGGCCTCCTGGATGATGTCGAGATGCTCGGCCAGCGACAGGAAACGTAGCGTGGTCAACCGGCCTGACTGGTTGTAACCCAGCACGTCACCTTCCTGACGCTCCTGCAGATCAAGGTCTGCCAACGCGAAACCGTCGAGGGTTCCGGCGACCGCACGCAGCCGCTCGGCCGCCTTGGAGCTCTCCGGCATCCGTGTCACCAGCAGGCACAGGCTCGGGTGCTTGCCGCGCCCGATGCGACCGCGCAGCTGATGCAACTGGCTGATGCCGAACCGATCGGCATCCATGATCACCATTACGGTGGAGTTGGGCACGTCGACACCGACCTCGATCACCGTGGTGCACACCAGTACATCGATCTCGCCGGCCCGGAACGCCGACATCACCGCGTCCTTCTCCTCACCGGACAGCCGACCGTGCATGAGGCCCAGTCGCAGACCGGCCAGCGGACCACTTCGTAACCGGTCCAGCATCTGCAACACCGTGATCGGCGGCGGACCATGCTCGTAGGCGTTCTTCTTGTCGGGCTCCTCGTCGATTCGCGAGGCGACCACATAGGCCTGCCGGCCGGCCGCGACCTCCTCGGTGATCCGCGCCCATGCCCTGTCCAGCCAGGCCGGTTTGTCCCTGGCGAAGATGACATTACTGGCGATCGGTTGCCGGCCACGCGGCAGTTCACGAAGGGTGGAGGTCTCCAGATCACCGAACACAGTCAGCGCTATCGTGCGCGGGATCGGGGTCGCCGTCATCACCAACAGGTGGGGTGTGATGCCTCCGGTAGCCTTGGCGCGCAATCGGTCTCGCTGCTCGACACCGAACCTGTGTTGTTCATCGACCACCACCATGCCGAGCCGGGCGAACTCGACCGACTCCTGGATCAGAGCGTGGGTGCCGATCACGATCCCGGCCGTCCCCGACGCGATCTGATCGCGGGCCAGCCGCTTCTGCTGCGCGGACATCGAGCCGGTCAGCAGGGCGACCCCGGTCGCCTCCTCGGCGGCGCCCAGTTCACCGGCCATGGCCAACGGGCCCAGAACATCACGGATGGACCGATAGTGCTGCGCGGCAAGAACTTCGGTGGGCGTCAGCAGTGCACACTGCATTCCCGCATCGACCATTTGCAACATCGCCAGAACCGAGACGATGGTCTTACCCGATCCGACCTCGCCCTGCAGCATCCGGTTCATCGGCCGGGTCCCGGCAAGCTCGTCGGAGATGACGCCGAGCACCTCGCGCTGGCCACCGGTGAGCTCGAAGGGCAACTGCTGCCGCAGGGCGGCCAACAGTCCGTCTGCGCGGACCGGAGCCGAGGGCCCGGTCTCACCGAGTTCGCCGTAGCGCCGGGCCACCAAAGCCCATTGCAGGCCGACCGCCTCGTCGTAGGTCAGCCGCTCGTGGGCGGCGGCACGCTCGGCCGCGTTCTCGGCGAGGTGCACGGCACGCAACGCGGCATCCTCTGAGATCAGATCCCACCGGTCCAATATCGACTCGGGCAACAGCTCGGGCACCGGATCCAGGACGGCCAGAACTTGTTTGATGCAGGCGTAGATATCCCAGCTCTGCAGCTTCTTGGTGGCCGGATAGATCGGGAAGAAGTCCTTCTCGAACGCCGCCAGCACGTCGTCGCCGGACTCTCCCGATGCCTCGGCGATCTTCGCGAACGATCGTGTGCCGATGGTCCGCCCGGTGGGCGAGTCGATGACCAGAAACGCCGGATGCGACAACTGTACGGTGTTTCGGAAGTAGCCGATCTCCCCGGAGAGCATCACCCGGGTGCCCTCGACCAGGTTGTTGATCAGATAGTCGGCATTGAAGAAGGTCGCGGTGATCGGCGGATTCCGGTCACCGAGGGTGATCCGCAACAGCTTGCGCTGCCGCTTACCGTGTTGCGATTTCATAGGCCGGACATCGGTTTTGGTGATGGTGTCGACGAAGGTCACGTGGGTGCCCTCCTCGAGCTCGATCTGCTCACCCTCCTCGCGGACGTTGATGCCGTCACTGTATTTGCGGGGATAATGCCGCAGCAGATCGTTGACGGTGCGTAACCCGAACGCCTCTTCCAGCGAGGTGGCGGCCTTGGTCCCGAGAACGTGGGATAACAGGTCTGACAGAGCGACCACCGCTACTCCACCCCGATCAACAGCGCGTCACCGTCGTGATCGGTGCGGTAGCTGACCAGTTCGGTGCCCAGGTGCTGGCGGCGGACATGTTCACGCAGCCGGTCGCCCACACCGTCGTCGACACCGGCGCCGATCAGTATGGTCACCAGCTCTCCACCGGAGGCCAACAGCAGATCGATCAGCCCGGCCGCGGCGGCCACCACATCACGGCCGACTATCAGCACCTCGTCACCGGTGATCCCCAGGCCGTCGCCGGTCTTGCAGGAACCCGCCCACGTCAACGCATCCTCGGTGGCGATCCGCACCGACCCGTGCCGCGCGCCGGCGGCCGCACGAGCCATGGTGTAGGCATCGTCGACACCATGGCGGGCGGTGTCGTGTACCGCCAGCGCCGCCAGCCCCTGCACCATGGACGCGGTCGGGACGGGGACGACATCGATACCCCAACCCGTTGCCGCGGTGCAGCCCGCCACCAGTTCCTCGGCAGCGATGAATCCGTTGGGCAGCAACATGATCTGCGCGGCGTCGGCCTCCACGAGGGCGCGCAACAACTGTTGGGCGCTGATCGGACGCCCGTCCTCGGGCCTGAGCACCCGGGCCCCTTCGCCGCCGAACAACGTTGCCGCACCGTCACCATCGACGACGGCGAGCACCGCACGGTCCTGACTTCCCACGGCGACGGGACGCGCGCCGGTCAGCAGAGTCACCTGGATACCGCTGGGCACGCCGGCCGCCAGACCGGCCTCCACCGCCGCACCCGCGTCATCGGTGTGCACGTGCACCGAGTGCGCACCGGTGCGCCCGGCGGTGATGGCCACCGAATCCCCCAACACGTCCAGCGCGGCGCGCAGCGTGTCGATCGCCTCGGCCGTCGAGCCCGTCAGCAGGTACATCACCTCGAATCGCGGCGGTGCCGGATCGGTGTGCACCGGCTCGGCCATGGCGGCGGGTCGGTAGGTGTCACGGGCGGGAGCAGTCCCGACGAGGATGGCGGTCATCGCGTCCAGAAGTACCAGCAACCCCCGACCACCGGCGTCCACGACGCCCGCCTCGGCCAGCACGTCGAGTTGACCTGTGGTGCGATCCAGCGCCACGCTCGCGGCACCCGCGCTGGCCGCGACCACGTCGGCGATATCGGCCGCTGTGCACTGTTCTGCGGCTTCCGCCGCGGCGGAAAGCACCGAGACGATGGTGCCGGGCACCGCCTGCCCCATCGACGCCACGACCAGCGCCTCGGCACGACGCAGCGCCATCGCGAAGGCGGGTCCGCCGATCTCGGTGAGAGCGCCCTCGGCCGTCACGTCGGCGAGACCACGCAGGATCTGCGACAGGATCACCCCGGAGTTCCCGCGCGCCCCGCGCAGCGCGCCATCGGCGAGCAGGCCGGTCAACCCGATGAGGTCCAGGTCCTCGCGGCCCTCCGTTCCTGCGACCGCCGCCCGCATGGTGAACAGCATGTTGGTTCCGGTATCGGAATCGGCCACCGGGAAGACATTGAGGCGATTGATCTCGTCGGTATGGGTGATCAGATGTGCGACGGCGGTGTGGGCCCAACGCCGCAACGCCGATGCGTCGACCCGCGCAGCCGCCATCTACACCTCCCGAAAGTCCCACCGACCGTGCCGGCCAGAATAGTCATCGCCGCTGACAGCGCCGCTGCTCTGCACAGGTTGTGGACAGCGTTTTGGAGATCCGTTCCCGCGGCCGGTATCCTGGTCAGGTTGTCGGGTCACCCTCCCGGTTGTTGACCCATCAAGTACTGATTACGAGGAGTTCTACACATGGCTGCCGTGTGCGATGTCTGCGGAAAGGGCCCCGGCTTCGGTAAGTCGGTTTCACACTCCCATCGCCGGACCAGTCGTCGGTGGAACCCGAACATCCAGTCGGTGCGCGCAGTGGCGCGTCCGGGTGGCAACAAGCAGCGCGTGAACGTCTGCACGTCCTGCCTGAAGGCCGGCAAGGTCACCCGCGGTTAGGTCCGCACCCCACACTCGATTCATCGTCCCATCGCGTCCCCGACGCGGTGGGACGATGTCGTGTCTGCGCACCACCCACCGCCGTCAGGGCAGTCGCCAGTCCACCGGCTCGGCGCCCAGCTGGGTCAACAGCTCGTTGGTGCGGCTGAACGGTTTGGAACCGAAGAACCCGCGTGACGCCGACAGCGGTGACGGGTGCACGGACTCGATGACCCCGCAACCACCCTCGACCAGAAGTGGCTTCAGGGTGCCCGCATCACGGCCCCACAGGATCGCGACCAACGGCTGTGGCCGCGCCACCAACGCCCGGATGGCGCATTCGGTGACCGCCTCCCAGCCCTTCCCGCGATGGGAGGCCGGTGCGCCGGGACGCACGGTCAGCACCCTGTTCAGCAGCATCACGCCCTGTTCGGCCCACGGGCTCAGATCCCCGGTGGCCGGCACCGGATAGCCGAGGTCCGACCCGTACTCGGTGAAGATGTTCACCAGGCTGCGCGGCACCGGCCGGACATCGGGTGCCACCGAAAAGCTCAGGCCCACGGCGTGCCCCGGAGTCGGGTACGGATCCTGGCCCACGATGAGCACCCGGACCGCGTCGAAGGGAAAGGTGAACGCCCGCAGCACGTTCTCCCCCGGCGGAAGATACTGGTACCCGGCGGCCAGTTCGCCGCGCAGGAACTCTCCCAACTCGGTCACCTTCGGGGCCACCGGCGCGAGCGCACGCGCCCATCCGGGTTCGATCAGATCTGTCAGCGGGCGAGGTGTCACGAGACCCAAAACTAGCGTGTCGGACCGTCAGTAGGACTGCCAGCCCGCACTTGCATGCCAGGGCCGGCCGTCGACCGACACAGCCGATGGCCCATCGGTCGTCTCACCGATGACACGCCACCCCGCGGGCACGGGCCCGGCGAAGATCGCGGCCAGGGCGTGTTCCTCACCGCCGCCGAGCACCCACTCCCAACCGTCCCGGCCGACCGACGCGGCGGCGTCGGCCAGCAGGTCGTGATCGGTGCGCAGCGCCTCTCGCGACAGCGCGATGCCCACACCGGACGCGGCGGCGATATGGCCCAGATCAGCCAACAGTCCATCGGAGATGTCGGTCATTGCGGTGGCGCCCGCGTCGGCGGCCACCCGCCCCTGTCCGTACGGCGGCCGCGGCACCAGGTGCGCGTCCCGCAGCTCGCGGTGCTCATCGATCCCGTTGTCCAACAACGCGTATCCGGCTGCGGAGGTTCCGAGATCGCCGATCACGGCCACCGTTTGTCCCGGGCCCGCAGTATCGCGGCGCACCGGCTCGCGACCATCGAGGTCGCCGAGCGCGGTGACCGAGATCACCCACAGCGGCGCGCTGACCAGATCACCACCGGCGATACCTCCGCCACACCGCAGCGCCTCCACCCACATGCCGTCGGAGAGTTCCTGCGCGGCAGCGGCCGGAGTGTCCGGCGGAGCGGCGAAGGCGACGACGAACGCCGTCGGCACCGCGCCCATCGCCTCGATATCGGCGGCGTTCTGCGCGATCGCCTTGCGGCCGATGTCGTGCGGCCGCGACCAGTCCAAGCGGAAATGCCGATCCTGCACCAGCATGTCGGTGCTCACCGCGGTGACACCGTGCAGCACGGCGGCGTCATCGCCGGGACCCAGCGTCACCGCGGGTGGCTGGCGGCGGTCGGCGACCAGCCGATCGATCACCCCGAACTCGCCGACCTGTGCCAGAGTCGGCCCGTTGTCGGTCATCTCACCGTCCTGCCTGGAGTTCGGCGCCCTGTTCTACGGCGCGACCTGCGGTACGTTTATTGCCTGCTTGAGTCTATGCAGGGGAAACGGAGGGCCGCGGCCGTGGTGGAGGCGTTCATGCTGATACAGACCGAGGTGGGTCGCGCCGAGGTCGTCGCCAAGCAGCTGATCGGTCTGACCGGTGTCGTCTCGGCCGCGTACGTCACCGGTCCGTATGACGTGGTGGCGCGCATCGGTGCCGACAGTGAGGACGAGCTGCAGCGCACCGTGGTCGGCCGGGTCCAACAAGTGGCCGGGATCACCCGAACCCTGACCTGTCCGATCGCCGCGGTCGGACAGCCATAGAGTTACCGCTGTGAGTGACCACGATGACCACGACGGCCCGCCCCGCTCGTTGATCATCGCCGCCGTGGGCGTCGCCGTCGCCGCCGTGATCGTGCTGCTGACCTTCGCGGCCACCAGACAGGCGGCCCCGGAGGAGAAGCCGGTGGCGATCGCCGCGGCGCCGGCACCGCAAGCCGAGTCGGCCGAGTGCAGCGCGCTGATGGAGGCGTTACCCGAGCAGCTCGGCGACTA
Source organism: Mycolicibacterium neoaurum VKM Ac-1815D (assembly GCF_000317305.3). The sequence continues at coordinate 2,256,100 of NC_023036.2, read as the reverse complement.
CCGCCGCGCCCAGGCCGTCGAACCCGTGCCTGCCGGGGCAGCGGCATGGCGGGCCGAGCCGGAGCAGGACCCGGTCATCATGCGCTGCGGGCTGGAACGACCGGTCGACTTCCGGGTGGGCACGCCGGTGCAGGTGGTCGACGAGGTGCAGTGGTTCGAGGTCAGCCAGGACGGTGTGAGCACCTGGTTCGCCGTCGATCGCGCCACCTATGTCGCGTTGACCCTGCCGTCGGGCTCCGGGCCGACGCCGATCCAGCTGATCTCCAAGGCGATAGCGCGGACCATGCCTGCCCAGCAACCCGATCCGGGACCGGCGCGCTGATCAGCGCAGGCCGGTGCCGCGGGCGACCGCGGTCTCGACCATTGTCGCCAGCAGTGTCGGGTAGTCCAGCCCGCTGGCCGCCCACATCCGCGGATACATCGAGATGGTGGTGAATCCCGGCATCGTGTTGATCTCGTTGATCACCGGACCGTTTTCGGTGAGGAAGAAGTCGACCCGCGCCAAACCCTGACAGTCGATAGCCCGGAACGCCCGGATCGCCAGGGCGCGCAGTGCGTCGGCCACCTCGTCGTCGACCTTGGCCGGCACGTCGAGCTCGGCCGCATCCTCCAGATACTTGGTGGCGAAGTCGTAGAAGGTGTCCTCGCGGTCGCGCACGCCGGCGACCCGGATCTCACCGATCTCACTGGCCTCGACGCGGCCGTCGGGGAACTCGAGCACACCACACTCGACCTCGCGGCCGATGATGGCGGCCTCGACGATCACCTTGGGGTCGTGGCGGCGCGCCTCGGCGATCGCCTGGGGCAACTGATCCCATGCCGTCACCCGGCTCACCCCGATCGACGAACCGCCGCGCGCAGGCTTCACGAATACCGGGAGACCAAGCCGCTCACGGTCATCGAGGCTCACGGTGTCCTGATGCGATCGCAACACGACGTGGTCCCCGATCGGCAGTCCGTCGGCGACGAGGAGCTTCTTGGTGAATTCCTTGTCCATCCCGGTGGCGCTGGCCAGCACCCCGGCCCCGACATAGGGCACCCCGGCCAGCTCCAACAGGCCCTGGATGGTGCCGTCCTCGCCGTAGGGACCGTGCAGCACCGGAAAGACGACATCGACGGCGGCCAATACCGCACCGGCTCCCTCGCCCAGGGACAACAGCTCACCGCGGCGCACCGGGTCGGCGGTCAACGCGAGCGCGGTGCCGTCGGCAACGACAGGCAAGCGGCCATCGGTGATGGCCAACGCCTCGGGCCTGCCATCGGTCAGCACCCACGATCCGTCGCCGGTGATGCCGACGGCGACCACCTCGAAGCGTTCCGGATCGAGATTGCGCAGGATGCTGCCTGCGGAAACACAGGAAATCCCGTGCTCGGAGCTGCGTCCGCCATAGACGACGGCGACTCGGGTACGGGCACTCACAACCTGCAGAGGCTACCGGCTCCCGGTCGGGGTCGGCGTCTCAGGTGAGCGCGCGCTCGATGTCGGCGACGATATCGTCGGTGTCCTCGATGCCCAGCGCGATGCGTGCGAACCCGTCCCCCACCGGATCGCCCCAACGCGCCCGTCGATCCACGCAGGTGTGCAGTCCCCCGAAACTCGTCGCGGCCACCAGCAGCTCGCTGCGCTGGACCAGAGCGTGGACGGCGGCCGCATCGGCCAATTCGACGGCCACCAGACCACCGAATCGCCGCATCTGCTCGACGGCGACGGCGTGCGATGGATCGTCGGGCAGGCCGGGATAGCGCACCGATCGCACCGCCGGATGATCACGCAGCATCAGCGCAACGGCCTGGGCGTTGCGGCATTGCCGATCGATGCGCAGTCCCGCGCTGCCCAGGCTGCGCAACGCCAGCCAGGCCTCGAAGGCCCCGAGCACCGGACCGGCGAGCAACCGATCGCGTTCGATCTTCGCCATCAGCTCGGGATGGCAGCCCGCGACGTAGCCGGCCAACAGGTCGCTGTGTCCGGACAGTGCCTTGGTGGCGCTGGCGACGACGAGGTCGGCGCCGAGAGACAACGGCTGTACGCCGAAGGGGGTGGCGGCGGTGTTGTCGACGACGAGGGTGGCGCCGCGGGAGCGGCAGATTGCCGCCAGTCGATGTAGGTCGACGACGTCGAGGGTGGGATTGACCGGCGTCTCCGCCAACACGACATCCGCGCGGCCCGCCGCCTCACACATCTGCTCGGCGGTAGCCTCGATGACCGTGACCCCACGGGGGGCAAGGTATTCCGCGGCATAACGACGCACCTGGTAGTAGCCGTCGGCGGGCACCACCAGGGTGGTCTGCGGCATGGCCAACACCCGCAGCACCGCACTGATCGCGCCCATACCGGACCCGAAGGTCAGCGCCCAAGTCGCGCCCTCGAGCTCGGCGAGCCCCGATTCCAGGCCACGCCACGTCGGATTCGACGCGCGCCCGTAGGTATCCAGGGGCGCCGCCTCATCCGCAGACAGGTGATACGCCGAGGCGGGCACCGGTACCGGGGCCACTGGTGCACCTGGAATAGATTCGCGCCCAACGGCTTTGACGCTGCGGGTGGAGTCTCCGTAATCCATGGGCGTCCTACTCGGGTTTGGTGCTGCGGCCCAACAACAACATCACGGCTTGTTCCACCGAGAGGCCCTGATGGCACACGCGGTAGACCGCATCGGTCAAGGGCATCTCGACGTCGTAGCTGGAGGCGAGGGCGAGCACCGACTGGCACGAGGTCGCCCCTTCTGCGACATGACCTTGCACCGCCTGCAACGCCGATTCCATCGAACCGCCCCGCCCCAACCGTTCTCCGAAACTACGGTTCCGCGACTGCGGCGAGGTGCAGGTGGCCACCAGATCGCCGACACCGGCCAGGCCGGCCAATGTTGCACCTTTGGCGCCCAAGGCGATTCCCAGGCGCATGATCTCGGCCAACCCCCTGGTGATGATCGCCGCGGAGGTGTTCTCGCCGAGCCCGGCTCCGGCGGCCATCCCGCAGGCCAGCGCGATGACGTTCTTGCACGCGCCGCCGATCTCGGCACCGACCACATCGGAGTTGGTGTACGGGCGGAAGTACGCCGTGGACATGGCCCGCTGCAGGGCGACCGCTCGACCGGAATCAGCACACGCCACCACCGTCGCGGCCGGTTGCTCGTCGGCGACCTCCTTGGCCAGGTTCGGCCCCGTCACCACCGCCACCCTGGACGGATCCGCACCGGTCACCGCGACGATCACCTGGCTCATCCGCATCAGGGAATCCAATTCGATCCCCTTGGCCAGGCTCACCAGGGTCACATCGTCACCGATCAACTGCTTCCAGCCGGTCAGATTGGTGCGCAACGTCTGCGACGGCACCCCGAGCAGCACCGTGCACGCGCCGTCGAGGGCTTCGCCCGCATCGCCGGTGGCCCTGATCGAACTGGGCAGGGCCACCTCACCGAGATAATCCGGATTGCGATGCGTCGCATTGATCTGTGCGGCCAATTCGGGCCGCCTGGTCCACAACCGAACCCCGTTACCCGCGTCGGCCAGCACCTTGGCCAGCGCTGTTCCCCATGCACCGGCACCCATCACAGCGGCTTCGACCACGACTCAACCCTAGTCGTTGAACCGAAGCTGGCAGGATGGCGGTATGAGTGTCGCCGGCGCGGGGTCGCAGGTCGCCGTGGTGATCGCGGTGAAGCGATTGACCGCGGCCAAGAGCCGCCTGGCCCCGGTACTGCCCGCCGATGCGCGCGAGCAGTTGGTGCTCGCGATGCTCACCGACACCGTGCATGCCGCCGCCGCGGTGCCCGCGGTGAGTGTCGTCACCGTCGTCACCCCCGACCCCGCGGCCGCCGCAGCCGCACGTGAGCTGGGTGCGACCGCGGTGGCCGACCCGACCCCGGCCGACCATCCCGATCCGCTGAACAATGCCCTCGCCGCAGCCGAGGCCGCCATCGGGGCGTCCAATATCGTTGTCCTCCAGGGCGATCTTCCCGCTCTGCGATCCTCCGAACTATCCGAGGCGGTGGTGCTGGCGCGGCATCACCGACGGAGCTTCGTCGGCGATCGGCATGGCACCGGCACCGCCGCACTGTTCGCCTTCGGCGTCCCGCTCGACCCCCGCTTCGGGACCGAATCCACGCGCCACCATGCCGATTCGGGCGCCCACGAACTGCACGGCGACTGGCCGGGTTTGCGGTGCGATATCGACACACCCGACGATCTGACGGCGGCGCTGACGCTCGGCGTCGGACCGGCCACCCGCCGGATCGTCGGGCAGTTCTGCCCCACCGGCTGTCAGAGCTGACCGCACCACTGGAATGAGCGATGGCGATAGGCGATGATCGAACAATGACCGAAGTCGAGACATCAGCAGCCGATCGGACGATCGCGGAAACTCCCAACTCGGCGCCCGACGCCCCGCCGGCGGCGTCGGCCGCGGCGATCGACGACAGTCTGCCCGAAGACCGCTACCTCAACCGCGAGCTGAGCTGGCTGGATTTCAACGCCCGCGTGCTGGCGTTGGCCGCCGACAATTCCCTGCCACTGCTGGAACGTGCCAAGTTCCTTGCCATCTTCTCGTCGAACCTCGACGAGTTCTACATGGTGCGAGTCGCCGGCTTGAAACGTCGTGACGAGATGGGCCTCTCGGTGCGCTCCGCCGACGGCCTGTCCCCGCGCGAGCAGTTGCGCCGGATCGGGGAACGCACCCAGCAGATTTCCAGCAGGCACGCCCAGGTTTTTCTCGAGGCGGTGCGACCGGCACTGGCCGAGAAGGGAATCGTGATCGTCAGCTGGGCAGACCTTGGCGAGGACGAGCACGCCGCACTGTCCACCTACTTCCATGAGCAGGTGTTCCCGGTCCTCACCCCGCTCGCCGTCGATCCGGCGCATCCGTTCCCCTTCGTCAGTGGCCTGAGCCTCAATCTCGCGATCACCGTGCGCCAGCCCGACGACCGTACCCAGCACTTCGCCCGAATCAAGGTGCCCGACAACGTCGACCGTTTCGTCGAGTTGCCGCGCAGCGTCGATGCCGACGGCGCGCAGGGGCCAATTCGGTTCCTGCCCCTCGAGGAATTGATCGGCGCGTTTCTCTCCGTGCTGTTCCCCGGTTTGGAGATCGTCGAGCAGCACGCGTTCCGAATCACCCGCAACGCCGATTTCGAGGTCGCCGAAGATCGGGACGAAGATCTCTTGCAGGCGTTGGAACGTGAACTGGCGCGCAGGCGCTTCGGTTCGCCGGTACGCCTTGAGGTCGCCGACGATATGACCGAGAACATGCTCGAGCTGTTGCTCCGTGAGCTCGACGTGCATCCCGGTGACGTGATCGAGGTACCGGGATTGCTGGACCTTTCGTCACTGTGGCAGATCTACGGCGTCGACCGTCCCGACCTCAAGGACCGCCCGTTCGTCCCCGCCACCCCCGCGGCCTTCGGTGAGCGCGAGACTCCCAAGAGCATCTTCTCGACGCTGCGCGACGGTGATGTGATGGTGCACCATCCCTACGACTCGTTCTCCACCACGGTGCAACGATTCATCGAACAGGCCGCAGCCGACCCGAATGTGTTGGCCATCAAACAGACGCTCTACCGAACCTCCGGCGACTCACCGATTGTCAATGCCCTCATCGATGCGGCCGAGGCAGGCAAGCAGGTCGTCGCACTGGTGGAGATCAAGGCCCGCTTCGACGAACAGGCCAACATCAAATGGGCCCGCGCACTGGAACAGGCAGGGGTCCATGTGGTCTATGGCTTGATCGGATTGAAAACCCACTGCAAGACGGCTCTTGTGGTGCGGCGGGAGGGTTCGACCATTCGCCGCTACTGCCATATCGGTACCGGCAACTACAACCCGAAAACCGCACGGTTGTACGAGGATGTGGGATTGCTGACGGCCTCCCCCGATATCGGCGCGGACCTGACCGATCTGTTCAACTGGCTCACCGGATACTCCCGCAAGGTTGCCTACCGCAATCTCTTGGTGGCACCGCACAGTGTGCGCAAGGGGATCATCGGGCGCATCGAGCAGGAGACAGCAGCGCATCAGGAGAACGGCCAGGGCCAAATCCGGTTGAAGGCCAACGCGCTGGTCGACGAGCAGGTGATCGATGCCCTGTACCGCGCCTCACAGGCCGGCGTCAGGGTCGAGGTGGTGGTGCGCGGAATCTGCGCGCTGCGGCCCGGCCAGCCCGGCCTGTCAGAGAACATCGTGGTGCGGTCGATTCTGGGCCGGTTCCTGGAGCACTCGCGAATTATTCACTTCCGCGCCATCAACGAGTTCTGGATCGGCAGTGCCGACATGATGCATCGTAATCTGGACCGTCGTGTGGAAGTGATGGCACAGGTGAAGGATCCACGGTTGACCGCTCAGTTGGACGACATGCTCGAGTCCACCATGGATCCGGCAACCCGGTGCTGGGAGCTACAAGCCGATGGGCGATGGACCGCGTTGCCGCTGCCCGGGCAGAAGGTGCGCGACCATCAGGTGGAGCTCATGGCAAGACACCGTGCGCCGTGACGAGCCAACCCCGATGATGACCACGTATAGGAGTTGATGTGTCGGACACCCCGACTCGCCGCACGAAGAAGACAATCCACGCGGCGGGCGCGGTGTTGTGGCGGGATCGAGCCGGGCACACCGAGGTGGCGGTGGTACATCGGCCGCGCTATGACGATTGGTCGCTGCCCAAGGGGAAGGTCGACCCCGGTGAGACTCACCCCGTCACCGCGGTACGCGAGCTCAGCGAGGAAACCGGTTACGCCGCGCGGCTCGGACGACGCCTGTCGGTGATCACCTATCCGATCGAGGACACCACCAAACGGGTCGTGTACTGGGCAGCCGAGGCCGTCGACGGCGAGTTCCGCGCCGCCGATGAAGTCGACGAGCTGCTCTGGTTACCGCCCAAGGCGGCCCTCGAACGGTTGCAGTACCCGGCCGATCGCAAAGTGCTGCGCCGGTTCACCAAGGCCGAGCACGACACCGAGACGTTGCTGATCGTGCGGCATGGCCGTGCGGGATCACGCTCGAAGTTCAAGGGTGACGACCGCAAGCGCCCCCTGGACAAGCAAGGCCGGGCGCAGGCGGAATCGTTGGTGGCGCAACTGCTTGCATTCGGGGCCACCGCGGTGCACGCCGCACCGAGGGTGCGCTGCAGCCAGACGGTCGAACCGCTGGCTCAGGAGTTGGGCGTCGAGATCGAACTGGAATCCACCTTCACCGAGGAGGCCTACGCAGACGATCGCAAGGCAGCTCGGCACCGTCTGCTCGATATCGCGGGTGCCGGAGGGGTTCCCGTCATCTGCACCCAGGGAGCGGTGATACCCGATTTGATCAGCTGGTGGTGTGGCCGTGGGGCCGTGCGCCCGGACAAGTCGCGAAACCGTAAAGGCAGCACGTGGGTGTTGTCCTCGGTCGCAGGCAAGCCGGTGGCAGCCGACCATCTGGGTAGTCCGCTGGGCATCCTGGACTGAGATTCACCGCGCACTGCAAAAGCACCCCAAACCATCTGGTTTGGGGTGCTTTTGCAGTACTTGAGTTCCGACTTAGCGGCGACCGCGCTTCGCGGGAGCCTTCTTGGCCGGAGCCTTCTTGGCCGGAGCCTTCGCGGCGGTGGCCTTCTTGGCCGGGGCAGCCTTCTTGGCCGGAGCGGCCTTCTTGGCAGCCGGTGCAGCCTTCTTCGCGACGGTGGCCTTCTTGGCCGGAGCCGCCTTCTTGACCGCGGTGGCCTTCTTGGCCGGAGCCGCCTTCTTCACGGCGGTGGCCTTCTTGGCCGGAGCCGCCTTCTTGGCCGGAGCGGCCTTCTTGGCAGCCGGTGCAGCCTTCTTGACCGCGGCACGCTTGGCCGGGGCGGCCTTCTTGGCGGCGCCACGCTTGGCCGGAGCTGCCGCGACACCACGCTTGACGGCGGGGCCGTCGGCCGGGAGACGCTGCGCGCCAGAGACAACCGCCTTGAACTGGGCACCCGGACGGAAGGCCGGAACCGACGTCGGCTTGACCTTCACCGTCTCACCCGTGCGCGGGTTACGAGCGACACGGGCAGCGCGACGACGCTGCTCGAAAACACCGAAACCGGTGATGGTGACGCTCTCGCCCTTGTGCACGGCACGCACGATGGTGTCGACGATGTTCTCAACCGCGGCAGTAGCCTGTCGACGATCGGTGCCCAACTTGGTTGTGAGTGCGTCGATGAGCTCTGCTTTGTTCATGCAAACCCTCCGAAGTCCAGTGGTCCGCTTTGGACCGACTAGAGGACACGGTAAACCCATTTGCTGCATATTTCCAAGAGCCACGCACAGTTTCAGCGGTAGCTGAGAGAAATTCGGCAATCCGATTGGCCCACTTGGGTAGTGGTACCGGCGTTCGAGAAAGCGGTTGCCGGGCCATATTTGAGGGCCCGGCAACCTGGAATTCAGGCCGGCAGAGTGCGGGGTTTGAAGCTTGGCCGGCGCTGCTCGAACGCCGCGATTTCATCCTGTTTCCGCAGCGTGAGGCCTATATCGTCGAGACCTTCCAGCAGTCGCCAGGCGGTGTAGTCATCAATAGTGAACGGCACCATGACCGTTCCAGCGGCGATGGTTCGATCTTGAAGATTCACAGTGATTTCCAGGCCCGGATTCTGCTCGATCAACTTCCACAGAAGTTCGACGTCATCCTGAGAGACCTGAGCCGCCAACAGCCCCGCTTTTCCGGCGTTGCCCCGGAAGATATCGGCAAACCGGGGCGAGATGACGACCCGGAACCCGTAATCCATCAACGCCCAGACGGCATGCTCCCGGGAGGACCCGGTGCCGAAATCCGGACCCGCGACCAAGACCGAACCCTTGTCGAATGGGGCCAGATTGAGGATGAAGGACGGGTCGTTGCGCCAGGCGGCGAACAAACCGTCCTCGAAACCCGTTCGGGTGACGCGCTTCAAATAGACCGCCGGGATGATCTGGTCGGTGTCCACGTTGGAACGGCGCAGCGGGACGCCGATGCCGGTGTGGGTCTGGAATGCCTGCATGTCCTGGTACTCCTAGCGCTTGGCGGAAATCGGGGCCAGATCGGCCGGCGACGACAGGGTTCCACGCACCGCGGTGGCCGCGGCCACCGCGGGCGAGACCAGATGGGTGCGACCACCCTTGCCTTGCCTGCCCTCGAAATTGCGGTTGGATGTCGATGCACACCGTTCCCCCGGGGCCAGCGTGTCCGGGTTCATCCCCAGGCACATCGAGCAGCCGGCCTGACGCCATTCGGCACCGGCTGCGACGAAGATCTCACCCAGGCCCTCGGATTCGGCCTGCTCGCGCACGCGCATCGAACCGGGGACGACGAGCATGCGCACCCCGTCGGCCAATGTGCGGCCGTCCAGGATTTCGGCGACCACCCGCAGGTCTTCGATCCGGCCGTTGGTGCACGAACCGACGAACACCGCGTCGACAGGGATGTCCCGCATCGGGGTACCCGCCCGAAGGTCCATATAGGTCAAGGCTTTCTCCGCGGCCTGACGCTCGTCGTCACTGAGCATCATTTCGGGATCCGGGACGTCGGCGGACAGCGGGACGCCCTGCCCGGGGTTGGTGCCCCAGGTGACGAACGGGCTCAACGAACTCGCGTCCAGGTACACCTCGGTGTCGAATTCGGCCCCCTCGTCGGTGCGCAACTGTCGCCAGTACGCCACCGCGGCATCCCAGTCCGCACCGGTCGGGGCGTGTGACCGTCCCTTCAAAAACTCGAAGGTGGTGTCGTCCGGGGCCACCATCCCGGCGCGCGCTCCCGCTTCGATACTCATATTGCAGATCGTCATCCGGCCCTCCATGGATAGCGATTCGATGGCGCTACCCCGGTATTCGATGACGTGTCCCTGACCGCCACCGGTGCCGATCTTGGCGATCACCGCCAAGATGATGTCCTTGGCGCTGACGCCTGCGGGCAGTTCGCCGTCGACGTTGACCGCCATCGTCTTGAACGGCTTGAGTGCCAAAGTCTGCGTCGCCATGACGTGTTCGACCTCGGAGGTGCCGATACCCATCGCGATCGAACCGAATGCGCCGTGGGTGGAGGTGTGACTGTCACCGCAGACGATCGTCATGCCCGGCTGGGTGAGGCCCAACTGCGGGCCGATGATGTGCACGATGCCCTGCTCGGCATCGCCCATCGGGTGCAACCGTATTCCGAACTCCGCACAGTTCCGGCGCAGGGTTTCCACCTGGGTCCGCGAAATCGGATCGGCGATCGGCTTGTCGATATCCATCGTCGGAACGTTGTGATCCTCGGTGGCGATGGTCAGATCGGGCCTGCGCACCGGCCGTCCGGCCAGTCGCAGACCGTCGAAGGCCTGCGGACTGGTCACCTCGTGTACGAGGTGCAGGTCGATGTAGATCAGGTCAGGCTCTTGGGCCGCACCCTCACCGGCACCGCGGGCCACGATGTGGTCTTCCCACACTTTCTCGGCCAGGGTACGAGGCCGCGAATTCGACTGCGTCTGCTCCATGGATATCTCTATTCGGCTCGGGCGTACCGCCGTGACGGGCTGGCAATCTCACGATGCGGAACGCTAGTATCTCCCTGTGAGACAGGATAGCGGTATCGGCGTGCTCGACAAAGCGGTGGGAGTGCTGCATACCGTGGCCGAGTCCCCCTGCGGGCTGGCCGAACTGTGTGAACGAACCGGACTGCCGCGAGCCACCGCGCACCGACTGGCCGCAGGCCTGGAAGTGCACCGGCTGCTGGCCCGGGACAACGAGGGACGCTGGCGGCTGGGCCCCGCGCTGACCGAACTGGCCGGGCAGGTCAACGATCCACTGCTGGCCGCCGGCGCCGCGGTGCTACCCCGACTGCGCGAACTGACCGGAGAGAGCGTGCAGCTGTACCGCAGAGAAGGCAATTCGCGGGTCTGCGTCGCCTCCCTTGAGCCGCCGGTCGGCTTGCGCGACACGGTCCCCGTCGGAACCCGGCTACCGATGACCGCCGGCTCCGGGGCCAAAGTCTTGCTGGCCTACAGCGATCCGGCCTCACAACAGGCGATCCTGCCCACCGCCAAGTTCAGCGAGCGAACCTTGGCCGAGGTCCGCAAACGCGGCTGGGCGCAGAGCGCGGCCGAGCGCGAATCCGGCGTCGCGAGCGTATCCGCTCCGGTGCGCGACGGCCGCGGCGCCGTGATCGCCGCCATCTCCGTCTCTGGTCCGATCGACCGGATGGGCCGCCGACCGGGCGCCCGCTGGGCGGCCGACCTGCTTGCCGCCTCCGAGGCGCTCACCCGCCGGCTCTAGCAAACTCATCGCCGTCCGTTTATCGTTTACCCATTGGCGCAGTCCGCGCCGGGGGAGGTCTGGACCACGGGTTCACAATCAGTGCAATGGCAGGCTGCCGCGCGAATGCTGCGGCGGTCGGGTTTCGGCACCACCGGGCGTGCGGTCGACGCCGTGGTCGGCAAGGATCGGGCACGGCATCTCGACGAGATACTCGGATCGGATCCGGCCGCCGACCCGGGAGCGATGGCGACGCCGATGGGTTCCTACTCCACACCGGCGCTACCGGCCAGCGAAGCCGCAACCGCCGCCTTTGTCAGCAACATGCTGACCCAGATGCAGGACCTGTCCGGCTGGTGGATCCGCCGGATGGTCGCTGTGCGCGAGCCAGTGCACGAGAAGCTCACCTTCGTCTGGCACAACCACTTCGCCACATCGGCGGAGAAGGTGGTCGCCGCCGAGTTCATGGCCGCCCAGAATCAGACGCTGCGCACCCATGCGCTCGGCGACTTCCGCGATCTCGCCTACGCCATGCTGACCGACTCGGCAATGTTGCGGTGGCTGGACGGTCTGGGGAACACCAAAGAGGCCCCGAACGAGAACCTTTCCCGCGAATTCATGGAGCTGTTCACCCTCGGCCACGACAGCGGCTACACCGAACGCGATGTGCGCGAGGGATCCCGGGCGCTCACGGGTCGCTTCGACACCCCGGGGAACGGCACGGTGCTCGTCAGCGAACACCACGACTTCGGAGCCAAGACCGTCCTGGGAACCACCGGGGCCCTCGGGGACAACGAATTCTGCGATATCGTGCTGCGCCATCCCGCCTCGGCCCGGTTCGTCACATCGAAGCTGTGGCGCCTGCTGGCCTCCGATGACAACCCGAGCCGCGCGGCATCCGACCGACTGATGGCCGCCTACGGCCCCGGCCGGAACCTCAAGGCGTTGACCAAGGCCATCTTCTCGGATCCCGAGTTCGACGATGCGGCGGGCACCGCCGTGGTCACCCCCGTCGAATGGTTGATCGGGATGCTGCGCTCGCTGTCGGTACCGCTGGACGGCCCGCAAACCTTGACCGCCTGCGATGTCGTTCTGAAGGTGATGGGCCAACGCCCGTTCGCGCCACCGGATGTCGATGGGTGGCCACAGGGCCGGGTGTGGTTGTCCAATACGAGTGCGGCCGCACGGGTCTGGGCAGCCGATCGTTTCGTCCCGCTGGGTGACTACTCCACCGTGCAGGATGCCCCCACCGGGGACCGCATCGACGCCGTCGGGTATCTGCTCGGCATCGGCGCATGGTCCGATACCACCGCCGCGGCGCTGCGGCCACTGGCAGGCAACCCGCAACGACTCGTCGTCGCGGCCGTCAACTCGCCCGAATACCTGACGGTCTAGCGGAGTTGGGAAGGATCACCCGTGGGCGATATCAACAGGCGTAAGTTCCTCCTGGCCAGTGCCGGCGCGGCCGGACTGGCCGCGGCCGCGGGTGCGGCTGTCACGCTTCCGCAGATGTTCGAGCGCGCACAGGTTGCGCCGTTGCCCGCCGATACCGGGATCCTGGTGATCCTGACGCTCTACGGCGGCAACGACGGACTGAACACGGTGATCCCCTACACCGACGCCGCGTACTACGACGCACGACCCGATCTGGCCTTCGCACCGAGCACCGCGATCGATCTCGACGGCGTGGTCGGGCTCAACCCCGCGCTCGGCGGCCTCGCGGAGTCATGGAACGCCAACAACCTCGCCATCGTCCGGGGCGTCGGATACCCGAAACAGGACCGCAGCCACTTCCGCTCGATGGACATCTGGCAGACCGCATCGCCGGATGACCCGACCGCAACCGGATGGATCGGGCGATGGCTGGACACCACCGGTGACGATCCGCTGCGCGCGGTCAACATCGGCACCGTGTTACCACCCATGGCGATCGGTCAGAACCGCACCGCCGCAGGGCTTTCCCCCACCATCCCGACGATGCCGACCGACATATCCGGCGTCCTGCAGGCAATGAGCGCGTCCGACGCCGCAGACACCGCGGCCATGGCCGCCGTCCGCGCCGACTACCAGGCCTATCGGATCACCGATGAGACGTTCCGCGGCTTCACCGACAGTCCGCTACCCGCCACGGCCACCACCGATCTCGGCAGGCAGCTCGCCGACGATCTCGAGCTGGTTGCCCAGTGCGTGCGCGCCGGAGTGCCCACCAAGGTCTACATGGTGTCTCTCGGCGGATTCGACACGCACGCCAACGAGAGAAACGACCAGCAGCGCCTCCTGGCCGCCCTCAACGATGCGCTGGTGCCGTTTCTCAAACAGATGCGCAACAGCGCCTACGGCCGGCGGGTGGTGACGATGATCTATTCGGAGTTCGGCCGCCGCGTCGCCGCGAACGCCACCCAGGGCACCGACCACGGCACCTCGGGACCGGTTCTGATCGTCGGTGAGCCGGTACGGGGCGGGTTCTACGGTGACGCGCCGAGTCTGACCGATCTCCAGGACGGCGACCTCAAGACCACCACAGATTTTCGAGATGTGTATCACGAACTGCTCGACAAGACGCTCGGCGCCGATCCCGAACCCTCCGTGGGTCCGGGACGCAAGGGCATCGGCTTCCTCTGAGGGCACCGACGCTGTCACGCACAGCGGACCCTCAAACCCGCGAAACAAAGAAGTCCCAGGATTTCTCCTGGGACTTCATCTGTACCCCCGATGGGATTCGAACCCACGCTACCGCCGTGAGAGGGCGGCGTCCTAGGCCGCTAGACGACGGGGGCTAGAACAACTTCCGGACGGTCAGCATAGCTCAGGAGCTTGTGCCAACCTAATCGCCCGGACAGCTGGGGTACCAGGACTCGAACCTAGAATGAGGGAATCAGAATCCCTAGTGTTGCCAATTACACCATACCCCATTTGATGCCTATCCCTGCAGGTCAAGGCATCTTTCGGACCGTTTCCCACTCGTGAGGATCACTCCAGGGCGGTTATCGGGCCGACGAGAAGACTACCAAACATTTCGGAGCGCTTTCACACCCCACCCCGCGCGGCAGTCAACCGCGCCAGGCTGCGCTCGCGACCCAGCAGTTCCATGGACTCGAACAGCGGCGGGCTGACGGTGGCTCCGGTGATCGCCACCCGCAGCGGACCGAAGGCCTTCCGCGGTTTGAGCTCCAATTCCTCCAGCAGCGATGCCTTGAGCGCCTGCTCGATGGCCGCGGTCGTCCATTCGGGCAGCGGCTCCAGAGCCGTCAGCGCGGCGTCCAGCACCGCGGCCGCCTCGGGCTTGAGCTCCTTGGCCGCCGCCTTCTCGTCGATGCCGTAGCTCGCGTCATCGAAGAACTTCAACAGCTCCCAGGCGTCGCCGAGCACCACGATGCGGGTTTGCACCAACGCGGCGGCCTCGGCGAAGGCGGCGTCGGTCAGACCGGTGTCGTGACCGTGGGCGCCGAGATATGCCCGCAGCCGAGCGGTGAAATCCTCCGGCGCCAACAGCCGGATGTGCTCGGCGTTGATCGCATCGGCCTTCTTCTGGTCGAACCTCGCCGGATTGGAGTTGACGTTCACCACGTCGAACGCGGCGACCATCTCGTCGAGGCTGAACAGATCGTGATCGTCGGCAATGCCCCAGCCCAGCAGGGCAAGATAGTTCAGCAGACCCTCGGGGATGAACCCGCGATCGCGGTGCAGAAACAGGTTGGACTGCGGATCGCGCTTGGACAGCTTCTTGTTGCCCTCGCCGAGAACACTTGGCAGGTGCGCGAACTCGGGTATGAAATCCGCTACCCCGACCCGGATCAGCGCCTGGTAGAGCGCCAACTGGCGCGGCGTGGACGGCAGCAGGTCCTCCCCCCGCAGCACGTGGGTGACCTTCATCAGGGCGTCGTCGACCGGGTTGACCAACGTGTACAACGGATCCCCGCTGGCACGCGTGATGGCGAAATCGGGAACCACGCCGGCGGCGAAGGTGGTCTCGCCGCGCACCAGGTCGGTCCAGGACAGATCGGCATCTGGCATCCGCAGGCGAAGTACCGGCTTGCGGCCCTGCGCCTCGAACTCGGCTCGCTGGGCGTCGGTGAGGTCGCGATCATGATTGTCGTAGCCGAGCTTGGGATTACGGCCTGCAGCCAGGTGACGGGCCTCCACCTCCTCGGGAGTCGAGTAGGCCGGATACACCTCGCCGGCGTCGAGCAGTTTGGCGATCACCTCGCGGTAGATCTCCGACCGCTCCGATTGCCGATACGGCCCGTACGGTCCGCCCACCTCGGGACCTTCGTCCCAGTCCATACCGAGCCAGCGCAGCGCGTCCAGGATGGCCTCGTAGCTCTCCTGGCTGTCGCGCGCGGCGTCGGTGTCCTCGATGCGGAAGACGAATGTGCCGCCGGTGTGACGGGCGTAGGCCCAGTTGAACAGCGCGGTCCGGACCAACCCGACGTGCGGGGTACCGGTCGGTGACGGACAGAAACGCACCCGGACGGGATGGCTCATTAGCTACTTTCCTTTTCGCACAACGGGATTGGTCAAGGTGCCGATGCCCTCGACGGTGATGCTGACGGTGTCGCCGTCTTCGATCGGCCCGACCCCCTCGGGGGTGCCGGTCAGGATCAGGTCACCGGGCAGCAGCGTCATCACCGCAGAGACCCACTCGACGATGGCGCCGACATCATGCAGCAGCAGCGCGGTATTGCTGCCCTGCCGCACAGTGCCGTTGACCTCGGTCCGGATGTCCAGGCCGGAGGGGTCGACATCGGTTTCGATCCACGGTCCGACCGGACAGAAGGTGTCGTGCCCCTTGGCCCGCATCCACTGGCCGTCCTTCTTCTGCTGATCGCGAGCGGACACATCGTTGGCGATGGTGTAGCCGAGGATGTAATCGGCGGCCTTGGCGGCAGGGACATCCTTACACGGTCGTTCGATCACGATGACCAGCTCACCCTCATGGTGAACCGGATGCGCGTCGGCGGGCAGCTGGATCGCCACATTGGGACCGATGATGGCCGTGTTGGGCTTGAGGAAGATCACCGGATCCTCGGGCGCCTCGCCACCCATCTCGCGGGCGTGGGCGGCGTAGTTCTTGCCCATGCAGACCACTTTCGAGGCGAGGATCGGCGCCAACAGACGGACATCGGCCAGCGGCCAGCTACGCCCGGTGAAGGTCGGATTGCGGGAGAGGTACTGCTCGGCGACCTCTCGGCACACCGCACTGTGAGTCGAGTCGCCTTCGATGACCACGAAGGCAACCCCATCCGGACTGGCAATTCGACCTAGACGCATACATCCAGCCTAATGAGCGGCCCCGATGCCGATCCAGTGGGGACGGCCCATATCTTGAGTCTCAAATAATGAGAACCAAGTTCAACATAATGGGATCCGCGTGGCAGCATGATCGCCATGGCCACGACGATCAGCACCGCCCGCCGATGGTCGATGCTGGTGATCGCACTGCTGGCCACCACGTTCGCCAATGTGTTCATCAACGGCGTGGCGTTCCTGATTCCCACGCTGCACGACCAACGCGGCCTCGACCTCGCCTCCGCCGGCCTGCTGTCCGCGATGCCCAGCTTCGGGCTGGTGTTGACCCTGATCGCCTGGGGCTGGTTGGTCGACAAAATCGGCGAACGAATAGTGCTGACGATCGGTTCGGCACTCACGGCGACGTTCGCGTTCTGCGCGGCTTCGTCAGATTCGCTGTGGGCCATGGGCGCATTTCTCCTGCTCGGCGGAATGGCCGCCGCGAGCAGTAACTCCGCGAGCGGTCGTGTGGTGGTCGGCTGGTTCCCGCCCGAGCAGCGCGGGTTGGCCATGGGTATCCGGCAGACCGCGACGCCACTGGGCGTCGGACTGGGCGCCCTGGTCATTCCGCGCATCGCCGAAAGCCACGGGGTGTCGACGGCACTGTTGTTCCCCGCCGTGGTGTGCGTCGTGTCCGCGCTGATCTGCGCGGTCGGCGTACTCGACCCACCCCGCCCACCCCGGTCGGATGCGCCGCCGGAGCATCTGGCCAACCCCTACCGGAAATCGTCGGTGTTGGTGCGGATCCACGCGGTATCGGTATTGCTGGTCATTCCACAGGGTTTCGTGTGGACGTTCATGCTCGTCTGGCTGATGACCGACCGCGACTGGTCGGCCGGTTCGGCGGGTGCCCTGGTGACCGTGGCCCAGGTGCTCGGCGCGGGTGGGCGCATCGCGGCGGGCAGGTGGTCGGACGTCATCGGGTCCCGGCTCCGGCCGATCCGCTACATCGCCGCCGCCGCGTCGGCCACCATGGCACTGCTGGCACTGACCGACGCGCTGGGTTCGCCGCTGAGTGTTGCGTTGATGGTGTTCGCCTCACTGGTGACGGTGTCCGATAACGGATTGGCGTTCACCGCCATCGCCGAGATCGCCGGCCCGTTCTGGAGTGGGCGCGCCCTGGGCACCCAGAACACCAGCCAGCACCTGGCCACGGCAGTGGCTTCCCCACTGTTCGGCGCGTTGATATCGGTGGCCGGTTTTCCGCTGGCGTTCGCCGTCTGCGCGTTGTTCCCCGTGGCCGCCTATCCCTTGGTGCCCGCCACCACCGACGATCCCGCCGCCGCGAAATAGCACAAATCCGAAGAACTTTGGGCGCTGCCTCGGCCCAACGGGCTGTGTCGACCATCACCCGCGCCGGACTTGTCGTGCCGTGTCGCCACGGGACACAATGGTCATGCACATTGGAATTATTCCAGATAAAGGAGTGTTCGATGCCCTTGCTGACAATCGGCGACCAATTCCCCGCATACGACCTGACCGCGGTCATCGGCGGCGACCTGAGCAAGGTGGATGCCAAGCAGCCCGACGATTACTTCACTCGGGTCACCAGCGCCGACCACGAGGGTAAGTGGCGAATCGTGTTCTTCTGGCCCAAGGACTTCACCTTCGTCTGCCCGACCGAGATTGCCGCCTTCGGCAAGCTCAACGACGAGTTCGAGGACCGCGACGCCAAGGTGCTCGGCGTCTCGGTCGACAACGAGTTCGTCCATTTCCAGTGGCGCGCTCAGCACGACGAGCTCAAGAAGCTTCCATTCCCGATGGTTTCGGACCTCAAGCGTGAACTGGCCACGGCCACCGGCGTGCTCAACGCTGACGGGGTGGCCGACCGGGCCACGTTCATCGTCGATCCCAACAACGAGATCCAGTTCGTGTCGGTAACCGCGGGTTCGGTGGGGCGCAACGTCGACGAGGTACTTCGAGTGCTCGATGCCCTGCAGTCCGACGAGCTGTGCGCTTGCAACTGGCGCAAGGGTGACCCGACGATCGATGCCGGCGAACTGCTGGCAGAGGCGGTCTGAGCATGAGCCTGGACAACATCAAGGAAGCACTCCCCGAATACGCCAAGGATCTCAAGCTCAACCTGGGCAGTATCGCCCGCACCACCGAGCTCACCGAGCAGCAGCTCTGGGGTGCGTTCGTGGCCACCGCGGCGGCGACCAAGTCGCAGCGTCTGCTCCGCGAGATAGCCGAGGACGCCCTCGACGTCCTGTCCGGTGAGGCCTACAACGCCGCGCTCGGTGCGGCCGCGGTGATGGGGATGAACAACGTCTTCTACCGCACCAAGGGCCAACTCGACGGTCGCTACGATGATCTCCGCGCCGGCCTGCGGATGAACATCATCGCCAACCCCGGTGTGGCCAAGGAAGATTTCGAGCTGTGGTCGCTGGCGGTATCGGCGATCAACGGCTGTGGCCACTGCCTGTCGGCGCATGAGACCGTGCTGCGCGACGCAGGTGTCGAGCGCACCGCCATCTTCGAAGCCATCCGGTTGGCCTCGATCGTCTCCGGTGTCGCCCAGGCACTCTCGACGGCCGACACACTGGCCGGCGTTTCGTAGGCAGTTTTCCCGAACAAACGCCAACTCCCCCTTCTCAGCCAGAAAAGGGGGGGTTGGCGCTGCCCCGCGAGCGGGAGGTACCCCCGGCTCGCCGGGCTTGGGGCGGCAACAACGCCGCGGTGAGAAAGCACAGCGCGCCGACGAAGGTGCCCAGGTTGGCAAGCCAGGCGTCGGCGGTCACCCCGGCCGTCGTCACGAATGCCCCCGCGGCCGATATACCGAACGCGACACAGCCGAGCAGATTGATCCAACCCACCTGCCAGTCGACGGATTTCGGGGCCCACCAGCCAACCGTGAGGACCGCCAGGATCCCACTGATCAGGAAGGCCGCCGACCCGGCGGCATCCGGAACCCAGACATCGTGTCGTTCGGCGTGGATGGTGTGCACCGAGACCGCCGCCCCGGTGCTGAGGTTGAACAGCACGGTCCCGATGAACTGGATGGCCGCCGACCACCATCCGATCCCGCGGTCGGACAGGCGCAGCTGCATCCAGGCCGCCGTCGTGAAGAACCAGGATCCGACGAAACACAGCACATTCGACGCGCCGGCACCCGCCATCGTCGCAAAACCGGGCATGGTGGCCACGGCGAAGAACGTCGAACCGATCGCGAACAGCCGGCACTGTCGGCGCAGTGTCGCAAAACCGGCCACCCGGACTGCCTTTCGGCGCGGTTACAGCAGCGAAAGGATGCGGTCGCCGACCTCGGCCGTCGACAACGTTGCCGCACCGCGGGTGGCCAGATGCTCGGCAACGGCCTTGTCGACACGCGCCGCGGCGTCATCCTCGCCGACGTGGGCCAGCAGCAGCGCCACGCTCATCACGGCGGCCGTCGGATCGGCGATGCCCTGCCCGGCGATATCGGGGGCGCTGCCGTGTACCGGTTCGAACATGGACGGATTGGTGCGCGTCGCATCGATATTGCCGCTGGCGGCCAGGCCGATACCACCGCACACCGCGGCCGACAGGTCGGTGATGATGTCGCCGAAGAGATTGTCGGTGACGATGACGTCGAAACGACCCGGATCGGTGACCATGTGGATGGTCGCGGCGTCGATGTGCTGGTAGGCCACCTCGACATCGGGGTACTCGGCGCCCACCTCGGCGACCACCCGCGACCACAGGCTGCCCGCGAAGGTCAGCACATTGGTCTTGTGCACCAGGGTCAGATGCTTGCGGCGGGCCTGCGCACGTGCGAACGCATCGCGCACCACCCGCTCCACCCCGAACGCGGTGTTGACGCTGACCTCGGTGGCCACCTCGTGTGGCGTGCCGACGCGCAGTGCGCCGCCGTTACCGGTGTAAGGACCCTCGGTGCCCTCACGGACCACCACGAAGTCGATGCCGGTGACACCCGAGAGCGGGCTGGATACACCGGGATAGAGCCGACCGGGACGCAGGTTCACGTGGTGGTCGAGGGCGAAGCGCAGCTTGAGCAGCAGACCGCGCTCCAGGACACCGCTGGGCACCGACGGATCGCCGATCGCCCCGAGCAGGATCGCGTCGTACCCGCGCAGCTCCTCGATGGTCTCCGCGGTGAGCAGTTCACCGGTCGCGTGGTAGCGGCGCGCGCCGAGGTCGTACTCGGTGCGCTGCACCCCGGGCAGCACCGCGTCCAGCACCCGCAGCGCCTGGTCGATGACCTCGGGACCGATGCCGTCGCCGGCGATGACCGCAAGATTCTTCAGCGAGCTCATGTCAGGTCGACCACTTCCAGTGTGGTGGCGCCGACCGCCGAAGCGATCGCGGCGCGCACATCTTCGGGCACATCGGTGTCCACGCGCAGCATGACGGTGGCGCTGTCACCGCCGGCATCCTGGCTCATCTGCGCGGCAAGGATGTTGACCTCGGCGCCGCCGAGCAGGGTGCCGATCTTGCCGAGCGCCCCGGGCTGATCGGTGTAGTTGACGATCAGGTTGTAGCCCTCGGCACGCAGATCGAGGTTGCGGCCGTTGATCTGGACGATCTTCTCGACCAGCTGCGGGCCCGACAGGGTGCCCGCCACGTTGAGCGATGCGCCGTCGGCGTAGACCGCGCGCACGTCGACCACGCTGCGGTGGTTGGGACTCTCGCTGGCCGTGCTGATCTCGGCGGTGACGCCACGATCCTTGGCCAGTGCGGGCGCGTTGACGAAGGTGACCTGCTCGTCGACGACGGCGGAGAACAGTCCGCGCAGCGCCGACAAACGCAGAATCTCGACGTCTTCGGCGGCCAGTTCGCCGCGAACCTGCACCGACAGCGACACCGGCGCTGCGTCGGACAACGAACCCACCAGCAGGCCCAGCTTGCGCACCAGGTCCAGCCAGGGCGCGACCTCTTCGCCGACGGCTCCCCCGCCGACGTTGACGGCATCGGGCACGAACTCACCGGCCAGCGCCAACTTAACGCTGGCGGCGACGTCGGTGCCGGCGCGGTCCTGGGCCTCCGCGGTGGAGGCACCCAGGTGCGGGGTGACGACGACCTGCGGCAGCTCGAACAGCGGGCTGTCGGTGCACGGCTCGGTGGCGAACACGTCCAGGCCGGCGGCGCGCACATGCCCACTGGTGATGGCGTCGGCCAGCGCCTGCTCGTCGATCAGGCCACCGCGGGCGGCGTTGACGATGATGACGCCGGGCTTGGTCTTGGCCAGGTTCTCCTTGCCGAGCAGGCCCGCGGTCTCCTTGGTCTTGGGCAGGTGCACCGAGATGAAATCGGCGCGGCCCAGCAGCTCGTCGAGTCCGACCAGTTCGATGCCGATCTGGGCGGCTCGAGCGGTCGAGACGTAGGGGTCATAGGCGATGACGTGGGTGCCGAAAGCAGCCAGCCGAGCGGCGACGAGCTGGCCGATGCGGCCGAGCCCCACCACGCCGACGGTCTTGCCGAAGATCTCGGTGCCCGAGAACGAGGAGCGCTTCCAGGTGTGCTCGCGCAGGGTGGCATCGGCGGCCGGGATCTGGCGGGCCGCCGACAGCAGCAGCGCCAGCGCGTGCTCGGCGGCGCTGTGGATGTTCGAGGTCGGGGCGTTGACCACCAGCACACCGCGCGCGGTGGCGGCCTCGACGTCGACGTTGTCCAGGCCGACGCCGGCCCGCGCGACGATCTTGAGCTTGGGGGCGGCAGCCATGACCTCGGCGTCGACGGTGGTGGCCGAGCGCACCAGCAGGGCGTCGGCATCGGCGATGGCGGCCAGCAACTTCGGCCGGTCCGGACCGTCCACCCATCGAACCTCGACCTGGTCACCCAGGGCGGCGACGGTCGACTCGGCAAGCTTGTCGGCGATCAGTACAACGGGAAGACTCACGGCGCTACAGCCTAGTGCGTGCCCTTTGCGCCGAAGACGCCACGGTGGTCCGGCGCTACCACAGTCCCAAATGGTCGGCACCGAAACGAGCAGACACCCCGGGCGATGTTGTCTACTGGTGGCGTGGACGTCACCGTCGTCGGAAGCGGCCCCAACGGGCTGACCGCAGCTGTCATCCTGGCCCGGGCGGGCCTGTCCGTGCGGGTCATCGAGGCGCAGCCGACCGCGGGCGGCGGCGCCCGCACCCTGCCCGACCCCGAGTACTCCGGCGTCACACACGACATCTGCTCGGCCGTGCATCCGCTGGCACTGGCGTCGCCGTTCTTCGCCGCCTACGACCTGCAGGCGCGCGGCGTCCGATTGGCGGTGCCCGAGATCGCGTATGCCAATCCGCTCCCGGACGGGCCTGCCGCGATCGGCTACCACGACATCGACCGCACCGCCGCCGAACTATCCGACGGTGCTTCGTGGAAACGGCTGCTCGGCCCGCTGGCCTCCGACAGCGAGGACGTCGTCGGGCTGATCCTGGGCGACAAGCGTTCCCTTCCGCCCTCGATTCCCGCCGCACTGAAGGTGGCGCCGCGGCTGCTGTTGCAGGGCGGCCCGCTGTGGAACACCCTGCAGGGCGAGGACGCCCGCGCGTTGTTCACCGGTGTTGCCGCACATACGATTTCGCAGATGCCTTCACTGGTCGCCGCGGGCGCCGGGCTGATGCTGGCCACCCTGGGGCATTCGGTGGGGTGGCCGATACCGGTCGGTGGGTCCCAGGCCATCCCCGACGCGCTGATCGCCGATCTGCTGGACCACGGCGGGGAGTTGATCCTCGGGGAGAAGGTCACCGCACCCCCGGGCGGCGTGGTCCTCTACGACACCGCGCCGACGGCGTTGTTGTCGATCTACGGCACCTCGATGCCGCCACGTTATGCAAAGGCGTTGCGGCACTATGCCTATGGCCCCGGTGTCGCGAAGGTGGACTTCGTCCTCTCCGGCGAGATCCCATGGCGCGATCCTCGGCTGGCGCAGGCGCCGACGCTGCATCTCGGCGGCGGCCGCGCCCAGATGGCGCTGGCCGAGAAGGAGATCGCCGCCGGCCGGCATGCGCAATGGCCGATGGTGCTGGCCGCCGTGCCGCATCTGGCCGACCCGGGCCGGATCGACGCGCAGGGACGCCGACCGCTGTGGGCCTATGCGCACGTGCCGTCGGGTTCGACCGTCGACATGGCCGAATCCGTCACCGACATCTTCGAGCGATTCGCCCCGGGGTTCCGCGACATCGTCGTGGCGGTGCGCAGCGTGCCGGCTTCCCGGCTGGCCGATCACAACGCGAACCTGGTCGGCGGTGACATCGGCGTCGGCGGCAACAACATGCGCAGCGCGATCGCCGGCCCCACCCCGCGCTGGAATCCGTGGTCCACCCCGATTCCCAAGGCGTACCTGTGTTCGTCGGCCGCTCCCCCGGGTGGCGGCGTGCACGGTATGGCCGGATACTACGCGGCGCGCACGGTGCTCAAGCGCGAGTTCGGGATCCGGGAGCTGCCGCCGCTGTCGCCGTGAGTGAGAGATAACGCGCCCGGGTACACCGCCCCGTATGAGCAAAGAGTTGAAAAAGGGCGACAAGGTGTCCTGGCAGAGCCATGGCAACACCGTGCCGGGCACCGTGGAGAAGAAGATCACCTCCGACACCGAGACCGCCGGCCGCACGGTGCGTGCCACCAAGGACGAGCCACAGTACAAAGTGCGCAGCGACAAAACCGGTAAGGACGCCGTGCACAAACCCGAATCGCTGAAGAAGCGGTCGTCGTGAAATCGGTCGATGCGGCGCACTCCCGCCCCGACGGCGCCTCCGATGACACCGTCGAAGCCGTCGGCAAGGTCTCCGAGGCCTTGGAATACGTGGAGCGGGCGCGCGGGCACCTCTACTCGTTCCACCAACTGATGGGCCATGCCGACCTGTTGCTCGGCGAGGCCGCCGACGCCCTGCGCGAGGCCGGGCACACCGATATCGCCGACCGCCTCACCGAGGACATGGTCGGCCGCAACGTCCTGCAGGGGCGTTGGACCTTCCAGATCGTCGAGGAGTTCGACGACGATTACTGGTCGCTGCTGCGCTCGCACGAGAAGCGCGTCCGCGACGAACTGATGGACGGCCGCCGGCACGTCTTCGAGGCGGAGATGAAACAGGACCGGCGGACCGCGGGACGCGACGGCCACGAGGCAACCCCCTGAAAAGATTTGTGGAGCCTTACCCGTGATGGCCACGGGTAAGACTCCACAAATCGCGAAGAGGGGTCAGGCGGTTTCGGTGATCGGCCGATCGACCCAGCTCATCAGGTCGCGCAGCTTCTTGCCGGTGACCTCGATGGGGTGCTCGGCGTTCGCCTTGCGCAGGCCCTCGAGCTCGGTGTTGCCGTTCTCGACATTGGCCACCAGACGCTTGACGAACGAACCGTCCTGGATGTCGGAGAGGATGGCGCGCATCCGGTCCTTGGTGTCGGCGTCGATGACGCGCGGGCCGGAGATGTAGCCACCGAACTCGGCGGTGTCGGACACCGAGTAGTTCATCCGGGCGATGCCGCCCTCGTAGATCAGGTCGACGATCAGCTTGAGCTCGTGCAGCACCTCGAAGTAGG
Organism: Mycolicibacterium neoaurum VKM Ac-1815D; assembly: GCF_000317305.3. The sequence continues at coordinate 2,231,153 of NC_023036.2, read as the reverse complement.
CCATCTCCGGGGCGTAGCCGGCCTCGACCATGACCTCGAACCCGGCCTTGATCAGTTCCTCGGTGCCACCGCACAGCACGGCCTGCTCACCGAACAGGTCGGTCTCGGTCTCTTCCTTGAACGTGGTCTTGATGACACCGGCGCGTGCGCCACCGATGGCGGCGGCGTACGACAGCGCGAGCGCCTGTCCCTCACCCTTGGGATCCTGGGCGATGGCGATCAGCGCGGGCACACCCTTGCCGTCGACGAACTGACGACGCACCAGGTGACCGGGGCCCTTGGGGGCGACCATGCCGACGGTGATGTTCTCGGCGGGCTTGATCAGCCCGAAGTGGATGTTCAGGCCGTGCCCGAAGAACAGCGCGTTGCCGTCTTCGAGGTTGGGCTCGATGTCATTCTTGAAGATCTCGGCCTGTGCGGTATCGGGCGCGAGCACCATGATCACGTCGGCCCACTTGGCGACCTCGGCTGGAGTGTCGACCTCCAGGCCCTGCTCTTCGACCTTGGCGCGGGACTTCGAGCCCTCCTTGAGGCCGACCTTGACCTGCACGCCCGAGTCGCGCAGCGACAGCGAGTGGGCATGGCCCTGGCTGCCATAGCCGATCACCGCGACCTTGCGGCCCTGAATGATCGACAGATCCGCGTCGTCGTCGTAGAACAGTTCGATTGCCACGTTGGATTTTCCTTCTGTTTGTTTCTCGTATGAAAGCTATTTGGCAGTACCGATGCCGCGCGGCCCACGCGCCAGCGACACGATCCCGGACTGCACGATCTCCCGGATCCCGTACGGTTCGAGCACTCGCAGGAACGCTTCGAGCTTCTCCGGGGTCCCGGTGGCCTCGATGGTCAGTGACTCGGTGGACACGTCCACCACTTTGGCCCGGAATAGATTAACCGCTTCGATAACCTGGCTGCGGGTGGCCGCATCGGTGCGCACCTTGATCAGGGCCAGCTCACGAGAGACCGACTGCTCCTCGTCCTGCTCGACGATCTTGATCACGTTGATCAGCTTGTTGAGCTGCTTGGTCACCTGCTCGAGCGGAAAGTCCTCGACCTGCACGACGATCGTCATCCGGGACAGGTGCTTCTGCTCGGTCGCGCCGACGGCCAGGCTCTGGATGTTGAAGCCACGCCGGGAGAACAGCGAGGCGACGCGAGCCAGCACACCGGGCTTGTCCTCGACGAGCACCGACAGGGTGTGGATGGAGGTCGTCATCAGTGTTGTCTCCTCTTCGCGCAAGCGCTCATCAGGCGTGCCCTTCCTCTTTTCGCGCAAGCGCTCATCAGGCGTGCCCTTCCTCTTTTCGCGCAAGCGCTCATCAGGCGTGCCCTTCCTCGGAATCGAACAGCGGACGGATGCCGCGCGCGGCCTGGATCTCGTCATTGCTGGTGCCTGCGGCGACCATCGGCCACACCTGGGCATCGGCACCGACGACGAAGTCGATGACCACCGGTCGGTCGTTGATCTCACGAGCCTGCTGGATCACCGATTCGACGTCTTCGGCTCGCTCACAACGCAATCCGACGCATCCGAGCGCCTCGGCGAGCTTGACGAAATCCGGGATGCGGCGCGAGTGCGTCGCCAGATCGGTCTGGCTGTACCGCTCTTCGTAGAACAGCGTCTGCCACTGCCGCACCATGCCCAGGTTGCCGTTGTTGATCAGCGCCACCTTGATGGGTGCGCCCTCGATGGCACACGTCGCCAGTTCCTGGTTGGTCATCTGGAAGCAGCCGTCGCCGTCGATGGCCCACACCTCGGCCTCGGGACGGCCGAACTTGGCGCCCATCGCCGCGGGCACCGAGTAGCCCATGGTGCCCAGCCCGCCAGAGTTCAGCCACGTCTTCGGGTTCTCGTACTTGACGAACTGCGCAGCCCACATCTGGTGCTGGCCGACGCCGGCAACGTAGACCGCCTCGGGCCCGGCCAGCTGGCCCAGCTTCTCGATGACGTACTCCGGGCTCAGGCTGCCATCGCTCTGCGGACCGTAACTCAGCGGGTAGGTCGCCTTGATGCTCGACAGGTACTCCCACCAGTTGTCCAGCTTCAGCGATGCGGCGTTGGTGCCCTCGCGGCGCAGCACGTCGAGCAGATCGTTGATCACGTGGCGCACATCGCCGACGATCGGCACATCGGCATGCCGGTTCTTGCCGATCTCGGCCGGGTCGATATCGGCGTGGATCACCTTGGCGTCGGGCGCGAACGAGTCCAGTTTGCCGGTCACCCGGTCATCGAAGCGGGTGCCCAGCGCGATGAGCAGATCGCTCTTCTGCAGCGCCGCCACCGCCGACACCGAGCCGTGCATGCCGGGCATGCCCATGTGCTGGGGGTGGCTGTCCGGGAACGCCCCGCGCGCCATCAGCGTGGTGACCACCGGTATTCCGGTCAGCTCGGCCAGTTCCAGCAGTTCGTCGGTCGCCTCGCCGCGGATCACGCCGCCGCCGACATAGAGCACCGGCTTACGGGCCTCGGCGATCAGTTTGGCGGCCTCGCGCACCTGGCGGCTGTGCGGCTTGGTGTTCGGCTTGTACCCGGGCAGATCCATCACCGGCGGCCAGGCAAAGGTGCACTGCCCCTGCAGGATGTCCTTGGGCACGTCCACCAGCACCGCGCCGGGACGGCCGGACTGCGCGATGTGGAAGGCCTCGGCGATGACGCGCGGGATCTCGTCACCGTCACGAACCAGGAAGTTGTGCTTGGTGATCGGCATGGTCATGCCGGTGATATCGGCTTCCTGGAAGGCGTCGGTACCGATCAGGCTGCGACCGACCTGACCGGTGATCGCCACCACCGGGATGGAGTCCATCTGCGCGTCGGCCAGCGGGGTGACCAGGTTGGTCGCGCCGGGGCCCGAGGTGGCCATCATGACGCCGACCTTGCCGGTGGCGTGGGCGTAGCCGCTGGCAGCATGCCCGGCACCCTGTTCGTGGCGCACCAGCACGTGGCGCAGCTTCACCGAGTCGTAGAGCGGGTCGTAGACCGGGAGCACCGCACCACCGGGGATACCGAAGATCACCTCGACGCCGATCTCCTCGAGCGACCGCACGACCGACTGCGCACCGGTCATCTGCTCGGGGGCAACAACATTGGCCTTCTGCTCCGCCTTGGTCGAGGCCTTGACGCCATTGGTGCGCTGCGTCTGCTCCGGCGGTCGCGTGGTGGGTGCGCTCACTTTTTCCTCTGTGGTTCTGGTTGATACTGCTGGTGGTGGGAAATTGTTTTGTCCTGTGACAGCAAAAAACCCCCGTCAGCGGAGTCCGCTGTACGAGGGTTGGCGCGTCGATGCTGTTGGCTAAGCCCGGCAGAGAGCTAGCGCGGCATCAACGCGCCAACCAATTACTACGAGCTCGTCCGGGTTGTACATAAGCTGCGACGGTAGTCCCCGCACTGCTCAAAGGTCAAATTGCCCCCGCGCCCCGCGGGCCGCGCCGGGGTCGATGCGAGAATGTGCGGCGTGAGTCAGCCCGCCCCGCTCGTCATCCGTATCTCGCCGATGGCCCATATCGCCGTCGGTTTCATGACCCTGGGGATCTTCGCGCTGATCTACGCCCTGCCCAGCTGGAGCTGGGTGCTGATCGCGGTTCCGGTGCTGGCCTCGGCGGTGATCGCGCGCTACCGCACGGTGGCCGATCGCGAGCAGGTGACCGCCCGGACCATGCTGAGCAGCACCACCGTGCCATGGACCGATATCGACGGTCTGCGGTTCACCCGCTCGTCCTGGGCCAAGGCGCGACTGACCGATGGCAACGAAATCACCTTGCCCGCTGTCACATTCGCGACGCTGCCGCTGTTGACGGCGGCCAGCGGCGGCCGGGTGCCCAACCCCTACGAGTAGGTCTCGACCTCCTCGCGAACAGACGCGTGTACCCCCGAAAAGATCCACTTTCGGGGGTACACGCGTCTGTTCGCGGAGGGAAGGTCAGGCCAGCGGGTTGACGCCGTTGAGCAGCACCCACATGCCGATTCCGAGCCCCACGCCCAGCAACAGCGCCAGGAACGAGCCGACGAACGGGCGTCGGGCCCAGCCTCGTCCGGCGTCGAAACCGTAGCGGCCCGGGCCGGTCAGTGTCAGTGCCGCCGCAAGCAGTACCAGCACCACCTGATGTTCGAGACCGGTGGCGGTCACGAAGTCGGCAAAGCCGATGTTCTGCTGTGCGGCGATGGACGCCAGCAGGGCATTGACCAGGTAGGCCAGCGCAGCCGCGGCGGCCAGCGGAGTGAAAAGTCCCAGCACCAGCAGCAGGCCGGCACCGATCTGCGCGCCGGCGCCGACATAGGTGAGCACCCCGGCATGCTGGTAGCCGAGCTCCGAAAGCGATCCCTCGAAGCCACCGAGGCCCGAACCGCCCCACCAACCGAACGCCTTCTGCAGCCCGTGCACGATCATCAGCGCGCCCAGGCCCACCCGCAGCAACAGCAGCCCCAGGTCGAGCGTGCCGCGGCGACCCGCGATGCGGATCTGCTGTTCGGCGTCGTGCGGACCGATCTCGGTCGGGACCGCGGGCGCGGCGCTGGCATACGGGTTGGGGGCGGCCGGCGACACATAGGGAAGCGGCTCGGGATCGTTGAGCAGCGCAAAGCCGGACTGGTCCGCCTTGGCCCCGCCGTCGGTGTCATACCGCGGAATGGCGGTGGTCTCGAAATCGCCCCCGTAGGTCGACGAGGGAAGATCGTCTTCGGGGTCGACCAACTGCGCCGACGCGGGCCGTTGCCAGTCGGTCATGTTCTGCGGTTCAGCGGTCACGAAAACAAGCGTAGGGGCAAGTTGCTGCAGAACCACGCATTGGCGCGGTCCGCCACGTACCTTATCTGCACTGTTGCCGAGTTGTGACACTGGCGTCGCGCCCCCGCGGTGGATCTGCGCGGCGGAGTAGGGACACGCCAGGCCTTGGACCGACCTTCGTGGCGCGCACCGCGCGACGATCCGTAACCTGGCCAGCATGACATTGGGCGGACCGACGCGGATTGCCGTGGTGCTGTGCGCGGTGCTGCTGGCGGGTTCTGGATGCGCGCGGTTCGACAACGCACAGTCCCAGCCGTTCACCACCGAACCCCAGATGGCGCCGCCGCCCCAGACCAAGCCGGAGCCTCCGCCGCCGCTGCCCGGGACACCGTTCCCGAAGGCCTGCCCGGCACCGGGTGTGATGCAGGGCTGCCTGGAGAGCACCAGCGGCCTGATCATGGGCGGCGACAGCCAGTCGGCGCTGGTGGCCGAGCGCACCACCGGGGTGGTCAAGGAGGTCTCGACGAAGGCCGAACCGGTGGTCAAGATGACCATCCCGGTCGATCCATCGGGTGACGGCGGGCTGCTCGACATCATCAAGTCGCCCACCTATGCCCAAGATCGACTGATGTACGCCTATGTCAGCACCCCGACCGACAACCGGGTGATCCGCATCGCCGACGGCGACATCCCCAAGCCGATCCTGACCGGCATCCCCAAGGGCGCGGTCGGCAATGCCGGTGCGCTCAAGTTCACCAGCCCGACCACCCTGCTGGTGCTCACCGGTGACGCCGGCAACTCCGCCCAGGCTGCAGATCCGGCGTCGCTGGCCGGCAAGGTCCTGCGCATCGAGCAGCCGACGACGGTCAACCAGGCCCCGACGACGACCGCACTGTCGGGCATGGGTTCCGGCGGCGGCATGTGTGTCGACCCGTCCGACGGTGCGCTCTACATCACCGATCGCACCCCGTCGGCGGACCGGATGCAGAAGATCACCAAGGACTCGGTGGTGTCGACGGTCTGGACCTGGCCGGACCGCCCCGGTGTCGCCGGATGCGCCGCGCTGGACGGCACGGTGCTGGTCAATCTGGTCAACACCAAGCAGACCGTGGCCCTGCGGCTGGCGCCCGAGACCGGCGCGGTCACCGGTGAACCGGAGGTGGTCCGGCAGGACCAGCACGGTCACGCCTGGGCGCTGGCGGTCTCCCCCGACGGCAACATCTGGGGCGCGACGGTCAACAAGACATCCGGTGACGCCGAGAAACTCGACGATGTCGTCTTCCCGTTGTTCCCGTCCGGCGGCGGATTCCCCCGCCAGAACGCGGACAAGACCTAGCGACTTCGGTGAGGTTGCGTGCGGCGGCCGCACGCAACCTCACCGAAATCCCGCTAGGAGCAGGCGGCGAGCACCAGTTCGCGCACCCGTGCGGCGTCGGCCTGACCCTTGGTGGCCTTCATGACCGCGCCCACGATCGCGCCGGCGGCAGCCACCTTGCCGCCGCGGATCTTCTCGGCGATATCGGGTTGGGCGGCGAGCGCGTCATCGATGGCCGACTGGATCAGTGAGTCGTCGCGGACCACCACCAGTCCGCGATCGTTCATCACCTGCTCGGGCTCGCCCTCACCGGCCAGCACACCCTCGACGACCTGGCGGGCCAGCTTGTTGGAGAGCTTTCCGTCGTCGACGAGCTTCACCACCGCGGCGACCTGAGCCGGGGTGATCGGCAAATCGGACACGGCCACTGATCTTTCATTGGCCTTCTGCACCAGGAAGTTGCCCCACCAGGCGCGCGCGGCCTCGCTGGACGCGCCCTTGGCCACCGTGGCCGCCACCAGATCGATCGCGCCGTTGTTCACCAGGTCGCGCATCACCTCGTCGGAGATGCCCCACTCCTGCTGAACACGCTTGCGCGACAACCACGGCAATTCGGGAATGGTGCCGCGCAGCCGCTCCACCAGCTCGGCGGGCGGAGCCACCGGCTCCAGATCGGGCTCGGGGAAGTACCGGTAGTCCTGCGCGGTCTCCTTACTGCGGCCCGCGGTGGTGTACCCGTCCTCGTGGAAGTGACGGGTCTCCTGGGTGACCGTCCCGCCGGATTTCAGTACCGCGGCCTGCCTGCGCATCTCGTAGCGGACGGCAACCTCGACACTCTTGAGCGAGTTGACGTTCTTGGTCTCGGTGCGTGTGCCGAATTCGCTGCTGCCCTTGGGTTTCAGCGACACGTTCGAATCACAGCGCATCGAGCCCTGGTCCATCCGCACATCGGATACGTCGAGCCCGCGCAGCAGGTCGCGTAATGCGGTGACATAGGCACGGGCGATCTCCGGGGCACGTTCACCGGTGCCCTCGATGGGCCGGGTGACGATCTCGATCAGCGGTACGCCGGCCCGGTTGAAATCGGCCAGCGAGGTGGTCGCGCCCGCGATGCGGCCGGTGTCGCTGCCCAGGTGGGTCAGCTTGCCGGTGTCCTCCTCCATGTGCGCCCGCTCGATCTCGATGCGCCAGGTGCTGCCGTCCTCCAACGGGACGTCGAGGTAGCCGTCGATGGCGATCGGCTCGTCGTACTGGCTGATCTGGTAGTTCTTGGGCTGGTCGGGGTAGAAGTAGTTCTTCCTGGCGAACCGGCCCCACGGCGCGATGTCACAGTTGAGCGCCAGTCCGATCCGGATGGCCGACTCGACGGCGGCCTGGTTGAGCACCGGCAGCGCGCCGGGCAGGCCGAGGCACACCGGGCAGACCTGGGTGTTGGGGTCGGCGCCGAACTTGTTGGCGCAGGGGCAGAACATCTTGGTCGCCGTGGACAGCTCGACGTGCACTTCCATGCCCATCACGGGGTCGAACTCGGCGATGACGTCGTCGTAGTCGGCGAGTTCGGCAACAGAAGTGGTCATGACAGCTGATTTTAGTGTCAGCCCGGCATCGGCCTGCCGCGAGGCCAGGTACGGGACCTAGCCGAAGAATTCGGCCGCGTCGTCGTAGCGACTCTGTGGCACCAACTTGAGCTGGCGGGTGGCATCGGCCAGCGGGACCCGACCGATGTCCTGACCACGTAGGGACACCATCATCCCGTACTCCCCCGCGTGCGCGGCGTCGGCGGCGTTGACCCCGAAGCGGGTGGCCAGCACCCGGTCGTAGGCGGTCGGGGTGCCGCCACGCTGGACGTGGCCCAGCACCGTCACGCGGACATCCTTCTTGATGCGCTTCTCCACCTCAAGGGCGAGCTGCTGGGCGACCCCGGTGAACTTCTCGTGCCCGAATTCGTCCATCCCGCCCTGGCGGAGCTGCATCGTGCCCTCGGCAGGCTTGGCACCTTCGGCGACGACGCAGATGAAATGCGAATCCCCGCGCTGGAAGCGCTGTTTGACCAGCCTGCACACCTCTTCGATGTCGAATGGCTGCTCGGGGATCAAGGTCATGTGCGCACCGGAGGCCAGCCCCGCGTTCAGGGCGATCCAACCCGCATGACGGCCCATCACCTCCACCAGCATCACCCGTTGGTGCGATTCCGCGGTGCTGTGCAGCCGGTCGATGGCCTCGGTGGCGATGGTGAGCGCCGTGTCATGCCCGAAAGTCACGTCGGTGCAATCGATATCGTTGTCGATCGTCTTGGGCACGCCGACGACGGGCACCCCTTCCTCGGACAGCCAACTCGCCGCGGTGAGCGTGCCCTCGCCACCGATCGGGATCAACACATCGATGCCGTTGTCTTCCAAGGTCTGCTTGATCTGCGGCAATCCGGCGCGCAGCGTGTCCGGATTGGTGCGTGCGGTGCCGAGCATGGTGCCGCCCTTGGCCAGCAGCCGGTCGTTGCGGTCATCGTTCTTGAGCTGGACGCGGCGGTCCTCCAACAGGCCACGCCAGCCGTCGAGGAATCCGACGACCGACGAGCCGTAGCGCGCATCACTGGTCCGCACCACCGCCCTGATCACCGCGTTCAGGCCTGGGCAGTCGCCGCCTCCGGTCAGCACTCCGATCCGCATGCACATGATCTTGCCAGCTTCGGCGCAGCGCGGCGCGGCCACCGCGCAACGTGTGAGATTCCGGCACCCGCGGTGTTCCTGCTGATCGACATGTCGAACTGATGACTTCTCGGCGACGAGCCGAATCCCACCATAGGGTGATGTCATGACGACTGTCGCAGACCACGTCATCTCCACCCTGTACGCCGGCGGTGTCTCCCGGATCTACGGTCTTCCCGGAGACAGCCTGAACGGACTCACCGACGCCATCCGGCGCGCCGAGGGATTCAGCTGGGAACACGTACGCCACGAAGAGACAGCCGGATTCGCCGCGGCCGCCGACGCGGCGCTGACGGGCCGGCTTGCGGTGTGCGCCGGCAGTTGCGGACCGGGCAACCTGCACTTGATCAACGGGTTGTTCGACGCCCAGCGCTCCCGGGTTCCGGTGCTGGCCATCGCTGCGCACATCCCGCAGTCCGAGATCGGGTCGGAATACTTCCAGGAAACCCACCCGCAGGAGCTGTTCCGCGAGTGCAGTGTGTACTGCGAACTGGTCACCACGGCCGAATCGGCGCCCAGGGTGCTTGGGATGGCGATGCGGGCGGCCATCGCCGAGAACGGGGTCGCCGTCGTCGTGGTCCCCGGTGAGGTGTTCCTGCACAAGACCGATGCCCTGGTCGCCCCGGTGCTGGCCACCCATTCGATCACCCGCCCGACGGATGACGAATTGCTGCGTGCAGCAACGATTCTCAACGGATCGGATAAGATCACCGTGCTGGCCGGCGCGGGCGCCGAGGGGGCCCACGACGATCTCGTCCGGTTGGCCGCCACCCTGCAGGCTCCCGTCGTGCATGCCTTGCGCGGTAAGGAATTCGTCGAATACGACAACCCCTACGACGTCGGGATGACCGGGCTGCTCGGCTTCGCCTCCGGCTACAAGGCGATCAAGGAGGCCGAGGTCCTGCTGATGCTCGGCACCGACTTTCCGTACCGGCAGTTCTATCCCGAGAACGCGGTGGTGATCCAGCTGGACATCCGCGGCCGCAATATCGGTCGGCGCACCCACGTCGATCTGCCCCTTGTCGGATCCGTCTCCGATACCCTGCCCGCGCTGACGCCCCTGCTGACCCCCAAGAGCGATCGCACCCATCTGGACCGTTCGCTACGCCATTACGCCAAGACCCGGCGCCGGCTCGACGAGCTGGCGGCCAATGATCGTGATCGCACCCCGATTCGCCCCGAACACCTTGCCGCCGTAGCTAATCGGCTCGCCGCCGAGGACGCGGTGTTCACCGTGGACGTGGGATCACCGGTGGTCTGGGCGGCGCGCTACCTCACCATGAACGGCCGCCGGCGACTGCTGGGATCGTTCAACCACGGCACCATGGCGTGTGCGCTGCCGTTGGCCATCGGTGCCCAGACCGTGGATCGCGACAGGCAGGTGGTGGCCTTCGCCGGCGACGGTGGCCTGACCATGCTCTTCGGTGAGCTCATCACGCTGTCGCAGAACCGACTTCCGGTGAAAGTCATCGTGTTCAACAACTCCTCGTTGAACTTCGTGGAGTTGGAGATGAAGGCGGCCGGGATCGTCACCTTCGGCACCGACCTGCACAATCCCGATTTCGCCGCCGTCGCCCGATCGCTCGGACTGTTCGGTCGCCGGGTCGAGCAGCCCGGCGACCTGGAGGCCGCCCTCACCGATGCCTTCGCCCACGACGGGCCCGCACTCATCGACGTGGTGACCGCACGCCAGGAACTGTCCATCCCGCCGGCCATCACCGTCGAACAGGCCAAGGGCTTTTCGCTCTACGCGATCCGCACCATCATGGCCGGCCGGTCCGACGAGTTGCTCGACCTCGTCAGCACCAATGTGGCGCGCCGGATCCTGGACTGATCCCCTAGACCCCCTAGAGCGCGGTGGGCAGCTCTCCCCGCGCCTGCTCGTAGGCCGCGCCGACGCGATAGAGCCGATCATCGGCGTGCGCGGGCGCCATGATCTGCAGCCCGACCGGCAGATTGTCCTCGGCCGCCAGTCCCGACGGCACCGACATCCCGCAATGCCCGGCCAGGTTCAGCGGCAGCGTGCACAGGTCGAACAGGTACATGGCCAGCGGATCGTCGACCTTCTCCCCCAGCCGGAAGGCGGTCGACGGGGTCGTCGGGGTGGCCAGCACGTCCACCTTCTCGTATGCCTGCTCCAGATCACGGGCGATCAGCGTGCGGACCTTCTGCGCCTGGTTGTAGTAGGCGTCGTAGTACCCAGCCGACAGCGCGTAGGTGCCGATCATGATGCGCCGCTTCACTTCCGGACCGAATCCGGCGGCCCGGGTCAGCGCCATGACCTCTTCGGCGCTGTGGGTGCCATCATCACCGACTCGCAAACCGAACCGCATGGCATCGAAGCGGGCCAGGTTGGAGGACACCTCCGAGGGCAGGATCAGGTAGTAGGCGGCCATCGCGTGGTCGAAATGGGGGCAATCCACCTCGATCACCTCGGCGCCCAGCGCGGTCAGCTGGTCGACCGCGGTGTTGAACGCGGCCAGCACGCCGGGCTGGTAACCGTCACCACGCAGTTGCTTGACCACACCGACACGCACGCCCTTGAGGTCACCGGACGCGCCGGCACGGGCGGCGGCCACCACATCGGGCACCGGAACATCGACCGAGGTGGAGTCGCGCGGGTCGTGCCCGGCGATCACCTGGTGCAGCAGCGCGGTGTCCAGGACGGTGCGCGCGCACGGTCCGCCCTGATCCAACGAGGACGCACACGCGATCAGACCGAAGCGGCTCACCGTGCCGTAGGTGGGTTTGACGCCGACAGTCGAGGTGAGCGCGGCCGGCTGCCGGATCGAACCACCGGTGTCGGTACCGATGGCCAGCGGCGCCTGGAACGCGGCCAACGCGGCCGCGCTGCCTCCGCCGGAACCGCCCGGTACCCGGTCGGTGTCCCACGGGTTGCGGGTCGGTCCGTAGGCCGAGTTCTCCGTCGAGCTGCCCATCGCGAACTCGTCCATGTTGGTCTTGCCAAGGATCGGGATACCCGCCGCACGCAGCCGCGCGGTGACCGTCGCGTCGTAGGGCGAGTTCCAACCCTCCAGGATCTTCGATCCGCAGGTGGTCGGCATATCGGTCGTGGTGAACACGTCCTTGAGCGCCAGCGGGACCCCGGCCAGGGCGGACGGCAGTTGCTCACCGGCGGCGACCTTGGCGTCCACCTCGGCGGCCGCGGCCAGGGCCTGCTCGGCGCCGACGTGCAGGAATGCGTGGTAGCGCTCGTCGGTGGCGGCGATCTGGTCCAGATGCGCCTGGGTCACCTCGGTCGAAGACACCTCTTTGGCGGCGATCCGGGTGGCCAGGGTGGCGGCGTCTTCGCGAATGAGGTCTTCGCGGATCAAGTCGGTACCCATTATTCGGCCTCCCCCAGAATCCGCGGCACGGCGAACCGGCCGTCCTCGGCCCGCGGCGCCGCAGCCAGCGCCTCGTCCTGGCTCAGCCCGGCCACGACGGCATCCGGGCGGGTCACGTTGACGCTCGTCAGCGGGTTGTCCGTGGCCTGCACACCGGTGACGTCGACGGATTGGATCTGGCCGACATGGCCCAGGATCGCATCGAGTTGGCCGGCGAAACTGTCGAGTTCACCGTCGGTCAGGGCGAGCCGGGCCAGGCGCGCCAGGTGGGCGACCTCGTCTCGGGAAATCTGGGACACGGCGCTCAAGCCTAGTCGTGACCCTCGGGCCGAATCGCCGCGGCCCGATCCCTGTGACAGGGTGTTCGCCGTGCCGTCTTATCTGCTGCGGGTCCAGCTGGAGGACCGACCGGGCAGCCTCGGGTCCCTCGCCGTGGCCCTCGGTTCGGTCGGCGCCGACATCCTGTCCCTCGACGTGGTCGAGCGCGGGGCCGGTTACGCGATCGACGATCTGGTCGTCGAGCTGCCGCCCGGCGCCATGCCCGACGCGCTGATCACCGCCGCCGAGCACATCAAGGGTGTCTACGTCGACAGCGTGCGGCCGCATACCGGGCTGCTGGAGGCACACCGCGAACTCGAGCTCGTCGACCACATCGCCGCCGCCCACGGCCGCCACGACAAACTGCAGGTTCTCGCCGACGAGGCGCCCAAGGTGCTGCGTGTGGGCTGGTGCACCGTGGTCCGCTCCGACGGCTCCGACAACGGGGTGGAGCGCGTCGTCGGGAGTTCCGGTGCGCCGGAGACCCAGGCCGCCAGTGCGCCGTGGCTACCGCTGCAGCACGCCGAGGCACTCGACGGGACCGCGGACTGGGTGCCGCGGGTCTGGCGCGATATCGACATGGCGCTGGCGGCCGCGCCCCTGGGTGACCCGAACACCGCGGTGCTGCTCGGTCGGGCCGGCGGCCCTGATTTCCGCCCGTCGGAGGTGGCTCGGCTGGGCTATCTGGCCGGCATCGTCGCGACCATCCTGCGCTGACCCGGACCGACACAAAGCTGAGAGTCGGCTGTACGCCTGGCTGTTACGGTGGAAATGCGTCCCGACTGCCGGTGATCCGATGAAAGGTCTTGCGTGGGAGAACTGCTGATCGTCCTGGCCATCGTCCTCATCCTCGCCGCCGTCATCGTCTTCCTCGTCGCGCGCAGCAAGCCCAAGACGCCGAAGAAGCCTGCCGCACGCGAGGATCCGATGCGCTTCGCCTCGCAGACCGAGACGTTCGGTCCGCGCCAGCTCGGACCCGGAGCCATCATCAGCCACGGCGGCACCGACTATGTGGTGCGCGGTTCGGTGACGCTGCGCGAAGGCCCGTTCGTCTGGTGGGAACACCTGTTGGAGGGCAAGGCCGATGAACCGCCGGTCTGGTTCAGCGTCGAAGAAGACGAGGGCCGGCTGGAACTGATGTGGTGGCACAAGCGGGTCGGGCTGCCCGCCGAGCCGGGCAGCAGCGTGACCGTCGACGGCGTGACGTTCACCGTCGACGAGAACGGCCGTGCTTCCTACACCACCGAGGGCACCACCGGGCTGCCTGCCGGCGGGGACATGGATTACGTCGATTACACCGGAGCCGATGGCGCCAAGCTCGGCTATGAGCGATGGGCCCCGGAGATGCCGTGGGAAGTGTCCTACGGCACCAGGGTGCGCGCCGGCGAACTGACCGTCTACCCGGCTCCCGCGGCAGGAACGTAGGCACTCCCTTGCCGTTGTACCGACTCCACGTGCCATCCGCCGATGTCAGCGGCGCAAACCTGCGGCTGGCGCTGAATACGCCGGCGCCGAGTGTCCTGGCAAGCGCCACGCTGGCGCACCCCACGGGTGCCGATCTGGTGCTGGGAGTGCTCGGCGCATCCCATGTCGTCACCGTCGGACCGTTCTGTGAGCAGGTGTCCTGCCACCATTTCGGCGACAGCACGCACCTGCCTGCCGCCGCGGAGCGCCCGGGCTACCGGATGATGTCCGACACGGTCGTGCACGATGAGGAGTCCTTCCGACGTATCGCCGCCGATCTGCGTACCCGCTGTGAGTACGAGATCGGTTGGCTGGGCGGCAGCTTCCCCGGCGACGACGCCGCCCTGACGGCGCTCTGCGCCGAACCCGACGGTCCCGGGTGGCGGTGGCAGACCTGGCATCTCTATCCCGAGGGCGGTGCCGGCGGCATGATCGTGCACACCGAAAGCCGTTGGCGGCCATGACGCGCAACACACTGTTCGGCTTCTCCGCACTGCTGGGCACACTCGGAGTGCTGCTGCTCATCAGCGGAATCGCGTTGCAGAACAAGGATGTTCGCAACCACGTGCGGGAAACATACCGACAGTACTCCGCTGACGGCGGCAACGGACGCTACGAATGCAGCGGGTCACCCAAAACCGTGGCCGACGATATCGCCGACTACCACGCACCCGAGGCGCGGGCATCGGATCGCGGCACCGAGTATCTGCGCTACAACGACGATATCGTCACCGTCGGCCCCGAGGGCCGGTACCCGTGCAGCATCCGGGTCGAAGACACCAACGCCCGGTACAGCGGCGGCGGATTCATTTTCCTTGGCCCGGGGTTCACCCCCGGCTCACCAGCGGGCGGCGCGGGCGGTAGCTCCGGCGGACCCGGCGGAACGAAGTAGGAGAACCGATGGGACCGATGGGTACGTCCGACCTTTCGACGGCGGCGCCGTCGATCCTTGCCGTGGAGTTCGGCTCTGTCGACGCGACCAGCCTGACGCAGAACGTGGTCGCTGCGGTGCTGTACTTCGTCGTCGGCATCATCGTGTTCGGCGCGGGGTTCCTGCTGACCGATCTGCTGACGCCGGGTAGCCTGCGCGAGCACATCTTCGTCCAACACCGCCCCAACGCGGTCGCCGTCGCGTGCGGAATGTACGGGTCGTTGTCACTGGTGACAGCCGTGGCCATCATGAGCAGTTCGGCCCAGCTCGGGCAGGGCCTGATCGACGCCCTTGTCTACGGACTTGTCGCCGTGGTGCTGCAGGCCGCCGCGCTGCTCGTCTTGGAGGCGCTGGTACCCGGGCGGTTCCGCGACCTGATCACCGACGAGAAGCTGCACCCCGGTGCCATCGCCACCGCGGTGATCCTGCTGGCGGTGGGAGGGGTGAACGCCGCCGCGCTGTCATGACCACCACCCGATGGCGGGCATTGCTGCTGGCCGCGGTGGCGGCCTGCGCGGCCTGCGGGCTGATCTACGAGCTGGCCCTGCTGACGCTGTCCACCAGCCTGCACGGCGGCGGTATCGTCGCGACCTCGCTGATCGTGGCGGGGTTCGTGGCCGCCCTCGGCGCCGGCGCGCTGGCGGTCAAACCTTTCCTCGGCCACGCCGCCATCACCTTCATCGCGGTGGAGACCCTACTCGGCCTCATCGGTGGATTATCCGCTGCCGCAATGTATGTGGCGTTCTCGTTCATCGGGGACGGATTGTGGATCCTGGTGCTGGGCACGGCACTGATCGGCACCCTGGTGGGCGCCGAGGTCCCGCTGTTGATGACGCTGTTACAGCGCGGCCGAACCGCAGGTGCCGCCGACGCCGGTCGGGTGCTGGCCAACCTGAACGCCGCGGATTATCTGGGCGCGCTGATCGGCGGACTCGCCTGGCCCTTCTTGGTGCTGCCGCAGCTCGGGATGATCCGTGGCGCCGCGGTCACCGGGATGATCAATCTGGCTGCCGCCGCGGTGGTCTCGGTGTTCCTGCTGCGCAGCATCATCGGTCGTCGCCAGCTCGGCGCGGCGCTGGCCGTGCTGACCACCGCCGCGGTGACGTTGACCGCGCTGATCGTCGCTTCCGACGGTATCCAGACCACCACCCGGCAGCGGCTCTACGCCGACCCGATCATCGCCTACCAACAATCGGCCTATCAGGAGATCGTCGTCACCCGCCGCGGCACCGACACCCGGCTGTATCTCGATGGCGGGCTGCAGTTCTCGACGCGTGACGAATACCGCTACACAGAAAGCCTGGTCTATCCCGCCGTGGGCGAGGGCGCACGGGCAGTACTGATCCTCGGCGGTGGCGACGGCCTGGCCGCCCGCGAATTGCTGCGGATGCCCCGCGTCGAGACCATCGTGCAGGTGGAACTGGACCCGGCGGTCATCGAGCTGGCCCGCGGTCCGCTGCGCGATACCAACGGCGGCGCGCTGGACGATCCTCGCGTGCAGGTGATCATCGACGACGCGATGACCTGGCTACGCGAACCCACCGTGCGGCCGGCAGGTGGCTTCGACTCGGTCATCATCGATCTGCCCGATCCCGACAATCCGGTCCTGGGCCGGCTGTACTCGGTCGAGTTCTACGCCATGCTCACCAGGGTGCTCGCCCCCGATGCGCTGGTGGTGGTGCAGTCGGGCAGCCCGTTCTCGACGCCGAACGCATTCTGGCGGACGGTGTCCACGCTGGGTGCGGCCGGTTTCGCGGTGACGCCCTATCACGTTCACGTCCCCACCTTCGGCGACTGGGGTTTCGCGCTGGCGAGGTATGGCGCATCGGCACCTCAGCCCACGCTGCCCGCCGATGCGCCGGCATTGCGCTTCATGACACCGGAGGTGTTGCGCGCGGCGACGGTCTTTCCGCCGGACAACGCGCCGCGGGTGCTGCCGCCCTCGACGTTGGAGAACCCGCGCATCGTCGAGGACATGCGGCAGGGATACCGCTAGGACTCGTCCGTCGGCTCCGGCCCCTCGCTCAGCAGCTTCACGAACCCGTCCTCGTCGAGCACCGGCACACCCAGCTCCATCGCCTTGTCGTACTTGGAGCCCGGCGCGTCACCGGCGACGACATAGGAGGTCTTCTTCGACACCGATCCGGCGGCCTTGCCACCGCGGGCCAGAATCGCCTCCTTGGCCTCGTCGCGTGAGAAGCCGGTGAGCGAGCCGGTGACGACGATGGACAAGCCCTCCAGCGTGCGCTCGATACCGGCGTCCCGCTCGTCGACCATGCGCACGCCGGCGTCCTGCCATTTGTCGACGATGGTGCGGTGCCAGTCGACGTCGAACCATTCGATGACGGCGGCGGCGATGGTCGGCCCGACACCCTCGACGGCGGCCAGCTCCGCCTCCGAGGCCGCCCGGATGGCGTCGAGACTGCCGAACTCGCCGGCCAGCGCGCGGGCCGCGGTGGGGCCGACATGCCGGATGGACAGGGCGACCAGCACCCGCCACAGCGGCTGGGACTTCGCTTTGTCCAGGTTGGCCAGCAGCCGTTTACCGTTGGCCGAGAGTGCACCGGCCTTGGTGGTGAACAGGTCGGTCTGCAGTAATTGGTCTGCGGTCAGCGTGAAGAGGTCGCCCTCGTCGGTGATGGCCCCCGCCTGCAGCAGCGCGCTGGCCGCCTCATAACCGAGGCCCTCGATATCGAACGCACCCCGGCCCGCGACGTGAAAAACGCGCTCGCGCAACTGTGCCGGGCAGGTTCGGGTGTTCGGGCAACGGATGTCGGCATCGCCCTCCTTGGCTGGCGCCAAGGCAGTCCCACACTCCGGACAATGCGTCGGCATGACGAATTCGCGTTCACTGCCATCACGCAGGTCCACCACCGGAGCGAGCACCTCGGGGATGACATCGCCGGCCTTGCGGATCACCACCGTGTCACCGATCAGCACACCCTTGCGCTTGACCTCGGATGCGTTGTGCAGGGTGGCCAGCCCGACGGTGGACCCGGCGACCTTCACCGGCTCCATGTAGGCGAACGGGGTGACCCGTCCGGTGCGTCCGACATTGACCCGGATGTCGAGGAGTTTGGTGGTGACCTCCTCGGGCGGGTACTTGTAGGCGATCGCCCAGCGTGGGGCCCGCGAGGTGGCACCGAGGCGGCGCTGCAGCGACACGTCGTCGACCTTGACCACCAGGCCGTCGATCTCGTGCTCGACGTCGTGGCGGTGTTCACCCCAATAGGCGATGCGTTCGGCGACCGCCGCGATGCCGCGGACCCGGGTGGTGTGGGTGGACACCGGCAGCCCCCAGCCGCCCAGCGCCCGGTAGGCATCGTGCAGCGAGGTCGGGGTGAACCCCTCGGCCTTGCCGAGACCGTGACAGATCATGCGCAGCCGCCGCCGCGCGGTCACCGCGGGGTTCTTCTGGCGCAACGATCCGGCGGCGCTGTTGCGCGGGTTGGCGAACGGCGGCTTTCCCTCGGCCACCAGACCGGCGTTGAGGTCCTCGAAATCGGCGACCCGGAAGAACACCTCGCCGCGCACCTCGAGCACCGCAGGAACGGGGAATTCGTCTGTGCCGGTGAGTCGTTCGGGAATATCGTCGATGGTGCGGGCATTCAGGGTGACATCTTCACCGCTGCGGCCGTCGCCGCGGGTGGCGGCGCGCACCAACACACCGTCGCGGTACACCAGCGCCAACGCGACACCGTCGATCTTGAGCTCGCACAGATAGTCGATCTCGGTACCGATCTCGGCACCCAACCGCGCCGCCCACGCCGACAGTTCGTCGGTGTCGAAGGCGTTGTCCAGCGAGAGCATCCGCTCCAGGTGATCGGCCGCGGCGAAATCTGTGGCGAAGCCGGCACCCCCGACCAGTTGCGTGGGCGAATCCGGGGTGCGCAGTTCGGGGTATTGCTCCTCGAGCGCCTCCAGGCGGCGCAGCAGTACGTCGAAATCCGCGTCGGAGATGACCGGGGCGTCCTTGACGTAGTACCGGAACTGGTGCCCACGCACCTCCTCGGCAAGTTCCTGCCAGCGACCACGCGCCTCTGCATCCGGTGAGCTCACTCTGGTCAGGTTAGTCCAGGGCACCGACGGCTCCGGCCCACCAGCTAAAAGGGCGCCGGAGGTGGGGCAGCGAGCGATTAAACTCATCACCTGTGCCGCATCCGGTCGTGTTCTCCGACGATGATTTCGGGTTGGCCGAGCTGCGCAGAGTGGCCCTCGGCTTCCCGGAGGCCTTCGAGAAGGTGTCCTGGGGCCGACCGGTGTTCTGCGCTCCGAAGATGTTCGCCATGTACGGCGGCAGCCGTAAATCCGACGCGGGGATGATCGTCTACCCCTACTCACTGTTGATCAAGGTCGACGAGTCCGACCGGCGCTCGCTGGAACAGGACGCCCGGTTCTTCTTCCCCGCCTACATGGGCCCGTTCGGCTGGCTGGGCCTGGATCTCACGGCGACAGAGGTGGATTGGAACGAGGTGCGGGAGTTGGTCGACGCATCGTTCCGGTTGGTGGCGGCCAAGAGATTGATCCGCGAGCTCGACGCGCGATGACCGGGATCTTCACGTTTCACCTCGCCCAGATGCCCGCGCGGGTGAGCATGCCGCTGCTGCGGCGGCCGCCGGTGGTGGACGGTCTGCGGCACGCCGAGTGCCTGGCCCTGATGCGGTTGGGCGCGCCGGCATTGTCCCCCGAGCGGATGCAGCTACGCCGGATGGCGATGTTTGCCCGCTGGGACGACGAGGCAGCCGTCGAGGCCTTCCTGACCGGTCCGCAGGGTGGCTGGTTCGGCGCCGGCTGGCATGTCCGGATGACCTTCCTGCGCCGCTGGTCCACGGTGAGCGAGCTGTCTGATCTGCGCCCGCAGACCACCCGCTGGGAGGATGACGAGCCCGTCGTCGCCGTCACACTGGCCCGGATGCGGTTGCCGGAACTGCCGCGCTTCCTGTCGTGGGGCCGCCCGGTCGAGCGATTGGTGCGCGATCATCCCGATGCCACGCTGGCGCTGGCCGCGATGCGCCCGCCGCGATCGGTATCGACCTTCTCGATCTGGCGGTCGGTGCAGTCGATGACCGATATGGTCCACGGGCGGGCGCCGGCCGGGATCGAGCACCCCGGCCGCCATGCGGACGCGATGACCGAACGGCGCCGCCGCGACTTCCACCGGGAATTCGCCACCTACCGGTTTCGGCCGCTGTCCGAGCACGGGTTCTGGAACGGTCGCACCGGTTACGTCCCGTGGCGTTCCAACTTGTAGTGCAACCGGACCGCGGGCATGTTCCAGATCCTCAGCACGTGGTCGGTGCGCAACACCGCCTCGTCGTCGAGGTAGAGATCGAACGTCTCGTGCAACGGCACCCGGCGGGCGAAATGCCGGCCGCGGTCACGAACCAGGATGTAGGCGCCGTCGGTGCCCCATGAACCGGCCGGCGAGACCAGGCGCAGACCGCCACCGGGCCGGTGTTGCGGCTGCAGGAAGACCTGCAGGTTGCCGTCCTCCAGCGGGAAGGCGACGTGCACACTCGGCCGTCGCGCACCGGGAAGCGTTGCGCGCGAGTAACATCCGCTGAACACCGTGTCACCGCTGCGGCGCAGGGTGCGCACCCACGCCGCGGCGGCCTGGTCACCGGAGGCATCGCTGATCACCGACACCCTGCCGTCCATGCCGTAGGCCACGTCCAGCGGACGCATCGGCAGCGCCAGTTGCTGCACTCGCCTGCCGAAAAGCCGTGACACCGCTTCACCGGCCGGCCAGAACAGCGGGGACCAACTGCTCCACACCTCCATCCGCCATCGGGCGGTGCGGGTATAGAAGTCATGGATCACCGGGTGCACCACGGCGGGATCGAAGCCCGGCCCCGCCAGCACCGACAGCGACGGCTGCAGGCCCGCGTCGGGGTCGTCGTCGACCAGCGTTCCGCCGCGCCGGACCGCTTCGGCCTGCATCCAGCCCGCGACGCCCATCGGGGCGGCAAGCCATGACTCGTCACCCTGCGGGTCGACCTCCCGGCCGGTCGCGCGCCAGAACTTGCGCGTCGCCAGATCCAGCGCGGACAACCTCATCCGCCCGATCTTAAGTGGTCTTCAGAAACGTCCGCAGCCGGTCGAGGACGAGCTCGGGACATTGTTCGACGATCCAGTGCCCCACGCCGGGCACCAGCTCGAGCTCGAAGTCCGAACAGTGTTCGGGCAGTACCCGCAGCAGTTCCGGTGTCAGCACCTTGTCGTCGGTGCCGTGCAGCCACCGCACCGGGACGTTCACCTTGTGGTGGTCGAATTCGCCGCGCAGCCAACGGATTGCCTCCCGCCGCTGAAACGTGCGGTACCAGCGCGAGCCCGCCTCGGCGTAGCCGGGACGACGCATGCAGTCTACGTAGAACGCGATATCGGCGGGCGGTGTCTGGAACTGCCCACCCACCCACGGTCCGAGCAGGTTGAAATAACGCGCCTTGCGATCGGCGATGACGCGTGGCCCGATCACCGGCAGCATCATCGGGACCTGGTACCACATGCGCCAGAAGTTCAGGATCGCCTCCCGGTCGTGCTTGAGCCACGGCACGGCGGTGTTCATCCCCATGAACGCCGCCACCTTCGCCGGGTGGCGCAACATGAAGATGGTGGCCACCGGTCCGCCCCAGTCGTGGGCGACGAGCTTCACCGGGCCCACGCCGAGACGATCGCAGACCGCGGCAAGATCATCGGCCATATCGTTCTTCAGATAGCGATCCCGCGGTGCCGAACTCCACCCCGCCCCGCGAAGGTCCGGGCACAGCACTCGATAGCCGTCGGCCGCCAGTGGAGCGATGAGTTCGCGCCACTCCCACCAGTTCTGCGGGAACCCGTGGATGAACATCACCGGCTGACCGTCGGCGGGACCGGCATCGGCGACATGGATCCGGACGCCCGAACCGAGGTCGACATAGCGGTGTTCGACGCCGGGAAGATCGGGCGGGCTGTCTGTGACGACGGGCATCACGACACTGTACGTTATGCGGTACCGCCGGTATCACAGCGATTGGCGATCATCCGCGCGAGCCGCCCACACGAGCGGGCGAGTCATGATGAGATAGGCGACACCATGAGTATCGACAGCCCCTTCCCCCAGGTGCAGATTCCCACGTCAAGCGTCTACGACTACCTCTTCGCCGATATCGATCCGGCGGTGCTCGACGAGGTCGCGTTGTTGGACACCAAATCGAACACCCCGACCACCTACCGCGAGATGATCGGGCGCATCGACGCCTTCGCCGGCGCGCTGGCCCACCGCGGTCTCGGACCCGGCGACGTCGTCGGCCTGCTCGCCCCCAACAGCGCGGCCTTCGCCGTCGCGTTCCACGGGATCCTGCGGGCGGGCGCCACCGCGACCACCATCAATGCGCTGTTCACCGCCAATGACATCACCAAACAACTCAAGGACTCCAAAGCCGCACTGCTGGTGACGATCTCGGCGCTCAAGCCGCAGGCCGTACAGGGCGCACAGGGTGCGGGCCTCGACCCGTCGGCGGTCGTCGTGCTCGACGGCCCCGGGGCCGATGCCGACGGGCATCCCAACGCCGCGGACCTGCTCGGTGCCGGCCACGCCGCACCGACCGTCGAATTCGATCCGGCCACGCATCTGGCGGTGCTCCCCTACAGCTCGGGAACCACCGGGAATCCCAAGGGAGTGATGCTGACCCATCGCAACCTGGTGGCCAATGTCGCCCAGATCCGCCCGCTGCAGAAGATGACCGCCGGCAACCGGGTACTGGCGGTGCTGCCGTTCTTCCACATCTACGGCATGACGGTGCTGCTCAACGCCGCCCTGCACGCACGGGCGCAACTGGTCATCATGCCCAGCTTCGATCTGACCGAGTTCCTGTCCAACATCGCCGAGCAGAAGTGCACGCACGCCTTCATCGCCCCACCGGTCGCGGTGGCATTGGCCAAGCATCCGCTGGTCGACGACTACGACCTGTCCTCGCTGCACGGCATCATGTCCGGCGCCGCACCGCTGGACGAGGAACTGGGCAAGGCCGTCACCGCCCGACTGGGCACCCCGCTGGTGCAGGGCTATGGCATGAGCGAACTCAGCCCGGTGAGCCACCTGACCCCGTTCGACGGCGGCAAGGAGGCGCTCGGCACGAGCGCACCGATGAGTTCGTGCGGTTGGACGGTGCCCAACTCGTCGAGCAAGCTGATCGACCCGGAGACCGGCGCCGAGATCGGGCTCCCGGAGTCGGGCCTGTCCGACACCGGCGAACTGTGGTTCAAGGGGCCGAATGTGATGGCCGGTTATCTGAACAACGAGGAGGCCACCCGGCAGACCATCGACGCCGACGGCTTCCTGCACACCGGCGATCTGGCCCGGGTGGACCCGACCGGCTGCGTGTTCATCGTCGATCGGCTCAAGGAGCTGATCAAGTACAAGGGCTACCAGGTGCCCCCCGCCGAGCTGGAAGCCGTTCTGCTCGGCCATCCTTCGATCGCGGATGCCGCGGTCATCGGTGTCGTCGACACCGAGTCCGGTGAGGAAGTGCCCAAGGCGTTCGTGGTGCCCCAGCCCGATACCGACCTCACCGCCGAGGCCGTGATGGATTACGTCGCAGGCCAGGTCGCGGCGTACAAGAAGGTGCGGCAGGTCGCGTTCATCGACGCCATCCCGAAATCGGCATCCGGGAAGATCCTGCGCAAGGACCTACGCGGCAGCTGAGGGGGCCGGCGGTCAGATCGCTTCGGGATCGGCCGCCAGTCCGTCGGCCGCCTTCTGCGCCAGCGAAAGGGCGGCCCGTGCCCAGCCCTCGGTGGCGCCGGCCAGTCCACAGGCCGGGGTGATGCCGACGCGATCCCGCAGGATCGTGCGGGCGAATCCGAGCCGGTCGGTCACCGCCGCGGCCGCGGCGGCGGCGTGTTCGGGCACCCACCGCTGCGCGGGGGCGGTGCCGGGAACTACCCCGAGCAACACGGTGCGGCCCGACTCGATGAACTCCCCCACCCCGTCCAGATCGCCTGCCCGCAGCGTCGAGGCATCGACCGAGATCGCGGCCAATGCGCTGCGCTGCAACAACATCCACGGCAGGTCGGCGGCGCAGCTATGCAGGGCAACCGGTCCGTCGACGGCGCCGATCACCTCGTCGAGCAGCGCCGCGGCCAGCTGCTCGTCGACCGGGTGCACCGGCGACAGGCTGGTGACACCGGTCAACCGGCCGGCCAGCGCGGCGGGCAGGATTGGCTCGTCGAGCTGCACGACGACGTCGGCGTCCAGTCGCCGGGCCACCTCGGCGCGATGGGCAGCCAGGCCCTCGGACAGCGATCCGGCCAGATCACGCAGCGCTCCGGCATCGGTGATCGCGCGGTGACCGTTGGGTAGCTCGAGTTCGGCGGCCAACGTGATGGGCCCCGCGGCCTGCACCTTGACGGTGCGGCCCTGCCCACGCAATCCGGCCTTCTCCCACGCCTCTTCGAGCGCATCGAGGTCCTCGTTGAGCAGGCTTACCGCGCGCCGGAGCACCGCGCTGCGGCCACCGGCGATGCGGTAGGCCCGCGGCGCGGTATCGATACCGATGTCGACGAGCAGCGCACCGGTACGACCGATCATGTCGGCGCCGACACCGCGGCCCGGAAGTTCGACCACATGCGCCAGCGAGTGCAACTCGCCGACGATGATCTCGGCGGCCTGATGTGCCGAGACGCCCGGCCAGGAGCCGATCCCGGTGGCGGCGGCGAAAACGCTCACGCGCGCGCGACGGTCGCGCTGGCGATGACCTCGTCACCGTCGGGGTCCGGCCGGTAGAGCACCATCGTCTGGCCCGGTGCCACCCCGCGCAGCGGTTCGCGCAGGTCGGCCATCAGCCTGCCGTCCGCGACGTCGACCACGGCCGCGGCAAGCCCGCCGTGTGCGCGCACCTGGATGACACCCGCTACCGGTCCCCCGGGCGCGACGCCTGCGGTGAAAACCGGCTTGTCGCCGACAAGTTCGCGGACATCGAGATCTTCGGCGGGGCCGACACGCACCGTGCCGGTGACGGCATCGATGCCCGTGACGTAGCGCGGCTGACCGTCGGGGCCGGGACCGGCGATGCCCAGGCCCTTGCGCTGGCCGATGGTGAAGCCGTGCACACCCTCGTGTTCGGCGAGCACGGTCCCCCCTGCGTCGATCACCGCGCCGGGCCGGATGCCGATCTTGGCGCCGAGGAAGGCGCGGGTGTCACCGGAGGGAATGAAGCAGATGTCGTGGCTGTCCGGTTTCTCGGCGACCGCGAGCCCACGGCGGGCCGCCTCGGCACGGATCTCCGACTTCGGGGTGTCGCCGATCGGGAAGACGGCGTGGCGCAACTGTTCTGCGGTCAGCACCGCCAGCACGTAGGACTGGTCCTTGTCGGTATCGACGGCGCGGCGCAGCCGGCCGTCGGACAGCCGGGCGTAGTGGCCGGTGGCCACCGCGTCGAAACCGAGGGCCAGGGCCCGCGCGGACAGCGCGGAGAACTTGATCGTCTCATTGCATTTCACGCACGGGTTGGGCGTCTCGCCGCGGGCGTAGGAGTCGACGAAATCGTCGATCACCTCTTCCTTGAAGCGATCCGCGAAATCCCATACATAGAACGGGATGTCGAGAACATCGGCGACGCGCCGGGCGTCGCCGGCATCCTCCTTGGAGCAGCACCCCCGCGACCCGGTGCGCAACGTGCCCGGCGCGGACGACAACGCGAGGTGCACGCCGACGACATCGTGTCCGGCGTCAACCATGCGCGCGGCGGCGACCGAGGAATCGACTCCGCCGCTCATCGCGACCAATACCCTCATGCGCGGGTCCCCGCACTGGCCAGCGCGGCCTCCCTGGCGCGCTGCACCGCCGCGGGCAGCACGGCCAGCGCGGCATCCACATCGGCTTCGGTGCTGGTGTGCCCCAGCGACAATCGCAACGATCCCCGCGCGGCCGCCGGATCGGCGCCCATCGCGATCAAGACGTGGGAGGGCTGGGCGACCCCGGCGGTACATGCCGAACCGGTCGAGCACTCGATACCCTTGGCGTCCAGCAGCATCAGCAGGGCGTCGCCCTCGCAACCGCGAAAGGTAAAGTGCGCGTTGCCCGGCAGCCGGCGGTCGCCATCGGCGCCGTTGACGTCGACGTCCTCTATGCCGGCACGCACACCGGCGATCAGCCGGTCACGCAGCGCCGCGACGCGGGCGCTGTTGTCGGCCAGCTCGTCGACAGCGGCCTTCGCCGCGGCGGCCATGCCGACCGCGCCGGCGACATCCGGTGTCCCGGAGCGGACATCGCGTTCCTGACCACCGCCGTGCAACACGGGTACGCACGCGGTGTCGCGGCGCAGCAACAGCGCGCCGACACCGGCCGGGCCGCCGAACTTGTGCGCGGCCAGGCTCATCGCCGACAGGCCGCTGGCGGCGAAGTCGACGGGGATGTGCCCGACCGCCTGGATGGCATCGCTGTGGATGGGCACATCGAACTCGGCGGCGACGGCAGCCAGCTCGGCGATCGGCGAGATGGTGCCCACCTCGTTGTTGGCCCACATCAACGACACCAACGCCACATCGTCGTGGGCGGCGAGCACCGTGCGCAGATCCTCCGCCGACACCGCACCCTCGGCGTCCACCGGCAACCAGCTGACGTCGGCACCCTCGTGCTCGACGAGCCACTCGACGGCATCGAGCACAGCGTGGTGTTCCACCGGCGCGCTGACGATGCGGCGGCGGCGCGGATCGGCGTCGCGACGCGCCCAGAAGATGCCCTTGATGGCGAGGTTGTCCGATTCGGTGCCGCCTGCGGTGAAGATCACTTCCGACGGGCGCGCGCCCAGCAGCTGCGCCAGCGTCTCACGGGCCTCCTCCATGCGGCGCCGGGCGGCCCGACCGGAGGTGTGCAGCGAGGAGGCATTGCCCACCGTGCTCAGCACCGACGTCATCGCCTCGATGGCAGCGGGGTGCATCGGTGTGGTGGCGGCGTGGTCCAGGTAAGCGGCGCTCATGGCCCATCCAGGATAGCCGCCGCGGGCGCTCGCCCGATCCAGCGCGGTCAGGCCACCAATACCTCACCGGCCGCGGCGCCCGTCTCGGCGGTCCTGGCGGGGCGCCGGTGGCCCGAGACCGCCCCGGGACCACGCACGGCGGCCTCGCAACGAGCGGCCAGATCCCGGCGATCGGCACCCGGCAGCTCCAGGGACTGCACCTGAACGTGCACGACGGTGCGCCGGGCGGTGACCAGGCGGCGGATGGAGGCCAGCAGGGTGTCCTCGCCGATATAGGCGGGCACCGTCGAGGGGCTGCCGTCGCGGTGGTGGTAGGTCAGCCGCAGCGGTTGCACGGGGCGCCCCGCGTCGACGGCGGCCTGGAACATCGCCGGGCGGAACGGACCGTAGCCGAGGCCACACCAGGTGGTCCCCTCGGGGAAGGCGACCACAGTGTGCCCGCCGCGTAACCGGGCCGCGACCGCACCGACGACCGCGGGCAGCCTGCGCAGGTTCTCCCGCTCGATCGGGATCACCTTCATGATCCTGGCAACGACGCCCAGGGCCGGCCAGTCGATCAGATCGGCGCGGGCGACGAACGATCCCGGCAGCACCGCACCGATGCTGAAGATGTCCAGCCAGGACACGTGCCCGCTGACCACCAGGACACCGCGCAGGTTGCGGATGGGGCCGCCGGACACGGTGATCCGGACGCCGACACAGCGCAGCATCAGCCGGCAGTAGGCGCGTTGCAGGTGTGAGCGGCCGGGCAGCGGCACGGCCAGCAGCGGCACGGCGAGGAAGAGCAGCACCGCACCGGTCACCCGCAGCGTGGTGCGGGTCCAGACGGCCCGTCGTGAGCCCAGCGCCGCGGCACCGGCGTGCATGCAGCCTTCGTCGCAGGTTGCCTTGGGCAGCCAGGGATTTCCGGTGACGGTCACGAGCGTGCCTCCCCCTCGGTGGCCTGCGACACCGAGCGCAGGCGTTTCAGATAGCGGATGTCGGCGTTGCGCTTACCCAGCAGGGCCGGGAAGTCACCGACGCCGAACTCGGGATCGTGGGCCGGTTCGCCGCACACCTGGGCGCCGAGGCGCAGGTAGCCGCGCATCAGCGCGGGCACGCTGATCCGGGCCGGTGGCGCGATGTCGTCGAGCCCGCGGCCGTCGATGACCACCGGGCGGTAGGGCCGCACCGTGTACTCGGCGGGCGCGCGGTGGCGGCGCATCACGAAATCGCGCACCCCGCGCAGCTCGCTGCCGGGTACCTCACCGGCGGGGTGCGTCGGCACCGAGACACACCCGGTGACGTAGTCGTAGCCACAGCGGTCCAGGTAGGCCAGGATGCCCGCCCACATCAGCAGCACCACACCGCCGTTGCGGTGGTCCGAGCGCACCACGGCGCGCCCCATCTCGACCAGTGACGGCCGCAGGGCGTCCAGCGAGCGGACATCGAATTCGGTTGCGGTGTAGAGACTTCCGGCTGCGATGGCACCCGGCGGCGGCAGCATACGGTAGCAGCCGACCAACTCTCCGGAACCATCTTCGCGGACGAGCAGGTGATCGCAGTACTGGTCGAAGCGGTCGGCGTCGAGGCCGTCGGGGCTCGCGGTCAAGGCGAAACCGGGCTCGGAGGTGAACACCTCGTGACGCAGCCGCTGGGCCGCCTCGATGTGCTCGGGTTCGGTGGACAGCAGCAGGGTGTAACGCGGCGCCGGGGCGCCCGAAATCGCCTGCGCGGTGTCATCGGCGGGTATGAGTACGGATGCGGTGCTCATGCGATTCCCTCGCAGGCTCGGGTCCCGCATGCCACCTGTTGGTTCGCTCCGCAAGCGTCGCTCATATGCAGCACGCTCGCGCCTGCGGATCTCCGGACGGCATCGCCAGCGTGACGTGTCCGTGCACGCCACATGAACACACCTGCCACGGCGCGCCGAGATGGACGTTTCTGCGGTCTGCAGGCCTTTATGAGCGCAGAAACATCGATCTCGAGGTGACCACACACACGCAAAAGCGCCCCGGGAACTGGTGTCCCGGGGCGCCTCTGTTGGTTGTCGAGCTGCTTAACCCTTGCGGGCCTTGACCGCCTCGGTCAGCTGCGGGGTGACCTTGAACAGGTCGCCCACGATGCCGAGGTCGGCGATCTCGAAGATCGGCGCCTCTTCGTCCTTGTTGACCGCGATGATCGTCTTGGACGTCTGCATGCCGGCGCGGTGCTGGATCGCACCGGAGATGCCGAGCGCGATGTACAGCTGCGGCGACACGGTCTTACCGGTCTGGCCGACCTGGAACTGACCGGCGTAGTAACCGGAGTCCACCGCGGCGCGCGAGGCGCCGACGGCGCCGCCGAGCGAATCGGCCAGCTCCTCGACGACCTTGAAGTTCTCCTCGCTGCCGACACCACGACCACCGGCGACCACGACGCTGGCCTCGGTGAGCTCGGGGCGGTCACCGGCGACGACCGGCTCGCGCGACGTGATCTTCGTCGCATTCTCGGCCTGGGCCGGAACCTCGACCTCGACGACCTCACCGGCACCATCGGCGGGCTCGGCGTCGACGGCACCCGGGCGGATGGTGATGACGGGCAGTTCGCCGGTGGCCTGCGCCTCGACGGTGAACGCGCCACCGAAGATGCTGTAGACCCCGATGCCGCCGTCCTTCAGGCCGACGACGTCGACCAGCAGGCCGGAGCCCAGGCGCGCGGCCAGCCGGCCGGCAACCTCTTTGCCCTCGGCGCTGGCGGCGATGACCACACCGGCAGGCGATGCGGACTCGACGAGCGCGGCCAGCACGTCGACCTTCGGGGTGACCAGGAAGTTGTCCACGTCGGCCGACTCGGCGACGTAGATCTTGGCCGCACCGGCGGCCTTGAGGCCGTCGGTCAGGCCGGCGGCGGTGCCGGGAGCGCCCACCACGACGGCGGACGGCTCACCCAGCACGCGGGCAGCGGTGATGAGTTCGGTGCTGACCTTCTTCAGTGCACCTTCGGCGTGCTCGACGAGCACGAGTACTTCAGCCATGAATCTGTCCTTTGAGTGTGTGTCTGAGGGTCAGCTACTAGATCAACTTCTGGGCGACCAGGTACTCGGCGACCTTGGTGCCGCCTTCGCCCTCGTCGGTGATCTTCTCGCCGGCGGTCTTCGGGGGCTTCGGGGTCGACGAGAGCACCTTGGTGCCTGCGTTGGCCACGCCGACCTCGTCGGGCTCCACACCGATCTCGGCCAAGGTCAGGACGGTGACTTCCTTCTTCTTGGCGGCCATGATGCCCTTGAAGGACGGGAAGCGCGGCTCGTTGATCTTCTCGTTGACGCTGACCACGGCCGGCAGGGTGGCCTCCAGGCCGAAGACACCGTCGTCGGTCTCGCGCTCGGCGGTGACCTTGCCGCCCTCGACATTGAGCTTGCGCACGTGGGTGAGCTGCGGCAGACCGAGGTACTCGGCGATGACGGCAGGCACGGCGCCGCCGACACCGTCGGTGGCCTCGTTACCGGCGATCACCAGTTCGGTGCCCTCGATGGTGCCCAGCGCGCGGGCCAGCGCCCAACCCGTCTGGATGAGGTCCGAGCCGTGCAGGCCGTCGTCCTTGAGGTGGACGGCCTTGTCGGCGCCCATGGACAGTGCCTTGCGGATGGCCTCGGTGGCGCGCTCGGGGCCGGCGGTCAGCACGGTCACCGTGCTGTCGCCACCCTCACGTTCCTTGATGAGCAGCGCTTCTTCGACGGCGCGCTCGTTGATCTCGTCGAGCACGGCGTCGGCCGCCTCGCGATCGAGCGTGTAGTCACCGTCGGAGAGCTTGCGTTCCGACCAGGTATCAGGGACCTGCTTGATCAGGACCACGATGTTCGTCATGAGTGTGGTTCGTCCTCCTCGATGAGGCCGTCTGCCGGCCTGGCAATATCACGTTTCACGCAACGGCCCCCAGGTTACTCGCCGGTAACTTGAGCGGCACGTACGGACACCATAACTGGTCAATCGCCATCTACCGACCGCACGGTCGGTCGGGCATCCGTTCGCGAACCGGCCATCACGGGTTAGCCTGCCTTCCAATGAGCACATTCGGTTCGGTCGAGAACTCCGGTGGTCCCGCCAAGGCGGGCACCGGCGTCGACCCTTGTCTGCCCCTGACCGGTGAACGGACCATTCCGGGCCTTGCCGAGGAGAACTACTGGTTCCGCCGCCACGAGGTCGTCTACCAGCGTCTGGCCGACCGTTGCGCCGGCCGTGACGTGCTGGAAGCCGGGCCCGGCGAGGGTTACGGCGCCGACCTGATCGCGCAGGTGGCCCGCTCCGTGGTGGGGGTCGACTACGACGAACAGGCCGTCGCGCACATCCGGGCCAAGTACCCGCGGGTACAGATGACCCTCGGCAACCTCGCCGAGTTGCCGCTGGCCGATGGGTCGGTGGATGTGGTGGTCAACTTCCAGGTCATCGAGCACCTCTGGGACCAGGGGCAGTTCGTCGGCGAATGCGCACGCGTGTTGCGCCCCGGTGGGCTGTTGCTGATGTCGACGCCGAACCGCATCACCTTCTCCCCGGGCCGCGACACCCCGCTGAACCCCTTCCACACCCGTGAGCTCAATGCCGCCGAACTCACCGAACTGCTCGTGGCGGGCGGCTTCCGCGTCGAGTCCATGCTCGGGGTCTTCCATGGCCCCGGTCTTGCCGAGCTCGACGCGCGCCACGGCGGTTCGATCATCGAGGCGCAGATCCAGCGTGCGGTGGCCGATGCCCCGTGGTCGGCGGAGCTGCTCGCCGATGTCGCCGCGGTGCGTACCGAGGACTTCGACCTGGTCGAGGACTGCCAGGACAACCGTGCCATCGATGACAGCCTGGACCTGGTGGCGATCGCGGTGCGCGGTGACTGAGCACAACCCCACCCCGGGGATGTTCACGCTGGTGTTGCACACGCACCTGCCGTGGCTGGCCCATCACGGCCGCTGGCCGGTGGGCGAAGAGTGGCTCTACCAGTCCTGGGCCGCCTGCTATCTGCCGCTGGTGCGGGTTCTGCGCACCCTGGCCGACGAGGGCCGCGGCCACCTGCTGTCGCTCGGCATGACACCGGTGGTCACCGCCCAACTCGACGACCCCTACTGCCTGACCGGCATGCACCACTGGCTGGCCAACTGGCAGCTGCGCGCTCAGGAGGCAACCACGGTCAGCAGCGGTCCCGACACCGGCTACGCATCGCCGGAAGCGATGCGGCAGTTCGGGATCCGCCAATACGACGCCGCCACCGCGGCGATGTCCGACTTCACCACGCTGTGGCGGCACGGCGGCAGCCCGCTGCTGCGCCCACTCGTCGAGGCCGGCACCATCGAGCTGCTCGGCGGTCCACTGGCGCACCCGTTCCAGCCGTTGCTCAACCCGCGGCTGCGCGAGTTCGCGCTGCGCGAAGGCCTCGCCGATGCCCGGCACCGCATAGGCCACACCCCGACCGGCATCTGGGCCCCCGAGTGCGCCTACGCACCGGGAATGGAAATCGGTTATGCCGCAGCCGGTGTCGGCCATTTCATGGTCGACGGCCCCTCGCTGCACGGCGACACCGCGCTGGGGCGCACCGTCGGCGACAGCGACGTGGTGGCCTTCGGCCGCGACCTCCAGGTCAGCTATCGGGTCTGGTCCCCCAAATCCGGCTATCCCGGCCACGCCGCCTACCGGGACTTCCACACCTACGACCACCTCACCGGCCTCAAGCCGGCCAGGGTGACCGGGCGCAACGTGGCATCGGAGGCCAAGGCGCCGTACGACCCCGAGCGCGCCGACCGCGCGATCGATGTGCACGTCGCCGATTTCGTCGAGGTGGTGCGGCGCAGGCTGATCGACGAGTCCGACCGGATCGGGCGTCCGGCGCACGTGGTGGCCGCCTTCGACACCGAGCTGTTCGGGCATTGGTGGTACGAAGGCCCGCAATGGCTGGAGCGGCTGCTGCGGGCGCTGCCCGCCGCGGGTATCCGCGTCGGCACCCTCGCCGATGCCATCGCCGACGGCTTCGTCGGCGGGCCGGTCGAATTGCCGCCCAGCTCATGGGGTTCCGGTAAGGACTGGCAGGTCTGGAACGGCCCCAAGGTCACCGATCTGGTCCAGCTCAACGCCGAGGTCGTCGACACCGCACTGGCCGCGGTCGACAAGGCGATGATGCACCCCGACGCGGGCGGACGGGATGTGGTCGCCGACCAGATCCTGCGTGAAACGCTGCTCACGGTCTCCAGCGACTGGCCCTTCATGGTCAGCAAGGACTCGGCCGCCGAATACGCCCGATATCGGGCGCATCTGCATGCCCACGCCACCCGCGAGATCAGCGCCGCGCTGGCCTCCGGGCGCCGTCCCCAGGCCCAGCGGCTGGCCGAGGACTGGAACCGCGCCGACGGACTGTTCGGGGCACTGGACGCCCGGAGGCTGCCGCAATGACCGCCTCCTTCCCGGCGAGCGTGCGCGTCGGCAGCCCGACACGCCATGTTCCGCCCAGAGTCGACGCACGCTCGCACGCCGTCGGAGGTGCCCGACGATGAAGGTCTTGATGGTCTCCTGGGAGTACCCGCCGGTGATCATCGGTGGGCTCGGCCGGCATGTGCACCATCTGGCCACCGAACTCGTCGACGCCGGCCACGAGGTCGTGGTGCTGTCGCGCCGGCCTACCGGTACCGACCCGAGCACCCACCCGTCCACCGACGAGATGTCCGAGGGCGTGCGCGTCATCGCCGCCGCCCAGGATCCACACGAATTCGCCTTCGGCACCGACATGATGGCCTGGACGCTGGCCATGGGACATTCGATGATCCGGTCGGGGCTCACCCTGCGTGACTGGCAGCCCGATCTGGTGCATGCCCACGACTGGCTGGTCGCGCACCCGGCGATCGCGCTGGCCGAATTCTTCGACGTGCCTTTGGTTTCCACGATCCACGCCACCGAGGCCGGTAGACACTCGGGGTGGGTCTCCGGCGCGGTCAGCCGACAGGTGCACGCCCTGGAATCGTGGCTCGTGCACGAATCCGATTCGCTGATCACCTGTTCGGCGTCCATGCGCGAGGAGATCACCGAACTGTTCGGACCGGGCCTGGCCGAGACGACGGTCATCCCCAACGGGATCGACACCGACGGTTGGCCGTTCGCCACGCGTCGCCCGCACGACGGCGCGCCCGAGCTGCTGTTCTTCGGCCGGCTGGAATACGAGAAGGGCGTTCACGACGCCATCGCGGCACTACCCCGCATCCGCCGAACCCACCCGGGCACCACGCTGACCATTGCCGGGGACGGCACCCAGCTGGATTTCCTGAGCGCCCAGGCCCGCAAGCACAAGGTGCTCAAGGCGACCAAGTTCATCGGACGCGTCGACCACGAGGGCTTGGTTCGGTTGCTGCACAAGGCCGATGTCGCCGTGCTGCCATCGCATTACGAGCCGTTCGGCATCGTCGCCCTGGAGGCTGCGGCCACCGGCACACCACTGGTCACCTCGAATATCGGCGGTCTCGGCGAGGCCGTCATCGACGGTATCACCGGGGTGTCCTGCCCGCCGCGCGATGTCGCCGCACTCGCGGATGCAGTGCGCCGGGTGCTCGACGATCCCACCGCCGCACAGCAGCGCGCGCTGGCGGCCCGGGACCGGCTCGGTGACTTCTCCTGGCCGACCGTCGCCGACCACACCGCGCAGGTCTACCTCGCCGCCAAGCGCGGCGAACGCCAGCCGCAGCCGCGCCGGCTGATCGTCGAGCGTCCGCTGCCCGACTACGGTTGATCCGCGCTCGCGAACACCTCGGTCCCCGGACTGAATCAACCGGCGCCATATCCCGTTCCCGGTCGTAGGCTTGGTGGTATGCCGGTGCGCCACGACGACGAGAAGCGCTGGATCGAGCTGGGGTTGACCGTCGATGCCGGTCCCGAGCAGGTCTGGCACGCGCTGGCCACCGGCGCGGGCAACTCGGCCTGGTTCACCCGCACCGAGATCGAGGAGAAGGTCGGTGGGGCAATCCGATTCGACTTCGGGCCCGCCGGCAATTCGGCGGGTGAGGTCACCGAGTGGGATCCGCCACGCCGCTTCGGCTACATCGAACGCGATTGGTCCGGTGATGCTCCGCCGCTGACCACACAGATCACCGTGACCGACCGACTCGACGGACGCTGCGATATCGCGATGGCCCACTCGCTGGTGACCGATCGCACCGATTGGGACACCGACCTCGAAGGCTTCGAAGCGGGCTGGACGGGGCATTTCGCGGTGCTGGGCAGCTATCTGCGGCATTTCGCCGGCCGCCACGCGGTGGGCCATCACCTCTCATCGACATCCCGGGACTTCCCGTACGAAACCTGGAAGCGGTTCACCGAGGCCATGCACCTGCACGGTGTCGACGTGGGTGATCTGCGCACGGTCGGCATCACGATCGACAACATCAACGGGCAGGTGGAGCGGGTCCAGCAGGACGATCAGCATCGCCAGGTGCTGGTGCGTCTGGCCGAGCCGCTCCCCGGCCTCGTGCTGTTCGGCATGTCCGCACCGGGCGGGAAAGCGGTGGTGAGCCTCGACGCGTTCTTCTACGGCGAGGACGCGCACCACGATGCCGAGGTCACCCGCACCGCGTGGCAGCGGCTGCTGGAGCACACCTTCGGCTGATCGGGCCGTGCCGTCAGCGAGCGGCCTTCTTGCGTTCGATATCGGCCAGGTTGGCGGCCAGCTCGGCACGCTCGGCGGCCGACGCGTCCCAGGCGACCTTGCGGTTCTTGACCACCTTGGCCGGCGACCCGACAGCGATCGAGTAGTCCGGGATCTCCCCCTTGACCACCGCATGCGCACCGAGCACGCAACCGCGGCCCACCGACGTCCCGCGCAGCACACTCACCTTGGCCGCCACCCAGGTGTCCGGACCGATCCGCACCGGGCTCTTGATGATGCCCTGGTCCTTGATCGGTAGTTCGAGGCTGTCCATCTTGTGGTCGAAATCGCAGACGTAGCACCAGTCGGCCATCAGTACGGAATCGCCCAGTTCGATGTCGAGGTAGGTGTTGATGACGTTGTCACGGCCGAGGACGACCTTGTCGCCGATGCGCAGTGATCCTTCGTGGCATCGAATGGTGTTCTTGTCGCCGATGTGTACCCAGCGGCCGATCTCCATGGTGGACAGCTCCGGCGTGGCTTCGATCTCCACGCCCTTGCCGAGGAACACCATGCCGCGGGTGATGATGTGAGGGTTGCGCAGCTTGAACTTGAGCAGGCGCCAGTACCGCACGAGGTACCACGGCGTGTACGCCTTGTTGGCCAGCACCCAGCGCAGTGAATCGCGGGTCAAGAACCGAGCCTGGCGCGGATCGCTCAGCCGCGAACCTCGCCACCTCTTGTGCAACGGCGCGCCCCACATCGTCGTCATGGCCGGTCAGCCTACGCGAGGCCGCCACGGGCTAGTCTCGGGACTCGATGCCTGCACTCCGAAAATCTGCGCGCCGGCTTGCTGCCGTCCTGTCGATGACCACACTGCTGGTCTCGGCGTGCGCGAACACCGACTCCTGGGTCGAGGCCCATCCCGCGACCGGATGGTCGGCCCAGTACGCCGACGCCGCCAACAGCAGCTACAGCCCCGTCGACGGCGCCAGGGACCTGAGCCTGGATTGGGAGCGCTCGGTCAAGGGCGAGCTGGGTGCGCAGGCCGCCCTGGGTTCGGGTGCCTATCTGGCGGTGAACGGCCAGACCTCGGACGGCTGCTCGTTGATGGTGTGGGAGAACGACAACAACGGCCGGCAGCGGTGGTGCACCCGGCTGTGGCAGGGCGGCGGCTTGTCCAGCCCCCTGTTCGACGGCTTCGACAATCTCTACATCGGCCAGCCCGGCGCGATCATGTCGTTCCCGCCGACCCAGTGGATCCGCTGGCGGCAGCCGGTGATCGGCATGCCGATGACACCGCGGTTGCTCGATCCCGGACATCTGCTGGTGTTCACCCATCTGGGCCAGGTGCTGGTGTTCGACGCACACCGAGGAACCGTCATCGGCACGCCGCTGGATCTGGTCGCCGGTGTCGATCCCACCGATTCGCAACGCGGACTCGACGACTGCGTCACCGCGCGCAGCGGGTGCCCGGTGGCGGCGGCGCCGGCGTTCAGCACCGACACCGGCATCCTGGTCGCCGGGCTCTGGCAACCCGGGGCCCCCGCCCCGGTCCTCACCGGGCTGAAGTATCGCCCGGATGCCACCGCGATGGTCAGCACGGCGTGGACCAGCACCGCCGTCGGTGGCGGACCGATCGCCAGCCCGGTGCTCTCGGCGGACGGCACCATCGCCTACGTCACCGGCCGCGACCACCGACTGTGGGCGATCGACACGGCCGACGGCAGCGCGAAATGGTCGGTGGCACTGGACTCCACCCCGCGGACTCCGCCGTCGGTGACTCCCGACGGACACATCATCGCCGGCGGAGGACCCGGCTCGCGTCTGGTGTCGGTCACCGACAGCGGAGAGATCGCCTGGAGTCGTGACGATGTCGAACCGTTGACGACGTCGACGCAGAGCGGCGGCGGCACCGGATACGCGGTGATCCGCGACGGAGATGCCGGGCAGGCACTGCTGGTATTCGACACCGCCGACGGACGCACGCTCAACCAGTACCCGCTGCCGGAGGCCAACGGTGCGCCGCTGGGGGTGTCGGTGGGTCATGACGGCCGGGTGGTCGTCACCACCAGCGCAGGCCAGATCTACAGCTTCGCTCCGGCCTAGGCTCGCGTCAGGCCAGGAGCGGGGCCACCGTCGCGCGCGGCACCGAAACCTGAACGGCGCCCGCCGATTCGGGTAGCAACTCACCTTGACTGAAGAAGAAGATCACCGCATCGTCGGTGATGGCGAAGTTCTGGTAGTTGGCGGGGTCCAGACCCGCATCCGGTAACACCGGATCGGGCAAACCGGACTGCCGTGCCAGATCGGCCTGCACCACCGGGAAGATCACCGGCAGTGGGTCGACGCCCTCACGGAAGAGCTTCTCGAAGGTGATCGGTTTGCGATACGCCTGATCCCAGCTGAACGACTTGTAGAACGTCTGAGGATGGGCACCACCGACGTTCTGGTAGGTGGTGAACACCACCGACTGGGTTCCCCGCGGCGGGACCGCGGAGCTGTACTGGACGGTGGTGGTGTCCAGTTCGTAGGGCATCCCGCGGAAGTCCGGGGACTTCGCGACGTTGAGGAAGCCGTCACGGGTCTGCTTGACGTACTCGATCACCGGTTTGGGATCGGGAAAGTTCGCGGGAAATGAGATGTTGAGCGTGTAGGCCGGATCGGTCTGGGCAATGGTGCAGATCGAGTCGGGTCCCAGGACACCGTCGACGTCGCTGCATCCCGGCGGCGCAGCTGCGGCGACCGGCGCACCCGCGATGCCCAGCAGGGCCGTGGTGGTTGCTGCCAGCACGGTGACGGCCAGCGGGGGTACACGCATCTGGGAGATCCTCCGGGGAACTGGAGCGGCACAGGCGCCGCCGACACCAAGATTACCTGTGGCACTATCGCGACGGACGACAAATGAATGCCACCGCGCGACTGGCCGCGCCGGTGCCGATGCGGGTGAGCACCACCGACAGCGCAGACGCGCCCCGCAGTTTCAACCGCCGCCGCAGGACGTCCGGGTCGATATCGACGCCGCGGACCAGGATCTCCACCGCACCGCAGTCACGTGACACCAGTTCGCGGCGCAACCGCTTCTCGTCGAATCCGATCTCGGCGATCACCTCGAATCCGCGAACCCCCGCCGGCAGCGCGTCCCCGGACAGATAGGCGATATCTGGATCGAGTTGCCACAACCCGTGCCGCGTGGCGTACTGGCGCACCAGACCGGCACGCACCACCGCCCCGTCCGGATCGATGATCCACCGGCCGGCCGGTCCGACTGCGCAATCGTCGGGATCGGCATCGGTCACCTCCTCGGCCCGATCCAGGACGACCGCCCGCCGGCGCACCCCGGTCGCGGCAAGACCGGCGGACCACAGGCAGGCCTCCCGCACGCTGCCACCCCATGACGTCACCGCAATCTCACCGGTGAACCCCAATTCATCGAGCTGGCCGAAATCGATTCCCGGAGCGCACTTCACGACGATGTGCCGATCCCGATACACCTCCAGCAAGGCGTCCAACGGTGGCGTATAGGCCCGTGGATCGAACCGTCGGCGCCCGCCGGCACGTCTTCCGGGATCGGCGAGCACCACGGTGTCACGACTCACCGGGACGAGCGCATCGGCGAGCACCACGGCCGCCTCGGGAACGTTGTTGTGCGCCATGGCAAGCCGCACCCGATCCAGATCGCTGCCGAGGACCGATTCGGCTCGCGGTAGGAGCGCGGCCAGCTCGGCACCCACCGAGCACGTCACATCGTGGACACTCATGCCCGCCAGCCGCTCGGCCCGGTGCAGCGCCACCGGCTCGGCGGTCGCCTGCTGCATGGCGTCATCGGTGAACAACCACGACGACGCGTCGGCGAATTTGGTCTGCGCCCGCCGCCGCAGCAGCGTGGTCTCCACCAGCACCGCCGTGCGATCGCCGAAACGTCCACGCACCGAGGCGATATCGGCCACCCGGCCGGCATCGCCCAACGACAACTCGGCGATCTCGGCAAGCGCTCGACGCCCGTCGTCACCAACGAGGTAGGCGACGTCGTCGAGAGAGAAAGCTACCGCCACATCACAACGGCTTGGTGCCCGTGACCATCACGTTGTAGAACCAGCCCTTGGGCACGACCTTGCGCCAGACGTTGGCGTCCACCCAGCTCAACGTCGTCCAACTGTTGAACGCGAACTTCGCCCATCCCCACCCCAGCCGGCCCGGCGGCACCGACGCCTCGAAGGTTCTGATCGGCCAGCCCAGCATCGCCGCGGTGAACTCCTCGCTGGCCGTGGCCACCTCGACGGCACCGGCATTGGTGGCCATCCGCTCCAGATCCTGCGGATCGAAGGTGTGCAGATCCACCACGGCCTCCAGCGCCGCGGCCCGTGACGACTCGTCCAGTTCCTCCTGCGGACGGCGCCAGTTCTCCAACCCTGGCAGTTTGGTGATGCTCGTCGACAGGTGCCAGGTCAGCGTCGAGAGGTTGCGCGCGTAGACATTGCCCGCGCTGGTCGGCTCACCGGCGAAGACGAACCGCCCACCGGGCTTGAGGATCCGGACCACCTCGCGCAGCGACTTCTCCACGTCCGGGATGTGGTGCAGCACCGCGTGCCCGACCACGAGGTCGAAGGTGTTGTCCTCGTACGGGATGCCCTCGGCGTCGGCGACGCGACCATCGATGTCCAGACCGAGTCCTTGCCCGTTGCGGGTGGCGACCTTGACCATGCCCGGGGACAGGTCGGTCACCGAGCCGCGCCGTGCCACCCCGGCCTGGATGAGGTTGAGCAGGAAGAATCCGGTGCCGCAGCCCAGCTCGAGGGCGCGGTCATAGGGCAGTTCCTGCTGAACGTGCTCGGGCACGATGGCGTCGAAGCGACCGCGCGCATAGTCGATGCAGCGCTGGTCATAGGAGATCGACCACTTGTCGTCGTAGGTCTCGGCCTCCCAGTCGTGGTACAGGATCTGGGCCAGCTTGGTGTCCTTGAGGGCCGCCTCGACCTGCTCGGCGGTGGCGTGCGGGTTGGGCTCCGGAGCCGCTCCGGCGGCGACATCGGGCGTGAGTTCTCCGTCGGCGGCGGCGAGTGCCTCGGCGGGAGTGTGGTCCGTGCTCGTCATATGGGCAGCCTAACTGCCGGTGCCCGCCCCGAAGACCTCGACGTAGCGCTCGACGCCCTCACCGGCGCCATCGATCATCGCCTTGGCGCCTGCCAGCACATGCGCCGGCGCCTCCAGGTAGCGGCGCGCCCAGCTCAGCGCGGCGTCGTAGACACCGTCGGGAGCCACCAGCTCATCGACCAGCCCGAGCGTCAGGCTCTCCTCGGCACCCACGAACCGGCCGCTGAACACCAGGTCCTTGGCCCGCGCCGCACCGATCGCCGCGACCAGCCGATCGGTTCCCGCGGCGGGAAGCAGCCCGGCCAGGACCTCGGTGACGCCGACCTTCACGTTGTCACCGGCCACCCGCCAGTCCGCGGCCAACGCCAGCGCCAGCCCCGATCCCAGCGCATAGCCGGTGACCGCGGCGACCGTCGGCTGCGGGATGGCGGTCACCGCGTCCAATGCCGTTCGGCAGGCCATGGTCACACTGCGCGCATCGGCGGGTGCCAGGCGGCGCAGCTCCGAAATGTCGTCACCGGCGCTGAACACCTCGTGACCGCCGAAGAGGATGACAGCGCGCACCTGCGGATGACGGCCGAGCTCACCGGCGACGTCGGCGAGCTCGCGGTACATCTGACGGGTCAGCGCATTGGTCGGCGGCCGGGACATCACCAGCGTGCCGACGCCGTCACTGACCGCCGCGGATACAAACTCGCGGCCCGCCGCGGATACAAACTCGCTCATGTACTCGGCGCGCCCTGCTGGTCGCCCGGGGCGCGCCGGTTGCGCGCCTCGTTGTAGCGCGCACCGTCGAAGAACTCGATGTTCCAATCACCGCCGGCCGCATCGGCGGACAGGGTCGGCATCATCGGCGTGATCGCGCGTTCGGTGGCCAGCACCTCGGCCACCGTGCGCCCGTTGAGCGAGTCGAGCTGCGACCACGTCGGCGGCAGCAGGAACGACTGGCCCTCGGCGAACTCGTCGAGGGCGGCCTGCGGGCTGGACCAGAACGCGCGGTCACTCTCGGTGTTCTCGCCGTCGGCCCGCTGGCCCGCCGGGAGCGCACCCACGAAGAAATAGGTGTCATAGCGGCGGGTCCGCTCCTCCACCGGAGTCACCCAGTTGGCCCACGGCCGCAACAGATCGGCCCGCAGCACCAGCTGCTCATCGCGCAGGAAGTCGGCGAAGGACAGCGAGTTGTTGGCCAGCGCCGCTCGCTGCTCACGGTAGATCGACGCATCGTCGACGAGCACATCAGAATCGTCGGCGGCCCCGGCGAACAGCACCCCGGACTCCTCGAACGTCTCGCGCGCCGCCGCGCAGACCAGCGCTTCGGCCAGGTCGACATCGACGTTCATCCGCTCGGCCCACCAGGACGGTTCGGGGCCGTACCAGGCGATACCCGTCCCGCGATCACGTTCATCGACACCCCCGCCGGGAAAGACCATCACCCCGGCGACGAAATCCATCGCCGAATGCCGGCGCATCAGGAAGACCTCCAGCGATTCGGCCGTGCCCTGATCGCGCAGCAGCATCACCGTGGACGCGGGCCGGGGAACCAGCGGGTCCGACTTATCGCTCATGCACCCACCTCGCAGGCTCGGTCGGCGCATTCGATGCCGATGATTCGCTCGCAAGCTTCGCTCATGTGGCGCGCCTCCTGTGTGCGGCGCGGCTGCGGGTGCGCCGCGCGAAGTACCGGCCGTCGATGTAGTCCAGGGTGATGGACTGCCCGAACGCCGCGGACAGATTCTCCGATGTCAGCACATCGGAGAGCAGACCGGACCCCACCACGCTGCCCTCGGAGAGCAGCAGACAGTGCGAGAAGCCGGGCGGGATCTCTTCGACATGGTGGGTCACCAGCACGATGGCGGGGGCATCGGGATCGGCTGCCAGGTCAGCCAGCCGGGCCACCAGTTCCTCACGGCCCCCGAGATCCAGACCCGCGGCGGGCTCGTCGAGCAGCAGCAATTCCGGGTCGGTCATCAGCGAGCGGGCAATCAGCACCCGCTTGCGCTCCCCCTCGCTCAACGTGCCGTAGGTGCGGTCGGCCAGATGCTCGGCACCCAGGCTCTCCAGCATGTCGACGGCCTGTTCGTAGTCCACGTCGTCGTACTTCTCACGCCAGCGCCCCAGCACCGCGTAACCTGCCGAGACCACCAGATCCCGCACGATCTCGTCATCGGGGATCCGTTGGCTCAGAGCCGAACTACTCAACCCCACCCGAGACCGCAACTCCGCCATATCGGTGCGACCGAGCCGCTCACCGAGTACGAACGCCGCCCCCGAGGAGGGATGGTCGATGGCCGCGGCGATGCGCAACAACGAGGTCTTACCCGCGCCGTTGGGCCCGATCACCACCCACCGCTCGTCGAGTTCGACGGCCCAGTCGATGGGCCCGACGAGGGTCTTGCCGCCGCGACGGAGGGTGACCTTGGCGAATTCGATCAGCAGGTCTTCCCCGGGGACTTCGGCTGCGGTCGGCTCGTCTGCTGGCACCCGCTCATCGTAGTGTCGCCCGGATCGACCGCCGGGGTACGCCCCGCGCCACCGAGAGTTGTTTCCGCATCGCCTCGCTCGACGGCTCGTGCGCCGAAATCATGGAACAGCAGACGCCTCGGCATGGATCTCAACATCAGTTGGACCAGCGGGCCGATACCGAAGGCATAGATCACCGTGCCGACACCGACCGTGCCGCCGAGCAGGAAGCCGAGAGTCAACACCGTCAACTCGATGGCGGTGCGGACCAGCCGCACCGACCGTCCGGTACGCGCCACCAAGCCGGTCATCAGCCCGTCGCGCGGTCCGGGTCCGAGTCCGGCGCCGATGTAGAGCACCGTGCTCACCGCGTTGAGCACCACCGCCGCGAGCATCATGGCCACCCGCACCCGAAGATCGGTCGGCGCCGGCAGCAGCGCGATACCGACGTCGACGGTCACGGCGATGACGATGACGTTGGCGACGGTGCCCACACCTGGGCGGTTGCGCAGCGGAATCCAGGCGAGCAGCACGATGATGCCGACCAGCGCCGTCACCGTTCCGATGGTCAGCCCGGTGTGTCGGCTGAGGCCCTGGTGGAAGACGTCCCACGGGTCGAGTCCCAATCCGGCCTGCACCATAACGGCCATCGAGAAGCCGTAACCGACAAGGCCCAGCAGCAGCAGACCGGCGGGGAGGAGCGCGCCGTTCCGGGGAGTGTTTCCGACGCGGGTGCTCATGCGTGGTCAGGGAATCGTGCGCGGATTGCGTCGAGTTCGTTGCGCACCCGGCGGGCATCCGCGTTGTCCACGTCGCCGAACCGCCGCGGGTTGCGGACGCCCGAGCGCCGGTACTTCCCCGCCATCCAAGACATCCAGTTCTCTCTCACGGTGCGATCTTCCGGCGTCAATGGCTTGCCGATCAATAGCCAGTTGACGAATACTGGCTTCCATGTCGATTGATATGGGGTCCAGAGCGCTCGATGTGGATCTTCTGGCCCGTGAACTCGGCAACTGGCGCACATCCAGTTCGACCGGTCCCGCCTACCTCGGCCTGGCCGATGCGGTCCGGTTGCTCATCGTCGACGGGCGCCTCCCGGTTGGGTCCCGGCTACCGAGCGAACGCGCACTCGCCGACGCGCTCAGGGTGTCGCGCACCACCGTCACCGCCGCCTTCGCCGCACTCCGCGAAGACGGGTATCTGCAGGCGCGGCGCGGCGCGCGCAGCACGGCCGCCCTGCCTGTCCGCCCCACACTGCCCACCGACGCGGGCACACCGACGGTGAGCCTGGCCGCCGCTGCCCTCTCGGCGCCCAGTACGGCGGTGCGCGAGGCCTTCTCCGAGGCCGCCCGCGATATCACCCCCTATCTGGCCGAGGTCGGCCACGAACTGTCCGGGGTGTACGCACTGCGCGAAGCGGTGGCCGAAAGATACACCGCCCGTGGGCTTCCCACCGATCCAACGCAGATCATGATCACCACCGGCGCCCAACATGCCATCGGACTGATCCTCGCCGCGTTCGCCCAACCCGGCGACCGGGTGCTGGTCGAACAGCCGACCTACCACGGCGCACTCGCAGCCATCTCGGCCGCTGGATCACGAGCAGTGCCGGTGGCGCACAACGACAGCGG
Organism: Mycolicibacterium neoaurum VKM Ac-1815D; assembly: GCF_000317305.3. Next base: position 2,186,651 of record NC_023036.2, on the reverse strand, counting down.
CTGGGAACTGGACGCAGTGCACGCCGCGATCCGCCAACTGGCCCCGGTACTGGCCTACTTCGTCCTCGACAGCCACAATCCGACCGGCTTCACCATGCCAGAGGATCAACGAAAACGACTGGGCCACATCATTTCCGAGACCCGCACCCGGACCGTCATCGACGAGTCCATCATGGACATGTGGCTCGACGCCGCACCGCCGGCTCCCCTGGCCGCGGCGATGACCCAGCGCCGTGAGTTGGTGCTGACCATCGGATCGATGTCGAAATCTTTCTGGGGCGGCCTGCGAGTGGGCTGGATCCGTGCCGAACCGGCCACCCTGGCCGCCGTCGCGGCCACCCGCGCGGCAGTCGACCTGGGCACCCCCATCCTCGAGCAACTGGCGGCAGCGCGGCTGCTGCGGATCCGCGAGCACATCCTGCCAGAGCGACGCGAAATACTGAGCAAGAGAAGGCAGTTCCTGATCGACCTGTTGGCACGCGAGCTTCCCGATTGGCGTCCGGGCCCGGGCCGCGGCGGAATGTCGCTATGGGTGCAGCTGCCGTCGCCGATGAGCACCGCACTCTCGGCATCGGCATCCCGGCTCGGTCTCGATCTGCCCGCCGGCCCGCGCTTCGGCGTCGACGGCACCCTGGAACGCTTCATCAGGGTGCCCTATGCGTTGCCCGAACCACAATTGGAGGCGGCCGTCGACCTGATGGCTCGGGCGTGGCGGTCGATCACCGGCGTGTCGGTGGCCCCCGAAACCCACGCGGTGGTGGTCTGAGTTATCCGGGGATGTCCACGCGCCGGACCGTCCCGTCGACGGCGTCGGCGGCCTCGATCTCACCGCGGGTGACGCCCAGCAGGAACAGCACCGTGTCCAGGTAGGGATGGCTCAGCGACGCGTCGGCGACCTCGCGCAATGCGGGCTTGGCATTGAACGCCACACCCAGACCGGCCGCGGACAGCATGTCGATATCGTTGGCGCCATCGCCTACGGCCACCGTCTGGGCCATCGGCACGCCGGCCTGCTCGGCGAAGTCACGCAGCGCCTTGGCCTTGCCGGGCCGGTCGATCACGGTGCCGACGACCCGACCGGTCAGCTTGCCATCGACGATCTCGAGCTCGTTGGCGGCGACGAAGTCCAGCTTGAGCTCGTGCGCCAGCGGATCGATGACCTGACGGAAACCGCCGGAGACGATGCCGCAGTGATACCCGAGTCTGCGCAGGGTGCGGATCGTGGTACGCGCCCCCGGGGTCAGCTCGATCTGTTCGGCGACATCGTCGAGCACCTCGGCAGGCAACCCGGCCAGCGTTGCCACCCGCTTGTGCAGTGACTCGGCGAAATCCAGTTCGCCGCGCATGGCCGCCTCGGTCACCTCGGCCACCGCGGCCTCCGCGCCTGCATGCGAGGCCAGCATCTCGATGACCTCACCCTGGATCAGGGTGGAATCGACATCGAAGACGATGAGGCGCTTGGTGCGCCGGGACAGGCTGTAGTCCTCCAACGCGATGTCCACACCGAGGTCGACAGCGGTGCGCGCCATCGCGTTCTGCAGTTCGGAATACACCGCGCCCGGCGGAACCGAGACACGCAGTTCCAGGCCGGTCACCGGGTAGTCCGAGACGCCTCGGATGAAGTCGATGTTGACCCCGAGGTCGGCGACCTCGCGAGCCACCACCCCGAACGCCTCGGCGGTGATCGGCCGACCGAGCACCACGATGGTGTGGGTGGAGGGCTCCACCATCACCGGCTTGTCGTCACTGCGCTCGATGGTGACGTCGAGTCCCACGCCGTGGATCGCGACGCGGATCTCGTCGGAGAACCGGGCCTCGTCGGCGACCGGGGTGTCCACCGAGACAAGGACGCCCAGTGTAAGCCGGTTGCGGATGACGACCTGCTCGACGTTCAACAGCTCGACACGGTGCCGGGAGAGCACCTCGAACAATGCTGACGTCACACCCGGCTGATCGACACCGGTGACGGTGATCAGCAGCGAGGAACGTCCGCGCGCAGCGTCGACTGACTGCGAGGCCGTCGGCACAATTACCTCCGTTGAAATGCCTCGGATCGGCTATCGGGTCAGCTGCGAACTTCTACGTCGTCGATCCGGGTGACATCACCGTCGTCGGGTCCGTGTGCCCGGCCGATGTGCGCCTCGGCGCGCATCCGCTCGACCATGTGCGGGTAGTGCAGCTCGAACGCGGGACGCTCCGACCGGATGCGCGGCAGCTCGGTGAAGTTGTGCCGCGGCGGCGGGCACGAGGTGGCCCACTCCAGCGAGTTGCCATAACCCCACGGGTCGTCGACCACGACGGGCTCGCCGTAGCGCCAGCTCTTGAAGACGTTCCAGACGAACGGCAGCGTCGAGATGCCGAGCACGAACGCACCGATGGTCGAGATGACGTTCAGCGTCGTGAAGCCGTCGCTGGGCAGGTAGTCCGCGTAGCGACGCGGCATGCCCTCGTCACCGACCCAGTGCTGCACCAGGAAGGTCAGGTGGAAGCCGATGAAGGTCAGCCAGAAGTGCAGCTTGCCGAGGCGCTCGTCGAGCAGCCGGCCCGTCATCTTCGGGAACCAGAAGTAGATGCCCGCGTAGGTGGCGAACACGATGGTGCCGAAGAGCACGTAGTGGAAGTGCGCGATGACGAAGTAGCTGTCGGTCACGTGGAAGTCCAGCGGCGGGCTGGCCAGCAGCACACCCGACAGACCACCGAGCAGGAAGGTGATCAGGAAGCCCACCGAGAACAGCATCGGCGTCTCGAAGGTCAGCTGTCCCTTCCACATGGTGCCGATCCAGTTGAAGAACTTGATGCCCGTCGGAACGGCGATCAGGAACGTCATGAAGGAGAAGAACGGAAGCAGCACCGCGCCGGTGGCGTACATGTGGTGTGCCCACACCGCGACCGACAGCGCCGCGATACCCAGCGTCGCGTAGATCAGGGTGGTGTAACCGAAGATCGGCTTGCGGCTGAAGACCGGGAAGATCTCCGAGACGATGCCGAAGAACGGCAGCGCGATGATGTACACCTCGGGGTGGCCGAAGAACCAGAACAGGTGCTGCCACAGCAACACACCACCGTTGGCCGGGTCGTAGATGTGCGCGCCGAGGTGACGGTCGGCGGCAAGGCCGAACAGCGCCGCGGTCAGCAGCGGGAAGGCCAGCAGCACCAGGATCGAGGTCACCAGGATGTTCCAGGTGAAGATCGGCATCCGGAACATGGTCATACCGGGGGCACGCATGCAGACCACGGTGGTGATCATGTTGACGGCACCGAGGATGGTGCCCAGACCACCGACGGCCAAGCCCATGATCCACAGGTCGCCACCGGCGCCCGGGGAGTGGATGGCGTCGGTCAGCGGGGAGTACGCGGTCCAGCCGAAGTCGGCGGCACCGCCGGGGGTGATGAAACCACCCATGGCGATCAGCGCGCCGAACAGGAACAACCAGAACGAGAAGGCGTTCAGCCGCGGGAAGGCGACGTCCGGCGCGCCGATCTGCAGCGGCAGCACCAGGTTCGCGAAACCGAACACAATCGGGGTTGCGTAGATCAGCAGCATCACCGTGCCGTGCATGGTGAACAGCTGGTTGAACTGCTCATTCGAGAGGAACTGCAGGCCCGGCATGGCGAGCTCGGTACGCATCAGCAGGGCCATCAGGCCGCCGACGAAGAAGAACATGAAGCAGACGACGCAGTACATCATGCCGATCAACTTGTGATCGGTCGTCGTGATCAGCTTGTAGATCAGGTTGCCCTTGGGCCCCATGCGCTCCGGGAACGGACGCCGTGCCTCGAGTTCTCCGATTGGGGGCGCTTCGGCTACCAACAGATCCTCCATAAAAAGTCGACGGGTCAGATCCCGGCACTGTTCTGTGGGTGATCTTATCCTCATCCCGGTCGGCTGCGACATGGGTGTCCTACAAAGTGTCGTATTCGCTTGTCGGAACCCTCCGAGCGCGGGATCCGCCGGACCCGTCGCCGACATTGATACCGTCGGCGGCGTGCTGTTCCCCTCTGCGCGCACAGGCCTGCTCGCCGCGGGTGCCGCCGCCACATTGGTCCTGCTGACCGGCTGCGGAGGCACCGAGCCCGCCCGCACCCCCGGCCCGGACGCCCCCATCACGAGCACGACGCGGATCGCCAGTGCCGGCGTACTCGGTAACCAACGCAAGCCGGACGAATCCTGCGCCGCCGAACCGGCCGGCACCGGACCCGGCGCCGTCGATGCCGCCCGCCCGGTGCGCAACGCCCCGCCGCAAGACGCCACGGCCCCGGCCGTACCGGCGGTCACCGAAGTGCGCGGGGATCCGCAACGGCTCCTCGCGCTCGCTCCGGGTCAGCTCGACGCGTTGTGCGCGCTCGGGCTGCAGGGCCGTGTGGTCGGCACCGCCGCGCCCCAGCCGTCCTATCTGGGTACCGTCCTGCACAACGCACCTGTCATCACCGACATGCAGGCCGCCCGCGCCGCCAACCCCGATCTGATCCTCGCCTCGGCCGGCCACAGCCTCGAAGGGTTCGACGCGCTCGGCGCGATCGCGCCGACGGTGTTCACCGGCACCGCGGCGGACTGGCAGGAGACCCTGCGGACGGTCGCCGCGGCATCAGGACGTTCCGGGGCCGCCGATGCGATCCTCGGCGAGTTCCGACGCACGGCCGAGGAGGCGGGCCGACGCATCGACGCCGGCCACTTCCAGGCCTCGATCGTGCAGTTCACCGAGAACACCGTGCGCGTCTATGGGGCCGCCAACTTCCCCGCCTCGGTGCTGGCCGCCGTGGGCGTCGACCGCCCTGCCGCACAACGATTCACCGACCGCCCGTACGTCGAGATCGATATCAGCGACCTCTCCGACGACACCGATCTGTCGGCCGCCGACGGCGATATCGTCTACCTGTCCTTCGACTCCGCGGCCGCTAAGGACGCGGCTCCGCGGGTACTCGACAGCGCCGCGTGGCGCAAGCTGTCGGCCAACCGGGACGACCGGGTGTTCGCGGTCAACAACGAGGTGTGGCAGACCGGGCAGGGTGTCGTCGCCGCGCGCGGCATCATCGACGACCTGCGCTGGCTCAATGCCCCCATCAACTAGTCTTGGCGACGTGTTCCACGTCCTCAACATCACCTATCTGAAACCGCTCGACGTCATCGACCAGAGCCGTCCGGCCCACCTGGAATGGTTGAAGGGCGAGGTCGAGGCAGGCCGGATTCTGCTGGCCGGCCGGCTGGAATCGCAGGACGGCGCGGTGCTCGTCGCCGCGGACATGTCGGCCGAGGAGGCCGACGCCATCGCCGCCGCCGACCCCTACACCCTGGCCGGCGTGGCCCGCTACGAGCGGGTCAGTTTCAACGCCGGATTCCGGGCACCCGGACTCTGACCGGATTCTTTTACCGAATTCACAGCCGGCGGCGGGACTAGACACGGCACCTGAGTCGTTGTGATTTTGCGAGGGCACTTCTCGGTGCCCGCTTGTGCTGAGTTCACTACTGTCGGGTGAAGATGCACGAATTCGCACGTGACCATACGAAAAGACGCATGTGAAGAGGATTATTCGATGACCACAACCGTTTCCGCCTACGCCGCCACCTCCGCGACAGATCCGCTGGCCAAGACCACCATCGAGCGCCGTGACGTCGGCCCGCACGATGTGGCCTTCGACATCAAGTTCGCCGGCATCTGTCACAGCGACATCCACACCGCCAAGGCCGAGTGGGGCACCCCCAGCTACCCGCTCGTCGTCGGTCACGAGATCGCCGGCGTCGTCACCGAGGTCGGCTCGGAGGTCACCAAGTACAAGGTCGGCGACCACGTCGGCGTCGGCTGCATGGTGAACTCCTGCCAGAACTGCGAGAACTGCGCGGCGGGCCTGGAGCAGTACTGCCTGGGCACCGGCATGATCGGCACCTACGGCGCCACCGACCGGGACGGCACCATCACCCAGGGTGGGTACAGCCAGGCCATCGTCGTCGACGAAAAGTTCGTCCTGCGCATCCCGGACAGCATTCCGCTGGACAAGGCCGCTCCCCTGCTGTGCGCGGGCATCACGCTGTTCTCCCCGCTGAAGCACTGGAACGCCGGCCCCGGCAAGGAGGTCGCAATCGTCGGACTCGGCGGCCTCGGCCACATGGGCGTCAAGCTGGCCCACGCGATGGGCGCCAAGGTGACCGTTCTCAGCCAGTCGCTCAAGAAGATGGAAGACGGCCTGCGACTCGGCGCCGACGAGTACTACGCGACCAGCGATCCCGACACCTTCAGCAAGCTGGCCGGCAAGTTCGATCTGATCCTGAACACCGTATCGGCCAATCTCGATCTCGGTCAGTACCTCTCGCTGCTCAAGATCGATGGCACGCTGGTCGAGCTGGGAGCGCCCGAGCATCCGCTCGAGGTGCCCTTCTTCCCGCTGGCAGGTGGCCGACGCAGCATCTCCGGCTCGATGATCGGCGGTATCCCGGAGACCCAGGAGATGCTCGATTTCTGCGCCGAACACGGCGTCACCCCGGAGATCGAGGTCATCGAGGCGTCCTACGTCAACGAGGCCTGGGACCGCGTGCTCTCCAGCGATGTGCGGTACCGGTTCGTGATCGACACCGCCACGATCTAGCACTCCCCCGAGCCGCCCCGCCGATGTCGTCATCGGCGGGGCGCTCGCTGTCTCCAGCGCGGTCCGGCCGCGCGAAATCACATGCTCAACATCAGGTTCCGGCCCGCCGGCCAGCGTGTCGCGACGGTCGCCGTCACGGGGACCGGCTGGAACTCCGCCGTTCGCACCGGCACGGCGGAGCCGATCACCGAACCGCGTGTCGGCCCGGCCGAGGTCTCCAGATCCAGGATCTGGCCCGGATCGCCGTAGATGCCGGCACACTCCGCGCCGCTGCATCGGCCGGTCAGCGGGTCGATCCGGCCGTCGAGGATGTCCTTCGCCCAGCCGTCGACGATCACCTGCGCCGCCGCCTGGTTCTGGGCCGTCGGGAAGCCCTGGTAGAGATGCGAGATGAACTGGATCAGCCAGGTGCCGCCATCCATCGAATCCAGGTGCTTGCCGTTCTCCAGCACGATGCCGTTGAACGTTCCGGGCCGGTGCGTGTTCAGGGCCTCGTCCACCCGGCGGGGCTCCTTGGGGGCACCGAGTTCCAAGACGGGGACATAGCTGCCGATGCTGTCCAGTTTGACCAGCGCATCGGAGAGCACACTGCCCTGCGGTGCCGCGTCGAGCAGGATCACCCCGGCCAGGTTACTGGTGTGCCCGCCGGCGGTGACGGCGTCGGCGTAGTAACCCGCGGCGCCCGCCACCAGATTGCCGCCGAGCGAGTGCCCCACCAAGGCGAACCGGTCCGGCAGGGCTGTCCCGGCACCATATCGCTCGGCAAACCCGGCGGCAATTGCACTGGCGGTCAAGGCTTCCCGGTCACCGAGAAACAGTGCGGCCGTGGCCCGCAGCGCCACGTCGCTGCCCAACCAGAATCCGTCCTCGACGTAGCGGTTCGAGGTCAATGTCGGCACCACGACGATGCTGTTGGTGCTCTCGGCCAAGTTCGCCGCCGTGTAGCTGTACATCGCACCGACACCGAGAAAGCCATGCTGCAGGTAGATGATCCGTTCCGGCGGCACATCACCCGCGGGGTAGTACCAGTGGGCGGGCACGGTGTGCTGGCCGTCGATCGCCAACGTCGAGGTCTTCACCGTGACCGTGCTGCCGCGCGGTGCGACCGGCGGTCCGGCGATGAATGTCACGGCCGCCCCGACGAAGTCGAAGACGAACGACGCGATGATGTCCAGTAGGGACCGCTGCGGTACCGCCGCTGCCGAACTCACCGTCGCGGAGGTGATGGCCGCCGCCGTCGATGCCGCCGCCGGCACCACGTTCGGGGTCCACACCTTCGCTGCGGGATCGGTGCCGTCACCATCGGATCGCACGACCGCGGATTCCACCACGACCGATTCGCCGGTGCCGGACCCTTCGGTGACCGCGGACGGGCCGTGCCCGACCTCGGAAGCGGCCGGGCTTTCCACGTCGACGTCGACGTCCGCGGGCTCCCCGGAGTCGATGACTCTGCCGCCCGCCCCCGATGGCTCGTACCCGCTCACGTTGTCGTCCACCAGGGCGTCGTCCACCAGGGCGTGGTCGTCCACCAGGGCGTCGTCGTCCACCAGGGCGTCGTCGTCCACCAGGGGATCGTCCTCGGCGTCGACGGCCGCGTCGTTGTCCAGCTCGCCATCGAGGTCGGCATCGCTATCGGTGCCGTCACCGGAATCGGTGTCGGTGTCCGATGCCTTCTCGGACGCGTCGCTGCCGGATACCGCTCGCGTACCACCCGCAGGTGTCCGGTCACCATCGGAGGAACTCGCAGACGAGTCCGACGAGGCGTCGCTTCCGGTGTCTGCGCTGGCCACGTCTGCTCCGGCGATCATTGCGGCGGACACCCCCGCTGCGACCACACCAGCACCCATCCACGCCGAAATGTGCGACATACTGCCTCCAAGAATGACTAGCTGGACACCCGTCAAGCTAGCCCTTTTTGACACCTGTGTAGACACTTCGCCGAAACTGTTCGCCCACGGTCGACGGTTCCCTCTCCGCCTCGATAGCCAGTCCCACCGAGCCGCCGTTTCGTCGCGCGCGTGCGACGATTTTCGGCGTGAACCGCGTCGTGCACCTGGTGTCCATGCTCGGGGTGATCGCGGTGCCCGTGTTCGGGTGGTTCACCCAGGACTGGTCCGGTGCGACGACGCTGGCGGTGTACTGGTTCGAGACGGTAGCCGCCACACTGTTCATCCTCGGCCGGATCGCACTGCACCAACGCTGGTCACCCAAGCGCGGTCACTTCGACTACAACGCACCCGGCAACGAGGACGGTCGTTACCGCTACACCGTCAACGGGCGGCGACGCAGGGGCCAACCGTTGTCGACCTACATGTCCAGCTTCGCGGTCATCAGCCTGAGCTTCTCCGCGGTGCACGGTGTCTTCCTGGGCGCGGTGCTGTTGCTGCTGAACCACAACGGTGTCGGGCACCTGGTACAGGTCGATTGGCGCAGCGTCGGTCTCGGCTGCCTGTCCGTGTTCGCCTTCATGGCGGTCGATTTCCTGGTGGATCTGACCCAGCTGCGCACCTGGCCGTTCCGACAGCTTGAGCAGATCGGCAGCCAAGTTCTCGGTCGCGTCATGGTCGTGCACATGACCCTGTTGATCGGGTTCGTCGCCATCGCCGTCACCGATGCACCGACCGCCTTCTTCGGGGTGTTCGTCGTCCTGAAGACCATGGCACAGTTGAGTGACGCACTGCCGCAGTGGAAACCCGCACGGCCACCCGCATGGCTCGGCAACATCCTCAATCGTCTCCCGAATGTGCACCCCGGCAAGAAGTTCGAGGACTTCTGGGCCGAGGAACAGACCGAGGAACGGCAGCGGGTCGCGGGTAACGAACGCCCGTGGCACCCGCACTCGTGACACGCCTGTTGCGAAGGTGCAGTGGAGCTTTGACTACGGCGAGAACAGCCGGCCACGCACGGCGGTCCGGAGAACGTCAGGGCGTCGAAGGACTCTGGCTGAAATCCGCCAGTGGCCAGCCCGCTGCTGCCAGTCGCGCCGCCACCCGCGCGACGTTCTCGGGCCCGGGGTCGTGATGGGTCTTCTGGGCGATGAACGCCTCGATCTCCTCGCGGGTGATCGGGTCGTCGTTATCGGCGGGCGCGGCAACCTCGGCGATGTTGCATACCACCTCTTTGATCTCGTCATCGGTCAGTGGTGTGCTGCGCAGCAATGCGAGTAGCGGCACGCGATCGGGGCCGGGAACGCCGTCGGGATAACCGGCGCGCAACCAGTTCAGCACTGACGCCATCAGCGATGAGACGCTCATTCGTCGAGTGTATCGGTGGCCCGTCGCAATGCCCGCACGACGCTGTTGCGGGCCAGTCCGATCTTGAACCCGTTCTGCGCCAGCGGCTCAGCACCGGCAATGAGCGCATCGGCCGCCGCACCGAAAGCGGTATCCGACGGCGATGTGCCGATCAGCTGTTGCTCGGCACCGGCCACGCGCCACGGTGCGGCGGCGACCCCGCCGAGCACCACGGCGGCCGCGGTGATCTTCCCTTCGACAAGATGCACTCCGGCGGCCACCGACACCAGGGCAAACGCGTAGCTGTGCCGGTCGCGCACCTTCAGGTACCAACTGTGCCGGGCATATGGCGACGGCGGGAGCTCCACACCGATGATCAATTCGCCTGCGCACACGACGTTGTCGCGTTCGGGGTGTTCCCCTGGCAGCAGGAAGAAGTCGGCGATCGCGATGGCCCGCCGGCCGTCGGTTCCCTGCACGTGCACCCGCGCATCGAGTGCCGCGAGCGCGACCGCCATATCGGAGGGGTGCACGGCCACGCACGCTGCGCTGGCCCCGAAGAGTGCATGCTCTCGGTTGAAACCCGTCCGCGCCGCGCACCCGCTGCCGGCAATCCGCTTGTTGCACTGGGTGAATGTCGCGTCCATGAAGTAAGGGCAGCGGGTACGTTGCATCAGATTGCCACCGACGGTGGCCATATTGCGGATCTGGGTGGTGGCGCCGGAGAGGATGGCCTGGGCGAGCATCGGATACGAACGCCGGATGAGCTGATGGTTGGCCACCGCACTGTTGGTCGCCCCGGCACCGATCAGCACGCCACCGGCCGCCGTGGAGGTGATCGAACGCAGATCCAGCCGGCCGATGTCGATCAGCAGCGGCGGTGACTCCACACCGAGTTTCATCAGATCGAGCAGGTTGGTGCCACCGGCGTAGTACCGGCCACCGTCGGCGCCCCGGCGCACCGCGTCGTCGACGGCGGTGGCGTGGGCAAAGTCGAAGGTCTTCACCGGGCAGCCTCCTTGATGGCGGCGAGAATGTTGGCGTAGGCACCACAGCGACAGATGTTGCCTGCCATCCGCTCCCGAATCTCGTCGTCGGACAGTTCTTTCGGCCCCTCGGCGAGGTTGCATCGGGCACCGGTGAAACTGGCCGCGGACAGATCCCCGCGCGCATGCTCACGCAGCAATGCACGCGCCGAGGTGATCTGGCCGGGCGTGCAGTAGCCGCATTGAAAGCCGTCATGGGTGATGAATGCCTGCTGCACACAATCCAATTCGTCGCCGGATTCGATGGTCTCGACGGTTGATCCGTCGATGGACACCGCAAGGGTAAGGCAGCTCAACACCCGCTCACCGTCGACGGTCACCGTGCAGGCACCGCACAGTCCGTGATCGCATCCCTTCTTGGTCCCGGTCAGACCCAAGTTCTCCCGCAACAGATCGAGCAGAGTGGTGCGGATATCGACGCACAGCTGCCGTGGCGTTCCATTGATCGTCAGGTCGAGCTCGGTCATGGCTGTGCCTCCAGGAGCGATTCCACCGTGATCGGCAGGTCGTGTATCCGTTTACCGGTGGCGTGATAGATGGCGTTGGCAATCGCGGCGGGTACCCCGCAGGTCCCGATCTCGCCGATTCCGCGCACCCCGACCGGATCGAGGCCGTAGTCCGGGGTGTCGATGAAGGTGATGTCGAAGTCCGGGATATCGGCGTGGGTCGGCACGTAGTACTCACCGAGCGGAACGCCCGAATTCTCGTCGAAGGGCACCTGCTCCAGCAGTGCCATGCCCAGGCCGAAGATGATGCCGCCCATCACCTGATTGGTCGCCAGCTTCGGATTGAGCACCCGCCCACAGTCCATCACGGCGGTCCATCGGGTGACGCTCGCTCGCCCGATCTCCTCGTCGACCTCGACCTCGCAGAAGTGCGCACCGAACGACTGGGACAGCGGACCCGTGTCGGCCGGTCCATCGCTGACGGCCGTGAAGCTCAGTCGGTCGGCCAGTCCCGGCGTGGCCGCGAGAACATCACGCAACTCGGCGGCGGACGTGACCGGACACCCGAGTCGCTGCCGCCACTGCCGCCCGGCGAGATCGACCGCGGAGCCGACGGTCGCGGTCGTCTGCGATGCTCCGCTGTAGGGGGCATCGGCGAAGGCCGAATCCCCTGACTCGAAACTCAGCGCATCCAGCGGCAACCCAGTCGCATCGGCAGCAATCTGCGTCATCACCGTACGCACCCCGGTACCGATCTCGTGAGTGGCGACCGCGAACCGGACCCGACCATCGTCGGTGGTCGTGACCCGGCAACCGGCAGGCATCCGCCGTCCCGGATAGCTTGCCGTAGCCATTCCCCAGCCGACCTGAACACCGTTGCGCCGCATCGCCCTTGGGACCGATGGCCTGTCCGCCCAGCCGAAGCGTTCCGCGCCCTGCAGATAGCAGTCGCGGAGATGTTTGCCCGACCACGGGCGACCGGTCGGCTGATCGGTGTCCGGGTCGTTGGACATCCGCAACGCCACCGGATCGACGCCGAGCTCGTCCGCCAGTTCGTCCATTGCGACTTCCAGCGCGAACAGGCCGGGCGCCTCCCCCGGTCCGCGCATGAAACACGGTGTCGGAGCGTTGATCCTGGCCACGGTATGCGAGACCGCCATGCGCGGTGAATGGTAGAGGAAACGCGCCGACAGACCGACGGGCTCGCAGAAGTGGGCCACCGTGGATGTCTCGGTGACCGTGTGCTGTTCGGTGCTCAGCAGCGTGCCGTCATCATCGGCCACCAGCGCCACGTGCTGTTCGGTGCGCGGGCGATGACCGGTGGAGGTGAACATCTGTCCGCGGGTCAGGACCAGCTTCACCGGGCGACCCACCTCCTTGGCGGCCACGGCACACAACACGACATGCATCCACAGAAAGCTCTTCGAACCGAACGCTCCGCCGACCAGCGGTGAGAGGATGCGGACCCGGTCTTCGTCGATGCCCAGATAGGCCGCCAGCGCCCGCCGCTCACCGGTGATCCACCGAGTGGCGTCGTACACGGTCAGGTCCTCGCCGTCCCACGACGCGATGGTGGCGGCGAGCTCTATCGGATAGTGGGTGTTGACCGGCGTGGTGAACCTTCCCGCCACCCGCACGCCGGAAGGTTCCACGGCCGACCCGCGGTGATCCTGCAGCTTCTCCTCGTCGAGTTTGACGAAGTGGTCGGGACGATATGTGCCGTGCCGGATCTGGCCGTCCTTCTGGTCGGGGGGCACCGGCTGCGCCATCACCGCGGCGGCGCTGAGCTGGGCCGGGGCGTCGCGATAGGTGAACTCCATCAGATCCGCGGCCGCGACGGCGTCTTGCATGGTTTCGGCCACCACGACCGCAAGATGCTGACCCACGTGTTGGACGGTGAGATCCGACAGCGGCGGACGCCGTTCCAGCGGCAGGTCCCAGGTGAGGTCCTCGGGCAGCACGTGCAGTGGCGGACAGTTCAGCGGTGTCAGGACGTACAGCACGCCGGGCGCCGCGGCCGCGCGGGCCGTGGCGGCCGCCACCGACTCGGCCGTCACGGTCGCGTGCGCCACCTCCGATTGCACCAGTACGGCGTACGCCAGATCGGAAACCGGGTGATCTGCGGTGTAACGCGCTGCCCCGGTGACCTTTTCGCGCCCCTCGACCCGGTCGATGGGGCGGCCGATCTGCGCGGTCACCGGTCCAGCGGATTGCTGCGCGGCACGATCAGCGGGTCGGCGGTCGTTCGGGGAAAGTCCGGCAGGTCGTCGATGTGGGTGTCGAACGCGGCGGCCAGCACCGAACGCGAATACGCGCTCACCGACGCCTTGTACCCGATATCTGCGGGGAACGGCTGATCGAAGAAGATCAGGAAGTGCCACTCATCGGCACCGATGTTCTCGATGTGGTGCGGGTACGCGCGCGGGATGAAGTAAACGTCACCGGCCGCCAGGTTCCAGGTGTCCAGTGTCCCATCGGGATTCATGATGGTCATCCGGGCCTCGCCACTCTGCACATAGCCCATCTCGGCGGTCACGGGATGCCAGTGCGGCTCGCGCATGCCATCCTCGCCGACGCGGAGCGAATACATCGAGATGTCCTTGAGCGCGGGCCAGAACTGGTCTCTGGCGAACCGGGCGTTGCCGTAGGCGTAGGTCAGCCCGGGTGGCTGAGCCTCGATGTCGAATCGGTGCGGATCCTTGAAGTAGGCACTCGGCGGAACATCGGGCTCCCCTGCCACTGCGGCGAGGGTGCGGTCCCGGGTGTCGCGATGGATCTTGGCGATATCTGCGGTCGGCAGATCGTAGGTGTTGCCCAGCACGGCATCGCTGAAGGCGCCCATGGTGGCCCCGAACCCGAAGTCCTCCGGTCGCTCGTTGCGGAAGGCGATGATGAACTCGCACGGCTCGGTGCCGATGTTTTCGATGTGATGCAGTGCGCCGGAATCGATGTGGAACATCTGTCCGGCCGTGACCACGAAACTGGCGAATCGGCTGCCGTTGTCCAGCACGGACACCAGCGCGGTACCGGCAACACAGTAGGTCAGTTCGTTGGCGTTGGCGTGCCAGTGCGGAGTGCGCATGACACCCGGGTTGAGCACCAGCCTCTTGATGGAGAGATTCTTCAGGATCGGAAAACTGTCGGCGGTCACGCGCTGGATCGATCCGAGTTCACTGCGTTCGACATCATCGCTGCCGAGCAGCGAGATGCGGTGGGTGTTGCGGCACGGTGCGGTGGTCATGAATGTCAGCATGCTCCTCGCCGGCGGCCCGGTCGACGAAGTTGACCTGCATTGGCGGCAACGGATTTCCCGACACGGACGTACCGGCTAGCCCCCATGTTCGGTCGTCCGACCGGTGCGGCGGGCCGCCGGGTGCGACAATATCGCCGCGCCGAACGGGCGAGGCTGAGAGGACGGCATGAGCACATTGCGAGTAGTCATCGCCGATGACGATGTACTACTGCGGGAGGGGCTTGCCAGCCTGCTGCAACGCGAAGGTTTCGAGATCGCCGGGCAGGCCGGGGACGCCACCGAGCTGTTGGCACTGGTCGACAAGGAGCAACCGGATCTCGTCCTGGTGGACATCCGCATGCCGCCCAACCATGACGCCGAGGGCCTGGACGCAGCCCGCACCATCCGGGAACGCTCACCGGAGACCGCGATCCTGGTGTTGTCGGCTCATGTCGACGTCGACCATGCGATGGAACTGCTCGCCGGTGGGCGCAGCATCGGATACCTGTTGAAGAGCCGGGTGACCGACGTGTCCGATTTCGTGGACACCGTGCGCCGCATCGCCAATGGCGCATCCGTGGTCGACCCGGCGCTGGTCGCCGAATTGGTGTCGGCGCGCCGCCGCAATGATCCGTTGGCTGCGCTGAGTGCCCGCGAGCGCGAGGTGCTGACGCTGATGGCCGAAGGGTTGTCCAATGCGGGTATCGGCCGGCGGCTGTGGGTCACCGAGGGAACCGTCGAGAAGCACGTCCGCAGCATCCTCACCAAGCTCGATCTGCCCGAGACCGGTGACGATCATCGCCGCGTGCGCGCCGTGATCATGTTCCTGGAATCACGTTAGCGACCGATCAGTTCCCGGATGCGGTCCGGTGACAGGGTCAACTTGGGCAAGAATCCGAGCGCGGGACTGGCCACAATCAGGTCCGCGAAGTCCTGTTCGTCGTGGGTCGAGGTGAGGATCACCCGCACCCCGTCGAGTTGCCTGGCGACGTCGAACCCGCTGTCGGTTCCCAGGTCGACATCCACCAACGCGATATCGGGACGCAACTGAGCGGTCATGCGTACTGCCTCGTCCGCGTCGCCGGCGGTCCCCACGACCTCGAATCCCCCGCGTTCCAACATGCTGCGCGCGGCAGCACAGAATGCGGCACTATCGTCGACGATCAAACAGCGTGCGGCATCCATGACTCCAGGGTGGCAGGCCGTTGCCGCGCCGGCATTCCTGTTAACGGGAATCTTCTGGTTCCGCCACCTCCAGTACGGTTGCCAACTCCTACGATCATCGGCGTGAACTGGCGAACCCTTTCGAGCCGGGCGTTGGCACAGGTCGTGCGCCCGACCGCGCGACCGTTGTGGGTCGGCATCCTCGTCGCGCTGGGATTCCTGGCGGCCGAGGTCGGCCTGGTTGCGGCACTTCGCATCGTCGCCCCGGAGAACGCCTTCGGGGCACTGTTGTTGCTGGGTGTGCTCGTGGTCTCGGCCGGCTGGGATTTCCCGCTGGCCATCGCGACATCTCTGGCCAGCGCAGCGGTGTATGCATACCTGCATCTGGAGGGGCGCGATTCGCTGGCTCCGGCGTTGGCGGTGTTCCTGACATTGGCGCTGCTGACCAACGTGTTGGTGGGACAGGCCCGGCTGCGTGCGGCCGAGGCCGAACAGCGTCGGAAGGAGGCCCTGGGTCTGGCTCGCCAGCAGGCCGCGTTGCGTCGGCTGGCGACCTTGGTGGCCCGGGCGGCAGACCTGTCCGAGATCTACCAGGTCGCGGTGCGCGAACTGGCGCACAGTCTCGCCGTCGATCATGTCACCCTGGTGCGTTTCCGCCCGGACGGCAGCTGCTTGGTGATGGCCGCGCACGATCTTCCCGAGGTGCCAGGTTTCGGTGTGGGTGAAGAGTTTTCGTTGTCAGGCGACAATATGAGTGGTCAGATCTACGCATCGGGAGCGCCGGCACGCATCGACGACTATGCCGGTGCCGCCGGGCCCATCGCCCAGCGATTGCACCAGTTGGGAGTCCGGTGCGGTGCCGGTGCGCCGCTGATGGTCGGGGGCGCGGTGCGCGGCGCGCTGCTGGTCGGGGCTCGTCGACCCGCATCGATCTCCCGCAGTTGCGAGGACCATCTCGGAGATTTCGCCGACCTGGTGTCCACCGCGATCGCCAACACCGAGACGCGCGCCGCCTTGACGGCCTCCCGGGCCCGGTTGGTCGCGGCCGCCGACGAGGCCCGGCGCGGTTTCGAACGCGATCTGCACGACGGTGCCCAGCAGCGGATCGTCTCGTTGAGTCTGGAACTGCGCGCCGTCGAAGCGGCCGCCACGGATGCGTCCCTGCGCGCCGAGCTGGGGCGGGTCGTCGATGGGCTGGCCGAACTGCACACCGATCTGCAGGAGCTTTCTCGCGGCATGCATCCGGCAGTCTTGTCGCGCGGGGGTTTGCGCCCGGCGCTGCGGGCCCTGGCGCGCCGGTGCACCATTCCCGTCGAGCTGGATATCGACGTCGACACCCGGTTGCCGGAATCCGTCGAGGTCGCGGCGTATTACGTGGTCGCCGAGTCGCTGACCAATGCCGCCAAGTACGCCGAGGCCGAGGTCGTGATCGTTCGTGTTGCCGCCGCCGACGGGGTGCTGACGCTGTCGGTCAGTGACGACGGTGTCGGGGGTGCTGTCGCCGGCGCCGGTTCGGGGCTCGGCGGGTTGCGCGACCGCGTGGAGGCGCTGTCGGGTCAGTTGGACATCGACAGCCCACCCGGCGGCGGCACCACCGTGACTGCGGTGGTCCCCGCGCCGGTCAGCGGCTGAACGGCAGTACCCGACAGGGCGGCGTGGCCGTCCGCTCCCGGGCGAGTTGTCCCAGGTAGGACGGGTGACGACGTTGGGCTTCGCGCAATGCCCGCAGGTTGCGCTGGGCGCGCCGGGGGGAAAGCTCGACGACGTTGCTATCGCTGATGCTGGACGCAGCCATGATGTTCTCCTTGCGCCGGTGTCCGACCGTCACCGTCCACACTCCGCTGCGAACCGATGAGGGACCTCAACGAAAGCCGTGAACTTCGTGAGAATGCCCACGTGAGACGACGCACAAACGCTCACTTCTTGCGCTGGCTCTCCGCGTACTCGACGGGACGGTTCTTCTTCATCCACGCCCGCACCGGCCAGAACACCACCCACAGGACGGGATACACGGTGACGTAGAACAATCCGTAGACCGCCAAGCACAGCAGGATCCCGGCCACCCACCCTGGATAGACGATGATCAGGCAGAACTGGACGAACTGCTTGAGCACCACCGGTTGACCGTCGGCCATCTGCCACACGGTTCTCGGGCTCAGAGCCTTCACCAGGTTGCGCCAGCCCGAGGACGGGGTCTGGGTCTCCTCGGCGGGCGACGCGCCGTCGACATCGGTCATCGCCGATCCCCCGATCCTCGACTCCGTTAGCGGACTGCCGATACTTCTTGCGTGTCTAGCACACAGAAGTCCACTTCATCGGGCGAAAGACTGCGATGCCCAGGCTTGCCACAGTCTTTGCTGTGGCAACAAGATCAGAAGTCCCAGTCCTCGTCCTCGGTGACGACGGCCTTTCCGATCACATAGGAGGACCCGGAGCCGGAGAAGAAGTCGTGGTTCTCGTCGGCATTGGGGCTCAAGGCCGACAGGATGGCCGGGTTGACGTCGGTCTCGTCCTTGGGGAACAGCGCCTCGTAGCCGAGGTTCATCAGCGCCTTGTTGGCGTTGTAGCGCAGGAACTTCTTCACGTCCTCCGTGAGCCCGACACCGTCGTAGAGATCCTGGGTGTATTCGGTCTCGTTGTCGTAGAGCTCGAAGAGCAACTCGTAGGTGTAATCCTTGAGTTCCTGCTTACGCGTCTCGGTCTCGGCGGCCAGACCCTTCTGGTACTTGTAGCCGATGTAGTAGCCGTGCACGGCCTCGTCGCGGATGATCAGCCGGATCATGTCGGCGGTGTTGGTCAGCTTGGCCCGGCTGGACCAGTACATCGGCAGGTAGAAGCCGGAGTAGAACAGGAAGCTCTCCAGCAGGGTGGAGGCGACCTTGCGCTTGAGCGGGTCGTCACCCTTGTAGAAGTCCATCACGATCTGCGCCTTGCGCTGCAGGTTCGGATTCTCCTCCGACCAGCGGAACGCCTCGTCGATCTCGGCCGTCGAGCACAGTGTCGAGAAGATGTTGCTGTAGCTCTTCGCGTGCACCGACTCCATGAACGCGATGTTGGTGTAGACGGCCTCTTCGTGCGGCGTGAGCGCATCGGGAATCAGGCTGACCGCGCCGACGGTGCCCTGGATGGTGTCCAGCAGCGTCAGCCCGGTGAACACCCGCATGGTGAGCTGCTTCTCGTGGTCGTTGAGCGTGCCCCAGGACGGGATGTCGTTGGACACCGGCACCTTCTCGGGAAGCCAGAAATTGCCGGTGAGTCGCTCCCAGACCTCGGCGTCCTTGTCGTCTTGCAGGCGGTTCCAGTTGATGGCCGAGACACGGTCGATCAGCTTGATTCCATCGGACACCTTGGACCCCAATTCGCTACGTGATGAGTGGCTGCCACGACACTACAACTGGGGGCCGACAACGCGCGCCAACACCAGAACTTGTGTCTGGCGTGTCGTTGATCGGACTCAACCGACGGCGTGCTCGGAGCTGTCCTGGCGCCGCACCGCGTCGTGGATCGGCTGGTCAGGGTCGATCTCGACGCCCATCAGCTCGGCGGTGCCGTTGACCGCACCCATCATGATCGTCGTCATGTGCGCCACGAAGTCCTCGGCGGGCATCCGGCGGCTGTTGTCATCGTTGCCACCCAGCCACCAATCGGTGGCCGAGGCCGCGGTGCCGAACAGCGCGAACGCCGCAAGTTCGAACACCTCGGGCTTGAGGTTCATGTCCTTGAGTTCGCCGCTGACCATCTCGGCGATCGCCAGCGTGATGTCCCGACCGCGGTTGACCGTGGACATGGCGGCCGCCGAATGGTCGGCGAACCGGCCCTGCAGCAGGAAACGGACCACGTTGGGATGTTGGTCGACCAGCTCGACGTAGTGCTCGACGGCACGACCGATCACCTGACGTGCCGAGTCTGATTCGATATCGATCGAGGGGATGACGGCCGCGTACAGCATGTCACGCATACGCTCGCCGATCTGGGCGAACATGTCGGACTTGTCGGTGAAGTGCCGGTAGATCTTCGGCTTCGCCGTCCCCGCCTCTTCGGCGATCTCGCGCACGCTGACGTTGGGTCCGAGCCGGTCGATGGCGCGGAACGCCGCCTCGACGATCTCCGCGCGGACCTTCTTGCGGTGCTCGCGCCATCGCTCGCTGCGCGCGTCAACCTTCACCCCGGGCTGCCCGGTGAGCGGAATGGATGGTCTACGCACCCGTCTACTGTACCGGGAGGGTTCGCTGACCTGCTCGGACAGCCCCGCATCGCCCGGCAGTCGGTACCTACCGAGACTTTGCTCGCGCGACACTCGGCGAACCTTACGAGTAGCATCGCCATGTCATGCCCACACTCACCGAGACGAGCGAATGACACCCCGATATGACGTAGTGATCGCAGGTGGCGGCCCCTCCGGCTCAGCCGCTGCGTGGCAGGCCGCCCAGACCGGTGCCCGCGTGGTGGTGCTGGACAAGGCCGAGTTCCCGCGATCCAAACCCTGCGGTGACGGGTTGACCGCCCGCGCCGTGAGTTATCTGCAGAAGATGGGCCTGGCCGACGAGGTCGCGACTTATCACCGGGTCAACAAGGTCACGGTCTACAGCCCAAGCGCCTGGGAACTGTCGTTCCCGCGCCGACCGGGGATGCCCGACCACGGACACACCGTGGCTCGCGAGCACCTGGACACCGTGCTGCTCAAGCATGCCGAGTCCGCCGGTGCCGAGATCCGCCAGGGCGCCGAGGTGGCCGGACCCGAGATCGACGCCAGCGGCCGCGTGGTCGGCGTCGTACTCAAGAGCGGCGAGAAGGTGCTCGGCGACGCGGTGATCGCCGCCGACGGTGCCTACTCCCCCATCAAGCGTGCGCTGAAGATCGATTCGGACTACAACGGCTACTCCGCGATCGCGATCCGGTCCGAGATGCACCTCAACCGGCCCGACAACGACAGCCTCGACATCTATCTCAAGCTGTTGTTCCAGGGCGACCAGCTGCCTGGGTATGGGTGGGTGTTCCCGATGGGCAACAACGTCTTCAACATCGGTCTGGGATATGTGAACAGCTACAAGAACTGGCAGGCCATCAACGCCACCCAGTTCCTCGGCGAGTTCCTGCGCAGCCTGCCTGCCGAATGGGAAGCACCGCCCATCGAAGAGCTCAAGAAGAACAAGAGCGTGCGCGCGTGGCGCCTGCCGATGGGCTTCACCGCCTGGCCGCCGTGGCGGCCCGGTGTGCTGTTCACCGGCGATTCACTGGGCGCGGGCAAGCCCGCTTCGGGTGCGGGCATCTCCAAGGCCCTGGAATCGGGGCTGGCCGCCGGAGAGTGTGCGCTCGCCGCGCTGAACAATGGCGGGCCCGACGATTTCACCAACTACGCCCAGCGCATGGAAGCGGCGTGGGGCAAGGAGTATCGCCGGGGCCGGTACATGCACAAGCTGATCGGCTACCCGAAGCTCGCCGATGCCGGCATCAAGCTCATCGACAATGCCGCGTTCCGGGATCGGATGCTCAAGGCGCTGTACAAGAAGGCCCAGGGTCCGCAGCACTCGACCAAATAGATGTCGGTGGCCTCGGGTGGACCGAGGCCATGGGCGACCGGACGAACGGTGACACCGGATGTGTCGGTGTACGTGCGTAGCCTTCGGCATATGGAACAGCGCATCAGCCTGATCACCCTCGGGGTGGACGATCTGGACAGGGCCCGCGGGTTCTACGAGCAGGGGCTTGGCTGGAAGCCCGCCGCCGCGCCCGGCGGGGTGGTCTTCTACCAGCTTCCCGGCATCGCGCTGGGGCTGTTCGGGCGCGCGGAACTGGCCGCGGACGCCCAGCATCAGGTCGACGGCCGGTTCTCCGGCATCACCATCGCCATCAATCAGCGCTCCGAGGCCGATGTCGATGCCGTGCTGGAGCAGGCAGCCGCCGCCGGCGGCACCATCCTCAAACCTGCCGAAAAGGTGTTCTGGGGCGGTTACTCCGGCTACTTCGCCGATCTGGACGGCCACGTCTGGGAGGTCGCCCTCAACCCGGACTGGACCATCAATGACGATGGCACGCTGACGATTTGAGCTGCCACTACCCCAAGGTCGCGAGATTCGCCGGGCACGTGTTGCGACAGTGCCGCCACGTAAACTCATCGACGCAGTAAATCAGCTGGTCTCAGGACCGTTTCCGCGGTGAATGGAGAAATGCAATGGTGCGTGCCAACCCGACGATGCAGAAGGCTCGGCTTGCCGACATCCCGAGCGATGTCCACGGCTTGATCTCCAAGCGCACCGCCGAGCTGGATGGCGTCTCGGTCACCGAAGTGACCTTCGCGCGGGGCGCGCGGTGGTCGAACGACCTGAAGGATTATGCGGGCACCGAATTGTGCGGACTACCGCACGTCGCCTTGGTACTGGCCGGCAAGCTCGCGGTCCGCATGACCGACGGCACGGAGGACATCTTCTCCGCCGGCGATGTGATGCTGTTGCCGCCCGGCCACGACGCGTGGACCGTCGGAGAGCACGATTGTGTCTTCGTCGAATTCTCCCGAGGCAACGACTACTACTCGGCCTGACCCGCGGCCAGCGGTTCGGCGCTCACCGGCGCCCACGCTTGACGGGTTTACCCGCGGTTTTGCCTGCCGCCGCGCGCGCGGCTTGCTTGGCCAGTGTTTTCTCACGCGCGGTGCGCTTGGGCGCCGGTTCGGCGCGACCTCTCGACGAGCTCGATGTACGCCCACGCACGATGCCGACGAATTCCTCGACCAGCGGAGTCTGCTCACGGTCGGGAAAAGCGAGCGCCACCGGACAGGCGGGAGCGTCCGATATCGGCCGATAGCTGAGGTC
Organism: Mycolicibacterium neoaurum VKM Ac-1815D; assembly: GCF_000317305.3. The sequence continues at coordinate 2,164,142 of NC_023036.2, read as the reverse complement.
CTTGCGGTGGTGCAGCCGCGCCAGCGATTGCGGCACAACCAACAACCCCATCCCGGCGGCGACGAGTTCCGTTGCGTCCTTGGTGGTTTCCGGCCGGTGCTCCACCGGAACGCCGGCCGACCAGCCGACGACATCGTCGAGCGGTATGACGACGGGTTCATCGGCCAGATCGGCGGCGGAGACCTCGTCGAGGGCTGTCATCAGATGGTCGACGGGTAGCACCACCACCGTGGTCTCGGCATAGAGCGGGATGACGGCCAACCCACTGGGGTCGACGGGCGGTCGCAACAATGCGACGTCGACGGCTCCTGTTCGCACGGCGTCGACCGCATCCGCCGCCTCCACGGCGCTCAGCCGCAATGCGATATCGGGATGCCGCTCGGCCCACACCCGTGCCCACTTCGCCGGGGTCGCGCCGGGGATGTACCCGACGGCAAGGCTGGGCTGGGTCACCTGGTCAGGCTACCGATACGCTGGATTCATGAGTAGGCAGAACACGCAGTCCATGAAGTCCGCCACCGCGGCCAAGAAGTTGGATGTCTACCTGCCTGCCACCCCGGCGGAGTTCCAGGAGAACACCATCACCCGTGCCGAGCTCACCGCTCTGCAAGAGGACCCGCCGCAGTGGCTGAAGGACCTTCGCAAGAATGGGCCGCACCCGAAGAATCTGGTCGCCGCCAAGTTGGGTGTATCCATCGCGGGCTTGGCACGCGGCGGTATCACCGAAGCCTTGACCACCGAGCAGATCAACGCACTGCTGGAGGACAAGCCGGACTGGTTGATCGCCGAGCGCGAGAGTTTCCAGAATGTGTTGACCGAGGAGCGTCGCATCAAAGCGCAGCGCGCCACCCGACGCTAGCGGGCCGACGGCCTACCTGATCGGTGTGACGACAGCCCGCTTGCGTCCCTTCACAAAGTACGCCAGCGGCAGAACGCCCGAGGATGTCACCAACCCGAGCGCGGCGCGCCACAGCCAGCGCGGCCCGTTGACCTGTTGAGCGTCGCGGCCAGAGAGATCGCGCAGCGCCATGGCCCGCAGCCCCGCATCGAGCACCGTCAGAACAACTATCAGTGCCTTGCCCGCCGGATGCAGGTCCTTCCACAACTTGCCCGCCACGCTGGCTCCACCTTTCCTTCACCGACTCGACTACCAACCTACCAATGGTGGATGTGGCGGCCCGCAGAGCGCATCGATCCAGTGGTGACCGGGATGTACCTGAGTCAGCCAGCCGCGCAACCGGTCTCGTCGCGGCGAACTCAATTCCGGAAGCACCCGCGCGAAGTCGGCTTCGTCCTTGTCGCGTACATGCTTGGCCTTGAACAGCAGGGCGACCTCGGGAATGAGATAGGGCACCCCGGCGGGGGTTCGCAGAATCAGCTCCGCGTAGTCGAGGGTGATGCTCGGATCGCGTCGGCACACCCATCGACCCTCGGTATGCGGCTCGCGAAAGACATCGAGCCGGAAGCAGTCTTGCTCGACGTCCCACAGCCACGTCTGGAAGTGCCGGTCGAGATATCGCGGGTACGGCCAGATCCGCCCGTCCCCGGCCACCTTCCACTGGAATCCCGGAAGGGCAGCCACGATCTCGGCGAAGCGGGCTGCCGGAACGACGATCTCGAGGTCTTCATGCGTGCGGGTGACCTCACCGACAAAAAGGTCCAGCGCCCAGCCTGCTGCCACGGCCCATGGCGCATCGACGAATGCGAGCCGTTGAGCCACCTCGGCAGGAGTCCAGGGTTCCCAGTCACCCTGCGCCACCGCCCCGTCTTCCTCCACACCCACCGGTCTCTCCCCACCGACACGAATTGCGTGGCGGCAGTCGCCGCTGCCCCACGAGGCTATGGGCGGCGCACCGCCCGGCGCGAGGCTGAAAAGCCTGCGGACGCACTGATCAAGTGCGGGTAGCATTGCGCCAACGGTTGCCGACCACACGGAGAACGTACGGCAACGGGACTTCGGGGCAACAGTGCATCGTTGGGGGGAATTGCGCAGATGGTGGTTGTTGTGCACGTAGAGCCAAAGAGGACCGGGACGCGCCGTCCGAAGAACGCAATGGCCAGCAAGTTCAGCAACTATCTCTGCATCTCTGCCGGGTCGACGAGGTCGTTAACTGAGATTCCCCAGTTGCACGGTGCACCCGAGTGAAGGGCTCCCCGAAGAGCGCGTCCCGGGTGAGCCGCACAACACAGTTGGGCAAGGTCGCCGCCCGTCAGGCGGCCCGCCATGCCGTCGACGCGGCGCGTCGACCATTTCAATCCGAGGAGGAGCAGGCTCGCGCGCGCGACGAGCAGATGCTGCGTCTTGCCGACGATTTGGTGGAGACCTTGGGCACTATGCGCGGGGCGGCGATGAAGCTGGGCCAGATCATTTCGGTACTCAACTTCGGACTCAGTTCCCAAGAATCGCGCGCCGAGTTCAGCCGCCGCCTGGAACCGCTGTTCAACGCCGCACCTCCGGTCCCCAACGCCACCATGTTCAAGCTCATCGACAAGGAGATCAGCCCGTCCAGCCGGCGGTTGCTCGCGCACATCGACGAGGTGCCGGTGGCCACCGCATCGCTCGGACAGGTCTACCGAGGCACCCTGAGCGACGGACGCGCTGTAGCGGTCAAGATTCAGTACCCGTTCGCGCGGGACGCGGTGCGGGCCGATCTGAAGAACATGGCCATGCTTGTTCGGTTGCGCCGACCCTTCTATCCGGTACCCGGTCTCGACGAGGTGATGCAGGAGGTACGCCAACAGATCGAATCCGAGCTCGACTACCGGTTGGAATTGGACAATCATCGCTCGGTCTACGAGAGCAACCGCGAGCACCCGGTCTTCGCCATACCGGAGCCGATAGACGAGCTGTGTTCGGCGCGCATTCTGGTGACCGAATATGTCGAAGGACGGGCGCTGCACACATTCTCACCGACCGACCAGACCGATCGCGATCGTCTCGGTGAGGCGATCTATCGCTTCTACGCAGGCAACATCTACACCACCGGTCGGTTCTGCGCCGACCCGCATCCGGGCAACATCTTGGTCCTCGAGGACGGCCGTCTGGCCTTTCTCGACTTCGGCCTCTACGTTCGCATGTCCCCCGATGATCTGGACTGCCAGCGTTCGATCCTGGCCGCCGCGATGAAGGGTGACGCCGCCACCGTGCACGAGCTGACGCGCCGGGCGGGGTTCCTCACCGATGCCGAGGCGATGCCGCCCGAGATGACGATGGATTACATGCATGCGGTCGCCGGGTGGTATCTGTTGCCCGGCGTAGCCCAGATCACCGAGAAGGTGGCGTACAAGGCTTTGTCGCAAGCAATGCTGCCACGGTCCGATTTCCGGGACGGCATCTTCTCCCAACGGATGCTCGGACCGCACGCGTTCGCCCGGCGCACCGAAATGAGTGTCTGCGCGCTGTTGGGAACACTTCAATCGGCCAACAACTGGCATGACATCGCCTCCGAGTGGGCATTCGGCCATCCGCCGGCTACCGAGATGGGCCGGGCGATAGCCGAGTACGAGGACGCAGCGCGTCGAGGCCGGCCTTAGCCGGCAGGCAAGACTGCGGGGAGTCCGCCCAGCAGATAGTTCGCGACGAAAGTGCTGATCTCGTCGACATCGAACGGCTCGCCGGAACCCAGCAGAACCGGCGAAGCGGCCTGGGTGAGTGTCGATACCACGAGCTGACCGGCCCACACCATGTTGATCGGTACATCCGACCGTAGCCACTCCCGCTCGGCAGCGATCGAGAGGATATCGGTCACCTGAGCACTGAGCTGACGATAGCCGCCGAGCATGGCCTTGAGCGCGTCGGCATCGACGCCGGGTGCGGCAAGAATGACGAAGGACAACAACTCGGCATGGTCGACGGCATGCTGTAACGCTCTGCGTACCAGCGCGTGAAATTCGTCGACGAAGGCGTCCCGATCGGCCACCGCCGACCAGTCGCGATCGACGAAGACAGCGGCCCCAAGGTCATCCAGGGAACGAATCATGATCGCGTCCAGCAGGTCACGCTTGTTTCGGAAGGACCCGTAGAACGTGCCTCGGCTCACCCCGCACTCGGCGACGATATCGTCGACGTCGACGTCGCGGTAACCACGCTCCAAGAACAGGGCCACCGCCGCCTCATACAGTTGCCTCGCGCGATCAGGCATTGTCGTCTCCCTCATCGACCTGCCCGAGAAGCCCTTCCGTCGCAACCGATTTCATCATCGAAAGGAACTCGGTCCGCATGGTCGCGGTGCCGTCACCGGCCAGCGACATCGCCAGACCCGGCCCGGCCATTCCCACGATCATCCGACTCAACATCTTCCACACGTCGCGGTCTGCGCTGCTCTCCGGCGCGAACCGCTCGAACAATTGCGCTACGCCGGCATCGATCACACCGAGTAGACCGATTACCCGCCAACGCAATTCAGCGTCGATGGCGCTGCTTTCGACGGTCAGCACACGAATGATGGCCGGATCTTCATCCACCAGCGCGAACAACCGCGAGCCAAAAGCGGTGATCAGCTCCAACGGCTCACGGTCCGTGGCTTCAATCTCGTCGACAACGGAGTCGACGTTGAGCGCTGCGATCGCCTTGGTCACCGCGTAGTCGAAGATGCGGTCGACCAGTTCACGCTTGCTCTCGAAGTACCGATACAGCGTCCCGTTCGACACGTGCGCATGGCGGGCCACGTCGGACATCAATGTGCGTTCGTAGCCCTTTTGTGTCAGCACCGCGTAAGCGGACTCGATGATGGCGTTTCGTCGCTCCTCTTGGAGCTGCGGATTCGGTGGGCGGCCGCGAACGCGCCGCCCCTCTCCCGCGGATCCGCTTGACCGACGCACCGGCAAAGAGTACACGCTCGGGTATCTCGACTGAGGGCGACCGCACATACTAGGACAGGTCGCTACCCCGCTTCGGCCCGGTCGGCAGCACCCTCGGTAACAGAGGCTGCGCCCCGGGCCTCGGCCGCAGCCAGAAGCTCGTCACTCAACTCCGCAGGGAGTTCGAGCAGCCCGGATACGATGCGACGCACGAGGGGGTCGCGTGCCACGCCGAGCCAGTAGAGATCCTCGTCCACCTGGCGTTGATACCCGCCGCCGGGCGCCAGAAAGTAGTCAGCACGTACGCCGAAGAAATCGGCGATGGCATCGATGGTCGCGCGCGACGGATTGATCCGGCGCCCCAACCGAAGCTGCGACAGGTACGGCGCCGAGAGTACGTGGCCGCGTAATGACAACTCCTGCAGCATTTCTCGGCTGGTGTACGGTCCACGCCAAAGCGGGTGCACCACCTGAAAAAGGCGGTTCAATCGGTCGGCGAAGTCATCGCGCACGTCGGCCGCCCCCTCTGGTGTCTGCCTTTTCCATTTGGACGAACGAATGACGTTCCCGTTGCGCACGCTCACCAGATTCCCGTTCCCTTGACGGTCGACCATGACTGCTGACGTCGGCGTCGTTCGATCGCGCCGGCCTGCCGTTCGCCATCGGACGAAAGAGGCAGCGGGACAACCGAGCACACCGGATTGCGCCGCGCGCGGAGCGGCTGGGCGGGCAGACAGGTCCCCCGCGCGCAGTGTTCGAGCGCTTGGACCACCGCCACCGAAGGCAACATCACCGGCCGCCCGCTCCATCCGCAGGTGCACGAGGAGAACCAGTGAAAGGAGTCGAGTCGCGCGACCGAGGCGCGATGCCGCTCCTCGGCCGGTGCCGCAGCGGGGGCGGCAACCCGTCGCACCGGCAACGAGATCACCGGGCATGGCGCACGATCTTCTTTCCGACCCGGCGTTACCATGATTCACCTAACGGCATTGCAGGACAGACAATGTCGCGATTCGTGAGTGTCGATGAAGGCACGTGGCCGTCCTTTCCAGGCGAAGCGAACAAAGAGATCCCTGGCGGCGATCCCCCCAGTCGCACACGGGACCGGTTCGCCGCCACCGTCGAATGACTCAGAGCGCGTGGCGGTTCAGGCAGTGTTCCGGGCGTTGTTCACGGCACGGGCAGTCGCGAGAGACCACAGATGTACGTGTGCGTGACGGCCGTGCCACACCCCCCAAGGTGCCGACCACAACGACGACGCAGGCGCACAGCACAACAACGCCCACGGTCATCATGTGGCCACACCGCAGCACGGCCGCCACCGCGATGACCCGCCTGCACACATCTCGACCATCGCGCCCCCCTGACACGAACCCCGACCCCGGCGCATACGGCCTTCGGCCATCGGCACCGCCTACAAGATCAGACTGACATATAGGTGACTGACCTGTCAATCGTTTAACGTCACGGCCACACCCGGAGTCGGAGCTGACGCGCTGTGACCTGCGACTCGACCTGCTGAGCCGATACCTAGCGCGGCGATCCCGGACCGGCCGGCGGATACGGCGGCTGGGCCGGCGGATACGACGGACTGGCTTGCGGCCACTGCGGACCGGGCTGCGGCGGGTACTGCTCCTGCGGGTTCCGCCAGGCCGTTCCATCCCAGTACGGTTGCGGCTGCTGGCCCTGCTGGGGATGACGCCATGCGCTCCCATCCCAGTACGGCTGCGGCGATCGAGCGAGCTGCCCGCGGCGGCGACGCTTGCGGATCAGATGCACGATGCCCCAGATGATCAGGCCCAGGATCAGTAACCGTCCGATGACCAGGCCGATCACACGTTCTGGATCGGAATCATCTGCCAGCACCATCACCAACTCGGTAGTCACGGTGTCCCCCTCACCGGCGCAGCTGATGTGGCGCCGCACTGGTGTCAGCCTAACCGCCGCACCAGGGCACCGATGTCGGCAATTTTCCTCCTGCCCGCCGACGAGCCCGCCGAAAACGAAAGGCGGGTCGGGGGATATCTCCCCCGACCCGCCGATCAGTCGACTCAATTCACAGCATGCAGGACACGCAGCCCTCCACCTCGGTGCCCTCCAGGGCCATCTGGCGGAGTCGGATGTAGTACAGCGTCTTGATCCCCTTACGCCACGCGTAGATCTGCGCCTTGTTGACATCGCGGGTGGTCGCGGTGTCCTTGAAGAACAGCGTCAGCGAAAGCCCTTGATCCACATGCTGGGTCGCCGCCGCGTAGGTGTCGATGATCTTCTCGTACCCGATCTCATAGGCATCCTGGTAGTACTCCAGGTTGTCATTGGTCAGGTACGGCGCCGGGTAATAGACGCGACCGATCTTGCCTTCCTTGCGGATCTCGATCTTCGACGCGACCGGGTGGATCGACGATGTCGAATGGTTGATGTAGCTGATCGAGCCCGTCGGCGGGACCGCCTGCAGGTTCTGGTTGTAGATGCCGTGGGTCTGCACCGACTCCTTCAGCCGCTTCCAGTCATCCTGGGTCGGGATGCGGATACCGGCATCGGCGAAGAGCGTGCGCACCTTGTCGGTGGCGGGCTCCCAGACCTGATCGGTGTACTTGTCGAAGAACTCCCCCGACTTGTACTTGGATCTCTCGAATCCACCGAAGGCCCGGCCGCGTTCGATCGCGAGCCGGTTGGAGGCACGAATCGCGTGGTAGAGCACGGTGTAGAAGTAGATGTTGGTGAAGTCCACACCTTCTTCGGAGCCGTACATGATCCGCTCGCGCGCCAGGTATCCGTGCAGGTTCATCTGACCGAGGCCGATGGCATGCGACTCGTTGTTGCCCTGCTCGATCGAGGGCACCGACCAGATGTGGGTCTGGTCGCTGACCGCGGTCAGCGCGCGGATGGACACCTCGATGGTCTGGGCGAAATCCGGTGAGTCCATCGCCTTGGCGATGTTGAGCGAACCGAGGTTGCACGAGATGTCCTTGCCCACCTTGGCGTAGGACAGGTCCTCGTTGAACAGCGACGGCGTCGAAACCTGCAGGATCTCCGAGCACAGGTTGGAGTGGGTGATCTTGCCTTCCACCGGGTTGGCACGATTGACCGTGTCCTCGTACATGATGTACGGGTAGCCGGATTCGAATTGCAGTTCGGCCAGTGTCTGGAAGAACTCGCGCGCCTTGATCTTGGTCTTGCGGATCCGACCGTCATTGACCATTTCGTGGTACTTCTCGGTCACCGAGATGTCCGCGAAGGCAACGCCATACACCTTCTCGACGTCGTACGGCGAGAACAGGTACATGTCCTCGTTCTTCTTCGCCAACTCGAAGGTGATGTCCGGGATCACCACGCCCAGCGAGAGCGTCTTGATCCGGATCTTCTCGTCGGCGTTCTCTCGTTTCGTGTCGAGGAACCGGTAGATGTCGGGGTGGTGCGCGTGCAGGTACACCGCGCCGGCGCCCTGCCGTGCGCCGAGCTGATTGGCATAGGAAAACGAGTCCTCCAGCAGCTTCATGATCGGGATGACGCCCGAGGACTGGTTCTCGATGTTCTTGATCGGCGCACCGTGCTCGCGAATGTTGCTCAGCAGCAGCGCGACTCCGCCGCCACGCTTGGACAACTGCAACGCCGAGTTGATGGAGCGCCCGATGGACTCCATGTTGTCCTCGATGCGCAGCAGGAAGCAGGAGACGGGCTCGCCGCGTTGCTTCTTGCCCGAGTTCAGGAATGTCGGGGTGGCCGGCTGGAAGCGGCCGTCGATGATCTCGTCGACCAGCTTTTCGGCCAGCGTGGTGTCACCGGCGGCCAGCGTCAGCGCGACCATCACCACGCGGTCCTCGAAGCGCTCCAGGTAACGCTTACCGTCGAATGTCTTCAGGGTGTAGGAGGTGTAGTACTTGAAGGCACCCAGGAACGTCGGGAAGCGGAACTTCTTGGCGTATGCCCGATCCAGCAGACTCTTGACGAAATTGCGGCTGTACTGGTCGAGCACCTCGCGCTCGTAGTACTCCTTCTCGATCAGGTAATCGAGTTTCTCGTCCTGGCTGTGGAAGAACACCGTGTTCTGGTTGACGTGCTGCAGGAAATACTCCCGCGCGGCCTGGACATCCTTGTCGAACTGAATCTTGCCGTCGGCGTCATACAGATTCAGCATCGCGTTGAGCGCGTGGTAGTCCGTCTCCCCCGGGAGCGCGTGAGCGCCGGTGGTTACAGGTTCTGCAGCTGTGACGGTTGGTGGCACGTCTGGTCCTTCCAGAAGTCTTGTAATCCTGCGCGGACGGCGAAGACGTCGTCCGTCGTTCCCATGAGTTCGAAGCGATAGAGAAATGGAACGCCGCACTTACGAGACACGACGACCCCCGCGTAGCCGAATTCGGCGCCGAAGTTGGTGTTGCCCGCGGCGATGACGCCGCGGATCAACGACCGGTTGTGTTCATTGTTGAGGAAGGCGATCACCTGCTTGGGGACATAGCCCCCGCGGTCAGGATCCGGGCCGTTGGCGTGTCCGCCGCCGTAGGTGGGCAGGACCAGTACGTAGGGCTCGTCGACCTGGATCCGTTCCTTGAGTGGAATCCGGATGGCAGGCAGTTCGAGCTTCTGCACGAAACGATGGGTGTTCTCCGAGACGCTGGAGAAGTAGACGAGGTTGCTCACGTCTGCACTCCTCTCGGTCGGCTGGATGGTCTAGGCAGTGACGGCGGATGCTCCGACCAACGCCTTGATGCGGTCGGGACGGAATCCGGACCAGTGCTCGTTGCCCGCGACGACCACGGGTGCCTGCAGGTAGCCCAGCGCCATCACGTAGTCGCGGGCCTCGTTGTCGAGGGTGATGTCGACGACGTCGTACGCGACACCCGCCTTGTCCAACGCCTTGTAGGTGGCATTGCACTGCACGCAAGCGGGCTTGGTGTACACGGTGACGTTCATCTAGCGGCTCCTACGCTCGTGCATGACTGGGACGGGCAACTGCTCTGGTTATGCAATTCACTTCAATTCAGCGGTCCGGAGGGCCCGGAAATTCCGGTCCCCCGGAGCTGGATCCGTGGTGTCCGGCGTGGCCGGTACCGGGTGGATCTCGCTCCGCCGGGCCCCTGTGGCGTTGGGGCCTCGCGGTCCGTCAGACACTACACCTAGTGTCCGACAAACCGAAGAGATACAAGATGTTCTGAACAACATTCGTGAAATTCCCAGGTCGTAAGCCCCTGGGCGTGTCATCGGACGGCGTGTCGCAGATCACATCCGGGGGTGCGTCGCACTCTATCGGCGGGGTCCGACAACCATGCCCCTGCCACGCGGTCGCCGGAACGACAGAACCGCCCGGGAGCAACGCTCCCGGGCGGTTCTTGTCAAATCGGTTCAGCCGACCTCGGCGACCAGTTTGCCGACCACCTCGCGTACCTGACCGGCGACCTCGGCATGCTCGCGCGGATGCTTACCGTCGAGGGTTGCCGACGGGATCGACAGCTTGAGGTCTTCGACCGCCCGCGGCCCGGCGATCGCCAACGACTTGCGGGTCTCGTCGTGTGCCCAGACGCCGCCATACTGACCCAGTGCGGTGCCGATCACGGCGAACGGCTTGCCCTGCAGAGCGCCACTGCCATACGGACGCGACAACCAGTCGATGGCGTTCTTGAGCACACCGGGGATCGACCCGTTGTATTCCGGGGTGACCACCAGCGCGGCGTCCGCGGCAGCGGCGGCCTCGCGAAGCGCCCGCACCGGCTCGGCCACGTCGTCGTTGTCGATGTCTTCGTCGTAGAACGGCAGCTCACCCAGTCGGTCGAACAGCTGCAGTGTCACGCCCTCGGGCGCGGATTCGACGGCGAGCTCGGCGAGCTGCCGATTGATCGATGCCTTCCGCAGGCTTCCGATGAGTACCAGCACGTTGGTCATGTTCGAGGTTCCTTCCGTCGTCGGGTGATCCTTGCACAGGATAACCGGACCACGGTCCGAATAATTCCGGCTGAGTTAAAGTGCAGGTGTGGGCGCACCCGAACCTCTCACCGTGCTGCCGCTCTCGTCCGCCGTCCCGGCCGAGCGCGGCGATGCGGCGCGCAACCGCGCCCTGCTCCTCGATGCCGCGCGCCGCCTGATCGCCGAGCGCGGAGCCGACGCCGTCTCGATGGACGATGTCGCCGCGGCCGCCGGGGTCGGCAAGGGCACCCTGTTCCGTCGCTTCGGCAGTAGGTCCGGTCTGATGATCGTGCTGCTCGACGAGGATGAGATCGCCGAGCAACAGGCATTCATGTTCGGCCCTCCCCCGCTGGGACCCGGCGCCCCGCCACTGGAGAGACTGCTCGCCTACGGATACAGCCGACTGCACTTCGTCCACACCCACCGAGCATTGCTTTCCGATGCCGCACGCGATCCGCATACCCGCTACAACTCCCCGGCAACCCTGCACCGCCGCCATGTCCGAATGCTGCTCGAATCCGCAGGGACGACAGGCGATCTCGACGCCCAGACCGATGCACTGTTCGCTCTGCTCGATGCCGACCGTGTGGCCCACGAGATGACAGACCGCGGCAAGACGCTCGAGGAACTCGCCGCCGGCTGGGACGATGTCGCCCGCAAACTCTGTGGCACGTGACGACGGACCTGAGCTGGATCCTTCATATAGACCTCGACCAGTTCCTGGCCTCGGTGGAACTGCGTCGCCACCCCGAACTCGTCGGGACGCCGGTGATCGTCGGTGGAAGCGGTGATCCGCATGAACCCCGAAAGGTGGTGACCTGCGCCTCCTACGAGGCGCGGGAGTTCGGCGTACACGCCGGCATGCCGTTGCGGGCGGCGGCCCGCAAGTGCCCCGACGCGACGTTCCTACCCGCGGATCCGCAGGCCTACGATGCCGCCTCCGAGCAGGTGATGGGCCTGCTGCGCGATCTCGGCCATCCATTGGAGGTCTGGGGTTGGGACGAGGCCTACCTCGGCGCCGATGTGGCCGATCCGTTCGAGCTCGCCGAACGCATCCGGACCGTCATCGCCGCCGAGACCGGGCTGAGGTGTTCGGTGGGGATCAGCGACAACAAGCAGCGGGCGAAAGTCGCCACCGGTTTCGCCAAACCCGATGGCGTATATGCACTCACCGCGTCGAATTGGATGGCGCAGATGGGTGACCGACCCGTCGACGCACTGTGGGGCGTCGGACCCAAGACCACCAAAAAGCTTGCCGCCATGGGCATATCGACCGTCGCAGAGCTGTCCGAAACCGACGCCACGACGCTCACCTCGACGTTCGGTCCCAGCACCGGCCTGCAACTTCTCCTGCTGGCCAAGGGCGGTGGTGACACCGACATCAACGCGCAGGCATGGGTGCCACGATCCCGCAGCCACGCCGTCACGTTCGCGCACGATCTGACCGATCGAGCCGATATGGACTCGGCCGTCGTCGATCTGGCGTCCACGACGCTGACGGAGGTCAGCGCGGACGGCCGCACCGTCACCCGGGTCGCTGTCACCGTGCGCACCGCCACCTTTTTCACCCGCACCAAGATCCGCAAGCTCGCCGCACCGGGCAACGACCCTGCGGAGATCCAGCGTGTGGCATTGGCGCTGCTCGACGAATTCGATCTGGACCGTCCCATCCGATTGCTCGGTGTCCGATTGGAACTGGAGATGCCATGCTGAACACGATCGCGGTCCGCGGCTACCGATCACTGCGCGAAGTCCTGTTGCCGCTGGAGCAGCTGACCGTGATCACCGGCGCCAACGGCACCGGCAAGTCCTCGCTGTACCGCGCCCTCATGCTGCTCGCGGATTGCGGCCGCGGGGAGGTCATCGCCTCGTTGGCCCGCGAAGGAGGCCTGCAATCAGCGCTGTGGGCCGGACCCGAGCAGACCTCGGGAGCCCGTCGGACCGGAAGCACCCAGGGCACCGTGCGCACCCGCCCGGTATCACTGGAACTCGGCTTCGCCTCAGACGAATTCGGCTATCTGGTCGATCTCGGGATGCCCCAGCACGCCGGGCCGGCCTCGCTTTTCGGCCGCGATCCGGAGATCAAACGCGAGGCCATCTTCGCCGGGCCGCGACTGCGGCCGTCCTCGGCGCTGGTCCGCCGCAACGGCCCGCACGCCGACGTTGCCGACGAGACCGGGCGCGGGTTCACCGATCTGTCCCGCGCATTGCCGTTGTACCGCAGCGTCCTCGCGGAGTACGCCGGGGCGCTCCCCGAGATCAACGCCGTCCGCAACCGCCTGCGCGACTGGCGCTTCTATGACGGATTCCGCTCCGACGCCGGTGCACCGGCCCGCCAGCCCAGGGTGGGCACCCGCACGCCGGTGCTCGCCGACGACGGCGCCGACCTGGCCGCCGCGCTACAGACCATCATCGAGCTCGGCGACGGCGAGCTGCAGGGCGCCATATCCGATGCCTTCGACGGCGCAGGCGTATCGGTGGTCGCCAACGACGGACTTTTCGAGTTGCAGCTGCGCCAGCGCGGAATGCTGCGCCCACTACGGGCCGCGGAGCTCTCCGACGGCACATTGCGTTTCCTGTTGTGGGCCGCGGCGCTGCTCAGTCCCCGACCGCCGTCGCTGATGGTGCTCAACGAGCCCGAAACCTCGCTGCACCCGGACCTGATCCCCGCTCTGGCCGGCATGATCGGCAACGCCGCTGCGGCAACCCAGGTCATCGTCGTCACCCATTCGACCGTCATGCGGGAACGGCTCGATGCGGCCGGCGCGCTGACCGTGGAACTGGTCAAGGAGTGGGGTGAAACCCTCATCGAGGGCCAGACCATGCTGACCGCTCCGCCGTGGGACTGGGGTAAGCGCTGACCGGCCGTCGGCCGCCACCGCCTGCCATCGACCACCTAGCATCGGACTCATGAACGAGCGCCCGGGCGATCCGAACGAGTACCCGCACGACGACCCCACCCTCTACGCCGACTACAGCGAACTGGCCGAACCGTACCCGGCGGCCGAACCGGCACAGCCCTGGTACCAGAAGCCGGCGGCGCTTGTCGGCCTCGGTGCGGTCACCGCCGCGGTCCTGGCACTGGCCGGGTACGGGATCTTCAGCGCCGTATCCTCCGACGACTCAGATTCCGGCCCGGCGACCACCAGCACCAGCACGACGACGACCGCACCCGGCGCCCCGGTCGTGCCCGGCACGATCACCGAGACGGTGCCGCCCACGACGGCCACCACCACGTCGACGACCGACCCGACGACGACCACCACAACCACGACGACGACCACAACCACGACGACCACGCCGAGCACGACCACCACCACGACGACGGTCCCGCCGAGCACGGTCACCGAAACCCGGACCGAAACACAGACCGTGACCGATTTCGCGCCGCCGCCCGGCGGCGAACTGTCCCCGCCCTGACCTGTCGCCAGGCCCGCGGGGCCCGCGGTCATCCGCTCAGTACACGTCGCGGACGTACCGCTTTTCGCGCTTGAGGGAATTCACGTAATCGGTGGCGGCGTCGGCGCTCATCGCACCATGGGTGGCGACGATGTCGTGCAGCGCCTTGTCGACATCCTTGGCCATCCGGGTGGCGTCTCCACAGACATAGAAGTGGCCGCCCTCTTCGAGCCAGGCGTACACGTCGGCCCCGTGCTCGACCATCCGGTTCTGCACGTAGATCTTCTCGGATTGATCTCGCGAGAAGGCCAGATCCAGGCGGGTCAGCAGGCCGCTGGACTGCCAGCCGAGCAGTTCGGTCTCGTAGGCGAAATCGTGGGCGCGGTGCTGATCGCCGAAAAACAGCCAGTTTCGGCCGGCCGCGCCGCTGTGTTCGCGCTCCTGCAGGAAGGCCCGGAACGGCGCCACCCCGGTACCGGGCCCGACCATGATCATCGGCACGTCACCATCGACGGGCACCCGGAACGACTTGTTGGGCTGCAGGAAGATCTTCGCCGTGCCGGCCCGGTCGGCAAGATACGTCGAGCACACGCCGCCGCGGGCACGTCCGTTGCCCTGATAGCGCACCGCGGCGACGGTCAGATGAATCCGGTCGGGATGTGCCAGCGCGCTCGACGATATCGAATAGGCCCGGTGTGCAAGGGGTTTGAGTAACCCGATGAACTCCTCCAGACTCAGGTCGTCACCGGCGATCCGCAGTACGTCCAAGATGTCCTTGCCGTACAGCCAGCGCTCGAGAGTCTCCTTGACCCCACCGCGCAGCACATGGGACAGCTCCTCGTTGTCGGCGCGCTTCTCGACCTCACCGAGCAGATCCTTCGACGGTGCACTGATCTCGTAACGACGCCCGAGCAATTCACCGAGCGGGCGGTCGTCGACCAAGGTGTCCGGCGACACGCGGAAGTGCTCGGCGATCGCCTCCACCAGCGCGGGATCGTTCTCCGGGATGACCGCCAACGCATCACCGGCCTCGTACTCGATACCGCTGTCGGCAAGCGCGAACTCGATGTGCCGGATCTCCTTGTCCGACCCCGGTCCGGACAACAATCGGTTGACCGCGAGATCGGCCACGAACGGGTTCTTGCGCGTCCACCCGGAACGGGCCACCGCGCTCGGCGGCGGGGTGCTCGGCGTTCCGCTGGCCCCTGATGTCGGCACCAGCGCGGTGAGTGCGCCCTGGATCCATTCGGCGGCGTGCGCCTCGTACTCGACATCGCAATCGGTGCGGGTGACCACGCGAGTGGCGCCGAGCTGTTCCAACCGGATGTCGAAGAGCTTGCCCGCCTGGCAGAACTCGTCATAGCTGGTGTCGCCGAGCGCGAGCACGCCGTAGGACACCCCCTCAAGGCGGGGGGCGGTCGTGGCCGACAGCGCGTCCCAGAAGAGTTCGGCGTTGTCGGGCATCTCGCCCTCGCCGTAGGTCGACGTCACGATCAGCACGTACTTCAGCCCGGCGAACTCGTCGAGTTCGATCTCGTCGAGACCACTGACCTTGACGTCGAAACCCTGCAGCTTGGCTGCGGCGGCAGCATCATTGGCCACGCCCTCGGCGTTACCGGTCTGGGTACCGTAGAGGATCCGCAGCGCCGGACGCGCGGCAGGCGCATCGGCCACCGCGGCCGGCGGCGGGACCATGTTCATGGCCAACCGCGAGTGCAGGCCTGCCAGGAATCCCGACAGCCAGGCACGCTGGTCCTCGTTGAACGGGGCATCCTGGGGAATGTAGGCAATCTTCACGAAGCGCTCTCCAAGGTGGTCAGTGAGGCCACCACGTCCGGAACAGATTGGGCGGCAAACAATTCCTCGAAGGAGGGCAGCCGCCCGATGCGCTCGACGTTCTTGGCGCTCTGGAACAGGATCCAGCCGTATGTGCCGGGGCTGTCCATCGACAGCACGTTGCGCTGCGACAGCGCGTCCTTGTAGTCGGTGATCCGCTTGTTGGCGATCAACACGGCCAGGTCCTCGTCACTGAAACCGTCGATGGCCTCACGCGCATACCGCTGCAACTTCTGGATCAGGAAGAAGTCCTCGGTCAGCACCAGGTTGCGGACGGTACCTCCCACCGCAGGGTCGGCAACGTCGGTCACCCCTGGCAGCCGGGTCAGCGCCAGCTGCTGAGCGAGATTGAGCACGGTGTAGGTGTTCAACAGCGCATACATCTCTTCGGTGTCGGTGTCCCCGTAGCCGGGTACCGCACCGCCGAGCACCATCTCACCGTCCCGATAGGACCGCTTGAACTTGGCGACCTGATGACCGGCGAGCGCCGAGGCCAGTTCGTCGAGCAGTTCTTTGCGCGTCTTGGCCGCAAGTATCGCGTCGGCATCCTGGTACTGCAGCAGCGCCCGCGGCATCGCATACTTCACGTGTTCCCGGGTGGTGTCCCAATCGTCGAGAAGCGCAGCGGCCTTTGTCGATCCCGTCGCCTCGACGTGCCACTGCAGCATCGTCTTGGCGGCGACCTCGTGGAAGGGCGCCTCGGCCAGCGGAGCGATCAGGACCGAGTCGGCACTCACCTTGGCCGCCAGCACATCGCTCGGATCGTATTGATAGAGGAATCCGCCGCTCATGCCGTTGGCGACGCCTTTGCCGAAGCCCCCGATGTTGAACACCGCGCCATTGGTCATGTACTCACACAGGAACTCACCGACACCCTCGACGACAGCGGTGGCGCCGGAGTTGCGGACGGCGAATCGGTCACCGGCCTCACCGGCGACGAAAAGCCGTCCACCGGAGGCGCCGAACAGTGCGAAGTTGCCGATCAACACATTGCCGCCCGGCAGTTCCGATCCGCCACCGGGCGAATGGACGGTGATCGTGCCACCGCACTGGCTCTTGCCGACCCCGTCATTGCAGGTTCCGGTGTGCGACATCGTCATACCGTCATTGCAGAAGGCACCGTAACTCTGCCCCGCCGAACCGTCAGTGGTGATCAGCACGCTGTCGGGGGTGAGGAACCGGCGTCCGCGCGCGTCGACCGCCACCGCCCGGCCGTCCAGCGGCCCGGATGGTCCTGGGTGATTCAGCATCCGCTCGATGTCGATGGCGAGCTGGCCCCCCACACTCTTGTTGCCGTTGGTCAGCGTCACCGGTGCCATCGCCACACCATCGAGGTCGAGCTGCGCCAGGAACGCGTCGTCGACGGCGTAGTCCTTCTCCATGTAGATCGGGTCGTCGGGTACGAATCCCTCGGCGACGGACAGCATGGCCCGCAGATCCAGCTTGCCGATGCTGGAGGGATGATCCAGCAGGTGCAGAAGGTCGCTTCGCCCCCGCGCGTGGCGCAGCGACTGCAGGCCGAGCATGGCCAGTATCTCGCGAACCTCGTGGGAGATGTTGAGCAGATACTGCGCCAAGGCCCGTGGATCACCCTCGAACGCTTCGGAATTCGTGGTCAGACCGGCCGGACACTTGATGTTGCAGTTCTTGGCCATCACGCACTTGAGCATCATCAGGGCGGTGGTGCCGAACTCGTAGCTGTCGGCGCCGAGCAGTGCCGACTTGACCACGTCGCTGGCGGTCTGGTGAGCGCCGGACGCACGCAACACGACCTTCTGCCGAATACCGTTGGCCACCAGGGCCTGATGCACTTCGGCGACGCCGATCTCGGCCGACCGCCCGGCATACTTCAGGCTGGTGACGGCCGCGGCACCGGTGCCACCGGTGTTACCCGCGACGTTGATGACATCGGCACCGGCCTTGGCGACGCCGGCGGCGATGATGCCGATTCCCTCCGAGCTGACCAGCTTCACGATCACCCGGACGCGCGCGGCCTTGCAATCGTGGATCAGCTGCGCGAGATCCTCGATGGAGTAGGTGTCGTGGTGCGGCGGCGGGGAGACCAGCTCGACCCCCGGTGTTCCACCACGTGCCGCGGCAATCTGGACGGTCACCTTCGGCGCGGGCAGCTGGCCGCCCTCACCGGGTTTGGCCCCTTGACCGATCTTGATTTCCAACTCACGCAGCATCGGGTCGGCGAGGTAGCCGGCCCACACGCCGAACCGGCCGGAGGCGAACTGCTTGATCCGCGATCCGCGAATGGTGCCGTAGCGGGTGATGTGCTCACCACCCTCACCGCAGTTGGACAGACCACCGACCATGTTGGTGCCGTGCGCGACCGCTTCGTGCGCGGCGGCCACCAGCGCGCCATGGCTCATCGCCCCGGAGGCCAGCGTGGCCGCGATCTCATCGGCGGGCTGCACCGCGGACAGCGGGATCGAGTCCGGTGCGGTGCGCACGTGGGACAGGTAGTGCAAGGCATCACCGGATGCCCGTAGCCACAACCGGTCGCCGACGATGTCGTAGTCGACGATCTGCGTGCCGAACCGTTGTCGCAACGAGTGCGCCAGCTCGGCGAGCCGGCCCGCGGAATGGGCCAGTTTCAGGGTGAACTCGTCGCCGGTTCCCGAGATGATCAGCCCACGCACCAGATAACCGTTGTTACCCCACAGCGCGAATTGTCCCATTTCGGATCGGAATTCGTCGGCGGTGTGCAAGAAGTTGACGTCGGCGGGGAAGGCCAGCACATCGCGCAGTGCCGCGGGGCGCCGGGCTCGCTCGGTGTTCATCGCCATCACGAAGTTGCGGTAACCCGGCGTGATGTCGAAGTTGTTGATCGCCCGAGGCGACATCTCCTCGAAGCTGTTGTTGCGGTAGGCCTCGTCGTCCAGGCCGAAGGCACCCTCGAGCTGGTGCAGTGGCAGGCGGCGCAGGTACAGCGGATCGGCCATGTCCGGATTCTCGGGGCGGGCATCGTCGCCGAAGGAGATCTCCTCCTCGGTCATGTCCACGAACCCGCGCACCGCAGTCGTCCCGTAGGAGTGTCCCGCACCCTCGGCACGTTCCTTGAACAATCCGAGCAGCGGAACGTCCTTCTCCCCGGTGACGGCCAGCGCGCGGGCATGCCATTCGGCGGAGGTCTCGGCCAGCGTGGAGAACCCGACACCGCCGACCGGGGACACCACATTGGGGAAGTACTTGCGCAGCACCGGCTCGCCGGTATCCAGGTAGCTGGGCTCGAAGAACTCGCCGCCGATATAGCTTTCGGCGGTACACAGGCCGACCCGGCCCATGGTCTTCATCAGCGACTTCTCGGCGGCCTTGGCGAACCGCTTGAACGCCGCGGCAACCTGGGACTCGTCAGGCCCGAACTTCTCCTCGGCGCGCATCTGCACACCCAGGGGATACACCGCGGAGGCACCGAAGCCCAGCGCGGTGGCGACGTGATGCGACGAGCAGATCTGCCCGCTCTCGGCGATCACCGAAACCCGCAGTCGCACACCTTCCTCGATGAGCCGCTGGTTGATCGCCGACACCGCGATGATCAACGGTATTGCCGCCATACCGCTTTCGACGTGCCGGTCGGAGATGACGGCGATACCGCCGGTCTCCCGTGCGAACTCCTCGACCTCGTCACACAGCTTGTCGATGCCGCGGACCAGAGCCTGGGCGTTGGCTTCCGAATCCTCCAGGTCGATCCGGTAGAACATGCCGAACCGCTCGACGGGGGTGTGCTTCTGGTCCCGGATCTTGAGCATCTCCAGATGCGTCAGGATCGGTGTCGGCACCACGATCTGCGGCGCGGCCTTCCCGCCGCTGTTGGGCTTGGCGCCGAGCGCCACCCGCAACGTCATGCCGTCGGCTTCGCGGATGCTGTCCAGCGGCGGGTTGGTCACCTGGGCGAACCGCTGGGTGAAGTAGCGGGCGATACCACCTTCGTGATTGGACAGCGCGTTGATGGCTGCGCCGTACCCCATTGCCGAGATCTTCTCCTGGCCGGTGGCCAGCATCGGATCCATCAGGAATTTGAAGCTCTCCTGATTCAACGAGTACGCCACATAGCGCTGATGTCTGGACAGATCGCCGTTGTACCGGGCCGGGGAGAGTTGACCCTCCGGCGCAACTGCAGGCAGGTCGGCAAGATTCACCCGCGCCTCGTCCAGCATGCTTTGGTAATCATGCTGCTGGGCAAGCTTTTCCAGCGCTTCGACGGTGTCGTAGGACCGTTGTTCACGGTGGTCGTAGTACAGCATGCCGCCGGCCTCGATGCGCCCGCGCTTGGTCACCTCCTCGGGCGGGAAGTAGACCTGACCGGCCTCTGACATGACCCCCAGGTACTCGGCGGTCTCCACCGAGCGCAACGGGCGCAGGCCCAGCCGGTCCAGGCGCGCACCGATGTAGGTGCCATCGCCGAAGATGAGGGCGGCCGGCCCGTCGTTCTTCTCTTCGTAGAGGCTGAAGAACTCCAGCATCGCCCGCACCTGCGGGGACAGCGTCTCATCGTTTTCCCAGGCCGGCGGCATCATCGCCACCACCGCGGTGATCAAGTCCAGGTCGTCTTCGAGAACGCGGTTCTGCAGGGTCTGGTCCAGCCGGCAGCTGTCGGACTGCCCGACCGGCCGCACGATCGCGCGGTTGCGGGCGCGTGCGACGGCGTTGTCGGAGAGCCGGTTCTTCTTGTCGGTGTTGAGCTCGCCGTTGTGGGCCATCAGCCGGAACGGTTGGGCCATCGTGGCATTGGGGACCGTATTGGTGGAGAAACGGGTGTGGAAGAACATCGAATGCACTTCCATCCGCGGGTCCGACAGGTCGCTGAAGTACGGGACGACCTCATTGGAGTTCAATCGGCCCTTGAGCACCTGGGTGCGGGCACTGATCGAGAGCGGGTACAGACCGAGCAGCGCGGGTTCGGTGTAGGCGACGGCCTCGATATCCATCAGGGCGTCGTGGATTCTGCGGTCGAATCGCGCACTCGTGTCGGCGGTGAACACCCACTGCCGAATCGGCAGCTGATAGGTGACCGCTGCCGGCCGAATGGCCGTGTTATCCACCGGCACATCCCGTTTCGCGATGATGTCGAACCCGTGTTCGCGCAGCGTGCGCTCGATCACCGCTTCGGCCTCGCCGTGGGATGCCGTGTCGTTGGGCAGGAAGAAGTTACCGACCCCGAACTGACCCAGTTCCAGGTCCGGCCGGCCGGTGACCTCACGGAAGAACCGCAGGGAGAGGTCCAGATTGACCCCCGCGCCGTCGCCCACGCCTTCTGAGGACATGCCACCGCGGTGCGGGACCGCGCACAACGCCTCGTGCAGCTTCTGGATGACCTCATGGGTCTGACGGCCATCCTTGCGCGTCAGGAATCCGACGCCACAACTGCTCTTTTCCTGATTCGGATCAAAAAGTCCCGACAACCGGCGATCTCCTCTGGCGACGCAAACGACCCAGCGCACCGCGTGGGCCTCTCGACGTTGAGCCGTCCCGCACGAGGCCTTCGATTACCGCAGGCACCGGCGCGCGCAAATGACTTAGCCTAACCTAAAACCCCTGGTAGCGCCGTTCCAAGGGGTGTGATATTTCCAACGGCAGAAACCGTCATTCACGCGGTTTGGGCCGCAGCGCTCGGGTGAACAGAACGTTGACCTGTCGCATCGCCACGCTGTAGGGCCACCACGCCACCCGCTTGAAGGCGTACAGGGCGCGGATATCGGCGGAGGTGTAGATCAGGAAGCGATTGCGCCGCACTCCGGCCAGGATCTTGTCGGCCGCATGCTCGGGGGACACGGCGTGCCCGGCGAATCGGTCGACCCACTTGGCCACCCGCGGATCCTCGCGATCGACGCCGGCGATCTGCACCGTCTGGACCAGTCCGGTCTTCACCGCGCCGGGCACGACGACCGACACCCCGATGCGGTGCCGGGCCAGGTCGAAGCGCAACACCTCACTGAGTCCGCGCAGGCCGTACTTGCTGGCGCTGTACGCGGCATGCCACGGCAACGCGACGATGCCTGCCGCCGAGGACACGTTCACCAGATGACCGCCCCGGCCCGCGGCCACCATCGGCGGCACGAACGTCTCGATCACGTGGATCGGGCCCATCAGGTTGACGTCGATCATCGACTTCCAGTGCTGATGGGAAAGCGTCGACACCGTGCCCCAGGCGGAGATGCCTGCGATGTTCATGACGATGTCGAGCGCACCGTGGGCGGCATGCACATCGTCGGCGAAGGCGCTGACCGCCTCGAAATCGGAGATGTCCAGTGCCCGGTGCGCCGCCACGGCGGCGCCGAGGGATTCGGCGTCGGCGACCAGCGTGGCCAGCCCGTCGGCATCGCGGTCGGTCAGGTACAGCTCGGCGCCGAGTTCGGCGAGCTTGAGCGCGGTCGCGCGGCCGATACCGCTGGCCGCGCCGGTCAACAGAATCCGTTTCCCGGCAAAACCCTCAGGCTGACCCATCTGTCCGACACTACCCAGCGCGGGTGGCTCACTCGTCCCAGGACGCCGCGGTTCCCCATAGTGCGTTGAGCCAGAGGCGTTCCAGCACGTCGACCGCCCGGGCGGGATCGGTGCCGCGGCCGACGAAGGCGGCGTCATTGGACAGCGTCATCGCGGTGGTGGCGGTGAGCATCCGGACCAGCGCCGGGATGTCGTCGGAGATCGGCCGGGTGCCCTTGCGGACCTCGTCCTCGACGACCCCGACGATCTTGTCGATCACCATGTCCTCGAAGTCGTTCATGATGGCGGCGATCTGCTTGTCGGTGGTTTGGGCCGACGTGCAGGCCGCCATGATCGGATCGTTGGTCGCGAACACCGCCGCGGCACTGCCGACCATCCGCTTGGCGAATGCCGCGGGCGACTCGCCGGGGTCGCGCGGGGCGAAGTTGTGGGTCAGCACATCGAGCTCGGCGAGGGCCTCCCGGACGATCAGTGCCAGCACGTCGTACTTGGAGTCGAAGTAGAAATAGAACCCCGATCGCGCCACACCCGCGCGTTCGCTGATCATGCTCACCGACAGATCGGCGAAGGGTTTGACGCCCAGCAACTCGCGCACCGCGGCGACGATCGCGTCGCGTTGGCGGTCTCCGCGGCTGCGCCGGGTCTCGGGTTGCGCTTCAGGGGTGGCGCTCATGGCCTTAAACCTTTGCACCGCGCCACGCCAGAACAAAACTTGACATCCGTCAAGTTTGACACAGCCCCCGGACCTGCGGCGTGGTATCCGCCATGCCGAAGTGCGGCGGCGGACCGGCCGAGTCGGCCGCCGACCGCGCCGGACACAAACTTGACAGCCGTCAAGTCGAACATGAAGATGGTCGACGAAGTGACGTCGACCACAGGTCTGCCCGCACGAAGGAGTTCCGTCCATGGCGACAACCATCAGCACGCCGACCTATCTGCTGGACCAGGCCAAGCGCCGGTTCACCCCCACGCTGAACAACATGCCCGGTCTCGGCACGGTGGAGCAGCGACTGCGCAGGCACGATTTCAAGCAGTTCGTGCTCGCCGAGCCACCGGCCGGTAGCGGGCTCAAGCCGGTCCTCGGCGACTCGGGCGTGCCGATCCTCGGCCACATGATCGAGACGTTCCGCTCCGGCCCCGAGTACCTGCTCGAGGTCTACAAGAAGTACGGGCCGGTCCACTACGCCTACTCCCCCGCACTCTCCAGCGTCGCGGCACTGGGTCCGGACGCGACCCAGGCGGTGTTCTCCAACCGCAACAAGGACTTCTCGCAGAAGGGCTGGGATCCGGTCATCGGCCCGTTCTTCAACCGCGGGCTCATGATGCTCGATTTCGAGGAGCACATGTTCCACCGCCGCATCATGCAGGAGGCCTTCACCCGGTCCCGGCTGACCGGTTATGTGGAGCACATCGACCGGGTCGCCTCGACCGTCATCGCCAACGACTGGGTCGAGAACGATCCGCGCTTCCTGTTCTATCCCGCGGTCAAGGAACTGACCCTGGACATCGCCTCGGTGGTGTTCATGGGTCACGAGCCCGGCTCGGACAAGGAACTCGTCACCAAGGTCAACGACGCGTTCACCATGACCACGCGTGCGGGTGGCGCCATCATCCGCACCGGTGTGCCGCCGTTCAAGTGGTGGCGCGGACTGCAGGCCCGCAAGGTGCTCGACGACTACTTCGAGGCCCGGGTCAAGGAGAAGCGCGACTCGCAGGGCACCGACATGCTGACCGTGTTGTGCCATACCGCCGACGAAGACGGCAATACCTTCACCGACCAGGACATCGTCAATCACATGATCTTCCTGATGATGGCCGCCCACGACACCTCGACATCGACGCTGACGACGATGGCCTACTACCTGGCCGCCAACCCCGAGTGGCAGGAACGCTGCCGCGAGGAGTCGGAGCGGATCGGCGACGGTCCGCTGGACATCGAGGCGCTGGACAAGCTCGAGACCTACGACCTGGTGATCAACGAATCACTGCGGCTGGTGACGCCGCTGCCGTTCAACGTGCGCTCCACGGTGCGCGACACCGATCTGCTCGGCCACTTCATCCCGGCCGGCACCAGCGTCATCACCTGGCCGTCGATCAATCATCACCTGCCCGAACTGTGGACCGACCCGGAGAAGTTCGACCCGAGCCGGTTTGCCGAGCCGCGCAACGAGCACAAGCGGCACCGTTACGCGTTCGCCCCGTTCGGCGGCGGTGCGCACAAGTGCATCGGCATGGTCTTCGGACAGCTTGAGATCAAGACCGTCATGCACCGACTGCTGCGCAAGTACCGGCTGGAGCCGCCCTACCAGGGGTACAAGTCCAAGCTGGATTACGGCGGCATGCCCGTGCCGATGGACGGTATGCCCGTCATCCTGCGCCCACTCTGATCGAGTAGTCGTCCCAGCGGCCACTTGTCGCACGCAACAAGCCAATTCGCGTGCGACAGGTGGCCGTTCGCGTCAGGCGGCCAGTCGGTTCGCCGACGCGACAACGGCCCGCAGCGCCGACTGGTGCGGACATTCCGACCAGGCGATCGCCCACTGCGCATCCACCCCGGCGGTGCTGCGGATGAAGGTGGCGGTCTGACCGCCGGCCTGCAGCTGGTGGAAATTCAGCATCTCGATCCTGATCCCGCAGTCGTGCAGCATCGCGGTCAGCGCGCCGAGAGGGCCCGCGGCCGTGGCCGTGCACGCGGTGATCCGGTCGCCGACGGCGATGGTGGCCGTATAGGTGTGGGTGTGCCTGCCGTATGCCCGGTCAGCCCGGTCCCAGGTCAACAACCGGACCGGTCCGGCGCTGGATCCGAAGGTTGCCGCCACGTCATCCCAGCTCATCTCCGCGGCCAGGTCACGAAGTCCGCGCGGCAACGGGGAGTCGAAGAAATCGGCGAAGCGGGGGGTCGCGATGAGGGTGGTGGAGTTCATGTGTGTCGGCCTTCGCACTCGTTAGGAGCGACCGACGGGTAGTAGCGTCCGACCCACAGCGGGGGGTCGGTCTGGATCAGACCCCGCTGCGGGTACTGGCTACTACGAGAATGCGATGCACGACAGCGAGGTTAGACCCGCCGACCGGGTGGGCGCAACCCGGTTTGGGCAACGCGCCCGCTCTGGTCGACGATGGCCCGATGACGTGGTGGGAGATGGTGCTGCTGTTCGTCGCCGGCATCGGCGGCGGATTGATCGGCAGTATCGCCGGGTTGGCGTCCCTGTCGACCTATCCCGCCCTGTTGCTGATCGGCCTGCCGCCGGTCTCGGCCAATGTCACCAACACCGTGAGCCTGGTCTTCAACGGGGTCGGTTCGGTGGCGGGCTCGTTGCCCGAACTCGCCGGGCAGCGCGGCCGCCTGCTGCGGCTCATGCCGATGGCGGTGCTCGGCGGGGCGGCCGGTGCATGGCTGCTGCTCTCGATACCCGCGGAGGGTTTCGAGAATGCCGTTCCGCTGCTGCTGATGGTCGCGTCGGTCGCGATCGCGCTGCCCCGCGGCAAGGGGCCGGTGGCCGAACCGACCCGAGCACGCGGCGCGGCCCAGGCGGTGGCCGTCGCCTTGATCTGCGTCTACGGCGGGTTCTTCGGCGCCGCGGCGGGGGTGCTGCTGCTGGCACTGTTCCTGCGGACCGGCGCCGAGAGCCTTGCCGAGGCCAACGCCATCAAGAACGTCGTGCTGGGGGTCGCCAATGCCGTTGCCGCCGTGGGGTTCGTGATCTTCGCACCGGTGTACTGGCCCGCAGTGGGCGCCATGGGCGTCGGCTGCCTGATCGGCGCACGGCTGGGACCCGTGGTGGTGCGGCGGGCACCGGCGACCCCACTGCGACTGGGCATCGCGATCGCCGGTATCGCATTGGCCGTCAAACTGGGCTACGACACCTACCTGTGAAACTCGGAGCCGTGACTGTATTCGCCGGAGCCTCGTAGTACGCCGGCTCGGCTAGCGTGGTCTGGTGGCATCCATCCCAGTCGGAACGCGTGTCCTGTGTGGTGTCGCCGCGGCCGCGGTGACCCTGGGCGTCAGCGCCCTCGTCGCGGTACCGCTCGGGGCGTCCGCCGATCCCCGCTCCGCGGTCGGATCGACGATCATCGACCGCACCCCGGGCGCGGTGAAGGAATGGGCGATCCAGACATTCGGGACCGCGGACAAGCTGTTCCTGACGGTCGCGGTGCTCGTGGCGATCGCCGTATTGGCGGCACTGGCCGGTGTGCTGGAGCGCCGGCGAATACCGATCGGCAGCATCATGTTCACCGCGGCCACGGTTGCCGGCTGTGTCGCCATCCTGTCGCGGGCCGGCGCCCGCCCGCTGGACATGGTGCCGACGGTGGTCGGCGGGCTCGCCGGCATCATCGCGCTGCGGTTTCTGACCTCCGGCAGATTGGAGGACGGGTCGGCACACGAATCGGCCGCCGCCGATCCCGGACGCCGACTCTCGCTGGCCGCTCTCGGGCTGCTGGGCCTCGGCGTGCTGGGCAGTGCCGTCGGATCGGCGTGGGCTCGGCGGGTGCATTCGGCTGCCGGCGACCGACAGGCCTACACACCGCCGCCGGTGGCCAAGCCGGCACCACCCATCCCGCCTGAGGTGCAGCCGGCCGGCGTCGACATCACCGAATTCGTCACCGACAACGACGAGTTCTACCGGATCGACACGGCGCTGTCGGTCCCCCAGCTCAACCGCGACGCCTGGGCGTTACGCATCCACGGCATGGTCGACCGCGAGGTGACCTACACCTTCGCCGACCTGGAGAAGTTCGAGCTCATCGAGAAGGTCGTCACCCTGGCATGTGTGTCGAACCCGGTGGGCGGTGACCTGATCGGCAACGCGGTCTGGACCGGTTACCGGGTGCGTGACCTGCTGGCGGCGGCGGGAGTGCATGCCGACGCCGATATGGTGCTGTCCACCTCGAGCGACGGTTTCACCGCGGGCACGCCCACCGAGGCGATGACCGATGATCGCGATTCGCTGTTGGCGATAACGATGAACGGCCAACCCTTGCCCATCGAACACGGCTATCCGGCCCGCCTCGTCGTCCCCGGCCTCTACGGGTATGTCTCGGCCACCAAATGGGTCGTAGATCTGGAGTTGACCAGATTCGATCGGGCACAGGGCTATTGGACACCGCTCGGATGGTCCGAACGAGGTCCGATCAAGACACAATCGCGGATCGACGTACCCCGCATCGGCCAGGATGTCGCACCGGGGCCGGTCCGCTTCGGCGGCGTGGCGTGGGCCCAGCACCGTGGTGTGCGCGGCGTCGAGGTCCGGGTCGACGACGGGCCCTGGCAGCAGGCAACCCTGGGTGCGGCGTACTCGAACGACACCTGGCGGTTGTGGAGCTTCGACTGGAAGGCCGAAAAGCCCGGCCTGCACCGCATCACCGTACGCGCCACCGACAACACCGGGGCGGTGCAGACCGAGGATATCGCCGGCGTCGTACCCGACGGCGCGACCGGTTGGCCCAGCGTCGAATTCGCGGTGACCTGACGACCGGGCGATGAGGACTTTCGGCACTACTACCTGCCGCTTCACCCGCGCAGTCTTGGTTCATGGACCCGAACACCCCGGATCGCCGAACCGTCGAAACGGTGTTGTCCCTGGCGACGAGGGCCCCGTCGATCCACAATTCGCAGCCGTGGCGCTGGCAGGTCCGACCGGACCGGTTGTTGCTGTTCGCCGATGCCGATCGCGCGCTACCCCATGCTGATCCGGATTCCCGCGACCTCTTGCTCAGCTGCGGAGCGGCGCTGCACCACGCGGTCGTCGCGTTGGCCTCACTGGGGTGGCGGGCCGAGGTGCACCGCTTTCCTGACCCCGATCGGCCCGATCTGCTGGCAGCCGTGACGATGCGGCCCGGCCTCGCCGCCGGATCGGATGTGCCACTGGCTGCGGCCATCCCGTGCCGACGCACCGACCGGCGCATGTTCAGCGCCTGGACCGTGCCGGACGCCGATATCGCCATGATGGGCGCCAGGGCCGCGCGGGCCGGGGTGATGCTCCGTCAGGTGCAGCGCCTGCCCGAACTTCAGGAGATCGTCGCGCGCGCCGTCCGACAGCACGCCACCGATCATGCATACCTGACCGAATTGTCCACCTGGAGCGGACGTTACGCATCACTGGCAGGCGTGCCCGCCCGCAACACCCCACGCTCGGATCCACGGGCGACACTTCCCGGACGGGTGTTCGCCGGCCCGATGCTCGCGCAGTCCGGTACCGGGCCGGCCGAGGACGGCGCCGCCGTCCTGGCCCTGGGCACCAAGGAAGACAACCCGCTGTCGCGGTTGCGGGCCGGGGAGGCCACCAGCCTCGTCCTGTTGACCGCGACCACGCTCGGGCTGGCCAGCTGCCCGGTGACCGAGCCGCTGGAGATCGACGCCACCAGGAGTGCGGTGCGCGATGACGTCTTCGGCGACCACGGCCATCCGCAGATGCTGTTGCGCATCGGCTGGGCGCCGGTCAACGCCGACCCCTTGCCCGCCACTCCGCGTATGCCGACGTCAACGGTCGTCGAGTGGCAGTGCTGAACGGCCGCGCCCGCTCTCTCCCCATTCCAGCTTGGACGCGAAAACCG
The DNA here is from genome assembly GCF_000317305.3 of Mycolicibacterium neoaurum VKM Ac-1815D. The sequence goes on along the minus strand of NC_023036.2, from coordinate 2,135,204 downwards.
CTGCCTGCGTGCGGCGTTCCATCCCGAGCTTGGCAAGCAACCTGGACACGTAGTTCTTCACCGTCTTCTCGGCGAGGAACATCCTGGCCGCGATCTGGCGGTTGGTGAGGCCCTCGGACAACAGGTGCAGCAGGGTGCGCTCCTGCTCGGTCAGCCCGGTCAGCGGGTCAGCACGCTCGGCGGCACCGCGCAGATTGGCCATCAGCGCCGCGGCGGCCCGATTGTCGAGCAACGAGCGACCTGCCCCGACCTCCTTGATGGCGTTGGCCAGTTCCAGGCCCTTGATGTCCTTGACGACGTATCCACTGGCGCCGGCCAGGATGGCATCGAGCATGGCTTCGTCGGAGGTGAACGAGGTGAGCATCAGACAGCGCAGATCGGGAAGCTCGGAGAGCAGATCGCGGCACAGCTCGATGCCGTTGCCATCGGGTAACCGGACATCGAGCACGGCGACCTCGGGCCGCACGGCAGGAATTCTGGCGAGCGCCTCGGCGACCGTGCCCGCCTCCCCCACAACCTCGAGGTCGGGATCGGAGCCGAGCAGGTCGATCAGTCCACGCCGGACGACCTCATGGTCGTCGACCAGAAATACCTTCACCACGGGCATGGCCCCATCATGGCCGGTACTGCGGGCCGGTGTCGTCGAGGATCTGTCTGCCGGTGATCCGCTCGGTCCTGATCCGGATGAAATGATCGCGCCGGCCCTGCACCCACGGTTCGACGAATGTGCCCGCGACCTCGACCAGGTCGTCGATCGCGGTGATCGGCTCCGCGGTGCCGACCACGGTGACGCTCCACCCGCTGCGCAGATCCGGATCGAGTTCATCGGCCTCGAACGCCACCGCCTGATGGGTGGCGGCGGCCGCCAGCTTCGCCCCGCCGGCGACCCGGAAGACCACATCCTCCTGCCAAAGCCGGAAGTTGACCGGGTGGATCGCCGGAAGGCCGTCTTCGGTGAACACCAACCGGCCGACGCGGACCTGTTGTAACCGGTCCAGGCACTGCCTGCGGTTGAGAACGTCGAGTTGCTGGGCGTGGGACTGACTGTGCGACATCGTGGCCACCTCCTCGTGGCAGCCGCCCGGCTGCCACGAGCATTGTCGCTCGGCGACACTGCCCGCGAACAGGGCCTTATGTCATCGGTCCGACCACCGCTGCCGATCGGCTCGCTGACCTGTCGGTACCGGATGGCAGCCTGGGACCGTGCAACTCGCAGAGATCGCCGCCGCGTCGGACGATATCGGTGCGACATCGTCGCGGACGGCCAAGGTCGGCTTGGTCGCCGCAGCACTGCGACGCGTAGACCCGGATGAGATCTCCGTCGTGGTGACCTGGTTGTCCGGCGAACTGCCCCAGCGCCAGATCGGCGTCGGGTGGGCGGGTCTGCGCGATCTGCCCCCACCGGCCGGCGATGCCACGCTGACCGTCGCCGCGGTGCACGCCATGCTGACCGAGATCAAAGACATCGCAGGAAAGGGGTCCAAGGGGCGGCGGGCCCAGCGGGTGCTGGACCTGTTCGCCGCCGCCACCGAGACCGAACAGCAATTCCTGCGTAGGTTGTTGTCCGGGGAGCTGCGCCAGGGCGCGCTCGCCGGAGTGATGGCCGATGCGGTCGCCAAGGCCGCCGGCTTACCCGCCGCGGCGGTCCGCCGCGCCGCCATGCTGGCCGGGGATCTTTCCGCGGTCGCGGTCTCGGCGATCACCGATGGCGATATCGGCCGCTTCACCCTGCGCGTCGGACGGCCGGTCTCCCCCATGCTGGCCCAAACGGCGACAGGTGTCGCCGAGGCTCTGGACAAACTTGACGGCGAGGCCGCCTTCGAGACGAAGCTGGACGGCGCGCGGGTGCAGATCCACCGCGCCGGAGACCGGGTCACGATCTACACCCGGACGCTCGACGATGTCACCGAGCGGTTGCCCGAGGTGGTCGACGCCGCGCTCGCGCTGCCGGTCACCGACCTCATCGCCGATGCCGAAGCCATCGCGCTGCGGCCCGACGGGCGTCCGCATCGCTTCCAGGTGACCGCTTCCCGCTTCGGCAGCCGCTCGGCGGCCGCGCGTGCGGAGCCGCTGTCGGTGTTCTTCTTCGATCTGCTGCACCGCGATGGTGTCGATCTGTTGGATCTGCCGCTGACCGACCGGATGGCCGCGCTGGATGAGGTGGTGCCGGCGGCGCAACGGATGCAGCGACTGGTCACCACCGACCCGGCCGCCGCGCACGCGTTCCTGGAGACGACGCTGGCCGCGGGCCATGAGGGTGTGATGGCCAAGGCGCCGCGCGCACCGTATGAGGCGGGCCGCCGCGGGTCCGGCTGGTTGAAGGTCAAGCCGGTGCACACCCTGGATCTGGTGGTGCTGGCGGTCGAATGGGGCTCCGGGCGGCGCACCGGCACGTTGTCCAACATTCATCTCGGTGCCCGCGACCCGGACACCGGCGAATTCGTGATGTTGGGCAAGACATTCAAGGGAATGACCGACGAGATGCTGGCCTGGCAGACGAGGCGCTTCACCGAGCTGGCGGTCGAGGGCACCGACGGCGGCGTGGTGCGGGTGCGGCCCGAGCAGGTCGTCGAGATCGCGATCGACGGTGTCCAGGCGTCCTCGCGCTACCCGGCTGGGATGGCCCTGCGGTTCGCGCGCGTCGTGCGCTACCGGGACGACAAGCCCGCCGCGCAGGCCGACACGGTGCACACCGTGCGTGAACTGTTCGAACGCAGCGGTTGAGGGAAAGTCCCCAACGTCGTCCTGACGCGGTGCAAGGATCGACCCCATGGGATCACCGACTGCCCCCGATCTGACCGAGGACACCCGCGGCGACATCACCTACGTCCGAACCGACACGAACCTGCCGCCGGTGGCGATCGTCGATCGCTCCCCGATCACCACCAAGCACAAGATCATCTTCGCGGCGGTGGCGGTGCTGGGCGCGCTCGCGTGGGCGATCATCGCCTTCTTCCGTGGCGAAACAGTGAACGCGGTCTGGTTCGTCATCGCAGCGGTGTGCACCTATGTCATCGGTTACCGCTTCTACGCCCGTCTCATCGAGATGAAGATCGTCATACCGCGCGACGATCACGCCACCCCCGCCGAGGTGTTCGAGAACGGCACCGACTACATGCCCACCGACCGGCGGGTGCTGTTCGGCCACCACTTCGCCGCCATCGCCGGCGCCGGTCCGCTGGTCGGTCCGGTGCTGGCCATGCAGATGGGTTATCTGCCGGGCACCATCTGGATCATCATCGGCGCGTTGGTCGCCGGGTGCGTGCAGGACTACCTGGTGCTGTCGATCTCGGTGCGCAGGCGGGGCAGGTCACTGGGACAGATGGCCAAGGACGAACTCGGCGTGGTGGGCGGCGCCGCGGCGATCGTCGGCGTGCTGGTCATCATGGTGATACTGCTGGCGGTCCTGGCGCTGGTCGTGGTGAATGCGCTGGCCGAGAGCCCGTGGGGCGTCTTCTCCATCGCCATGACCATCCCGATCGCCATCTTCATGGGCCTGTACCTGCGGTTCCTGCGGCCCGGCCGGGTATCTGAGGTATCGCTGATCGGTGTGGCACTGCTGCTGCTCGCGGTCGTGTCCGGCGGGTGGGTGGCCGAAACACAATGGGGCACCGACTGGTTCACCCTGTCCAAGGTGACGCTGTCGTGGTGCATCATCATCTACGGCCTGGCCGCCTCGGTGCTCCCGGTGTGGTTGCTGCTGGCCCCGCGCGACTACCTCTCGACATTCATGAAGGTCGGCACCATTGCCCTGCTCGCAGTGGGCATCCTGGTCGCCCGCCCGATCATGGAGGCACCGGCGATATCGTCATTCGCCACCAGCGGTACCGGACCCGTGTTCGCCGGTTCCCTGTTCCCGTTCCTGTTCATCACCATCGCCTGCGGCGCACTATCGGGCTTCCACGCGCTGATCTCCTCCGGCACCACGCCGAAGCTGCTGGAGAAGGAAAGCCAGATGCGCCTGATCGGCTACGGCGGCATGCTCACCGAGTCGTTCGTCGCGATCATGGCGCTCATCACCGCCGCAATCCTCAACCAGCACCTGTACTTCGTCATGAACGCGCCGGCCGCGTCTACCGGTGCCACCGCCCAAACCGCGGCCGATTACGTCAACGGACTCGGCTTGTCCGGGGCCGATATCACCGCCGAGGAGATCACCGGTGCCGCCCAGAGCGTCGGCGAAGAGTCGATCGTGTCGCGCACCGGCGGCGCCCCGACGCTGGCTTTCGGCATGTCCGAGGTGCTGCACCAGGTCTTCGGCGGACAGAGCCTCAAGGCGTTCTGGTACCACTTCGCGATCATGTTCGAGGCCCTGTTCATCCTCACCACCGTCGACGCCGGGACCCGGGTGGCCCGCTTCATGCTGTCGGATGCGCTGGGCAACCTCGGCGGGCCGCTCAAGAAGCTGCAGAACCCCAGTTGGCGGGTCGGCGCCTGGATCTGCAGTCTGGTCGTGGTGCTCGCCTGGGGCAGCATCCTGCTGATGGGTGTCACCGACCCACTCGGCGGCATCAACACGCTCTTCCCACTGTTCGGCATCGCCAACCAGTTGTTGGCGGCCATCGCGCTGACCGTCGTCACGGTGGTGATCATCAAGCGCGGACTGCTCAAATGGGCGTGGATACCCGGCATTCCGCTGGCCTGGGATCTCGTGGTGACCATGACGGCGTCCTGGCAGAAGATCTTCTCCGGCGACCCGAAGGTCGGCTACTGGACGCAGCATTTCCAGTACCGCGACGCCAAGGACGCCGGCAAGACGGCGTTCGGTGCCGCGAAGGACGCCGGTCAGATCGATGCCGTCATCCGCAACACGTTCATCCAGGGCACGCTCTCGATCGTCTTCGCGGTCCTGGTGATCATCGTGGTCGCCGCAGGCGTCGTCATGGCGCTCAGGTCGATCCGCGGCGCGGGTCGTCCGCTCACCGAGGACGACGCGGTGCCCTCCCGCATCTTCGCGCCGTCCGGACTCCTCGCCACCGATGCCGAGAAGGAGGTGCAGAAAGAATGGGACGAGCTCGCACCGTCGCACGCCAGATCGGTTGGTACTGGTCATCATTGATGGGCGATAATCACTACCGCCGCTACGTCGAGCATCTCGCGCTTCGGCATCCCGGGGCGCCGGTGCCGACCGAGCGGCAGTACTGGCGGATGCGGCATGCGGCCACCGAGTCCAATCCGCAGTCGCGCTGCTGCTGAGCACTGCGATCTGAGGAGTCCCGGCCGCGATGAGTGCGGCGCAGACTCCTCACATCACGACGACGCGGCTCGGTAGGCCTGCACGATCGGGGCCAGCTCATCCGGCGTCGCGCCGTGCATGATCACCGCATCGGCACCGTAGTCGAACTCCTTGCGGACCCGGTCGACGCACTGTTGGGCCGTTCCGGTCGCCGACGGCTCCAGCCACTCGTCCGGAATCAAGGTGGCGATGTGTTCGATCTGCTCGGCCGTCGCCTTGTGATCGATGCCGCCACCGATGGATTGCACCACGGTGTCCTCGCGAAAGCGCTGCAGCACAGCGGGATCCCAGCCGTTGGTGCTCACCAGCAGGTCTCCGTAGCCCTGCAGATAGGTAGCCAAACGCGCCACGGTCTTCTTGAGCCGCAGCTCTTCGGGCAGGTGATCGCCGACGGTCGCGAAACACGACCACACCCGTACGCTCGCCGGGTCTCGGCCGGCCCGCTCGGCGGCATCCTTGACCGTCTTGACTGCGCGCTGCAGCGTCTCCGGCGTGAAATACGTGTGCAGGATGACGTCGTCGAAGGCGCGCCCGCCCAACGCAAGGGTCTGCGGCCCGAAGGCGACGATGGCCAGCCTGATGTCCTCGCGGAAGTCCGCATCGAGGAACAGCAGTGGATACCGTCCGATCGGCCCGTCATGGTCGAAGATCAGCTCGCCGTGCCAGAGTCGGCGCATCACCGCGGCGAAGTCTTCCATCTGCGCGGTGGTCACCGCCGGCACCCCGAAGGCGCCGTACAGCGCGGCGATTCCCCTGCCCAGGCCCAAGGTGAACCGGCCGCCGGACAACCGGTGCATGGTCGTGGCCCACGATCCGGTGATCAGCGGATGCCTGGTGTTGTGATTGGTGGCGGCAGTGGCGATCTGCATCCGGCTCGTCACCGCCAACGCCGCGCCGGTCAACGACGACGCTTCCTTGACGTTCCAGCGCTCGGAGATGAAGCCGGTACCGAACCCCAGTTCCTCACCGCGCCGGGCCTCGTCGACCAGGGTGGCGGGACCTTCGCCACCGGCACCGGCCAGCAGGTAGTAGCCAAGTTCGTCCAATGACCTAGGCATATTCAGCCACACCCAACCACGTCACTTCCAACCGCGTCACACCCAACCTCCTTGTTGGTAAGCACAATCCCACACCTCGGTGATCGGTCGGCCGACAACGCCGAAGACACTCAGCCGCCCTCTGACTCCTTGGCGATGACGCCGCGTGCGATCAGGTGCTCGGTCAAGGGCGCCACACCGACGGTGAAATGTTCCGCGATCGCCCGCCGGGCAGCATCCGGATCACGGCGCTCCAGCGCGTCGATCAGCCGACGGTGGTCCCTGATGGACTGCGCCGGCCACCCCTCCAAGGTCGGGAACACCGATTCGGGCTGATACCGGGTGATACCGGACATGAACTGGGTGAGCTTCGGCGAGTCGGCGGCGACGTTGATCAGCCGGTGGTACTCGTGGTTGAGCCGCACGGCGCGGTCCGGGTCGGCGTCCCGGTAGGCACGTTCCAGGTTGTCCTGAATGGCCTTCAGTTCCGAAAGTTGTTCGGCACTGATGTTTTCGGCTGCCCGCGCCGCAAGTTCACCGCCGACGTAGGCCTGCACGTCGGCGACATCGGCGAGATCGCGGGCGGTGAACCTTACGACCATGAATCCGCGCCGTGGATGCTGGACAAGCAGCCCCTCGGCGCGCAGGTTCAACAGCGCTTCCCGCACCGGGGTGACGCTGATGCCGAGGTCGACGGCCAGCTGGTCCAGGCGCAGGTATTCACCGGCCGGGTAGGTGCCCTCGAAGATCCGTCTCCGTACCACCCGCGCGACATCGTCGGACAGCTGAGGCCGGGCGACGAACCCAGGTTCGTCAGAGCCGATACTCATCGAGCAGATTCTTGCTGATGATGGTCTTCTGGATTTCGCTGGTGCCCTCACCGATCAGCAGGAACGGAGCGTCGCGCATCAGCCGTTCGATCTCATACTCCTTGGAATAGCCGTAGCCGCCGTGGATCCGGAAGCTCTGCTGGGTCACTTCGGCGCAGAACTCGCTGGCCAGATACTTGGCCATGCCGGCGGCCACGTCGTTTCGCTCGCCCGAGTCCTTGAGCCGGGCGGCATTGACCATCATCAGATGCGCCGCCTCGACCTTGGTCGCCATCTCGGCGAGCTGGAAGGCGATGGCTTGGTGCCCCGCGATCGGTGTACCGAACGTCTCTCGTTGCTGGGCATAGCGTATCGCCAGCTCGAAGGCCCGGATCCCGACACCGCAGGCCCGCGCCGACACGTTCACTCGGCCGACTTCGATACCGTCCATCATCTGGACGAAACCGCGGCCCGGCGCCGCACCCAGCACATCATCGGCCGAAGCCCGGTAGCCGTCGAAGATCAGTTCGGTGGTGTCGATGCCCTTGTAGCCGAGTTTGTCGATCTTGCCAGGGATGGTCAGTCCGGGGATCACCTCTCCGAAGCCGGCCGGCTTCTCGATGAGGAAGGCCGTCAGGTTGCGGTGCGGCTTATCGGCTCCCTCGTCGGTTTTCACCAATGCGGCCACCAGCGTCGAGCTGCCGCCGTTGGTCAGCCACATCTTCTGCCCGGTGATCACGTAGTCGTCCCCGTCGCGCACACCCCTGGTGCGGATGGCGGCCACATCCGAACCGAGCTCGGGCTCGGACATGGAGAATGCCCCACGGACCTCTCCGGTCGCCATCCGCGGGAGATACCGCTGTTTCTGGGCTTCGGTACCGTGCTGGCGGATCATATAGGCGACGATGAAGTGTGTGTTGATGACGCCGGACACACTCATCCAGCCGCGGGCCAGTTCTTCCACGCACAGCGCGTAGGTCAGCAGCGACTCCCCCAGCCCGCCGTACTCCTCGGGGATCATCAGGCCGAACAGACCCATCTCCCGCATCTGGTCGACGATGTGCTGCGGATAGGTGTCCGCGTGCTCGAGTTCCTGCGCGTTCGGGATGATCTCCCTGTCCACGAATTGGCGCACGGTGGCGATGATCTCGGCCTGGACGTCGGTCAGTCCGGCGGTCTGAGCGAGCTTAGTCATGGGCGATCTCACTTCGCTTCTCACTGGTCATCAGGCGGTCCGTTCGAATACGGCGGCCAGGCCCTGACCGCCACCGATACACATGGTCTCCAGCCCGTAGCGGGCATCCCGTCGCTCGAGTTCGCGAGCCAGCGTTGCCAGCATCCGGCCGCCGGTAGCCCCCACCGGATGTCCCAGCGAGATCCCGGACCCGCGCACGTTGATGCGCTCGAAGTCGGCATGGCCGAACTCCCACTCGCGGGTGCAGGCCAGGGCCTGCGCAGCGAATGCCTCGTTGAGTTCGATCACGTCCATCTGTGCGAGCGACAGGCCGGCGCCGGCAAGGGCGCGGGCCGTCGCCGGCACGGGCCCTATCCCCATGATGTCCGGACCGACGCCTGCCACAGCCCAGGACACCATTCGCACAAGGGGTTTGAGTCCGAGGTCGGCGGCGCGTTCGGGTGTGGTGACGATGCACATGGACGCGGCGTCGTTCTGTCCGCTGGAGTTGCCCGCGGTGACGGTGGCATCCGGATCATTCTTGCCGAGCACGGGGCGTAGCGTGCTCAGCTTCTCCAGCGAGGTATCGGCGCGCGGGTGTTCGTCGACGGAGATCACTTTTTCGCCGGAGCGATCGGCAACCGTCACCGGGATGATCTCGTCGGCCAACACCCCGCTTTTTTGGGCGGCGACGGCGTTCTGGTGTGAGCGGACCGCGAGTTCGTCCTGCTCGATCCGCGAGATGCCGTAGCGGCGGCGCAGATTCTCGGCGGTCTCGAGCATGCCGCCGGGCACGGGATGAAACCTGCCGCCCGCGGTGGTCCGGCCGCGAGCCAGGCCGTCATGCACGGCGATACCGCCCCGGGACCCGCCCCAGCGCATATCCGTGGAATAGAAGGCCACGTTGCTCATCGACTCGGCGCCGCCGGCGATCACCAGATCGCTTCCGCCACTGCCGACTTGCAGTGCCGCCTGGATGACTGCCTGCAGCCCTGATCCGCAACGACGGTCGACCTGCATACCCGGCACGGTGGTGGGCAGACCGGAATCGAGGGCCACCACGCGACCGATCGCCGGGGCCTCGCTGGACGGATAGCAGTGCCCCAGCACGACATCGTCGATATCGTCGGGATCGATCCCCGTGCGTTCCAGCAGACCCTGCAGTGCGGCGACACCGAGATCTACCGCGGTCAGCGCCGCGAACATCCCGCCGTAGCGGCCGATCGGTGTGCGTACCGGCTCGCAGATGACGGTGTCGCGCACTAGATGTGCCGCCCGCCGGTCACTTCGAGCACCGTGCCGGTCATATAGGACGACAGATCCGAGGCCAGGAACAGTGCCACCGAGGCGACCTCACTCGGTTCGGCCGCACGGCCCATCGGGATCTCGGCGAGCTTCTGATCCCAGATCCGCTGCGGCATGGCCTCGGTCATCGCCGACCGGATGAGTCCGGGCTGGATGGCGTTGACCCGCACACCAAGATGGGCAACTTCCTTGGCGGCCGCCTTGGTCAAACCGACGATCCCGGCCTTTGCCGCCGAGTAGTTGGTCTGCCCCACCAGCCCGACCTTGCCTGAGATCGACGAGATGTTCACGATGGCACCGCTTTTCGCCTCACGCATGATGTTCGCGGCCAACCGGGTGCCGTTCCACGACCCCTTCAGATGTACCGAGATGACCTGATCGAACTGCTCCTCGGTCATCTTGCGCATGGTGGCGTCGCGGGTGATACCTGCGTTGTTGACCATGACGTCGAGGCTGCCGAAGGTGTCGACGGCCGCGCCGACGAGTGCGCCGACCTCGCCGGCGTCGGTGACATCGCACCGCACCGCCTTGGCCACCGAGCTACCACCCAGACGCTGCACCGCTGCCTCGGTGGCTTCCGGGTTCAGGTCGCCGAGCACCACCCGGGCGCCTTCGGACACGAACCGCTCGGCGATGGCGAATCCGATTCCCTGGGCACCACCGGTGATCACCGCGGTCCGGCCATCCAACAAAGCCATGAAACCACCCTCCTCAGGCACGAGCCTTCCAAAAACATAAAATATGATATTTGTGGGATCAAACCACATCCGGACGTACAGGAGGGCCCCAGATGGCCGAGAGCGTCACCACATCACCGTCACCAGAGACCGTCTCGGATGCCGACTTTGCCGATATCCTCGCGGCCACCAAGCAGTTCATCCGCACCCAGGTGGTGCCGAGGGAACTCGAAATCATGTCCACCGACCGCGTGCCTGATGACCTGCGGGACCAAGCCAAGAAGATGGGCCTGTTCGGGTATGCGATTCCCCAGGAGTGGGGCGGGTTGGGACTGAACCTTGTCCAGGACGTCGAGCTGGCTTTCGAGTTCGGCTACACCAGCCTGGCGTTGCGGTCGATGTTCGGCACCAACAACGGCATCGCCGGTCAGGTCCTGGTCGGCTTCGGCACCGACGAGCAGAAGACCCGATGGTTGGAGGGAATCGCCTCGGGCGCGGTGGTCGCGTCCTTCGCGCTCACCGAGCCAGGGGCCGGTTCGAACCCGGCCGGGTTGCGCACCAAGGCCGTTCGCGATGGTGACGGATGGGTGATCACCGGCCAGAAGCAGTACATCACCAACGCTCCGGACGCCGATCTGTTCATCGTCTTCGCCCGCACCCGACCCGCGGATGACGACGGTCCCGGTATCGCGGTCTTCCTGGTCCCCGCGGACGCAGCGGGCGTCACCGTCGGCGCCAAGGACTCCAAGATGGGCCAGGAGGGCGCCTGGACCGCCGATGTGAACTTCGACGAGGTGCGCGTCGGCAACGACACCCTCATCGGCGGTAGCGAAGACATCGGCTACCGGGCGGCGATGACCTCGCTGGCACGGGGGCGGGTACACATCGCCGCACTGGCCGTCGGCAGTGCGCAGCGCGCACTCGACGAGTCGGTCTCCTACGCCGCGACCGCCACCCAGGGCGGCACGCCGATCGGCAGCTTCCAACTGGTACAGGCGATGCTCGCCGATCAGCAGACCGGGGTGATGGCCGGTCGGGCGATGGTCCGTGAGGCCGCTCGCCTCTGGGTCACCGGCGAAGACCGCCGTATCGCACCGTCGTCGGCGAAGCTCTTCTGCACCGAGATGGCAGGCAAGGTCGCCGATCTCGCCGTCCAGATCCACGGCGGCAGCGGCTACATGCGCGATGTTCCCGTGGAGCGCATCTACCGCGAGGTTCGGTTACTGCGCCTCTACGAGGGCACCAGCGAGATCCAGCGGCTCATCATCGGCGGTGGGCTGGTCAAGAATGCCCAGCGCCAGATGACGAGTTGAGCCGTCCGCTAGGCGATGTAGCGGATGATGGACTCTGCGACGGCGGCCGGCTTCTCGGACCCCTCGATCTCCACGGTGATGGTGACCGTCGACTGAGCGGCACCCGCCAGCTCGGCCACATCGGTGATGACCGCGCGCGCCCGGATGCGCGCACCGACCTTGACCGGGGTGATGAACCGCACCTTGTTGTAGCCGTAGTTCACCGCCAGCGAGATGCCCTTCACACCGTAGAGGTGGTGCGAGAAGTAGGGCAGCAACGACAGCGTCAGCAGCCCGTGGGCGATGGTTCCACCGAACGGTCCACTCGCCGCACGTTCGGGTTCGACGTGGATCCACTGCCGGTCCTCGGTGGCTTCGGCAAATTGGTTCACGCGCGCCTGGTCGATCTCCAGCCAGTCGGTCGGCCCGAGCTCGGTGCCTGCCGCGCCCACCAGCTCGTCCAGACTCTCGAAAACCTTCATGCGCACTCCTCCAGTCGACAACGGTTGCCCCGTCATGCATAGCCTCCCGTTCGCGCCGCGTCGGCACCGGGTGGGCCCCTGCGACACCTGACGTTCACGTGCAAGAGCAGCGAATTGACCGAACGCCCCAACTTTCACCCGAGTCGTAGAAAACTCGGCGGGATGATGATCGAATTTGCCGCAACTGACGCTGGCGATAATTTTGCCAGAGTCAGACCCATTTCAATTATCGGCCGGTGAATTGCTGCGATCCGTGAATGGCGATTCTGGCAACTACTGTCAGTCCGTGACACTTATTTAAATCTGGCATTTGCGCAGGATATAGCGATACTTAACCCGACTATTTGAAATTATCCAGGGACCATACGCCCGCGTGGCAACCTCCCTGTACCGATCGGTGGGTCAAGTTTATGAGCGTGTCAATCGCCGAAGCCAGCGTTAGCGCACTCCCGGACAATGCGTCGGTTCAGTGGTGGGATCGCGATACCGAGTGCACCCTGGTGCTCGCGACGCCGGCGGCCGAACCCGAACTATGGGACGACTTCCTCGACGGCGCCCTGCGCAGTTATCGCAAACACGGGGTCGAACAGGCAATCGAGCCGAGCGCGGTGGCCGATCCCGCCACCACCTCGCTGTTCCTGACCGCGATCGACGATGCGGGTCGGGTGATCGGCGGCGTGCGCGCCCAGGGGCCCTACCGTCAAGCCGACGAATCGCACGCCCTCGTGGAGTGGGCCGGCCAGGACGCTTTGCCGAGGGTCCGCAAGATGATCGCCGACCGCATCCCGTTCGGCGTCGTCGAGATCAAGACCGCATGGACGGCCGACGACCGGCGGGGCGACCGCGAGCGCACTCGCCTGCTCACCCCGGCGCTGGCACGCATGCCATTGCACTCGACGCTGGTGCTTGGCGCTAAGTTCGCCATGGCCACCGCGGCGGCCCATGTCCTGGCGCGCTGGGAATCCTCGGGCGGTGTCGTTGCCACCCGCATCCCGGCCACGCCGTACCCCGACGAGAGATATGAGACGAAGATGATGTGGTGGGACTACGCGGAATTCACCCGCACCGCCGACCCGGACCAGATCCTCGCGATCCGCGCCGAGGCGCGGGCACTCGCCCCGATGCTCGAGGGCACCGACGCAGTCCCGGCGATGTTGACCGGCCTGTGACCGACACGCACGCCGCCATCGTTCTCGCCGAAGATCATCCCGAAGACGCAAAACTGTTGTGGCAGTTGCGCGCCCGGGCCGATATCGAATTCGTCGACAACATCGGCAGACAACACAACGCGCTGGCTTCCCTGACACCGCCCGTCGACGCCGACATGCTCGCCGAACCGCATCGATGGGTCTACTACCCGTGGCGACGGTCCGTGGTGGGCATGTTGGGTCCGCGCGCTTACCGACGATTGCGCCTGGATCGCAACCGAAACCTGATCACCGACTCCGAGCAGCACACCCTGGCAGCGCTGCGGATCGGCGTGATCGGTCTCAGCGTCGGACATGTGATCGCCCATACCCTTGCCGCACAGGGGATCTGCGGTGAGCTACACCTCGCGGACTTCGACGAGCTCGAAGCCGCGAACCTCAATCGGGTGCCCGCCACAGTCTTCGACGAAGGGGTCAACAAGGCCATCATCGCGGGCCGCCGCATCGCCGAACTGGATCCGTACGTGCGGGTACAGGTACACCCCGAGGCTGTCACCGCCGACACCATCGATGCCTTCCTCGACGGACTGGACATCATCGTCGAGGAATGTGACTCGCTGGACACCAAGGCGCTGGTCCGCGAAGCGGCCAGGCACAGGCGGATCCCGGTGTTGATGACCACCAGCGACCGCGGGCTGGTCGACGTCGAGCGCTTCGACATCGACCCCGATCGCCCGATCTTGCACGGAATGCTGGGCACGGTGAACACCACGGATCTGGCCGGGCTGAGCAGCACCGACAAGGTGCCATACGTGCTCGGCCTGCTGGACGCCAAGTCGCTGTCCCCGCGCATGGCGGCTTCCTTGTGCGAAGTCGGCGAAACACTGTCGACCTGGCCGCAATTGGCCGGTGAGGTGGTTCTCGGTGCAGCACTCATCGCCGAGTCCGTTCGCCGCATCGGCCTCGGCGAACCGTTGGCATCCGGACGGACGCGATTGGATGTCGCAGCCGCCCTTGACAATGTGACCGATCCGCTCCGCACACCGCGGTCCCCGCACGACGGCGGAGTCGAAGTCGAGCGCGAACAAACCGAATTCGGTTCGGTCCTGGACGCCATGGCCTACGCCGCGCATCGGGCACCCTCGGGCGGCAACTCCCAGCCATGGTCGATCGCGGTCCGCGAGGACAGCCTCGATCTACGCATCGACCCGGGACGCACCAGCCAGATGGATGTCGAATTCCGCGGTAGCGCAGTCGCACTCGGTGCCGCAGCGCTGAACGCCCGAATCGCGGCGGCGGCCCATGGGCACGGAACGCGACTGCTCACCGGCACCGGGGAGCACACACCGCTGAAGATCTCGGTCGAATTGGCGGGGACAGCCGATCCCGCACTCGCCGAGATGTATGAGCCGATGCTCGAACGCAGCACGAACCGCCATCTCGGGGTACCGGTCGCCTTCAGCGCCGACCTGCGGGAGGCGCTGCACGCGGCGGCGCTCGCCCACGGTGGTCGGTTGCGGCTGCTCACTGAGCGGGACGAAATTCGGGAATGTGCCGAGGTTCTCGCTGCTGCCGATCGAATTCGCTATCTGACCAGTCGACTCCATTCGGAAATGTTTGCTGAGATCTGGTCACCCGGCGATCCGGCGCCCGAGTACGGCATCGACGTGCGCACGCTGGAGTTGGCGCCATCCGATCTGGCGGTACTCGACGTCTTGCGCCGCTCGGACGTGATGGACGAATTGGCCCGGTGGGACGCGGGTTCGGCGCTGGGCAACAATACACGTGACCGGGTGGGCGGAGCGTCGGCCGTGGCCGTCATCACCACCGACGGCCATGACCTCGCCGACTACGCGAGGGCGGGGGCGGCGGTCGAAGCGGTGTGGATCACTGCCCAGACAGCGGGTTTGGCCACGCAACCGGTGTCGCCCGCCTTCCTCTACGCCCATACAGATCACGAATTGGCACAGTTGGCCCCGGCATATCCCGAACAACTCGGGCGCCTGCAATACACTCTCCGCAGGCTCACCGGAACCCCGCCGGAGGAAGCGCAGGCATTGGTCATGAAGATCACCAGTGCACCGCGCCCGTCCCTGCGGAGTCGCCGGAGCCCACTGCTCCACACAACGTCGCGCCCCGCGACACCACATCGAGAGGTCTAGGTGCCCCGCAGCCTCGAACTTGTCGTCACGGCGGCCGCGACGCGACTCAGCGCCGTCGACGCCGCGACCGCAGCGAGCGTGAGCCAGCAGGTACTTGCCGAACTGGTCACCTACTTCAATGTCGATTTCAGCTTCCTGCGCCACAACGACCATGCGATCCATGCAACCCGCTTGATCGCCGACTGGCCGCCGCGTCCGGCCGATCTCGATCCCGATCCGCTCGAACTGATCTATTTCGCCGACGCCGACCCGGTATTCGCGATGGCCGAGCACCTCAAGGAACCAACGGTGTTCCGACCCGAGGCCACCGACGACTATCAGCACACCATCGAGGCGGGACGGCAGATACCGACCACCTCGATGGCCTGCGTGCCGCTGTTGTCCGGCGACGTGACCACCGGGGTACTGGGCTTCGTCAAGGTCGGCGTCCGGGAGTGGAGCGCAGAGGAACTCAACGCCCTGGTGGCGATCGCCACCCTGTTCGCCCACGTCCAGGCGCGGGTGGAAGCCGAGGACCGCCTGCGGTTCCTGGCCGAGCATGACGACCTCACCGGACTGCACAACCGGCGCGCGCTGGTGGCCCAGTTGGATTCCCGGCTCACCGAAGGCGAGCCGGGGCCCGTCGCGGCCCTCTACGTCGACATCGACCGGCTCAAGGCGATCAACGACTACCTCGGACATACCGCGGGCGATTCCTTCATCCGCGTGATCGCCGATCGTCTCACCGAAGCCGTGGGGATCGGCGTGATCGCCCGCCTGGGAGGTGACGAGTTCGTGGTGGTGCCAGACTCCCCCACCACCATCGACAAGGCCGAAGCCCTGGCCCACCAGATCCAGGACGTTCTGTCCCAGCGGGTGCCCATCGACGGCGAGATGGTGACCCGGTCGGTGAGTATCGGTGTCGCAGTGGGCGTTCCGGGCCGGCACTCAACCTCCGACCTGATGCGCCGGGCAGATCAGGCGATGCTGACCGCAAAGAAGGCCGGCGGCAATGAGGTGACGGTGTACTCGGATGCGATCGCAGCGGAGAGCGAGTTCCGCAACGATATCGAATTGCACCTGCAGAACGTCATCGAGACCGGCGCCCTGTTCCTGCGATTCCTACCCGAGATCGACATGCGCACCGGCAAGGTGCTCGCCACCGAGGCCCTGGTCCGCTGGCAGCATCCCACCCGTGGCCTGCTGTCGCCCGACGCCTTCATCGGGGTTGCCGAATCCATCAACCTGGCCGGTGAACTGGGTCGGTGGGTCATGCGCACCGCCTGTGCGGAGTTCGCCCGCTGGCAGGCTGCCGGCGTCGGACACGATATCGTCCTGCGGGTCAACGTGTCACCGGTGCAACTGGTGGCCGACGGTTTCGTCGAGTCGGTCGCGGCAATACTCGACGAGTACGCCATCGACCCCGGATCGGTCTGCCTGGAAATCACCGAGAGCGTCGTTGTCCAGGACATCGACACCACACGCATCACCCTCGCCGGTCTCCACAAGGTGGGCGTGCAGGTCGCCATCGACGATTTCGGCACCGGGTACAGCGTGCTGTCGCTGCTGAAATCCCTTCCGGTGGAGGCATTGAAGATCGACAAGAGCTTCGTTCGTGACTTGGGATCCAGCCCGGGGGATCTGGCCATCGTGCGCGCGATCGTCGCGCTGGCCGAGGCGTTCGGACTGCAACTGGTCGCCGAGGGTGTGGAAACCGAGGCCGCCGCCGTGACGCTGTTACGCCATGGTTGCCATCGCGCTCAAGGCTTTCTGCTCTCTCGCCCCATCCCCGGTGAGGAGATGGAGGCGCTGCTGCGCAGGGGCCACGTCCCGGTGGATTTCACCCCGGGACTTCGACCCTGACGGGCCGCCACCCGCTCATGTCGCGGGCGGTGGCTCGACCTCGCGCAGCACCTCCAGCCTGCCGAAACGGCCCGCTCGCCTACCGACGAGACCGATCCGGTCGCCGGCGTCGAGGCGCTGCTCGGCCGGCACAGCCTGGGTGCCCGTGATCGCCACGCCGATCCGGGCACGCACCGCCCAGGCGCCCTCCGGGGTATCGAGAACGACACCGTCGACCCAACCATCCTCACCGAACACCAGGCGTTGCAACGTGCACTCCTCGGAGATCTCGATCCCCCGGTCGTCGGCCATCTCGTCGAGAAAATCACCGAGAGTTCGCCCCGGCGTGGCCACCTCACCCAGTACGGCAACATCGACGGCCGTTCCGTCGGTGCTGCGCATCGGCACGGTCGGCCAGTAGTCCACTCTGGTGAACAGCACGCCGAAGGGCGACCCCAGACAGGTTGCCGCCCAATCCCACAACCGGGAACCCACGAACGTGTCGATCGGGCGACGACGGTTCGGCTCGGCGCGTTCGACGCGGTACACCTCGCTCGTCGCCAAGTCGGGCGCATCGGCGGTCGGCAGTTCGGCGCTCAGCGCGTCGAAGTAATCGGCGGTCGCCGGGTCGTCGAGTCGAGGCAGCCAACCGTGGACATCGTCGGCATGGCCGCTCTGGACCGCCGAGGCGGGCCGGGCCACCACGATCTCGAGGTCGCCGGCGGCCGCGACGATAGCGCATGCCAGACCTGCCGGTCCGGCACCGACGGCGACGACGTCAGCCTCGTAATCCCAATCATGGCTATCACCATTGCCATAGCTGAACTCGTCGTGGGAGTCGGCACCATTGCCGTGCGATTCGCGGCCGGTCATGCCTCTCCAACCGCATTCACGTCGCCGATATACCCCGCCATGTGACGCGGAAACGGATGTGCCGCGTTCCGCGCGGGGGTACGGGGGAGTTTGCCAGCGCGGACCGCGGGAACGTCTTGACGATAGCATTCGGCATATCGGCCCCGTCGCCGGCCGGTCGCCTCGGTCGCCATCGGGGGCTGCAGACAGATCATTCGCACGAGCCACCCTATGTCGCCGTGGCGGCAGAACAACCATGGCCGGGGTTTCCCAACACCATGTCGGGCTGCTAGTTATATAGCTAGGTTAGATAGCCGAACACTAGGAGAGCCCGTGGACCTGAGCTGGTCAGAGGCGGACACCGCGTTCCGCGATGAGGTCCGTCAGTTCATGGCGGAGAAGATGACACCGGAGATCTCCCGGGCCGGCCGGCTGATGACCAGCGTCTACAGCGATCACGAGGCCAGCCTGGCGTGGCAGGCCATCCTGCACGAACGTGGCTGGGCGGCGCCGGCGTGGCCGGTGGAGTATGGCGGCTGTGACTGGAGCCTGACCCAGCACTACATCTTCAGCCGCGAATCCCAACTCGCCGGCGCGCCGTCGCTGTCACCGATGGGCATCCGGATGGTCGCCCACGCGATCGTGAAATTCGGCACACCCGAACAGAGAGAGTTCTTCCTACCGCGCATCCTCACCGCCGAGGTCTTTTTCTGTCAGGGCTACTCCGAGCCCGAGTCCGGTTCCGACCTCGCCTCGTTGAGCATGGCCGCCACCGATGATGGCGATCACCTGGTCTGCACCGGCAGCAAGATCTGGACCACCCACGCCACCGAGGCGAACTGGATGTTCGCGCTGGTGAGGACCTCTCGCACGGGCAAGAAACAGCACGGCATCACCTTCGTCCTTGTCGATATGACCACCCCTGGTATCGAGGTGCGCCCGCTGGTCATGACCTCCGGCGAAGAAGTCCAGAGCCAGGTGTTCTTCGACGCGGTCCGCATTCCGAAGGCCAACATCCTCGGCAACATCGACGAGGGCTGGACCGTGGCCAAGTACCTGCTCGAATTCGAGCGCGGCGGCGGCGCCACGGCGCCGGCGCTCCAGGTGATGGCCGAGGACATCGCACAGGTCGCGGCGAGGCAACCAGGCCCCGGCGGCGGTGTCCTCATCGACGACCCCGCCTTTGCCAGGAAACTCGCCGACGCGCGCATCCGCACCGAGGTGCTGGAGATTCTCGAATACCGCGTCCTGGCAGCACTTGCCGGCGGAGGGAATCCCGGTGCGGCCTCCTCGATGCTGAAGGTGATCTCCACCGAACTGAGCCAGACGCTGACCGAACTCGCATTGGAGGCGGCCGGACCGTGCGGTCGGGTCTACCAACCGCACGCGACGTGCCCGGGCGGGCCGATCGCCGATTTCGAACCTCCGGCCGACGGCTACGTGTCAGGTGAACCGTGGCAGGCCGTTGCACCGCTTCGTTACTTCAACGACCGAGCCGGCTCGATCTACGCGGGCAGCAACGAGATTCAGCGAAACATCCTCGCCAAAGCAGAGTTGGGACTCTAGATGGACTTCACCCTGACCGACGAACAGGACCTGCTACGCGACGGGCTGAACAAGTTTCTCTCATCGCGTTACAGTCTCGAATCCAGCCGCGCGGCAGCAAAACTCGGGCCGGGTTGGCAGCCCGCCATCTGGCGGACGTTCGCCGACGAACTGGGCATCCTCGGTGCGGCGCTGCCCGAGCGGGTCGGCGGGATCAGCGGCGGGCCGGTCGAGGTGATGGTGATCGCCGAAGAGCTGGGCCGGGCGCTGGTCATCGAGCCCTACGTCGACACCGTGGTGGTCGCCGGCGGCCTGCTCCAGCGTGCCGGAGGCGATATCGCCGATGCACTACTGGAGCGGATCGCGGGCGGCGAGGCCATCGTGTCGCTGGCCACCGCCGAAACGTCATCCGGGGATCGCTGGCAGGACGCGTCCACCACCGCCGTCGCCGACGATGCGGGCTGGGTGCTCGACGGCGCCAAGATCGCGGTGCCCAACGCTCCGCTGGCCACACATCTGCTGGTGACGGCCACCACGTCAGCGGGGCTGTCGCTGTTCCTCGTCGACCTGGCCGGCCAACCCGCCGGCCTGAGCATGCACGGTTATCGCACCATCGACGACCGCCGAGCGGCTGATATCGAACTCGTCGGCGTCCCGGCGATCATGCTCGGCACCGACGGTCAGGCCTGGGACTCGCTGGCACGCGCGCGGGACGAGGGTGCCGCGGCGGTGGCCGCGGAGACCGTGGGTTGCATGCGAAAGGTGTTGGCCGACACCGTCGAGTACTGCAAACAACGTCACCAGTTCGGCACGCCGATCGGCAGCTTCCAGGTGCTGCAGCACCGGATGGTGGACATGCACATGGAGGTGGAGCAGTCGGTGGCCGCGGTGTACCTCGCCGTACTCAACCTCGACGCCGACGCCGAAAAGCGGGCGAGAGCGGTATCGGCGGCGAAGGCGACCGTCGGCCGGGCGGCCCGGTTTGTCGGCCAGAACGCGGTGCAACTACACGGTGGGATGGGGATGACCGAGGAGTTGGCTATCGGCCATTACTTCAAGCGGTTGACGGCCATGCAGTACGAGTTCGGTTCCGCCGACAGCCACACCATGCGATACGCAGAGCTCACTCGCCCCTGAGAACTTCTCTCAGATCTTTGCTGCCATCGCCGCTTGACGATAGGTACGCTGATCTTGTCATGGAGATCTCAGCGCTCACCGTTGCTGCCTACCTGGTGGTGGGCGTGGCGAGTGGCGCCTGGTTCTGGCGCATCATCCGACTCAGTGGACACCGGGTCAACCTCGCGTTGGTCGTGGTGAGCGCCGTGTTCGGCGGGCTCTGGCCGGTCATGATGCCCGGAGTGACGCTCTATAGGTTCGCGCTCGGGCGGCCCGGCAGGCGGCCCCGCGACGTACCCGCGGCCGCGCAGGGCTGAGCCCAACCCGCCAGCACTGGACAGTTGTCTGGCCGGCGCCCGCAAGGAGAACCCGACCGTGCGCACCGGGCATGGTCGACGCCGATAATCCCTTGTCGAAGCTCCACATTGCGATCCATTCGGCGCAGCTCTATCTTGGACACATGTCCAGCGCAGCGGCGGCTGATGTCACCTACCTGTGGGACCAGGCGTCCCGGCGCAAGCGCACCCACCGTCGGGTGTTCGGCGCCGCGACGGCGATCCTGGACGCCCGTGCCGAACTGTCGCTGACCGAGCTTGCCGCACGGGCACGGATCACGCCGGCCGACGTCTCGGCCCACTTCCCGACCGTCGATACCGTCTTCGCCGAGCTGTACCTGACCCGCCTGCACGATCTGGCCCTGGTCATCGACCCGACCGCACCGATGCGCGCCAGGGTCGGCGATCAACTGCGTGCGATCACACTGGTGATGGCCGATGAGCCGCTGCTCGCGGCGGCATGCGCCAGGGCACTGCTGTGTGAGGACGACGACGCGGTCGCCGGGGTGCGCGCACGGGTGGCCGCCGAGGTGCACCGCCGCAGCGCTGCCGCGCTCGGGGTCGGAGCGTGGCCGGAAGTACTCGAAACCGTGGAGACGTTGTTCTGGGGCGCCCTGCTGCAGGTACGCGCCGGAGTCATGACCTACCACGACATGGCCGACCGGCTGGACACCATGCTCGCACTGGTCTTGCCCGATATCGATTGAGCACCGCGTAACGTCACCGGCGATGAGCATAGATCTGATCCACGAGCTGGTGTCGGCCGCGGCCGCGAAGGCTCCGGACCGCGCCGCCGTCATCGGTGCCGACGGTGAATCGATCAGCTTCGCGCAGTTCGACTCTCAGGTTCGTCGGCTCGCATCCTGGGTGGCCGCGCACAGCGCGCCCGGGGATCGCATCGCGGTCGTCGCCGACAACAGTCCCGACTATGCCCGGCTCTACTACGCCGTCCCGCGTAGCGGCCGCATCCTCACCATGATCAACCAACGCCTCAGCCCCGCAGAGCAGCTCACCGCGCTCGGCTCGGCCGAGCCGACCCTGGTGCTCGGTGACCGCGGCTACCTGGATGCGCTCCCCCATTCCTCGGTACCTTTCGGCGATGTCGACTGGAAACGGTTTCCCGCCGATGTGTGCGCCGATGCCCCAGCGCCCGACGATCCGGCCTGGCTGCTGTTCACCAGCGGTTCGACCGGCACTCCCAAGGGGGTGCTGCACACCCACCGGTCGATCACCACAGCGGTGCGCGGCACGGCGGCGGGCCGGGCGGTGCCCTCCGGTGGGGTCTATCTGCTGCCGTTCCCGATGTGTCACATCGCCGGCTACAACATGCTGGTCCACCATTCCCGCGCCTCGACGGTGCTGCCGGTGGCGGCTTTTCGGCCCGATACCTTCGTTTCCACGGTGCACGCGCACGGTGTCACGTCGTGTTCGTTGGCCCCGACCATGTTGCACAGCCTGTTGGCCCATCTCGAGCAGACCGGGCAGACTCTGCCGACCCTGCGCGATATCAGCTATGGCTCGGCGGCCATCCCGGCCGATCTGCTGCGCCGCGCCGTGGACACGTTGGGAGTGGGATTCCACCAGGGCTACGGCATGACCGAAACCGGCGGCAACGTCACATTTCTGGGACCGGACGACCATCGCAGCGCGGACCCGGCAATCCTGCGCAGTGCCGGCCGACCACACGCCGAGGTCGAGGTCCGGATCGCGGCGAACGGTGAAATCCTGGTCCGCGGGGCACAGGTGGCCGCACGGTACTGGCCGGACAGCCCGGTTACCGTCGACGGCTGGTTGCCCACCGGTGATATCGGCATCCGCGACGAGCACGGCAGGCTGGTGGTCACCGACCGGCTCAAGGACGTCATCATCACCGGTGGTGAGAACGTCTCCTCCCGAGAGGTCGAGGACGTGCTGTCACTGCATCCGTGCGTGGGGCAGGTCGCGGTCGTCGGCGTCCCGGATCCCTACTGGGGCGAGGCGATCTGCGCCGTCGTCGTGGCGGTGACACCGGTGCGCGCCGAAGAGCTGATCACCCATGTGCGCGCCCGACTCGCTGCGTTCAAACGTCCAAGGCATGTGCTCTTCGTCGACCGGTTGCCGTTGACCAGCAACGGCAAGGTGGCCAAGGAGGCCGTGCGCCATCAGGCCCGCGCGGCGGTGTGATCAGGCGCGGTTCAGGCCGGCGCGCTCGACGCTGAGCAGACTCTCGGTGTGGTGCTCGGCGTGGTAAGCCGCGCCGCCACCGTTGAGTCCGAACAGCCGCTTGCTCCACAACAACCACACCACTGCCACGATGTTGATCAGCACCGCAAGCACCCGGAGTGCGGTCACCTTCTCGGTCAGCTCGTAGATCTCCAAAGGCAAGAAGGCACTGGTGGCAATGACGGCGAAATACTCGCCCCACCGTTTCATCGACCACAGCCCGACGGCCTCGATCAGTTCGATGAGGGCGTAGCCGATCAGGCCGATGCCGACCCACAGCAGGGTGGTCTCCGACAGCGTGAAGGCCTCCCCGATGTGCTGCACGATCTTCGAGTCCTCGATGTTCCAACCGATCTGATCGCTGAGCGGCTTGATCAACGGCAACTCGGCCTCGAACTTCTGCTGGTACTCGGCGCGGGCGCCGCGCAGCTTGAACACCGCCACCGCACCCAGCAGGACGATCAGCGCCCGGATGACCCGTTCGACGGCCAGCACCCGCATCAGGGTGCGGTCGCGCAGCAACCGGCCGCGCGGTACCTCGGGGGCGGTATCGGCGGGACCGCGCCCGCGCGGCGGACCCACGACGAACGTTTCGCAGCGCAGGCAGCGCCACGCCTCCCCGACCGGGGTGTCCACCCGCAGCCGGTCGCGCAACTCGGGCTCGTCGGGGGCGAAGGTCGCGTGCCCGTGCAGACCGCACGACCGCAGCGCGAAATCGATCCGCATCGCATCCTCCCGGCGCCGGCCCGCCATCTCGGCGCGCATCCTCGTACCGTCAGCGTACGAGAACGCCTATGGCGCAGACCACGCCGGTCAGTGCCGGCGTGGTCGGCTCAGTTTCCCTCGGATGCCGTGTGGTGGGCGGTCCAGGCGCGCCACAGCTGAGCGTAACTGCCCTGTGCCGCCACGAGTTCGTCGTGCGTGCCCTCCTCGATGATCGCGCCGTGCGCCATCACGATGATCCGGTCGGCGGTGGCCGCCTGGGTCAACCGGTGCGCCACGATGAGGGTGGTGCGCCCGGCGGTGACGGCGGCCGCGGCCCGTTCCAGGTCGCGCGCACCGAGGCTGCCCGCCTCGGCGGTCGCCTCGTCGAGGATCGCCACGGCCGGATCGAGCAACAGCAACCGCGCCAGGGCAACCTGCTGGGCCTGGGCGGCGGTGAGCTCGTGGCCGCCCTCACCCACGATGGTGTGCACACCGTCGCTGAGTGTGGCGACCCATTGTTCTGCTCCGACGGTGTGCAGCGCCGCCGCGATCTCGTCGTCGGAGGCATCCGGTTTGGCGAGCCGCAGATCCTCGGCGAGCGCCCCGGCGAACACGTGGACGTCCTGGCTGATGATGGCGACATGCCGACGACGCTGCTCGGCGGTCATGTCGTCCAGCAACACACCGCCGATCCGGACCTGGCCGCGCTGCGGGTGCAGGACCCCGGCCGCAATACCGGCCACGGTCGATTTGCCGGCACCGGTCGAACCGACAAGTGCCACCCGTTGCCCGGGGTCCAGCCGGATGCTGACATCGCGCAGGACGGGATGATCTCCGTCATAGCTGAATTCGAGGTTGGTCAGCTCCAGCGAGGTGTCGCGTGGTGGCACCTCGGTCCCGCTGACGGCAGGCGGTTGTGGAATGCTCACCAGACCGACCAGCCTGGCCAGACTGGCACCGGCGGACTGCGCCTCGTCGGCGGTGAACAGCAGCATGCTGATCGGGTTGAAGAGTCGATGGAACAACAGCGCCGCGGCGGTGGTCTGGCCGACGGTGACGGCGCCGTCGGAGACCAACCAGAAGCCGGTCACCAAAATGACGGAAAGTCCGATGAATTCGGAGCCGTTGACCCGCCCGACGAACCGGGTGAAGAACGTGAACACCCCGATGGAGATGTCCCGCACCCGCGCCGAGGCATCCTCGATATCACGCTGGTGAGACGCGTGCGAATGGTAGGCGTGCACGGTGGGCGCGCCCAGCATGCTTTCCATCAGCACCTGCGACCGCTCTGCGATGACGCGCCGTTCCTCGGCGTACCGCGGCGCCGACCGCGGCAGATACCACCGCAATGCCAACAGGTAGAACGGAATCGAGACGGCGCCGGCGATGGCCAGTCGCCAATCCACGCCGAGCATCGACGCCAGCGTCAACGCCGTCAGCATCAGCGCCGAGAACATCGTCGGGATGACCTCGTTGACGGCCTTGGCGATGGTCGCGACGTCGGTGCTGACCCGCGACAGCAGATCTCCGCGTCCTACCCGCTCCACCGTGGTCGTCGGCAGGGCGAGGGCGCGGTCCACACCCGCCTCACGCAGATCGGCCAGCATCACCGAACCGAGCCGGGCGATCAGATAATTCGACGCACCCGTGGCCGCGCCGCCCACCAGTGCCGCGGCGACCAGCGCGGCCGCGATGGTCACGATGACCGAGGACGGTGAACCGTCGATGATCCGGTCGACGAGAGCGCCGAGCACGTACACCGGCAAGACCGCGGCCCCCGCGGCGAGGATTCCGACCAACACCGTGCCCACGAGTACCCCTGGGCGACCGCGGAGTTCGTGGCGCAACCATCGCCACGTCGCGCGACCGCTTGCGACGGGCAGAATATCGGCGCTCATCGCAACACCGCCGATCGATACTCCGGACGAAGCATCAGATCCTCGTGGGTGCCCTCGAGCGTCACCCGGCCGTCGTCGACGAGCACGACGCGGTCGGACACCGCCAACAGGGCCGGACTGCACGTCACGATGACGGTGGCGAAGCCTTCTGCGTCCGGTCCGTGGCGCAGGCCCGCGATCCCTTGTGCCACCGCATCTTCGGTGACCGCGTCCACCGCCGTCGTGGGTTCATGTAGCACGAGCACCGGCGCTGCCCGCAGCAAGGCGCGCGCCAGCGTCAGCCGCTGGCGCTGACCACCCGAAAGACTGGAGCCGCGTTCGGTCACGATGTGGTCGAGGCCGTCGGGGTGGGCATCGATGACATCCACCGCATTCGACGCGTGCAGCGCACCGGCGAGGACATCCGGATCTCGCCCAGCACCGAGATTACTGCGCACCGAACCGGTGAACAGGTCGGTCCGGTGTGGTTCGACCAGCAGGGCGCGGCGCGCCTCGTCGAGACCGAGATCTTCCAGAGGCACACCAGCGACCCGGATCTGGCCGGTGTACTCCTCGCGTGCGACACGGCCGGACAGCACGCCGACCAGAGCCTCCGCGTCACTCGACCTGGTCGTGACCACCCCGACGAACTGTCCCGGTGCCACCGTCAAGCTGATATCCCTGAGCCCGCCGTACCCGACCCGGTCGAGCGCGATGCCGTGCGGTGCAGCTCCATCGAGGGTCGTTGCACCGGGTGTCAATGCGAACGTGGCGTCCTCGATCCAGCCGACACGTTCAGCCGAGGCGCGCGCCTCGGCGATCCAGCTCGGGGCCTCGGCCATCGTGCCGAATGGTTCGAGCAGGAATTGGGCGAGTCCGATCACGGTGATGAGCTGTCCGACGGTGATGCTCCCCCGCAGCGCCAGCCAGCCGGCCAGCACCGCGATCCCGACCGCCAACAGTGAGCTCAGCACGCTGGAGAAGCCGAGATACACACCCTGGGCGCGCGCCGCTCTGATGCTGGCGCGCAGGGCATCCCGGCTGACGGTGCGGTAGCGCGCGGCAGCGGCGTGTTCGGCACCGATACCGCGCAGCGGCCGCAGACCGGCAACCAGATCGGCCGACATCGCGGTGGCCTCACCGGCGGCCTCCTGTTGTTCGGCGACTCGCCGGGTGATCACCGGTCCGCCGAACTGCAACGCGAACAGGATCACCGGTGTGCCGATCAACACCGCGAGACCGAGCGGCACGTCGATGGTCAGCAGCACCGTGGCACACACCACGATGGCGGTGATGGCACCGGCGATCCGCGGGATGTAGTCCAGCAGGTAGGACACGTTGTCGGCGTCGGTGCTGGCGATCGACAGGAGTTCACCGGAGCGCTGCGAGGTCCGCAGGCGCCGTGGGTCCAGGATCCTGGCCGCCAGGTCGATGCGCAGCTGGTGTCCCTCAGTGGCGATCGCGCGCATCAGGTGTCGAGCACCGAAGCGGTAGCACGAGGTCAGCACGGCGAACAGCGCCGCCAGGACACCGATCCAGATGACCAACTGCGTGGCGTCGCCGGGTTTGACGGCGCGATCGACGAGCACACCGATGAGTACCGGAACCATTGCCTCGCAGAGCTGATGGCCGCAGATCAGCAATGACCCGCTGGTCAGCCTGCGCGCGTTACGGGTGACGGTGCGCCACAGGATGGCGGCCCCGGTCCGGGTCCGCCCGCCACCGTCTCCGGGGGTGACATCGGAGCTCGAGTCGTCCAACGGATTGCCCGACAATGAAACTCCTATGCGCCTGCATCGTTTCCGGAGCGCCTGCCGCGTGCCCGGTCGAACGTCCCGACACTAGCAAAGCTGCACAGCAGCAACGCAACCCATATATCTGACCGATCCGCGCAGGTCACCTCAGTGGCCGACCGCCAGTTCGGGGGTCCGCTCGGCCAGTCCGACATGCTCGGCGATGGAGCTCACGATCTCACCGCTGCGTACCGCGATGTTGGACAGCAGCGACGAACTGAGGCCGTGCGTATGTTCGGTACCGCCCTGCAGGTAGATGGCGCCGGATATCTGCCTGCTGACCTCGAGTCGGTAATCGCGGGTCAGCTCGGGTCGATCGGGCCCGAATCGCGCGAGATCGTACAGCTCACCGAGCATGTCGGGAAGCGGCATCGGGATGAAGCCGGTGGCGTAGACCACGGCATCGCAGTCCAACACATCGACCGAGCGGGTCGGCAGATGCTCGATCGTCACCTGCACACCGCTGTCACTTTCGACGGCTTGTCGCACCTCCGACGCGCCGCGGAAGAACAGTCGTCGACGACCGGCGACGCGCTCGGCATACTCCTTGGTGTACAGGTCCTCGATCAGAGGCAGATCCACGCAGGAGTAGTTGGTCGACCGGTGATAGTCGATCAGGCGTTGCCGCACAGATGTTTCCGCGGCGTAGAAGTCGTCCACCGCGGCGGGATCGAAGATCCGGTTGGCGTAGGGACTGTCGTCGGCCGGACTGTATCCGTACTTGGCGAAGACCCCGTGAACCTCCGCGTCGGGATACGTGGAGTGCAGGTAGTCGGTGACTTCCGCGGCGCTCTGACCCGCACCCACCACGACGAATCGATCGTGGGCGGTCGACGGGACATCCTTGATCTTGGTCAGCAATTCGTGGTTGTGGAACTGGCGCGCGGTTTCGGTGACACCGCGCGGCAGATGCGGCTTCAGGCCGCCCGCCAGCACGACCGTCCTGGCCAGCAGGGTTTCCCGACGCGACGTCTCGACATGCTCGACATCGATTGCCAGACAGTGTCCCTCATCGCGCACGGCGAGCGCCCTGGTGCCGTAGCGCACCGTTGCCGCCACCCGTTCGGCGGCCCACTCCAGATAATCGTGGAACTCCAAGCGCGTCGGGAAGAAGGTCTGGTGGTTGATGAAGTCGTTGAGACGCCCGCGATCGGTCACATAGCTCAGGAACGTGTATCGGCTCTGCACGTTGCGTTGACTGGCGAGATCCTTGAGGAAGGAGATCTGCATGGTAGTGCCGGGGATGAGCATCCCGGTGTGCCAACCGAATCGGGGCTTCGCCTCGACGAACTCGGCAGTGATCCGCCCGGCTGCGGGCCGTTGTTCGTTGAACTCCTCGATCGCGATGGCCAGGCCCAGGTTGGACGGGCCGAAGCCCACGCCGACGACATCGAGAACCCGCCGGCCACCGTTGGCGCTGGTGCCGTTCACGGCGGTGCTGGACATCAGGCTCCCGTGAGCTGGTCGACAGCCCCGGGCACCGGCTCGGACGGATCGCTGCCCAGCGCGACGATCCGGTTGTCGCCGTCGACGTGGACAACCCGCGGAATGTGTTCGCCGAGCTCGCTTTCCTCGACCGTGCGGTAGGTGAGAATGATCACGAGATCACCCGGGTGCACCAGATGTGCTGCGGCACCGTTGATTCCGATGACGCCCGAGCCGGCCGCGCCGGTTATCGCATAGGTGGTCAGGCGCGCTCCGTTGGTGATATCGACGACGTCGACCTGCTCGCCGTCCAGGATGTCCGCCGCCCGCATGAGATCCTGGTCGATGGTGATCGAACCGACGTAGTGCAGGTCAGCTTGGGTGACAGTGGCGCGATGCACCTTGCCCCCCAACATGGTTCGGAACACAAGTCCCTCCATCACTTATTGAGTTCGACTCCCCGCAGACCTACGGATCTGCGTTCAAGCGTAGGTTAACCTACCCTTATATCGGTCACAACGCTACATGCCGCCCATGGCACCGGCGGCCTCGCCACCGCCCGCAACCGGTACTTTTCGGTACCACCTGCTCACGCACCCTCACCAGCGCTTCGGCGAATATTCGCCCGCGTCAGTAAAGGCTCGGATTCAGGCGACCTGCACCACGTGCGCGGCGGAATCGCCGATCCGAGCCTGGGCATCGCCGATCATCGTGTGAAGTAACGCCTTCTGCTCTCGATCACCCCGGGCGGCATCGGCATCGGCCAGCGCGGGCCGCACCAGCACCCGCAGGCTGCGCAGCATATTGACCGGTAGACGCAACGCCGGGTACCACGGCAGCACATGGGCCGGCAGGCCCAGCGCGCGCATGGCCCGCGGTCCCAGGAAGGCGCTCGTCACCGACAGGTGCTGCGCCCGGGCCACCCTACGGCGGATACCGCTGAGATTCTCGTAGTGCCACCCCATCGGATCCTGGGCCATCGGCACCGCCAGCGCCCTGGTGGACTCGTCGGGTTGCGCCAGCGCCGTCAACGTGTGGAACAGCACCCGGATGCCATCGCGGTAATCGCACGGCAACCATTCGTCGTCGACCCCGATGAGCCATCCGACGTAGCGGGTCAGGTGTGCGATGCCGGCATAGTCGCCCGGGGACAACAGCAGGCCCATACCGATTCCGCCCGCAGAGGGCGCGATCAGGGCGCCGACCAATGTCGCCGCCATATCGGTCTGGTTGATGGGCAGACCCCATTCCGCGCCGCGCCAGTCGGGCATGGCCGCCACGTGGCGCCGCACCATCGCATGGATCAGACGAACCCGCAGGGTCGATCGGTAGCCGACACCGCCGGGGTCCATACCGTTTTCGGAGATGACGTCCATCGCCCACTGCATCGTCTCGGCGAATCGCTTGTTCGACCCCTTCTCAAGGGCGCCCGTGCGCACCAGGGTCTTGTTGAACCCGGAGAACTGGTATCCACCCAGCAGTGAGACATCACGCGCGATATACATGCCGTCGGCACCGCCGCGGCGCATGGCCCGTTCGCCGCGCCGGATCAGCTTCCAGTCGACCCAATCGGGCACCGTCTCCACAATGTCGAAGAACTCGCGCAGCGGCGCCGGCGCGTCCGGGACCCCGGCGATCCCCTGGGCCAGCGCGCGCTCGAACAGCGGCCGCGTTTCCGCCATACCGGCTTGCAGCATCCACTCGACCAGTCGGTCGGCGGCCTCGTCACCGACGGTCAGCCGCTCACCCAGCCTGCGCCACTGGTCGTGATCGGGTTGGTCGAGTCCGAGGAGGCCGGCAAGCAGTCGGATAGCGCCAGGTACCGCACCCGGACGGTGCGGGTGTCGCGTCGGCACGCTCATCTCGGCTCCGTTCTACACACTTTGGATTACATGCGTCGTCCGAATTTAGGGCGCGGGTAGGGTGCTGTCAATGAACCGCGCGAAGGTGGAGCGGGATTACGGCGGGATCAGCGCAACCGACCGTCGCGCCGATCGCAGACGCCGCCTGCTCGCCGCGGGCCGCCAACTCTGGGGCGAATCCGGGGTGGCGGAAGTCACCGTCCGCGGCGTGTGCGCCCAGGCCGGGCTGATCACCCGGTACTTCTATGAGCAGTTCGACAACCGCGAGGCATTGATCTTCGCGGTGGCCGATGATGTGCGCGATCAACTGTTGGCCGCGATGGTCGCGGCGGGTGTGGGCGATCCCGGCACGCTGGCCGACAAACTGCGCTCGGCCTTGACGGCGTTCCTGGAGATCATTGCCGCCGACCCGCACGTGCATCGGATCTCCACCGGGGACGTCAGCACCGTGCCCGGCCTGACCGAACACCGCGGCAAGATCCTGGATCTCATCACCGACGAGGTGACCCTGCGGGCGCCCGACGTCCTCGACGGCGAGGTGCCCGGACCGGCCGAGTTGCGCCGCGGCGCGCTCTTCATCGTCGGCGGGGTCAACCAGCTGATCGAGGACTGGTTGTCCGATCCGCAACTGGCGCCCGCGGAGTTGGCCGCGGTGGCCGCCGAGATGTGTGTGGCGCTGTTCCGCGGGCTCGCACACTCCCCTACCCAGTGATTTCGGCGCGCTGACGATCGCTGCGCGAGCGCGAGCGCGCCGAAATCATCGGGTCAACGGGCGACGGGCCAGGCCCACACGGACATGTCACCGCGCGGGTAGTTCATGCACACCGCGGCGGCCTTGGCCACCACGCCCTTGTTGTTGAAGAACACCTTGGCCCAGTTGCCCCAGCGGGTGGCCACCTGCTCGTAGTAGATGTTGGTGGCGGTGTCCTCGGAGTACTGGCGGCGTCCCGCGGCATCGAGTGAATAGAACCAATGGATGCGGTCGACGGCCATCTGCTGCACATCGAGGGGCCGGTTGCTCTTGTCCAACATGTACCGCTCGAAGTAGATCGGGCTGGTGTCGCGTGCCGCGGCCAGATACTGCTCGGCGTCACACTGGGTTTCGATCTGCTTGCTGGGGATGGGGTACTCGTCGGTGGCATCGGCCTGCGCCGACGGCGAGCCGAGCACCGCCGCCGACAACGCGGCGACGGCCAGCATGAGTGTGGTTCGGACGGGCCGGTTGTGGGTGTGGGCGTTCATGGCTGCTCCTGATTGACCGTCAACTTGTCCAGGTGCACCGGGCAGTACATGCGCAGTGCGGTCCCGAGGAACTGATAGACCTGCGCGGTGCTGTTCGTCCGCGCCAGGTTCTGCGCCAGGAAATGCGCGGAATCCGTTGCGGTGGCGTCGACTCCGGTGTCGATTCGCTTACAGGTGATCTTGGCCATCCAGGCGTTGAAGTCTCGCTGGCCGTAGATCCCGAAGCCGTGCAGTTCGTTGGCGAAGTCGGTGTCCCGATCGGCGACCGCGGTGGCGGTTCCGATCGGCAACACCATCGTCAACGCCGCGGCCGCCGCGATCACAAATCGTCTCATGAGAGCACCTCTTCCGGACTGCGCTGCAACGGTTTCGGCCACGGCTGCGGCTTCGGGCGTGGCCGCACCTGCAGTGGCCACCAGAACCACCGGCCCATCAGCGCCGCGATCGACGGTGTCATCAACGACCGCACGATCAGGGTGTCGAAGAGCAGACCCAAGCCGATGGTGCTGCCCACCTGGCCGATCACGATCATGTCGGAGACCAGCATGCCGATCATGGTGAAGGCGAACACGAAGCCGGCCGCGGTGACCACCGAGCCCGTACCGGCCATGGATCGGATGATCCCCGTGTGGATGCCGGCGTGCACCTCTTCCTTCATGCGCGAGACAAGGAGCAGATTGTAGTCCGCACCGACAGCCAGCAGCACGATCACCGACATCGGTAGCACCATCCAGCCCAACGGGATTCCGACGATGTGCTGCCACACCAGGACCGAGAGGCCGAACGCCGAACCGAGACTGAGCACGACGGTGCCGACGATGACGGCTGCCGCCGCCACGGCCCGGGTCAGGATCACCATGATCAAGAAGATCAGGATCAGCGAGGCGACCGCGGCGATCAGCAGGTCGTAGTCGGCACCCTGCTGCATGTCCTTGTACATTGCGGCGCTGCCACCGACATAGACCGTGGACCCTTCCAGCGGGGTGCCCTTGATGGCGTCGGCCACGGCGACCCGCATCGGATCGATGCGCTCGGTACCGTCCTCGGTCAGCGGATCACCCTGATGGAAGACCGTGAAACGCACGGCCTTTCCGTCCGGCGACATCATCAGCTTCATACCGCGCTGGAAGTCCGCGGTCTGGAAAGCCTCGGGCGGCAGGTAGAACGTGTCGTCGTTGCGGGCGGCGTCGAAGGCCTCCCCCATCGCGGTGTTGTCGTCCAGGTTGGCCATGTTCTGGTCCTGCTGCATACGCTGCGCCTGGTACTGGTTCAGCATGATCTGCTTCTGGTTCTTCAGCGTCTGGATCTGTGCCGGCAGTACCGCAGCCATCTGTGGCGTGAGCCGAGCCATCTCCTGCAGATCGGGGACGATTTCGGTGAAATCGTCACTCATGGTGCTGATGCCGTCCAGGCTGTCGAACACCGACCGCATCGACCAGCACAGCGGGATGTCGAAGCAGTGCGGTTCCCAGTAGAAGTAGTTGCGCAGCGGCCGGAACTGATCATCGAAGTCCGCCAGGTGATCACGCACCTCGTTGAGATTGTCCGAGGTGTCGGACATCTTGTCCGCCATCCGCCGGGTCACCTCGGCGAGTTGCAGCGTGACGTTGTACATGGTTTCCATCGAGTCGATGCTCACCTGCAGGTCGTTGGCCTGCTGCAACGTGTTGTCCAGTACCGTCTGCTGGAAGTCGTTGTTCATGATCTGGCCGTTTCCGCTCTGGGACACGGTGTAGGCCAGCGTCGAATGCTTGATCGGCTTGCCGTCGGGCCGGGTGATGGTGGTGACCGAGGCGATACCGTGCACCTTGATCAACGCCTTGGCGATCTTGTCGATCACCAGGAAGTCCGCCGGATTACGCAGATCGTGGTCGGCCTCGACCATCACCAGATCGGGATTCATCTTGGCGTCCGAGAAGTGCCGGTCCGCGGCGGCGTAGCCGACGTTGGCGGGCACGGTGTCGGGCAGATAGATCCGGTCGTTGTAGGTGGTGTGGTAGCCGGGCAGGGTCAGCAAGCCGACCAGGCACAGGACCATCGCACCGACCAGGATGGCGCCGGGCCAGCGCACCGTGGCGGTGCCGAGCTTGCGCCAACCACGCGCCCGCGCAGTGCCCTTGGGCTCCAGCACCTTGCCGAATCGCGTCACGATCGAGATCAGCGCGGGACCCATCGTCAGCGCGGCGGCCACCACGATCGTCATACCGACGGCCAGCGGGAAGCCCATGCTCTGGAAGTAGGGCAGCCGGGTGAAGTGCAGGCACAGCGTCGCGCCGGCGATCGTCATACCCGAGGCGAGCACCACGTGTGCCGTGCCGTGGAACATGTCGTAGTAGGCGTCTTCGCGGTCCAGTCCCGACCGGCGGGCCTCTTGATATCGACCGATCAGGAAGATCGCGTAGTCGGTGGCCGCGGCGATGGCCAGCGTCACCACCATGCTGGTGGCGAACGTCGTCAGGCCGAACACCTCGTAAAAGCCGAGGAATGAGACGATTCCGCGCGCGGACAGCAGGCCGACGAAGACCATCGACATGACCACCGCCGTCGTGACGACCGACCGGTAGATGATCAACAGCATCACGATGATGATGCCGATCGTCACGCCCTCGATGGTCTTCATGCTGGCGTCACCGACGATGTTCTGATCGGTGGTCAGCGCGGCGGGACCGGTGACATATGCCGCGACGCCGGAAGGTGCTGGCGTACTTTCTACGAGGTCACGGACCGTCTGCACCGACTCGTTGGCCAGCGCCTCGCCCTGGTCACCGGCGATGTAGACCTGAACGTAGGCGGCCTTGCCGTCGATGCTCTGCGCACCGGCCGCGGTCAGGCTGTCGCCCCAGAAGTCCTGGACGTGCTGGACGTGCTTGGTGTCGGCGTTGAGCTTTCGGACGATTTCGTCGTAGAACGTGTGCGCATCGGCGCCGAGGGGTTGATCGCCTTCGAGCACGATCATCACCGAGCTGGAGGTGTCGTACTCCTGGAACTTCTCGCCGACATGCTTGGTGGCGATCAGCGCGGGCGCGTCGTTCGGGCTCATGGAGACCGCGCGGAGCTTGCCGACCTCTTCGAGCTGCGGGACGACGGTGTTCAGGATCGCGACGATGGCGATCCAGATGAGCACGATCGGCACGGCGAAGGCGCGGATGAAGCGCGGCAGCTTGGGCCGGCTTGCGGCGGCATGGCGGGCGGGCGGGATGGGGCCGGTCGGCGCATCGTCCAGGGAGGTGCTCATGCGGCCTTCACCAGGCAGTAGGTGGCGGCGTTCATACCTTCAGCCGTCCTTTCGTCTTTGACCTCGTCGTCGACGGTGACGCGGCAGCTGATGGAGGAACCGTCGCCCTGGGCCATGATGTTGGGCATCACCGAGGGCAGCGTCGTCTCAAGGGTCAGGGTCCACGGCAGGCTGACTTCGCCTGTGCGCTGGGGCTTCCCGTCCAGATCGGCGTAGTTGATCTTGGCGTAGGAGCCGGTACCGAAGATCTCGTATTTCACGACCTTCGGGTTGAAGTTCTCGGCGGTGTCGGCGTCGATCGGGGTGACGATGGCGCCGTCGGAACCGAACACCGAACGCAACTGCGAGACGGTCAGACCACCGACCACGATCGCGCCGATGACCAGGACGGGTAGCCAGACCCGTTTGACGACGTTCACCGCTCTGCTCGATGCGCGCCGGAACGGCTGCTACGCAACGCGTTCACACATCCTGAAATCCCCACGACTGATCAAGCCTTTCCATCGGGTGACACCGCGCAACGATGGGCGGCGAGCGATCCTGAGAGAATCTAAGCTTCTTAAGTGGATAGAGTCAATCCGCTTCTAGCCAACGGTAAGGCTCATCACTAAAGTGGGCCACGTGATTGACAAACCATGCCGCGGCCTGCGCAAGGACGCCGAGCGCAACAGACAGCGTGTGCTGACGGCCGCGCGCGAGCTGTTCGCGATCAAGGGCATGGAGGCCACCCTCAACGATGTCGCCCACCACGCGGGCGTCGGTGTCGGCACCGTGTACCGCCGCTTCGCGACCAAAGAGGATCTGGTCGAGGCGATCTTCGAGGACGGTATCGCCGAGGTCGTCGAGTTGGCCGAAAAGGCTCTGCAGCACGAGAATTCGTGGGAGGGGTTCGTATGGTTCATCGAACGGCAATGTGAGCTCGCCGCCACCGACCGCGGCCTGCGGCAGATGATCTACAGCCGCGCCTACGGCGGTGACCGCGTCGACTGTGCCCGCGAGGAACTGGTGCCGCGGGTCTACCAGCTCGTGGAACGAGCCCGTCGCGACGGCTACCTGCGACCCGATATCCAACACCCCGACATGCCGATCATGGGCCTGCTGGCCGGCACCGTGAGCGAGTGGGCGGGCGATGTCGATCCCGAACTGTGGCGGCGCTATCTCGCCCTGCTGCTCGAGGGCATGCGCAACCGGCCCGATATCAAACCGCTCGGCGTCGACCCGCTCAACGAGGAACAGATGCACGAGGCGATGCACGGATGGGATCCGGCGAGCTGATCGCTGATCAGACGATCACCGAACCTGGCGTCGGCCGCGCTCATTCGGTCGGCAGCACCACGATGGCCTGGTAAGGCCTGGGGCGAGCAACCTCGGAGAACCCCGCGTCGACGAACATCGAGAGCGTGCCCGTGAAGAGGTTGTTCGCGTAGAGCTTCTTGGCGGCCGGATCCATGGGGTATGCCTCGATGACGCGCGCTCCATGCTCTCGGGCATGCGCCACTGCCGCGTCCAGCAACTGAGCCGCCAGCCCCATCCCCCGGTACTCGCGACGCACGACGAAGCACGAGATCGACCACACAGATGGATCGTCCATCGCTTCGCCGGACAGCGCCGCATAGGCCCGAGTCCGCACAATGCGCGACTGGCCGACTCGCGGCCCCACACGCACCCAACCCGCCGGTTCGTCGTCCACATAGGCGATCAATGCCGGGGGCGGACCTTGCTCGATCTCGTCATGGAGCAGCTGTTCTCGGTCAACAGCAGTGGTACCCCTCCACTGCGTACTCGTGAGCATCCACCACTGGCATCGGCAGCTCCCGCCCTCTCCTCCACCAGTGAGTGCATGCGTGGCATCGACGTAACGCTCGGGGCTGACGGCACGGACCTCCACGATGGCCATGCCAGACAGGAAAGCACGGCTCGATGTCCCGGATGATGCGCGGCGCGCGGATGTCGCGACGCCAACCCGACGCGGACGAATCAGACCCCGGAAAACATGAAACCCGCCCCGACCGGTGGTCGAAGCGGGTTTCCTCCGAGTGGAGCTAAGGGGATTCGAACCCCTGACCCCCACACTGCCAGTGTGGTGCGCTACCAACTGCGCCATAGCCCCGTTTGTTGTGCTGTAGAAACGTACACCACAGCCCCGCAGAGGTTCAAAACGCCTGGTCAGGGCACCTCTCCGCCGGCCTCTGGGCCCAATGGACGGGCCGGCGTGTGCCCGGCGGGCGGCCGTCGGTGGGTTTCGGGGGCGAAAACCCAGGCCAGCGCGGCCAGCAGCATGATCGCCCCGCTGATGACGAAAGCCCAGGAAAACGACAGGTACTGGGCGATCAACCCGACCAGCAGCGAGCCACCGATCGACCCGACATCGGCCATCATCTGGAACGTCGCCACCGCGGTCCCGCCCCGCGACCTGCTGCCCACCACATCGGCGACGGCGGCCTGCTGCGGTGAGACGAAGATGCCCGTGGCCGCACCCGCGATATAGGCAGCCACCAGGAACACCGGCAGCGAGGTGGTGAACCCGACCGCCCCGGTGGACAACGCCGCCAGGGTCAGCCCGACGATCAGCAGCGTGCGCCGCCCCAGCCGGTCCGACAGATACCCGCTGGGGATCACGACGGAGATGTTGCCGACCGCGAACGCGGTGAGTGCCAGCCCGGCCACTCCCGGGCTGCCGCCCAACACCTCCACGACGAACAGCGGGACCAGGGCCACCCGCAATCCGAACGAGGCCCAGCCGGTCGCGAAATTGGACAGCAGCGCCGCCTTGTAGGCCCGATGGGCGAACACCGTGCGGAACGGCACCGGCGGGCCGTCGTCGCCATCGGAAGAGGCGATCACCGCCGAATTGCGCAGGCTGACGAACACGACGGCGGCGGCCACCAGCAGGGCGGCACCGTAGATCAGGAACGGCGCCGACAGGCCCAGGCCGGCGGTCAGCGCGCCGAGGATCGGGCCACCCACCGAGCCGATCATGAACCCCGATGAGAAGAGCCCCGAGACCCGTCCGCGGGCGTCGGGGGGCGAGATCCTGATCATCAACCCCAGCGAGGACACCGTGAACATCGCCGACCCGACCCCGCCGAGGGACCGGAACAGCAACAGCTGCCAGTAGGTGTCGGCCAGCGCGCAGGCGCCGGTGGACAGCGCGACGATGATCAGCCCGCCGATGTAGACGCGTCGCTCCCCCAGCCGCTGCACCAGGAATCCGGCCGGCGGCGCGCCGGCCAGCCGCATGATCGCGAACGCGGTGATGACGAAGGTGGCCGCGGCGATGCTGACACCGAAGTGCCGGGCGTACTGCGGTAAGACCGGGGCCACCACCCCGTAGCCGAGGGCGACCACGAAGTTCGCAGCGGCCAGCACCCAGACCTCCCGCGGCAGCCGCGGCTTGGGTCCGGTCTGACAGTCGTCCTCCGTTCGAGAGCTCACCCGATGACTGTATTGACCACCGACTTGGCGGCCTCCTGCACCTCCGCCAGGTGCTCGGGGCCTTTGAACGACTCGGCGTAGATCTTGTAGACGTCCTCGGTGCCCGACGGCCGCGCGGCGAACCACGCGTTCTCGGTGGTCACCTTCAATCCGCCGAGGGCCGCCCCGTTGCCCGGCGCCGCGGTGAGTTTGGCGGTGATCGGCTCGCCGGCGAGCTCGGTCGCGGTGACCTGATCTGCCGACAGTTTGGCCAGCCGTGCCTTCTGCTCCCGGTCGGCGGGGGCGTCGATGCGGGCGTAGGTCGGCGCACCGTAGCGCTCGGCCAGTTCGGCGTAGCGCT
Organism: Mycolicibacterium neoaurum VKM Ac-1815D; assembly: GCF_000317305.3. Next base: position 2,096,097 of record NC_023036.2, on the reverse strand, counting down.
GCGACGGCGTCGACCCGGTGACCGCCAGGATCTCCGAGGCCAGCAGCGCCAGGATGATGCCGTCCTTGTCGGTGGTCCAGGTCGACCCGTCGGTGCGCAGGAAGGACGCACCGGCGCTTTCCTCACCGCCGAAACCGATTGTGCCGGTGACCAATCCGTCGACGAACCATTTGAATCCCACCGGCACCTCCACCAGCGTGCGGCCCAGCCCGCCGACCACCCGGTCGATGATCGAACTGCTCACCGCGGTCTTGCCGACGGCGGTGCCCGGCGACCAACCGGTCCGGTGTGTGTAGAGGTAGTCGATGGCCACGGCCAGATAGTGGTTGGGGTTGAGCAGACCACCGTCGGGGGTGACGATGCCGTGCCGGTCGGAGTCGGCATCGTTACCCGTGGCGATCTGATAGCTGTCCCGGTTGGCTATCAGCGAGGCCATGGCGTTCGGTGAGCTGCAGTCCATCCGGATCTTGCCGTCGGTGTCCAGCGTCATGAACCGCCACGTCGCGTCGACCAACGGGTTGACCACCGTCAGGTCCAGCTCGTGGGTCTCGGCGATCGCCGCCCAATAGTCGACGCTGGCCCCGCCCAGCGGGTCGGCCCCGATGCGTACTCCCTCGGCGCGGATCGCGTGCAGGTTCACCACATTGGGCAGATCCGCCACGTAGGCGTTCAGGTAGTCGTGGCGCTGTGCTGTCTGCAGGGCCCGCGCCAGCGGGACACGCCGCACATCCTTGAGACCGCCGCGCAGGATTTCGTTGGCGCGCTTGGCGATCACCGAGGTGGCATCGCTGTCCGCGGGCCCACCGTTGGGCGGGTTGTACTTGAAGCCACCGTCGCGGGGCGGGTTGTGCGACGGGGTGACGACGATCCCGTCGGCCAGATCGGCATCGCGGCCGCGGTTGAACGTCAAGATGGCGTGGCTGACCGCCGGGGTCGGGGTGTAGCGATCGGCGGCGTCGATCATGGCGACCACCTCATTGCCGGCCAGCACCTCCAACGCCGACACCCAGGCCGGCTCGCTCAGCGCATGGGTGTCGCGGCCGATGAACAACGGTCCGGTGGTGCCCTGCGCGGCGCGGTACTCGACGATGGCCTGCGTGGTCGCCAAGATGTGCGGCTCGTTGAACGCACCGTCCAGTGCCGAACCGCGGTGCCCCGACGTGCCGAACACCACCTGTTGGGCGACATCATCGGGATCGGGTGCCACGGTGTAATACGCGGTGACCAGATGCGGCAGGTCGACGAGATCTTCTGGCAGTGCCGGCTGCCCGGCTCGCGGATTGGCCACCATGGGTCCATCCTTGCCTACCCACGGGGCGTGTGTCTCCCCGTACTCGCAAGCCCGTCGCAAGTTCTCCGCAAGTGGACACCGACAAGGTGATCGTCATGAACAGCTCCGAACAAAAAGCCCAACTCACCGCCGTCGAGCCCGACCTCAGCGGGATCCTGCTCGCCCATCGCGCCATGGTCACCGATATCGGCAGGCTCGCCGAGCTGACCACCGCCATCGCCCAGCGCCGCACCCCGTGCAGTGTGACCCGGGCCCGCGCGATCACCCGCTATGTCGCGTTGATGTGCGAGTCGATCCATCACCACCACACGATGGAAGACGATGTGCTGTGGCCGATCATCGAGTCCTCGGCGGCGGGTCTGGTCGACCTGACCGAGCTCACCGATGATCACGCCACCCTCGATCCCCGACTGGACCGGCTGCGTACGGTCGCGACGGCTTTCGCCCGCTCCGGGGACGCCGAGTTGGCCCGGCCGTTGGCCGCCGGGCTGGCCGATCTACACCGGCTGCTGCACGCCCATATCGCCGACGAGGAACGCGAGCTGTTCCCGGTGATCCGCAGGCACGTCTCGGTGGCCGATTGGCAGGCAGTGGAGACCGCGGCCCGCAAGACCGGCCGGTTGTCCTTCGAGGGGCCGCGGGTGTTGGCGGTGACCACCGATACCGAACGCGCCGCCATCGCCGCCGAGTTGCCCGCCCCACTGATGCTGGTCCTGCGTTTTCTGACCTGGCGGCACAACCGCTTCGAGCGCACCGTCTTCGGCTGATCCGCACGCCGAGAGTGACGCAACGGCAGCTCCACTCAGGCGGTTCTGTGCCATTGCGTCACTCTCGGCATGAGGATTCAGCCGAGCAGGGCCTGGGCCGCCGCGCGGAGTCGGTCGGTCAGTTCGGCGGCGGCCCGCCGGTGGTCCGCTGCGCGCCGGTGGTCACCGGTGGCCTCGGCAACGGCGGCCAGCGCGTCGTCGACCGGCCCGGTCAGGAGCGTGCCGTTGTCCAGCCCGGCGAACCGGCCGGAGTAGGGCCGCAGTTCCTCGGCGGTGCGCACCGCCACCTCGAGGTCACCGACTGCGACCGCGGCGTGCGCACGCAGGGTCGCCATCGCCACGAAGTAGAACGATCGCTCGATGGGGATGCGCTCGGCCCAGATCTGTGCGGCCTCCTCCGGTCGGCCGGCCTGGTGCAGCGCGATCACGGCGCCGTCGGCGATCATCCTGGACACGTGGCGATGCACCGCGACCAGTTCGTCGGCCGTCGGCGCGAGGCTGCCCCGGACCAGGTTCGCACTGACCCGCCCGACGATCCCGATATGGGCCCCGTTGGCGACGCCGTACTCGGCCAGCTTCGCCGAGACCGCGACATAACCGCGTTCACCCTCGTCGGGGTGGCCGGCCAGCACCGCCAGCTGTGCGCCGAAGGCGTCGAGGACGCCGAGCAGGAAGCCGAGTTGCCCGGTACCCGCCCGCGCAACGGCCTGGTCGACGTGCGCGGCGGCGCGCGCCAAATCCGATCGCCCCGAGGCGTCCAGGAAGGCAAACCAGTGTGCGACCGCCTGGTAGTCCACGGCGTCGAGCTCCTCGGCGACCGAGAGCATCTCGGCGAGAACGCTTTCCCGTTCGTGGGCGAGGTCGGGTCCCAGGCAGGCGAAGGCCCGGACGTTGAGTACCGCCAACAGCAGGCGCCGGTCATCGAGGCCACGCACCAGCTGTAGCGCCTCGGTACTGGCGGCCAGCGCGGCGTCGTGCTCGACACCCTCGAGTTCGGTGAACAGGGTCAGCAGCAAGCGGATTCGGGTGGGGGTGTGCCGCTCGCGTCCGAGCACCCGGCGTAGCGGATCGACGATGACCGGGTCGATCTGGTCCCCGACCCGCACCCGCCAGACCAGTGGGCTGGTCGACGCGGTCAGCGCCCGCACGGCCATCCCGTCATCGTGCCCGAGGGCCGCCATGGTGCGGTGCAGTTCCTCGCGGGAGCCGAGCGCATCGCCGGCCTGGGCCAGTGCGGCGATCAGCCCGCAGCGCGCCGCTATCGCGGTCGCCTCCTCGGCACCGGCGAGTTCGAACATCTGCACCGCGCTGCGCCATTGCCGGGCGGCCTCGCCGGGGGCGCCGATTGCATCGGCCTCGGCGGCCGCGCTCATCGCGAAATCCGCGGCCTCCATGGCGTTTTCGGCGGTGGCCGCGGCGACGGCATGATAGGCCAGCGAGGCGGTGTCGGCGCTGCGCCCGCGCAACATCTGCAGGGCCGCCGCGTGCAGCCGGGACCGTCGCAGCACTGACATATCGTCATACAGGGTGTCGCGAATGAGGTTGTGCGCAAATCGGATACGGTCCGGTGCCGGTTCCTCCACCAGCCCGGCCAAGACGGCAGGTTCCAGCGCGTCGAGTAGCGCATCGTCATCGCTGCGGGCGAGTTCGCCGAGCAGGGTGATGTCGACCTCACGTCCCAGCACCGCGGCCTGGCGCAACGCGGTGGCGGTCTGCGGTGGCAGCCGAGCCAGCCTGCGGCGCACCACGTCACCGACGCCGACAGGCACTCCGCCGTGCGCGGCATCGATACCCTCGGCGACCATCAGCCGGACGAGTTCCCGTGCGAACAACGGGTTACCGCCGGTGCGTTCGCGCAGCAGCCGCAGAGTCTCGGGCGTCACCGCCACCAGACCGGAGTCGGTGGCCAGTTGGGTCAGCGCCGCGTCATCGAGACCGTCGAGCAGCATGTGCGCCGCGGTGTGGTTGGCAAGGGCCGCCCTGGCCTGCCCGAGTTCGGCGCCGGCCTCGGATGGTCGGTAGGTGCCGATGACCAGTACCGGCTGGGTGGCCAGCCGGTCGGCGGTCAGCCGCAGCAATTCCAGGGTCAGGCCGTCGGTGCGGTGCAGGTCGTCGAGCACGACCAGCAGCGGCGCTCGTCCGGCCGCCTGCTCCAGCACATCGGCCAGCGCGTGCGCGGTCCAGAATGTGCCGATCTCCCCGACCGGCCCACCGGTGTGCAGCAACGGCGCCAGCGCGTCGGCCTGCTCGGCGGTCAATGACGCCGCGAACGCCCGCAGCACCTCGGTCCACGCCCAGCCCGGCGGGGCACCGTCGACTTCGGGGCTGCGCCCGGCCGCCACCACCCACCCGGCCTCGCGCAGCCGGTTGGCGGCCGCATCGACCAATGTCGTCTTGCCCGCCCCGGCTTCCCCGCCGATCCACACCACCTTCAGACCACGGGCTGCGGCAGTCGCGGCGCCGGCGAGCTCGGCCAGTTCCGCGGAGCGGCCGCGCAGTGCGATGGTCGTCGGCACCTCGTGCTGCGGCGCCACCGCGACCGGCTCCAGCTCGATCGGTTCGAGATGATCGGCCTGACGCAGTATGTCGCGTTCCAGGTCCCGCACCGCCCGGCCCGGCTCCAGGCCGAGTTCGTCGACGAGGTAACCGGTGGTGCGGCGCAAGACGTCCAGGGCGGCCACCTGACGGCCGCTGCGATAGTGAGCCGAGGCCAGCAGGCAGGCCGCCGCCTCCCGGGCCGGGTGCGCGCGCACGACGGGTTCGAGCGCGCGCACCACGGCGGCGTGATTGTCCAGTGCCGCTTGGGCGGCGGCGTGGGCCTCGAGCATTGCCAACCGGAGTTCGGCCAGACGCGCCACCTCGGGAGCGGCCCACAGGGCATCGCGCACTTCGGCGTAGGGATCGCCGGTCCAGGCCAGCACCAGATCCTGCAAACGCTCGGCCTGCTCGCGGGGCGGCGCGGGCGACCGTTCCGCGGCCCCATAACCGGCTTCCAGCGCCCACACATCGACGGCACCCTCGGGCAACCGCAGGCAATAGCCGGGCGCGGCACTGACGATCACCTGCGCGGGCGCCCGACGTTCACGGCCGGGTTCGAGCACCCGGCGCAGATGCGAAATGTAGGCCTGCAGCGCGGCCAACGCCTTCGGCGGTGGCTCTCCCGCCCAGAGATCCTCGATCAGCCGGTCGACCGAGACCACCTCACCGTGGGCGAGCACCAACCGCAGCAGTACCGACCGTTGTTTCGGGCCACCCAGATCCACCGGTGTGCCGTCGACCCATGCCCGCAACGGCCCCATGACGCAGACCCGCACCGGGAAGGGAACCTGCACTGTCATGGTGTGCCGACTTTATCGGTCGGGCGATCACGCCACATACTTTGTCGATGGCGCTCACCGATCGACGGGAACTGGCCGCCGCGCATCGCCACTCGCAGTCCGGGGACGACTCCGATATTCTCGACGACGGCGATGGATCTCCGCCGAGACGCCCGGTGACAGGTGTCTGAACCGCCTCGTCCGGAGGCTGATGGCTCCTTTCCCCGAGGAAGGAGCATGCCCATGGCCGATCACGACGATCCGATCGCTGCGCCATCGGTCGACCCCGATGCCGTCGAGCCCTCCCAGAGTCCCTTGCACGTGCGGCCGTCGGCGATCGCCGCAGTGGCCCTGGGCGGCTTGCTGGGTGCCCCGGCCCGCTACGGCCTCGAGGTGGCGTTTCCCCAGGTTGGGGGCCAATGGCCGGTGACGACATTCGCCATCAACGTGACGGGGGCGTTCCTGCTCGGTGTGTTGCTGGAAGGTCTCAGCCGACTGGGCCCGGACACCGGTTGGCGCCAACAGCTACGGCTGAGCGTGGGCACCGGCGTGCTGGGATCGTTCACCACATACAGCACCCTGGCCGTGGACACCGATGAGCTGCTGCGTCGCAACGATTGGTGGGCTGCCGGGTCCTATGCGGTGGGCACTGTGCTCGTCGGTGCACTGGTCACGGTGATCGGGATTGCGGTGGGCGCTCGAGTGCCCCGCCGTTCCGAAGGGGCGGGCCGATGATGGTGTTCTGGGTGGCGTGTGCGGGCAGCCTCGGGGCGGTATCGCGGTTCGTCGTCGACGGAGCCGTCCGGCATCGGCGCAGCACGGAATTCCCCTGGGCCACGGTGCTCATCAATGTCACGGGATCGCTCTTGCTCGGGTTCATCGTCGGCATGGTGTTGTTCCACGGGGTTCCCCGGGAACTCCAGCTGATTGTCGGCGTGGGATTCTGCGGCGGCTACACCACCTTCAGCACCGCCAGCGTCGAGACGATCCGCCTCATGCAGCGCGGCAAATACTGGGCGGGTGCCCTCAACGCCGTCGGCACGCTACTGATCACCGTCGCCGCGGCAGCGGCAGGAATGGCCGTGGCCGCGCTGTGAACAGATCACGACGACGACACCGCGACGGACAGCACATCAGGTAAGCCTACCCTGAGTAAAATCTCAGGTGTAGGGTCGCCCGACATGGAAATCTCACAGTCCGACGCAGTGGATCCCCAGCTCCTGGCAATCCTGCGGGAAGACCTCAACATCGACGTCAGCCGGCTCAGCCGGGACTCGCGACTGGTCGACGACGCGGGCATGGACTCGGTCGCGTTCGCCGTCGGCATGGTCGCGATCGAGGACCGTCTCGGCGCGGTACTCGACGAAGAGGACCTGCTCAACTGCGAGACCCTCGGCGACCTGGAGAAGGTCGTCCTGACGAAAATCCCTTCGGCGCAGGCCAACCCGTGAGCGCAGCGCCATCGGTCCTGGCGCAGGCGTTACGCGAGTCGATGACCTCGACCGACCGCGCGCTTGCCGTCCTGGACACCGCCGCAGGCACCTGGAACCGTCACCCCTGGGGTGAGATCCACGCGCGCGCCGAGAACGTGGCCGCTCGGATCTGTTACGACGAGGCACCCGCGGTCGGACTGGTCGGCGATCCCACCGTCGAGTTCATCTCGGCCATCCCGGGGGCATTCCTGGCCGGGGCTGCGGTGTCGATCCTGCCGGGCCCGGTCCGCGGCGCCGACCCGAAGCGCTGGGCGCGAGCCACTTTGGACCGATTCGCCGGTATCGGGGTGCGCACGGTCTTCAGCCACGGTGCTCCGCTGCGGGAGCTGAGCGCGGCCGACAGCCACATCGCCGTGCATGACGTCGCCACCGTCGCGCATGCGCAGCGCTCCCATAACCATCACGGCACGGTCGGCGATGCCCGCATCGCGGTGCTGCAGGGCACGGCCGGTTCGACCGGGACACCGCGGACCGCCGCGCTGTCCCCCGCCGCGGTGCTGGCCAATCTGCGGGCGCTGGTCGCCAGGGTCGGGGTCACCGAAACCGACTGCGGCCACTCCTGGTTGCCGCTCTATCACGATATGGGGCTGTCCTTCGTCCTGACCACGGCGCTGGCGGGTGCCGAGCTGTGGCAGGCCCCCACCTCGGCGTTCTCCGCCCAACCGTTCGGCTGGCTGAAATGGATCACCGAATCCCGTGCCACCCTGACCGCCGCGCCGAACATGGCCTACAACATCATCGGCAAGTACTCCGGGCTGGTCAGCGACGCGGACTTCTCGGCATTGCGGTTCGCGCTCAACGGCGGTGAGGCCGTCGACTGTGCGGGCAGCCGGCGTTTCGCCGAGGAGATGGCCAAGTTCGGACTCGGCCCCGGTGTGCTGGCACCGTCCTATGGTCTTGCCGAATCCAACTGCGCGGTGGCCGTTCCCGCGCCTGGTCGCGGGCTGCGGGTCGACGAGATCCAGGTCGTCACCGACGACGGCGGATACCGGCGCACCCACGCCGTGCTGGGGCCCGCCATCCCGGGCATGGACATTCGGATCGTGGCCGGCGAGCAGTACTCCGGCGGAGTCGCCGACCGTGAGGTCGGCGAGGTGCAGATCCGTGGCACCTCGATGATGCACGGCTACCTCGGCGAATCGCCTCTGGATGATCAAAGCTGGTTCCCGACAGGTGATATCGGCTATCTGCTTGACGACGACCTGGTGATCTGCGGACGCGCCAAGGAGATCATCACCGTCGCCGGACGCAACATCTTCCCCACCGAGATCGAGAATGTCGCCGCGCGGGTTGACGGTGTGCGGGCCGGCGCGGTGGTCGCCGTCGGCACCGACGGCCCGGCCAGCAGATCGGGTCTGGTGATCGCCGCGGAGTTCAAGGGTGCCGACGAACCGGCGGCCCGCACCGCCATGGTGTCGCTGATCGCGTCCGAATGTGGTGTGGTTCCCGCCGATATCGTCTTCCTGGCGCCCGGATCGTTGCCGCGAACGTCCTCGGGCAAGCTACGGCGACTGGAAGTCAAACGCAATCTGGAAGGTGCCGGACAGTGACCGTGATCGACGAATCACCGGCGGCGACACTCGACGAGTTCGAACACCTGTTGGACAGGGTCTTCGACGACCGGGTGCGACGTTGGACTGCCGAGGCCGAACGCACCGACGCGTTCCCCCGAGAGCTCATCGAATACCTCGGGCGCGAAGGTGTTTTCGAGGCCAAGTGGGGAAACAACCCACAACCCGATGTGGCCAAGGTGATCGCGCTGGCACTGCACCTCGGCAGGCTGGGGTCCGCAGGCATCGCGGTCGGGGTGAGCCTGCACGATTCGGCCATCGCACTGCTGCGTCGGTTCGGCCGCACTCCGCACCTTAAGTCCATCTGCGAGCGGGCGATTCGCGGTGAGGTGGTGCTGTGTGTCGGCGCCTCCGAGGAATCGGGCGGCTCCGACCTTCAGATCGTCGGCACGACCGTACAGTCGGTGGGCGACGGCTTTCAGGTGACCGGTATCAAGAAGTTCGTCTCGCTGTCCCCCATCGCCGATTACGTCATGACGGTCGCCCGCAATATCGACGGCGATCCCGACAGCAGGCACGGCAATGTCGTGGTGATCGCGGTCCCACTGCGCGATCCCGGGGTGCAGATTCAACGGCCGTACAAGAAGGTCGGCGCCGGACCGCTGGACACCGCCGCCGTGCACATCGACACCTGGGTGCCCGCCGATGCGCTGATCGCGCGCGCGGGCACCGGACTCGCCGCCATCTCCTGGGGTTTGGCACATGAACGGATGTCGGTGGCCGGACAGATCGCCGGTAGCTGTCAACGCCTGCTGGGAATCACATTGGCACGCATGATGAGTCGCCGCCAGTTCGGGCACACCCTCTACGAGCACCAGGCGCTGCGGATGCGGGTCGCCGACCTGCAGGCCCGGGTCGACATGCTGCGGCACGCGTTGAACGGGATCGCCGCCGGCGGCAAGCTGGACCTGCGCACCGCCGCCGCGATGAAGGTCTGTGCGGCCCGCCTCGGCGAAGAGGTGGTCTCCGAATGCATGCACATCTTCGGCGGCACCGGATACCTGGTCGACGAGACACCGTTGGGTCGGTGGTGGCGCGATATGAAGCTCGCCCGTGTCGGCGGCGGGACCGATGAGGTGCTCTGGGAACTGGTAGCCGCCGCGATGAAACCGGACCACGACGGCTACGCCGAGATGATGGCCGCCGCGTCCGACTAGCCGAAAGGCACGGCTGTCAGCGCAGATCCGGGATATCTTCCGGCGTGCGGGTAAACGCGTACAGGGCCATTCTGCGGTTCGACATCTGGTGCTCGCCGAGGAACGTGGAGCCCACGTACTCCACCAGTCGGCGGGCACCGGCATTGCGGTGGTCGGGGTCGAACATGACCCGCCGGCATCGCGGTTCCTGGGCGAAGATATCGGCCATCAGCTTGGGCAAGATCAGCGGCGCGATACCGCGGTTGACCAGTCGGGTGTCGGCGATCGCCGCGTGCACCCCGAGGTCATACGGGTCGGCGGCATATCGCGTCGCGATGGAATCCTTTGCTGCCCGGTATATCTCGACGTAACCGATGTCCTCGCCCTTGCGGCTGGCCAGAAACGGACGGGAGAACGTGCCGGCCAACTGGGCCTTCAGGTACCCCCGCCAGCGCTCCGGTGGCCACGCGTACTCCCAGGCCTCGGCAAGGTGCGGCAGGTTCATCCATTGCGAGATCAGCTCGGCGTCGGCGTCGGGATCGACAAGACGCACGCCGTATGGCGGCGCGACGGTGGGCGTCAGCGGAGGCCCGACCACGCGCACGTCTTCAGGGATGTCGGTCAGCTCGCGCGGCAGGATCGGCAGCGGCTCGTCAGTCTCGATCATTTGACGCACGAGCCTACCCAACAGCGCCGATCCGGGGTCGGCTACATACCTGATACCTGCCCGCGGACCAATGCGCCCGTGGTGCGATGGTGGAGACATGTTCTGTGACCACGTCGAAGAGCTGCGCCGGTGGGAGGATTCCGGCGCGGCACTGCTCGCCTACGTCGGTTCACGCGACAGTTCGGCCTAGAGTCACGTCGTGCAGATACCGTTCCTCGACCGGCGTGGCCCGGAACCGGCGCCCGTCGCCGAGGCCATCGCGGATTCGGCCGAGGAGCGGGAGAACGTCGAGGCCCAGGACGCGGATCTGCCCACCGATGACCCGTCACTGGTGTTGCAGAAGATGGAGAACCGGCTGGTGCGGCTACACCTGGCCACGCCCGGAGTCCTCAACGACGAGCAGCTGCGCCGGTTGCGCTATCTGCTGAACTTCGCGAAGTTGTCCGATTTCGAACCCGGTGCCGCAGGCCCCGGCGGCACGCGGGGCCGGGGCGACGTCTCGGTGGGCGCCGAACTGGCGAACTGGCGCGCCAGGGTGGCCAACACCCTGCACGGCCCGCTGCGCGAGGACCGCGATGCCACCCGTGCGCTGACCGATGCCCGCCACATCCTCGACGCCCTGTCCGACGACCAGGACGAGCAGCGCAGCGAGCTCACCGAACGCCACGGCGCCCGGTTCTCCCAGCGCGAACTCGACGCCGAGATCGGCCACAAGAAGTTCGTGACGGTCCTCGGCGGCGGTGGCGGCGCGGGTTTCGTCTACATCGGCGGGATGCAGCGGCTGTTGGAGGCCGGCCAGGTCCCCGACTACATGATCGGTTCGTCGATCGGGTCGATCATCGGTGCGGTGATGTCGCGGTCGCTGCCCGTGCCCATCGACGAATACGTGGCCTGGGCCAAAACGGTGTCCTACCGTGCCATCCTCGGCTCCGAGGAGCTGCGCAGACGGCACGGACTCACCGGCATGTTCGCCCTGCGGTTCGACGAGTTCGCGCACCGGTTGTTCACCCGCGAGGACGGCGAACAGATGCGGATGTCCGATCTCGGCATCCCTTATGAGGCGGTGGTGGCCGGCGTGCGCAGGCAGCCGTTCGCGGCGCTGCCCGCCAAGTTCCGCCATCAGGAGCTGGCCGTGCTGCGAATGCGCACACTGCCGTTCCTGCCCATCGGCATGGGCCCGGAGGTCGCGGCCCGGATGTGGCAGGCGGCCGCGTTCATCGACTCCCGGGTGGTCAAGGCGATCGTCGTCGGCGGTGACACGTTGACCCGTGAGCTCAACGTCGTCGACGCCGCATCGTTCTCGTCGGCCATCCCCGGTGTGCTGCACCATGAAACGCGTGATCCGGCGATGGTGCCGATCCTCGACGAGATGCTGGCCGCCCATGACGTGGGCGCGATCGTCGACGGCGGCACCGCGAGCAATGTGCCGGTGGAATTGGCATGGAAGCGCATTCGCGACGGCCGCCTCGGCACCCGCAATGCCTGTTATCTGGCCTTCGACAGTTTCCATCCGCAGTGGGATCCGCGGCATCTGTGGCTCGCCCCGATCGCGCAGGCGATCCAGCTGCAGATGGTGCGCAACCTGCCCTACTGCGATCACATCGTCCGATTCGCCCCGACCCTGTCGCCGCTGAACCTGGCGCCGTCGACCGCCTCGATCGACCGGGCGTGCGGGTGGGGCCACAAGCGGGTGGACAAGGCCATCCCCATCACTTCGGCACTGCTGCAGCCGATCTGGTGGGAGGACGTGCCCGCGCCGGAGGGCTCACGCGCCGCCAAGGACACCGCGACGCCGATGAGCACCGTGCTGTCGGAGGCCCAGCGTCCGCGCAACCGGCTCGAACGTTGGCGCGACCGCTACCTCACCTAGAGATCGCTGGCGTCGTCGGGCACATCGACGGCATGCTCGGCGAGCACCTCGATCGGCACGATGCTGAGTGTGCGCTCATGGGTGCACGCCATCACCACCGGTGCGGCGAATCCGTCCTGATAGGCGCGCAACCAGTTGACCGCCGTCACGCACCAGCGATCCCCTGGCACCAGACCGGGAAACCGGTACTGCGGCATGGGGGTGCTCAGATCGTTGCCGATGGACCGCTGATGTTCCAGGAATTCGGCGGTCACCACGGCGCAGATGGTGTGCATCCCTGCGTCTTCCGGACCGGAGGAACAGCAGCCGTCGCGGTAGAAACCGGTCACCGGATCGCTGCCGCACGGTTCCAGCGGGCCGCCCAGCACATTCAGTTCGGGGTGTTCGGGCATGCCCCCATCATGCATCCCCGTCCGCCGGGTCGAGTACCCAACCGCCGCGCCGCAGCACACCGGTCACCGCGAGGTCGGCGTCGAGCACCACCAGATCGGCGGCCGCCCCGGCCACCAGCCGCGCGTCGGGCAGCCCCAACGCGCGCGCCGGATTCACCGATGCCTGGGCCACCGCCGCGCACAATGCCGCATCGCGCGCCAACCCGCTGTGGGCCACTGCGAACCGGAACACCCGGTCCATCGTGGCGGTGCTGCCCGCGATGGTCTCGGTGCCCGCAACCCGGGCCACACCATCGCGCACCTGCACCCCCAGCGGACCCAGTTCGTACCAACCGTCGGCCATCCCGGTGGCCGCCATCGCATCGGTGATCAGCGATACCCGTTGCAGACCTGCGCTTTTGGTGATGTGCCGGTAAATCGCCGGGTCGACGTGCACCCCGTCGGTGATGACCTCGACAGTGACCCGGTCATCCTCCAGCAGTGCGATGATCGGGCCGGGCTCGCGGCGGTCGATGGGCCGCATCGCGTTGAACAGATGGGTTCCGACTCCCGCGCCTGCGTCGATGGCCGCGCGGGTCTGCGCATAGGTCGCCTCGGTGTGCCCGACGGCCACCACGACACCCGCCGACCGGAGTTGGGTGATCGCGGCGAGCGCGCCGTGGCGTTCCGGGGCCAGCGTCACCATCCGGATGCAGCCCGCCCCGGCGTCGAGCACGCGCGCCACCTCGTTGGCGTCCGGATCGCGCATCAATAAGGGTTCGTGTGCACCGCAACGCAACTCGGAAAGCCACGGCCCTTCCAGGTGGATACCGTCGAGCAGTCCGGCCCGCACATCGGCGGCCAGCGCGCCGACCTGGCGCAGCAGTTCATCGGGCGCCGCGGTGACCAGCGAGGCGACGATCGTGGTGCTTCCGTGCCTGCGGTGCAGGCCGACCGCCGCGGCCGTCTGCTCGGTACTGCCTGCGGTGAAGTTGGCGCCGGCCCCGCCATGGACGTGGGTGTCGACAAACCCGGGCACCACGGTGACCGCGCCCAACACCCGGTCGGGAGGGCCGGGCGGTTCGCCGGAACCGGTGGCGCGCACCGTCTCCCCGGCGATGTCGATCCACCCCGGGCGCAGAAGTTGCGCACCGGTCAGCAGGGTGTCGGCGACCAGCAGCACTCAGATGCCCTGCCAGTCGGGCTTGGACCGGTAGGTCTCGCGGTAATACTCGGCGAGCTGCAGCCGGCGGGCGGCACCATCGTCGAGCAGCACCGTCACGTGCGGATGATGCTGCAGGACGGTGGCCGGCCACATCGCGCTGACCGCACCCTCCACCAGGTGGTGCACGGCCTCTGCCTTGCTCCGCCCGATGGCCACCAGCACGATGTGCCGCGCCTCGAGAATGGTGCCCAACCCCTGGGTCAGGCAGTGGGTGGGCACGGCATCGATATCGTCGCCGAAGAAGCGGGCGTTGTCGCGGCGGGTCTGTTCGGTCAGCGTCTTAATCCGGGTGCGCGAGGCCAGCGAGGAACCGGGTTCGTTGAACCCGATGTGCCCGTCGGTGCCGATCCCGAGGATCTGCAGGTCCACTCCCCCCGCGCCGGCAATGGCCGCCTCGTATGCCGCGCAGGCCGCCGGGATGTTCTCGGCCAGGCCGTCGGGTCCCTGCACGGCACCGTCGGCGAAGTCCACCCGGTCGACGAAGACGGTGTCGATGACGTTTCGGTAGCGCTCGGGGTGCTCGGCGGGCAGACCGACGTATTCGTCGAGGGTGAACCCGCGGACCTGCCGGAACGACAGCCCGCCCGCGGCATGGCGGGTGACCAGTTCGTCGTAGATGGACAGCGGTGAGGACCCGGTGGCCAACCCGAGCACGGCATCGGGCTTGCGATCCAGCAGCGTACCGATGGCGTCGGCGGCGACGCTGCCGATCGCGACGGCGTCGGGCAGGATGACGACCTCCATCAGCTGTTCGCCACGAACAGTCCGGCCCCGGCGGTCAGGTGGGCCCCCAGCGGCGGGGTCACCGCGATATTGCCCGGTTCGCGCTCGTCCATGATCACCACGGGCACGATCGGGTTGAGCCCCTTGGCCACCACCGCCGGGACGTCGTAGCTGATGACGACCTCACCGGCGGTGACCTGCACACCCTCCTGCAGCACGGTGGTGAAACCCTCGCCGTTGAGCGCCACGGTGTCCAGGCCCAGATGCACCAGCACGCCGACGTTGTCCGGGGTCAGCACGATGAAGGCGTGCGGCATGAGCTTGAGCAGCTTGCCCGACACCGGCGAGACGGCGTCGACGACCTCGTGCGGCGGGTCGATCGCGGCACCGACACCGACCATGCCTTGGGAGAACACCGGATCGGGTACATCGGCCAGGGCGACGGCGCGTCCCGCCACCGGCGCCAGCACGTTTGTCGTCATGGCTGCAACACTACGAGCGGCGCACCTCGGGCGTTGCCGAACACGGCCTTGGATTGCGGTCTCTGGGGCTAAGCTGCCGCGAATGGGTGGGTCGACCAAACCGCAGAACAATCCCCGCTTCCCGGGGTTCGCACAACTTCAGCGGCTCGGCAAGAGCCTGATGCTGCCGATCGCCGTGCTCCCCGCGGCGGGCATCCTGTTGCGGCTGGGCCAGCCGGATCTGCTGGGCCGCATCGAGGCGCCGGTGGTCGGGCCGTTCTTCCAGGCCATGAGCGCGGCCGGCGGCGCATTGTTCGACAATCTGGCGTTGTTGTTCGCCGTCGGTGTCGCGATCGGTTTCGCCAAGAAGGCCGACGGATCGACCGCGTTGGCCGCCGTGGTCGGTTATCTGGTGATGGACAAGGTCTTCGAGACCATGTCGCCGTTCGTCCTAGCCGGTGTGCTCGACAAGGCCGGCGAACAGGCACAGATCAACTACAGCGTGTTCGGCGGCATCGTCATCGGCCTGTTGACCGCCTGGCTGTTCGACAAGTACCACACCATCGAATTGCCCTCGTATCTCGGCTTCTTCGGCGGCCGCCGGTTCGTACCGATCGTGGTGTCGCTGGCCAGCCTCTTCGTGGCGTTCGCGATGAGCTACTTCTATCCGCTCTTCGACTCCGGGCTGACCAGTCTGGGCCAGTTCATCGGCGGCTCCGGTGCGATCGGTGCGTTCGTCTACGGGTTCGCCAACCGGATGCTCATTCCGGTGGGCCTGCACCACATCCCGAACTCCTACATCTGGTTCCTCTACGGCGATTACGACACCCCCAACGGTGTCGTCACCGGCGAACTCACCCGCTTCGCCGCGGGCGATCCCACCGGCGGGCACCTGACGGCAGGCTTCTACCCGATCTTGATGTTCGGTCTGCCCGCCGCAGCGCTGGCGATGATCCATGTCGCCGACAAGAAGCAGCGCAAGGTCGCCGTCGGCATCCTGTCCGCGGCGGCGCTGACGGCGTTTCTCACCGGCGTCACCGAACCGCTCGAGTTCGCGTTCATGTTCGTCGCGTTCCCGCTGTACGTCATCCACGCGGTGCTGACCGGTCTGTCGCTGGCGATCGCCTACGCCCTGGACATCCACCTCGGCTTCTCGTTCTCGGCGGGCCTGATCGATCTGCTGCTCTACGGCGGTGCCCCGGCGGCCAAGAACATCCCGCTGTTGGTTGGTATGGGCCTGGTGTTCTTCGTCGTGTACTACCTGTTGTTCCGGTTCGCCATCACCCGGTGGAACCTGCGCACGCCGGGTCGCGAGCCCGAGGAGGAGTTCGTGGCCGAGGAGGCCGCCAATGTCGGTGCGGGCACCGGGTCTTCCACCGCGGTGGTCGCCGGCACCGGTTCCGCTCCCGGCGCTGCGGCATCGCGTACCGAGCAGGTCATCGCCGCATTCGGCGGCCGGGACAACCTGGTCAACGTCGACGCCTGCATCACGCGCCTGCGGATGGAGGTCGCCGATCCGTCGAAGGTGGATCAGGCCCGGTTGAAGAGTCTCGGCGCGGCCGGAGTCATCGAGGTCGGCAACAACGTGCAGGCCGTGTTCGGCACCGAGGCCGAGGCGCTGAAGAACGACATCAACAGCGCACGCTGAATTTCAGCGGCAGTAGTCGTGTGTCGCGTACTCCAACGCGCGCCGGAACACCGGGTCCAGCCCGCGGTTGCGTGCCGTCTCGTCGACCGCGGCCGCCACTTCGGCCGGACACGACGGGGTGTGCAGTTCCTGCCATCGGTGCCCGATCTCGGCGACCATGGTCTGGTTCAGCGTGTCGATCTTCGCGCGGGTGTCCGCGAGGTCGGGGGCGGTGACGGGCGCGGCCGCCGGTTCGATCTTCCAGTACGCGAAAAGGCTGTGCTGCAACGAGACCGAGGCGTCAATCTGGTCGCGGAAGACCTCGCGCACATAGCCGGGATCGATCCCCTGCCCCTGCGCGGCGGTGGCGACACCGTCGAGGACCTGCTGTTCGCGCGGTGGGTCCGAAATCGCACCGCCGGTCAGGTATTTGGACGCCGCGACGGGGTCAGCGGTCTGCAGCCGCTGCGCGGCGGCGTCCACCAGCGGTAGCAGCGGGCTCACCACATCGGCACCCGCGGCCGGGACGACCGTCGCGAACGCCAGCGCGGCGGCGATCAGGGGCGTGCGCATCAGCGGGACCCGCGCAGCAGCCGGCCGGGCCGCTTGCCGGTGTCCACCCCGTCGCGCCGGGTGATCACGCCGTTGACGATCGTCGCGGTGTAGCCCGATGCGCCCTGGACCAGGCGATGCCCGCCGGCGGGCAGGTCGAAGGCCATCCGCGGTGCGTGCAGCGTCAGTGCGTCGAGGTCGATCACGTTGATATCGGCCTTCTTTCCGGTCTGGATCACGCCGCGGTCGGTGAGCCCGAACAGCTGCGCGGTGTCATGGGACTGTTTGCGAACAACGTACTCCAGCGGCAGCTTCTCGCCGCGGTGTCGATCGCGCGCCCAATGCGTCAGCAGGAAGGTCGGATAGGACGCATCGCAGATCATGCTGCAGTGTGCGCCACCGTCGGAGAGTCCCAGCACCCCGGCGGGATGGGTCATCATCTCCCGGATGGCATCGTGATTACCGTCGGCGTAGTTGAACATCGGCAGCATCAGCATGTTCGACGCATCGGCCTCCAGCATCAGGTCGTACATGGCGGCCAGCACATCCTGGCCGCAGTCGGCGGCGATGGCGGCCACCGTCTTGTCGCGTGTGGGCTCGTAGTCGGGCGGTTCACCCAGCGAATACAACCGGTCACCGGAGTACTGCGCCAGCGCGAACATCCCATCGAACAGCACGTTCGGGTCGATCGGCAGATCCTCTTCGGACAGAATGGCCTGCCGCACAGCCGGTTCGGCCAGCCGGGCCGCCAGTTCCTCGCGGCTGCACGACGCCTTCAACGCGCGGTAGGTGGGTCGGTGGGTGAAGGCGTGGTGACCGGGAAAGCCCAGCAACATGCCGAACGGGCGGGCCGCCACCTGCGGATACAGCCGGCTGCCCGCCTGATGCGCGGCCGCCGACAGGTCGAGCTGCTCACGCCACAGCTGCGGGTCGGCGTCGACCTGGATGAGCGCGAAGCTCAGCGCACAGTCGATCTCCTCGCCCAGCCTGCGCATCCACTCCAGCTCCCTGCGCGGAGCGACGATGTCCTCACCGGCGGCACCCTGCGGGGCCAGTTCGAAGACCGCACCGCCGCCGGCCGCGGTGGCCCGGCCGAGGGCGAACAGTTCGTCCTCGGCGGCAAAGGTTCCCGGCACCGGTTCGCCGTCCATGGCCCGGTGCGCCAGCGTCCGCGACGACGAAAAGCCCAGCGCCCCGGCCTCGATGGCCTCCCGGACGATGCGGCTCATCGCGGCGATGTCCTCGGGTGTGGCCGGCTCGTTGCGGGCGCCGCGCCCGCCCATCGCGTAGGCCCGCACCGTCCCGTGCGCGATCTGGCTGCCCATGTCCACGGCGAGCTCGCGTCGTCCGATGACGTCGAGATACTCGGCGTAGGTCTCCCAACCCCAGGTGATGCCCTCGGTGAGCGCGGTGCCGGGAATATCCTCGACACCCTCCATGAGCTCGATCAGCCACTGTTCCTGACCGGGCCGCACCGGGGCGAAACCCACCCCGCAGTTGCCCGCGACGACGGTCGTCACACCGTGGCTGCTCGACGGTTCGAGCACATCGTCCCAGCTGACCTGTCCGTCGTAGTGGGTGTGGATGTCGACGAAGCCGGGCGCGACGATCTTGCCGGTCGCCTCGATGGTCTCGGCGGCCTCGGCGGCCAGCGGCGGGTCGCCAGGGCCACGGCGGCGCACCTCGACGATGCGTCCGTCCTTGACTGCCACGTCGGCGGTGAACCGGTCCGCACCGGTGCCGTCGACAACTGTTCCGCCGGTGATCAACAGATCGAACACAGGTCACTCCTTCGGTCCCCTGCGTCGTGTGTAGCACCGCTCGCCGCGCGGACCAGGCAGATTTGAGAAAGTGTTCACTCCCCGGTGTCGGGACAGGTATGCATCACGACGCTTGGACGAGATCGGCTGGAGGGTCGTGGATGCACCGAGGCGACCGCACAACCACAACCCTCACACCGATCTCGCCCGAGCAATTTCAGACGGTGCCCTCCCGGCCCGATGGTTATCCACAGGGTGGACGCGCGAGTGCGTCGGCTTGTCGGTGGCGGCGCGCACCATCCCGTCATGGAACCGTTCGTGGGCAGCGAGGCGTTGGCCGGCGGGGTGATGACGCGCGGCGTCCTGCGGGCCCGCTACACCGCAATCCTGCCCAACATCTATGTCGCCAAAGGCACCGAGCTGACGCTGGAGGTCCGCGCACGGGCGGCCTGGTTGTGGAGCGGCCGAACCGGCATCATCGCCGGCCGCACCGCCGCCGTCATGTACAGCACGCCGTGGGCGGTCACGACCGACCCCATCGAACTCATCGCCCGTCGCACCGAGCATCCCGACGGGCTGATCATCCGCAATGAGCGCATCGCGATCGACGAGATCGGGATATGGAACGGACTCCCGCGCACCAATCCGGCGCGCACGGCGCTGGATGTGGCACGCCACCATCCCCGGGATGCCGCGGTCATGCTGTTGGATCGGTTCTGCGCGGCATCCGACACCAGCTCGGAGGAGATCTCGCAGCTGGCGGGCCGCTACCGAGGCGCACGCGGTATCAGAACCGCACTTTTGACCGCCGCCGAGATCGATCCCGGCGCCCTGACACCGGAGGAGACACGGGTCCGGCTGATGCTCTCGGATTTGGGGCTTCGGCCGCCGCACAGCAGGATTCACGTCACCGATGGTTGCGATGAAGCCGTGCTGGACATGGGATGGCGCACACTGCGGATCGGCATCGACTGCGAACGAGCCGACCCCCGCGACAGGTCCGACTTCCTGCAGAGCCTGGGCTGGATCTACCTGACGATCGCACCCGGCGAGAACCACACCTCGGTGAGCTCCCGGGTCCGCCGGGCGATGCGGGCCAGGAGACGGCACCTGCCGGTGTGGCGCTGAGGTCAGAGGTCGGCGAAGCAGGCGTCGCTTTCGCCCGACGGGATGGTCGCGTCGGCACTGGAGAAGGTGCCGTCGACACCGGTCTTGGTGACCTTCACCGAATCGGCCTTGATACCCAGCGGGTAGTTCTCGTTGAGCTTGGTGGTCAGCTCGCTCAGCGCGGTCTGCACCGTGGCCTTGTCGAACGCGCCGGCGACATCCTGCACGGTGAGTTCCAGATTACCCTCGCGCACTTCGGGTTTGGCGGTGATCGTCGTTCCCCCGGCGGCCTCCATGATCAGGGTGCCCGCGTTGGCGTCGGTCCGCACCGAGGTCACCAGATTGCCGACCACCGGCAGGCTCTCCTGCACGGTCTGCTTGATGCCCTCGGCGGTCCAGGAGAGCTGAGCAGTCACCTTGCCGATGGTGCCCTTGGAGTTGGCCGAATCCGCAAGCTCGATATCGCTGAGCGTCACGTCGGCGGTCATGCCCTTGGCGGCCTGGACGCGGTCACCGGTGGTGACCACCGAGATGTCGGTGTAGTGATCGGTCAGGTACTGCCACAGGAAGGGCGGTGTCACCGAGTAGGAGACGTCGGCGGTGTCCTCGACCAGGCAGTCGGTGATACCGGACAGCACGGTGCCCGCGCGGTACCTGGCGAAGAGCTCCGCACCGGCCAGCACGGCCACCAAGGCGGCGATCACGATCACCGCGGTGAGCACGATGGTCTGACGGTTGCGGGCGGGCCGCGGCTCGGGTGGCTGCGGTCCCGGCGGCAGCTTCTGGATGGGCGGTGGCGGGATCGGCGGCGGTGGCGGGACCGGGATCTTGCGTGTCGCGGGTTCCGGTATCCGGTGCTGCTGCGTGGGCGGCTCGGGCCTCGGTATCCGCTGCGTGGGCGGCTCCGGCCTGGGGATGCGCTGAGTGGGGCTGTGCGGGTCACCCGGGCGCACCGGCCTGGGGATACGCCGCGTCGCCGGGTCGCGCGGCTGGTCGGGCGGCAGCTGTCCTGGCGGCATCTGACGATTCTGCCAGGACACTCTGCCAAAACCTCGGCGGCCGTGGTCACCGCCGCCGCAGGACACGTACATCGATTGCGCTTCCACTACCGGACCCGAGAATTCGGGTGTTGGATGTCGTCATGAACCGGCCCGACATCGTCATCCTGATGACCGACGAGGAACGCGCGATCCCGCCGTACGAGGCGGACGACGTCCTGGACTGGCGGCAGCGGGTGCTGACCGGTCGGCGGTGGTTCGACGAGAACGGCGTCAGCTTCGCCAGGCACTACACCGGTTCGCTGGCCTGCGTGCCGAGTCGTCCGACGCTGTTCACCGGGCACTACCCCGACCTGCACGGTGTCACCCAGACCGACGGGTTGGGCAAGCGTTACGACGACTCACGGTTGCGCTGGCTGCGCCGTGGCGAGGTCCCGACGCTGGGCAACTGGTTCCGGGCGGCCGGCTATGACACCCACTACGACGGCAAATGGCATATCTCCCATGCCGATCTGACCGACCCGGCCACCGGGAAGATCCTGGCGACCAACGATGACGACGGTGCGGTCGACGAGACCGCGGTGCGGGCCTACCTGGACGCCGACCCGCTGGACCCGTACGGCTTCTCGGGCTGGGTGGGTCCCGAACCGCACGGAGCGGCCATGGCCAACAGCGGTTTTCGGCGCGATCCGTTGGTCGCCGACCGGATCGTCGCGTGGCTCGAAGATCGCTACGCCCGTCGGCGGGCCGGTGATCCCGCGGCGTTGACGCCGTTTCTGCTGGTGGCCAGCTTCGTCAATCCGCATGACATCGTGCTGTTCCCGGCCTGGTCCCGGCGCAACCCACTGGCGGCGTCGCAGGCGGACCCGCCGCACGTTCCGGCGGCACCCACCGCATCGGAGGACCTGTCGGCCAAACCCGCCGCCCAGGCCGCGTTCCGCGACGCCTACTTCTCCGGGTACGGACCCTCGCGTGCCGTCCGGCGCACCTACCGCACCAAGGCCCAGCAGTACCGCGACCTGTACTACCGGCTGCACGCCGAGGTGGACGGTCCGCTGGACCGGGTTCGCCGAGCCGTCACCGAGGGCTCGGCCGAGGCCGTGCTGGTGCGCACCTCCGATCATGGCGAGTTGCTGGGCGCGCACGGCGGATTGCACCAGAAATGGTTCAACCTCTACGACGAGGCGACCCGGGTGCCGTTCGTGATCGCCCGCACCGGGGCCGGTGCCACCGCGGCGCGCACCGTGGCGGCGCCCACCTCACATGTGGATCTGGTGCCCACCCTGCTCGGCGCCGCCGGCGTGGACGTCGCATCGGTGGCCGCCGAGCTCGCCCGCACCTTCAGCGAGGTGCATCCGCTGC
The DNA here is from genome assembly GCF_000317305.3 of Mycolicibacterium neoaurum VKM Ac-1815D. Next base: position 2,073,799 of record NC_023036.2, on the reverse strand, counting down.
CCGGCCGGGATCTGATGCCGGTCGTGGACGGGGCGCCCGCCGACGAGAACCGCGCGGTGTACCTCTTGACCCGCGACAATGTGCTCGAGGGTGATTCGGGCGCGTCGGGCCTGGCCCGCCAGTTGGGTCGCGATGTCAATCCGCCTGCACCGCTGCGCATCCGGGTACCCGTCGACGTGGCAGGCAACTTCGAGGGCCTGGTCGCCCGGGTCGACGGCCGGATGTGGAAGCTGGTGCGCACCTTCGACGACCCGGGAACCTGGACCGAGCCCGGTGTCCGTCAGCTCGCGTACACCGGACGGGGAGCACAGCGCTACCGCAGTGACGTCCTCGACGATCAGTGGGAGCTCTACGACCTGACCGGCGACCCGGGTGAGGCGGTCAATCGCTGGGACGACCCGTCGCTCGACGGGGTGCGCGCGGCACTGCGCACCCAGCTCAAGCAGGTGCGCGCCGAAGCGGTGCCCGAACGCAACAATCCGTGGCCCTATGTCCGGCGGCGCGGCACGCAGCAGCCGAAACGCTGGTGGGCACGGCTGCTCGGCTGACTCAGCTCTTGGCCAGGTACACCAGGAACTCGATGACGGCCGTCGGCTGCACCTCCAACAACGAAGCGAACGGTTTCGGCGGCGTGACGTTGAAGTCGGGCAGCCGCACCGGGACCGTGCCCACCGCCTCCACCCGGTCGCCGTTGCGCCGCACATCGACCTGCGCGGTCTCCGGGCGGGTAACCCCCTTGATGGTCAGCTGAACCGGAACCTCCACTCGGGTCGAGCTGCCGTCGGCCGGTATCGCGGACACATCGGTGGGGACGTTGCCTACCAGCTCGGCGGTCGGGAATGTGTCGGTCTCCAGCGCGTCGGCACTGCGGAACTTCTCATCGCGCCCCGAGCTTCCCGTTTCCAGGCCTGCCACGTCGACGGTGAACTTCAACGATCGCACGTGCGAGTCCTCGATCTCGGCGCTACCGGTGACCGTGTCGCCACGTCCGGCGACATCAACTGTCTCCCAGAGCAATTGCTGCTGCACCCGGTAGCCGACCTGGGATCCGGGCTGCACGGTCCACGTGCCGTCCAGCGCGCCGCCACCGGGCTGGGCCGCGGCGGCGAAGGCCAACTCCGGCTCGGGCGGGCCCTGGACGTAGTTCTTGTAGGCCCACGGCGTGGCTGCGACCACCGCGACAAGCAAGACCACCAGCACTCCCGCGACGATCGCCGCGACCCTTTTCTTCACCGGGTCATGGTGACAAAGGCGGCGAGCCCGCGGGGCGATCTTGATCTAATTCACACCGTCGCAAGTAGTCGAGGACGTCGGCGCCGTCGGCGGTGACGTAGACCAACTCGTCGAGCGGCAGCGGCAGGAAGCCGTCGCTCTCCATCCGGCGCAGCTGCATCACCAGCCCGTCGTAGAACCCGGCGGTGTTCAGCAGCACCACCGGTTTGGTGTGGTGCCCGTGCTTGCGCAGTTCGAGGATCTCGGTGGCCTCGTCGAGCGTGCCCAGACCCCCGGCCAAGATCACCAGGGCGTCGGCGCGGGCCAGCAGCTGGGCCTTGCGGTCGGCGAGGTCGCGGGCGAACACCATCTCATCGGCGTCGGCGCGGGCCTTGGCCCGCAGGAACTCCACCGAGATGCCACACAGCCGGCCGCCGGCCTGCTGGACACCGTCGGCGATCACCTTCATCAGCCCGGTGTTCGAACCACCCCACACCAGGGTGTGCCCGGCCGCCCCGAGCGCGGTGGCGAACTCGCGGGCCGGGGTGGTGTAGCGGGCGTCGAGGTCGGCGGCCGACAGAAACACGCAGATGTGCATGCTTACGATTATCGGTTTATCGACCTGGGCAAATATCATCGACACCGAGATGACCGAGAACGCCGTGACCACCGCCGACACCAAATCCGCCGCCCGGATCAGCCAGGAGGCCGCCCGTCGGCGCACCTTCGCGGTGATCAGCCACCCCGACGCCGGTAAGTCGACGCTGACCGAGGCGCTGGCCCTGCACGCCAGGGTGATCAACGAGGCGGGCGCCATCCACGGCAAGGCCGGTCGCAAGTCCACCGTCTCGGACTGGATGGAGATGGAGAAGGCCCGCGGTATCTCGATCACCTCGACCGCGCTGCAGTTCCCCTACCGCGACTGCGTCATCAACCTGCTCGACACCCCCGGGCACGCCGATTTCTCCGAGGACACCTACCGGGTGCTCACCGCCGTCGACGCCGCGGTCATGCTGATCGACGCCGCCAAAGGCCTTGAGCCGCAGACCCTGAAACTGTTCCAGGTGTGTAAGCACCGCGGTATCCCGATCATCACGGTGATCAACAAGTGGGACCGTCCCGGCCGGCACGCGCTGGAGCTGATGGACGAGATCCACGAACGCATCGGGCTGCGCACCACCCCACTGACCTGGCCGGTGGGTATCGCCGGCGACTTCAAGGGTGTGATGGACCGCCGCAAGGGTCACTACATCCGCTTCACCCGTACCGCGGGCGGCGCGACCGCCGCACCGGAGGAGCACATTCCTGCCGATCAGGCGTATGCCGCGGCCGAGGGCGACTGGGACACCGCGGTCGAGGAATCCGAGCTGCTGTCGATGGACGGCTCGGATTACGACCGTGACACGTTCCTGTCCGGCGAGTCCTCCCCGGTGCTGTTCACCTCGGCGGCGCTGAACTTCGGGGTCAACCAGCTGCTGGACGTGCTGGTCGACCTCGCGCCGCCGCCGGGCCCGATCGTCGACGTCGAGGGGAACCCGCGTCCGGTGGACGCACCGTTCAGCGCGTTCGTGTTCAAGGTGCAGGCCGGGATGGATTCCTCCCACCGTGACCGCATCGCCTACGCCCGGGTGTGCTCGGGCACCTTCGAGCGCGGGGATGTGCTGACCCACGCCGGTACCGGCAAACCGTTCGTCACCAAGTACGCGCAGTCGGTGTTCGGCCGGGAGCGATCCACTTTGGACGATGCCTGGCCCGGCGATGTAATCGGGCTGGCCAATGCGGCGGCGCTCCGGCCGGGCGACACGCTGTATCGCGATCTGCCGGTGGCCTTCCCGCCGATCCCGAGCTTCTCCCCCGAGTACTTCTCGGTGGTGCGCGGCAAGGATCCCAGCAAGCACAAGCAGTTCCGCAAGGGAATCGAGCAGCTCGATCAAGAGGGCGTGGTGCAGGTGCTGCGCTCGGATCGCCGCGGTGAGCAGGCGCCGGTGTTCGCCGCCGTCGGCCCCATGCAGTTCGAGGTGGCCGCGCACCGCATGGAAACCGAGATCGGCGCCGCCATCACCTTGGAGTCACTGCCCTATCAGGTGGCGCGCATCGTGGATCCCGAGGACGCCGAGTTCATGAACAAGCAGGTCTCCGCCGAGGTGCTGACCCGCTCCGACGGCGTCATGCTGGTCCTGTTCTCCACACCGTGGCGCCTGGAGGGCTTTCTGCGGGACAACCCGACGATCACGCTGCGCTCGCTGGTGGCCGCGGCCGACGGGTGAGTTTCGGCCCGTCGGCACCGGTATCACTTCGGTATCATGCGGGGATGGGCATGACATTGCGTACCAGCGAGGAGCAAACCGAGGCGCTGCGTCGGCAGGCCGCCGCCGAGGGGCGGTCGATGCAGGCCGTCGTGTTGGCGGCCATCGACGAGTACATCGCGCGGCACGCGCACAAGACGAAGGTCGACGCGGTCCTGAATCGGGTGCTTGTCGAGGAAGCCGGGGTTCTCGAACGACTCAAAGACGCGTGACCGAGTACCTGGATCTCGAGGACCTCATCGAGATCACACGCCGAGCAATCGACAAAGACGTGGTCATTCGCGATCACGGACTGCTCGAATCCGCCCTGTCCCGGCCGCGTGCGACGGTGTTCGGCGAGGATGCCTACCCTGATCTCTTCGTCAAGGCCGCGGCGCTGATGCACTCGATCGCTCGCAATCACGCACTGGTCGACGGCAACAAGCGGCTGGCATGGACGGCATGCCGCACGTTCCTGGCACTCAACGAGAAATGGGTACACGCGACGGAGGACGATCGTTTCGATTTCGTCATTCAGGTCGCGACAGGCGCGGAGCCGGACTTGGATCGCATTGCCGACCAGCTCCGCGCCTGGTGCGCTTGACTATTCGGCCTCGGCGCTCACCGACACCGGCGTACGCAGATGCGGGTAGGGCAGGTCGATCCCGTTCTCGTCGTAGGCGCGCAGGATCTCGCGGCGAAGCCGGCGCTGAACCGACCACTGCGCGTTGGGCTTCGTCTTGATGGTGAGTCGCAGGGTCACCTGGTCCGATGACATCGTCTGCACGCCCAACATTTCCGGTTCGCCGAGCACCTTCGCCGCGATGGCCTCGTCCTTGACGGCTTCGCGGGCGGCATCGAGTGCCACCCGTTCGGCTTGCTGCAGGTCTGCACTGAGCGCCACCGGCACCTCGATGCGTGCGACGGCGTAATCCTGACTCATGTTGCCCACCCGGGCGATCTCGCCGTTGCGGACGTACCAGAGGGTGCCGTCGATATCGCGGACGGTGGTGATGCGCAGGCCCACGCTTTCTACCTCACCGCTGGCCTCGCCCAGGTCGACGGTGTCGCCGACGCCGTACTGGTCTTCCAGGAGCATGAAGACCCCGGTCACGAAATCGCGGACCAGGTTCTGCGCGCCGAAACCGATGGCGAGGCCGACGACACCGGCCGAGGCGATGAACGGTGCGATGTTGACCCCGAATACGTTGAGCACGCTGAGCACCACCCAGACGAGCAGCACGATCGACACCGTCGACTTCAACACCGAACCGATGGTCTGGGCGCGCTGCTGGCGGCGCGCGGCGGCCTTGGCGGCGCTGGCCGTGTTGCCGCGCTCACGCAGACCACGCAGGCGACCGGCCCGCTTGGGTTCGGCATCGTCGATGATCTTGGGGTTACGGCCGGTGGTGGCGCGGTCGATCATGCGATGCAACACGAAACGTGCGATCAACGCGACCAGCATGTACACCACGACGCGGATGGGAACTTCGATCAGCCAGTGCTTGTTGGTATCCGTCCATTCGAAGGCAAGGTTGACCACATCCATGGTTTCGACCGTACCCAGAGGGGATGGGGGTCAATCAAGTTCTGCGGTCACGGCGTCGAATGTCCGCTCCTCAAAGGCGACGATGCGCGCTTCGGTGACATTCGTCTCGGCGGCGGCGATGGTTTCGATCGCGGTCTTGATGGCATCCCCCTTGGGCCAACCGTAGATTCCGGCGCTGATCAGCGGGAAAGCGATTGTGCGGGCGTCGAGTTCGTCGGCGACCTGCAGGGAGCGCGCGTAACAGGACACCAGTAGTGAACGGTCGCGCTGACCTGCACTGTGGTTGGGTCCGGCGGTGTGGATCACCCAGCGCGCCGGCAATCGGCCGGCGGTGGTCCACCCGGCGTCACCGGTGGCCAGACCGTCCGGAAAGCGACGGATGCAGTCCTGGAGCACCTCGGGGCCGCCGGCGCGGTGGATGGCACCGTCGACACCTCCGCCGCCGCGCATGGCGTTGTTGGCGGCGTTGACGATGGCGTCCACACTCTGCTGGGTGATGTCTCCGTGCACCGCGGTGATGGTCGGCATGGGACCACTATGCCCGTGACGATGCCTGTGACAGGGCCAGCACCTCGTCGGCTGATGGCGGGCTGGCCGGGTGGTGCGACAGGCACCAGGGCGCGGTGACGCGGTGAAAGGACTTCCCTTCGGTGGCGACGTAGAAGTTGCCCGCCCGCAGCCGGCTGATATCGGTGATCAGGCCGCCCTTGGCACGGGCCATCTCCTCGGCGGTGGCGATCTGCACCGGCGAGTTGAGCAGGCCGTAGAACTGGGTGGCCGCATTGCCCGGGATGTGGTTGTGCAGGCCCTTGGGCGCCTGGGTGGCAAAGATCAGCCCGAGTCCGTACTTGCGGGCCTGCGACGCAAGGGCCAGTGTGCTGCGGGTGCTGGCGGTCAGACCGCGAGCCGGCGCCAGGGTCTGTGCCTCGTCCATCACCAGCAGGCCGCTCAGCGGCTTGTCGGCGGCCGGGTTGCGCTTGATCCAGGCGAACAACGCCATCTGCAGCTGGCTGACGAAGCTCTGCCGCTGTTCATCGCTGGGCAGGCCGATCATGCTGATCACCGAGACCCTGGCCCGTTTACCCTCGGTGGGGGTCAGCAGCTCACCGGGGTCCAAAGCCTTTCCGGCGCCGCCGAACAGCGGGTCGTTGACGGTGGCGGCGCGCAGGTTCTGCGCCATATCGGCGGCCATCTTGGGGGCGTCGGCGAGCTCGCTGACATCCTCGGGCAGGTCGGCCAGCATGCCGATGAACCCGGGCAGCGTCGGGTCGGGTTGACGGCCGTAGTGCTGCAACGCTTCTCGCAGCACGGCGCGCGAGCGGGCGGCCTTGGCGGTCTGTCCGCTGATCTGGGCGCGCGGTTCCAACGCCGCGACGGCGGATTCGACGGCCTCGGTGAATTCGTCGTGGTCGTCGAGCACGCTGGCGAAATCGGGTAGCGGCTGGAAGGCCAGTGGGCGGCCGGTGCTGCGGCGCGGGGTCCAGATGACCACCTCGGTGTTGGCCAGGTAGTCCGTGGCGCGGGCGTCGTCGGCGCGCTGCCAGCCGCTCGGTGTCTGCGGCCAGGCGCTGCCCAGGCGCGACAGATCGTTGTTGGGGTCCAACACGATCGAGGAGACCCCACGCAGCGCGGCCTCTTCGACGAGGCGCCGGATCAGCACGGTCTTGCCCGATCCCGAACCGGCGAAGATGGCGACATGTTTGCGCAGCGCGGCCAGGTCAATGGCGACGGTGGTGTCGGTGCGCACGTCGATACCCAGCGGCATCTTCGACTCGGCGGCAACGAATTCCGGCCCCTCGTCGGCTGCCTCCGTTGTTTCCTCGATGACGGTGATGGAGTCGTCGCCGTCGAAACCGAGCGCCTCACGCAGCACGGTGATGCCGTGTGCGGGGCGGCGGGCGCGCAGCCAGGCGGTCAGGCCGGCGACGTCGTCGTCGATGAGGTCGCGCAGGGCGGTCATGGTGCGGATATCGTCGTCGGACAGGGTCAGGGTGCGGCCACCCTGCTTTTCGAAGTCCTTGATCAGGGCCTCGGTCTTCGGCCCCGACGGCCATGGTGTGTTGCGCAGGAAGAACAGGTTGCGCCGGTCGGTGTGGGCGTTCAAACCCGTTGCGCTGAGCGTCTTCTTGACGCGGTTCTGGGCGGCGACGGCGTTGGTGGCGCCGATCGCGCGGAAGGCCCAGTGCCGTTCGTCATCGGTGGCAGCATCCAGGGTCTGGCGCAGCCGGGCGTGCAGCACGACGTGCGAGCCGGGCGGTGGGTCGCAGACATAGGCCTGGTCGTCGCCGTGCTCGACGATCCATGCGCTCAGCGCGGCGCCGAGCAGCGCCGGGACGGCGGTGTCCTCGCCGTCTGCGTCGAGTGCGGCAGCCGGCACGGCCCGGGACCGGTATTGGGCGAACAGCCGGTCGATGGGTGAGGTGTCGGCAGTGTCGTTGTCGGGCTGCTCTTCTGGGGCCAGCTCGTCGGACAGGTGGGCCAGCTCGACGACTTCCTTGCGGCGCAGGCAGCCCCGCACGTGAGCGTCGGCGCGGATCAGCAGCTGGCGCGGGGTGTAGCCGGCGGCGTCGTCGAACGCCGAGGGTTTGATGGGCCAGCTCGGGTAGGGCGGGGTGAAGCCGACGGTCAGGTAGGCGGCCTCGAAGCGGCGTTCCAGGATGGCGCGGCCGATATCGGCGCTCGGCAGCGGGGACAGCGGTGCGGTGACGCGGAACCGATCGGACACGCTGGCGGTGGCACGATCGCGGATGCTCTCCCACGCCGAGGGCAGGCAGGCCACCACGGGGACGGTGCGCCGCAGGGTCTGGCGCACCGACATCAGGCCGTGCGCAACCTGTTCCAGCACACCGTCACCGGCTCCCCTGGATTCGTCGGTGCGCGTGGAGGATTGTGCGAGCAGGGTGTCGATCTGGTCCAGTGCCAGCACCGACGGTCCGGCCAGGGCGGTCAGCCGGGCGATATCGCGCACGCAGTGCTGGGCCGAGGGCGCGGTGCCGCGCAGCCGCCAGTGCAACCGGTCGTCGGAGCCGACCTCATCGCTGCCCTGCAGGTAGGAGTCGCCGATATCGCGGGCGACAAGATCGTTGGCGGACAACAGAACCAGTGCGCGCAGGGTCTGGTGGCAGTCGCGGACATCACGGCGGGCCTTGGCCAGATCGTTGACGAAGGCGTCCAGGGTTTCGCGGTCCAGGTCCTCGTCGCCGATGATGGCGCGCCGGTCGGCGCGTGAGACGTGCGCGATGGAGGACAGTTCCCACAGCAGGTCTTTGAGCTGGGTCTCGCGATTCGCACCGCGGCGACCGAAACTCTCCAGCACCCCGGCGCGCACCGATTCCCAGAAGCTGGCGGCGTCGAGCAGTTCGACGACGAAGAAGTAGCCGCCACCGGCCTGGACGCGTTCGCGGATCTGGCCGAGCAGGTGGGTTTTGCCGGAGCCGGCCTGGCCGCGGATGGTGACCCCGAGCGGCGCGGATTCGGGGTCGCGCTGGGCGTCGGCGAAGGCCTCCATGACATCGTCGACGGCGCGTTCGTTGAGTCCGCTGACGTGGGTGGGTGCCTGCGGGCGCCACAGGTCGTCGCTGGTGGGCGCCCAGGTGAGCCGGAGGGCGGCGAGTGCTTCGCGGTGTGCGTCCTGCATCAAACCTCAATTGCGATCAGGTGTTTGGCCTGTCCACCGATGGTGATGGCGGCGGCACGGTCCTCGTCGGTGAGGACCTTCTGGTTTTCTTCGGGGATCAGGCTGATGGCGCCGGTGCGGTACAGCTGGGTGAGCGTGTCGTCCAGGTCGGCGACGTCGTCGAGCTGCTGGCGCAGGGTTCTCAAGCCAACCCAGGCGCCGGGTCGCTCGGCCAGCTCGGTGTAGGCCTGCGTGATCCGGTCAGCGGCGCTCGGGGCTTGTTTGGGCCAGAACAGCTCGGCCAGGCTGAGGTCGGCGGTGTCCAGGTAGCGGCCGAGCCCGGCCAGCACGGTGTAGAGGGTCTTGGCGGGGCCGGTGGAGCGCGGTGGCGCGCCGGCGGCGATGATGTCGCGGCAGAGCCGCCAGCCGCGGTCGGTGAGCTCGTGGACGTAGCGGCCGCCGACGCGCTCGGATTCGATGAGGTCGAGGGTGTTGAGCTTGTCCCGGCTGCGTTTGTCCAGCTTGGGGCCGTATGCCAGCAGGTCGGCGTTGGGCACCGGGCGTGCCTGAGCCATCAGGACGAGCAGCACGGCGCGCTCGGTCCCGGTCAGGTCGGTGGGCGTGACACTCACGCGTTACAACGTAGCGGCATGGGCGCGGAGGCGTCCGCGCTAGCGGATGCGGTCGATGAACGGGACGCGGTCGAGCACCGGGTTGTCCCGAATCCGGGGCACCGGTGGCGGCGGTGGTGCTTGGACGGGCGGCGGCGGGGGCGCAAGGGCGGGCGGCGGCACATTGAGCAGCTTCGCGCGTTCCAGCGGCTTGGGCGCCTTCGGCGGCGCCACCGGTGCCGCGGTCTGCGCCGACTGCGGTTGGGGGTCGGGCTCTGGGGCGGGGTCCGGCGTGGAAGGCCAAGTGAGGGTGAGGGATACGGAGACGACGAAGACGATGATCGCGGCGATCAGGGTGGCGGTGAGCGCGGCGACGGTGATGTTGCGCGGTGCCTGGTCGGATTCGTCGGGGATGTTGGCGATGTGCGCGGAGGCCAGGGCTGCGCCGCGGGTCAGGGCGAAATCGGCCTCGGTGGCGGTGATGACGGGGCGGTCGGCATCCGCGCGCAGGGCGGCGACCAGGTCATCGGTGTCGGCGGAGCCCAGGATGTAGACGGCATCGGGCCTGGGCTTGGCGGCGCGTACGACGGCCAGCACGCGGTCGGTGAGGGTGGCGGCGTCGGCGTGGTCGACGCTTTCGACGTGCATGTCGAAGCCGTCGACGGTGGCGACGACGGAGCTGTCGGGTTCGACGACGCAGACGACCAGGAAGTCGTGCCCGGTGAGGTCGGCGATGCCGCGGGCCAATGCCTGCGCGGCGTCGACGTCGCGGACCGGGACGATCGGCGCTCCCCCGCTATAGGTGTCGAGCGCCTCGCGGACCTTGACGGCCTCGTCCTCGGCGTCATGGGTCCAGGTGAGGCCGACGGCGTGCAGGTCGGCGTCGGCGGGCAGCTCGGCCAGGTAGTCCTCGATCTCGTCGACATCGAGGACGCGACGGTCGAGGTGTTCGCCCTGGCCGGTGACACCGTCGACCAGCTCGCCGTGGACGTCCTTCGAGGTGACCGAAAGACCCAGTACGAGGCTCACGTCGTTATCCCCCTGATCTGATTCTGTGATCTTGAGGTTACCTAAGTGAAGGTGCGGGTGGCTCGGTGTGGTGGATGGTCGTGGTCGTGATCATTTGCGTGAGCGCGGGAACGCACTGATGAACAGGCCGCGAAGTTGTCATGCCCGGTTCGGAGCAACAACACCTGACGAGTTGTAGTACTACCAGCGGTACTACGGCAAAAGTGATACTGCGGGTAGTACCAGTTTTTGCATCGCGCTATGGCGTCGACCGGCTATTTGTCATTTCGCCATTCGTGCGCTCGGCGTCTCGGTCTGTCGATGTAATAGCCGATGGCATACGCAAGCGGCGGCAGCAGGAAGATCGGGATAGACACGACGACGATCAGCGCTGCCTGAACCCACTGACCGCGGGCGATCGGAAAGCCGTCATGCTGATCGATGTATCCGGTGCCGGCCAGCAGTACCACCGCAAAGACCGCAATGCCAAGCGTGGGGCCGGACATCCCAAGCACGACGGCGCCTACGGCAGCACACACGCTGACAACCGCCATTAGCCACCACTGTGCTGCAGCAGTGACTATTCCGCGATAAGAGTCCGGTGGTGGGATTACCGGAGGTCCAGGGCTGCCGTCGGGGAGCGGATCGGGCTGCGTCCTGGCGATCCAAAATGAGAAGATTCTTCCGCCGACTTTTAGATACGACGTACGGAAGTAGGCGAACGTCACGCCCACCACCATCACCGCGTACGCCACGACCGCGGAGCTCCATCCGCGCTGCAAAAGAAGACCGACCATCATCACAGCGCCACCAACCAACCAACTGAGCCAATAGATTCGGCGTTCGATCCGCACGTTGTCGACGAGGCCCAGGCTCAGTGCACCGATGAGCGTAATGGCGACTCCGCTCAGCAACCACGGGTCAATCGATGTCATGCAGCCACATCATCTCTGCCATCGACCTCCCCGATCTAGATCTCGATCTTGGCCAGGCTATCCGAGTCCGGGGTTCACAGAATTAGCCGCGAAGTCCATGCCGTGTGCGATCGTCTTCGCGGTTTGGGCCTCGCGCACGACATTGTCGCAAAACTCACGGGGATAGGGCCTGCCGTGGAGACATCCTTTCAGCCTGCCCACCCAGGGCAAGCCCAATTCGAATATCACCTATTTACTGCAGCAGATCTGCTGAAAGGCGCTGCGCACATAGCAAACAGCGCGAAAGTTACGCAGACTTGCAGTGTGATCACCGATAGGAGAAAAACTCAGACAGTCAGCACTTGTCGACAAGCCGTAGCCAGTTCAGACACTTATCGATGGCCTCGACGTCTTGCGAATCCAGATCGGTCGGCCTGAAATGCATCACGTCGTTGCGGACTGCGTTGACCTCCCTCAGGTTCTCGACAACCGTCTTGCGGTCGAAGGGCAGGGCTAACTGATTCCAATTGTCATCCTTGCCGAGGACGGCGACATACTGACCGAACGACAGATCAGCCGCGGTCTCGATCAACCTCGTGGCATGTGTGGATTCTGCAGCCGTCTGGATCGCCGACAATGGCAATTGACTGACGAGCGCACGTAGTCGGTTTTCGATCTCCCCGATCTTTATGAACGAGCCGGCAGTCGCGTGAAAGCCCTCGGCGAGGTCGGTAGCCGTCAGGATCCCTACATACACACCTGTTGGGTCCTCAATATAGAGAAAATCGTTCTCGATGATCCTGTTGATGTGAAGAAGTAAGCCGTCGCTGGACCGGGCTGTCTGACCATCTTTCTCCATGACTTGTCGAGCGGTTGCCTGAGATTTGTCACCGTTCCATCGTGCGATCGACTTCCAGGTGACTGAGCCATAAAGCTTCCGGTGACTCGCATTCATCACCGGAATCTGCGAGAAGTCATGCATGACCATGAGTGTTTCCACCGTCGACAATGACGCTTCTGGGCCCACCGATATCAGGTCGCGCTCTGGATCCAGAAGCGATGAAACGAACCAGGCGACCTCAACCTCAGGATGCTCCGCAAGGTCGCTTAGATAGGAGATTTCGATACTGCCGTAGTAATCGGCCAGGGCGATGTCAGGTGACGCCGTCAAACCTCGCCTGGTCAACTCACGGTTGATCAACCGAACGATGGATGCACCACGCTTCTGGTAGCCCCAGAAACCGAGGAACTTTCTGACTGAAATCGACTTCGGTTGCTTGGGTTTGACAGTGTCGAGGAAGGCGCCGACCTTGGCACGTCCATCCAGATCCATTTGCTCGTCGATGTCATTCTCGGACAACTGGTCACACCCCCGCAGTTCGTATCCTCTACAGCACCGCACATTCCGTTCGGAGCGCACCGGCGCAATCATCGCGTCCCGCGATTTTTCCACATCCAACGCTGGATTAATGCCTCTGACAGTTCATCAATCATTCTAAGGTCGTTTTGGCCCTGATTCGCGGTGGTCACCAGACCTCCGCCCCAGTCATTTGCCGGCCGACGAAGCCTCGAGTGCGGTTGCACCACCGATCTTCTTATCGCCAACGAATCCGAGCAGCTTTATCACGGCATCTTGGGCAGATCGAAGTTGTTGGACACGAGATGATTTGGAGTCGCTGAACGCGGGAACGCAATTGAGTTCCGCCGAGATCCGTGTTTCCAGTGAGGTCAACTGTGACCACATATCTGCATCAGACCGGACGTCGATGAGCCTCAAGGCGTATTCAGCAGCAACACGAAGCGTCAGCTGAGTGACGTTCAGCGCGAAAATTTCCGCGTTTGAACCACCAAGTGCAGCGCCGGCAACGACCCCTGCACCGCTGGCCGCGAGAGCACCTATTGTGGCCACCCCGCCCATCATGCCGCCAGGACCAAGCGCCGCCGGCCCACCCGTGATCGCAGCGGCCACGAAGGCTGAGGCAGGGGCCGCTGCGGCCAGACCGATCGGGCCGGCGGCAATCAAAGCCAATCCTGCGGCAGCAATACCGATGCGGCCCCATGGGATCCCGCCGGTCCCGTTGAGCAGCTCGTCGACTTCGGTCAACGCCTTCGTGATGGTGACTCCAATGTTGGGCTGGAGGCCGAGATTGACCGCCATGGACTTCAGCGCAGTCTTGGGCGCATCACCAGGGTCGATCTCGTACGGCTCGACAAAATTCGTGGCAGTCAACGTGGCGATCGCAATGACAGCTTCGCGAAGGTCGAGCCGATCAGAGATAGTAGGCGTCTGCCCATGGACACGAGTTGTCAGACATGGCTTGGTCCCAGCAGACCACTCTGCTTCCCACTCCACGTCACCACCAATGCATCCCGCGCTCGGCTGCTCGCGACGTACAGCAGCGAACGCTCCCGCAGCAGCGCTTCCGCACGCTCCTCGTCAGGCACGTTGCGCAGAGTGGCCGGCGAAGGAACGTGCTTTTCGTCCGCCCCGGCAAGAACGACCCTGGAGAACTCCATCCCCTTGGCGCGGTGCATCGTCATGACGAGAGGCTGACCCGGCGTCGGAGCGTTCTTGTCGACGGCACGCACAGTGACGCCGCGCTCTCCGAGCCCGCGGACGAAACGATCGCGCTCGTCCTGGCTGCGGGTGAGCACAGCGATGCTCTCGGGCTCGACATCGCCGTCTGCCAACCAGGCCTTGACCTTCGTCGCCACGGTCTCCAGCTCGGCGGTCATGTCAGAACACGGAATCATCTCCGGCGCAGGGCCGTTCCGCGCGGAGCGATACTCGCTGGTCGACTCCTCCCCCTGCTCCAGATCGCGGTACTCCGCACCGGAGAGCACACTCACCGCGAAGTGGAGATTCTGCGCCGTGGTCCGGTAGTTCAGCGTCAGCCGACGGGACCGGCCGACGATCTTGACCCCGAAACGGCTCAACACCACCGGGCTTCCGTAGATCCGCTGGTGCGAATCCTCGGCGATGAACAGGTCATTGGGGCCCTCGGCTACCAGTGCGCGCAACAGCGCCCAGTGGGTGGCGTGCAGATCCTGGGCCTCGTCGACGAGGACGTGGTCGGCCAGGTGGGTGCCGTCGCGCTCGGCACGGACGCGCAGCGCCTCGGCGGAGAGTGCGAGGACTTCCGGGAAGCTGATGGATTCGTCCATTTGACTCTGCCGGCGGTAGGCGTCGACAAGCTTCCAGACGGCGATGCGTTGCGGGCGGCTGAGTCGCACGCCGCGGCCGGGTCGCGCGACCTTGGCGTACTGTTCCAGTGTGGTGACGCGATTCGCCAGAACCACCGCCACGTATTCGGTTTCCAGAAATGCGGGGGTTGCGAGTTTCGCGTCGAGCCCGGAGTCGACGGACTGAGCAACCTCCCGCCAGACCGCGTCGGATGCCGTTCGCTTGGAACCGAACTCGATGGCGTGGCCGAACACCCGCTCGCCGGCAACTGCCGTGGCATCGCCGGCTCGGTGCAGCACGTCTCTGCCGAGGGCATCGATGCCGCCGACGTAGACGCCGGGGTATCCTGGCTTCTCGGCGATACGCAAGCCGGGGTCCAGCGCCTTGAGGTCGGCTTTGAGCCCCTGCGCGAGCGTGGCGTTGTACGTCGTCAGCACGATGCGCGCATCTGGGTTCGCCCGGGCGAGCCTTCGCGCCCGGTGGATCGCGACAACAGTCTTGCCGGTCCCGGCCCCACCCGAAAGGCGGAAGGCGCCTGAGAAATCCGACTCGACGTACTTACGTTGCTCGGGATGCAGGAACGTGCGCCACGCGGCGAAATCGCCACCTTCGATGACTCGGCGTAGTTCTTCGTTGTCTTCGATGTACGCGAACTGCATCTTCGAGGCTGGGCGTTCCAGCGCGGCGATGATCTGCTGGTCCTCATCGAGTGACTTGTCCACCGGCTCTTTGGCGAACCCATGGTTCTCGCGAATCGTCTCAATCGCGGTGCCGGTGGCGAGTTCAAGTAGGGCGCTGCCCTCCCATTCGAGCCCTTCCGACGCGACCTCCAACAGCGCCGACTCGTCGGGTGCTTCCATCGCCTGGGCTGCGAGCAACGGGTTGATGCCCAACCCGTCGACCAATTCGGCAAGCGTGTATCCGACCCCGGCTAGGTAGGACAGCGCCGCTTCCGGCACCGGTGGCACGATGGCCTGTTCCTTCGCGGGCTCCGCGGACGCCGACTCTCCGATCAGTCCCTCTAGGGTGCCATTGATGGGATTGACCCGCAGGGTGGCCCGTTCCGCAAGCTTGATGGCATCGTCGTGGGGCCAGGTCCCCATGTAGATGTACGTCGGTCCGCTGTCCTTGTCGTCGACGCGGAACAGCACTGCCCGCCAATACAGGTCGACGCGTCCAGTGCGAACACGAGGATCGATGGCCCCTTTCATTGGCTCGATGTGCAGCTTGGGTGAGGTGTCGTCGGTGGCGAGCTTCTCGAAGAAGTCGTACACCTTGTTCTTGACCGAGCCGTCCAGCTTGGACATGCCCTTGCTGTTCGACGCAATGACCAGATTCGCCACCTACACCACTCCGTTCAATTTCAACGCCTCGACAATCGAGTCGACATCAGGCGAGCACATCGTCCACCCGTCCACCGGATCGCCATGGTCGAACACCACTGCCACTCGACCACCGGCCCAAGCCATGTCGAGTACGACACCGTCCGTCGTCTCGTAGCCGAGTTCGGGTGCCGTCGCCCCTGCCGCGGCAAGGGCACGAATCAGATCGCGTTCGGCGTCCGACACCGCTTCGTCGAACACCTGCTGCCATTCCTCGGGCAACTCGGACGCCTCGGCTGCCGCAGGCCCGGCTACCGTGGCGGATGCCAGCAAGGATCGGGCGCTCACGCGGCCGGGGTCGCAGATTGCCAGCCAGTTCGACAGCCGCAGCCATTCCTTCCAGGCTCTACCGTCCAGGCTTTCCAACCGCTCGTCACGGTCATCGACGGCAAGCATTGCCCGCGGTGGGTCTGAAGTCGTGCGCACCCCGGCGGCGATGGTGACGCCGCCGTCGGTATACGCCCAGCACACGTCGGAACCGGCCGCGTCGAACGGCGCAGTGCCGTCCAGCGCCGCCAACGCCGCAGCAGTGACTGCGCCGGAATCGGACTTCACCCGGTTGTCGCCGCGGACGAACAGGTACGGCATCCAGGTGCTGAAGTGTCGCCACGCCTCGATGTCGGGGGTGACGATGAACTCCAGCAGCTGCGACACAGGGTCTTTGGCCTGCAGCCGAACCAAACCCGGTTGAACGTGGAACCGGCTGGTGACGAAGCTGGTTGCCTTCTGGTCGAGCCATGTCGGCTCGACCGAGTCACCGGATTTGAAGCGCTGCAGATCCTCGTGACCGAAGGACCACACCAGATAACCTGCAGCCCGCAATGCGGCGCGTTTGTCAGCGTCGTCGGCCACGCGATTGCAGCCGGGAACGGCGTGGAAGGAGCGCCCGTCGGCGAAGATCGCGATGCGCGGGATGTCCGGGTCGGCCGTCTGCAACACGAAATCGGGCTTGACGAAGTCAAGCGAAACCTGCGGTCGCAGTGACCATTTGCGCGCCTTGCTGCCCTGCAAGGTGATGGTCGCCGAGGGACCGTACACGCCTGGCTTCTCCACGACGGCCGCACCCATCAGCTTGAGCCGTTCGATGAACGAGCTGTAGAAGTCGCGTTCCAGGAATGACTCGTCGCTGAGCGGCGTGCTGGGCGGCGCCTGCTCGGCGACCTCTGCGGTCCAGGAATCGAGGTCGGGCGTGCCGTGGGCCCCTACGTCCAGGATGTCGTCGAGTAGCTTCAACGCGGTGAGCCGAGACACCTTGTCCAACTCATACGGCGCGGCGAACGGAAGCAGGCATCGGTGGCAGGCCAGCCGCTCCTCGTCCCGGCACGGGCACTCCCGCAGAATTTGGCGGGCCGCCGCGAGCACCGCGAAAACCTTTGTGTGGTCGGCGAATTCGGCGAGATAACCGGTCCCCCCGGGGACGGTGTCGTGGATCAGCAGGGCACGCCGGTCAGGCGCCCACAGCGCGTCACTGATGGTGGCAACGTCGAGATGCTCGGGGGATCCGCCAATCACCTCGCGTAGACCGAGCAGGATCGCAGCGGCCAGGCTGGGGTGGGCGAAGGTGTCGTATTCCATCTGCGCCGGCAAGTGCAGCAGCACGCCCTGGGTACGCAGCCGTCGCGCCAAGGCGATGTCGCGGACATCCTCGGCGGCCGAACCGCGCAGACGGCACCAGGTACGGTGCTCGTAGCGACTGTTGCGACCGGCGTCGCGATCGAGTTGCCCGCAAGATGCGCAAACCCGGAACAGGCCGCTGGTCGACTCCTGCCCGGCGATCATCCGCGTCTTACCTTTGGATGTTCGCGCTCCGAGGTTGAGCCAGCGGATGTCCAAGCGCCGCAGGTACTCCGCACCGAACGAAGAAGTGGAACGAAACCATGTGCGGCCGACCTGGGTGGGGTCGATGTCGGCGGCGGTCACCACCGTGAACGGTTCTTGTTGGCGGTTGTCGCGGAGGTCGCTGATGGTGGCCTCATCTCGACGCACTTCGGCCGAGACCCGTGTCATCTCGACGACAGCCAGGTGCTGGCTCACGTCGGCAATGCCGGTGCTGTGGCAGCGCGGGCAGCTCGACACCGGCGCGGTCACCGCGGCAGATGGTCCGCTGTGCACCCATCCGCATTGTGGACAGACCTGCCACGCGTGGATGTTGGATTCACCGGCGCCCAGGTCGACAGCGTCGATGGCGACCGCGAGGCCTTGCGCGTAGAAGGTGGCGCCGGGGGCAAGCTCGGTGAGTGCTACTCGGGAGCCACGCTGATAACTGAGTTGTTCGCCCATGTAGTCGTTGCTGTCCGGGTCGATCCAGGTGACCCCGACGTCGAGAGTGACGGAATCGTCAAGCAGTGTGTAGTTGGGGAGGACCCCGTAGCGTTCGAGGACCGAGATCCAGTAGTCGCGGGTCAACGAGGTGATCTGGGCGCCCAGCAGTTTGCGGGAGCCCTTGGCGATCTTGAAGGCGCGCCGGTCGTCGTCGGTGGCGGCGGGTGAGGTGGCCCGCCGTTCGAATTCGGGAAGGTCGGCCTCGACGGTCGCGAGCCGTTCGGTGAGTTCCTTCAGGTCGAGTTGCCACTGGTGGGCCGCGGCCATCAGGCGCTGGGTGAGGCCGCTGGGTCCGCCCTGCGGTGGTGTGCTCGCCCAGGTCCGCAGCGCGTCGACGGCGTCGGGGCTGAAATGGGAACCGAATTGCGCCAGGAAGCGGTCCAGCAGCGCGTCGGCGTCGGTGGCGGCGGTGTCCATCAGTTGGGTCAGCCAGCCGTCGGCGCCGTTGTCGCCGAGCACCGATCGCGCGTCCTTGGGCGCCACCACCTGAGGGTCGCGGGCGAACTGGTCGACGATGTGCGCGATGT
The DNA here is from genome assembly GCF_000317305.3 of Mycolicibacterium neoaurum VKM Ac-1815D. The sequence goes on along the minus strand of NC_023036.2, from coordinate 2,055,189 downwards.
ACTGGCGTTGCAGGATCTCCTCGGCATTGAGGAAGGTCGCCGGTGGCCGCACGTCCCCTTGGATCACCGAAAGCGGCTCGAACAGTTTGGGCAGATGTTCGCCGCGGCCACGAACGTAGGCCAGCACCAGGGAGTTTCCGGTGAGTCGGCCGGCGCGCCCAACACGCTGCAGGTAGGACGACACCGAGCGAGGCAGGGACCCGAGCATGACGGTGGACAGGTCACCGATGTCGATGCCCATCTCCAACGTCGGGGTCGCGACGAGCACGTTGGGTGCCTGCGGGTCGGTGCCCCCGCGTTTGAAGGCGGTCTCGTAGTCGAGCCGGGTCTTGGTCGGCAGCAGACTGGTGTGTTCCCGTGCGACGACCCGTTTCATCTGTGTGGAGTCATAGAGCCTGCGGTAGAAGTTGTCGGCTTTCGCGCTGCGGTGCAGTCGGCCTGGGCAGCGGATCAGCGTGCAGGGTGCGCCGTCGAGTTCGTCGACGGTGGTGGCGCTGCCCGGCGTCGGGGTTTGGCAGATGTCGCAGACCAGCAGGTGTCGCCCGTCTTCGAGCGCATCCAAGGTCGGAGCGCTGACCTGGACGGTGGCCGCAGGCAGCCCGTAGACGACGGAACCAGTCTCGGTCGCCACGGTGGACAGCAGCATCTGTTCGACGAGTTCGGCGAACAACGCCTTGGCCAGGAAGGTCCCGTCGTGGGGGCTGACGTCCAGGCATCGCGACGTCCACTGCGCGTACCAGGACGATGGTGCGGTGATCGGATCGAAGCCCTCTGGCAGAGCACCGGTTCCGGATTTGAGGGCCGGGAACGCCGGGGCGGGGCGTCCTTTCGGGAAGGCCGGCATGCCCTGGCCGCGTGGCCGCCCACCCCAGATGTGGTAGCGACTGGCGTTCTTCTCCAGGTAGGGCCGCAGCCAGTCGTGGTGGATGCCGCCACGGGTACGGATCCGATCGACGGTGCCCCGCACCCAGCGGGACAGTGCCGCATCGGACACGTCGGTCAGCGGGAGCTGGGTGGGGTCGGCCTTGTCGAGGGCACGGCGCCCGAGGATCGGGGCTTTGTGCGCCGCCCCGAGGTAGACCTCGGCGACGACACTGCCGGTCAGTTCGAGGGTGCGGCCGGTGCGGGACTGCAGGCCGAATTCCAGGTCGACGTCGAACCGGAGCCGACGCTTGGCCTTGTTCTCTGCGGCCCTCCGCGAGTTCGGGTGCACGTCAGGCTTCCAGAAGGCGACGAATTCGTCGCGGTCCACCAGGTCCGGCGGCAGTAGTTGGTAGCGCAGCATCGGGTTGTTGCCGGCGCGGTCGATGACGGCCCTGGTGAGTTCGTCCAGGTCGAGCTCGGCATCACCGAGCGCCCCGCGCAGCGCTGTGCGCAGGCTGAGGCTGTGGGAGCGGGCCTGCACGAACCCAGCGCGGTGCGCGGCGTCCTGCACGCTGTCGGTGAACATCAACGCCTTCTTCTCGGCGGCGTCGAGGTGCTTGTTGCCGAACAGGTTCGAAAGCGTCACCGACAGTTGGGTGGCGACCGCGCTGCCGAGGAACCGGATGCCGTCGACGGCCCCGCAGGCCGGGCACATGTCGTTCTTGGATTCCTCGTCAGCTTCTGGTCCGACCAGGGTGAGCACCGGCAGCACTCGGCCGTCGACGACGTCGGGGCTCTGCGGGTCCGGCGTGGTGTCGAGGAGTTCGCGGTGGTCCAGGTGGAACCACCGCAGGCCGTGGACGCCGCCGGGTACCTGTGCTTCGGCGGGTGCCGAGATCAGTGCGCGGAACCGGGCGGCGCCGGCGGCGTGGTCGGCGCGGATGGCCTCGTCGGTGACGTCCAGGGCGTTGCCGGTCGGCGCGAGTCGGGCACCCCAGCCTGAACGTCCGCAGTGCCGGCAGAACACCGCGGGCAGATACAACTCGTCGTCGACGGAGGTGCCGTCGTCGGACCAGCGGTATTCGGCGGCGGTCCGCACCGCGCGGTCCACGCGGCTGAGTTCTCGGATCCACAGGTGCACGTCGACCCCGAGCGCCGCACGTCCGGTCTCGGCGCGCACGTGCGACAGCATGGCAAAGACGAACTCCAGGAACCGGATCTGGATGTCGCGGGTGCGGGCAGCATCGCGATCGACGGGCACCGCCGGGAACACCTTCTCCGCCAGATCGGGCAGGGATACGGCGTCGACGGTGTGCTCCAGCACCGCCTGGATGAACCGATGCCGTTTGAGCTGATCCAATATGTCGGCGATGGTCAGGGTCGAACCGACGGCGGGACCACCCGCATGTGTGGACTGCTGAAAGAGATCGGACTGTCCGGGCGTCTCGAAAAGCTCGGATTGGGTGGGTTTTCCGAAGAATTCGGATGGAGTGGACCGCTCGAAGAGTTCGGCGAAGACCGCAGCGGCAATGGCGTGGTTATCGGTGGCGGAGGCTGCTGCGTCAGTGATCCGGTCGAGTGCGTCGGGTAGGGCGGGTTCGATCGGCCGCCAGGCATGGTCGTGGCTGCCCAACCGTGCTCGGCGCCATTCGTCGGGAGTGAGGCGAGTTTCTTCGATCACCGCATCGTCGCCGAACGGTTCCCCGAAGACGGTGTGGGCGAAGTCGAGCATGGCGGTCGGAGCCGCGCGCGATCCCAGGGTGGCCGACGTCGCGACCGGGGTGACTTTGCCGAGTGGACGGGCCCGGTCCTCGTCGGTGACCCGCGACGTAGCGGTCCAGTGTGCTTTGAGTGTGAGCCCGAGGCGACGCAGCAGCATGGCGACGTCGGTGCCCTGCGCGCCGTCGTAGGTGTGGAATTCGTCGAGCACCAGGTATTGCAGCGATTCGGCGGACAGCCGCCAGATGTCGGCGCGACCGGGGTGCAGCAGCATGTGGTCGAGCATCTTGTAGTTGGTGAGCAAGATGTCGGGCGGTGAGTCGTGCATGAGGTCGCGGTCGGTGATCAGCCCGTCGGCGGAGACCCGGGTGCGCCCGCCGCCACTTTGCTCTCCGGTGTAGAGGCCTGCGGTGACCGCGGCCAGGGCCGGGTCCTCAGAGAGGACCTTGGCGAGCCGCTCGGCCTGATCGTTGGCAAGCGCATTCATCGGATAAAGGATCAACGCCTTCATACCGGTGACGCCGGACTTCTTGGCCCGCAGCACGTGATCGAGGATCGAATACAGGAATGCCTCGGTCTTGCCGGACCCGGTGCCGGTGGTCACCAAGGTGGGTTGGGGACGGCCTTGGTGCTGGGTTGAAAGCCGCTCGAATGCTCGCGCCTGGTGCCCGTACGGGGTGAAATCGGCCGGCCACCAATCCAGATGGTCACGCCAGCCATCGCCGGCCGGGGCGAACGGCAACCGCAACCGCACATACGGCCCCTTGAACATGCCGTTGTCGGGATCGCCGATGAAGTCGGTGAGCGCCGCCTGCGCGTCGGGGTCGGTCAGCGCGAATGTCGTTGCCAGGTAGTGGGTCAAGCCCTCACGCAGGTGTGTCGCCTGGAGAGTCGGGAGGAGTGCGCCCATCGGTTACATCCCCCGCCCGGCGTTCCACAGCGCATGGTCTATCTCCCAGGCCGTAACGGGGCGCTTCAGCCCAGCGCTGACGGCTGGAACGAGTGCAGCAATGAGGTCGCGCGCACCGACAGGATCGATGGTCACTTCATGGTTTCTGAACCAGCGCAGCACCATTCGGTCGGGCTTGATGAGATCGTCCTGGCCGATGAGCATCCACAGGTAGTCACGCCGCACCGCATGGGCTCCCTCGCCGGGGATCTTCCGCAAGTCCGCGTTCACGGCGGCGAACCGCTCGTCGTCGCCGAACAACACGATGGCATCGCCCAGATCTTTCACACCATGTGATCGAAAAACGTGGATGTACCGAAGCACGGCGTCGGCCTTCCGGATCCCACCTCGGGTCGATGTGTTCTGCCGGTTGGTGAGCGGAATCAATTCGTCGACGGTCAGGTCAGCCAGTTCGGCGAGCGGCAATGGGTCGGCGCCGAGCGACTCGCTCATCGGAATCGTGGGTTGCTCGACACTGAACTTCGTAGCGAGTTTGCGCACCAATGGGACGACGACGTTGTCGTAATGCGCTCCGATGCTCCACACGGCGTCTGCGATGCACAGACTGAGGCTGACCCAACGCCGTTCTCGTGGATGGGGATCGAGCGCGACGACGGACTCGGCGAGTTCGTCAAGCTTGGCTGCGTCGATGGCAGGCAAAGGCATGATCACGCTCCTGCGCTTGCGATGTCGCTGAAGTGCTTGTGCGCCAGCTCCATGTCACGCTCCCGATCCACACCGACGAATGGCTCGACATAGGTGACGCCGCACACCGTTAGGTCGTCAGGCTTCAACGTTCCCTTCCTGCGGTACTCCGAGGCCAGTTTGCCCGGAAGCTGTCGACCGTTCGCGTCGTAGACCGCATCCCGCTCGTACTTCTGCAGAACAGGGAATTGAGTGCGGTAGATGGTGAGCAGTTCCTCGGCTGTGATGCCCAGCATGATCGCAACGATCGCGTCGATTTCCACTAGCGCCTGGCGGCGGTCGGCGGCGCGACGCAGCGGCGTGGCCCATTCCCACTTCGGACCGATGGCACCCAGCGGCGCGCGGCTGGTGTAGTCCACACCGATATGCGGCACCCACGAATCCTGCTGCCACGCTTCGTCGTATAGCTCCTCCCAGAGTGGTGCGTAGGGCCGGACGAAGCAGTTGAGGCGGAGCGAGCGCAAGAGAATTCGAGATTCCAGCACCTCATTGCGGACGAGCGGCAAACGACCCATGCTGCTGTACTTCAATTCAGAAAGGCCCGCTACCTTTACAAAGAAGTCGGCAACAACCGATGACCATATTCCAGCGGTGCATGCAAGGGTTCGACTGGAACTAAATGAGGCAGTGCGCACTAGGTCAACATGGCAAGGTCCCGGAGGAAGAATCGCCGCGTGCAGCGTACGAACCGTAGAAGGGTCCGCCATTCGCCTCCATGCCAAACGGAAATACATCGAGCTAGACTCGCCATGCCACTTTGGGTAGGAGGCGATGTACTCGTCGCGCGGTTTAGCGACCTGGTAGTTAGTGCGCGGAACGAAATCCTCACCGATCACATCAAGGTCGATCGACTCATAGAGACGTTCGCGTCCTGGTGCAGAATCGGGCTGCTGGAATAATGGTGTGGCAACGGTGAAGTGCGGTCCCTGCACGATGACGTCGTCCCACCCGTCCGCGACGGCAACGGCGGACTTGAAGAAGCCCAACTTACGGTGAGTAGTCTCGTTCCAACCCATAGTCCATTCAAATCCGATGTCACTAAGCCGCGGGGCGGCTGCGATCTTGTCCAGCACGTCCGCGCTCGCACGATTAGCCGGATAGAGCATGCGAGCCTCTGCAGGTGGGGTCCCGGGTTCGTCGATGAGTGCTGCCCAGCCAGCCAGTACTGTCTCGTCAACATGAACGATGCGTTCGCGGTGAGGGCGCAGATCCCAATTGTCATCGACGTCCTTCATCCCGGGTGCAGGCCCAGACCCATCGTGAACCATCGACCGTTCAACAACGCTGGGCGCGAAAATCCAACTGGCGTGGATGAACCCAATGGGTTTCGATCGGCCGTAGGCATGTACGCCGAATGTTTTCTTGTGTCCGATTTCCGGGAACTGGTAGGTGTTGTTGTGGAACTTGAAATGCCGCCGCAGCCGGTGATAAGTCTCCCGACGAAGTCGGTTTGCCCTTAGCTCCGTGAAATGACTGTCAGGGTGAATAAGGCACACGATCCCATCGAAAGCAAGGGACCGCCAAGTGCGTTCCATAAAGCAGCGGTACAGATCGGTTCGGAGCCCTGTTAGGACAGGGCGGTCTACACCGGAGCCGAGGTGCTCGGTTACACCGGCCTGCTCGGCACGCTCATCGAGGAATTCGCCCAATACCTCTGGATGTGCGAGAACTTCCTCCTGCTTACTCCGTTTGATCGCTTCTGCGGGCTTTTCGGCCAGCTGCCACCATGGATCGAACTCGGCCAATACCCCAGCTTCATCCCAGTCAGGCCGCACCCACGGCGGATTACCCACCTGCAGATCGAAACCGCCGCCGGCGAATACCGGTGCGAAGTCCAATTCCCAATGGAAGAACCCCTGTGCTGCGGCGATGCCGGCAGCGACGGTAAGCCATGGAAAGCCGTCGAGCGCCTTATCGATTGAAAGCGCTTGAGCGAAAGTACGGTCGTTGCCCTCGGCGATGTCGAGATCCTGCCAAGACAGGTCTCCGGCGAAGCTGATCTGCCCGTGCTTTTCGAACTTGCCGGCTTTCGGCGGTACGCCCAATATCGCTTCCAATCCGCCGACCCAGTGGTCCCAGTCTGGTGGTTCGATGTCGGTGGTCAGCGGCCAGGACCACAGAGCACACCAAGCGTCCATCACGCGACGCAGTCGTCGGTAAGCACCGTTCTCGTCGTTGAGCACAGCCTCGATCTGCTCGCGGGTCACCGCACCTCCGGAAGTGTCGCGAGCCTCCAAGCCCCACACATCGATATCGCGGCGAATCTCCGATTCGGCGATGGTGACCCGGCGCACAGTCAACTCCCACAGGGTCTCGACTCGCTGCGCCAACGCGGCTAGCCGCTTCTTAATCGAAGCGCTCGGGTTGGATCGAATACCGTTGCGCCACAGACGTAGTTCTTCACGCTTGTCCGGGGCGTAGGTCTTCGCCTCGGGTGTGTCGATGACTGCACCCCAGCCTTCGGACGGCAGCAGGAAGTGGTGGATACCCGCGCCGACCTCGGTGCCGAGCGGTACATCCTTGGGCACCTCCTTCAGCCAGGCCTTCTTCACGAGTGACGTCGGCATGTACACGGCTCGCCGTGCACCGATCAGCGAGTTGCCCCGCCGCAGATGCAGACCAAACCACGGTGCCTGCAGGCCGGCAACCATGGTGTCCAACCACAACGAGATCTCGGCCAGCTCGACCGCCGTCGCATTCAGGTCCACCCCGTACACCTGGTGCAGCGCGAGGTACGCCTTCACCTTCTGCAGCTCGACCTGATACTGGTCGGCGTCGATGACCTCGCCGCGATCTTCCTGCTGGCGTTTGAGGTACTCGGCGGCCAGTTGACGGACCGCCTCGATCGCGAACGCCCCTGATCCGAGCGCGGGCTCGCAGATGGTCAGCTGAAGGATCTGTTCCGGCGTCGTCCGCTGCCCGTTCTGGTCGAGCAGTTCTTCCAGCGCCTGGGAGACGACGAACTTCGTCAGCACTTCGGGCGTGTAGTACGAAGCCGACTGCTGGCGTTCCCGCCCTGCGAGCCGGAACACGAAGGTGCCCTGTCGGTGGATCACCGGGACGCGTTCACCGGTGGCCTCGTCCTCGACCGTCACGAAATCGGACTCCGAGAGGTGATCGGCACGGGTCACCGGCACGACCCACGACCCCTTCTCCGGGTCGCCGTTCTTGGCGACCTCGTACAGGTCTTCCTCGGCGAAGAAGCCGGTGTAGGACATCAGGCCCTCATACACCGCGCCGAGCTGGTTGATGCCGAGCTCGGCGTAGGAGATGAACCCGCGGTCCGCGCCTTTGCGTCCCTTGGACTCTTTGGAGAGAAGCAGGTGTTGCAGTACCTGTTGGGTCGCCTCGTTGCTGAGCCCGACCTGGTCGATGAGCGCGGTGGCGGCTGGTGCGAACAGGTCGGCGCGCAGCGCGTTGAACTCCAGGCCGGGTGCCGGGTCATCGGTTCCGTCGCCGGCGACCGGCGTGCGGGGATGGTGCCCGCGGTCGACGAGGTGAAACAGCGTGGCCAGCGACTCGTACAAGTGCGTGCCGAATTTCGCGGTGGGCGAGACCAATTCGGTCAGGGTCAGCTCACGCAACCGGTCCAGGCCGTAGCCCTCGCCGTATTCGGGGGCGCCGGACGGCAGCACCCGCATCTCCGGGGATGCTTCGGCGTAGAGCAGGAACAGAATGCGGTAGAGGAACCGCAGCGAGTGTTTGGCGAGTTGTTGGGCGTCGATATCCTCCAGCGGCAGGCTGCGCTCGGCTCGGCGGCGCACCACGTCGTTGGCGATGATCTCGATGGACAGCCGGATGCCCTCGCGCAGATCCTTGGACACCCCGACGGTGTGTTTGACCGAATCTTCGAGAACGCTCGTCCACCAGATGTTTCCGTCCGCATCGGGCAGCAGGGCTTGACGTCCGAGAATCGCAGCAGCGCGGTCGAGTTCACCACCGCGCTTGTCGTCGCGGCGTTCGGTGACCACCAACAGATCGACGGCGAGGTATCGCCCTTCGGCCCACCGCTGCGCCTCAGCGAGCAGCACCCATTGCCCGGCCTGCACCACGATGAACGCAGGGGGCTCGTCGGAGCGGAACGCGGCCGACACCGCCTTGGTCACCGAGTCGATGGGCTTGCCGTCCTCCTCCCCCGCGTCGAGCAGCAGCCCGGTGTCAGGGGCGAGCAGGTCGTCGACCGATTCGACCGGGCGGGCCTGCAGGAACAACGTGCTCGTCACACCGGCCGGCCGGGCGTTGGGGAGTCGCAGCTCGGTACCGGCACGCTCGCCGGTGTAGTCGGTCAGCGTCTCGGGGAAACCGAGGACGGTCCGGATCAGGGCATGCGCCGGGGGCGCCCCGTCCGGATCCTCCGCCAGCGTCGACAACGCGGTCTGCAGGTCACCGGCCGCGCCGACCAGCCGTCGTCGCACCGTGTCCCGGCCCTCGGCGGCCTCGGCGTCCCACTGCTTGCGGAGTTCGAGAACCTTGCCCTGGAAGGATTCCCGAGGCGAGTCGGTGGTGAAGTAGTGCTCGCTGATCCAGTCCTCGCCGACGACGATGGAATCGTAGGACGGCATGGCTCAGAGTTCCTTTCCGGCAACGGGGGTGGCAGCGGGCACGATGACCAGCAGCGGGCGGACCAGCTGCTGGGTGGGTGCCAACAGGTCGGCCAGGCGCTGCTCCTCGTTGATGCGCTGCCCGAGTTTGCCAACCTTCGAGCGCTGGACTCCGAAGAGCTCGAGTTGTTGCGCATCGGCGTGCCAGCGCTGGGCCCGCTTGCGCCACTGCGCCAGGCGTTCGGTGGTGACCTCTTCCTGCACGTCGAGTATTCGACGCATCTCGCGGCTGGCGTGCTCGACCGCGACCGGGATCAGCGCCTGGTAGCGATCGGGGTCGGCGATGGGTCCGGGGTTGGAGGCGCCGGGTTGGAGCCCGGTTTGCGTGGTGAGGAAACCGATGTCCTCGAGAGCCTCCACCATGCAGAAACCGGGGTTGGCCGGGTTCGGGAACTCGGCGGTAGAGAACACCCGTGAGATCAGTTGTCCTCGTTTGTTGCTCAGTGTCCCCATGAGCAACACAGTGGGGGCGTCCACGTCGCCGCGGATCGCGAACACCTGGTTGCGGCCCAGCGCCGTCAACGCGCGGTCGCTGGCCCAGTCCAGCACGGGGTGCAGCGGGCCGAGGAAGTGGGCCTCCGGCCACGTGGTGTTGTTGACGCCCTTGCCTTCTCGCGCGACGCGCAGTTGGGCGGTGCCCACCGTCGGGTTGGTGGCGAGCTTGAGGCGCTCCAATACCCGACCGTGGTGTAGGTAATTCTGCGGCAACTGTGTCAGCCGTTGCCGAAGGTCGCGGGGCGGGGACAGCTCGGCGATGCCGTGCGGGGCACTGACGGTCCAGCCGATGCCGCCCTGCTCCGGTTTGGCGTGCGGTTTGTCGTGGAATGCGGCGTGCAGTGCCTCGTCGAGGAAGGTCAGGTCGTCGGGATAGAGGCTTTGGCGGGGTGCGGCCGGCAGCGGCGTAGCGGTCGCCTCGGCTGCGTCGAACTCGGCGAAGAACGCGTCCAGGTCGTCCCCGGCAGCGACCTCGTCCGCGGTACGGACCGCGTCGTCGAGGTCGGCGCCTTTGGCGAGCACATCGCGGATCGCATTCTCCTCCTCGGTGACGCTGTGCTTGCCCATCAGAGAGGCCACGTCGCCGAGCGTTTCGTGAGCCTGGTTTTCCCGTTCCAGCAGCCGTGACAGCACCCGCAGGTCGCCGGAGAACTCGGGGTCGGAGGGTTCGAGGATCAGCGAGGAGATCACCGGCGGGTGCTTCTGCCCGTAGCGGTCGATGCGGCCGTTGCGCTGCTCGATCCGGATGAGGCTCCACGGGATGTCGTAGTGGATGAGGTGGTGGCACTGGGCGTGCAGGTTCACCCCTTCGGAGGCGACGTCGCCGGTGACGAGCACCCGGATGGGTGAGGTTTCCAGCTTGAAGTTGTCGACGATCTCTTGCTGCTCGACGTCGGAGAGTCCGCCGTGGAGCATGGCGATGTTCTCGTCTTTCAGACCGAGCGCCGCGGGCAGGTTCTTGCGCAGCCAGGTCAGTGTGGCGATGCGTTCGGCGAACACGACCGCCCGCGTCTCCGACCCTTTGCCGACGCCGATCTGCTTGAGGCGCTTGACCAATGCGGCGAACTTACCGGCCTGCTCTGTGAGCGCGGCCTCGTTCAGCTCAGCGAGAGCGTTGAGGGCCTTGATCTCGGCCCGCTGCGCAGGCACGTTCTGGTCCAGCTTGGCGCGACGCTGTTTGATCGACTCGGCCAGCGCGGCCGGCGAGGACAGGAACGCCTTGGCCAGCGTCCACGGGAACAACGCCTTGGTGTCGCCGGAATAGGGCGAGCTGCCGGTGGCGGGGTGCAGCCAGGTCTGCGACAGTTCGGCGGCGACCGCGTCCTCGGCGGCGGACGGCTTGACCAGCAGGTGCACCGGCTCGGCGCGCTCGGCCCAGTCGCTGCCGACCTCGGCGGCCACGTCCGGGCTGTGCCGGTGTCGACGGATCAGCAGGGACTCGACATCTTCTTTGGTGAACGTGCCGTCGGCGTGAACCACCGTCGGGTCCAGCAGCCGCAGGAGTTCGGCGAAGGACTCCTCCCTGCCGTTGTGCGGGGTGGCCGACGCCAGGATCAACGCCTCGGTGTTCGGGGCCAGGACGCGGGCCAGTTCGTTGTTCTGGGTGCCGGCGTTGGTGAGGTTGTGGGATTCGTCGATGACCACGGCGTCCCACTGCTGGCGTTCCAGGTGGGCTTTGTAGCGGGGGCTCTTGAGCGTGTCGATGGAGATGATGGCCCGCTTGAAGTAGGTGAACGGGTTGCGGGTGGCGGGCAGCTTCTGGCGGACCTTCTGGATGCCGGTCGAGTCGAGGCGGACGAACGGCAGCGCGAAGCGGCACCACAGCTCGTGCTGCATCTGCTCAAGGACATGCTTGGGCGTGACGATCAGGATGCGTTCGCCGCGGCCCCGACGTACCAGCTCGGACAGGATCATGCCGATCTCCAGCGTCTTGCCCAGACCGACTGCGTCCGCGATCAGGATGCGGGGGCGGATGTGCTGCGGGTCGAGCGCCTTGGTCACCGCCGCTTGCTGATAGGCCAGCGCATCGGCGAGCATGTGCGTCGACACTGTCAGGTTCTGGTCGCCGTACGGGACGGGCGTCTTCCTGATCAGTGCTTCCAGCCAGAGGCGGGAGTCGCGGTATCCCGAGGACCCGTCCGGGACGACCTTCGCCTCCCTGGGGTCCTGCACTTCGATGTTGTCGAGGCTGGAGTAGAACGCGGCGGTGGTCTCGGCGACCAACTCGGAGAGCCCACGCACCCGGACGAGCCAGCCGTCGGCGCCCTGCTCGGCTGAGGTGACCAGCCATTCCTCGTCGCGGATGACGACGATCGAGCCGGGAGCAACGTTGAGCTCGGCGGGGTTGGTATCGACAGCTGTGGTCACATCATCTCCGGGCGGTGGTGCTGGGGTCTTGGGGGTTGTGGTCGGCGGTTCTGGCCTCACCTGGGCGGGCGGTTCGTCTATGGTCTCGTGCGGCTCGGGGTCGAGCTCGCCGCGGTCGATGAAGGCCTCCAGGACGACAGCCCTCAGGGTCTTGGCGTTCCTCAGGCGGCGCAGATACTCCATCTGATCTCTGCGCTTCCTGAGCTGCCCATCCTCGCGGCGGGCGGTCCGGATGGCCGCGACGACGCGGTCACGTGACTCTTTGTCGTGAGAGAGCCAACGTTCACAAAGCGTTTCCCACGCCTCTTCGACGAAGTTCTCCTTCGGGCGGGCGCCGTAGGCGTCGTGCAGAACTTCGGCCGGCGCGAATCCGGTGCTGTCCTCGAACAAGCTCTGGCAAAGCCCATCAAGGAGTTCCTCCGGAAGGTTTGACCATCGAAACTTGTATCTAGGCACTGAACATCCACCGACCAGTCGCTAGAACTCCCGCTACTGTTGGCTCTTCCGTAGTGACCATAGGCGGCGCATCTTTAGTAGTCCGAGGTTCCCGGAATTCTCCTCGGCACTCGCACGAGGACGGCAACTGTCCGAACAGGTCGATGCGCCAAAACATGTTGAAGTCTCCAGCTCAAACCGTCGAGTGCGGGTGCGGCGAACGACCGAATCTGGACTCTCGATGAATCGGCGGTTGACGAACATGCGTCCAGCCGTTCACCGTTGCTCAGGCAGGACCGTGAACCCGTTCTCTGCGTTGTACGCCATCAGCCGCTCGGCGACGACTCGCGGCAGCTCGCGGTACTTGACCGGCCCCAGGTCACGGGTGGCCTTCCATCGGTAGTCGAGGTCACGCTCACCATCTGAGCCATCATCGAGCAGCTGCGGACCCCACACCGTCACCTGCACGAGAACACCGTCGGTCCAGTCGGCAGTGAAATAGGTCGGACGGAAGTCTCTGACCCGTCGAATGCCGTTTGCCTCGTCGGTGACCGCACCGCATCTCATGTCGCGAAGCTCCCCGTACTTGAGGGGGAATCTCTGATGGTGTTTGTCTTTCATCGGATCGCAGATCCTTTCATCGATCACCGCCGCTGTTTGATCGGCCATGCTCAGCGAGCGCGCTCCACGAGCTCGCTGAACAAGCCGACATCCTCACAACCGTCATCGTGGGTGCCGAACAGCAGCGCCCGGTCCAAAAACGAGTTGTTCATCTCGCAGGATGTCTCCGGCGCGAGGACGCAGGCATGACATGCGGCGAGGTTGAGCCCGTCGGTGCCGGACCCCGCCGATTCGATGCACACGGGGTCGGATGAGCACCAGGAGAGACGCTGCAAGCCCTCCCGGAGTGCCGCACCGAGGTGCTCTGTCTCCGCCATGGAGGCAACCCCACCGAGGCTTCCTGCGGAATCCGAGCTGGCCGTGTAGACAAGCAGTCCCGCCATCTTGTCATCCACGAACAATCGTTCCCGCAGCGCGGCAGCCGGATACCCGGCGTCAAGAGATAGCTGATCGATGATGATGTGTGACAACGTGTGTATCGCAACCTTGACGATGTCGACCGGGGCAGACGGGCGACCATACTCTGCGGCAGAGCGGTCGGCCGCCTTCTGCAGGATGGCCAAGCGCATCTGGGCGTAGTCGCTTGCTGCCCACTCGGCAAGCGCATCACGGTCAAATGCGAGGAACACACCTTCACCGATCACCTCGATCGCGGGCAACCAATGCAGATGGGTCGGCGCGAGCGCACACAGCTTCTGGGCCGGGCCTGACGGGTCTGGAGCGCCATCGAGCCGCGTAAACCCTTGCAGCGCACGTACTTCTCGAAGCCTCGTCACCTTCCGTACGTCAGTGATCAGGGACTCGAAACCATCGGGGACATCGCGTCGGACACAGACAAAGTCCTGGTCAAGGCTTTCCTCTTCACGCCCTTCGACCAGTGCCTTGTATTCGTCGGCGCGGAGCTTGGCCTCAGAGACTTCCTCATCGTGTTCGCCCTCGCCACGACGCCGTTCGATCTCGCGAGTTATCTGATCGACGCTGAACCGTCCCTTGGACATCGCAGCCAGCCCCGCGAGCACGGGCGGGATAACGGCGGCCGGATCTTTCACCATCTCCCAGTGCTTGTCCACAAACTTCGCCAGCGCCTCTGAGTACGGCGGTATGGAGATGGAGGACCGCACGGCGGGGAACCAGACGTTCGAGGCACCACGCTGGACGGCGCGTGGATACTCGTTGCATTCCTCCGTCGTGTCGAGCCCGAGCCACGGTCGCAGTCCCCTGCACTTGCCGAAATCCACAAGTGATCCGGAGCCGATCGCCCCGTCAAGGCTTCGTTTGTCGACGCCACACGTGCATTCCAAGACCAGGTCACCAAGCGACGAAGTCCGTCCGAGCACGTTGAGCTTCATCTCGTGCCTGTCGTCCTGAATCTTGGCTTGTTGCCCAGTGTGCAGCCACCAGTAGACGGGGAACTCGTCGACGTGGCCGTTTCGACAGGCTCCGATGAGCCTGAAAGGGCTCAGGTCGACGTTGTCGTCCTTGCATTTGGCCTCGTTCTTGTCCTTGGACAGTTCTCCGAGTGACCCGATACGCCGGCATTTCGGACACACCTGGGTGTACGGGTAGCGGATGACGGGGACATCGCGCTTGCCGCCGGCGGGCGGTGCTTTGAGTTCGGTCACGCCGAGGGCCCTGGCCAGTCGCGGTTCGGAGATGTGTTCTGCTTTGCCGACGTTCCACTCATGTAGGCCGGCGATCATGAAGCTGGTCGATTCCGCCGGGAACAGTCCGCCGACACCGTATGTGCTCAGTAGCTGGCTGCGGCGAGCCTTCGCACCGTTCATCGGGGGACCTTCCTGGCAGGGATCTGGTACAACGTGCTTTCGGCGTCGACGTCCCGCATGCTCCGCAGCGTCGGCCACGGCGTCTCTCGGGTGGAGTACTCGATGTCTTCAGTTGTCAGCGCTTCGTCAGACGGGACGAGCAGCGACTCGTCGTAGTTGTTGGCACTGTTCCTGTATTGCAGATCCGGGCGAGTTTCGGCAGCTTCAGCCCAGACTTTGAGAAGCTCTCCGAGCTGCTGCTTGGTGTCCTCTGCTTCCTCCGGGTCGGTGACGGCCTGCGCGCGCTGCTCCAGGAACTCCACGAGCTGCGCGAGCTCGTCGTATCGAGCAGTCGCGTTGTGAGCCGACTCGTTGGCTGCGAGGTCATCGACCAGGAGACGGGCAATCGAGACGAGCACTCCGTGCAGTGCTCGATCCCGCGCGCGAGCGGCGAACGGCGTGGCACTGGTGGCCTCGACTGCGCGGTACAACGCTTGGTGATAGGGCACGAAGTTCTCGTAATGCGACCGGTCACGTGAACGTGCAGAGTTGAAGATTGTGACGACCAAACCAGGGTGCTGACGTCCGACGCGGCTGGTGGCCTGGATGTACTCGGCACTCGACTGGGGTTGCCCCATCACCGCCATCAGCCCTAGCCGGTCAATGTCGACACCGACGGAGATCATGTTGGTGGCAAGGACCACATCATTGGCCGAACCGGAGGAGACGTCCTTCTCGAGACTCTTCAGCGTGCGCGGGATCTCGGCAGACGGAACACGGCTGGTCAGCTCGACCGGCGGCCTCAGATCGCGCGGCGCCGCCTGTTTGCGCCGGGCGACAAGTTGTAGTCGGTCTCGAACGTCGCCTTCCACTTGGAGATTCGCGCTGCCGAGCACCCGGAGGCTATTGAAATATCCAAGGAGCGTCCAGTATGGATCCCTGGCCTCGGGGCTACCGGAAAGACCCTGGGCTGCCTGCAGTATGGCCGCGTAGACCCGAACCATCAACGTCGCGTGACTGGTACCCGGCGCCATCACACCGATGTACTCGCGCGTGCCGTAGAGGTCGCGCGGAGCCGGTTCTGCGAAGAAGGACTGATCGGGATCAATCCCGGGGGGTGGGAATTGCTCGGCGCGACGGTTGAACACAGCGCAGATCTGACGGTCGGCGCGGCGGATGGTCGCCGTCGAGGCGATGACCTTCGGACGGCCGCGGATGACCCCTTCGGATGTCAGTTGTCCACAGGCGGCGTCGATCGCGGCTTCGTACAGCCCGACGATCGAGCCGAGCGGACCGGAGATCAGATGCAGCTCGTCCTGGATGATCAGGGACGGCGCAGTACCGACTCCGTCCCGGGCAAACAGGTTTCGAACTTTTTCGTTCCACGCCATCTGCGCGAATTTGTCGACGGTGCCCAGGACGAGTTCCGGTCGCACTCGGTAGATGTCTTGGTCGACGACATAGGCCGGAAGCCCGTTTCGAAAGTCACATGCATTGTTCCCGCACGCAATCCTGAGCCGTTCATCAGGTGGCTTGACCACCGAATAATGAGTGTCGTTCAGATCCTGACCGCACCACGGGCACTGGGTCAGCTGCACCGGGTTCTTCTCGTTCAGTTCCCGGCCATCGGCGATGGCGTTCAGTGACTTACGAGCTTCGACCAACGTGTTCGGGGTGGCCGCCTGTCCAACCCACAGGCCGATCGAGAACGGGCGGTCCCCGAGGTCGTTCTCACGCTGACGTATCCGCTCCAGCGAACACATCAGCATGGTGGCACGTTCGAACTGTTGAATTGTCAGCAGCCGCAGGGTGTAGCGCATGATGACGGCCACACCGAGCGTGTCGGAGTCTTTGAGCCGGCGGTGAAAGATCGTGAACGCAACCAGACCGAGATAGGCCTCTGTCTTGCCACCACCGGTGGGAAACCACAAGAGGTCCGCAATGTCGCGGTCCTCGTGATCCGCATCGGCAAGGCCCGGCAGATTCAACAGGATGTAGGCGATCTGGAACGGTCTCCAACTCTGCGCGGCTCCGTCACCCACCGCCCCTACGGCACCGCTTCGGACCCAGTCCTGGCGTGCACGCTGCATCTGCATTGCGGCGTTCGCGAGCCGGAACGCACGTCCAGCATCGGCATCGGTGACGATCAGATCGATTCCGTTCTGCATTCGTTCAGCCGCGTTCCGAGCACGCGCGACATGCTCCTCGGCGACGACCTTCAGGCCGTCCTCGACGTCGGCCTCGCCCCGCTGAACGCTCTCGCTCAGCCGGTCGATCCACTCCCGGTACTCGGTGACCAACTGGCCGAGATTCCAAGCCAATTCGTCGTCGGAGGCATTGCTCAAGAAAGACATTCGAAGGTCTACAGCGGAGCTGACACCGCCGGGTTTCGCCCTGGAGATCTCCTGACGAGGAATGAAGGTAGTTGACACCCCGCCGACGTGAGAAGACGTTCCGTCGCGATCCCACGTGGCAGCACAACCGTGGCCGATCGCGAAGACCCGCGCGTTGCGGTACAACAATGCAGCCGAGCGTAGGTCGGCATCCTCACTGAGTACACCGTACGAGGATCGGTCGACGATGGCCTGTTCGGGCGACCGCGCTTCCAGTCCGACCTGAAACCACGCAAACCCGTCACGCAGTTCGCCCTTGGGCGGCACCTGTGTATTGCGCAATGCGACCGACACCGCTACTCGCTCGTTTTTCGGAACACGGGTGTAGACGTAGAGTTGAAGACCCGGTACGACATCGATCCTTCTCGCGCCCGGCGTCGCGACGTCCCAGTCGATGAGATCGATGACCTGCGGGTGACGCGTCCAGGAGGCCGGCTTTTCGATCTGCTTACGCCGCGTCGGACGCTGAGAATCAGCAGAGTCTTGATGCCCGCCGGCACCCGTTGGAACGTACCTGGCTGCCGTGACGGCGATTTGCACCGATGAAGCCATTGCCAAATCAACGGAGAACGTGATCCCCATCGAGGTCGGATAACGCATCAGTGCCTGGGAGATTGGACTGTCACCGACGTCGTTCTCCTCGGCCTCCCCGCTGACGGGCTCCGCTGCTTCCTGCAGCACACCGTCTGCCGGCCAGAGAACACCGGCGACGTACCGGTCCAGCGGAAGATCGGTGATGACCTCGTCATCCCCCTCCCCCGGTCCGACCAGATCCTTGATCAACTCATCGACGATGTCGTCGCGAAATCCGTATTGCTCAGCAAGATTTGCCATCGAGGCTTCAACTCCTAGGTTGTGTTCAAGTCAGGGCGGGCCAGGCCGGTTATTCGTGGCACCAGCCAGAATCCCGAGCTCCCGAGGCCGGCCATTTCCGACTCGCGGTAATCACCTGCGACTGTCTCCACCGATACCAGGGTGAGCCCATCGATGACCGTCGGGCGGTTCTTCAACCAGCCGAACGTCTTCTGAAAGGTGCTATCGAACGCAGCGCTGGTGCGTCCAAGAGGTTGCTGATCTTGTGTCACCAGCAGGTACGACGGGGATTCATCGGTGGACTCGGCTTCGTCGAGTTCCGCATAAACTCTCATGCCGACCTGATCCAACGATCGCAGTGTCTGTTGGATCTGACTGGCATCGACTGTGTGTGTCGATGCCGGGTATGCCGTTTCCACGTCGCCGTAAAGGAATTCGAAGGCCTTGGTCCATGTCGCCCCGCGCTTCTTCCTGCTCCAGGCTTCCTCTTTGAACCGGCCGAGCCGATCGTCGGCCTTGATCTTCGTCTTCGACTGGGGCAACCTGCAGGTGTAGATGTGATCGCGCGCTCGGCTCAATGCCACGTATTCGCGACGCACCCTCGTCCAGCTCTCCTCGTCTTCCGGCAACCAGTTGGGATCGACGATGAAGACGGTATCGAACTCCAAGCCCTTGGCGCGATGGATGGTCGACACGATCACCGAGCTGTAGTCGGGTTCTGTGAGGGGGAGCGGTAAAGCCCGTGCCTTGACAAGACTGTGAACTCTGCTGATGTCCAACGAATCATAACTACTCGTGCGGCCTTCGATGGACTTCAGCTCCGCCCACTTCTGCGACACATCGTTCTCGGTCAACAGACGCTCGAGCGCGGCTTCGACCTCAGATTGGCGTTCCTTTGGTCCGGGCAGCGGACCGAGAGCACCTGCAATCCACCGCGCAGCACCGAAATCCTGGGACTGCCTGCGGACAGCGTGCGCCACAGCCTTTTCGTTGAAGTATCGCGAGACCCGTAGTACTTCTGCATTGGTCGTGCACAGGACCGCAGTCCTCTTACCTCGGTCCGGGGTGACGAGGCTGTACCAATCGGCGATCTCTCCCCGATCCGGAATGTCGAGCAACAGATCCTCGATCAGTTCCTCGGCAATGTCGCCATCGTCGAGTTCTCGAAGCTTCTCACCCAGGACAACGGCTTGTTTCGGCATCTTTCCCTGGGCTCGGTAATTCTTGCCCAGGCCGACGGTGTCGCAGCCGAAGGATTCGGTCAACGTTTCGAAGACCTTCGCTGCGGAAGTCCTGCTGACAGAATCATCGAGCTGGAAGTCGTATACCCCCTGCAGTGGGTCTCCGAGCGCTGTGATTCCGGCATTCTTGTCAAGCCGGTTCAGCAGCGCCAGCACGAAATCTGCCCGGTCCCCGACCAGGTCTTGTACCTCGTCGAGGATGACGTGTCGCAGGAACTCCACGTCTTCAGGCGGCTGTTTCGCCTCCCTGAGCACCTGCGTCGCACGGCGAATGCGGGCATCGAAACTGCCTTCGGGTTGGATGTCAACCGCCAGCAACAAGACGCTGGCGAACGAGTCGAAGGTCCGGACGTTCGGTGCGGCCACGTCCCGCACATCCAACCGGGTTCGGACAGCAGATACCGCGGCACGGGAGAAGCTCAGGACGAGTACCTCATCCGAGGGCACCAGCCCCTCGTCCTGGACGAGGCTGCGGATTCGGCTGACCACAACCTCGGTCTTGCCTTGGCCGGCTCCAGCGATCACCAGTAGCCGCGCGTCAGCGGGTGCTTCGACTACGTTGAGTTGCTCATCATTGAGCTCGACCTCCCACATGGTTTCACCCGACACCGGCGGACTCCTGGACCTGATCTGCTTCGGTAATCTCCTTCAAGGTCTCGTAGACGATGCTGTCGGCGAACTCAAGGAGGTTGTCGAGCATGTTGACTATGAGAACTTCTTCGGTACCACCGTTCTTCGGCCCGCGTAGACCTCGACCCACCATCTGCATATATCGAACCTCACTGCTGGTTGGACGGGTGATGTACACGGCATCCGTCTTCGGCGCGTCAAACCCTTGAGACAGCACCGCGTAGTTCGTCAGTACCTTCAGCTCTCCCGCCTTGAACCGCTCGATTGCCACCCTCCGATCCTCGGGGCTCGTGTCTTGATCGATCGACGCCGCGGATCGGCCCTGGAGTGTCAGCAGGGTCGCGAGAGTCTGGGCGTTCTCGACCGATGCGGCGAAGACCACGATCTGCCAGTCCTGTGGCCTACCCATGATCGAGTCGACGATCGTACGGGTACGGTCCTCGTTACGACCGAGACGGATCTCGGCGCTCTTGGCCAACCATCCGAGCTTCTTGAAGTCATCGATCTCACGGTCAGACAGGTCGATGGACACGCCGTCGATGATCTCAAGACGGGCACGCGCGAGCACCCGATCCCGCTGCAGCCGCACCTGCGGGAGATCCTCGCCGAACACTCCTTCGTCCAGCTGATTGCCACCGAATCGCCGAAGCAACAGTTCGGTTTGCGCGCTGTCACGGCGTCCTCGGAACGGCGTTGCCGTCAGCCCGACCAGTGTCTTGTCGCGCTCTCGGATCGATCGACCCAGCCACTCCAGAATTGTTGTGTAAGAGGGGGTGTAGGCACCGTGCGCCTCGTCGATGATGACGATCGGTGCTTCGGCCAACCAGGCATATGAGTCGTTGCCGACGGCCCGCGACTTGATCTTCTGCCATGTCGCCACGACGACCTGGACACCGCCGACCTCCTCTTCCATCTCGTAGGACGACCAGAACCGGCTGCAAATGAGTTGTGTGTCTTGCCGTCCGACAGAACGCCACAAATAAGACCACGCATCGATAGCCTGCTCGCAGAGCTCTTCCCCGTCTGCCAGCCACAGGATCGGGCCGGCGAAGGCGCCGCTCGAGCTGAACCGGTCGAGGTCGCCAGAACTGATGGCTTCGATGATCGTCTGGACCGCCACGCGTGTTTTGCCCGCACCCGTCGGCAGCGAAATGTAGGCGCGTTCGTTGCTGATCAACACGTTGCGCAGTCGTTCTGACACCACTTGCTGATAGTCATGCAGTTTCTCGAGCTGCGTCGGGCCGTCGATGTACTCGGTCGGCTTGTTTCGCTGCCGTGCCGGCCGTCCCGCCCACTCGTCGCCGAAGCCGAAGTTGTTCACCCACTTTCGGGTGGCGAACGATCCCGCCCAGGTGGAGGGTGGCGCGACGGGAAGTCCAGCCGGATCGACCTTGCAAGCACGTTCCAGCGCACGGACACCCAGCATGCTCACACACAACTCGGCCAGCGCATGCCCGCGCGGCTCCAGAGTGCCCTCGTTGACGAGGTAGCTGAGAGCATCCTTCGGGATGAGCGGTCGTAGTCGATCTTCTCCGACGAGCATGAGGAGACGTTCAGCATCTGATCTCGCGTTTCTCACCGCACGGACCTGCTGGGAGTTCTTCCTTCTGTCCATGTCCTTGAGTAGCGCGTCCACGTGTCGATCGGAATCGTCGTAGAGCAGCTGCCCCAGAACTTGTTTCAGCATTTGTGAGTCGGTGGTTCCGGTGACAAGAATTCGGTTCGACTCACGGCCGGATGCGCATGCAATGCGCACTTCCGGCTGTCCTGGAACGGCTGCAACCTTGCTCAGGGAGAGGCACTTCTGGAGGATCAGACCATCGAGTTCGCCATCGGTTTCAAGCGCGTCCAGCACCGGGAACACGTCGCTGAGGAGGACGGGCTCTGCACTCGTTTCGTACGAGTAGGTCACGGGTAGGCCGCGATCTTCCAGACATCCCCAGAATGTGCTGAGGGAATGCACATCTTCGGCGGAGTCGACCAATATGCACGGTATGCCGAACTGCTCAAGCTCGGCCAGCGCATCCGAACTGTGCACCACGGCAACGCTGGTGCGCTCGCATTCCGACCACTCGCCGCCTCTGTGTATCCACATCAGCTCCGGCGGGCCAACCTCTTCGTGAGTCCAGCACCACCACGCATAGCTCTGGCTCACACGTTGAATGTCGTTCTTTGCGACGTGCGCCTGAACAAGCTTGCGGAACCCGGTCGGTTCGAGATCGCTGATTTTCGTCTTCAGCTTCAGTACCCGCTCAGCGTCGGGGCTAAGAACAACCTGGGTCACACACGGCAGCAGTCCGTCCGGTGCGTCCTCCACGTGAGCGACGAAAGCGTCAGAAATCGGTGTCGGTCCGAGCACTGTCGGCAAGAAGCCCTCCTGCCTCGCCCACCAGATTTCGGGCGCGACGTAGCGGGCGGTCTTCGGTACGTTCGGGTGGCTGACTCTTACACGCGGGACGTCAACATCGTTGAGGAGGGCGACAGTCAGAGCGGTCCGGTTGGTGACGCTGAGGTCAGGCAGACATTCGAGGGGTCCCAGAACAGCATCAAGGCCATCGATGACGAGCGCTTGACGCGGCTGGACTCCCAGCGAGAGTTCGTCACCGATCCGATGCCGGACCTCGTTCGCGTACTTCGACACCCACCGCTCAGTCGACCCAGCAGCCATCCGTGACGGCCGGGATCGCACCCCCAACATGTACAGAAGCTCCTGATCACTGGCGTGGTACGCGCCGTCGACCAGGTAGTCGCCATCCTCTCGGAGCTGTTTCAGACATTCGCCCGCGAAGTACAGGCCCTGCGGGAGCACCCATCGGCCATTACCGTTCTTCACGTTGATGATTCGCGCGGCGCGACCTTCGAGGACGCTCTCGAAGGCTTCATGAACCCGGTGAACACCAGACCCACGCATTGCAATCCACAATTCGTCCCAGTCCACCTTGCCCGTGCGCCTGAGCTCGGTGAGTAACTGGAGCATCTCGCCGCCGTCTTCGAAGGCGGTGACTCCGAGCGCCTCCAGTGCGGCGACTGCCGTGGCACGCGCTGCTACATCGCTGTCAATGAACGAGCTGCCCTGCTGGTCCGGCTTGGTCCGCAGGAAGCAGCGCCCGCGTACCGGCTGGGCCATCGACCCGTTCTCAAGGAGCACGATCCGGGCGTCTCGGACTTCCATTTCCGTGTTGCCGCCTTTGCCGATCAGTTGCGCAGCCAACTCGACCGCTGCTGCGGACTGGCTCGGCCCCGGCTCCGCCACAACCGACTGCAGCCAATGAAGCACCCTGCCTGGAGGCTTCACGCGGTCGCCGTCGCTCATGAGGCGATCCACTTTGGACCTTCGCTCAGTGGTGCTGGTGCATTCCGGGTGGACCCAGTCGCCACGATTGCCCGCGACCGCCAGCCACATCTTGGCGTATTCCATGACGTCGTCCGGCACACGCTGCAGCGCAGACGGCGCCCGCAACTGACCGTCCAGATCGGGCAGACACCGTGAGTCCCTCAGTTCCCGGTAAACGGGCTCATTGAGTACCTTGTCGGCCCAACTCCTGGCTTCCTTGCCGCGGGCCGGAAGAACATCGATGTATCGGCCATAAGCGTCGTCGTCGACCAGATCCTTCCGCGCCGAGACGACAAGCTTAGGTACGACATCTTCGAGAATCTCCAGATTGAACAGGCACTCGATCACGTTGATTCGGTCGTCAGAGAGCTTCCAAGGTGCGTTGATCCGGCCGCTGAGGGTGACATCGGACTTCACCGGAAAGTAGGCGGACAGCCGGCCGACACCCACCGCACCGCTCAAGGGCAGCGCCCAGCTGACCATGACCGAATCCCTCCGAGCCGAATGACCTGCCGACTCCAGCGCGCGGGATGAAGGCTCGTGCTGTTTGGATACGACCAACCACTCCCTGTCGCCATCCGGCGTCGTCAGGGTGACCCGGTTCCCCTTCTTCGAAGCCGCAAATCGGCGTGACACAGGCTTGATGTGATCGACCAGATCGAGGATCCGTACATGCGGCGCAAAAAGATTGAAAGACTCGTCGAACTCCTCCATCTCAGTGGAAAGCTGCGATTCCGCTCCGTCCTTGAGCGGCACCTTGACCACGGTGGTCGCCCACGTCGACAGCTCGGCGAGATGCGGGTCGGTGCGAAATTCTGCCACCGGGTCGAGCGTCCACGCCAGGCGAAGCGCCGGGATGTCCGACGGTTGATAGTGCCGTTCCAGCTCGGTCGACAGTTGATCTGCCGACTGCGCTCGACTGAACTCGAACGACACCGATCGACTGAAGACCTGCGGATTGTCCGAGATGCCACTGATCGACTTGAATCCCAACCCGAACCGCCCGATCTCGGTGCCGATCTTGTTGGACAGGTGAGTGTACAGCAGGGCTCGAACACCCGTGTCCTCGAACGCTTTACCCTCGTTCGCGACATAGAGCGCGCCGTCGGTCAGGCTGACTTGAATGCGTCCCGGTGCGCCCTGGAGCGCATCGGCCGAGTTCTGGACGAGTTCCTGGATCTGCTTGCGGCCATACCCGCCCTCAGCAATACCGCGCTCCTTGCCGGCGTCCTCCTCCACGCGGTTCGGATCCTCGATGTAGACCCGAATACATCGATCGCGAAAATCATCGACCAGTCCCCCCAACGCAGGATCAGGATCGGTCCAACTCCTGGCTACCACGGCTCAGCCCCCACCAATCACCGACAGCAAATATTGACTGCGACGCTGAACGTCGCCTCATAAGTGTGTCTATCATTCGCGTCCGACAATTTGTTGTCACTCCGCGAGAAGATCTCACGATCGGCTGTATTCGGTACCGGCGGTCCGACGGAAATCAGCTGCGCGCCGCCGTGGTGCATGCAACGCGCGCCGGCTAGCATCTGTGGCATGCCGCGGGAAGACGTCACCACGGAGCCGCAGCCACAGATCATCGACCTGTTCGCCGGTCCGGGCGGCTTGGACGTCGGTGCGACATGGCTGGAGATCCCGGTAGAAGGCATCGAGTGGGATCCGAATGCGTGCGCCACCCGCCGTGCGGCCGGCCTCGTGACTCACGAGGGGGATGTCAGAGATTTCGGTCCCGACAGTTTCCCCGAAGCCAACGTGCTGACCGGCGGACCGCCGTGCCAGACGTTCACCGTCGCAGGCACCGGTTCGGGCAGGCAGGCCCTGGACCAGATCGTCGAGCAGGCCGAAGACATGGCGGCCGACCCAAGTGACGGAATCCCGCGCGGTGGGTTCGCAGACGACAGGACCGGGCTGGTCCTCGAGCCCTTGCGCTGGGCACTACTCGCCATGCGTGCGCGCCGGCCCTTCCGAGCAATCGTCCTCGAACAGGTCCCTGCAGTTCTTCCGGTCTGGGAGGTGTACGGCAGCATCCTCAGACGCAACGGCTACGGAGTCGCTTCGGGAATACTCCGGACGGAGGAGTTCGGTGTTCCGCAGACACGGCGACGGGCAATCCTGATCGCGCGACTCGGCGACGGGAGAGTGTCGCTGCCTGCGCCGACCCATCAAGCCTACCGGCGCAGCGGAGTAGAGCAGGGCGCGTTGGAGCTCAAGCCTTGGGTTTCGATGGGCGAAGCGCTGAACCATCGAGAACATTTCACCGTGATCTCGAATTACGGTAGCGGGGGGGATCCTCGCAACCGAGGCCGGCGCCGCTCCGATGAACCGTCGGCGACCATAACGGGAAAGGTGATGCGCAATCGCCTTCACCTGAAGGATGGCGACGAGGACCGCTTCACCTATCAGGAAGCGGGGAGACTGCAGACGTTCCCGCTCGATTATCCGTGGTCCGGTCTCGACATCGGGCAACAAATCGGAAACGCGATCCCGCCCCGCCTGGCGGTGCACGTTCTGGCTCACGCCCTCGACATCGAGTTGGATCTCGACGAGCTGGACCGAACGATCGATTCGTCATGGATGGACGGACGGCCTGTGCCGCTCGGCAGGCGACTCGCGGATCAGGTACCTGTCGCGCTGGATTGAGCGGACCGCTTCACCGCGCTAAGCTCTGCAAGCTTGGTGCAGATGGCATCGGCGCACGTACTTGGCCTCTCGTGCTCCCAGAACCGCAATACCGTCCAGCCACGATTGGTGAGCTCCAGATCGGTACGCCGGTCGCGCTGGATGTTTCCGTCGAGTTTCTCAGCCCACCACCTTCCATTCGCCTTGGGCCTGGTCGCATGAACGGGACATCCGTGCCAGAAGCAACCGTCGATGAAGACTGCCAGCCGCAAGCCCCGCCACAGAATGTCGGCCCTACATCGCATCCCCGGCTCGGGCGCGGCATTGACTCGATAGCGGATACCCCGCGAGTGCAGAATCTGCCTGACGAGCAGTTCTGGCTTGGTGTCGCGTCGACGCTGCCGACTCATACGGGACTGCACCGAGGCCGACGATGCGGCAGGCCTCACCGGTGCGGCCCTTCGACGTCATTGATCAGTTGAACGTCCACATGTGCAATCTGCCACCTGGCTGGATTGAACATACAAGTGACCCGATCCTTGCGAATGTTGTTGCCGTCGTTTGTACCATCCACCTCGTTCCGCGTTGCGGTGCGGACAGTCGTGACCGCCAGCCGGCGAAGGACTCAACCATGATTGCGGATCACAGCGAACGCTTCCCACTTGCACCCGACGCGCTGCCGAACATGGCATGCGGGGTGAACGGAGTCCCGTTCGAACAGATATTCCGACCTCAGTACTTTACAGCTGAGTGGAAGGGCGGCTCGCTGGCGGACGTGAGGGTCTGGGGACAGCGAGTGCTCAAAGACGGTTCGCTCGGCAAGCGGCATCTCGACCACCGATGGAAGCAATCTACGGCTGGGCCGGTCCGCCTTGCCGATCTGCCCGGACCGGTCGCGCAGAAGCTGCGAGAATTCGGTTGCACCTACTGAGACGATATCGATTCGGAACAGAAGTCTTCGCCCGGTCAAATCATCGTCGGTCACGGAACGCCCCCACCGCCGCATGGAATCTGAGTCCTGGTCACCGCCAACAGATCCCAACGCCAGCGATCTGGCGGGTGGCGGCCCCGACTGGGATGGCCACGGCTATCGCGGAAACAGCGCGCGAGCTTGTACATTCAACGGCGAGCCGGGAATCGGACACCGTCTGCACTTCACGCCGCGTCCCGGACACCGACACACGCCGCGAAGGCGCACGTTTCGTGCCTTTCAAATCCCTGTCGGCGGTCTATGAAATCAGTCATAACATTGAACAGGAAGAAACTGATTCGTTGGTCGAAGGACAGGGGGAACTGGTGTTAGTCGACCCGGAACTACTGCGGGCGTTCTCGCGTCAGGTGGAGACGGCATCCAGCGTCGTCACCAGCACCGAGGTCGGACTCAAGGCATCTACAGCAGCTGACGGACTACCTGGCTCGACCACCCAGTGGGCCGCGAGGCTCGTCGGTGAGCACCTGACCCAACGGTCGGACACAATCGCGGAGAACGTGGCAGGCATGGGAGTAGCGGTCCGCGGCGCAGGCGACCGGTACGAGGTGGACGACAATGCCTTGGCCAGTCAGTTTGACGGGTTGTTCTGATCGATGCTTCCGTCACGCCCGCGGTTACGCAGCTGGCGCCCCGAGACGCTCTCCCCTGCAGCATCGGCGTTGGATGATGCGGGCCAATCCGTGTACAAGGCGATACGAGATCTCGACGAACGAATCGACGCGATGCCCGAGTCGTCAGCGTGGTCAGGCCAAGCGCACGATGCGGCGTCGTCGATGTTTCGGCGCGCCACGGACACAGCCTCGAATCTCGCGCACTACAGCGAGGCGGTGGCGACCGCCTTTGATCGAGGCAGCGGTTCAATCGGAGGTGCTCGGACTTCCCTGTTGAGCCATGCTGATGAAATCGATGCTGGCGAGCTCCAAGTGACGGACATGTGGGTTGTGATCATCAAACCTGCTCGGGTCTCGGCAGAGAAAGCGGCAGCGTTGCTCGCGCAAGCACAAACAGAGCAAATCGAGATCAATCGGCTGTTGGTGGCTCTCGGGGATGCCGACAACGCGACAGCGTCAGCAGTTCAGTCCGCAGCACAACACTTTGGATTCACTCCGCCTGCACCCAATAGCTTTCCGGGCTTGGATCCGTCATCGGGGGCGCACCGGCCGGCCGACGAGGTGCCGAACCCGATGTCACTCGATGGACTCATTCAACAAGGTGTCATCCGCGATCACGACATGGCTCAGACTGTGCGTGAAAGCCATGCATGGACAACCAAAGACGGGCAACGGCGTAAGACATTGACGATGATGGACGGCAGCCGTCACGAGATCACCGAGTGGAACGAATACGCCCCCGCCGTTATCGACACGTACTACGACAGGCACGGGAACAAGATTTCAAGCACGTTCTCGCAAGACAAGACAAATTTCGACGGATCTAAGTTCACATCCATCACCTTTGCCGACGGTACCGAGGTCACCATGACTCAGACATCAGATGGCACTACCACTGGAGGAGTGATAGCTGCTGACGGGCGCCAGGGCGTCCTGCCAGATGCGTTCTTCACACATCCTTCGCTCACCATGGTCGGAGGTGCTTTGACCGGACTGGAAGAGCAGACGAAGCGTGGGATACCCATGCTGTCGCCCCAGTCGGTGGAAGACCTTGGAAAGGCCGCAAAATACGGCGGTCCGGCGTTGGGCGTAGCGACGGCGCTGTACGACACGGTTACCGCAAAGACATTTCACGATGCATGCGTTGCCAGTATTTCCGGAGGTGCAGGAGTCGGTGGCGGATACGTAGGTGGCACTTTGGCGGCGGCAGGAGTCTCAGCAGTAGGCATGCCCGAGCTCGCACCGGTATTCGCTGCAGGCGGAAGTATGGCCGGTGGATGGACATTCGGTTATGTCGGCGGCATTGTCGGCAACATAGTATGTCCCAAATGAAGCTCGTGCCGCTCGCCATTCTCTGTGGAGTCTTGTTCGGTCCGCTCGGCGCGCTCTGTATTGTGTGGGCGGTCATCAACATCGGACATGGTGAGCTGCTGACCGCCTTGACAGCAATCGGATTCGCGATGTTTTCCTTCGGTTTCATCGCCCCTTTCGTCAAGACGGTGCCAGGTAAAGTAGCACCACGCGGAGAGTTCGACGACGCGGGAACCACGGTCCGGCCGGACCGTGGGGTCGATGTGTCACTTCAGATCGCCCTTCTGGGCTTGACAATCGCCAGTGGCCTGACAGCGGCACTCGTTCCACTTGGGCTGGTGGAAATTCCAGTGCCGGAGCAATTGCGCTACGCCCTCCCGTTCGTCGCTGCGGTCGTTGCGCTGATGGGGGCACCGATCGTGTGGCGAACGCTACGCCGTGGCAGCCTCAAGTATCTTCGCCTCACGCCCAGTGGATTCATGGTCGCTCAGGGCTCGCGACCACAGAGCGGTGACTGGAAGCAGGTTGTCGACATCACAGGGACTCCCCCGAACCAAAATGCGCCCACCGCCGACGCAATTGCGATGGTGATGTCCGACGACAGCGTGATCTCGATGCCCGGCGCATCGTTCACTCCGGAGGGGAAACAGCTTCGTGAATGGGTTCGATTCTACTGGCTTCACCCGGACCTTCGCGAAGAACTCACTGACGAACGGGCCCTGAAGCGGCTTGCCGAGTGAAAGAACCCGACACTGCAGACATTTGGACCGCTTTTGTGACCGAGCAGTACGGCGGCGGGAGCGAACCCCAACCTCTCAGTAGAGTGCGGCTACCGCTTCAACCGTCCTACTGCCGCATAAACCCACCGCGGCACCGCCAACCCGTGAATGATCCGCTGCGTCCGGAACAGCTGCCGCGGCAGCGACGCCGAGTTGTACGGCAGGTCGTACTTCTCGCACAGCAGCCGCACCCGCTCACTCACCTCGGGCAGCCGGACACTAGGCAGGTCCGGGAACAGGTGATGCTCGATCTGGTAGCACAGATGCCCGCCCGAGATCGCCAGCACGGGACCGGCTTTGAAGTTCGCGGTGCCCAGTAGCTGTCGCAGGTACCACTCGCCCTGGGTCTCGTCCTTCACCACGGCGGGATCGAATGTCTCAGCGCCGTCAGGGATATGCCCGCAGATGATGTTGACGTACACCCACAGGTTGCGGATGGTGTTCGCGGTGAAGTTGGCCGTAAACGTCCGACGCCATCGCCGCCCGCTCAGCACGGGCAGGAAGACGTAGTCCTTGCTCAACTGCCGGGCGACCTTGCCGAAGAACGTGCGCCTCTCCCCCGCCATCACCGCCGGGTCGTCGCGCAGCTTCTCCGAATGCAGGCCGTGCAGAGCGATGCCCCACTCGAACATGGCCGCCAGCACGAAGTTTCGCAACGGCGTCGCCAGATACCACAGCCGCCACGGTTGGTCCTCGGTGACCCGCAACAGCCGGTAGCCGATGTCCTCATCCATGCCGAGCACATTGCTGTACACGTGGTGTCGATAGTTGTGCGAGTACCGCCACTGCGCCGACGCCCCGACCATGTCCCACTCCCAGGTGTTGGAGTGGATCTCCGGGTCGTTCATCCAGTCCCACTGACCATGGGAGATGTTGTGGCCGAGCTCCATATTCTCGATCGACTTCGCGTACGCCAACGCGCCCGTGCCGACCAGCCAGCCGGTCTTGGACTTGCTGCAGGCGATCACCAACCGCGCGGCGACATCCAGGGCGCGCTGGAAGTGGATGACGCGCCGGATGTAGGCCGCGTCCTTGGCACCGAGCGCATCCTCGATATCGCGGCGGATGACGTCGAGCTCGAACGCGATCTCCTCGACATCCGCGCTTGTCAGATGCAGGTAGGCAGGCACGTCGGCGATCGCCATGGAAGGTGTCCTCGGGTGAGTGCGGCGTGAGCGGCACATACCGGGCCACTTGTCAGGGTCAGACCGCAGTTTAGGGCGTCAGCCTGAACGGGAGGTAATCGACATCCGCCACCTCAGCAAACTTTGCCCCTGACCTGCGGAAGATCAGCTGAAGACGTTCTCAGCAAGGACCCGCAGAGTCGTCGCCTGCACAGGCCGACGCCCGCTCTCCGACGATTCGATCATTCTGCGAAGACAAACGGCTCCCAGTAGCCCATGTCAGCAATGGCAACGACCCCGAACTCGCGCACGCGTGGCGGCTGTCCTTCGCACAGCTCGTCGACCTTTGCGTTGAAGCGATACGTCGACACGGGTGTCGAGAGTCCGGGAGCGTCTAGCTGCCGCTGTTCCCCGCGGTCTTCGACGCTCACTAGTTGATACATACATCCACGAGCAGGCATGACCTCCTTGATGGAGGACCGCTGTTCGGAGGTCAACTGACCGTTGACCCTATGAACCGGAACCTGTTCCGGTTCATGCGTATTCAACCCGGCAACAAGGCGCGCTGCCCACTCGTTTTGCTTGTCAGATCCATACTCGCCGAGCGAGGGACCGTCAGGCTCTGACGAACGCCACAGCCACGACGCCACAGCCACCAACACGACAACAAGCAATGCGACCCAAGATGCGCGGGCGTGCGCCCGGTACCACTGCATCAGGCGCTCACCCCCGCCGCGATCCGCGAAGCACATCCCCCGAGTGCTCCGCGGATCGCGTCGAATGCCGGTCCGTGCGTACCCCTCGAACGCTGACCGGCCCGGCCGTGCCTAGTCCGACACGCCCGGGATGAACTGACCCCGGCGAATCAGCGAGGCGACCGCGGTGTCCCAGCGCAGCAGTTGCTCGGGCGTGTAGAACGGGGCCGGGATGTGCCGCTCGATGTGGTTACGCAGGATCATGGCGCCGACCCGCAGGATCAGCGGGTTGATGGCGCCCCAGATGGAGTCGAGGTCGGGCCGGACGAGCCCCTGGGCGGAGAATCCCTCACCCTGCGCGATGCTGATTTGCAGCAGCCCGTCGAAGATGACATTGCCGATCTCGTCACCCTGGCTCAGCGCGTGCGCGACGTAGTCGGTGACGTCGGGATACTTGTGAAAGAGCTCCGCGAATCGCCCGCGCAGCGCCTCGGATTGCTCGCCGGGCGGTTCTGGGAGCGGATCAGCCTCGAGAACCTCGCCGAACACCTTCAGCACGTGTTCGTCGACCGCCGAGATCAACCCGGCCTTATTGCCGAAGTAATGCTGAACCAGCCCGACGCTGACACCCGCCGAATCGGCAACAGTCCGGAGCGGGGTATGTGAAACGCCGTGCTGGGCAAAAGATTTCACGGCAGCGCTGATGATGCGCTCCCGGGTGGATGGCTCGACCGGGGCGGACGGACGAAGGAATACGGTGCCTGCCACCGTCCGACAATACAGCAGTGCGGCTAAACCATACAAGTGTCCAGCCTTGCAATATCGACATGGGGTACTGCAATATGCACATATGGTTCATCGCGGGGGCGATTCGGACGTATCCGAAGACATGGTTCATCAGCAGGCAATTGCTCGCGCCGGGCGCGTCTCGGCAAATCTAATCCAGAGTCGGATATGAATTCCGCTCTGCGGGAGCAGATCCAGTCGATATGCGATCTTCTGTACCGCGATCCGCACAACACGGAGGCGTTCGATCAGCTGCGCACGCTCCTCGGCATCGACGACCACCACCGCGTTGTGCCCCACGATAATTGGCAGCGGATGGTACAGAAGGCCTGCGACCGGCTGTTCGACGAGCCCGATAACGCCGACGCTCGCGATCTCCTGCTGGTGTTGCTGACCGCGGGCGCAGAACTCACGCCGTAGCTACAGGTCGAGCGTGAGCCGCTCACCGGGGAACCGCGCCCGCGACACACAGACCAGCATGTCGCCGGCGGCCCGCTGAGCCTCGGAGAGAATTACGTCGCGGTGCTCCACCTCGCCGGACGTGACCCGCTGCACGCAGGTCCCGCAGAAGCCCTGCTGGCACGAGTAACTGACATCCGGTCGGCTCTGCCGCAAAGCCGCCAGCGTGCTCTGATTTGCCGGCACCGCAACGACTTCGCCGCTGCTCAGAGCCACCTCGAACGGCGCCCCGTCCACCACCGGCAACGGGGAGAACCGTTCGACATGCAGTTCTGTGCCGATCGGCAAGGCCAGTCCGACCATCTCCATCATCGGCGGCGGGCCGCAGGCGTAGACCGCGGTCGACCCGTCGACGCCGTCGAGAAGGTCTGCAGCAGTGGGTAATCCGGCGTCATCGGAGCGCACCGTCACCTTGTCGCCGAAAGCGGCCAGCTCGCCCAAGAAGGGCAGACTGTCCAGGGACCGCCCCGTGTAGCGCAGCGTCCACGGCACCCCCTGCTGCTCGGCCAACCGGACCATCGGCAGGATAGGGGTGATGCCGATGCCGCCGGCAATGAAACGCAGCCGCGCGGCCCGCGATCCGGAGCCGGGCAGCGGCATCAGGAAGGCGTTGCGCGGGACGCTGACCTCCAGCTCCTGCCCCACCGCCAGCTGATGTACCTCCGCGGATCCTCCGAGACCGTCGGCGTTGTGCCGCACCGCAATCCGGTACTCATCCACCCGATCGGGGTCGCCGCACAGCGAGTACTGCCTGGTCCGTCCCGACGGCAAGTACACGTCGATATGGGCGCCGGCATGCCACCCCCGCAACGGCTCACCGTCGGCGGAGGCCAGCGTCAGCGCCACCACGTCGGGATCGCGGGCGACGATATCGCGTGCGGCCACCCGCATGGTCCGGCGGTTCACCGCCGCCGGCAACTCGGGCAGATCCTCATCGGCGGTGAGCCGCATGACCACCGAGAGGAAGTGCGGTACCGCCGCACCGGCAATGCGGATCAATCGGTCGGAGGTGGATCGATACAACCCGGGCGGCGGTTCGCCACTGTACGGTCGCAGCAGCCGCGACACTCGGCTCATGAAAAGGCGCGCGCTGCCGGGGAACTGGCCAGATACGCCACGGCTTGCGCCGTGCTGCCCTCATCGGCCGGGTTGTAGTCGCGTTTGAGCAAGGTCAGACCCGAACGCACC
Organism: Mycolicibacterium neoaurum VKM Ac-1815D; assembly: GCF_000317305.3. The sequence goes on along the minus strand of NC_023036.2, from coordinate 2,021,684 downwards.
CAGAAGCCCAGTCCCGGGACGGCCCCGGCCTTGGCCGACTTGCGCAGTTTCCAGATTATCCGCGCATAGCCGAGATTGGGCAGCGCCGGGTCGGCCCGCACGATGAATTTCAGACCGCGCAGCAGCACGATCGGCAACGCCGCACTGACCATCAGCCCGGCCGCGGCCTGGGCGATGTAATCCATGCCGAAGTACTTGGCCACGTTGTAGGACACGTGGCGGTGTTCGACCTCTTCGGCGCCGTGCCAGCGGTAGAGATCGGACAGGATCGGATCGACGTCGAGCTCATCCCAGTTGTTGTTCAGCGCCCACGACCCGAGTACACCGGTGAAGTGTTCGGCCGCACTCAGGGCGTGCGTTCCCGAGGCGATCGCCTTGCGCCTGTCGGCCGCACTGGCGCGGGCCAGCCGCTGGTCGTACTGCGAGACGACCCACTCCAGCTGGACTAGGAAAGGTCCCGGATCGATCCCGTGCCGGCGCAGGTAGTCGACGAGCACCTCGTCGTGGGTCTTGGCGTGCACGGCCTCCTGGCCGATGAAGCCGATGATCTCCTCACGCAGGTGATCATCGCGGACATACTCCAGCGCATCGGCCAGCAGTTTGCTGAACCAGCGCTCGGCGACCGGCAACAACAGGTTCAGTGCGGTGGCCGAGTGCGAGGCGTACGGATCGCCGGGTATCCAGTGCAGCGGAGGCGTCGACCAATCGAACTGGACGTTTCGCGGACGCAGCGCGATCTCGTCCGGGGCAAACGCATCGGCCGCGCTCAGGTTGGCGCGGATTTCAGACATCACATCATGCTGCCCGTTGATCTTGTAACTGAAACATCGGCGAGCAAACGCTGCGCGTACCGGATACCGCCGAACCGTGCACTGGGGCGGCATACTCGGCGGCGTGGCGACGAAGCGGGACACATCACGAAACGGCCGGTCGGCATGGCTGACCCCCGAACAGCAGCGCGCCTGGGTCGCCTTCATGCGTGTCCAGCTGCGGATGGACTACGAGATGAACCGGCAGCTGCAGGCCGATTCCGGGCTGTCGCTGTCGGATTACCACGTGCTGGTGGCCCTGAGCGGCGCTGCCGAGGACGGTATGCGGGTGGGTGATCTGGCCGCCCATATCGGCTGGGAGCGCAGCCGGGTGTCCCATCAGTTGCGTCGGATGGAACAACGCGGACTTACCCGGCGCGAAGCCGGCACCGAGGATGCCCGCACCACGAACGTGGTGCTGACCACCCAAGGCCGGGCGGCCATCGAGGAGGCCGCGCCCGCGCACGTCGACCTGGTCCGCCGGCTGTTCTTCGACGCGCTGCCCGCTCCCCTGCTGGCGCCGTTCACCACCGCCCTGGAACATATCCACGTCAATCTCAATCTGAACAGTTCGCTGCCGCCCACACCGCACTAGAATGGTGATTTGTCACCCAATGAGGAGGCTCCGATGAGCGCTACCGTCAGCGACCTGATGCAGGCGAACCTGCTCGCCGTCTTCAACGAGCGCGACCCGCGGGCGCGCGCCGACGCCATTGTCGCCACCTACGCCGAAGAAGTCCGATGGACCGACGACGAGGGCGTCGTCACCGGGCATGACGCCCTCAATAGCAAAGCGGCTCAACTGCAAGCGGGCCTGACCGGTATGCACTTCACGGCGGCAGGACCGGTCCGCCAGACCCGCGGCTTCGGCTTCCTGGCCTGGGAGGTGCGCCGCGACGAGGACGATGTCGCGGTGATGACCGGATTCGACGTCGCCCTGATCACCGACGGGCACATCACCGACCTGTGGACGGTGCTGACCGGACCACCCACGGAATAGGTGATACGTCACGTAACGTTCTGATCGTCGTAGCACTTCGACGAAAGGAACGATCATGGGACAGCTCGACGGCAAGACAGCGCTGGTGACCGGCGGCACCTCCGGCATCGGCCTGGCCGGCGCCAAGCGATTCGCCGCCGAGGGCGCCGAGGTCTTCGTCACCGGACGCGATCGCACCCGCCTCGACGAGGCCGTCGCCGCCATCGGCCCGCGCGCCCACACGGTGCAGGGCGATATCAGCAAGGTCGCCGACCTGGACATTCTCGCCGACGCCATCACCGCGGCCGGACGCGGACTGGACGTTCTCTACGCCAACGCCGGTGGTGGCGACTTCGCGACGCTGGCCGAGGTGACCGAACAGCACTACCGCGACAACTTCGATCGCAATGTCGCCGGCACGGTGTTCACCGTGCAGAAGATGCTCCCCCTGCTCAACGACGGCGCATCGGTCATCCTGACCGGATCCACGGCCGCCACCGAGGCGACCCCCAGCTTCGGCCTCTACGCGGCATCCAAGGCAGCCATCCGCTCACTGGGACGCACCTGGGCCGCCGAACTGGCCAACCGCAACATCCGGGTCAACACCATCGTCCCCGGCCCCATCGAGACGCCCGGCCTGACCGGATTGGCCGGCGACGCCGAGCAGGAGAAGGCGCTGTTGGACGGTCTGTCCGCCGGTGTGGTGCTGCACCGCCTCGGCCATGTCGACGAAATCGCCTCGGCCGTCCTGTTTTTGGCCACGGACCAGAGCAGCTATATGACCGGAGCCGAACTGGCGGTGCACGGCGGGAAGCTACAGATCTGAGTCACCAGTCGGCCTTGGCGTAATCCTTGAGGAAGCAACCGTGGAGGTCCTCGCCGGCCTCACCCCGCACGATCGGGTCATACACCCGGGCGGCACCGTCGACCAGGTCGAGCGGGGCGTGGAAACCCTCCTCGGCCAGCCGGAGCTTGGTCGGGTGCGGGCGCTCGTCGGTGATCCAGCCGGTATCGACCGCGGTCATCAGGATGCCGTCGGTCTCCAGCATCTCGGCGGCGCTGGTGCGGGTGAGCATGTTCAGCGCGGCCTTGGCCATATTGGTGTGCGGGTGGCCCGGCCCCTTGTACTTGCGGCCGAACTGACCTTCCATCGCCGAGACGTTGACGACGTACTTGCGCCGCGCCGCGGCCGCCGCCATCGCCGGGCGCAACCGGCTGACCAGGATGAACGGTGCGGTCTGGTTGCACAGCTGCACCTCGAGCAGTTCCATCGCGTCGATCTCGTCGACATGCTGGGTCCAGCTGTTCACCGACGCGGTATCCGGCAACAACCCGCCGGCGTCGATAGCGGTGCCCGCGGCGATGCGCTCCGGGGAGGCGCTGCGGGCGGCCAGCGCCAGCTGGGTGAGTGCGTGCGGGGTCTGGTGCTCGCCCAGGCTGCCGGTCAGGGCCGCCGGGTGCGCGTCGCTGACCCGGTCGAAGGAGATGACGTCGACCAGTTTGGAGACCAGTTCCGGCGGCGGGGTGCGCTCGGCCTCGACCAGCGCCGAGTACGAGCCCGGCGAGCGGCGCACGGTCTGGGCGGCATTGTTGATCAGGATGTCGAGCGGCCCGGCGGCGGCGACGGTATCGGCCAGCGCGACGACCTGGGCCGGGTCACGCAGGTCGATACCGACGACCCGCAGCCGGTGCAGCCAGTCCGCGCTGTCCTCCATCGCCGCGAAACGGCGCACCGCATCGTTGGGGAAGCGGGTGGTGATGGTGGTGTGCGCCCCGTCTCGGAGCAGCCGCAGCGCGATGTACATGCCGATCTTGGCGCGCCCCCCGGTGAGCAGGGCCCGCCGTCCGGTCAGATCGGTACGGGCATCGCGCTTGGCGTGGTTGAACGCCGCGCACTCGGGGCAGAGCTGATGGTAGAAGGCGTCGACGACGGTGTGATGCTTCTTGCAGACGTAGCAGGCCCGGCTGCGCAGCAGGGTGCCCGCCGAGGCGCCGGCGGTGGCAGAGACCAGCGGCAGGCCGGCGGTCTCGTCGTCGATGCGCCCGGGCGCTCCGGTGGCGGTGGCGGCGATGACGGCGCGGTCGGCGGCGGCCACCTCGTCACGCTTGGCAGCTCGGCGGGCCTTGCGCACCGACTTGAAGATCCCGGCGGTGGCGCGGCGCACGGCCACGGCATCGGGGTGCTCAGGGGGTAATCCCTCGACGTCGGCGAGCACCTGCAGGCAGGTGGCCAGCTTGTCGGGGTCGATCGCGTTCACCGAGGTAGCGTACGGGCTCTGCCCTGCTGAGCGGGAATCGTCAGACCCTGACGCCGCTGTCGGCCAGCCGGCGACGGGAGGCCTCCGACCGGATGATCTTGGGCCACCAGAACCAGCGGCCCAGCAGCGCGGCCACCGCGGGCGTCATGAACGAGCGCACCACCAGGGTGTCGAACAACAGCCCCAGCGCGATGGTCGTACCGACCTGTGCCATCACCGTCAGGTCACTGAACGCGAACGAGGCCATGGTGAACGCGAACACCAGCCCCGCCGAGGTGACCACCGAACCGGTGCCCGCCATCGCCCGGATGATGCCGGTCTTCAGCCCACCGTGCAGCTCCTCCTTGAACCGGCTCACCAGCAGCAGGTTGTAATCCGAGCCGACAGCGAGCAGCAAGATCACCGACATCGGCAGCACCATCCAGTGCAGTTCGAGGCCGAGCACGTGCTGCCACAGCAGCACCGACATGCCGAAGGATGCCCCGAGGGACAGCAACACCGTGCCGACGATGACGGCCGCCGCCACCAGGCTGCGGGTGATCAGCAACATGATCACGAAAATCAGCGCAGACGCAGCAATTCCGGCGATCACCAGATCCCACTGCGCACCGTCGTGCATGTCCTTGTAGGTGGCCGCGGTCCCGGCGAGGAACACCTTCGATCCCTCCAACGGCGTGCCCTTGATGGCCTCGCGGGCGGCCTGTTTGATCGGGTCGACGTGGGCGATGCCCTCCGGAGTGGCCGGATCACCGTCGTGACTGATGATGAACCGCACCGACTTTCCGTCCGGTGAGATGAAGTTGTCCATCCCGCGCTTGAAGTCCTCGTTGTCGAAGGCCTCCGGCGGAAGGTAGAACGTGTCGTCATTGCGGGCATCGTCGAACGCCTCCCCCATGGCGCTCGAGTTCTCCTGCATGGCCGAACCCTGGTCCTGCATACCCTTCTGGGTCTGATACATCAGCAGCATCGACTCTCGGGTGCTCTTCAGCACCTCGATGTTCTGCGGCATGATCTCGGCCAACTGCGGCATCAGGGTGTCCAGATGCTGCAGGTCCGGGAGTACGGTCTCGATATCGGTTGTCAGCACGTCGATTCCGTCGAGCGTGTCGAACACCGAGCGCAGCGCATGGCAGGCCGGGATGTCGTAACAGTGCGGCTCCCAGTAGAAGTAGTTGCGCAGCGGACGCATGAAATCGTCGAAGTTGGCGATGTAGTCGCGCAGATCGGCCGTGTCGGCGGTCAGATTCTCGGTCTTCTCGACCATCGAGTGCGTGACGTCGGCCATCTGTTGGGTGACGGCCGCCATCTGCTCCATCGTCTCGATATTGGTCTGCATATCGTCGGCCTGGCGCAACATGTCCGCGAACTGGTCCTCGCGGTACTTCTCGTTCATGGTCTGGGTGGCGCCCTGCTGGCTGAGCATGAACGGAATCGTGGTGTGCTCGATGGGTTTCCCGTTGGGCCGGGTGATGGTCTGCACCCGCGCGACGCCGGGCACGGCCAGGATCGACTTCGCGATCTTGTTGATGACCAGGAAGTCCGCCGGGTTGCGCAGGTCCCGGTCGCTTTCCACCATCAGCAGTTCGGGGTTCATCCGGGCGGCGCCGAAATGCCGCTCGGCGGCCGCATATCCGACGTTGGCCGTCAGATCGGTGGGCAGGTAACGACGGGCATCGTAATTGGTCTTGTAGCCGGGCAGGGTGACCAGGCCGATCAGCGCCAACGCCAGCGTCGCCACCAAGACCGGTCCTGGCCAGCGCACCACCGTAACCCCGATGCGCCGCCACCCCCGCGACCGGATGGCCCGCTTGGGTTCGAAACGCCCGAACCGGCTGCCGATCGTGATGACCGCGGGCCCCAGCGTCAGCGCCGCGAGCACCGCCACCAGGGTGCCGATCGCACACGGCACACCCATGGTCTGGAAATAGGGCAACCGGGTGAACGACAGGCACAGCATGGCCCCGGCGATGGTCAGCCCGGAGCCCAGCACCACATGCGCGGTCCCGCCGAACATGCTGTAGTAGGCGGGCTCTCGGTCCTCACCGGTGCCGCGTGCCTCCTGATAGCGCCCGACGGCGAAGATCGCATAGTCCGTGCCCGCGGCGATGACCATCAGCGTCAACAGGTTCACCGCGAAGGTCGACAGCCCGATGAGCCCGGAGTTCGCCAGAAACGCCACGATGCCGCGGGCGGCGCCGAGTTCGACGAACACCATCAGCAGGATCAGGATGGTGGTGCCGACGGACCGGTACACGATCAGCAGCATCGCCAGGATGACCCCGAGGGTGATCATCGTGACCAGGAAGATGCTCTTGTCCCCGGCATGGTGCTGATCCGAGATCAGCGGTGCGCCACCGGTGACGAAGACGTGCAGGCCCGGCGGCGGCGGGTTCTGCGCGACGATATCGCGGACGGCGGCCACCGATTCGTTGGCCAGCGTCTGGCCCTGGTTGCCGTGCAGGTAGAGCTGGACGTAGGCGGACTTGCCATCGGCGCTCTGCGCGCCCGCCGCGGTGAGGGTGTCACCCCAGAAGTCGGCCACGTGCTGGATGTGGGCGGGGTCGGACTCGAACCTGTCGATCAGGCCGTCGTAGTAGCGGTGCGCCTCGTCACCGAGTGGCTCGTCGCCCTCCAACACCACCATGGCGTTGGAATCGGAGTCGAACTCCTCGAAGTTGGCGCCGATGCGCTTCATCGCGATCATCGACGGCGCATCCTGGGCGCTCAGCCCGACGGTGTTGGCCTCGCCGACCTCTTCCAGGGACGGAACCAGCACATTGGTGGCCACCACGATGGCGAGCCAGGCCAGCACGATCGGCACGGCGAGCGTGCGGATCAGCTGGGCAATTCTCGATCGCTGGCCATTGCTGGCATTCATCCGATGGCCCCGTCACTGTTACAGAATCGCTACTGCGCGTAACTTACGTAGCCCGTTTAACCATGACAACTCGTGGACCGAACTGACAGCAAACTCACAGCTTCATTCGACGAGCTCGTCGAGAGCGCCAGCCCGGGCCCGATCCTGTGGTGGAGTGGAGTGATGACCGCGGACGAGCAGCGTGCCGGCGTCGAGCTGACCAACCTGGATCAGCCGCTCGGGCCCGACGCCGGAGCCACCAAGCGCGACCTGGTGGACTACCTGGACGCGGTCGCCGACCGGATTCTGCCCGTGCTGACGGATCGGCCGCTGACGGTGCTACGGGCATTGCGCGGCCGGGCACCGTTCATGCAGAAGAACGTCCCCAAGTACACGCCGGACTGGGTGAAGACGGTCCCGGTGTGGGCCGCGGCGTCGCACCGCGAGATCCACTACGCGCTGTGCGACGACCGGCGCACGCTGCTGTGGCTGGCCAACCAGCGGGCAATCGAATACCACCCGGCGCTGGGGTTGGCCGCCGACATCTACCGCCCCACCCATCTGATTCTGGACCTCGACCCACCCGACGGTGCGGACTTCGCCGCGGTGGTGGCGGTGGCGCTGCTGGTCCGCCAGGCCCTGGCCGATTCGGGTTTGACCGGCGCCGTGAAAACCAGCGGCTCGCGCGGAGTGCACATCTTCGTGCCGCTCACCGAGGACGCGGCCGGCGACGATGTTGCCGCCGCGACCCGGGCTCTCGCGGCGCGCGCCGAGGCCCTCGATCCGTCCATCGCCACAACGGCTTTCATCGTCGAGGACCGGGCGGGCAAGGTGTTCGTCGACGCCACCCGCTCCGGTGGGGCGACGGTGGCGGCCGCCTACAGTCCGCGCTTCAAACCGGGCATCCCGGTGTCGTTTCCGGTGTCCTGGTCGGAGCTGCCCGAGGTACACCCGTCCGATTTCACCGTGCGCACCGCACTCGAGCGCCTCGGCGACGGCGATCCCTGGGCGGCCGAGATGCCCGCGCCGCAGCGATTGCCTGCCGATCTGATCGCGCAGGGCCACACCATCCCGGTGGCGCGGGTCGCCGCCATGCACGAGGGCAAACGGCGGGCCAAGGCGCGACGCGAGCAGGGCTCGGTTTGATCACAAGCATTGCCCTGCGGTGCCCGCCGCTGTTGGACTGGGCAGGTGTGGACACTGGCGCTGATCGTGGTGGTCGCCGCCGCGGCCGCGGCGGGCGGTTACGCCGTCGGCAGGCGTAGCCAGACGCGCACCCGCCGGGTGTTCCTGGTCGGTTTTCTCTTCGGGTCGGTGGCGGGCGCTCCGGTGCGGCGTCGGCTGATGCGCCTGGTCGCGGCGCGCCGGTCGGTGGTGCGTGGTCCGGTCAGACCGCTGATTGCTGCGCAGCGCCGATGAAGTCGACGCCGGCGTTGATCGCCGCGCGGTGCCGCAGAATCCGGTAGTGCGCCAGCCTGCCGAGACCGCGGGTGGTGACCAGTTCCGCGTCGGGCCAGTCGTCGATGAGCGCCTTGCTGTAGTGGTACGGCGCGTCCGGGTCATCGGGGTCGTGAATGACCAGCAGCGGTGTCGGGGTCTGCAGGTTGGACCCGATGACCCCGAGATCGGTGTCGAACAGCGGCATTTTGATGCGCTTGCTGAGCCGGCGGTGCAGACCGTCGCGGATGCGCGGCCCGAATCCGTGCCGCTCGGCGAACAGGTCCAGATAGAACCCGAAGTCACCCATCGGCGCCAGGAACACCATGCGCTCGATCTCGGTGCCACGGGCCAACGCCAACGCGGCGGCCTTGGCGCCCAGCGAGTGCGCGATCACCGCGCGGGCGGGCCCGTGTGTGCGGACGACGGCGCGGAACGCCTCGGTGCACTCCACGAGATGCGTGCGTCCCTCGGCCAACGAACCGGTCTCGGAGTCGTTGTGCGCGGGCAGGTCGAAGGCGATGACGCGGTGCCCGGCATTGACCAGTGGCTTGACGAAAACCCCGAGGTGGGCGCGGCAACCGCCCCAGCCGTGCACCAGGTAGACCGCGGGCCCCTCGCCCCAGGCCTCGCCCGCGATGCGATGCCCGTCCCAGAAGGCCTCGATCGGCTCACTGGGCGGCACCCCGGGCGGCATCCGCAGGCTGGCGTCGACCTGCGGCGGGGTGCACCACAGCTCGGTGGCCCACTTGGCGCCGATCGCGGGCGCGAACCGCTCCAGCAGGCCGAGGGCCCGGCGGATGCGCGGTTCGACCGGCGGCTCGATACCCGAACCGGCCTGATCCCCGGACTGCGCGCTGTCGCCGACCATCAACTGTCCCCTCGCCCCATGCCGCCGATCCTAATTGCACCAGGCTGGTGCCCTGGCAAACTGTGCGTCACCGAACGGAGTACTGCGCCGCGCGTATGGCGCCGGCAGTCGGCGCACGAGTCAGGTGAGCGCACGAAAAAGGCCCGGACCTCGCGGTCCGGGCCTTTCTTGTGGAGCTGCCGGGAATTGAACCCGGGTCCTACGGCATTCCCTCAAGACTTCTCCGTGCGCAGTTCGCTAAGTCTCTACTCGGATCTCCCGGTCACGCGAACAAGCCGAGATGACGATCCCAGTCGCTGTTTGATGTCCCCACGGGTCCCGCGACCGAACCCGTGGGTGGGTCCCTCTAGCTGATGCCAGGGTCCGGGCCGAGGGCGCTCCCGGTCTGACAGACACACCGTCGCTTAGGCAGCGAGGGCGTAGTCGCGCTGATTGGAATCGGCGCTTAATTGGTTGCAACGACGCTTACGGTGGTCTCTTGCCTGCACCGGCACGCTTCCCTTGATTCGATGCGCGAAGTCGAAACCGTTCAGCCCCTCGCACCCCCGCCGAGGTTCGGCAGGACTTTCCATACTAACGGTTTCTACAACCCAGGCCAGCCATTAAATAGTCCGCACGGCACGGCGCTGCATCTCGGCCAGCTCGGACATCGGCACCGGACGCCCGAACAGGTACCCCTGACCGAACCGTCCGCCGGCGCGGCAGACCATATCGGCCTGGTCGTCGGTCTCGATTCCTTCGGCGATCACCTCGAAGCCGAGCTCGCCGCACAGGTTGATCACCGAGCGGTAGAGCGTCAGGTCCCGGCCGGCGTCCATATCCGAGGCCAGCGTCCGATCCAACTTCACGATGTCCACCGGCAGGCAGTGCAGGTAGAGCAGCGAGTTGAAGCCCGAACCGAAATCATCGAGGGCAACCTTCACGCCAAACTCCCCGAACCGGGTGATCTGCGTCGCGGCCTTGTCCAGATCGACGATCGGTTCGGTCTCGGTGATCTCCAGGATCAACCGTCCGCGCGGGATCTCGTGGCGTTGCAGCACCTCACGGACCACCTGATCGAAACCCGGCGTGCCCAGCCTGGCCCCGCCGATGTTGACGTGGATGTCCAGGTCGATCCCGGCCGCGCGCGCCTCGCCGCACGCCATGTCGAGCACCAACGAATCGAGTTCGGCGCCCATGCCCGCCGCTTCGGCATCGGCGACGAATGTCTCCGGCGATATCTCGACACCATTGCCCGCCGTCCAGCGGGCCAGCGCCTCCACGGCCACCAGCTCTCCACCTGGCAGGGCCACCACCGGCTGGTAGACCAGCCGGAAACCCTTCGGCGGCGCGCCCAGCGCCTCGCGCAGCATCGTCGGGAAGTCGACCACCGCGCCGGCGAGCGGGTTGTAGACCACGGCGGTGTTCTTACCCATCCGCTTGCCGGCATACATGGCGACATCAGCCTGACGCAGCAGGCTGTCCGAGGTCTGCGACAGGCCGTCGGCATCCGGGCGCACCAGTCCCATGCTGGCCTTGACGCGCACCGATGATCCGTGCACGGGGAACGGGTCACGCAAGGCGAGGCGCAGGCGGTCGGCGGCGCCTTCCAGTTCGGCGTCGGCCTCACCATTGCTGACGATCAGCACCGCGAACTCGTCGCCGCCCACCCTGGCCAGGGTGTCGCGCTCGCCGATGCCGCGCGACAACCGCTCCCCCACCGCGCGCAACAACTCGTCGCCGGCGGCGTGGCCGAATCGGTCGTTGACCTCCTTGAAATCGTCGAGGTCCAGGAAGATCAACACGAACTTGCCACGTGCCATCGCCTCGTCGAGGCGCTTGGCGAATAGGGTCCGGTTCGGCAGTCCGGTGAGCGGATCATGATGCACCTGATGGGCAAGCCCGCGCTGCGCCCAGAACAGCCACTGGGTCAGCGAGCGCTCGGCGCGTGTCGCGACCACCTGGCGGCTGGCCACCAACACGACCATGGCGATGGTCAGGAATGCCGCGAGCGCGGACACCTCACGATCGATGTAGAGGTGGTAGGCGAACAGCACCGCCACACCAAGAAAACCCATATAGGGCAACAGCAGGTGCGGCCAGTCCTGGCGACGCAGCACGTCGACTTCGCGCGCCGGCGTCGTCGGCAGGAACGCAAACGCGGTGAGCACCGGGCCGACGATCAGTCCGATGCCGACCCAGAGTTCGGCCTCGATGCGGTCGACCGACCGCACGTAGGCCAGCATGCGGTTGGACACGCCCATCAGCAGCAGTCCACCGGCCAGCAGCATGTAATTGGTCCGGTTGGGCCTGCCGGCGTCGTAGATCATCGCGATCAGGACGATGACGCCGATGACGCCGATCTCGGCACCGATGAAGACGACGTCGAGCACCCGCATGGCCGGGCTGGCGGCCTCGAATCTGGTGCCCAGGTCGCTCATCGCGGCCAGGATGAGGAAGGCGACCGCGGCAATCACCCCGTCGAGCACGTTGGTGACCAGCGACTGCCGGAGCGGGCTGGCCGCGGGCGCGCGAATCCCGCCGCTGGATCGCGCCAGCAGGATCACCGAGGTGAAGACCAGCACGGGTAAGGCCAGGAAGATCGCGCGGGCCAGCATCGGCGCCCAGTCGGCGACGTGCACCTGCCACAAGGCTTGGCCGAGCACCCAGGTGAACAGCGCGAGCACAAACGACACTCGCCACCAGCGTTCGAGACCATGTTCCCGGGCCGCGGTGAGCACGCCGACGACAATGGCGCCGACACCAACGCTCACCTGCAGGATCAACTCGACACGATCGGCGACGGCGGCGCCGAACGGCGCGCAGGCATTGATGGCCGCGAGGATGACGACGCCCCCGAGGACGAGGGCACATAGACGCGAGCGTCGCACCGTCACCCGTCCTCCCGTGCGTCTTGACGCGTGGGCGAACTATATCCCTGTATTGCCCGCGAACCGGGGAAATGGGATCACGACGGAAACAACGCGCCGCAACCCGGCCGCAGGCGTGGGGTTCAGCGCATTCCCTTGGCGCGGCGGCCCAATTCGCGGATCACCTCGCGGTCGGCATCGCGTTTGGCGAGGTCCTGGCGCTTGTCGCGGGCCTCTTTACCGCGGGCCAGCGCCAGTTCGACCTTCACCTTGCCATCGACGAAGTACAGCGACAGCGGCACCAAGGTGAGGTTGCCGTCGCGGATCTTGCCGACCAGTGTGTCGATCTGACGGCGGTGCAGCAGCAGCTTGCGGTTGCGTCGCGGCGCGTGGTTGGTCCAGCTGCCGTGGTGATACTCGGCGATGTGCAGGTTGCGCAGCCAGATCTCACCATCGTCGACGGTGGCGAACGCGTCGACAAGGGAGGCCTGACCTTCGCGCAGGCTCTTGACCTCGGTGCCCACCAGCACTACGCCGGCCTCGAAGGTCTCCAGGATCGAATAGTTGTGCCGGGCCTTGCGATTGGTCGCAATGACGAAGTTGTTCGCCTTCTCGGCTTTGTCCGGTTTCTTGCTCTTGGTAGCCATCTTCTATCTTCGTACGTAGAGGCGCAGCGTCACGTACGCAGTGAGCCCGGCCATCGCCACACCCACGAACAGCAGGATCGGCGAGATATAAAGTATGTCCGCGAAGTCCAGTGGCGCAATCAAATTAGCCTGGGTGAACTGCGACAGCGCCTTCTCCAGGAACAGCGACCGCACCGTGAGCAGGCCGAGCAGCGCCAGCACCACGCCGATGAACGCGGCCAGCATCGCCTCCACGAGGAACGGCAGCTGGGTGTACCAGCGTGTCGCGCCGACCAGGCGCATGATGCCGATCTCGGTCCGCCGGGTGTACGCCGCAACCTGAACCATGTTGGCGATCAACAGGATCGCGCCGATCGCCTGCACCAGTGCCACCGCGAACGCCGCGTTGGACATGCCGTCGAGCAGCGCGAACAGCCGGTCGATCAGATCCTTCTGGTTCAGCACGTTGAGCACGCCGGGCTGGCCCTGCATCGCGCTGTCGAAATCGAGGTGTTGCTCGGGGTTCTCCAGCTTCACGATGAACGAGGCCGGGAACGCGTCCTTGCTGGCCACGTCCTTGAACGCCGGGATCTTCTTGATGGCGTCCTCGTAGGCATCAGCCTGGTTCAGGTAGCGCACCGAGCGGACGTCGTCGCGCGCGTCGATCTGCGCCCGCAGCGCCTTACACGGATCCTGATCGCATGTCGGATCGTTGGCCGAGACGTCGTTGGTGAGGAAGACCTGGCTTTCCACCCGGTCCAGATAGATGTCGCGAGACTGGTCGGCGACGCGCATCACCAGCAGACCCCCACCGAACAGGCCGATGGAGATGGCCGTGGTGAGGATCATGGCCACCGTCATGGTGACGTTGCGGCGAAGTCCGGTCCAGACCTCGTTGACCAAAAAGCCGAAGCGCACTAGCGATCCATTCCGTAGACACCGCGCTGTTCGTCGCGGATGAGCCGGCCCAGTTCCAGTTCGATGACGCGCTGACGCATCGAGTCCACGATGTGGTGATCGTGCGTGGCCATCAGAACGGTGGTGCCGGTGCGATTGATCCGCTCAAGCAGATCCATGATGTCCTTGCTGGTCTCCGGGTCCAGGTTGCCGGTCGGCTCATCGGCGATCAGCAGCAGGGGCCGGTTGACGAACGCCCTGGCGATCGCGACGCGCTGCTGTTCGCCACCGGAGAGTTCGTGCGGCAACCTTGCGGCCTTGCCGGACAGACCGACCATCTCCAGCACATCGGGCACGACGCGGTTGATCACGTCACCGCGCTTGCCGATCACCTCCAGCGCGAAGGCCACGTTCTCGAAGACCGTCTTCTGCTGCAGCAGCCGGAAGTCCTGGAAGACGCAACCGATCACCTGCCGCAGCTGCGGGATGTGCCGGTCGGCGAGCTTGTTGACGTGGAACTTGGAAACCCGGATATCGCCCTTGGACGGGTGCTCCGCGCCGAGCAGCAGGCGCATGAACGTCGACTTGCCCGAGCCGGACGGCCCGATCAGGAAGACGAACTCACCCTTGTCGATTTTGAGCGAGACGTCATCCAGTGCCGGGCGGGCAGAGGATTTGTACTGCTTGCTCACTTTGTCGAGGGTGATCATCACGGCACGCCAGTGTAGCGGGATCTCGACGTGTGTCAGTTCGGGCTGGGTGCGGGCGGTGGCGGTGTCGTCCCGGGGGCGGGAGCCGGACCGGGCAGCACCGGCAGCGTGATCGGCGGCAACAGGCCACCCGGACCGTCCGGATCGATCACCGTCGTGGTGGGTTGCCCATCTGTGGTCGGCTCACCGCTCGGCGTGGCCGGGTCATCGGGTCCAGGGGTGCCCGACGTCGTCGTGGGCGATGTCGTGGTGGTCGTGGGCTCCGGCGGCTCGGTGGTCGTCGGGGTCGTGGTGCTCGGGTAGGTCGTCTGCGGGCGTTCGTAGACCTGCGTGCGCGGCACCCAGGTGTAATCCGGGTCGGGCACGAACCCCGGCGGCACGGTCTGGGTGATCGGGGGCGGCTCCGGCGGCGGTTGATAGGTCTCGTAGAGCCATGCGGTGCAGAAGAACGCGACGATCAATCCCACCGTCGAGGTGCGCATCCGCCCGCCGAACATGTAGGTCGGCCAGCGCTTGTTGTCGTCACCGGTGGACCGGGTTACCAGTTTCACTGACTGCGGACCTCCGAGTTCGCGGCCAGCGGGGTGGACTCCGGCTTGGACACGATCCCGGCCCGGGCCAGCGCCGCGATGACCAACAGGCGCAATTGCCTGCCCACCTCGAACTGCTTACCGGGCAGGGTGCGCGCCACCATCCGCAGGTTCACGGTGTCCAGTTCCAGGCTTTCCACACCCATCAGCTGGGGCCGGTCCAGCAACAGCTCGCTCATGTGCGGGTCTTTCATCGCGTTCTCGCATACCCCGTGCAGCAGCTCGTTGACCGAGTTGAGGTCGGCGGTGGTCGGCACCGGGATGTCGACCACGGCGCGCGCCCAGTCCTTGGACAGGTTGAGCGATTTCATGATCTGGCCGTTGGGGATCGTGAAGACCTCACCGTCGCTGGTGCGCAACTTGGTCACTCGCAGGGTGACGTCCTCGACGGTGCCGGTGGCGTCGTTGGAGGCACCGAGGGTCAGCGTCACCAGGTCACCGAATCCGTACTGCTTCTCGGTGATGATGAAGAACCCCGACAGCAGGTCCTGCACGATGCGCTGCGCCCCGAAACCGAGTGCCGCACCGAGCACGGCGGCGGGCGCCACCAAGGATCCGACGGGGATGGCCAGGATGTCGGTGATCTGCAGCAGCACCACCACGCAGATCAGGGCGATGGTGACCCAGGAGATGACCGACGCGACGGCCTGCCGGTGCTTGGCCGTCTCGGTGCGCACCAGCGCGTCGCTCTCCCGGAAGTCGGCGTCGATCCGGCGCGTGATCCGCTGGGCGGCCCAGTTGACGAACCGCGCGATCAGGATGGCGGCGATGACCAACATGACGATGCGCAGACCGCGGGTGATGATCCACTCGCCGATCTCGCCGCGCCAGAAGTCATGCCAGCGGTCGGCCACTGACATCGCGAGAACCGTGCCGTTAGTCGTCGTCATCTTTCCTATTGCGCCATCGGATACCGGCTTCCAGGAAACCGTCGATATCGCCGTCGAGCACCGCGGCCGGACTTCCGACCTCGTATTCGGTGCGGAGGTCTTTCACCATTTGGTAGGGGTGCAGAACATAGGACCGCATCTGGTTACCCCAGGAGCTGCCGCTGTCACTCTTGAGTGCATCCATCTCGGCGCGCTCTTCCTGGCGCTTGCGTTCCAGCAGCTTGGCCTGCAACACGCGCATTGCCGACACCTTGTTCTGCAGCTGGGACTTCTCATTCTGACAGGTGACGACGATGCCGGTCGGGATGTGGGTCAACCGGACCGCGGAGTCGGTGGTGTTGACCGACTGCCCGCCGGGACCGCTGGAGCGGTACACGTCGACGCGGATATCGCCCTCGGGGATCTCGATGTGGTCCGTGGTTTCGGTGACGGGCAACACCTCGACCTCGGCGAAGGATGTCTGGCGGCGGCCCTGGTTGTCGAAGGGGCTGATCCGCACCAGACGGTGGGTGCCCTGCTCGACCGAGAGCGTTCCGTATGCGTACGGGGCGTGCACCGCGAAGGTGGCGCTCTTGATACCGGCCTCCTCCGCGTAGGAGGTGTCGAAGACCTCGACCGGGTACTTGTGCGCCTCGGCCCACCGGATGTACATCCGCATCAGCATCTCCGCCCAATCGGCGGCGTCGACACCACCGGCGCCGGAGCGGATGTTGACCAGCGCCTCGCGCTCGTCGTACTCGCCGGACAGCAGGGTACGGACCTCCATGGCCTCGATGTCCTCGCGCAGCTTGGCCAGTTCGGCATTGGCCTCTTCCAAGGCCTCGGTGCCGCCGGCCTCCCCACCCTCCTCGGCGGCCAGTTCGTAGAGCACCGGCAGGTCCTCGACGCGCTGGCGCAGCTCCTCGACGCGGCGCAATTCGTTCTGCGCGTGCGACAGCTCGCTGGTCACTTTCTGGGCGTGGGACTGGTCGTTCCACAGGGTGGGGTCGGCGGCCTCTGCTTCGAGTGTGACGATGCGGGCGCGCAGACCCTCGACATCGAGCACCCGCTCCACGGTCGTCAACGTGGTGTCGAGGGCGGCGATATCGGCAAGACGGTCTGGATCCACGATTGTTGAGGTTACCGGTCGGCTTCGCCCGACTCGGCCCTCGATCGGTGCTGCGCAGCTAGGCTCGGGTGCGCAAACCCCCTCCGGCATCGACGCGACAGCCCCTTGCGCGACGCCGGTCAGCCTCACGAAAAGGCCATGCATGCGCCCGTACCACGTGGCGATCGTCGGCTCTGGACCGTCCGGGTTCTTTGCCGCCGCATCGTTGTTGAAAGCCGGCCAGGACGGCCGCGACTTCCGTGTCGACATGATCGAGATGCTGCCGACCCCCTGGGGGCTGGTTCGCTCCGGTGTCGCGCCGGACCATCCGAAGATCAAGTCGATCAGCGCGCAGTTCGCCAAGACCGCCGAGGATCCGCGCTTCCGTTTCTTCGGCAATGTCGGCGTCGGCGAACACGTGCACGCCGCCGAGTTGGCCGAACGCTACGACGCGGTGATCTACGCCGTCGGCGCCCAGTCCGACCGGGTGCTCGGCATCCCCGGTGAGGACCTGCCCGGCAGCGTCTCCGCGGTCGATTTCGTCGGTTGGTACAACGGGCACCCGCATTTCGAGGAGACCGAACCCGACCTCGACGTCGAGCGCGCGGTGGTGATCGGCAACGGCAACGTGGCACTCGACGTCGCGCGGATCCTGATCAGTGAGCCGCAGATACTGGCCCAGACCGATATCGCCGACCACGCACTGGATCGGCTCGGAACCAGGGCCGTGCAGGAGGTGATCGTGGTGGGCAGGCGGGGCCCGCTGCAGGCGCCGTTCACGACCATGGAGTTGCGCGAGCTCGGGCACATGGAGCAGATGGCCGAGGTGGACGTCGTCGTCGAGCGCGCCGATTTCGACGGCATCACCGAGGCGGATCTGGCGGCCGCCGACAAGACCGTGCGCACCAACATCAAGGTGCTGCGCGAATATGCCGAGCTGCAGCCGGCAGGGGCACCGCGGCGGGTGGTGTTCCGCTTCGCGACCTCACCGGTGGAGCTCCGCGGCACCGACAAGGTCGAGTCGATCGTGTTGGGCCGCAATGAACTGGTCGACGAGGGCGGCCGGGTGGTGGCCAAGGACACCGGCGAGCGCGAGGAGTTACCGGTACAGCTGGTGGTGCGCGCGGTCGGCTACCGCGGTGTCGCCGTGGACGGGCTGCCGTTCGACGAACGTTCCGGGACCATCCCGCATGAGAACGGCCGCATCGCGGGCCGCGAGCACGAGTATGTGGTCGGCTGGATCAAGCGCGGACCGTCCGGGGTGATCGGCTCGAACAAGAAGGACTCCGCCGACACCGTCGAGACGCTGTTGGCCGATCTCGGTGAGCCGCGGTTCGACGATGGGCACGCCCAGGAGCTGCATGACTGGTTGCTGTCGCGACAGCCCCGACTGGTCACCGATGCGCACTGGGAACGCATCGATGCCCACGAGCGCGCGATCGGCGAGGCGCAGCACCGGCCGCGGGTGAAGGTCGCCAACGTCGAGAAGTTGCTGGGGATAGCGCACGGCTGACGCACGCGGTGTTTCAGGCTCCCCGGGCACCCGAGCAGTACCGGGTTGAATGCTTCGGACGAGATTCTGCTGACGGTTGCGCTCAGGCCTCGACGGGGCCGTGACGACAACCTTGAGGCCGATCTCGCCCGAGGCGCTTTATCGGACTGTCAGGGCTCGGCCCGTCGAGCCGCCGTTCACTCCCCCGGCGGCGGGGTGATCTTCTCGGCGGCGATGGTGAGGATGAGCCGGGTCTCGTCGGGATTACCGCTGAAGTAGGGGTAGGGAATGCCGAGGTACTTCTGCGAGATCTCGTGGATGCTCTCGTGTCCACCCTCGGTCGTCGTGACCGCGACGCGTCCGCGGATGGCATAAAAGCGCCGGATGTCGTCGGGGTCGGCGACATTGATCGCGATCCGCGGGTCGCGGGCGAGGTTGCGGTCCTTCTGTGAGCCGCCGACGATGTTGAGCACGATGTGCTCACCGTCGGTGTGCACCCATGTCTCGGTCAACTGAGGCGCGCCGTCGGGCATCAGCGTGGCCACGAAGCAGGGGCTCGGTTTACGCAGCAGGTCGAGCAGACCCTGCGGAAGCTGTTGCGACATGGGCACTCTCAGTTGGAGTTCGGATAATTGGGCGGCGGTGGCGGCTGATTCGGCGGTGGCGGTGGCGGATACTCCGGCGGTGGCGCATCCAGCGGAGCGAAACCCCACTTGTCCGGATTCTTGGGCGAGTAGACGACGTCGATGAGCTGACCGATGGTCGGCCACTGATCGACGTCGACGACCATCCGCTGATAGACCACATGTTCGTTGACCGTGGGCCCGTTGATCACCCCGCTGATCGTGACGAACTGCTCACCGACCTCATCGGGACGCGGGCTGACACCGGTGACCAGCAGCGTGCCCGGCGCCATGTTCGCGGCGCGTCCTCCACCGAATCCGGCCCCGCCGCCACCGGCGGCGGCACGCTTTTGGATCCACGGCCGCGCTATCAGGACCAGGGCACCCACCAACAGCAGGATCATCGCGAATTCGACCACGCCACCATGGTAGGCATGCGGGCATGACCGACGTCGCCGATGATCTCGCCCTCGCCCTGCAACTCGCCGATCAGGCCGACGCCCTGACCATGGACCGGTTCGGCGCCCTGGATCTCGCCGTCGAGACGAAACCTGATCTGACACCTGTCACCGATGCCGACAAGGGAGCAGAAGAAGCGCTGCGCGCCACGCTGACCGCCGCTCGCCCCGGTGATGGCATCTTCGGCGAAGAGTTCGGCGGCGCACCGGTTTCGACGGGACGGGTGTGGGTGCTGGACCCGATCGACGGGACCAAGAACTTCGTCAGGGGGGTGCCGGTGTGGTGCACCTTGATCGCCCTGATCTCCGACAGCGTGCCGGTCGTCGGCGTCATCAGCGCGCCGGCGTTGGGCAGGCGATGGTGGGCCGCGCACGGTCTCGGCGCGCATACGTCGTTCGGCGGCGGGCAGCGGCGCATCCAGGTCTCCGGGGTCAGGGAGCTGTCCTCGGCGAGCCTGTCCTATTCGGATCTGACGACCGGTTGGGACGACCGTCGGGAGCGGTTCGTCGCGTTGACCGACGAGGTGTGGCGGGTGCGCGCCTACGGGGATTTCTGGTCCTACTGCCTGGTCGCCGAGGGCGCGGTCGACATCGCCTGCGAACCCGAGGTGAAGGTCTGGGACATCGCTCCGCTGGACATTCTGATCCGGGAGGCCGGCGGAACGTTCAGCAGCCTGGACGGAGCGGCGGGGCCGCACGGCGGCAGTGCCCTGGCCACCAACGGTCACCTGCACGAGGCGGTGCGCGCACGCCTTTCCGTGTGACGTTGATAACAGCCATACGCTATCTTACTCTGGAGTAAGATAGCGTCACGACGCACGTTGCCCCAACCACGTGAGGCTGTGATGACAAATCTCGAATCCCGACCCAAGCGCACCGGCCCGGAAAGCGCCGTCGGACTCCAGAAACACAAGCGCACCGCGACCGATATCGGGATCGCCCTGCTCACCCCGCTGATGGGCCAGGAGTTCCTGGACCGCTACGGCCTGCGCGATCCGCTCAACAAGGGTCTGCGCTACGGCGTGAAGACGGCATTCTCGGCCGCCGGCGCAGGATCCCGCCAGTTCAAGCGCATCCAGAACATCGGCGGCTCCCCCACCCGGCTGGCAGCAAAGGAGTCGGACTACTTCGATCTGACCCCCGACGACGACCAGAAGATGATCGTCGAGACGGTGGCCGAGTTCGCCGAGGAGATCCTGCGACCGGCGGCCCACGACGCCGACGCCGCGGCCAACTATCCCCCTGATCTGATCGCCAAGGCGGCCGAGATCGGCGTGACGTCGTTGAGCATCCCGGAGAGTTTCGACGGGATCGCCGAGCACCGCAGCACCGTCACCGCGGCACTGGTCGCCGAGGCCCTGGCCTACGGGGACATGGGACTGGCACTGCCCATCCTGGCTCCGGCCGGCGTCGCATCGGCCCTGACCCATTGGGGCAGCGCCGAGCAGCAGGCGACCTACCTGCCCGAGTTCGCCGGCGAGAAGGTTCCCCAAGCATGCCTGGCGATCGCCGAACCGCACGCCCTCTTCGATCCCACCGCACTGAAGACGACGGCGGTGCGGACCCCGGGCGGATACCGGCTGTCCGGGGTGAAGTCGCTGGTTCCCGCCGCGGCCGACGCCGAGCTGTTCATCATCGCGGCCGCGCTGAACGGCAAGCCCGCGCTGTTCATCGTCGAATCCTCCAGTGCGGGGGTCACGGTCGAGGCCGACCCGTCGATGGGTATCCGGGCCGCGGCGCTGGGCCGTATCGCACTCGACGACGTCGCCGTTCCGCTGCACAACCGGCTCGGCGAGGACGGCGCATCCGATCAGGACTACTCGGAAGCCATCGCGTACTCCCGGTTGGGTTGGGCCGCATTGGCTGTCGGCACCTCGCACGCGGTGCTCGATTACGTCATCCCGTACATCAAGGAGCGCGAAGCGTTCGGCGAGCCGATCGCCCACCGGCAGGCCGTCGCCTTCATGACCGCCAATATCGCCATCGAGCTCGACGGTCTGCGGCTTATCACCTGGCGCGGTGCCGCCCGGGCCGAGCAGGGACTGACCTTCGCTCGGGAAGCGGCCCTGGCCAAGCGAATTGCCACCGACAAGGGTATGCAGATCGGCCTGGACGGGGTGCAGCTGCTCGGTGGCCACGGCTACACCAAGGAACACCCGGTCGAACGCTGGTACCGCGATCTGCGGGCACTCGGCGTCGCCGAGGGTGTCGTCGTCCTGTAGCAGCCGGGTTCCCTAGAAAGGTCTTGTCATGGCAATCAATCTGGAAATGCCGCGCAAACTGCGGGCAGTCATCGAAAAGGGACATCAGGGTGCCGCCGAGATGCTGCGCCCCATCTCCCGCAAGTACGACCTCGCCGAGCACGCCTACCCGGTCGAGCTCGACACGCTGGCCACGCTGTTCGAAGGAATCTCGGCGGCCAAGACCATCTCCTTCGCAGGCGCCGATGGCGTGGGCGGCGGTGACGTCGACGGCAAGTCGAATATCAACGGCGCCAACATGTCCGCACTGGTGAACGCGCTCGAGGTGTCCTGGGGTGACGTCGCGCTACTGCTGTCGATTCCCTTCCAGGGTCTGGGCAACGCCGCGATCTCCAGTGTGGCGACCAAGGAGCAGCTCGAGCGACTCGGCAAGGTGTGGGCCGCGATGGCGATCACCGAGCCGGGCTTCGGCTCCGATTCGGCCGCGGTGACCACCACCGCGGTGCTCGACGGCGACGAGTATGTGATCAACGGCGAGAAGATCTATGTCACGGCCGGATCGCGGGCCAGCCATATCGTGGTGTGGGCAACGGTCGACAAGTCGTTGGGCCGCGCCGCGATCAAGTCGTTCATCGTTCCCCGTGAACATCCTGGCGTCACCGTCGAACGGCTCGAGCACAAGCTCGGCATCAAGGCCTCCGATACCGCGGCAATCCGCTTCGAGAATGCCCGGATCCCCAAGGAGAACCTGCTTGGTGATCCGGAAGTCAAGGTGGACAAGGGTTTCGGCGGGGTCATGGAGACCTTCGACAACACCCGGCCGATCGTGGCGGCGATGGCCGTCGGCGTGGCGCGCGCCGCGTTGGAGGAACTGCGGGTCATCCTCACCGAGGCGGGCATCGAGATCTCCTACGACAAGCCCGCACACGCCCAGAGCGCACCGGCCGCCGAGTTCCTCCGCATGGAGGCCGAGTGGGAGGCCGGCTATCTGCTGACCGTGCGGTCGGCATGGCAGGCCGACAACAAGATCCCGAACTCCAAAGAGGCCTCCATGGGTAAGGCCAAGGCCGCCCGGGTCGGCAGTGACATCACGTTGAAGGCTGTCGAGATGGCCGGCACGGTCGGTTACTCCGAACAGTCGCTGCTGGAGAAGTGGGCTCGTGACTCGAAGATCCTGGACATCTTCGAGGGCACCCAGCAGATCCAGCAACTGGTGGTGGCCCGCCGTCTGCTGGGGCTCTCCTCTGCCGAATTGAAGTAGTCCGTCTGGCAAATATGAGTAGCGCACTACTCTAAGTGGCGGCACTCAGGTCCCGCAGACTTCGAGTATGGCGATCGTTGGCGAGCGGGCGGTGGTGCTGGGAGGGAGCATCGCCGGCCTGCTCGCCGCGCGCGTCCTCGCCGAGCACTACCGGAGCGTCACCATCGTCGAACGCGATGACCTGACCGAGGACCCGGACGCCCGCCGCGGCGTATCGCATTTTCGCTACGGCCGGGTCTTGCCGCCCGCGGCCACCGTGCTACTCGCTGAACTGTTTCCGGGGTTCGAGGACGATCTCGCCGCTGAGGGTGTCCCCTCGTTACGCGGCGATACCCTCACCCGACTGCACATCCACTTCGGCGGGCACCTCCTGGCCCAGCACCGCGATATCCACCGCCCCGACGCGGCGACACTGCACTTCCCCAGTTCGGGGTTGGTCGAGCGCACCATCCGCAGGCGGGTCCAGGCCATGGGAAATGTGACCATCCTCGATGATCGACTTGTCATCGGGTTGGCCGGCACCGACGATGCATCGGGTATCACGGGTGTCGAGGTTGCGCACGGCCGGACAGCGTCCGTGCTGGACGCCGACCTCGTCGTCGATGCCACCGGCCGTGCGTCACGCACGCCCGTGCTCCTCGAACAACTGGGCTACAGCAGGCCGCCCGAAGACGATGTCATCGTCAAACTGGCCTACGCCAGCCAGCGCCTGCAGATGCCCTCCGACGCCATCCCCGAGCGGATGGTGGCGTTCTTTCCGGAACCCGAGCGACCATCGATGTGGTCACTGGTCGGCCATGAGAAGAACACCTGGACGCTCACCGTCGGCTCGGTGGCGGGCCACCCACCGCCGGCCGGCCGCCCGGAGATGCTCGCCATCGGTGATGGCCTGGTACCCGATCGGGTGCTGGCGGCGGTGCGCGCCGCGACCCCGGTCGGGGAAGCGGTGCACTTCCGGGTGCCGTCGAACAGGTGGCGTCGTTATGACAAGCTCAGGCGCTTCCCGCGTGGCCTGCTGGTGATCGGCGACGCGATCTGCAGTGTCAACCCGATCTATGGACAGGGTCTGACCTTGTCGGCCATCGAGGCGACCATCCTGCGCGATTGCCTGCGCTACGGCGACGACGATCTGGGGCGGCGGTTCTTCCGCGCGTGCACCCCGAGGTTGCGGATGGCATGGCGTATCGCGGTCGGTTCGGACCTGGCGCTGCCGGAGGTCGAGGGGCATCGCCGGCTCTGGGTGCGCGTGGCCCGGCCCTACCTGGCTGCCGTATCGGCGGCCGCCGAAATCGATCCACACGTCGCCGTGGAGCTGATCAAGGTGACCGGAATGCTGGATTCACCCAGCCAACTCATGCGGCCCGCGTTCGTGCGCCGGGTCGTACGCGCCAACCGGACTCGGCGCGGGTCGCGATCTGAGGGGAATCGCGACCCGCGCCGCACTCAGCTCGTCCAGCAGGGGCGATAAGACGGGGGTACCGGGGGGAACCCCTGGGGGGGAAAAAGGAAATCCCCCCGAGGCCGCAGGGCCTCGGGGGGATTTTCGCTTTCATTACCTGGTTCAGGCGCCCAGGACGCGCTGCAGATCAGGCTTCATGGCCTGCAGCTCCCGGCCCCAGTACGCCCAGTTGTGCGTGCCGTTGTCCGGGAAGTTGAACACACCGTTGGCGCCACCCGCGGCCAGGTAGTTGTCACGGAAGGTGATGTTGGTGCGGATGGTCAGATCCTCGAGGAAGGTTGCGGGCAGGTCGCCGCCACCGAGCTCGTTGGGCTTGCCGTTACCGCAGTAGACCCAGAGGCGGGTGTTGTTGGCCACCAGGGTCGGGATGTTGACCATCGGGTCGTTGCGCTTCCAACCGCTGTTGGGATCCTGGGTCTTACCCCACATGTCGTCGGCCTTGAAGCCGCCGGCGTCACCCATCGCGATGTTGATCAGGAACGGCCACCAGCCCTCGGAGGGGTTCAGGAAGCCCGACATGGAGGCGGCGTAGATGAACTGCTGGGGGTGCCAGGTGGCCAGGTTCAGCGCGGCCGAACCGGCCATCGACAGACCGACCGCGGCGCTGCCGGTGGGCTTGACGGCCTTGTTGGCCTGCAGGTAGGCCGGGAGCTCCTGGGTCAGGAAGGTCTCCCACTTGTAGGTGACGGTCGGACCCTTGTTACGGGCCGGTGCGTACCAGTCGGCGTAGAAGCTGGACTGGCCACCGACGGGCATGACGACCGACAGACCGGAGTCCAGGTACCACTCGAAGGCCTGGGTGTTGATGTCCCAGCCGCTGAAGTCCTCCTGCGCACGCAGGCCGTCCAGCAGGTAGACCGCGGGCGAGTTCTCGCCACCGCTCTGGAACTGGATCTTGATATCGCGGCCCATTCCGGCCGAGGGCACCATCAGGTACTCAACCGGCAGTCCGGGGCGGGAGAAGGCACCGGCGGTGGCCGTCTCACCCGCTACAGCGATCGCGCCAGGCACGACCAGCGCGGCCGCAGCTGCGGCCCCGATCCGGCGCATCCACCGGCCAACAACGTTCTGCATGTATTTCTTCCCAACTCTAATTGTTCACGGTCCCGCCCGACCCTCGGTGCTGTGTGCCCAACACCCAGAGATACCGCAGTGCTCCCTTGCACTGCGGTATCCGTGTCCGCTCGCATTGACTCCGATTGGATTGCGGAGCGGACCGAGAATTCAGTTGTCGCGACTTGCAGTAAAACATGCAGCCAGCACGTACAGAAAGTCAGGTAGTCGGCGCGCCGTCGTAGGCTGCCGGTCATGACGACCGCTCCGAAGCCGTCCGGCAGCCGCCTGACCACGGATGACTGGCTTCAGGCCGGCTACACGATCCTCGCTGAGGACGGTCTCAAATCTCTCAAAATAGATGCGCTGTGTCGACGCCTCGGCGTGACCAAGGGCAGCTTCTATTGGCACTTCCACGACATGGCGGGCTACCGGGCCGCGCTCATCGAGTCCTGGGGCGATCTGCGTGATGACGATCGGAGCCGAATCGAGACTGTCGACGAGCTGCCCCCGCGAGACCGGCTGGTCCAGATGATGGCGTCCCTGGTCAGTCCGCGGCACTGGACCCTGGAGCGGGCCATGCGCGAGTGGGCCCGCACCGACGAGGCCGTCGCCGACAGCGTGCGTGCCGCCGACCGACGCATCCTGGCCGCGGTGCGCAGAGCGTTCGAGGACCTCGGCTTCGACGCCGACGATGCAGATCTGCGCGCCAACGCCACCTTCGCCGCGGGTATCGGCTTTCTGCACCTGTTGGGCCACGCCCCCGACAGCCGATTGTCCGAGAAGAGCGAGCGGTTTCTCGACCTGATGGTGGCCCACTGACCATCTCCGTACCAAAAGGTATGGTAAGTTTTCGGCATGACGACGATCGAGGCGCGCGGCGTGATCACCGATGAGTTCGTGGCGGCTTTGGCCGAGCGCGCCGAGGAGGCCGAGACCCTGCGCCGGCTGCCCGAGGCCACGGTGGCCGACCTGACCGCCTCCGGATTCACCGAATTGTTGGTCCCAGCGGCCTACGGCGGCCTGCAGGCGCCGTTCCCGGCCCTGCTCGACCCGGTTCGCCGGATGGCCCACGGTTGCACCTCCAGCGCGTGGACCATCGGCTTCCTGACCCTGCACAACTGGATGCTCGCGCTGTTCGGCGAGCAGGCCCAGCAGGAGGCGTTCGCCGACCGCCCGTTCCTGGCCCCGGCCCCGCTCGCGCCGACCGGCCGGGGCGTTCCCGTCGACGGCGGCATCCGGCTGACCGGCCGCTGGTCCTGGGCCACCGGCGTGATGCACGCCAATTGGATCATCGTGTGCGCGCTGTGCGGGCCGGATGACGGCCTGTTCCCGGCGCTGGCACTGCTTCCGGCCGGCGATATCACCGTCGAGGACGTCTGGCACACCGACGGCATGCGGGCGACGGGCTCCAACGACGCCATGGTCACCGATGTGTTCGTGCCCGAGCACCGACTGGTGCGGGTCACCGACATCTATGCCGGCACCGCACCCGGCGCGGGACTGCACGACAGCGCCACCTACCGCTGGCCGATGGTGCCCGCCTTGGCCCTGCTGTCGGCGATGCCCGCCCTCGGCAGCGCCGAACGCGTGACCGAGACCTACGCCCAGCGCCTGGCCGAGCGCGTGCTGGCCTACGAGGGCGTCATGCAGAAGGACAAACCGATCGCACAGGCCCGCCTGGCGGGCGCACAGGTGCGCCTTCGCGCCCTGCGCGGACTGCTCGCCGACACCGTCGGCGAGATCGAGACGGTTGTGGCGGCGGGTGACAGCGTCGACAAGCCGGTTCGCGCGCAGGCCCGGTTGGCGGCGGCGCACATCGTTGCGGAGTCCAAGGCCGTGATCACCGATCTGATGGGCGCAGGCGGCGCGAGCATCCACTTCCTGTCCAGCCCCATGCAGCGTTTCAAGCGCGATGTGGACGTGCTGTCCGGCCACGTCGTCTTCGATTACGACACCGCGCGGGAGCTGGCCGGCGCCCTGAGCCTCGGCATGAAGATCCCCCGTACCTCGATGATCTAGGCAGCGGTGGTGTCCAGCATGAACACCCTCTGGATCGAGGGCAGCCCGAAGGGCGATGATGCACTGTCCTCTCAGCTTGCCGAAGCATTCCTGGAAGGCACTCGTTACCAACGCTTCTCGGTATGGGATGAGGATCTGCTGAGATTCGGCCACGATGCGGCGGTGGCCAAGTTCGCTCCACTGTTCGGCGAAAGCGTCACCGCGCAACAGCAGGACATCTGGCAGCAGGTGCTCGACGAGATCGAGCGGGTGCGCAGTTTCGACCGGCTGGTGATCTCGTCACCGATGTGGAACTGGCACATACCCCATGCGCTGAAGGCCTGGATCGACATCATCGTGCAGCCGATCGCCAGCTTCACCCTCGACGCCGGAGGGCGACATGTCGGCACCCTCGGCGACGGGAAGCCGGTGCAGCTCATCCTGACCCGTAGCAGCGCCTACGACGGACGACATCCCGAGCTGAACGATTTCCAGCGCCCGTATCTTGAGTATGTATTCGGCATGCTCGGCTACCGGGTTCAGACGCTCGTGATCGAGCCCACAACCCGCTGGACGCCCGAAGAGCGGGCACAGATGCGCACCGAGGCAATCGAATTGGCTCGCCGGGCCGGACATCACCACTGACCAGCGTCGATCGTCGCAAATCCGAGCTTCCCACCGTCGGCACGTAGCATTACCGCGACCCTCTGACACTCGGCGGACGACACGCGACGCCGATCGACGGCACCGATATGAGATAGCGACATGAGCGACGAGACATCTGCGGGCGAGGCCATCGCGCTCGCCGACCCGCAGGAGCCACCGAAGCCGCGCGCACCGGCCACCCCGGCCGGAGAGGATGGCGCGACCACTCCGGGTGGGCCCGTCATGGTTCTGGTGGGCGTGAGCGCGTTCATCACGTACAAGGTGTGGCGATATCGGCGCCGGCGGGCGCACCGCCGCTAGCGGTACGCCTGCATCCGAAGCACAGACAGCGGGATTCCTGGCCGCCGGCGATTTCGACTCCCACAGAGCCTTGCATCGGATCGAAACCAAAAGTAATGTCACTTTCAGTTTTTCCGGGTCGATATCCGAGGAGCACCATGGAATCCTTTGTCCACCTTCGTAAAGGCAAGACGCCCAAGCGTGTGCACGCCGATCTGGACGGTCTCAAAGACGATGAACTCGGCCGCGGCGGCTTTGTCGGCCGCACCGCCAACATGTACCGGCGCAACGACCCGACCGCGTACCGCACAGTGGGGCCCCTGCGCCCCACCGATGTACTGTCCTCGGAGCTCAAGCCCAGCGATGCCGCCGATGCCCACGGGGGTCCGCTGCTGATGTTCAGCAATGCCGACTGCCAGGTACTGCTGAGCCGGCGCACCGAACCGATGCCGTTCTTCGTGCGTTATGTCGATGGCGATCTGCTGCTGTTCGTGCACAAGGGCGCCGGACTGCTGGAGACCGAGTTCGGCCCACTGCGCTACCGCGAGGGCGACTGGGTCTACATCCCCAAGGCGTGCACCTTCCGGCAGGTGCCCGATGAAGAATCGACCTGGCTCATGATCCAGGCCACCGACGACTTCCGGGTGCCCCCGGCAGGCACGCTGGGCAGGCACTTCCCGTTCGACCCCGCGCAGGTGACCATTCCCGAGCCCTGCCCCATCGACGATGACGGCAGAGACGAATACGAGGTGCGGCTCATCCACTCACCGGTCGAGGGGGTGAGCTCCACTTCTTTGTTCTATCAACATAATCCGCTCGACGTCGAGGGGTGGCGCGGGGACAACTTCCCGTTCACGTTCAACATCGAGGACTACACCGTCATCACCTCCGAGAGTGTGCACCTCCCTCCTACGGTGCATCTGTTCATGCAGGCAACCGGGGTGTACGTGATGAACTTCCTGCCCAAGCCCGCCGAAAGCGTCCCTGGCACCGAACGCACTCCGTGGTATCACCGCAACGTCGACTACGACGAGATCGCGTTCTTCCACTCCGGTTCGCTCTACGGCATCCCGATGCCGCCCGGACTGGTTTCGCATGCGCCGCAAGGAGTTCACCACGGTGCACCCGAAAAGGCACGCGAGCGTGCCCGCCGCAAGTTCGACGACTACGACCGGGTGGACTGGTCGGTGATCGCCATCGACACCCGGCGCCGACTCATCCCGTCCGCGGCGATCCTCACCAACGACCTGGGGCAGCACTGATGAGCGCCTGCGCGAAGAAGAAACAGCACTGATGAGCGCCTGCACGAAGAAGAAAGAGCACTGATGAGCAGCACCGAAGCACCCGCGAAGTTCGAGTATGACCGCATCCCGTATCTGGTTGCCTACCAGAACAATTCCAGTGTCCGCGACGTCTACGGCGGCGTCGCCGAACTGGTCGTCCTGGAGAGCTATCTGCTCAGGCCCAAGAACAAGCCTTCCGACACCGTGCTGGTCTTCATGCACCCGATCGGGGGCGGCGCCTATCTGCCGATGATCAATGCGCTTGCTCGCGCGGGTCACCACGTCATCTACTGCAACAGCCGTTTCCGCGGCACCGATTCGGCGTTGCTCATGGAGAAAGTCGTCGAAGACCTCGGCGAGTGCATCAAGGATGCCAAGAACCGCCTGGGCTACTCGCGCGTCGTGCTGGCCGGATGGAGCGGCGGCGGTTCGCTGTCGGTGTTCTACCAACAGCAGGCGCAGCACCCGACCGTGACCGCGAGCCCGTCCGGTGACGGACCGGACCTCACCAAGCTCGGTCTCATTCCCGCCGACGCCATCATGCTGCTGGCCGCGCACATCAGTCGGCACGGCACCATGACCGAATGGATGGATGCCTCCATCCTCGACGAGAACGACCCATCCAAGCGGGACCCCGAACTCGACCTCTACAACCCGGCCAACCCGAACCAGCCGCCCTACACGAGCGAGTTCCTCGACCGCTACCACGCGGCACAGATCGCCAGAAACCGCCGGATCACGAAGTGGGTCAAAGAAAAGCTGGCAGAGTTGAAGGCCGCCGGGCGTCCCGATGACGAGTACGCATTCGTCGTACACGGCACCATGGCCGACCCGCGCTGGCTGGACCCGACCGTGGATCCCAACGAACGCACCCCGGGGCAGTGCTATCTGGGCGATCCTCAGGTGGTGAACATGAGCCCGGTGGGACTGGCCCGGTTCTGCACGCTGCGCAGCTGGCTGTCACAGTGGAGTTATGACGACGCCAACGGCGACGCGGTCAAGGCCGGCCCCGATATCGCGGTGCCGACCTTGGTGATCGGCAACCTGGCCGATGATGCCTGCACGCCCAGCCACACCAGAAGGCTGTTCGAGGCGATCGGGCACCCCGATAAGGAAATGCACGAGATCCACGGTGCCAACCACTACTACTCCGGCCCCGATCAGCGCGGAACCCTGCGCGAGGCGGTCGCCATCTGCACCGATTGGCTACACCGCCACGGGTTGTCGAGCTGATGGTCACCGGACCGCTGGACGGTATCCGGGTACTCGAACTCGGGACGCTGATCTCGGGGCCGTTCGCCGCGCGCCTGCTCGGTGACATGGGGGCCGAGGTCATCAAGATCGAACTGCCGACCACCCCGGACCCGTTGCGCACCTGGGGACAGGCCGAGCTGGACGGGCACCACTTCTTCTGGACGGTGCACGCCCGCAACAAGAAAGCCATCACCCTCGACCTGCGCACCGGCCGCGGCCGAGAGCTCTTCCTGGAACTGGTCGACCGCGCCGATGTGATCGTGGAGAACTTCCGCCCCGGCACCCTGGAGAAATGGGACCTCGGCTACGAGGTGCTCAAGGAACGCAACAAGGGCATCATCCTGGTGCGGGTCTCCGGCTACGGCCAGACCGGACCGGACGCCGGCAAGGCCGGCTACGCCTCGGTGGCCGAGGCGGCCAGCGGTCTGCGCCACATGAACGGCTTCCCGGGTGGACCGCCGCCACGGCTGGCGCTGTCGCTCGGCGACAGCCTGGCAGGCATGTTCGCCGCGCAAGGCGCCCTGGCCGCACTGTATCGGCGCACGGTCACCGGTGAAGGCCAGATCGTCGACACCGCGTTGACCGAAAGCTGCCTGGCCGTCCAGGAATCCACCATCCCGGACTACGACGTGGGCGGTGTCGTCCGCGGCCCGTCGGGCACCCGGCTGGAAGGCATTGCGCCGTCGAACATCTACCAGAGCGCCAACGGCAGCTGGGTGGTGATCGCCGCCAACCAGGACACCGTCTTCCGCCGCTTGTGTACCGCGATGGGTCAACCCGAATTGGCCACCGACGACCGATTCGTCGACCACGTTGCGCGCGGCCGAAATCAGGACGAACTCGATGCCATCATCGGTGCGTGGGCGGCATGTCGCGAACCCGACGACATCATCGACACGCTGTCGAAGGCCGGGGTGATCAGCGGACCGATCAACACCGTCGCCGAGGTGGTCGAGGATCCGCAGCTGCGGGCCCGCGGCATGATCGCCGACCACTGGGATGAGCGCATCGGGCGCTTCGTCAAGGGGCCGGGCATCGTGCCGGTGCTCTCGGAGTCGCCGGGCTCGATCCGCAACGCCGGGTCGTCTCGTCCCGGCCAACACAACGACGAGGTCTACACCGGCCTGCTGGGACTCAGCGCCGAGGAACTCGACGCCTTACGCACCGAGGGGGTGCTGTGACGATGAACCTGCCCGCCAAGGTCGATATCCGCGAGGTCTGCCTGCGCGACGGCCTGCAGATCGAGGCGCCGATCTCGTTGTCGGCCAAGGTCGAATTGCTGGACGCGATCGTCGCCACCGGAGTGCGGGAAGTGGAGGCGACTGCGTTCGTCTCACCGTCGAAGGTGCCCGCTCTTGCCGACGCTGCCGAACTGGCCCAGGAATTACACCGGTACAGGGCATCTCACGATGTCGAGTTCTCGGCACTGGTGGCCAGCCCGAACGGGGCCAAGCGCGCCATCGCGGCCGGACTGGACTCCATCGAGTACGTGGTGTCGGCATCCGATGCGCACAGCCGCGCGAATGTGGGACGCGATACCGCGGAGGCGACCACGGCGATCGCCGATGTCACCCGGATCGCCCACGACAGCGGGGCACGCGTCGAAGTCATCATCGCGACGGCCTGGGACTGCCCCTTCGACGGCCCGACCGATCCGCAACGAGTCCTCGACATCGCCGCGGCCGCCGTCGAACTCGGGGTGGACCGCATCGCCATCGCCGACACCATCGGCACCACCACCCCGCTGCGGGTGAGCACCCTGATCGAGGCCATCCGCCCGATCGTCGACGGGCTGCCACTGGGTGCACACTTCCACAACACCCGCGGGGCGGGGCTGGCCAGCGCGTTCGCGGCCGTGCAGGCCGGCATCACCCGCCTCGACGCGTCAATAGGCGGCCTCGGCGGCTGCCCGTTCGCGCCGGGGGCCAGCGGCAACATCGCCACCGAGGATCTGGTCTATCTGCTTCGCGACAGCAATATCGACACCGACGTCGACCTCGACGCGGCCATCGCCGCGGCGCGGATTGCCCAGCGCGCCGTCGGTCACGACCTGCCCAGTGCGCTGCTGCGCGCCGGCGATCGAATCGCGGGCTGAGATGGCGCACCCGTCCGCGGCATCGGACCCATCGTCCTCGCTGACGGCCAAGGGTCGCCAGACCCGCGAGGCGATCGAGCTGGCGGCGCGGAAACTGTTCGCCGAGCGCGGTTTCCATGGCACCACGCTGGCCGATATCACCTCCGCCGCCGGTAAGTCCGCT
Organism: Mycolicibacterium neoaurum VKM Ac-1815D; assembly: GCF_000317305.3. The sequence continues at coordinate 1,988,536 of NC_023036.2, read as the reverse complement.
GCGGTGTTCTACCGCTACTTCGACGACAAGGAGGATCTGCTGGCCTCGCTGGCCCAGTCGTTCCTGCACGATATCGTCGAACCGTCCGGCACCAAGGTCCCGCTGCCGGACTCCCCCGCCGACACGGACTATTTCCACACCGTGGTGACCGGATACTGGAACCTGTTCAAGCGCAATATCGGCATCATGATCGCCGTCGCCCAGCTCGCCGCCACCCAACCCCGATTTGCCGAGGTGCAGTACCAGTTCCGGCGCTTCGGGATGGATCTGGTGGCCGAATCGGTACGCCGCGCCCGTGAGCAGGGTTACGCCCAAGACCTGGAGCCCGAACACATCGCGGCGGCGATCGCGCTGCTGTTCGAGAACTTCACCGTCGTCGTGGTGGGAAATCCCGGCACCGCGCTACAGATCAGCGATGACGACGCCATCACCACCCTGTCGACCATTTGGAAGAAAACCCTGTACGGCAACTGAATCGAGAGAGATCAACGTGGATTTCGCGCTACCGGAACATCTTCCCGCCCTGCTCCAGGAGATGGACGCCTTCATCGAGGCCGAGATCAAGCCGCTGGAACGCGAGAACATGCAGTACTTCGACCGTCGGCGTGAGTTCGCCCGCACCGATCTCGACAACGGTGGTGTCCCCCGCCGCGAGTGGGAAGATCTGCTCGACGAGATGCGCCGGCGCGCCGACGCCGCAGGCTGGCTGCGCTATGGGCTGCCCGAGGAATTCGGTGGTCGCGGCGGCTCCAACCTGGACATGGCCGTCATCAGGGAACACTTGGCGCACAAGGGATTGGGACTGCACAACGACCTGCAGGACGAGTCCTCGATCGTCGGCAACTTCCCACAGGTCATCATGATGAGCCGGTTCGGCACCGAGGCGCAGAAGGCCGAGTGGATCGAAGCACTGCTGACCGGCACCCGATCGATGGCCTTCGGCCTGACCGAACCCGACCACGGCAGCGACGCGACCTGGCTGGAGACCACCGCCGTCCGCGACGGGGACGATTGGGTGATCAACGGCGCCAAGCGGTGGAACACCGGCGTGCACCGGGCGACCCATGACCTGATCTTCGCCCGCACATCCGGCGAGTCGGGGTCGGCGGTGGGTATCACCGCGTTCCTCGTCCCGACCGACACCCCGGGTTTCAGCGTGCCGTACTACTGGTGGACGTTCAACATGCCCAGCGACCACGGCGAGGTCGAACTCGATGATGTCCGGGTGCCGTCCCGTGCGGTCCTCGGCGAGGTCGACCACGGCCTGGAGGTCGGCCAGACCTTCCTGCACGAGAACAGGATTCGACAGGCCGCCAGCAGCCTCGGGGCGGCTCAGTACTGTATCGACCGCGCCGCCGCCTACGCCGGGGAACGCATCGTGTTCGGCAAGCCGCTGTCGGTGAACCAGGCCGTGCAGTGGCCGTTGGCCGAGCTGCAGACCGAGGCACAGATGGTGCGTCTGCTGGTGTATTACGCCGCCTGGCACCTGGATCGCGACCACCACATGGAGGTCTCCGACAAGGTGTCGATGGCCAATTACCGTGCCAATCGCCTGGTGTGCGAGGCGGCCGACCGCGCCATGCAGATCCACGGCGGCATCGGCTACAGCCGGCACGAGCCGTTCGAACACATCTATCGCCACCACCGCCGCTACCGGATCACCGAGGGGGCCGAGGAGATCCAGATCCGCCGGGTCGCCCAGCGCATGTTGAAATTCGGCCGCAAGTGAGCGCGCAGCCCGAGGAGTCACTGGCCGAGCGACTGGCCGCGGTGCTCGGCGCCGACCGCATCACCGACCTGCGGGTACTCACCGGCGGCGCGAGCCGGGCAACCTGGGCGTTCAACGCCGATGACCGCGCCCTCATCCTGCGCACCGGCCCGCCCGACGATGTGCACGCCGGCATGGAACTGGAAGCGGCCGCTCTGCGGCGCGCCGCGGAGGCCGGCGCGCCCGTCGCGGCGGTCCTCGCCGCCGACAACGCCGGTGCGGTATTGGGAACTCCCTATCTGATCTGCGATTTCATCGGCGGCGAGACGATCGTGCGCAGGATCCAGCGCAGCCTCGACGCGCGGGCCCGCGCGCGCCTGTTGGACCAGTGCGCGCAGGCACTTGCCGCCATCCACCGCGCAGACCCGGACGGAATCGGACTGCCGATCACCGACCCGCTCGACGAATGGCGGGCCCAGCTCGACGAGATGGGCGATACCACTGCGGTATTCGAGTATGCCTTCCGGTGGCTCGAACGGAACCGCCCGGTCCGCACACCCCCGGTGCTGGTGCACGGGGATTTCCGGATGGGCAACCTGATCGTCGACGACGGCGGGCTGGCCGCCGTGCTGGATTGGGAGCTCACCCACATCGGCGAGGCACTGGACGATCTCGCCTGGTTCTGCATCCGGGCCTGGCGCTTCGGCGCCCCGCGCGAACTCGCTGCCGGCGGGCTCGGCAGCATCGAGGACTTCGTCACCGCCTACGAGGCCGCGGGCGGCGCGGCGGTCGACCGTGCGGCGCTGCGCTGGTGGCTGGTCGCCGCCACCTTGCGCTGGGGAGTCATCTGCCGCTATCAGTTCGAGCGGCATCGATCGGGGCAGACCCGATCGGTCGAGCTCGCGGCGATCGGACGCCGGGTGTGCGAAACCGAGTACGACCTGCTCACCCTGTTGGAGGCAGCATGACCGATCTGCACTACCGGCCCACCGCCGCCGAACTCGTCGCCGCGGTCGCGGAGTTCCTGGAGGGTGAGGTACGCGCGGCGACGGGGCCGGACAGTCGACTCGCCGACGCGGGTGCGGTCAACTTCCACGCTCGGGTGGCGGCCAATGTCCTGCGCACCGTCGAACGGGAGTTGCTCGATACCGAGCCCGCGCCGGATCTGCTGGGGTTCGCCGACGAGGCGAGCTTGGCCGCGGCCATCCGGGAAGGGGATCTCGACGGCCGGGACGCCGACGTGCTGCCGGTGCTGCACGCCCTGGTGGCACGCCGGCTGGCCGTGGCCCATCCGGGCTACGACACCGAATGAGGACACCTGATGACGACGCCGAATCGGTCTGCCGTGCGTTCAGAGCCGTCGTACCCTGGCCAGCCAGGCCGGCTCGTCGACCACCGTCCCCGTGGGCAGCCCCAGCAGCGGCGCGTGCGACTCTCCCACCACCCCGCGGTAGGTGCTGGTGTTCAGCGACTCCACGTCCCACCCGTCGGTGAAAGCCGTCCGGAGCACCTGTTCGCCGACCTGCGGTCCGAAGCCTCGGCCGGCATCCGAGAGCGCCAGCAGGTGCAGATGACCGCCGGGAGTCAGCGCCCGGTGCAGGGCGCGGACGTAGCGGGCGCGGTCGGTGGCGTCGAAGATGTGGAACAACGCGCTGTCGAGGATGGTGTCGTAGACACCGTCGAGGCTGAATGCGTCACCGACCTCGAAGCGCGCGTCCACCCCGCGGGCGGCGGCGTTGGCCCTGGCCTGCTCGATGGCATGCGGCGCGAAATCGATACCCAGCACGTCATAACCCAGTCGGGTCAGCATGATGGTGTGCTCCCCGAGCCCACAGCCGATGTCGAGTATCGGACTGCGCAGCGCTGCGGTGCGTTCCAGGGCCACCATGGCCGGTTGAGGCTCACCGATCACCCAAGGCGCGGTGTGTGTTTCGTAGGCGGTGTCGAATCGTTGTCTCATGCTGTCAGTGTTCAACCTGAAGAATAGTTGAGGTCAAGAGATATGAGCGCAGCCGTTGCGGACCGTCTGTTCGACGCCATCGAACGCGGCGACTACCCGCAGATCGAGGCGTTGTGGGCCGAGGACGTCCTGGTCTGGCACAGCGGCGATGCCGCCGACAACGATCGCGTGCAGGCCTTGAAAGTCATCCGCTGGTTCCTGAGAACGACGGCCGCCCGACGTTACGAGGTCCTCGATCGCCAGTTCTTCGACGGCGGTTTCGTACAGCAGCACATCCTGCACGCCGACGCCAGCGATGGCGCTTCGATCCATTTACGGGTATGCATCGTTATCAAGGTGAGTACCGACGGGCTGATCACCCGGATCGACGAGTACTTCGACCCCGCAGAGATGGCGCCGTTGCTGGGCAACTGAGGGAGCACAGATGGACCTGCAGGACTGGGCTGGTCGTTGGCGATTGGATGCCGAGCGCACCACCATCACCACGCACAGCCCCACCTTCTGGGGATTTGTCCACGTCAAGAGCGAGTTCGACGCTGTGGACGGCGACGCGCAGGTCGACGGCGACAAGCTGACCGGCACGCTGCGCATCGACGCGGCGTCGGTGCGCACCGGCATCAAGCGCCGCGACGCCCATCTGCGGTCTCCCGACTTCTTCGATGTCGAGGCCTTCCCCACCGTGGAGATCGTGGCGGAGTCCGGCGAGGTCACCTCGCCGTCCTGGGTCACGCTGCACGTGCGCCTGACCGTGAAGGGCCACGAATCCGAACTCGACCTGCCGGTACATGTCCGCAATCTGGGCGGTGGCGCGGTTCAGCTGAGCACGACGGCCACGCTCAACCGGCGAAATCTGGGAGTAGACGGCAACTTGATGGGCATGATGGGCGACGCGGCAGGCGTCGAAGCGGCCGCGGTGTTCGTCCGGCAGCCGTAGCATCGGCGGTGTGGCCGACCCCGATGCCCAGCTGCGGATTCTGGTGTACAGCTCCAACAACCGGACCAGAGCGCAGGTGCGTTCTGCGCTCGGCCGGCGGATCCACCCGGACCTGCCCGAACTGAGCTATCTGGAGGTGGCGACCGCCCCGATGGTGCTCACCCGGGTTGCCGAGGGTGGTCTGCACTTGCTGATTCTCGACGGTGAGGCGACACCGACCGGCGGGATGGGGCTTGCCAAGCAGCTGAAGGACGAGATCGAAGCATGCCCGCCGGTTCTCGTGCTGACCGGGCGCCGTGATGATGCCTGGCTGGCGTCCTGGTCACGCGCCGAGGCGGCGGTGTCCCATCCGATCGACCCGATCAGACTCGGCGAAGCAGCTGCCGGCCTACTCCGGCCCACATCGTAGATCCATCACGAAACACGCTGCGGCCGTTCCTTGTTCACCATCCTCGCCGGTGAGGGCGGGCGACCGTAGCTGATGTGCGAAATCCTATCGGAAATGCGGCGCCTCGACCGTTGAGGTGTCTAAGCTGTGTTCTAGCTCACATCGAAACTCCCCCGAGAGAGCGGCACAGACATGAACGTCTACACACCGATTCTGGTGCTCGGGACGATCGCGGCGGCTTTCGCCATCGTCTCGGTGGGTATCGCCACGTTCATCGGCCCGCGCCGCTACAACCGGGCCAAACTCGAGGCCTACGAGTGCGGGATCGAACCACTGCTTCCCGCCGCGGACGCCGAGATCGCGACGGGACAGCGATTCCCGATCAAGTACTACCTGACGGCCATGCTGTTCATCATCTTCGATATCGAGATCGTGTTTCTGTACCCCTGGGCGGTGTCTTTCGACTCGTTGGGCCTGTTCGCAATGGTCGAGATGCTGCTGTTCATGCTCACGGTGTTCGTGGCCTACGCCTATGTCTGGCGGCGAGGTGGTCTGTCATGGGACTAGAAGAACAGCTGCCGGGCGGCATCCTGCTGTCCACCGTGGAGAAGGTGGCCGGCTATGTCCGCAAGGGCTCACTGTGGCCGGCGACGTTCGGCCTGGCGTGCTGCGCCATCGAGATGATGGCGACCGCCGGCCCGCGCTTCGACATCGCGCGGTTCGGCATGGAGCGGTTCTCGGCGACCCCGCGGCAGGCGGACCTGATGATCGTCGCCGGCCGGGTCAGCCAGAAGATGGCCCCGGTCCTGCGCCAGGTGTATGACCAGATGGCCGAACCGAAATGGGTTCTGGCGATGGGTGTCTGCGCGTCCTCGGGCGGGATGTTCAACAACTACGCGGTCGTCCAGGGCGTCGACCACGTGGTCCCGGTGGACATCTATCTGCCGGGGTGCCCACCCCGGCCGGAAATGCTGCTCAATGCGATCCTGAAACTGCACGCCAAGATCGCCGAGATGCCGCTCGGGGTGAATCGCGCCGAGGCCGTGGCCGCCGCCGAGCAGGCCGCGCTGGCATCCCCGACGACCATCGAACTGACGGGGCTGCTGCGATGAGCGACGCTTGCGGAGCGAACAGACAGATGACATGCGAGACCCGAGCCTGCGAGGGAATCGCATGACCGAACAGCAGGACCAGGAGGTGATCGGAACCCGGCGCGGCATGTTCGGTGTCAGCGGCACCGGCGACACCTCCGGCTACGGCCGGCTGGTCCGCGAGGTCGCGCTGCCGGGCAGCTCCCCGCGCCCCTACGGCGACTACTTCGACGACGTGGTCGACACTCTGATCGCGACATTGGGCGGCGACAGGTTCACCGATGCCGTCGAACGCGTCGTGGTGTTCCGCGGTGAGCTCACCCTCGACGTGCGCCGTGCACACCTGCTGACCGTCGCCCAGACCCTGCGGGACGACCCGGCTCTGCGCTTCGAACTCTGCCTCGGGGTCTCGGGGGTGCACTTCCCCGGTGAGCAGGACCGCGAACTGCACGCCGTCTATCCACTGATGTCGATCACCCACAACCGCAGGATTCGGCTGGAGGTGACCGCACCCGACGCCGATCCCCATGTGCCGTCGCTGTTCTCGGTCTATCCGACGACCGATTGGCATGAGCGTGAGACCTACGACTTCTTCGGCATCATCTTCGACGGGCACCCCTCGCTGACGCGCATCGAGATGCCCGACGACTGGGTAGGGCATCCGCAGCGCAAGGACTATCCGTTGGGCGGCATCCCCGTCGAGTACCACGGGGCGCAGATACCGCCGCCCGACCAGCGGAGGTCCTACAACTGATGACGATAGAGACAGATCCGCCCGTCGTGATGGTCGGCGGCCAGGACTGGGATGCGGTCGTGGCCGCGGCACGTGAGCACGCCGGCGAGCGCATCGTGGTCAACATGGGTCCACAACACCCGTCCACGCACGGGGTGCTGCGCCTGATCCTGGAGATCGAGGGCGAGACGATCACCGAGGCCCGCTGCGGTATCGGCTACCTGCACACCGGAATCGAGAAGAACCTCGAATACCGCACCTGGACACAGGGTGTCACCTTCGTGACCCGGATGGACTATCTGTCCCCGTTCTTCAACGAGACGGCCTACTGCCTGGGAGTCGAAAAGCTCCTCGGCGTCACCGACGACATCCCCGAACGCGCCAGCATCATCCGGGTGATGCTCATGGAACTCAACCGGATCTCCAGCCATCTCGTCGCACTGGCCACCGGCGGCATGGAACTGGGCGCGATGTCGGCCATGTTCTTCGGTTTCCGCGGGCGCGAGGAGATCCTGTCGCTGTTCGAGACCATCACCGGACTGCGGATGAACCACGCCTATATCCGGCCCGGCGGATTGGCCGCCGATCTGCCCGATGAGGCCATGCCGCAGCTGCGCCGACTGCTGGAGGTCCTGCCCGATCAGTTGCGCGACCTGGAGAAGATGCTGCGCGAGAACTACATCTGGAAGGCCCGCAGCAAGGGTATCGGCTACTTGGACCTGACCGGCTGCATGGCCCTCGGCGTCACCGGTCCGGTGCTGCGCTCCACGGGGTTGCCGCACGATCTGCGCCGCGCCCAGCCGTACTGCGGTTATGAGACCTACGACTTCGACGTCTGCACCGACGACGGTTGTGATGCCTACGGCCGCTATCTGATCCGCGTGGACGAGATGAAGCAGTCGCTGAAGATCGTCGAGCAGTGCGTGTCGCGGCTGCGGCCCGGTCCGGTGATGCTCACCGACAAGAAGCTCGCCTGGCCCGCCGACCTGGAGCTCGGCCCGGACGGCCTCGGTAACTCGCCCGCTCATATCGCCAAGATCATGGGCTCCTCCATGGAGGCGCTGATCCACCATTTCAAGCTGGTGACCGAGGGTATCCGGGTGCCGCCCGGTCAGGTGTACGTCGCGGTCGAATCACCGCGCGGTGAGCTGGGTGTGCACATGGTCAGCGATGGCGGAACCCGGCCCTACCGGGTGCATTACCGCGACCCGTCGTTCACCAATCTGCAGGCGGTGGCCGCGATGTGCGAAGGCGGCATGGTCGCCGATGCGATATCCGCGGTGGCCTCGATCGACCCGGTGATGGGAGGCGTGGACAGGTGACAGCCATCGATCTCACTCTCGGCCAGCGACCCGACGAGGCAGGCCCCCCGATCGGCGCCGGGCCCACGTCCTATTCCGAGGAGGTGACGGCCCGCCTGTCCGCCGATGCCGCCCAGATCATCGCGCGCTACCCGGTGGCCCGTTCGGCCCTGCTGCCCCTGCTTCATCTGGTGCAGTCCGAGGACGGTTACCTCACCCCCGCCGGTATCGCCTTCTGCGCAGGACAACTCGCCCTGACACCGGCCGAGGTGACCGCGGTCGCCACGTTCTATTCGATGTACCGGCGCACCCCCACCGGGAAGTATCTGGTCGGGGTGTGCACCAACACCCTGTGCGCGGTGATGGGCGGTGACGCGATTCTGGAGATCTTGCAGGATCACCTCGGCGTCCACGCCGGGCAGAGCACCGCGGATGGGTCGATCACTCTCGAGCACATCGAGTGCAATGCGGCATGTGACTTCGCACCCGTCATCATGGTGAACTGGGAGTTTTTCGACAACCAAACACCCTCCACGGCATGTGATCTCGTCGACGCCCTCCGTTCCGGCGCCCAGGTGACACCCAGCCGCGGCGCGCCGCTGTGCACGTTCACCGACACCGCGCGCATCCTCGCCGGATTTCCCGACGAGCGTCCCGGTGCCAACGACGGCGTCCCGGGGCAGGCAACGCTGGCGGGCCTGCGCATCGCCCGCGAACGCGGCATGACCGCACCGGAGTCGGGCACACCAGCCTTGGTACAGAAACCGGACGACGAACGCCTCACCGAGGAATCGGTGCGCGATCAGCCCGCACCGGCACCGTCGGAAGACCTGCCGCCCAGGAACGGGGACCGTCGGTGACCCTGGCTCCGGTACTCAGCGCGCACTGGGATGATGCCGACTCCTGGACGATGGCCGGCTACCGTCGCCGTGGCGGCTACAAGGCCATGCGCACGGCCTTGTCGATGGATCCCGACGCACTCATCGCGATGGTCAAGGAGGCCGGACTACGCGGTCGCGGTGGGGCCGGATTCCCCACCGGACAGAAGTGGTCGTTCATCAACCAGGACGACCCCAAGCCCAAGTACCTGGTGATCAATGCCGACGAGTCCGAACCCGGTACGTGCAAGGACATTCCGCTGCTGATGGCCAACCCGCACGCACTCGTCGAGGGCGCGATCATCGCCGCGCACGCCATCCGCGCCGAACACGCATTCATCTACCTGCGCGGCGAGGTGGTACCGGTGCTGCGCCGGCTGCAGGGTGCGGTCGCCGAGGCCTACGACGCCGGTTACTTGGGAGCAGGACTCGAGCTGGTGGTGCATGCCGGGGCGGGTGCCTACATCTGCGGCGAGGAAACCGCCCTGTTGGACTCGCTGGAGGGCCGGCGCGGCCAGCCACGGTTGCGGCCGCCCTTCCCCGCCGTCGCGGGTCTCTACGCGTGCCCGACGGTGGTCAACAATGTCGAATCGATCGCGAGTGTGCCCGCCGTCGTCGCCGGCGGGGTCGACTGGTTCCGTTCGATGGGTTCGGACAAGTCCCCCGGTTTCACCCTGTACTCGCTGTCCGGACATGTCACGCAACCGGGTCAGTACGAGGCGCCGCTGGGTATCACGCTGCGCGAACTGCTCGATTACGCGGGCGGGGTGCGGGCCGGCCACGAACTGAAGTTCTGGACCCCGGGCGGGTCGTCGACACCACTACTGACCGCCGAACACCTCGATGTGCCAATGGATTACGAGGGAGTGGCCGGTGTCGGGTCGATGCTGGGCACCAAGGCGTTGCAGATCTTCGACGAGACCACCTGTGTGGTGCGCGCGGTCCGGCGGTGGACGCAGTTCTACGCCCACGAGTCCTGCGGGAAGTGCACACCGTGCCGGGAGGGCACGTACTGGCTGACCCAGATCTACGAACGGCTGGAGACGGGACGCGCCACGGCCACCGATATCGACACGCTGCTCGACGTCTCCGATGCCATTCTCGGCAAGTCGTTCTGCGCACTCGGTGACGGTGCCGCCAGCCCGATCATCTCCTCGATCAAGTACTTCCGCGACGAATACCTGGCCCATCTGGGCTCGGGCTGCCCGTTCGACCCGCACGCGTCGACGCTGTTCGCCACGGCGGAGGCCGGCGCATGAGGGTTCCGTTCTCCCCGCGAGCAGACGCAAAACTGCCCTTTCGAGGCCGAAAAGGGGCAGTTTTGCGTCTGCTCGCCGAGACGAAGGGGGCACGGGCATGACGCTTGCCGGACCTGCCAACGACACCACCTCCGTGGAGATGGTGTCGCTGACCATCGACGGTCACCAGGTCAGCGTGCCGAAGGGCACGTTGCTCATCCGGGCCGCCGAGCTGATGGGCATCCAGATCCCCCGCTTCTGCGATCACCCGCTGCTGGACCCGGTCGGGGCGTGCCGGCAATGCCTCGTGGAGGTCGAGGGGCAGCGCAAACCGTTGGCGTCCTGTACGGCGACGGTCACCCCGGACATGGTGGTGCGCACCCAGCTGACCTCCAAAATCGCCGACAAGGCGCAGCACGGCGTGATGGAACTGCTGCTGATCAATCATCCGCTGGACTGCCCGGTATGCGACAAGGGTGGCGAGTGCCCGCTGCAGAACCAGGCGATGTCGCACGGGCGTGCGGACTCCCGGTTCACCGATGTGAAACGGACCTACCCGAAACCCATCAACCTCTCCGCACAGGTGCTGCTGGACCGCGAGCGTTGTGTGCTCTGTGCACGGTGCACCCGGTTCTCCGACCAGATCGCCGGCGACCCGTTCATCGAGTTGTTGGAACGCGGTGCGCTGCAACAGGTCGGCATCGCCGAGGGTGAAGCGTTCGACTCGTACTTCTCCGGCAACACCGTGCAGATCTGTCCGGTAGGTGCGCTCACCGGGACCGCCTACCGATTCCGCGCCCGGCCGTTCGACCTGGTGTCCTCGGCCAGCGTCTGTGAACACTGCGCCTCGGGTTGTGCGCAGCGCACCGATCATCGCCGCGGAAAAGTGCTGCGCCGGTTGGCCGGTGACGATCCCGAGGTCAACGAGGAGTGGAACTGCGACAAGGGCCGCTGGGCCTTCACCTACGCCACCCAGGGCGATCGGATCACCACCCCGCTGCTGCGTGATCCCGACGGCAGCCAACGCCCGGCCTCCTGGTCGGAGGCGATCGCCGTGGCGGTGCGCGGCCTGACCGCCGCCGCCGGCAACGCCGGGGTGCTGGTCGGCGGTCGGTCCACCATGGAGGACGCCTGGGCCTACGCCAAGTTCGCCCGGATCATGCTGGGCACCAACGATATCGACTTCCGAATCCGGCAGCATTCGACCGAGGAGGCCGACTTCCTGGCCCACGCCGTCGCCGGCAGACCACAGGCGGTCGGCTACGCCGATATCGAGTCGGCGCCGGCGGTGCTGTTGGTCGGGTTCGAGCCCGAAGAAGAGTCACCGATCGTCTTCCTTCGGCTGCGTAAGGCATTCCGCAAGCGTGGACTGCCGGTGACCGCGATCGCACCGTTCGCCACCCGCGGGCTCACCAAGATGGGCGGCGCGCTCGTCATGACGGAGCCGGGCACCGAGGCCGCCGCGCTGGCCGGCATGCACGACGCCCTGCCCGCGGGCACACTCATCCTCGCCGGCGAGCGGCTGGCCACGGCACCAGGGGCCTGTTCGGCACTCTGCGCGCTGGCCGAGGCGACGGGTTCGCGGATCGCGTGGATCCCGCGCCGCGCCGGGGATCGCGGCGCGCTGGAGGTCGGCGCGACACCGAATCTGCTGCCCGGCGGGCGGCCCCTCGCCGATGACCGGGCCCGCGCCGAGGTGGCTGCCGCCTGGAACGTCGAGGACCTGCCCGTGGGCGTGGGCCGCGATACCGATGCCATTCTGGCCGCCGCCGCATCGGGAACACTGCAGGCAATGCTGATCGGCGGTGTCGACATCGACGATCTGCCCGATCCGGAGCAGGCGGCCGCGGCGATCGACGCCGCGCCGTTCGTCGTCAGCCTCGAATTGCGGCACTCCCCCGTGACCGACCGAGCCGATGTGGTCTTCCCCATCGCGCCGGTCGCCGAGAAATCGGGCACCTTCGTCAACTGGGAGGGTAGGCAGCGGCCGTTCGAGGCGTCGTTACCGCCGTCTGCCACCTCGGACATGCGCGTGCTGGCGGCACTGGCCGACGAGGTCGGTGTCGATCTGAACCTGGCCGACACCGCAACCGTCCGCGCCGATATCGACCGGTTGGGCCCATGGGCCGGATCTCGGCCGCCCGCTCCGCGGGTGATCCAGCCCGATCCGGTCGAGCCGGGTCCCGGTCAGGCGGTGCTGACCGGCTGGCGAATGCTGCTCGACGGCGGCCGGCTGCAGGTCGGTGAACCTCATCTGGCGGGCACCGCCCGCCCGGCCGTGGCCCGACTGTCGGCGGTCACCGCCGCCGAGATCGGCTGCGCCGAAGGCGATCCGGTGCGGATCTCCACCGACCGGGGCGCCGTGGATCTGCCGGTCACGATCACCGAGATGCCCGATCGGGTGGTGTGGGTGCCCCTGAACGCGGCGGGCGCGCCGGTCTACCGCACCCTCGAAGCGCCACTGGGTGGCATCGTCGGGATCGAGGCCGGATGACCTACCCGACGCTAGACTCCTTCGGCCACGACCCGTGGTGGTTGATGCTCGCGAAATGCCTTGCGATCTTCGTCTTCCTGCTGCTCACCGTCCTTGTGGCCATCCTGGTCGAACGAAAGGTGCTCGGCCGCATGCAGATGCGGTTCGGCCCCAACCGGGTCGGTCCGTTCGGGCTGTTGCAGAGCCTGGCCGACGGTATCAAGCTGGCCCTCAAGGAGGGGCTGATCCCGGCCGGTGTGGACAAGCCGATCTATCTGATGGCACCGGTCATCTCGGTGATCCCGGCGATCATGGCGTTCGCCGTCATCCCGATGGGCGGCGAGGTGTCGGTCTTCGGGCACACCACCGCATTGCAGCTGACCGATCTGCCGGTGGCGGTGCTCTACGTGCTGGCCGTCACCTCGATCGGTGTCTACGGCATCGTGCTGGCCGGCTGGGCTTCCGGATCGACCTACCCGTTGCTGGGTGGCCTGCGCTCCAGCGCCCAGGTGGTGTCCTACGAGATCGCGATGGCGCTGTCCTTCGTGGCGGTGTTCCTGTACGCGGGCACGATGTCGACCTCGGGAATCGTTGCCGCCCAGCACAGCACCTGGTTCGTCGTGTTGCTGCTGCCGTCGTTCCTGATCTACGTGACCTCGATGGTCGGCGAGACCAACCGGGCCCCGTTCGACCTGCCCGAGGCCGAGGGTGAACTGGTCGGCGGTTTCCACACCGAGTACTCCTCACTGAAGTTCGCGATGTTCATGCTGGCCGAGTACGTCAACATGACGACCGTGTCGGCGCTGGCCGCCACGATGTTCCTCGGCGGGTGGCAGGCACCGCTGCCGTTCAGCCTGATCGAGGGTGCCAACACCGGGTGGTGGCCGCTGCTGTGGTTCATCGCAAAGGTGTGGGGCTTCCTGTTCCTGTTCATGTGGCTGCGGGCCACCCTGCCCCGGATGCGGTACGACCAGTTCATGACGCTGGGGTGGAAGGTGCTCATTCCGCTGTCGCTGGGCTGGATCGTGGTCGTCTCGGTCACCAAGACCCTGCGCAACCAGGGCGCCCCGGCCTGGACGACGGCAGCGGTCAGCGGTGCGGCGATCGCCGCACTGGCCATCGTGGTGATGATCCGGCGCGCTGTGCGTCGGCGCGCCATCCCCCACTTCACGCTGCCCACCGATCCCGAAGCCGTGAGTTCCTTCCCGATTCCCCCCATTCCGAGTCCGCCGCGCACGCAACCGAAGGAGTACTCCGATGTCCAAGGTCGGTGACGCACTTGCCGGATTCGGTGTCACGTTCAAGGCGATGCTGCACAAGCCGATCACCGAGCAGTACCCGGAGAAACCCGGGCCGGTCGCTCCGCGTTATCACGGCCGGCATCAGCTGAACCGGTACGCCGACGGTCTGGAGAAGTGCATCGGCTGCGAGCTGTGTGCCTGGGCATGTCCGGCCGATGCCATCTTCGTCGAGGGCGCCGACAACACCGCCGAGCAACGCTTCTCCCCCGGCGAACGGTACGGACGCGTCTATCAGATCAACTATCTGCGCTGCATCGGCTGCGGGTTGTGCATCGAGGCCTGCCCCACCCGGGCGCTGACCATGACCAACGATTACGAGATGGCCGATGACAATCGCGCCGACCTGATCTACGGCAAGGACAAGTTGCTCGCCCCGCTGACGGCGGACATGACCGCGCCGCCGCACGCCATGGCCGAGGGCAGCACCGATGAGGACTACTACCGCGGCAACATCCGCGCCGACGGACTGGCGCGACCATCGGAGGCGACCCGATGACGGCGACCTCGACCGGTGAGGCAGTGGTGTTCTGGGTGCTCGGCGCGCTGGCGCTGGCGGCGGCGATCGGTGTGGTGGCCGCGCCGAAGGCGGTGTACTCCGCGTTGTTCCTCGCCGTCACGATGATCAACCTGGCGGTGCTCTACATCGCCCAGGACGCGGTGTTCCTCGGCGTCGTGCAGATCGTCGTCTACACCGGCGCGGTGATGATGCTCTTCCTGTTCGTGCTGATGCTCATCGGTGTGGACTCCTCGGAATCACTGGCGGAAACCCTGCGCGGGCAGCGCGTTGCAGCCATCGTCGCCGGGCTGGGTTTCGGGGTCCTGTTGACCGGCAGCATCGGCAGCGCTTCGGTGGGCGGGACCGCGGGTGGCTTCACCGGACTGGCCGAAGCGAACGCCGGAGGCAACGTCGAGGGGCTGGCGGTGCTGATCTTCACCCGCTACGTCTGGGCTTTCGAGCTGACCAGCGCGCTGCTCATCACCGCCGCCGTCGGTGCGATGCTGCTGGCCCACCGGGAACGCTTCGACCGGCGCAAGACGCAACGCGAGCTGGCCACCGAGCGGTTCGCACCCGGCGGGCATCCGACACCGCGGCCCAACCCCGGTGTGTATGCCCGGCACAACGCCGTCGACGTGCCCGCCCGGCTGCCCGACGGCACCGCCGCACCCAGCTCGGTCAGTTCGGTGCTCATCCCGCGAAACAGCACACCGCGGGGGCATGAATCGTGAACCCGGCGAACTACCTGTATTTATCGGCGCTCATCTTCACCATCGGAGCCGCCGGAGTCTTGTTGCGCCGCAACGCCATCGTGATGTTCATGTGTGTCGAGCTGATGCTGAATGCGGCGAATCTGGCATTCGTCACCTTTGCCAGGATGCACGGCAACCTCGACGGTCAGGTCGTCGCGTTCTTCGTGATGGTGGTTGCCGCCTGTGAGGTGGTCGTCGGCCTGGCGATCATCATGGCGATCTTCCGGGCCCGTCAGTCCGCCTCGGTGGACGCGGCCAGTCTGCTGAAGAACTGATATGGGCTCGCTGAGCTGGCTGCTGATCGCGCTGCCGTTGGCGGGTTCGGCGGTGCTGCTGCTCGGCGGCCGCGCCACCGACCGGTGGGGCCACCTGTTCGGATGCGCCACCGCCCTCGGATCTTTCGTCCTGGGTGTGCTGCTGTTCGTGGATCTGCTCGGGCGGGCCGCCGAGGACCGCACCGTCACGCAGACGCTGTTCACGTGGGTGCCGGTCGGACAGCTGCGGGTGGATTTCGGGTTGCAGGTCGACGCGCTCTCGATCTGTTTCGTACTGCTGATCACCGGGGTCGGCTCGTTGATCCACCTGTACTCGGTGGGCTATATGAGGGCGGACGTCGGTCGTCGGCGCTTTTTTGCCTACCTCAACCTGTTCCTGGCGGCGATGCTGCTGCTGGTGCTCGCCGACAACTTCCTGGGCCTCTACATGGGCTGGGAGGGCGTCGGGCTGGCGTCCTACCTGCTGATCGGCTTCTGGTCACACAAGCCGAGCGCGGCGACCGCGGCCAAGAAGGCATTCGTGGTCAACCGGGTCGGTGACATCGGCTTGGCGGTGGCGCTGATGGTGATGTTCTCCTCGGCCGGAACCGTCTCCTACGCCGGGGTTTTCGATGCGGCCACCCGGATGCCCGAGAGCACACTGACCGCCATCGGATTACTGCTACTGCTCGCGGCGTGTGGCAAATCGGCCCAGGTGCCGCTGCAGTCCTGGCTCGGTGATGCGATGGAGGGTCCGACGCCGGTGTCGGCGCTCATCCACGCCGCCACCATGGTCACCGCCGGGGTGTATCTGATCGTGCGCTCGGGGCCGGTGTTCAACCTGGCGCCCGGCGCGCAGGTCGCGGTCACCATCGTCGGCGCGGTCACGCTGCTGTTCGGCGCGGTGATCGGTTGTGCCAAGGACGATATCAAGAAGGCACTGGCGGCCTCGACGATGAGCCAGATCGGTTACATGGTGCTGGCCGCCGGCCTCGGCCCGGCCGGTTATGCGGTGGCCATCATGCACCTGATCACCCACGGCTTCTTCAAGGCCGGGCTGTTCCTCGGTGCCGGATCGGTGATGCACGGGATGAACGACGAGACCGATATGCGCCGGTTCGGCGGGCTTCGCTCGGTCATGCCGATCACGTTCGTCACGTTCGGCCTCGGTTATCTCGCCATCATCGGTGTTCCTCCGTTCGCCGGGTTCTTCTCCAAGGACGCCATCATCGAAACCGCTTTCGGGGCAGGCGGAGTCAAAGGAATCCTGCTCGGCGGAGCGGCCCTGCTGGGCGCCGGGATCACCGCGTTCTACATGACCAGGGTCATGTTGATGACGTTCTTCGGCCGGCGGCGCTGGGATGAGCACACCACCCACCCGCACGAGTCGCCGGCGGTCATGACCGCCCCGATGATCGTCCTGGCGCTCGGATCGGTCGGCGCCGGTGCGGTGCTCGCGGTCGGCGGTGGGTTGGCGGACTGGCTGGAGCCCGTGGTCGGGGTGCACGAGACGCACCACATCATGCCGGTATGGGCGATGACGGCCATCATCCTGACGGTGGTGGCGATCGGCGTCGGGATCGCCTACCGCATGTACGCCACCCAGCAGGTTCCCGAGACCGCGCCGTCCGGTTCGGCGCTGACCGTCGCCGCCCGCAACGACCTCTACGGCGATGCATTCAACGAACGGTTCCTGATGCGTCCCGGCAGGCAGGTGACCGTGGGTCTGGTCGAGATCGACGAGGACATCGTCGAGGGCGCCACCCGCGGCCTGGCCACCGTCATCGTCGACGCCTCCCAACGGTTGCGGGGATGGCAGACCGGGTTCGCCCGGTCGTATGCACTGTCCATGCTGGCCGGCACGGTCCTGGTGATCGGGGCGATACTGATGGTGAGGATCTGGTGACCGGGGTCGGCTGGCTGACCGCACTGTGGGCGGTGCCGATGATCGGGGCCGCGATCGTCATCCTGCTGCCCTCCAAGGTGTTCGCCCGGTGGGCCGCACTCGCGGTGTCCCTGGCCGTCCTGGCCGTCGCGGTGCTGCTGGCCGTCACGTTCGACCCGGCCGGGCCGCAATTCCAGTTCGTCGAAGATCATCCCTGGATCCCGAGCTTCGGCACCGGCTACATCCTGGGCCTGGACGGTATCGCGCTGGCCCTCGTGGTGCTCACGGCGGTGTTGGTACCGCTACTGATCGTGGCGGGCTGGAACGACGGTCATGCTGATCGCGCCCGGTCCACCCAGTCCTATCTGGCCCTGACGCTGGCCGTCGAAGCCATGGTGCTCATCTCGTTGGTGGCGCTCGACGTGTTGCTGTTCTACGTGTTCTTCGAAGCCATGCTCATTCCGATGTACTTCTTGATCGGCGGGTTCGGCGGAGCACGCCGCGGTGCCGCCGCCGTGAAGTTCCTGTTGTACAACCTGTTCGGCGGGCTCATCATGCTGGCCGCGGTGATCGGGCTCTACGTCGTCACCCTGGAAGAACTCGGTGGCACCTTCGATTTCCGCGCGATCGTCGCTGCCGTGCAGAGCGGTCAGCTCGCCGTCGATCCCGCATTGCTCAACGCTCTGTTCCTCGGCTTCATGTTCGCCTTCGCCGTCAAGGCACCGCTGTGGCCGTTCCACCGGTGGCTGCCCGATGCCGCCGTCGAGTCCACCCCGGCGACTGCGGTGCTGATGATGGCCGTCGTCGACAAGGTCGGTACGTTCGGCATGCTGCGGTACTGCCTGCAGCTGTTTCCCGATGCCACCAAGACGTTCCAACCGGTGATCATCACGCTGGCCGTCATCGGCATCATCTACGGTGCCGTCGTCGCGATCGGACAGACCGATGTGATGCGGCTGATCGCCTACACGTCGATATCGCACTTCGGGTTCATCATCCTCGGCATCTTCGTGCTGACCAGCCAGGGTCAGGCAGGGTCCACGCTGTACATGGTCAACCACGGCATCTCCACCGCCGCCCTGTTCCTGATCGCCGGATTCCTGGTGTCGCGCAGGGGGTCCCGGTTCATCGCGGATTACGGCGGGATCCAGAAGGTGGCTCCGGTGCTGGCAGGCACATTCCTGGTCGCGGGCCTGGCCACCCTGTCGCTGCCGGGGCTCGGCCCGTTCATCAGTGAGTTCCTGGTGCTGATCGGCACATTCAGCCGGTTCCCGGTGCTGGCGGTCATCGCCGCACTGGCGCTGGTGCTGTCGGCGATCTACATCCTGTGGGCCTACCAGCGGATGATGACCGGGCCGGTGACACGCGGTAACGAGTCACTACGCGACCTGGTCCCCCGCGAACTGATCGTGGCGGCCCCGCTGATCGTGCTGCTGCTCGTGCTGGGCATCTATCCCAAGCCTGCGCTCGATGTCATCAATCCCGCCGTCACCCACACGCTGACCACGATCGACGTGCAGGATCCGAGGCCCGCCACCCCGGAAGGAGACGGCCGATGAACGTCGAGGCGCCGCACATCGAATACGGGCAACTGGCACCGCTTCTGATCATCCTCGGCGTCGCGGTGGCAGGCATCCTGGTGGAAGCCTTCGTCCCCCGTCGCCATCGCTACAGCACCCAACTCGTGCTGGCGCTGGGCGGGCAGATCGCCGCGCTGGTCGCGGTGGTGTCGGTGACGGCCGGGTTGGGATCCTCGACGGGCAACAGTGCCGCAGTGGGCTCGCTGGCCGTCGACCGGCCGGCCCTGTTCGTGCAGGGACTGTTGCTGTTGATCGGCATCCTCGGTGTGCTGCTGGCCGCCGAGCGCCGCATCCCCGCCTCGGCAGGCGGCGGACTGGACGGTTTCACCCCGCAGGCCGCCGCGGTACCGGGAAGTGTGGCCGAGAAGGTCGCCGCCAAAGCCGTTGTGGCGCAGACCGAGATCTTCCCGCTGATGATGTTGGCGTTGGCAGGCATGATGATCTTCGGTGCCGCCGACGACCTGTTGACGATGTTCGTGGCCCTGGAGGTGTTGTCGCTGCCGCTGTACCTGATGTGCGGGCTGGCCCGACGGCGGCGGTTGGTCTCACAGGAGGCCGCGCTCAAGTACTTCCTGCTCGGCGCGTTCGCCTCGGCGTTCTTCCTGTACGGAATCGCGTTGTTGTACGGCTATGCCGGCGGCTTCGGACTCGACGATATCGCCACCGCGATCGCCGGCGCCGGCCCGCAGCCCGCGGGCGGACCGGCGTTGGCCCTGGCGGGTGCCGGACTGCTGGCGGTCGGCATCCTGTTCAAAGTCGGTGCCGTTCCTTTTCATTCGTGGATCCCGGATGTGTACCAGGGCGCCCCGACGCCGGTGACGGCGTTCATGGCGGCGGCGACCAAGATCGCGGCGTTCGGCGCGATGTTGCGCATCTTCTACGTCGCGCTGCCGGGCTTGGCAGCCGATTGGCGGCCGATGATGTGGATCATCGCGATCATCACCATGGTGGTCGGCACGCTCACCGCCGTCACCCAGAGCGACGTCAAGCGCATGTTGGCCTACTCGGCGGTGGCGCACACCGGGTTCATCCTCACCGGTGTCATCGCGCTCGACGATGCCGGGGTGTCGGCGACGCTGTTCTATCTGTTCGCCTACGGTTTCAGCACCCTCGGTGCGTTCGCGCTGGCCGGGCTGGTGCGCCGTGCCGATGGCGAGGAGGAGACCGCACTGGCGCAATGGGCCGGGCTCGGCCGGCGGTATCCGGTGGTCGGCGTGGTGTTCTCACTGTTCCTGTTGGCCTTCGCAGGTATCCCGCTGACCAGTGGATTCGTCAGCAAGTTCGCGGTGTTCAAGGCCGCGGCCCAGGGCGGGGCCGGTGCGTTGGTGATCATCGGCGTGATCGCCAGCGCGGTGGCCGCCTATTTCTATGTGCGGGTGATCGTGCTGATGTTCTTCACCGATCCGCCCGCGGATGCGCCCGAGGTGGTGGCACCGAGTGTGTTCACCACGGGCGCGGTGACGGTGACCGCGGCGGTCACGTTCGCCCTCGGTGCGCTCCCCCAACCACTGCTGGACCTGGTGAACGACGCGCAACAGTTCGTGCGCTAACTCACCGCGTCGCGTACCCGCCCGGCGATCAACTCGTACATGCCGCGGGTGACGTCGGCTGCGTCGCTCATGATGTTGTACCCGTGGTCGACATCGGGCACCTCGACATAGTCGACCAGCGCTGCGACCGCGTCGAGACTCTTGGCATATTCTGCGGCTTCGTCGCGCAACCGGTCGTACTCACAGGCGATCACCAGTGCCGGTGCGATACCGGCGATCTCGTCGGCGTTGTCGCCCCATGCCGGTGAGGCCAGCGGGTCACGGCGGCGCTGCCGGTCGGGGATGTAGGCGGTGTCGAAGACCTCACCCATCCACGGTTTCATGATCGCCTGGCCGCCCCGTGGGGATCTCTTATGCCCGGTCGCGGTCACCAGGTCCAGGGGCGCGTAGTGCAACACCTGCAGGGCGATGGGCGGGCCGCCGTGGACGAGGCTCAGCCGGGATACCGACGCGGACAGGTTGCCCCCCGCGCTCTGGCCGCCCACGCACAGCCGCCCTCCCGGCCAGCCCCGTTCGTCGGCACCGGCCCATGTCACGACGTCGTAGAGCTGCTCGACGGCGACCGGGAAGCGGTGATCGGGGGCCAGCAGGTAGTCGGGGTTGACGACGACGACGTTGGCGCGGGTGGCCAGGAACCGGCACCAGGGGTCGTCCTGCTCGCGGTGTCCGACGACGAACCCGCCGCCGTGGATGTTGACGTACACGCCGTCCGGATCACCCTCGGGACGGTAGATGTCGGCCTCGGTGTCGCCGTGCCGGGTCGGGATGGCGACCGTGCTGACCCGTGCCGGGATATCGGCAAACCGCACGGCCTGCTTGGGGCTCGGCTTCACGACCCGCGAGAACAACCGGGCCAAGGTGTCGGCGATCAAGGGGGTCGACAACACGGACACGACGAGGCACACCTTTCAACAGATGACGTCAAACATCCTGTACGTCTCGACCATACGCATGGCACCGGCGACGTGGGTGTCGCGCATCGCGGCCCGTCGGCGCGATGGGTCGGGGATCACAGGACGATGCCGTTGACCACGATGGCCGTGGTCTGCTGCACCCATTGATCATCGAGATCCTGTCCCGGGGTGAGCAGCATGCGCAACAGCGTGGCGCCACCGATCAATTCGATGAGCCGTTGCGGATCGACGCTCTCGAGCACCTCACCGCGCTCGACGGCGTGCATCAGACGCAATCGGACCACCTCGAACAGTCCGGTGAACCGACTCATCACGCGGTCGCTGAGGTCGGGATCGGCGGCCATGTCCGCGATCAGGCCGGGTAGCGCCGCCCGCACGACCGGACTGGTGAACACCGCGCCCGCCGCCGCGATCATCGCTCGCACGTCGGAGGCGATATCACCCTCGGGCATGTTCAGGGCGGTGGGCGCCGTCGGGAACGCCGCCTCGTGCACCAATTCGGCCTTGCTGGACCACCGCCTGTACAAGGCCGTCTTGGTCGTTGCCGCCCGCTCCGCGACCGCCGCCATGGTCAGGTTGGCGTAGCCGATCTCGACGAGCAGGTCCACTGTCGCCGACAGGATGGCGGCATCGATCCGCGGATCGCGGGGCCGCCCGGCACCCTTGTCAACCGATGGCAAGTCTGATTTCATAACGCTACCCAGCGTATCGTAATTCGGAACGGAAGGAAGCATCGTGGCCAATGACCCGGCTGTCGAGGACGTCAGCCGCCTGCAGCGCTCCACCCGCGATACCAGCACGCTGCCCGATGTCCTGTCGCGCTGGCTGGCAACCCAGGTACCCGAGCGTCCGGCACCGCAGGTCGTCATCGAAAGCGGCGTCGACGCCAACGGGATGTCGTCGGAGACCATCCTGCTGACCGCGCGCTGGGGCCAGGAAACGCTCCCCCTGGTCGCCCGCGTGGCCCCCACCGCGGCCGATGTGCCCGTCTTCTCCTCCTACCGGCTGGACCATCAGTTCGACCTCATGCGGCTCGTCGGCGAACTCACCGACGTCCCGGTGCCCACGGTGCGATGGATCGATGTCGGCGGCGAGGTGCTGGGCACCCCGTTCTTCCTGATGGACCGTGTGCCCGGCGACGTCCCGCCCGATGTCATGCCCTACACCTTCGGGGGCAACTGGTTCGCCGACGCGCCGCAGGCACGCCGCCGCGAACTGCAGGACGCCACGGTCGAGGTATTGGCGAAACTGCACGCGATACCGGATGCCGCACAGCGCTTCTCCTTCCTCTCCGAGGCCGACCCACCGGCCGATTCGGCACTGCGTCGCCATTTCGGCTGGCTCAGGCAATGGTACGAGTTCGCCGTCGCCGATATCGGCCGCTCCCCCCTTGTCGAGCAGGCGCTGACGTGGCTCGACGAGAACTTCCCGACCGATGCCGCGTCCGGTACACCGGTGCTGGTGTGGGGCGACTCGAGGGTCGGCAATGTGCTGTACGCGGACTTCCGGCCGGTGGCCGTGCTCGACTGGGAGATGGCGACCGTGGGCCCGCGCGAACTCGATGTCTCGTGGTTGATCTTCGCGCACATGGTCTTCCAGGAGCTCGCCGGACTTGCCGGACTTGCCGGTTTACCGGATGTGCTGAGGGAGGACGATGTGCGCGCCACCTACGAGCGGCTGACCGGGGTGACGCTCGGTGATCTGCGCTGGTTCTACATCTACTCCGCCGTGATCTGGTGCTGCGTCTTCATGCGCACCACCGCGCGCCGGATCCATTTCGGGGAGATGGACGCTCCCGACGACGTCGAGTCGACGTTCTACCACGCTTCCCTGCTACGACGACTGCTCGAGGAGAACTGATGCTCGGACCGATGGATGAGTTCCCGATTCACCAAGTGCCGCAACCGATCGCCTGGCCGGGATCATCGGATCGCAACTTCTACGACCGGTCCTATTTCAACGCACACGACCGGACCGGGGACATCTTTCTCATCTCCGGCATCGGCTACTACCCGAACCTCGGCGTCAAGGACGCCTTCGTCCTGATCCGCCGCGGCGACACCCAGACCGCGGTGCACCTGTCCGACGCCATCGACCAGGATCGCCTGCATCAACATGTCAACTCCTACCGGGTCGACGTCGCCGAGCCGTTGCAACAGTTGCGGATCACCATGGACGAGACCGAGGGAATCGCTGTCGATCTCACCTGGAACGGCCTGTGCGACGTGGTGCAGGAACAGCCGCACCTGATGCGCCAGGGCAACCGGGTGACCCTGAATGCCCAGCGTTTTGCCCAGTTGGGTTCGTGGAGCGGGCATCTCGACATCGACGGCGAGCGCATCACGGTCGATCCGGCCACCTGGATCGGTTCCCGCGACCGGTCCTGGGGCATCCGTCCGATCGGTGAAGCCGAACCCGCGGGCCGGCCCGCCGACCCGCCGTTCGAGGGCATGTGGTGGCTCTACGTACCGATGGCCTTCGACGAGTTCTCCATCGTCATGATCATCCAGGAGGCGCCCGACGGGTTCCGCTCCCTCAATGATTGCACCAGGGTGTTCAAGGACGGCCGAGTCGAGCAGCTCGGCTGGCCGCAGGTCAGGATCCACTACCGTTCCGGCACGCGCATCCCCACCGGGGCCACCATCTCCACGACGACGGCCACCGGCGCGGAACTACGTTTCGACGTGGAATCCAGACTGCCGGTGCCCATTCACGTCGGCGGCGGCTACGGCGGTGATCCGGATTGGATTCACGGCGTGTGGAAGGGCGAGAACTTCACCGAGCGCCGAACATACGATATGACCGATCCCGCGATCATCGGTCGATCCGGCTTCGGTGTTATCGACCACGTCGGGCGGGCAGTGTGCACCGAAGGCGGAACCACCAGCGAGGGGTGGGGTCTGTTCGAACACGGCGCGTTGGGCCGCCACGACCCGTCCGGATTCGCCGACTGGCTCACCGTTGCCCCGTAGATCCGGGGCATGAGTCAGGCCACCCAGAACAACACCGCGGCCGCGACCCCTTCGACCAGGCAGTAGAACCAGTTGGGGTAGAAGGCGGTCCGGTCACCCACCGCCGCGGAGATGATCCGACCCACGGCCATTCCGGCCAACGCCACGCCCACCGTCAGCAGGATGCCCGCGCGGACGACATCGGGCGCGGACAACGCGTAGCCCAGCACGCCCGCGATCGCGATGCCGAACCCGCCGTACACGGCGCGCACCTCGGCCCGCTGGACATCGGTGTTCACGGCAAAACCGAAGGGGCGCAACAGTGCCGCGGGGGCGGCCAGCGCATACAGCCCCATTCCGGCCATGAACACGCCGACCGACACGATGACGACAGCTGTCACGGTAACCTCCTGATCGATGGTGAGGAGTCCAGCATGTCAGCGCGTGAGGGGACCGAGCTTCCACAAACCTGCTATCCGGCGGTGTGGATCTGGCCGGGGCAGGCGCTGTACTCCGGTCCCGCGTTGGGCCTCGACCCGCACTCGGGGTCGGTGTGGTGTCTGGCCGTCGGCGTGGATGGGCCACTGACCGTCGAGATCGGTGGACATCGGGTCACCGCGCGCACCGCGCTCATCCCACCGCGGCTGACCCACCATCTGACGATGACGGGACCGCTGGTGTCCTGTTATCTGGATCCGGCCGCTCGACGAAGCGCGGCCTGCCGCAGCCAGTTCCGTGACGTCGTCCACGGTATCGGCATCGGGCACAGATCAGAACAGCTGCTGCTCTCCCCGCCCCGTAACGACCGCGACGCCCGACGCTGGCTCGACAACGCTGCTCCCGAGGAACTACGCACGGTGGATCCGCGCATGGAACTGGCCGCCAAACAGATTCGTGACGATCCCGCCGACGCCGCACCGGCCGCGGAGCTCGCCGCCGCCGCCGGCCTCTCCGAATCCCGCTTCCTGCATCTGTTCTCCGCCGAGATCGGTACCAGCCTGCGTCGGTACCGGATGTGGTGCCGGCTGATGCGCGCCGGCACCGAACTCGCGGCGGGGGCCAACCTCACCACCGCAGCCGTCGAGGCCGGGTTCGCCGGCTCGTCGCATCTGTCCGACCGCTTCAAGTCCACGTTCGGACTATCGGCCACCCAGCTGCTGGCCACCGGCCTGGCAATCCGGACCCCGTGAGTCAGGCGCCCACTTCGGCGGGCGCGACAGCGGCCGCGGGACGCGAACCCGATTGCACCCGACCGAAAGTCATCGACTCCTCGATCCGGTCGAACCGGTGCTCAAAGGAGTCCAGCGCGTAGTTGTGCCGCACCTTCCACGGCCTGCGAGTGCCCGACTTCGGCAGCGCATGCAGAGCGCGGGCCACGTAACCAGCCGCCAGGTCGAAGGTCGGCTTTTCGGGCATGTCCACCGACCCCAGGTGCGGGTAGGCGTGGGTGTAGCCCTTCTCGTCCATATAGGCGAGCAGCCTGGCCACCGCACGCGCGGTCATATCGGCCCGCAACGTCCACGAGGCGTTGGTGTAGCCGATACACCACGCCATGTTCGGAACATCTTCGAGCAGATACTCCTTGTAGACGAACCGGTCGGTCGGATCGATGAGCGCACCGTCGACGCTGATCTGTATCCCACCGAGTGCCAGGAGCTGCAGCCCGGTGGCGGTGACGATGATGTCGGCGTCGATACGATCACCGGACTTCAGCACGATCCCGTCGGCGTCGACATGATCGATGTGGTCGGTCACCACATCGGCCCGGCCCGCGCTGATGTCTTCGAACAGGTCACCGTCACGCACCAGGCACATCCGCTGGTCCCACGGGTCGTAGCGCGGCTTGAAATGAACGTCTACCGGGTAGCCGCTCGGCAGCGCACCGATGGTGGTCTGCCGGATCAGCTTGCGTCCCAGCTTCGGCATGCTGCGGAAGAACACGTAGATGAAGTAGTGCATCCACGCATTGCGGAATCGCACCACCTGGTGGGCGATCCTGCGCGGCAACATCCGCCGGACCGCCTCGGTGGGCTTGGGCACCGCGGGCATGGACATCATGTAGGTCGGCGAACGCTGCAGCATCGTGACGTGACCCGCCGTGGCCGACAGCGCGGGCACCAGACTGATGGCGGTGGCGCCGCTGCCGATCACCACGATGCGCTTACCGGCGTGATCGAGATCCTCCGGCCAAAACTGCGGGTGCACCACCGTGCCCGCGAATTTCTCGATACCAGGGAACTCCGGGGTGTAGGGCTCGTCGTAGTTGTAGTAGCCGGTGCCAAAGAACAGGAACCGGCATCGATGAGTGACCGTGGCGCCGTCGCGTTCGGCGCGCACGGTCCAGGTGTCGGTCGAGGAATCCCAGTCGGCCGAGGACACCCGTGTGCCGAACCGGATGTGCCGGTCGATACCGAACTTTCGGGCCGTGGCGACCAGGTAGTCGCGGATATCGGCGCCCTCGGCAACGTGATCGCGACCGGTCCACGGCTCGTACGGGAAGCTCAGCGTGAAGATATCGCTGTCGGAACGAATCCCCGGATAACGGAACAGGTCCCAGGTGCCGCCGATGCCTTCGCGCCGCTCCAGGATGGTGTAGCTCAGGTTCGGGTTGCGCTCACGGATGCGGTAGGCCGCGTTGATCCCGGAGATGCCCGCCCCGATGATCAGGACATCGCTGAACTCGGCTTCTGCAGCCTCGGCACGCTCGGCCATCGGACAACCTCCTCGTGGTCCTCTCCCGTACCAACCACCATAGGACCTCAGGTGCGCAATGCGTCAACGATCTGGGCCAATGAGTCGGTCTCGATGGGTCCCGGCTGGTAGATGCAGATCCGGTCGGAGATGCCCGCCACCCGGTCCCGGATATGGTCGGCAATCTCGGTCGGGGTACCGCATGCCGCAATGGTGTGCAGCACCTCGTCATCGATCAGCGATCCCATCTCGGCCCATTTGCCCTGCTTGGACAGGGCATTGAGCTCGGGCTGCAAATCTCCCCAACCGTGGATGTCCAGGACGGGTCGATAGGCCGGCGTCGATCCGTAGAACGCCAGCAACTGCCGGGTCGCGCGGTGGTCGTCGTCGGTGTCGGAGGCCACCGAGACGATGATCTCGGGGACGACGGCCAGATCGGCACGGGTGCGCCCGGCGGCGGCCAGACCCTTGTCGACCGCGGCCATGGTGACCTCGTGCAGAAACTTCTTGTTGCCGAAGGGCATCACCAGCAGCCCGTCGGCGTGCTGAGCGGTGGCCCTGGTCAGCCGGGGCCCGAGCGCGCCGACATAGATCGGCGGGGGTCCGTACGGGTTGTCCCGCGGGGTGAAGGTCGGCGTCATCAGCGTGTGCCGGTAGAACTCGCCGCGGAAATCCAACCGCTCACCGGTCTGCCAGGTGCTGAAGATAGCTCGGAGCGCGCCGACGAGTTCGACCATCCGTTCCACCGGCCGGTCGAAGTCCGCACCGAACCGCTTCTCGATCTGCGTGCGGATCTGGGTGCCCAGCCCGAGGGTGAACCGCCCCTGGGTCAGGATCTGGTGATCGATGGCCTGGTGTGCCAGGTGAATCGGATTGCGCGGAAAGGCGATTGCCACATTCGTCATCAGGTCCAG
The DNA here is from genome assembly GCF_000317305.3 of Mycolicibacterium neoaurum VKM Ac-1815D. Next base: position 1,960,544 of record NC_023036.2, on the reverse strand, counting down.
CCCGCCGACCGTCGACGCCAAGGTAAGCGGGGCGAACACATCGTGGGGCCCCTCGAAGGTGAACACACCGCTGGCCCCGGCATCGCGCAACTCGCGAGCGCGCTCGGCAGCTCCGGACAGTCCATGCAGTGCAGTCATCACCTTCACAGGCCGTCACACTAATGCGATTTCGGAGCGAAAATGCAGGCAACGCCCACCTTGGCGCGCCGAGACGGCACACTGGGTGCCGTGACCGATGTGATCGTGGTGGGGGCGGGGTTCGCTGGTCTGTCGGCAGCGCGCGAGTTGACCGGACTCGGCCACGACGTGCTGGTGCTGGAGGGCCGTGACCGCGTCGGCGGGCGCTCCTACACCGCGACCGTGGCCGGCGTGCCGGTCGACCTGGGTGCCACCTTCGTGGGGCCCACCCAGGACGCCGTGCGGGAACTGGCCGCCGAACTGGGCTGTTCGACGGTGCCGACATACAGCCGCGGTAAGAACCTGATCCACTGGCACGGCACGGTGCGGTCCTACCGCAGCACCATCCCGAAACTGTCGCTGATCGAGCTTCTCGATGTCTCCCGTATCCAATGGCGCTTCGACCGGTTGTCCCGTCTCATCCCGGTCACCGACACCTGGTCGGCGCCGGCGGCGGCCCGGCTGGACCAGAAGAGCCTGGAGGGCTGGCTGCGCGCCGTGCACGCAAGCGCCTCGACACGCAACCTGATGGCCATCATGTCCCGCGTCACCTGGGGCGCTGAGCCCGACGAGGTCTCCATGCTGCACGCCGTGCGCTATGTCAAGGCCGCAGGCGGGCTGGCGCGGATGCTCGACGTCAAGGGTGGTGCGCAGCAAGACCACTTCCCGGCGGGAACCCAGCCGATCGCCGTGCGGATGGCCGCGGACCTGGGCGAACGGGTTCTGACATCGGCTCCGGTACATGGTGTTTCACGCACGGAAGACGGATACGTTGTCGAATCCGGGCGCGGCACGCACACGGCACGGGCGGTGATCATCGCGATTCCGCCCGCCCATCGCGGTGTGATCGACTTCGAGCCGGCACTGCCCGCCGGACATGCCGAGCTCATCCCGACCTGGCCGCAGGGCAATCTGAGCAAGGCCTACGCCGCCTACGAGACCCCATTCTGGCGCACAGCCGGGTGCTCGGGAGAGTCACTGTCCGATGAGGGACCGGTGTTCATCACCTTCGATGTCAGCCCGGGAGACCAGGGTCCCGGCGTGCTGTTGGGTTTCGCCTCGGCACGCACCTTCGACCCGCTCTCCCCTGCCGCGCGCCGCGAGCAGGCTCTGCGATGCTTCGTGACGTTGTTCGGCGACAAGGCCGCCCGACCCATCGACTATCTCGACCATTGTTGGAGCGCCGAGCCGTTCGCCCCGGGCGGTCCCACTGCGGCCGTACCGCCGGGATCCTGGACCGCGCACGGTGCGCATCTGCGCACACCGGTCGGCGGGATCTTCTGGGCGGGAACCGAAACCGCCGACGAATGGACCGGCTTCCTCGACGGCGCGGTCCGCTCGGGCCGGCGCGCCGCCGCCGAGGCCACCACCTACCTCACGAGCATCACGAGCTGATGCGTTGCCTGCCGACACCTTCGGCGAGTGAGCGCAGCCGGCGGTTCACCTCTGCCGGGCATTCCAGTATCGCGCAGTGTCCACCGGGCAGTTCCACGAACTCGGCGAGCTGGGGAGCATTGTCGGCGATGTGCCGCGAGGCATTGATGGGCAACAACCGGTCCTGCGTGCTCCCGATGACCAAGGTCGGCACCTGCAGATTCGACAACGAGATATGTTGCGCGCCAAGACCGTCGACCAGCACCCTGGCCCATCCGCCGCGCCCGGCGGGTGGGGTGGTGGCGAACAGCCGGTACACCAGCTCGCCCACCTCCGGCTCGGCGGCGGCACCGACGGCCAGATAGCCGACGAAACGCCTGTTGGCCCGGTCGGCGAGTTTGGGTACGGGTGTGGCGCCGAAGGTCTTGAGAAGAGAGCCCGCGGTCCGCACGCGGGTGGCGGCCAACGCGGCAGGTACCCTGGCCAGCTGGACATCGCGCAGCAGATCTCCGGTGCTGGTGTTGATCAGGGCCACGGCGTCGGCGCACTGGGCGACGCGGCGCGGATAGCGTTGCGACCACGAGGTGATCGCGATCCCACCCATCGAGTGCCCGGCGATGACGGCGCGCTCGCCCGGCGCGAGAGCGGCATCGAGCACCGAGTCCAGATCGGCAGCCAGGTGATTGAGGCTGTACCCGTTGCGCCGGCGCGGGGTCTCGCTGCGACCATGCCCGCGGTGGTCGTAGGCGATGACGCGGTAATCACCGGCCAGGTCGGCTATCTGATGTGCCCATACCTCGATGGCACAGGTGATTCCGTGCGCCAGCACGATCGGATAGCCGTCATCGGGGCCGAATACCCGGGCGTGCAGGCGGGTTCCGTCGGCCGAGCGCACCGTCAGCGGGCGTCCCTCGGGAAGGTCGGGCAGCGTCACGGTGGCTCCAATCCTCGGCATCGTTGCCTGAGACGGGAGCGTAACCCCCGCTTTCGGTCGGTACGGGCTTTACGTGACCAGTACCGGTTTGACGACGGTCGCAGACTTGGCCGCAGACCAGGCGGACGCGAAGTCGTCGAACGCGAAAGTGCTCACCAGCACCTCCAGCGGCAACCTGCCCTCGTGATACCAGCGGGCGAGCTGCGGGATGAAGACCTGCGGGTCGCTGTCCCCCTCGACCACGCCGCGCACCGTCAGACCCTTGCCCATGATCAGTGTCACCGGCAGCTCCGCAGTCGGCGCGCCCAGACCGACAAGGGCCAATGTGCCGCGCGCGGCGAGCACCCCGACCGCTGCGGAGATCACCTCCGGTCGGGCCGTGGTGTCGACCGCACCGGCGACTCCCCCGGTCATCCGGATGATCTCGGCGGCGGCATCGGTGGACGTCGGGTCGATGGTCGCGGTGGCGCCGAGTTCGGCGGCCAGTGCCCGTCGCTCGCTTACCGGGTCGACGGCGATGATCGTCTCGGCGCCCGCGATCCGCGCACCCATGACCGCAGACAGCCCGACCGCGCCCGCCCCGAACACCACCACACTCGGCGCGGCGCCAAGGACGTTGAGCACCGCACCGACACCGGTCTGCACACTGCAGCCCAGCGGGGCGGCCAGGGCCGGGTCCATGCCTGCGGGCAACGCCACGGCATTGCGGCTGCCCGCGATCGCGTGGGACGCGAAACTGGACTGGCCGAAGAACCCCGCGGCGATGGGGGCCCCGCCCAGCCGCAGCGGGCTCGTCTCGTCGCGGCGGCTCCCGCGCATGTTGAGGTTGGTGGACTGATCGCAATAGGCGGGCCGATCGGCAACACAGTTGCCGCACCGGCCACAGCTGGCGAAGGTCAGCACCACCTGCTCACCGGGGCGCGCCGCGGCCTGCGGACCGGTGGCGAGCACGGTGCCCGCACCCTCGTGACCGAACACCATCGGGGTCTTGGTGCACCAGGACGCCATGGTGATATCGGTGTGGCAGATGCCGACGGCATCGATGCGCACCAACACCTCGTCGCCCACCGGATCGCGGAGTTCGATATCGGTGAGCTGCGGTTCCTGGCCCGGCTCCAGAAGCACCGCGGCACGTGCCTTGATCACTTGACGCATGTTAAATGGTCAGTCATGCGCGCAATACAGATACCCCGACTGGACGGGCCCGAGGCCGCCGAACTGGTCGAGATCGCCGAACCGGATTCCGACGGGGTGGTGATCGACGTGCACGCCGCGGGAGTGGCATTTCCCGACGCATTGCAGACCCGCGGGCTCTACCAGCACAAGGCGGAGCTGCCCTACATTCCCGGCGCCGAGGTCGCCGGCGTGGTGCGCAGCGCTCCGCAGGAGTCCGGGTTCGGCGCCGGGGATCGGGTGGCCGGACTGTGCATGCTCACCGGCGGGATGGCCGAGGTGGTGACGTTGCCGCCGGACCGGGTGTTCGCGTTGCCGGACAACGTCAGCTTCGAGGCCGGCGCCGGCATCCTGTTCAACGATCTGACGGTGCACTGCGCCCTGCGCACGAGGGGCAGACTCACCGAGGGCGAGACGGTGCTGGTGCACGGTGCCGCCGGCGGGATCGGCACCTCGGCGCTGCGGCTGGCGCCCGCGTTCGGGGCCGCGCGCACCATCGCGGTCGTCAGCACCGAGGCCAAGGGCGATATCGCCCGAGCCGCCGGGGCGACCGATGTGGTGCTGGTCGACGGCTTCAAGGACGCGGTCAAGGAACTCACCGGCGGCCGTGGGGTCGATATCGTCCTCGACCCGGTCGGCGGTGACCGGTTCACCGACTCGTTGCGGTCGCTGGCCCCGGCGGGCCGACTGCTGGTGGTCGGATTCACCGGCGGCGAGATTCCCACGGTCCGGGTGAACAGGTTGCTACTCAACAACGTCGACACCATCGGTGTCGGCTGGGGCGCATGGGCGACGACACATCCCGGTTACCTTGCCAAGCAGTGGACCGAATTGGCACCGTTGTTGGCCTCCGGAGCGATCAGCGCTCCCGCACCCGTGGTGTTCCCCTTCGAACAGGCCGGCGCGGCGATCGCCTCGCTGGAGAACCGGACCGCCGTCGGCAAGGTGGTACTCAAAATCCGTTGACGCGGTGTCCATTCACGATGGGCAGGATAAGCCGGGACCGCGTGCCGATCTCGTGGGTGGTGGGTACCAATCGCGATGCCGTCCACACCGACTCGCCGGTGCCCGGGTTCCTGGCAAATCGCGGATACGAGCCGCCGGCAATGGACAGCCGGATCCGCGACCCCGCCGCGAACCGGTGTGCGATCGGGTCGAGATCCAGCCTGAGCACCCCGCTGTCGGTGGGGGTCCGGGTGGTGTAGCCGTCGCTGACATTGCGGGAACGGCCGTCGACACCGACCTCACTGATCCGCACCGCGACGTCACACCAGCCGGTGTCGGTGCGATGGTCCAACTCGACCGCGGGAGTGCCGATCACCTCCACGGGGCGGTCGAGCACCGCCCCGGTGAAGGTGATGACGTCATTGCGGGCCGCCAGCGCCGAATCCTCGCGGTAGCCCCGTGGTGCGAACAACAACCGGCCCCCGATGGTCGGAGTCGGGTCGGCCGGGTCGTAGACGAACCGGGCGGCCGGCCCGTCCACCGGCTGCGGTGTCAGCGCGGCCCGCGGACCCAGCCACCACAGTTGCTCGTCGGACGGCGGCGGCCAGGATGACAGGTCACGCCAGCCGTCTCCGGTGACGAATACCCGGACACCGTCGAACCGCGCACCGGCCAACCAGCTCAACGATTCTCGCAAGACGTCCCCGCCGCCGTCCCCGTGGGTCCATGGGCCGACGATCAGCGTCGGGCCGGCACCACCATCACGGAGTCGGCGGTACTGTTCGACGGTCTGGGTGAGGAAGACGTCCTGCCAGCCGCTCACCAACAGCACCGGGGTGCGGGTGCGCTGCAATGCGCGGCCGAGCCGGGCGGGCCGCCAGTACGAATCGGAGACGTCCGGGGTGCGCAGCCACGACTCATGCCACGGCGCACGATCCTTCAGGATCTTCGCACCGGCGTCGCGCAGCGGTACGGTCCGCAACGGTCGGCGCAACCTGCGCGGCATCGTCAGCATCCGGATGATGGTGCGCAGCGTCCCCCCGTCTTCCTGGGTGGCGACCTGATAGCTCCAGGTCAGGAAGTCGGCGAGTGCGAATGAACCGGTGCCCCAGCCGGATTCGGCAAAATCGTGCGGAGCCATGCCGATTACCGAGGTGTCCAGCTCCGGGGGCGGGTCCACCAACAGCGCCCACTGGGTGTAGCCGAGATAGGAGGACCCGACAGTGAACAGTCGCCCACCGAACCAGGGCTGGTCGCGCAGCCAGGTCAGCGTGTCCGCGGCATCATCGGACTCCGCATGCCCGGGGTGGAAGTCGCCACCGGAGCCGAAAGTTCCTCGGACGCTTTGCATCACCACCTGATATCCGCGCTGGGCGTAGACCGCGGCGGTCACGGTGGCGGGAAGGTTGGTGCGACCGTAGGGGGTGCGGATCAGCACCGTGCCCGCGGGTTCTGCGCCGAGGACGAGGGGGAGGTAGAGGTCGGTCAGCAGGTCGACACCGTCACGCATGGGGACCGCGATGTCGCGGTCCACCCGGTAGCCGGTGGTCGCCCGCGCCAGCCGCCACCGCGCACTCACCAGGCGGGTGGCCAGCCGTACGAGTGGACCGGGTGGGGTGGGTCGAGTGGAAGCCATCGCCGACCATTGTGTCCGAATCGTCGCCATAATCGTTCGTCGCGGCCACGATCAGTGACTACCGTCGGGGTATGCGCAGCAGTTTGTCCCGTGGAGTCCTCGCCGTATCCGTGGCGGGGGCGGCCGCACTGCTGGGCGCGCCCGCGGCCGGCGCCGACGAGAACACCGAGCGCGCATACCTCAACGCGCTGCGCAATGCCGGCATCATCCCCGGCTTCTACACCCCCGCCACCGCGCTGGCCAGCGGCCACGAACTGTGCACCACCATGGACGGCGGGGTCAACCAACTCGACGTCGTCGACGTGGTGATCAACGCCGACAAGGTTCCCGAGAACGTGGCGACGTTCATGGTCGGTACCGCGACCATCGCGTTCTGCCCGTGGAACTCGATGAGCGGTTAGGTCATCACAGTCGGGTCGCGGTGACCTCGAGTCCGCGTTTGACCTCGAGCCGCCGCAGCTTGCCCGATGATGTGCGCGGCAGGGTCCCTGGTTTGACGAACACCACCTCGGCGGGCACGACACCGCAGCCCGAGGCCACCTCTCTCATGAGCTCGGCTCGAGCGCCCGCCTCGTCCGGACCGCGGAACTCGGCCGTGACCACCAGCCCGGGACGCACCGAACCTTCGCCGATGCCGACCGCCACCACGGCGCCCTCCCGCACGCCCGGCACCCGGGCCGCGATCCGCTCGATCTCGGCGGGAAAGATGTTGCGCCCGGCCATCGTGATGATCTCCTTGGCCCGACCGCAGACCACCAGTCCGCCGTCGACCAGGTAGCCCAGATCGCCGGTGCGGAACCATTCGTCGGCAGGGTGCGGGTGTTCGCCGAGGTAACCGGACATCATCGAGGTGCCCCGGATGGCGACTTCGCCGACCTGCCTGCCGGAGACCTCGGTGGCGACCCCGTCGGAGGGTTCGATGCGCATCTCCATACCCTCGATCGGCGTGCCGAGCACCGCGTGTCTGCGCACCGCGCTGCCCTCCTCGGTGGTGAAGGTGGTCTCGTCCACGCGCAACCCCTGCCCCGGAACGGGAACCGTTACCGCACAGGTGGATTCGGCCAGACCATAGGACGGCGAAAGGGCTCCTGCGGCGAACCCGAAGCGGGCCATCTCGACGGCGAACCGCTCGGTGAGCTCGCAGCCGACGGGCTCGCCACCATTGAGGGCGAACCGCACCGCGGACAGGTCGACATCGGCGACGCGGCGGGAGTACTTTCCGATCATGCCGTAGGCCATGTTGGGCGCTGCGGTCAGCGAGGCCCGGCTCTCCGACAGCCAGTTCAGCCACCGGAACGGTGAGGCCTGGAACGCCGCCGTCGGCGCCTGCCATACCTCGGCGCCCGCCAAGGCTCCGGCAAGCAGGAAGGTCAGCCCCATATCGTGGTAGAGCGGTAGCCAGGAACATCCCACATCGTCGGGCTGCAGACCGATCCGCGTGCCCAGACCGCTGAGATTGGCCAATACCGCGGCCGGTGGCAGCTGCACGGTCTTCGGGGCGCCCGTCGAGCCCGCGGTTCCCTGCAGGATCGCGGTCGGCGCCTCGGCGTCAGGCTCGGCCATGGCGCCCGGCCGGCCGACGGGTGCCAGGTCGGCTAGTTCGACAATGGGCGGCACCTGCCCTGCGGTGCAGATCTGCTCCAGGTAAGCGCCCTGGCTGGCCACCAGCTGCACACCGATACCGCGGAACCGCTCCAGGGTCGCCTGCGCCCACTGGGTGGCATCGGCACCGCGGATGGGTCCGGGCAGGATGGACACGGCGGCACCGGCGTAGAGGGCGCCGATGATGGTCGAGACGAGTTCGGCGGTCGGCGCACCGACCAGTCCCACCCGGCGGATGTCCTGGTCGAGCAGCCGCTCGGCGGCGGTGCCCGCCCTGGCATGGATCTCCTGCCAGGGATGGCGCGACCATTGCTTGTCGGCGAGCAGGACGAGGTCCCGGGGACTGCGGGACAGGGTGTCGGCCAGCGCTGTGGCAAGCACATTCATCGCAGGCTCCGACAGCCGCTCGACATGGTGGCGACGTGAGCAGTGCGCATCCTGATGCGATCCATGACCGGAAACTATATGACCTTTGCCAAAATCGGGCCCCTACGCTGACGTCGACGACAATTCAGTCTCTACGGCCTGGTGACCGCACCCGATGCGACGTGGACAGACACCGGATTCATGCCGAATCGGTGGCTGAGCGGCCTCTCAGCAATGGCAGAACCGCGCGCTTTGCAAAGGACAGCGCGGTGTCAGTTCCCTGGTTCACCGGGGGTAGGTGCACCCGGCAGCGCGGGAGCGCCGGGCGGTGCCGGGGGCGCCGGCGCCGGCTCGGTCGGCGGATTGCAGATCTGATCGAGCTTGGTGTTCTGCTCGTCGGCGTCCTTGAGTCGCTGCTGCTGCGCGGGATCATTGGTCGGAATCTCGGCGATCGCCGCAGCGCCGACGTCCATCAGTGTGTTGCCGAAGTCGCGAGCAGCATCGGCGAGCTCGTCGGGGGTGGCGGGCTCGACTCGGTTGAGCAGGAACTGTCCGCCGCCGAGCAGCGCGAGTCGCGCATTGGCCGCGACGGCTATCGCCGCACCGAAGTTACCCTGGTTGGCCGCGGGTTGTTGCATTGCGCTGCTGTTGGCGACGCCGACACTGACGAGGGCGAAAGCGTCACAGACCTGCGCCTGCGACTGCGCCCGCTGCTCCTCGGTGAACGTTTCGGCCACGGGCGCGGCGGCAGCGGCCGGGCCGCTGTTGACCGGATTGCGCCACATGTAGGCCGATGCCCCCAGTGTGGCGATGGCGACGAGCATCGCACTGACCGCGATGACGGCGGGCCCGCGGGTGGATCCGGTCTCGTCACCATCTGAATCGTCATCGTCGGAATCGTCAGCGGGGGCCGAGGTGTCGGCCGCCTTGCGGGCGGCCTTCTCGCCGGACGTTTTCTCGCCGTCGGTCTCGTCGACGCCGGCGCTGTCGACCTCGGTGCTGTCGACTTCGGTGTCGTTGACCTCGGGTTCGTTATCGTCTGGCACGTCGGCAATCCTAGCAACGGGGCACACCCCGACCCGCGTCGCTCATGGGCGCTTCACCGGCTACGTAGCGCGCTGTCCAGCGCAGATATCAGCTGCGCCACCCGGTTGGAGGCCGACGTATGCGGCGGGTATCTGCGCAGCACATCGACAAGGCCGGGTTCAGCCCGCCGCCGCGCCGATTCCAGTACCCGCGCCGCAGCAAAGGGACCATCGACGATCTCGGCGATCCGCGCGGCATTCGCGTCCGCCCGCAGGATGTGGCCGACCTGGTGCGCCTTGGCGATGGGGTGCAGGTATGCCGCGCATGCCGCGTCGCCGGCAGCCTGGGCGGCCAGTCGCGCCGATTCGGTACCGGATTCGGCCGCCGCGCGGTGGGCATCCATCGACGCCAGCCGCTGCCACCGACTGCGCGGCGCACCGGTGATGAAGGCCCGAGCCGCCGCCACCGCCGCACCAGGACGCGGATCATCGGGGCGGGCGGTCTCGTAACCGGGGATCAGCGGCTCCGCCGCTTGGGCAATCAGCGGCTCCGACGCGTCGGCGACAAAGCACGCCACCAGACGTAGTTCCTCGACGGAAAGGTCGAAGTCGGCCACGCTCGTGATTGTGCCCGTCAGTTCAGCTCATAGCGACCTGGTGCCAGCTCGGCGTGCTCCAGGAACACCTGCATGGTCGACAGCATCTGCCAGTGCAACCGCTGCAGGCGCCGGGCGAGCTCGGGACCCGGCTCGAAGACAGCGGGCCCCTCGCTCGGCGGGGGCGGCAGCACCCCGAGAATGCGCGCCATGTCCACCTCGATGAAGGTGAAGTCTCCGTAGGGTCGCTTGGGGTCCGCGCCGGCCGCCGGGAACCGGCCGGCGGCCAACCGGTCGGCACACTCATACGGCGACGGCCAGCGGATCTCGATACCGCGCAGCAATTGCAGGTGTTCCGGCTCCACGAGAACGCCGTAGGCGCCGAGACCGAGATCCTCGTCGCGGAGTTCGCCGTACCCGCGCAGAACGGCACGCAGCCGAGGCGCCGTCACATTGCGCATCCGGTACTGCCCAGGCTCCAGCACGGCGTGTCGCAGGAAGCGAGCCAGCACGAAGTACATCTCGACATGTCGCCTGGCGAGCTCGTCGACGGCGTCGGTCTCGAACACCTCGCCGAGTTGGGACAGCAGATCGGCGCGGCCATAGGGGGCTGTGGGATCGAGGCAGGGCGCACCGCGTTCGGCTCCGTCCCACCCGAGGCGAGCGTGGCGGAGCAGGTCGAGGTGGGCGGCGGTGATGTCGAACGCTCCGGCACCGAACCAGCCGCCTCCGTCGACAGTGACGTGTTCGTCGGGGTCGCACCAGAGTGCGTGCACGGAATCGGGTGATTCGATGCCCGGGCCAGCGAACATATCGTCGGCGGCGCGCGCCAGGGCCGATTGGTGTTCGTCGCCATGGCGACGTGCCCGCCGGTAGGCGCCGACGAACGAGACCATGTACTTCGCGCGTTCGAACATCACATCTCCCACCGTCGTCGCGCGATCGAGGATAGCCCCCCAATACCTGTCATTTGACAGAAACATAGGCCACCCGTTGTTAACAGTCCCCGAATCATCGGTTACATCGACGCAACCACGACAGCGCGCTCGCCGCGAAAACTGTCATCTGACAGAAAGTCCGTTCCGACGGACTCCCGACTGCGCGAGAGTGATCAGTGAGCACCTCTGTGTCGAGCACATCCGAAACGGCCACCACCGCCGGCGCCAGGGCCCATGCGCGTGCCCAACACGGCAGGACCGCCGAGTTCATGCGCCATCAGCCGGCATCGGCGTCACCCACGGTGCCTGCCGGCGTGGCCGCCACCGACCTGGTCTGGTCGGAAACCGTTGCCCCCGGCGGATATACCAGCGCGGTGCTGGCTCGCGGCACCCGCATCCGGCTGACCGATACCGACGGCGATGCCTGCGCGCATCTGCTGTTGCACCGCTCCGACGCACCACACGAGCGGCTCAATGTCGCCGATACGGTGAAGGTGCCCTGGCAGGCATACCTGGGATCGGGGCATCCGTTGCTCAGCGGTTTCGGGCGCGTCCTGGCCACACTCATCGACGACACTTCCGGACGGCACGATGCCTTGACCGGAACATCAACCCGTGCAGGTAATCTGGATCGTTACGGTGCATCCGCTCCGGAGTCCGGCTCGCCCGCCGGCCGCGATCTGTTCACCCTCGCCGCGCTCAAGCACGGACTGGACCGCCGCGACCTGCCGCCCTCGGTGTCCTTCTTCCAAGGCGTTCGGGTCGACGGTGACGGCGCGCTGCGGTGGCTCGGGTCCGCCGGCGCCGCCACCACGGTGGACCTGCTGCTGCACGTGGACACGATCATCCTGCTGGCCAACACCGCCCACCCGTTGGACCCGCGAGGGCAGTTCACCTGCTCGCCACTGCAGGTGCACGCCTGGCGCGCCACGGCCGACCTGGATCGTCTGGTCAGTGGAGAACTGTTGGGGCCGTTGGGCCCCGAGCACGCTCAGGCCATCGCCAACACCGACGCCGACCTCACCGCAAGGGGGCAGCTGTGACCACTGTCGAAATTCCCGCTCTGATCCCCGGGACCGTCGTGCTCGACGAGCACGTCGCCGCCCGCGCCTCATGGTCGGCGGTGGTCGGTGCCGGTGACGTCCTGACGATCGTCGACCTGGCCGGCAATCAGGCCGTCGACTGCCTGCTGTACTCGGCCGCCGATACCGGAGTCCGATACTCGGCACCGGAAACCATTCGGCGCCAGGGCCGTATCACGCTGACGACCGGGTCGGTACTGCGGGCCGACACCGGCGACGCGCTGATGACGGTCGTCGCCGACGAGGTCGGGGTGCACGACACGCTGGGCGGCGCCTGCTCGAAGGAGTCCAACACGCTGCGCTACGGACAGCACACCCGCGCCCAGCACGGCTGCCTGGACAACTTCCTGCTCGAGGGGTCACGGCACGGGCTGGATGCCCGCGATATGGCCAGCAATATCAACTGGTTCATGAACGTGCCGGTGGATCCCGACGGTGCGCTCGGGATCGTCGACGGGTTGTCCGGTCCCGGCAAGCGCGTCGCGCTGCGCGCGGAGATCGACACCCTGGTGCTGGTGTCGAATTGTCCACAGATCAACAACCCCTGCAATGCATTCGACCCCACACCGGTGCGGATGATCGTCACCCGCGCCCGGGCGAGCGAAGCGACGGGAAACACCCCCCGGGCGAGCGAAGCGACGGGGATCAAGCCAGGAGCCCGACCATGAACCACACCGTCCTGATCGCCAACCGCGGCGAGATCGCGGTGCGACTGCTCAAGGCCGCAAGGACCCTCGGCATGCGCACCGTCGCGGTGTTCTCCGACGCCGACCGGGGTGCACCGCATGTCACCCTGGCCGATCGGGCCGTGCGGATCGGCCCCGCCGCACCACGCGACAGTTACCTGCGCGTCGATGCCATCCTGGACGCCGCCGCGGCCACCGGCACCACCATCGTGCACCCGGGTTACGGATTCCTCTCCGAGGATGCCGATTTCGCGACCGCCGTGGAGCACGCCGGCATCTGCTTCGCCGGTCCGAGCCCCGCACAGTTGCGTGAATTCGGCACCAAACACACCGCGCGGGCGGCGGCCCGCGCCGCCGGAGTCCCCATCTTCGCCGGTTCGGATCTGCTCGCAGATCTCGACGCCGCGGTGTCTGCCGCCGAGGGCATCGGCTATCCGGTGATGCTCAAGGCCACCGGCGGTGGGGGCGGTATCGGCATGCAGGTGTGCCGCAACGCCGACGATGTGCGCACCGCCTATCAGCGGGTGGTCGCGCAGGCAGAGCGCAGCTTCGGTTCCGCCGGGGTATTCGTCGAACGCTACGTCGAGAACGCCCGGCACGTCGAGGTCCAGATCTTCGGTGACGGCACCGGACGGGTGCTGTCCCTGGGTGACCGGGACTGTTCGCTGCAACGCAGGCATCAGAAGGTCATCGAGGAGGCCCCCGCGCCCGCCCTGCCCGATACCGTGCGGGAACAGCTGCACGCAACCTCGCGTTCACTGGCCGCCTCGGTGCGATACCGCTCCGCGGGCACCGTCGAGTTCGTCTACGACGCCGCCCGGCGGGAGGCGTCGTTCCTGGAGGTGAATGCCCGCCTGCAGGTCGAACATCCCGTGACCGAGGCTGTCACCGGTGTCGACCTGGCCGGCTGGATGCTGCGGTTGGCCACCGGCGACACGACGATGTTCGACGAGCACCCGGCCGGTACCGTCGCCGTCACCGGTCATGCCGTCGAGGCGCGGATCTACGCCGAGGACCCCACCCGCGACTACCGGCCCAGCACCGGCATCATCACGAAAGTCGGATTCCCCGAACCGGTCCGGCACCCCCATGTCCGGGTCGACGGCTGGATCGCCGATGGCAGCGAGGTCACCGCCTCCTACGACCCGCTGCTGGCCAAGGTGATCACCGTCGCCGACGACCGCGACACCGCGCTCGACCGGCTCGACGAGGCGCTGGCCGAGACCGTGTTGCACGGTATCGAGGTCAACACCGGCATGCTCGGCGCCGCCATCGCCCACCCGGATGTGCGGGCAGCGCGGCACAGCACCTCCACGCTGGCCGACGTGCACGATCCGCGGCCCCGGATCACCGTGGAGCGACCCGGCCTGCTGACCACCGTGCAGGACGTGCCGGGCCGAGTCGGCCTGTGGCAGGTGGGTGTACCGCCGAGCGGTCCGATGGACGACCTGTCCTTCCGGCTCGGCAATCGCGCACTGGGAAACCCCGAGCAGGCCGCGGGCCTGGAGTGCACCGCGTCCGGTCCGGCGCTGCGGTTCAGCCACCCCACGACGGTGTGCGTCACCGGGGCCGAATGTCTGGTCACCGTCGACGGTGTGCCCGCGCCGATGTGGGAACCGATCGATATCCCCGCCGATGGCGTGCTGGACATCGGCGCCGCCGAGACCCTCGGGCTGCGCACCTATCTGCTGCTGGCCGGCGGGCTGGACGTGCCCGATTATCTGGGTAGCGCCGCCACCTTCACACTCGGCCGTTTCGGCGGGCACGGCGGGCGTGAGCTGCACGCCGGTGATGTGCTGCGCGCCCACCCCGTTGCGGTCGATTCCGCGGTCCCGGTTCCGCCGGAAGGTCGCCCCACATTCGCCCGCGAGTGGGAGCTGGCCGTCACCGAGGGGCCGCACGGAGCCCCGGAGTTCTTCACCCGCAACGATATCGACACCCTGTTCGACGCGTCGTATCGCGTGCACTTCAACTCGGCGCGCACCGGGGTGCGACTGGAGGGCCCGAAACCGCAGTGGGCTCGCCCCGATGGCGGTGAGGCCGGTCTGCATCCGTCCAACATCCACGACAACGCCTACTCGGTGGGCGCGCTGGACTTCACCGGGGACACCCCGATCCTGCTCGGTCCGGACGGGCCGAGCCTGGGCGGGTTCGTCTGTCCGGTCACGGTGATCGCCGCGCAACGCTGGAAGCTCGGACAACTACGCCCGGGTGACACGGTCCGGTTCGTGCCGGTACGCGCAGCGGATGCACCCTCGCGTGCCGACCTGAGCCCTCGCCGGGTCGCCGCCCCCGTACGGCGCGGTGACGGGGACGACGGTGTGCTGGCCCGCCGCCCGGGTGTCGCCGGTGCACCCGCGGTGACCTACCGGCGCAGTGGTGACGACAACGTGCTCGTCGAATACGGCGATATCGTCCTGGATCTCGCGTTGCGGGCTCGGGTACATGCCCTGCACACCCGGCTGGACGGTAGCTGTGCCGGAATCCTGGATCTGACGCCGGGCATCCGGTCGCTGCAGGTGCATGTCGACCCCGACGTGCTGCCGATATCACGGCTCTTGGGTCTGCTGTCCGAGATCGAGGACGAGCTGCCGGCCTCCTCGGAACTGGTCGTGCCCAGCCGCCGAGTCCGGTTGCCGCTCAGCTGGGACGACCCCGCGACCCGGGAGGCGATCGCCAGGTACACCTCAGGTGTGCGTGAGGATGCGCCATGGTGCCCGTCGAATATCGAATTCATCCGTCGCATCAACGGCTTGGACGCCCAGGCCGATGTATACGACACGGTCTTCGCCGCCGAGTACCTGACACTGGGATTGGGTGATGTCTACCTGGGCGCACCGGTGGCCACCCCGCTGGATCCGCGGCACCGATTGGTCACCACGAAGTACAACCCGGCCCGCACCTGGACCGCGGAAAACTCCGTCGGTATCGGTGGCGCGTACCTGTGCATCTACGGGATGGAGGGCCCGGGTGGCTACCAGTTCGTCGGGCGTACCACCCAGGTCTGGAGCCGCTACCGGCACACCGCGCCGTTCGAACCGGGCAGCCCGTGGCTGCTGCGGTTCTTCGACAGGATCTCCTGGTACCCGGTGTCGGCGGAGGAACTGCTGGAGCTGCGCGCCGACATGGCCGCCGGACGAGGCGATGTCGACATCACCGAGGGCACCTTCTCACTCGCCGAACACGATCGCTTCCTGGCCGACAACGCCACCGATATCGCCGCATTCCGTGACCGGCAGGCCGCGGCGTTCGCCGCGGAACGCACCGCATGGGAGCGGGCCGGTGAGTTCGACCGTGCCGAGCGGGCCGCCGCCGATGCCCCGGTGTGCACCGACGAGATCGTGCTCAACGACGGCGATCACCGCATCGACGCACCGTTCTCCTCGAGTGTGTGGAAGGTCGACGTCGCCGTCGGCGAGCAGGTCGTCAGCGGCCAACCGCTGTTGGCGCTGGAGGCGATGAAGATGGAGACGGTGCTGCGCGCACCGTCGGACGGTGTGGTGACCCAGATCCTGGTCTCCGCCGGGCATCTGGTCGATCCCGGTACCCCACTGGTGGTCGTCGGCACCGGAGCAGGAGCATGAGCGCGGTCGAGCGGGTACGCGCCGCCTACGATGCCATCGACGCGGCACATCGACCGGAGATCTGGATCACGCTGCGGCCGTTGGACGATGCACTGGCCGACGCCCAGGCCGTGGACGACGCCGGACCAGGCCTGCCGTTGGCCGGTCTGGTGGCCGCAGTCAAGAACAACATCGACGTCGCGGGCATCCCGACGACGGCGGGTTGCCCGAGCTATGCCAACCGGCCGGCGGACACCGATGCCACCGTGGTGGCCAGGTTGCGGGCGGCGGGTGCGGTCATCATCGGGGCCACCAATCTGGACCAGTTCGCCACCGGCCTTGTCGGCACCCGCAGCCCCTATGGGCCGGTGCGTGATTCCCGGCGACCCGATCACATCTCGGGCGGCTCCAGTTCCGGTTCCGCGGTGTCCGTCGCCCTCGGCCTGGTCGACATCGCACTGGGTACCGATACCGCAGGATCCGGTCGGGTTCCGGCCGCCCTACAGGGCATCGTCGGCGTCAAACCCACCTTGGGTGTGGTGCCCATCGACGGTGTGGTGCCCGCCTGCCGGTCCTATGACTGTGTGACGGTGTTCGCCAGGGATCTCGACACCGCCGATGCCGCCATGGGAGTGATCGCCGGTGGGGCACGGGCATTCCCGCCGGACGCCCGACTGGCCGCGCCGCCGACGGCCCGCGTCGCTGTGCCACGGGAGCTGCCCGGACTGTCTGGAGAATGGGCACGGTTGTTCCACTCCGCCTGCACCGAGCTCACCTCACGGGGTGTCGAACTCGTCGATATCGACCTCGACCCCTTCCTCGCTGCGGCACGACTGCTCTATGACGGCGGCCTGGTCGCCGAACGGCACGAGGCGGTCGGCGCGTTCGTCGAATCTCACCGCGACTCCCCCGATCTCGACCCGACCGTAGCCGGGATCATCGAGTCCGCGGGCACGGTGCCGGCCACCACGCTGTTGCGGGACCGGGTGCGGTTGGCCGAACTCACCGCCGTCGCAATGGCCCAACTCGACGACTGTGATGCCCTGCTGGTGCCCACCACCACCGGCCACCCGACGATCGCCGAGGTGACCGCCGATCCGGTGGCGGTCAATTCACAGCTGGGTGTCTACACCAACTTCTGCAACCTGATGGACCTGTGCGCCGTCGCGGTGCCCGCCGGAAACGATTCGGCGGGAGCACAATTCGGGGTGAGTGTCGTTGCTCGCGCAGGCGCCGATGCGGTGGCCCTCGACATCGCTCGCCTGATCACCGGCGCACCCACGACCACGGATCCCTGGCCGGCGCGGGCCGGACTGGACACCACCACGCTGCTGGTGGTGGGTGCCCATCTGCGCGGCCAACCGCTGGACTGGCAACTCGACGACCGCGGTGCCCGCTGGATCGGGCCCGCTCGCACCGCACCGCACTACCGGATGGCCCGACTGGACACCGAGCCGCCCAAACCCGGACTGGTGCGGGTCGCCCCCGGTGTGGGCACGACGATCGCCGGCGAGTTGTGGTCGATCGGCACCGCCATGCTCGGTGACTTCCTTGCCGCGCTGCCCGCGCCGATGTCACTCGGGCGGGTCGAGCTCGCCGACGGCAGCGAGGTCGTCGGGTTCGGGTGCAGCCTGCAGTCCTGGGAAGCCGGCACCGACATCACCCACCACGGCGATTGGCCCGGCTATCTACGTCGAGTACGACCCGGGACCGCGGTCAGCCGATCCGACCTGATGCACCGCTGCTGGCGACGCACGGCGATCGCCGTGCCCGACAGCGCGATCGACACCACCACCGAGGTGCACTGGTTACAGGCCGGCGAGCTCTACATCGACCTGCGCACCCCGGCAGGCATGCCGGCGGTCACCGGTACCTCGTTGGACACCCTCACCCGGGACGACCTGGTGACCATGTGCCGCCAACAGGCGTTCGCGGGCCGGCTCACCGAGGACGACGGGGTATGGACCTGGCACCGGAAGATCGATCTGCATCCGGCGGAGGATCTGCCGGACCGAGGGCGATTGCATGTGGTTGATGAGGTCCTGATCGAGACCGGCGTCGGCCGCGACTACCACGAGGACTGGGTCGCCGACGGCCCCGGCACCGACAGCGTCGAATTGCTGCTGCGTGACGCCTCCGGCCGGCTCGGCATGCTGCTGCGGGTCGGAGGCCGGTTCGGGTTCGCCCGCGCTCGTGATGCCGACCTGGACGCCGGTGTACTGGCCGACGCCCTCGCCGCAACCGACCTGACGGAGGCCCGGTCGCTGCTCGATATCGAGGTCTCCCTGGGCACCGTAGACGAATCCGGCTGGCACATCACCCGTTCGACGCTTCCGTTCCGGATCGGTGACGACCTGGCACCCGACATCGGCGCGGCCGAGGTCACCACCGCCGAGCGCGATTCTTCCGGTGCGGCCATCAGGCGCCGATGGACCGTCGTGGCCCTCGACCGCGCCGATGACCTACTTCCCCTCTGACTCCCCTTCGAACCCCTGAGGAACGATATGACCGCCGATTTCACCGAGGTGCCGGTGCTCGACATCGCTGCCCTGCTCGACGAGGACCACCCCGATTACGCCCGGTCGGTCGCCGACCTGGGTGACGCCGCCCGACGGGTGGGGTTCGCCCAGATCATCGGTCACGGAATCAGTTCCGCACTGTTCGATGATCTGCTCACCGCCACCCGGACCTTCTTCGCCCTGCCCGAGCAGGAGAAGCTCAAGGTTCACATCGGCCACTCAAGCAATCATCGGGGGTATGTGCCGCCCGGTGAAGAGGTGTTCGCCGCGGGCACCGTCGATGCCAAGGAGGCCTTCGACCTGTCCGTCGATCTACCCGCCGACGACCCGCGCTATCTGGCAGGCCACCCGCTGTTGGGGCCCAACCAGTGGCCCGAGCTAGCCGGATTCCGAGAGGCCGTAACTGCCTGGTACAAGGCTGTTTTCGCGTTGTCACGTCGGCTACTGCGCGCCTTCGCGGTCGCACTGGGCGAGCCGGCAGATCGGTTCGACAGGCATGTCACCGCACCGCCGTCACAACTGCGGTTGATCCACTACCCGTTCGACCCGGCCGCGGCCGACCGGCCGGGTATCGGTGCGCACACCGATTACGAATGTTTCACGCTGCTCCGGCCGACGGCGCCCGGTCTGGAAGTTCTCAACGCCGCCGGAACGTGGATCGACGTGCCGCTGATCGACGATGCCTTCGTCATCAACATCGGTGACCTGCTGGAGATTTGGAGTAACGGGGAGTTCGTCGCCACGACCCACCGCGTCCGCAAGGTGGTCGAGGAGCGTTTCTCCTTTCCGCTGTTCGTCAACGTCGACGACGACACCGAAGTGGCCCCGCTACCGGCCCTCGCAGTCAACGGCAAACCCGCACGCACCCCGGTGATCGCCGGTGAGCACCTGTTCGCACAGACCGCCCAGAGCTTCCGCTATCTGCAGGAGCGGCTCGCCCGAGGGGAGGTGACACTGCCCGAGGGCGCCCATCCGCTGGCGACATTCGGCCGCAAGGCACTCACCAGCCACTGACCTACCTGCACCGCACCCGAAGCTGTCCCGGCAACGTCGCCGAACCACAAACCCCTACTCCCTCTTGGAGTTCGTCATGATCATTGCCGGCGTTGCCGTCTTCCTGCTCATCCTCACCGTCAGCGGTGTCATCTCCGCCCGACGTGTGCGCGGCGATTGTTCGAACTATCTGGTCGCCGGTCGGGCCCTGCCCGCGGTTCTGGTGACCGCCGTGCTCATCGCACAGCCCGTCGACTCCAACGCCACCATCGGCAATGCCGATCTTTCAGCGGCTTTCGGATTCTGGGCCGGCGCCGCACTACCCATCGGGCTGGCCATCTGTCTGCTGCTCATGGGGCTGTTCTTCGCCAAACGCATGCGCGCCGCCGATGTGGTGACACTGCCCGAGTACTTCCGTAACCGCTTCGGTCGCAGCACCGAGGTCGCGTCGTCATTTCTCACCATCGCCAGCTTCATCATCCTGCTCGCCGGAAATCTGGTCGCGGTCGGCTTCCTGCTGGAGCGCTTCCTCGGTGTCTCGTATGCCTACGCGATTCTCCTCACCATTCCGCTGGCGCTGCTGTACACCATCAGCGGAGGCATGTTCGCCTCGGTCTATACCGGTGTCGCGTGCGTCATCGTCAATGTCATCGGCGTTGCCGCACTGGTGACCTGGGTGGCCACCACGCACGGCTTCAGCGCTCCCGACGGAATGGGCGCCGGTGATCTCGCGCAGCTGACCTCCAGCGATTCCGGTGCGGTGATCAACTGGGCCACCATCATCGCGCTGGGCCTGGGCAATCTGGTGGCGATCGACCTGATGCAGCGCGTGTTCTCCGCCCGCACGCCGGGCGGTGCGCAGAAGGCATGCTTCGCCGCGGCCGCCGGACTGCTGATGCTCTGTATCCCACTGTCCTTCGTGGCGTTGGCCGCCGTGAGCATCGTGGGTGACGACGCCACGGACGGTCCGATCCTGTACACGCTGCTGGGTGGTTACGCACCGGCCTGGCTGGCGATCATCGTCATCTCAGGGTTGTTGGCCGCGACGTTGACCACCATCAGCGGAATTCTGCTGTCCACCGCAGCAGTGCTGATCCGCAACATCCTGCGCATCGATGCGGAGGCGATCACGATGACACCGCGGGTGCTGACCGCCACCCGCTGGGCCACCCTGCCCATGGCAGTACTGGCCGGCGTCGTCGCTCTGCGGGTACCGCAGACCGGCATCCTGCTGACGCTGGCCTTCGACCTGCTGCTGGCCAGCCTGGTGGTCCCGTTCATCCTCGGCCTGTACTGGTCGCGAGGGGGCGCCGCGGCGGCCTGGGCGGCCATCGTGGTCGGCATCGGTGTACGGATGACGTTCTTCGTGCTCACCCCGACCATCTACGGGGTCGACAACACGCTGTTCTACATTCCCAACGATATGGTGACGGCCACGGCCGATGGCTGGAGCACGTTGCTGGCCGGGGCTGCGTCGTTGGCGGCCTACCTGGTCGCGGCGTCGTTCACGACGGTCCGTACGACCGTGAACACCCTGCAGACCGAACCGGCACCCGCACCCGAGGTCTTGACGGCGGCAAGGTCCTGACGCGGGACACATCGGCGGTGGCGCACGTGTCGCGCCTGTCGGACTGGCAGGATCGACACGTGCGCACCACCGCAAGCGGTCGCCCCCGACTGGAGGGGCGCAAACGTCCCGGCCAGACCGCCAGGGACGAGGTGCTGGACGCGGCCGCCGAACTGTTCACCACCTCAGGGGTGGCCGCGACCTCGACGCGTCAGATCGCCGAGGCCGTCGGGATCCGGCAGGCCTCGCTGTATCACCACTTCCGCACCAAGAACGACATCCTGGCCGCACTGCTGAGCGGCACCGTGTTGTCATCGCTGCGGGCGGCCGAGCAGCTGCGTGACCGCAACGAGCAACCGGTGGTGTTGTTGCATGCGCTCAGCCTGCTGGACTGCCGCCTCCTGTGGGACAGCCCGTGGAACCTGGGCATCCTCTATCTGCTGCCCGAGGTGCGTGATCCGCGATTCGGCGAATTCCACCGGCAACGAACCGAATTGCGTCGCGCCTACCGGGAGCTGTCGACGCGGGTGATCGCCGATATCGAGCCGGCCGACGGTGCCCTGGATGTCAGCGCCGATGCCGATACTGTGTTCCGACTGGTCGAGAGCCTGCCGAACCTACGTGCCGACGGGTTGGGCGAGCCCGATCAGCCGAACCGGACCGCGGATCTGGCGGTGCACCTGCTGGGCTGGCGGGGTGACTGGGGCGGACTGCGGACCGCGTCGCAATTGGTGGCCGACGAGGTGGCGGCACCGGCCTCGCCGTAAACGCGTTGGCTTCGGCGGGATCATCGCGTTGAATGCGCGCATGCGCCCGATTGAGGATTGGCCATCACTGGCTCCTGAATACGATCTGGCGGACGCATTGTTCGGTGTACCAGGTCGCCGGCATGTGTCGGCGTGGCTCGCCGAGGAACTGGCCCGCACCCGCGACGAGGCCTTCGCCCGCTCGTTCTCCGACCATATCGATCTACCCGGGGTGTCCTCGTCGGACTACCTGCAGCGCGCGATCCGCACTGAGGGGGGTGACCTGTTGGGCGGGATCAGGTTTCGTGGACGAAACATCGACAGGCCGTTCATCGAGATCATTGCGCATACCTTCGATGACATCGACGACCTGGCGCGCTGCGTGGCGGCGGAATGGTCGGAGTTCGCGCCGAAGGCACTGCGATTGCGAACCCGGCCCGGAGCCCTCGACGGACCCGACATCGTCTTGGACCAGACCGTGCACGCCGCGCGGTGCAGGGATCTGGGTGAGCCGGACCACCGGATTGCGCTCGTTCCCTTCGCGCGCGCCGAGGACGCCGTCGAACTGGTACGCACCCGCTACCGCATGCTCAATCCCGCGCTGGCCCACAATGTGACGGCTGCCGATGCCGAGGATCTGCACGCCTGGCATGCTGCCGGGCACCTACACGCGATCACCGTCGCGGACATGGTGGTCGGAGTGTTCGCCGTACGACCGGGCCGCATCTATTGGATCCCCGGCGCCGAAATCCACGAGGAGGTGGTGGACGCCGATCATGCCGGCCACCATTACGCGAGCCACGCGCAGCGGAGGTGGGCCGCCGATATCAGCACCGATCGCGATGAACATCTGATCGGCACCATCGACGGGCTGAACATCGTCTCCCGCCGCACCGCGGAGGCGGCGGGCCGGCCGCGCATGCTCGACCTTGTCTTCGTCGCACTCACGGAGAACCGCAAAAGCGGTTGATCTATGCTCTTCTGACCGCATAATCGGATCAAGGAGGGCATCGGTGCCCGCAATTCGCATCAAGGACGCCGCCAAGCTGCTCGGCGTCAGCGATGACACCGTGCGCCGGTGGACCGACAGCGGCGCGCTGGCCTCACATAAAGACGACGCCGGACGAAAGGTCATCGCCGGCGACGTCCTGGCCGCGTTCGTCCGCGAACAGGCCTCCCCACCGGCGGACCCGACCGGAGCCAGCAGCTCCGCACGCAATCGCCTCGTCGGGCTCGTCACCAAGGTCACGGCCGACCGCGTGATGTGTGAAGTCGAAATGCAGTGCGGTCCGTTCACCGTGGTCTCACTCATGAGCACCACCTCGGCCGAACAGCTCGGGTTGCAGCCCGGCGCGCTGGCGGTCGCCGTCGTCAAGGCCACCAACGTCATCGTCGAAACTCCAGGAGGAACGTCGTGAAACCGCTAGCGGGACTGTTGGCCCTCACCCTCCTGCTCGCCGGATGCTCGTCATCGCAGAGCGATTCAGCACGGCCGGACGCACAGCTCACGGTGTTCGCCGCCGCATCGTTGAAGAAGACGTTCACCGAGCTGGGGGCCCGATTCGAAAAGGACCATCCCGGAACGACGGTCACCTTCAATTTCGCAGGCTCCTCCGATCTGGTCACCCAGATCACCCAGGGCGCGCCCGCCGATGTGTTCGCCTCCGCCGACACCGCCAATATGACCAAGGCAGTGGACGCCGACGCCGTCGCCGGAGAGCCGGTCAACTTCGCCGGCAACACCTTGACGATCGTCACGCCATTCGGCAATCCCAAGAAAATAGCGACTTTCGCCGATCTGGCGCGGCCGGGCACCCAGGTTGTGGTGTGCGCGCCCCAGGTCCCGTGCGGGGCGGCCACCGAGAAGGTCGAGAAGGCCACCGGCGTCAAGCTGGCACCGGTCAGTGAGGAATCCGCGGTGACCGATGTGTTGGGCAAGGTCACCTCCGGTCAGGCCGATGCCGGACTCGTGTACGTCACCGATGCGGCGAGCGCCGCGGACGACGTGACTGCGGTCCCGTTCCCCGAGTCCACCGACGCGGTGAACACCTATCCGATCACCGTGCTCAAGGAGGCCGCCAACTCACAAGCCGCACAAGACTTCGTCGACCTCGTGACGGGCCCGGCCGGACAGGACGTCCTCACCGCAGCGGGTTTTGCCACACCGTGACCGTCGCGCGCCGACCCAGCGGGCCGGTCCAGGTAGGTCTCCCCGTCTGGATCTACCTGCCCGCCGCGGCGGGCGCATTGTTCGTGATCACCCCGCTGGTCGCGATCCTGTCGAGAATTGACTGGCCGCACTTCATCCCTCTCATCACCTCCGAATCATCGCGCGCCGCACTGCTGTTGAGCCTCAAGACCGCGAGCGCCAGCACACTGGTCTGTGTGCTGCTCGGGGTACCGATGGCCCTGGCGCTGGCGCGCGGACACTTTCCCGGCCAAGCGATCCTGCGCTCGCTGGTATTGCTGCCGTTGGTGCTTCCGCCGGTGGTCGGCGGTATCGCACTGCTCTACACGTTCGGCCGTCAAGGACTGCTCGGCGAATACCTCGAACTGTGGGGTCTGCACATCGCGTTCTCCACCACCGCTGTCGTACTCGCGCAATCCTTTGTCTCGCTGCCGTTCCTGGTCGTCAGCCTGGAGGGCGCGCTGCGTTCGGCGGGCAACGGATATGAGCACATCGCGGCGACCCTGGGCGCCCGCCCTACCACCGTGCTGCGCACCGTGACATTGCCGCTGGTGCTGCCCGGCTTGATATCGGGCGCGGTGTTGGCCTTCGCACGCGCGCTCGGCGAGTTCGGGGCGACGCTGACCTTCGCGGGCTCGTTGCAGGGGGTGACCCGCACCCTGCCGTTGGAGATCTATCTGCAGCGCGAAACGGATCCCGATGCGGCCGTGGCACTGTCGCTGCTCCTGATCGTGGTCGCCGCAGTGATCGTGATCGCCTCGGGCACCCGCCGGCTGCGGGGCGCGCTATGAGCGCAGTGCGGGTCACGGCCGGCCAGAGGCGGCGCGGAATCGAGTTCGACGTGTCCCTCGCCGATGGCAAGGTGCTGGCCGTGCTGGGTCCCAACGGCGCCGGTAAGTCGACGCTGCTGCTGATGATCACCGGGCTGCTGCGCCCGGACAGTGGACGCATCGAGCTCGGTGACACCGTCCTCACCGACACCGCCGCCGGGATATTCGTCCCGCCGCATGCCCGAGGCATCGCCATGTTGTCCCAGCAGGCAATGCTGTTTCCGCATATGACGGCCGAAGCCAACGTCGCCTACGCCCCGCGCTGCCGGGGCTTGTCGCGCTCGGCCGCCCGAGAGCAGGCTCGGCACTGGTTGACGGCCGTCGACGCCATGGAGCTGGCAGCACGCAGGCCGGCGGAGCTGTCCGGCGGACAGGCTCAGCGCATCGCGGTCGCCCGGGCGCTGGCCGCCGAACCGCGGCTGCTGCTGCTCGACGAACCGATGGCCGCACTCGATGTCACCGCGGCGCCCGCAATGCGCCGGCTGCTGCGCGAGGTGCTGCGGGAAACCGGCCGCACGGCGATCATCGTCACGCACGATCTGCTCGACGCACTCGCCCTCGCCGATACCGTGGTCGTCATCGACGACGGCCATGTGGTGGAGAGCGGAAATGTCCGCCAGGTGCTGAGCGAACCGCGAAGTGATTTCGCCGCGCGCATCGCCGGGGTCAATCTGGTGTCGGGCGTCCTTTCCGAGCCTGGCATTCTGCGCACCGCATGGGGCCAGACCATCTCCGGTTTGGGCGATCTGGAGGTCGGGTCGGCCGGCGTCGCACTGTTCCGTCCCGCCGCGGTCGCGGTCCACTTGAGCGCGCCGCACGCCAGTCCGCGCAATATCGTCCAGGTGCAGATCGCCGAACTCGACATCCACGGGTGCACGGTACGGGTTCGCGGTGCCGAGCAACCCGACGGCGGCACGGGCCTGGCCGCCGATATCACCCCAGCCGCGGCCGCTGAGCTGGACCTGGAGGTCGGGCAGCGGGTGTACTTCGTCATGAAAACCCAGGAAGTGCAGCTTCATCCCGCGCTGGTACCGATGATGTAGGCATGCCAGACCAACCCGCACAGCCACAGCAGTCCGCGCCGCCGCTGCGGCTGGCGATCATCATCGGAGCGCTGGGCGTGGTGTTCGGCGATATCGGCACCAGTCCCATCTACACCTTGCAGACGGTCTTCAACCCCGCCGACCCGCACCCGGTGCCACTGACCGAGGCCAACGTGTACGGCGTTGTCTCCCTGATCTTCTGGTCGGTCATGACGATCGTCACGCTCACCTACGTGACCCTGGTGATGCGCGCCGACAACCACGGCGAGGGTGGCATCATGGCGCTGATCACGCTGCTGCGCCGCGGTGCGAGTACGCGCGGTCACCGGACCGCGATCGCGCTGGGCTTCCTCGGCCTGTTCGGGGCCGCACTGTTCTTCGGCGATTCGATGATCACGCCGGCAATATCGGTGCTGTCGGCGGTGGAGGGTCTCAAGACCGTCGAACCCGGTCTCAAGGATTGGGTTGTCCCGATCACCGCGGTGATCATCGTTGCGCTGTTCAGCGCGCAACGCCAGGGTACGGCGGCGGTCGGGCGATTCTTCGGTCCGGTGATGATCGTCTGGTTCGTCGCGATCGGCGCGTGCGGCGTCCTCGGCATCGCCGGCAACCCGGGGATTCTGGCCGCGCTGTCGCCGACGTATGCCATCGCGTTCATGGGCGGACACTTCCACATCGCGTTTTTTGCGCTTGCCGCGATCGTGCTGGCGGTCACCGGCGCCGAGGCGCTCTACGCCGATATGGGGCACTTCGGACGGCGTGCGATCGTCATCGGATGGCTGGGCCTGGTGTTGCCGGCCTGCACGCTGAACTACGTCGGGCAGGGTGCGCTGTTGTTGCGCGATGACAATGTGCACAGCGCACCGTTCTTCCTGCTGGCCCCGGAGTGGGCGCGGCTGCCGCTGG
Source organism: Mycolicibacterium neoaurum VKM Ac-1815D (assembly GCF_000317305.3). The sequence goes on along the minus strand of NC_023036.2, from coordinate 1,933,655 downwards.
TCCTGTTGGCCACGGCGGCCACCGTGATCGCCTCGCAGGCGGTGATCACCGGCGCGTTCTCCGTGGTGTCCCAGGCCGTCCAGCTCGGCTATCTGCCGCGCCTGCGCATCACACACACTTCGGCCAACGCGATCGGGCAGATCTACGTCCCGTGGATCAACTGGGTACTGATGATGTCGGTACTCACCCTCGTCTTCGCCTTCCGGTCCTCGGCAGCGCTGGCCTACGCGTTCGGTATGGCGGTCAGCGGGACGATCACGATCACCACATTGTTGTTCCTCTACTACGCCCGACAGGAGTGGAGGTGGCCGCTGTGGGCGCTGGTGGCGGGCGGCGGCGCACTGCTGCTCGTGGATCTGATGTTCTTGGCGGCCAACCTCACCAAGCTGGTCCACGGCGCCTGGCTGCCGCTGGTCATCGCGATCTGCGCCTTCATCGTGATGACGACCTGGCAGCGCGGACGACATCTGGTGACCGCAGCCCGGCACGAGATCGAGGGACCGCTACGGCCCTTCATCGACGAACTGGCCGACCGACAACCGCCGCTGGTACGCGTTCCCGGCACCGCGGTGTTTCTGAATCGGTCCGATGACACCACTCCGCTGGCTATGCGCACCAACGTCGAGCACAACCACGTCCTGCACGAACATGCGGTGATCGTGGCCGTCGAGACCGTCCCGGTCCCCCGCTTACCCGACGACAAGCGCATCTCCGTGGACTCCCTGGGCTACCGCGATGACGGGATCGTGCACGTCACGGTCTATGTCGGCTACATGGAACGCCCCGACGTCCCGGCCGCCCTGCGAATGTTGCCCAGCGAGATCACCGAAGGAGGTGTCGATCTGGACAGGGCGTCTTACTTCCTGTCACACCTGGAGCTGGTGCCGGGCGACAGTCCAGACATGACCGGTTGGCGCAAAAGGCTTTTCGTCGCCACGTCGTTCCTCACAGCCGATGCGGCCGGCTACTTCCACCTGCCGCCAGACCGAACGATATTGGTCGGGTCACGATTGGATGTCTGATTGCCACCCCGCGTGTGATCCGTGTCACAAAGAGGTTAGTATCGTCGCACGCCTCGGGTACTGAGGCGGCAACGATCTTTACGGAGCGGGTGCTCCAGGCCCACGGAACGGCCCCGGTGTGTTTCCCGGGGCCGTTCCAATGTTTCGGCGGCCGATCTTGTCGGGGCCCCGAAGTAGACTCGCCCATATGTTCGAAAGATCGGGGTTGTCGGAGCTGAGCGATGGGGAGCTCATCGCCGAGGTCACCGATGCCACCCGTGCCGAAGCGGCTGCGGCGGCCCGGCGGCTGGCCGCGATCGCCGAGGTCACCGCACGGCACTGCGAGGACGAAGACGAGTCATCGGCGTTGAAGCTCATCGACGGATGGGCCCACGCGAAGGCCGAGATCAGCGCGGCCTGCAATCTCGGGCCGCGCGCCGCCAGCACCCAGATGCGCATCGGGATGGCCTTGCGTGACAGGCTGCCCCGTACTGCGGAGGTGTTCGCGCGGGGGTTGGTGTCGGCCAAGGTGATCAATGCGATCACCTGGCGCACCCACCTCGTCACCGACGAGGACGCGTTGGCGTTGATCGATGCCGGGATCGCCGGCACCGCCCACCAATACGGCGCCTTATCGGAGAACGCGCTGATCGCCGCGGTCGACTTCTGGGTCCATAAGTTCGACCCGATCGCGGTCATCCGGGCCAAGGCCGCGGCCAAAGACCGCTACATCGACTTCGGCGATAGCGATGACCCCGACGGTGTCGTCTCGTTCTGGGGACGCATGCGCACCACCGACGCCGCGATCAGCCAAGCGCGGCTCAACGACCTCGCCCACGGTGTCTGCGATGCCGATCCGCGGACCGTGGCCGAACGCCGCGCCGATGCCCTGGCGGCAGTCCTGGCCGGAGCCGACACCTTGACCTGCCTGTGCGGTAACCCTGAGTGCGCTGGGTCGGGGAAGGATCCTCGGGCCGGAGCGGTGACCATCTACGTGCTCACCGGACAAGAACCCGACAGCGGGAACGGGGCGACGCCAGCCTCGGGGCCCGCGCCGTCGACCGGACCCGTGCACGGCACGCCCGAGGCCGGTGAGGACCAGGCACAGCCGGTGGCCGAGCCGGCGGCTGAGGAGCCCGCCGCGCACGATGGCAGCGCCGCCCAGCGCCCCGCCGCACCGGCCGCCAGCACTCGACCTGGGTTGGGCGCCGGGATCACCCTGGACGGGGCGATCATCCCCGCCCACCTGCTGGCCGAGCTCATCGCGACCGGTGCAAAAGTCCGGTCCCTGAACAGTGCCACCGAGCTGGGTTCCGAACCCCGCTACCGACCCTCGACAGCGCTCGCGGCTTTTGTCCGCATGACATCGATGACGTGCTGCTTCCCCGGCTGCGGAAAGCCCGCCCAGCGCTGCGACCTCGACCACCTCACCCCGTGGCCGGCCGGAGCCACCCACCCGGGCAACCTACGACCGCTGTGCCGAGAACACCACCTACTCAAAACCCTGAAAACCGGCTGGACCCCCAAAGCCCACCCCGACGGCACCACCGAATGGACCGCCCCGAACGGGCACACCTACACAACGATGCCGCTCGCACCGATCCTGTTCCCGCACAACACCATCGACACCCCGATACCGAGAACGCGACACATCAGCCTCATCGATCACCCCGGCCGCGAACCCGACATCCCACGACGCCAACGCACCCGAAAACACGACCGCGACTACCGCATCAACGCCGAACGCACCCGCAACGCCACCGAAATGGCGATCGACCTCAAAAGTGACGCACATCACAATTTGTAATGATCCGAAATGCGACGGGTACTAACACCGCAGCGAACATCGCCCTCGCGAATATCGCCCAGTAGAAAGGAATCGCCATGGCTGACAGCGGACCCGAAAATGCCGTGAGTGGTGTCGTCGAAGACGTCAAGGGCAAGGTGAAGGAAGTCGCCGGGATCGTCTCCGGCAATGACGGACTTCGCGAAGAGGGACGGGCCCAACAGGACAAGGCCGAGGCAGAGCGCAACGTCGCCAAGAAGGAAGCGCAGGCCGACGCCGCCCGCGCCGCCGCCAGCGCCGCCGAGGCACGGCAGAAGAGCGCCGAGAGCGCCAAGTAACCCGTTTCCGCAAGAACAAGGCAGCATCAAGCAAAACAATGGGCCCCGCAGCGCCGCGGGGCCCATTGTGCTGTCCGGGAATGGTGGGATCAGTTACCGGTGCTCAGCGCCGCCATCGAGACAGCGGGAGCCGGCACATGCCAATATTCCGCCTCCGCACGGACCGCGGCGTCGACGTCGGCCACGATCTGCCGCGCCCTGTCGCAGTTGACGTCCAACCACAACTCCACCGGCCCACCACTGAGCATGATCCGCCTGACCATGGACCCGCATGCCAGCAGCACCGCCGACCTGGCCACCAGCTTTTGCGCGGAGCCGGCCCAGTCCTGATCGTCCACCCGGGTGTGTAACCCGATGACCTTGACCTTCGGATCTCCGAGCATCAGCGGGGCATCATCGTCGAGGTACACATAGTGATTGCGCCCTGCACACGTCGCGAGCCGTGTGAGCTGCGCACCGGTGGTGACGACGAACCGGGAGACTCCCAGATCATCGGCACGACGCAGCGTCGCGGGCGCGGCAGGGCACCGGAAGATGACCTGTCGCGACCGAATCCCGTTTGACCGCACAAGGTCAAGGTCCCGGTCATCACATGCCGTCACCGATATACCGTGCGAACGAACCCAATTCGCTGTCCGGCGATCGCGCAGCGCAGCGGCCGGAACGCTGTGACCGGCATTGCGCGGAACCGAAGGTGGGAGGGGGTCGTCGATCGCGGCGTCTACAGCTGATGTCATGTCCCATGCCTACGCCTGCCGCGACGCCAGTGACATCGTTCATACGCAGCGCTGACGCCGACACCTGCCGATCTTTACGGATTGCTGACGCGTTCACAGTTTCGCGGCAGGACGTCGGGGTATCTCGTCGGCTCATACCCCGAGCGAAGGACGATATGGCCGCCCATTCCGACCCAGCACCGCATGGCGTCATCCCCTACCCGGGTCGCACGGACGAGATGGACCGCGCACCCCGCGACGAGATGGCCGACTATGTCGGCCGCGATCTGCTCGCCGGCAAGCGCGCTCTGATCACAGGTGGCGACTCGGGGATCGGCCGCGCCGTCGCAGCGGCATTCGCCAAGGAAGGGGCCGATGTCGCGATTTCCTATCTCGACGAGGACGCTGACGCCGCACACACCGTCGGGCTCGTCGAGGCGCAGAGACGCCGCGCCGTGGCACTCCCAGGAGATCTGGCCGACCCGGCACACTGTCGCCGGGTCGTGCAGGAGTCGGTGTCTGCACTGGGAGGCCTGGACATCCTGGTCAACAACGCCGCCTACCAATCACCGGTCGACGACCTCACCGAGCTTTCCGACGAGCAGTGGCGCCGCACCTTCGCCGTGAACATCGACAGCTTCTTCTACGTCACCAAGGCCGCGCTGCCGCATCTGACGCCTGGCGGGTCGATCATCAACACCGGGTCCATCAACGGGTTGCGCGGAAACAAGACGCTGATCGACTATTCGGCGACCAAAGGTGCAGTCATCGCCCTGACCTACTCGCTGTCCCAGGCGCTCAGCGACCGCGGAATTCGGGTGAATTGCGTTGCGCCGGGGCCGGTGTGGACCCCGCTGATCCCCGCCACGATGGATGCCGAGAAGACGGAGTCCTTTGGTGAGCAGACCCCCATGGGCCGGGCAGCGGAGCCCGACGAGATTGCACCGTCGTATGTCTTCTTCGCCGCCGGACGACTGTCGTCGTACTACAGCGGTGAGGTGCTGGCACCCATCGGCGGAGAGACACTGCCGGGCTGAGCCGCCCGCCGATCAGATCGAACTGGCCAGCGGGTCCGGGTTGGCAGCCGCAGCGAGGGCGGTGTCGCGGGTGCTGTGCAGTGTCACCTGGCTGTCGACGCCGATCAGCGTCATGGGCCGCCGGGTCTTGGGGCCATCGGCGACCACCAGGAATTTCACCCGGCCACCCAGCCTGCCGTTGGCACGGATCAGCACATTCATGCCGCGAGCGGCCAGAAAGTCGAGTTCGGTCAGGTCGACGACGATCGCGTCGGGCCCGCACTTGAGGACCTCATCGATCTGTCGTTCGAGCACTGCGGCGGTTGTGATGTCGAGATCGCCGACACAATTCATGATCACCGTCGAGTCCAACCAGGTGGTTTTGACGATGATAGAGCCTGGATCAGTCATGATGCCTCGCAGACCAATACTTGGTAGGGCGCGATGACTCAAAGGCTGACTCTTAACCTCCGAGCAAAAAGCCGGATGTGATCAGCCTACGCGCCCCGCCTGATCATGGACAGCGCGTTCGACATCATGCCTGGTCGCCCGTGCTCGGTACCGTCGTTTCCAAACCCACCAGCGCGATCGAGGTGCCATGACCGATAACCCAGCCGAAATCGTCGAAGAAGCCGGCCATGCCCCTGCGCGGGAGTCGCGGCACTGGCGCCGGTTCGCAGTGGTATCGCTGGTGGTCGGACTCCTTTTCGGCGTCCCCTGGTGGACGCTGGTGGTCGCCGGCGGTTGGCCGATGCCGGTCACGGTGGCGGCAACGCTGGTTTTCGCGGCCGCACTGGTGGCGCTGCCGGTGCTGATATTCACCGGGCACGGAAAACACCGTGACGTTCCGTCCGCGATCGGGGACGTGCTGCTCGGCATGGTCTGGGTGGTGTTCGTCTGGTCGGTTCTCGGCAACATCGCGCGGCTGCCGCTCATCGGCTTGGGAGTCGATGAGCCGCTGCGGTCTCGCCTGATCGCCGTCGCGGTCATCGTGGTGGCGACCGTATTGCTGGGCTGGGGCCACTACGAAGCGATGCGGATCCCGCGGGTTCGCCGGGTCCCGGTCCGGATACCGCGGTTGGGTCCCGGCCTCGACGGCTTGCGGGTGGCGATCATCACCGACACCCACTACGGCCCCATCAACCGGTCGCGCTGGTCTGCCGCGGTGGTGGAAAGGGTCAACGAGCTCGATGCGGACATCGTCTGCCACGTCGGTGACATCGCCGACGGCACGGTCGAGATGCGCCGCGAGCAGGCCGCGCCGTTGGCAAAGATCACCGCTGCGACGCGCACATACGTGACCGGCAACCACGAGTACTTCAGTGAGGCTCAGGAGTGGCTGGATTACCTGGAATCCATCGGGTGGAGTTCCCTGCACAATCGGCACGTGACCGTGCAGCGCGGTGGTGACACGTTGGTGGTGGCCGGGATCGACGATGCCACGGCGGCCGGCTCTGGTGTCAGCGGTCACGGCCAGGATCTCGCCGCGGCGCTGGACGGAGCCGAAGACGGCGCACCCATCCTGCTGCTGGCACATCAGCCCAAGCAGATCCGCCATGCGGTGGCCGCCGGGGTGGATCTGCAGATATCCGGCCACACCCACGGTGGCCAGATCTGGCCCTTCAACTACCTGGTGCGACTCGAGCAACCCGTCGTGCAGGGACTGAGCACACATGGCGAGCGGACCCAGCTCTACACCAGCCGTGGCACGGGTTACTGGGGCCCGCCGTTCCGGATCTTCGCGCCCAGCGAGATCACCCTGCTGACACTGAGCACCGCCTGACCAGTGTGCGTTGTAGTCAAACTCACACGTCGAAACTTGCTTTACACAGAATTAACACCGACGATCGAGGTGTTGTTCATATCGGGTGATCCCCGCTGTGACAACGGATTTGAAACGCAAGCTCTGTGACCCAGGGCACTTTGAGGGAGTGAGAAGAATGTCGTTCGCGAAGTTTCGTGCTGATATGAAGCGGGCCAACAACCGGCGCCGTCTCTACGCGCGAATCAACGCCATGCCCCATTCGACGGTGCGCGAAGAGCTGATCGCTGTCGCGCAGCGTTACGAATTCGACCGCGCCGCCGACTGATCCCAGGGGCTGCCGCCGCGCCGATCTCTGGGTAACCACCCGAATGGGTCGGGCGCGGTCGGTCGGTACTCGAGACTGACATGCCCGCGGTAGCCGCGGGCGAAAAGCTGCGCGAGAAGACCGTCGAAGTCGATCGTCCCGGTGCCGGGCTCAGCCCGGCCCGGGTCGTCGGCAATCTGGACGTGGCCGATCCGATCGCCGAACGTCGCTATGGCAGCCGCGATATCGTCACCGTTGACACCGAGGTGATAGAGGTCGGCGAGCAATCGCATGGCCGGTGTGCCCACCCTGTCGATCACCGCGACCGCGTGCGCTGCCGTGCGCAACGGATACGCCTCGATGCCGCTGAGCGGTTCGATCAGAATGACCGCGCCGATGCGCTCGGCCATTTCTGCCACGTGGGCCAGGTTCTCCGCCGCCATTTCGTCCTGCGCCGCGGCGCTGATATCGGGTCGCCGATTCCCATAGAGGGCGTTCAGAGCGCCGACACCCAGCTGCTCGGCGATACCGAATGCGATATCGGCGTTGTCGCGGAACACGTTTCGACGATCCGGAATCGACGCGAGCCCGCGCTCCCCCGCCGTCATGTCACCGCCGGCGAGGTTCAGCGCGGCCAACTGCACACCGGCATCCTGGATAGCACGGACGAATGCCTGCACCTCGGCGTCCGTCGGCACCGCCAACTCGAACGGCCACCAGAACTCGACAGCGTCGAACCCGGCCTCTCGGGCGGCCTGTGGTCGTCGCAACAACGGCACGTCGGCGAACAACATCGAGCAGTTGACGACATAGCGGGACGGCACGTCAACCACGCCCGACGTACTTCATCCCGCGGGCCATGACGGTGATGGTCGGCACCGACACGTCGACCGGCAGGCCCACGATATGGGTGATCATCTCGGCCACGTGCGCCACGTCGATGGATGCCTCGGCGAATCCGGCGGTCATCTCGGTGGCGGCATTGCCGATGTCGATCTGCGTGACATCGATATCGACATCCCGGAGATCGAGCAGCATGGACGCCGTCAACCCGCTGATCGCATGCTTGGTGACGGCGTAGGCCACGCTGTCGGGCCGCGGCCGGTGCGCCGCGAGGGACCCGTTGTTGATGATGCGCCCGCCGCGCGGCGCCTGCGCGATCATCGTCCGTGCCGCGGCACGTGCACAGAACACCGCACCGTCGACATTGGTGCGCCACACGGTGTGCCACTGCTCGTCATCGATATCGGTGATCGACGCGCGCGGGCCGAAAACACCGGCGTTGTTGAACAGCACATCGACCCGCCCGAATTGATCGACGGCCTGCGCGAACAACGCATCCACGGAATCGGGATCGGCGACATCGGTGGCTACGACGAGCGCATCCGGACTGCCCTGCGCGGCCTCGACCAGCCTCTCGGTATGCCGGCCCGCCAGGACGACCCGATGGCCCGCGCCGAGCAGGGAGCGTGCGCACGCTCGCCCGATGCCGCTGCCGGCCCCCGTGATCACGATGGTCTTCGCGTCCTGCTGCATGGGCTCGATTGTCCTTTACCGCCCGCTCCGGGGATTGACCGACCGGCGCCGCGGGCATCCCCCGACCATGAGCGATCACCCCGACAAGACCGATACCGACCCCGGCAGCGAGACCGACGAAGTTCCGCCGCCTGGCCCGACCGACCAGGGCCGTACCGGTGGCATGGCGACACGCGAGGTCGCCCCGGACGTCGTCGAGAAACACCGGGGCGAGTCACTCGATTGAATGGTCCGCTCGCGGGCAGCTCAGTAGGCGCCGGTGATTGGCTGCGGCACCGAAACCGGTTGTGGCGCAGCACGTCGACGGGCCGCGGTGAGCACCGTCGCCCCGGCGGCGATTCCGCCGAGAATGAGGGTGGGCCACCACAGGGCCTGTGCGATCACGATCCTGCGTTGCACCTTGAGTCCGAACCGAGTCGCGGACTTCGCCTTACCGGTGGCACTCACAAACATGCTCCCATCTGGAGAGGGGTTGGTCGGCAAACGCCCGACCGCTCAATGACTGGCTCCGGCCATACCCTCACCGTCGCGCCGGGAAACCTCCTCATCGACGGGTACCTCGTCGAAGCTGACGTCCACTCGCTGAAAACCCTTGGCCTGCTGCGCCTCCGCCTGCCCGGAATACATGCGCCGGTCCGCCGCGGTCAGCTCGACATTGTCGGTGAACGGGGTCAGCAGTGCTCGGGGATGTAGTCGGTCGACCCGGACCGCATTGATCTGGGCGCATATCAACAGCGATGTGGAGACCAGGTACAGAAAGGCCAACAGGCCGAGGACAATGGCGAACACACTGTTGGTGACACTGGCCGAACCGACGACATGGGTGACGTAGGAGGCTCCGAACCACTGCAGGACCTGCCACAGGCACGCGCCGATCAGCGCACCCGGCAACACCTGCCGCACCGTCAGTTCGCGCACCGTCGTGACGCGGAACGCGATGACGCAGACCGCGGTGTTGAGGGCCAGCGAGGCGACGACCACCGCGCTCGTGCCGAGGAAACCCAGATCTTCCCAGCTGCGGCCCACCGCGGTGAGGACCGTGGTGGCGATGAGCGCCGATCCGAGCACAAGCAGCAGCATCAGGCTGCGCAGCCGGGCCCTGATCGGGTCGGGCCGCACATAGCGCGGCACCGCCCAGATGGTGTCCATCGCGTTCTGCAGCGCGGTACCGGCGCCCAGGCCGCCGTAGAGGGCGCCGATGATGCCGACGACGACGGCCGTGGTGCCGCCGCTGAGTGCATTGGGTTCGCTCATCTGGTCCCCCAGCAGCGGAAACTGGCTGATGGCGGAGTCGACGATCTGATCACGCCACTGCGGCCGATCGCGCAGGACGACCCCGAGTGCCGTGGTGAGCAGCATCAGGACCGGGAAGAGCGAGACGAAGGTGTAATAGGTGATCAGCGCGGCCAGATAATTGGCCTGGTCATCGACATACTTGTAGACCACCGCGATCGCGAATCCGGCAGCGCGGCTGCGCTGTTGCACACGGTCCAGCCAACCCAGCATCGCGATCCTCCCCACCACGCGACCCGCTGCCGCGGCTCAGGAGTACCCGCTCACCGCCCCATCCTCACCTGCGGTTCATCCGACTGCGATCTGAACTCGGTCACCGCCGGCGCGCTTGGCGCTGTACATCGCCCGGTCGGCGGCATCGAGAAGCTGTTCGGTGAGCGCGATGGTGTCGACGGGTGCGCCGTGCTGGAGCGCGGCGCCTGCAATGCCGATGCTGACGGTGAAGCGGGCCGGAGCCCGATGGAACTGGCCGCACAGCCGCTCGGCCACCACCACCGCATCATCGATGGGTCCGATCGCCACGATCGCGAACTCCTCACCGCCGACGCGCGCGATCACCGCATGGTCGGCACAGTTCATGCGCATCAACCGGGACAGCGTCACCAGCACGCCGTCCCCGGTGGCATGTCCATGGGTGTCGTTGATCGCCTTGAAATTGTCGATATCGAGCATCGTCAGGGAAATCTGGAGGCGACCGCCGTCTGCCGCGGTCCCCACGAGCTGGCCGACCGATCGCAACAGACCGCGCCGATTCGCCAGTCCCGTCAACGGATCGATATCGGAGTCGACGGCCGCGTCGCTGAGCAGTTGCAACAACAGGCGCAGGGTGATCGGCACCACCGTCACCGCGGTCAGCCGCAGCAGACCGTCGGCCAATCCTTCATAGAGGTCGCCCGCCAGCGCCTCTGAAACGATACGCAGGACGATCGGCACCGTGGCCAACCCCAACACGATCGTCAGATGCGGCAGCGTGTGTAGGCCGGCCACATACGTGGCGGTGAGCGCGAACGCCAGCGTCCCGGTGACGGGACTGTCGTCGAGTACATACAGCACGCACGTGAGGGCGATGCTGGCGTTCAGGACGATGACTATGAACCTTGACTGCTGGTAGGTGGGCCACCCGGCAAACCACCACCAGCCGAGCAAGATTGCCAGCACACCGCACAATATGGTCACGATGCGGATGACGGGCGATACAACGCCCTGGTCGCTGAATGCCATCAGTACCGGCCACGCCCCGATGGCGACGCAGGACGCCCCGACGCCCAATCGGGCGAGCCGTCCATAGCCACTGTCCTGCACCAGCTCGACGAGCCAGTCATAGCGGCCGGGTTGTCGCCACCATCGTCCGAACGTGGCGACCGCACCGGCATCGCCCACAGCAGACTCTCCCCTCTGCCGGCCCAGGTGGTACGGCAGCCCTGCCGCCATTGGACCACGACGGGGCCGCCAGTTTGGCCGAATGCTGTCCGCGCTCCGCCGAAACACCTTGGCCGCGGAGCGATGAGGGCGGGAACGATCTGAGCGCAACGGTGAGACTCTGGTCCCGCTGACTTCTTAACGCGGCTGCCGACCAAACCCGAGCCCACCTCGTGCCGAGATCACGCAGCCTGTCATCACCGACACTGAGGTCGCGTTACCCGCACACGGGTGGGACCAAACTGTACCTGGACGCCGCACCCTTCTAGGGTGGCGGAATGACGTTTGACTCCCATGGCGACCTGGCCCATCGGATGGCCGAGCTGGCCCGTGCCGTCGCTCTGCAGAGTGTCGAGGACGTGCTGCGCGATGTCACGTCAGCGGCCATCGAGTTGATCCCGGAGGCCGACACCGCGGGAATCCTGCTGATCGGCAAGAACTCGACCTACGAGTCGCTGGCAACCACCAGCGACCTGCCCAACAAGCTCGACGAGCTACAGGTCACCTTCGGCGAGGGACCCTGCATGCAGGCGGCGCTGGATGACATCGTGGTGCGCACCGACGACTTCCGCGACGAGCCACGCTGGCCGAAGTATTCACCGGCGGCCCTGCAGTACGGCGTGCGCAGCGGCCTGTCCTTCAAGCTATACACCGCCAACCGCACGGCGGGAGCACTGAATCTCTTCAGCTTTCACCCCAACGTCTGGACCGCCCGCGCCGAGACCACGGGCATGGTGTTGGCCGCCCATGCCGCCGCGGCAATCCTTTCAAGCCGCCAGAGTGAGGAGCTCGAGTCGGCGGTCGCCAGCCGCGACCGCATCGGGCAGGCCAAGGGGATCATCATGGAACGCTTCAAGGTCGATGACGTGCAGGCTTTTTCCTTGCTGCGCAAGCTGTCCCAGGACAGCAATATCAAACTGGCCGACGTCGCCGAGCAAGTGATCAACACGCGCGGCTGACCGGTGGACACCCCTCGGTGATCAGATCGGAGATCGGAGCGCGGTCTTGCCAACCGCGTGGCCATCTGCTGTCATGATGCCGAACATAATTACAATACCTTCCGTATCGTATTTTAAGGGGCCCGATGGTGACGTCGCCGATCGTGGAGTTCGACGACATCACCGACGACAGCCTCGGCGGCAAGGCGGCCGGACTGGCAGAACTGCGCCGGATCGGTCTGGCCGTACCGGTCGGGTTCGTCCTCGCCGATGCCGCACAGCGCGACACCATCGTCGACGCGGTCGGCCGCTTCACCCAAATGGCTTCCGCGGGAGCGGTTCCCGTCGCGGTGCGCTCCTCGGCCCTCGGTGAGGATGGGGTCGAGCAATCCTTCGCCGGACAGTACGAGACCGTGCTGAACGTCGGCAGCGTCGACGAGTTCGTCGCCGCGGTGCGCCGGTGTACCGAGTCCGTCGGTACACAACGGGCGTCGGCATACAGCGGGCACGATGAGGCCACCATGCATCTGGTGGTGCAGCAGATGGTGGACGCCCGCGCAGCAGGCGTGGTGTTCACGGCCGATCCCACCACCGGACGGCGCGACCTGATGATCATCGACTCCGTCGCCGGTCTCGGCGAGGCGCTGGTCGACGGGTCGGCCTCGTCGGACCACCTCGTGCTCGACGCCGATGGGACGATCGCACTGTCCGAATGCGCAGGAACGCCGATCCTGAGCACCGCGGAGATCACCGCGATCCGTACCGGAGCGCTGCAGGCCGCACGGCATTGGGGCATGCCGATGGATCTCGAATGGGCCATCGACCGAGCGGGAACGCTGTGGTGGTTACAGGCCCGCCCCATCACCACCCTGCCCGGCGATCTGAACGAGATGGACTCCCCGGTGGCCGGTGACGACCACGTCTACACCCGCTGCAACATCGGGGAGATGATGCCGGGTGCCTTCTGTCCACTGACGGCGTCGGTGTCCGGCTACGCCATCGATTTCGCGATGCAGACAACTCAGGTGGTGGCACGGGCCCAGCCGCGCTACGAGATGCCCTGGTTGCAGGTCGGCTACTTCTACGGCCACATGTTCTTGAACCTGACCGAGGGGACGGCCCTGAGTTCGGGCATCCTCGGCAACTCGCGCGAACAATTCTCGATGTCGATATGCGGTCGGGTGATCGACGAACTCGAAGCCAAACCCGCACAACCGTTCATCCGCAAGCTCGGCAACACGATTCGACTGGTCAGCCACGCACTGTCGGTCGGCCCCGCGATCCGCCGACTGGACGACCGGATCGCGCGATTCCGCATCCCCGCCACCACCGATGCGCGAGAGATGTTGCGCGCCCTGGAATCCGGGGTCGAGCTCTACTGTGACGTCACGCTCATCCATGTGCGGTCGTCGTCGCGTGCCGCTGTCGCGGCCAACATGCTGGAGAGCACCCTGATCGGCCGGGCCGTCCGGCAGGGCCGTACCGAAACCGACGGTCGCGCCGAGGCCATGCGCCTGATGGCCGGCGCCGACGATGTCGAGAGCGCGTTGATGCTCCAGCAGCTGCGGTCGGTGGTCGCGACGCTGGCTGACGATCAGCCGGAGGCACAACGGTTCCTCGCCCACGCACCCGATGTGGCCGTTCGCAATCTGTGCGCCGACAGCGCTGGCTCCGGGTTGCGCGAGTTCCTCGGTAGGCACGGCCACCGCGGATACCGCGAGCTGTGTATGCGCGACCCGTCCTGGGCGGACGATCCGGCCGGTCTGGGGTCGATGATGCAGGCCATGCTGCGCGCCTCGCTCGTGTCCTCCGAGCGCGTTCCGGCCCCCGAGACAGTGCACGACAAGCCGAAGAAGCCGATCGAACTGCTGGCCCGGCTGGCCAGGGGTGGGGCCCGCGGGCGCGAACAGACCAAGGCGAAGATGGCGCTCATGGCCCATGCGCTCAAGCGTGGATACCGTGGTCTCGGCGAGCTGCTCCAGCGCACCGGCCGGCTGCCCGATGCCGATCTCGTGTTCTTCTTCGACCGCTCCGAGCTGGCGCAAGTGGTGGGCGACGACGACATCACCGAGCTGGTCCGGCGTGCGGCGAAACGCCGAGATGCCCTCCCCTACCAGGACGCGCTCGAATTCGACGACGTCTCGGTGGGACGACCGAGACCACGGATCGCGACACCGCACGCCGGAGAACTCGGCGACGATGACACGGTCATCGGCCGTCCGGCGAGTCGAGGCGTGGTCGAGGGCACCGTGCGGGTGGCGAAATCGGTCCACGACGCAGGGGCGGTGCGTCCCGGCGAGATTCTCGTGGCACCCGTGACCGACGTCGGCTGGACACCGTACTTCACCGTGATCGCCGCTCTGGTCACCGATATCGGCAGCTCGGTGTCCCACGGCGCCGTGGTGGCGCGCGAGTACGGCCTGCCCTGCGTGGTGAACACCTTGATCGGCACCCAGACCTTCCAGACCGGTGATCGCATCAGGGTCGATGGCGATCGGGGTCTGGTCACCCGGATCCGTTGACGGGAGACGGGTCATCGGCTGTCGTCCGGTGAACGATGGTCTGCCGAGTATGGTCTGTGCTGCACAACGGAACGCCGACATCACGTTGGAGGGGATCGTTCGGTGGGTAGTTACCGAGCATGAGGCCGCATGTCAGGACACCCGAGGCCGCCGATGAGCGCTGACGCCACGCCCGGCCCGCGCCATCCGGCCGGGGATGTCTTCAGTTCCGACCCGCAGATCGGCGTCGATCTCGCGCGGGTTAACTGGGCAGACACCCCACTGGGTGATCCCTCGGTCTGGCCCCAGAGCCTGCAGACCGCGGTGCGCATCCTGCTCAGATCGCGGTTCTCCATGTGGATGGCCTGGGGGCCGGAGCTCACCTTCTTCTGCAATGCGGCCTACCGCGATCAGACGTTGGGCAGCAAGTATCCGTGGGCGCTCGGCAGACCGGCCCGCGAGGTCTGGGCCGAGATCTGGGAGGACATCGGCCCGCGCATCGACCACGTGTTCAGCACCGGCGAGGCGACCTGGGACGAGGGGTTGCAGCTGATCATCCAGCGCTCGGGATTCCCCGAGGAGAGCTACCACACGTTCTCCTACAGCGCGCTCAGTGACGACGACGGACACGTCGTGGGCTTGTTGTGCGTCGTCAGCGAGGACACCACCCGCGTGATCACCGAGCGGCGGATGGCCACCCTGCGGGAGCTGGGCTCCGACCCCAATCTGCTGCCGTCGGAAGATCAAACTCTGCAGTCGGCGGCAGCAAAGCTCGGCCGCAACCGCTTCGATCTCCCCTTCGCCCTGTTGTACCTGTTCGACGGTGCCGGCGACGCCCGCCTGGTGGCGCGCATCGGCATACCCGCCGGGAATCCCGCGGCCCCGGAGTTGCTGCGCATCACCGACGACGGCCCCGCCACGGTGTGGCCGTGTGCCGAAGCGGTCGCCGGGCGCGCGACGGTCGTCGAGCTCGTGGGCGCACCGTTCGCGGATCTCCCGACCGAACCGTGGTCGCAGCCGCCCGTTCAGGCGCTGCTGGCGCCGCTCACCCAGCAGGGCACCGCACCCTACGGGGTACTCGTCGCCGGGCTCAACAGGTTGCGCCCGCTGGACGACTCCTACCGCGGATTCATCGACCTGGTCGCCGGTCACATCGCCGGCGAAATCGGCAGCGCACGTAGCTATCTGGCCGAACAACGCCGCGCGACCGAGCTGGCCGAACTGGACCAGGCCAAGACGGTGTTCTTCTCGAATGTCAGCCACGAGTTCCGGACCCCGCTGACGTTGATGCTCGGCCCGGTCGCCGAACTGCTGGGCGGTGACGAGAAGAAGATCAGCCCAGATGCCCGACGAGATCTGGAAGTCGTGCAACGCAATGGCTTCCGCCTGACGAAGCTGGTCAACACGCTGCTGGATTTCGCACGGATCGAGGCGGGCCGGACACAGGCGCGCTATGAACCGGTGGACGCCGCGGCCCTGACGGCCGAGCTGGCCAGCGGGTTTCGCTCCGCGGTCGAGCGCGCGGGTCTGGAGTTCGTGGTGCAGTGCCCACCGTTGGGCGAACCGGTATACCTCGATCGGGACATGTGGGAGAAGGTCGTCCTCAACGTCCTGTCGAACGCGGTGAAATTCACTGCGTCCGGCTCCATCTCGGTGCGTACGGAGCGCGACGGCGGCGACGCGGTGTTCATCCTCGCCGACACCGGCATCGGCGTCTCCGCCGACGAACTGCCCCGGCTCTTCGATCGTTTCCACCGGATCCCGGCAACATGGGCACGTTCGCATGAAGGCAGCGGTATCGGGCTGGCCTTGGTGCGTGAGCTGGTGGCACTGCACGGTGGCACCATCACCGCGCAGAGCACCGAGGGTGTGGGCACCACCTTCACGGTGCGGATCCCGTTCGGCACCAAACACTTACCGGCCGACGCCATCATCACCGCGGGCGCATCCGGTACCCCGAACGGCGCGCCGTCGCAGACGGGGAATCCCTTCCTGGAAGAGGCCTTGCGCTGGCTACCCGAGGACGAGGACGCCGACGCGGTACCGGTTGCCGAAGCATCGTCAACCGCCTCGGCACGGGTGTTGGTGGCCGACGACAACGCCGATATGCGGCACTACATCACCAGGCTGCTCACCGGCGCGGGTTACGCCGTCGAAGAGGCCTCCGACGGCAGGCACGCCCTCGACATCATCCGAACTCGGCCACCGGAGTTGGTGGTCAGCGATGTGATGATGCCGCACCTGGACGGTCTGCAGCTGGTTGCCACACTGCGCACTGATCCGCGTACCGCCGCCTTGCCGGTGTTGTTGCTGTCCGCTCGCGCCGGCGCGGAGGCCTCGATCGACGGTCTGCGCGCCGGCGCCGACGACTATCTGGTCAAGCCGTTCGCCGCATCGGAACTGTTGGCACGAGTGCAGGCGAACATCACGCTGGCTCGGATGCGGGCTCATCACGCCCGCTGGCATGACGCACTCATCGATTCGTTGCAGGAAGCGTTTTTCGTCTGCGACGCAGACGGAGCGGTTGTCGAGATCAACGCCGCATTCACCGAAATCCTCGGTTACGGTCCGGAGGGACTTCCCTACCCGCCCGTCCATCCTTGGTGGCCCGACGCCGTCACCGACCCCGACGCCCATCAGCAGATCGCGACAGCTTTCGAGGACCTGCTGCACCGGGACCGCGGCGTCCACACCGTGCCGGTGTGCCACCGCGACGGCCATCGGCTATGGGTGACATTCTCGTTCACGCATGCCGAGGACCCGGATACCGCAGAGCGGCTGACGGTGGGCACGCTGCGCGACGCGACCGCCGAGCACTACCGCCGACGCCACGACACCGCACTGGCGGATCTGAACCACGCCCTGGTCCTCGCCGAGACGGTGGACCAAGCCGTCGCATCCACCGTCACGGTGGTCCGCGAGATATGGCAGGCGCGGCGTGTCCTCGCCGTCACCTTCGGGACCGACACCGAGCACCCGGCAGTGATCGCAGCCGGAGTGCCCACCGAATGGGATGACCTCCCGTCGAGCAAGCGCAGGTTCATCGAGTCGCTGTGCGACGCGGACCCGCTCACCTCGCTCACCGGTGGGCCGGGAACTGCGGCGATCGCGGTGTCACACCCGGACGGTGTGCTGGTCGTGTGGATGGAACTCGCCGAGAACCGGCCGTTCACCGCACCGGATCACACCTTGCTCACCGTGCTTGCCGGACATCTCGGACAGGGCCTGCACCGCGTGCACCGCCTCGACCAACAGCATCAGACGGCCGTTGCGCTCCAACACGCCATCCTGGGTCCCTCGGCTCTGCCGTCAGGGTTCACCGCCCGCTACCTGCCGGCAACCACACCATTGCAGGTCGGTGGGGACTGGTATGACGTCATCGACCTCGGCGACCGCCGGGCCGGTCTCATTGTCGGCGACTGTGTCGGCCACGGGTTGGACGCGGCGACCGTGATGGGCCAATTGCGGAGCGCGTGTCGCGCCCTGCTACTCGAAAATCCCTCCCCGGCAACCGCGTTGGCAGGACTGGATCGTTTCGCGATGCAACTCCCCGGCGCCAGGTGCACAACCGTGTTCTGTGCGGTGCTCGATCTGCAGACCGGGGAACTCAGTTACTCCAACGCGGGGCATCCGCCCCCGATCGTGGTCGGGACCGACGGGTCCTCGGTGACGCTCGACGCCGCACGCGGTGTCCCGGTGGGGATCCGGCCTGGCCGGGATCGCGCCGTCGCGCTCCTGACACTGCCGGCGCGAGCGACGCTGCTGATCTACACCGACGGACTCGTGGAACGTCGACGCGAGTCGCTCGATGACGGCATTGCCCGTGCCGGTGCCCTCCTGCGCGAGGCCTGCTCGACCGATCAGGGCGACGCACTGGCCGATCGACTACTTGCCGGCATGACACCACCTCAGGGCTACTCCGATGACGTGGCGATGCTGCTCTATCGCCACCCCGGCCCCCTGCAGATCAGCGTGCCCGCGGACATCAGCCAATTGGCCGTCACCCGCGACGCCCTGCGAACCTGGTTGCTGGGCAACGGCCTGGACTCCGAACAGATGCAGGATCTGCTGGTCGCCGTCGGGGAGGCGGTGGCCAATTCGATCGAACACGGACACCGCGGCGGGAAGGCCGGAACGGTGACCCTCACCGGCAAGGTCAACGGGTCCGATGTTCACCTTCGTATTTCCGATACCGGTGTGTGGAAGCCCGCCGACGCGGTGCCACACCCGACCCGGGGCCGCGGGCTGGCGCTGATGCGCGGACTCACAGATGAGGTCACCATCCAGTCCGATCACCTCGGTACCACCGTCGACATGCAGGCGAGGATCCGCTGATGAACACCGAACTCACACTCCACGAAACCATTACCGACGGTGGTGCGGCCGCGCTCGAAGCGGTCGGCGAGATCGATCTGAGCAATGTCGAGGCATTTTCCGCCGCGCTGGAGGCTGCGACCGGGGACGCCGACAGTCTCCTCACCGTCGACCTCATCCACGTCACCTACCTCGACAGTGCCGCCATCAACGCACTGTTCCGGCACGTTGACCACATCAGCATTCTCGCCAATCGACTACTGAAGTCGATCCTCACCCTCAGCGGACTCGCCGATCTGGTGCCCGTACAGATCGTCGACGCGTGATACCCCTCAGCGGGCCGGGCAGTGCTCGAATTGCAGGCACACCCGGGTGCCGTGGGCGGTCCCATGGACGGTCAGGTCGTCACACAGCGCGCGCATGAGTTTCAGGCCGCGCCCCCGGGCCGGGTTCTCCGGTCCGGAGCGCGGATCCAGCCAGTGACCGCGGTCGACGACGCAGAGCCGGACCGTGCGGGCGTCGGTGTCGTGGCGGGCCTCGATGCTCATCACACCCGTGGCTTCCTCGCCGCGGTACGCGTGATCCGCGCAGTTGGCCAGGGCCTCGTAGGCGGCCAGCACGATATCGGCGATCCGCCCGGTATCGACGCTCACCCGCCGGGTCAGCCAGGCCCTGACCGCTGCGCTCAGTTCGCTCGCCGCCGTCGGTTCGGCGGTCGCCGTGACCACCAGATCGGCGTCCCCGGACTGGGCAGCGGGATGGGACGAAGCAGACATCTGTTGCGGATTACCCCATTCGACGCGGTCTAGTCACGACGCTCGCCAAGTGCGGGGGCCTCGTATAAAACCGCGGCGAAACGGGAACCCTGCCGGCTGCGGACGGACCACACAAACCAGACCGGGCAGGAGCCATGAGCACCGACGACATCGACGCCGACGAGCGGACGCGGCTGGCTGCGGTGGGGCGATATCGCAAGGTCATCGGTCCTTCCGATCCCGTCCTTGCGCGCATCGCCACGATCCTCGCAGAGGTATTCGACGCACCATATGGCGCCGTCACGCTCGTCGAGCGGGACAGCATCTGGATGATCGGCACCCATGGGCTGGGCATCGACCGGATCGATCGGCAGGACGGCCTGTGCGCCACCGCCATTTCCGGCAGCGGCCCACATGTGGTCCCCGACTGCCGGACCGACTCTCGTACCGCGGGTAACCGCTTCGTGCACGAGCACGGCATCGGTTTCTACGCCTGCGTCCCGCTGATCACTTTCGACGGTCACCACCTGGGCGCCGTCTCGGCAATGGACACCGGTCCGCGTTCCGATCCGTCGCCCACGCAGCTGTCGCTGCTGGCCGACCTTGCCGTCGTGGTCATCGAGCAGTTGGAACTGCGGCTGTCATCCTCGGAAGCCCTGACCGTCGAACATGGGCTACGCGCGGTCGCCGAGGCCGAACTGGACTCCACCCGCGCCGACAGGGACGCGGCAAGGCGGGATCGCGACAGCGCACATCTGGCGCTTGACGAGGCCCGCTCGGATCGTGCGGTCGCCCAGCGCGATCGTGACCAGGCGCGCTCGGACCGCGACGAGGCGCAGCTCGATCGGGAGGCCGCCGAACGCGAACGCGACAGCATCGACGACTACGCGACGGCACTGCAGCAGGTGCTGGTGCCACCGGTACTACCCGACATCCCCGGTCTGGACCTGGTCGCCGGGTATCACCCGGCATCACCACGCGATGTCAGTGGTGACTTCTACGACGCGTTCGCCCTCGATGAGCGAACGTGGGGTCTGTTCATCGGCGACGTGCAGGGCCACGGTGTGCATGCCGCCGTGCTGACGACGCTAATCCGATACAGCCTGCGCGCGGCGCTGCTGCACGACCGTGAACCCGCGTCGGCACTGGCGGAACTGAACGCGGTGCTGCTCCGTGAACTGCGTCCTCGCCGCTTCGCCACGGTGTCCGTATTGATCCTGCGGCCGCGCGGTGCCGGTGGTTTCGATCTGGTCATGGCCACCGGCGGGCACCCTCCCGCGCTGTTGCTCGATCCACGGGCAACCACCGCACACGCCGTCCGGCCGGATACCGGCATGCTCGTCGGGGCCACCCCGCACGCGACATTCGGGACGCTGCGGCTGACCCTCGAACCCGGTCAGACGCTGCTGCTCTACACCGACGGGCTGACCGAGGCACGCCGCGGCGCAGAGCCTTTCGACGATGCCGCGTTGGCCACCTACGGCGCGACCCGCACCGCTCTGAGCGCCGCCGCGCTCATCGACGACCTGGCCACGCTGATACCGAAACTCGACCCGACCGACGATATCGCGCTGCTCGCCCTCGGGGCGAACTCTTGAGCCGGTGATTACCGCTGCGCGAGAACCACATTCAACGCGTCGTCGAGCGTCGGGCAGACATCGATCACATCGGCCACCCCGACCAGTTGTAAGGGCCGGGCGGTCGTGGGTCCGTCGGCGACGACGGCCAACCGTACCGTCGGATGCTGGTGGACGGCGACCAGCGCACCGATGCCTATCGATGCCAGGAACTGCACGCCCAGCAGATCGATCACGACGCTCGCGGGCGCGCCGGTCATGGCCATCTCGATAGCCGCCTCCAACTGCGCGACGGTCACCATGTCGATCGTGCCGGTGACGGTGATGACCACCGTCCCGTCCTCGTGTCGGGTACTGATGCCGCATGCCGACGCACTCGAATTCCCCACCATGTTCGTCACCGCGACCTCCCGTTCGCTCGGCCGCTCGCACGGCGACCCGATCCTAACCGGTACCGTTGGTCTCGGTAACTCAGGCCGTTTCGTCGTCCATCGAGGTCACGAGTCGGTGCGCGATATCGGAGAGCTTTACATTGCCATCCTGGGAGAGCTTGACCAGCAGGCTGAACGCCGCCATGGAGTCGATCTTGAACCGTTCCATGATGATCCCCTTGGCCTGCCCGATCTCGTCACGACTGGTCAGGGCCTCCTCGAATTGGCTCTCGGTCTCCGCACCGAACAATGCAACCGACGCGTGGTGGGCGACGATGGCGCCGATGAATTCCGAGTCCTCCGAGAACACACCGGGCTCTCCGCCGTAGAGGTTCAGCGCTCCCAGATTCTGTTGCAACACGTACAACTGGAAGGACAGCAGGCTGAGCGCACCCAGCTCGACCGCTGCCGCCGCGAACCGCGGCCACCGCGTCTCGGTCGTCATCTCGTCGATGAGCACGGTGCGATGCTCACGCAGCGAACTCAAGCACGGGCCCTCGTCGAGTTCCGTCTGCAACATGTCCAGTTTGGCGACCAGCGGATCGCTCAGCGCCCTGGGGGTGACGGTGCGACCCTCTATCATCGAGACACCCGCCCAGCGCACACCCGGCACGATCTCGACCGCGCTCTTGACCACCGCCTCCAGGGTGGATTCGGTACCGGCCTGGTCCTGAATCGTCAGCGCCAGGTCAGCGAGAGCGCGTGCGAGATCGTTCCCCCGATCAGACATGCCCCAACGGTAACGCCGTGTTCGCTTCGTGGACACCCAGTCCGGTGCCGCTGTCGGCGTCGACATATACCCGACCAACTCCTGCAAACCTCGCGACGGGGATCGGCACGGGGTTCATAAGAGATTTCGCTTTTCGTCGTCCACCCTGAGGGCAGACACAGCATCGTCGTCGCCGTCGGTTTCAACGCACCACCGCGCCGGGTACAAGCTCACCAAGGGGCGCGATCGCGGCGCCGCAACACACCTGGAGGTTCGATCGTGATTCCGTTCATCTGCACGACCTGCGGAGAATTCGACCTCGACACCGCGGACTGCGCATCGTGTGCGCAATCTGCCCGCGACCACGGCACGGCGGGTTCCGCCGTCGCGTAACAGCCAGGCGGCCGGCGTACCCGCCTGAACTCGAGGTTCGATTTTCAACGCCTCGGGGTACTCACTAGATGGTTCAGATCCGAGCCACCCTCAGCACCGTTTCGAACAGGGGAAATTCGGATGCCACGAACCGATCAGCAATACGCCGAAATCGCCGATATGGTGCGGTTGTTGCGCAGCCAAGAGCCCGGCTCGGCTGAACACCGCGGCCTTAATGACGACGTCATCACCCGGACCCTGCCGTTGGCCGAGCACATCGCCCAGCGCTACTCCGGGCGCGGGCAGCCCTACGACGATCTCTACCAGGTCGCCTGTATCGGACTGATCAAGGCCGTCAACCGGTTCGATCCCGATCGCGGAGCCGATTTCCTCTCGTTTGCCGTGCCGACGGTGATGGGCGAGGTCCGCAGGCACTTCCGCGACACCGGATGGGCCGTCAACGTGCCCCGGCGGTTGAAGGATCTCAGTCTGCAACTCACCAAGGCCCGCGAGGAGTTGACCCGCACCCTCGGCCACGCGCCGACCGCCACCGAGATCGCCACCCATCTGGGTATCGAACGAGAAGAGGTCATCCAAGCGACCGTGGCCGCCAGCCACTACTCGACCGTCTCCACCGACCGGCCCGCCACCGACGACGGCGAGGACTTCACCATCAAGGACACCCTGGGGTCGGTGGACACCCGACTGGACAAGATCGTCGACGTGGAGACCGTGCGCCCGCTGATCGAGAAGCTGTCTGCGCGCGAACGCGCCGTGCTGAACTACCGGTTCTTCGACGATATGACCCAGACCCAGATCGCCGAGCGGATGGCCTGCTCGCAGATGCAGGTGTCGCGCATCCTGGCCAAGGCGCTGGACTCACTGCGCAAACAGGCAGAAGCCCAGATGGCCGAGCGCCCGTCGGTCCGGCACAGCGCCGCCTGAGGTCATATCGCGTTCGGATCGGCCCGTTCGGCGATCAGCGCCAGTCGCCAGGTGCACTCGCGGTTGCGCGGCGCGACGCCGAGCAGCTGCACGGCGTCGGGGATCCAGCGCACCGGAGCGCTGGTTGCCACCTCTGTCATCTCGATCCGGCACCCGCCGTCGTCGTTGTCGTTGATCCGCATGGTGATCCGTGCCTTCCCGGCCGGGCGCACCTTGGCCAGCAGCACCAGTTCACGGCCGGGAGTGCAACTCTCGACCACCGTTTCATCGTCGATGACGACAGGCCAGGTTCCGATCGAGTGCAGTATCCGCGTGCCCGGCGCCGGCCAGTTCGCACTGACGGCACGAATCCGGCTGTTGCCGACCACCCAACCCGAATACGTCCACCCGTCGGCGAGGACATCCCACACCTGCTGACGAGTGGCGGAGGTATCTCTGCTGACCGTCATACCCGGTACCTCCTGTCTTCCACGACGCGAGTGATCCCGCGCGTCATCAGCACCGGATGTACCCCGTCAGCCAGTTACGAATCGCCACTTCCGTGAATTTTTCGGTTCACCTGCCGCGTCCAACACTCCACGCGTCGGCCAACGGATGCTGGAGCAGCTAGAGCCGCAATGCCTCGGCGATCAACGCTGCCTGGGCGATCACCGCGTCTTGCCACGGCTGCAGCAGATGCGCCGGCGAGTCGTCGAAGCTCTGACCGAACGGGTCGACCACCCCGGTCTCGTGACCGCTCAGGGCTTCCAGCACCGCCAGTCCGCAGAACGGCACGTGCACCGGCGAGTAGCCGCCTTCGTGGGAGAAGACGATCTTGCCGTCGCAGACGTCCCCGGCCAAGGTGACCAGACGTGCGGCCATATCCTTGAAACCGCTTGAGGTGACGGTCATACAGCCAAGTGGGTCGACCGGGCTCGGGTCGAATCCGCTGGAGACGAAAATGATGTCGGGCGCAAATGCCGTCACTGCCGGGACGGCGACCCGTTCGATGGCTGCCAAGTAGGCGCCGTTGCCCGAGCCGGCGGGTAGGGGCACGTTGATGTTGGTACCGCCGATGCCGGTGTCGGTGACCGCACCGGTGTCCTGCGGGAAGAGCCGGTCCTGGTGCAGCGAGATGGTGAGCACATCGGCGTCATCCCAGTAGATGGATTCAGCCCCGTTGCCGTGGTGGACGTCGTAGTCGACGATGGCGACCCGTTGCACACCGAGGTGCGCACGCACGTATTCGATGGCGATGCTCACGTTGGAGAAGATGCAGAATCCCATTCCGATGTCGCGGCGGGCGTGATGTCCGGGCGGGCGCACCAGTGCGTAGGCGTTTTCGGCAACGCCGGTGAGGACGGCCTCGGCCGCGGCGATGGTGCCGCCGGCAGCCAGTCGGGCGATGTCGTAACTGCCGGGTCCGAACGGGGTGAAGCCGTCTCCCCCGTCGCCGCCCCGATCGGCGCTGTCGCGTTCGATACGGTCGATGTGATCGGCGTCGTGCACCCGCAGCAGATCCTCGCGCGTCGCCATCCGGGCGGGGACCCGAACCAGTTCGTCGATCATCCCGGACACCTCGACAAGGCCCGCCATCCGGGATTTGGATTCCGCACTCTCGAAAGTCATGTGCGGCTGGTTGAAGCCGCCGGCCGGGAAGATGCCGACGTGGGTTCCGGTGTCGTGCCAGGCATAGCGTTCGTGCCAGACATAGCCGGTGCGTCGTTGTGCGGTCACGGGGTTCCCACCTTGTCCGTTGCGTACAGGGAATCGAAAAGCTGGTCCACGCGCCGCTTTTCCTCGGCGCTGTGCGGCCTGGCGTAGGACACGATGGTGTAGACGGCGAAGTTGACAGCCAAGGCAGCCACCCCTGAGGTCATACCGCCGAGCGCCGAAATGGCGATCGGGTAGAGCACCTGCAGCACGCAGGCCGTGCCGAAGCCGAGGACCATCGCGGCCACTGCGGCCGTGGCATTGCCTCGGCGCCAGAAGATTCCGAGAAACACCGTCGGCGCCAGCTGCACGATGCCCTGATACGACACCTGCGCCAGCGCGACCATGCCGGAGGACAGCGCGTCCGTCGTCGCCACCGCGACCACACCGGCCAGCAGCGTCAGCACACCGACCGAGACCTTGCCCCAGCGCTGATCTTCCACCCGGGTGCCACGGGCCACGCCCACCACGTCGTTGGCGATCTGCGCGCCAAGGGCCTGGAGGTTGGCGCCTACGTTGCCCATGGTGGCCGCCAGCACGCACACCCCGGCCAGCGTCAGGATGACTGGTCCGCCGATGGCGGCCGTCAGGAACCACACCTCGTCGGGTGCGTCGGCCACGCCAGGATAGGTCGACGCCGCGACTGCCAGCAGGCACAGCGAGGAGCCGAAGATCAGCAACAGCGGGGAGGCCATCACCGCGGCACGCTTGATGGTGTGGGTGCTGTTGGACGCGAACAGCCGCACGAAGATGTCCGGCCAGCACCAACCCCCGAGGGCGCCGGTGGCGATCAGCGAGAACAGATACAGCGGACCGTCGACACTGCCGGGGCCGGGCAGGGTGAAGAACGCCGGATCCACCTCGCCGAAGCCATGGCCGTTGGTCAGCAGCCAGGTCAGCAGTCCGAGGATCAGCACGGTGCCGATCAGGTAGGCGACGATGCCCTGGACGAAGTCACTGACGACCAGGCCACGGGCACCGAGGCGCACCGTCCACCACTGCCGGGCGACCAGCACGCCGATGCCGATGAGGGCCGCACCCGCTGCCGGTACGGCGCCGAACGACAGGTACTCGAACACCAGGGTCAGCGACTGCATGCCCAGCACAATCCACGGGAACGAGGCGATGACGCCGATGACGGCTGCGACCACCCGCACGGCGGTGGAGCCGTACCGCAGGCCCAGCAGGTCGGCTTGGGTGCGCAGGTCGAATTGCCGGCCCCATTCGTGAACGGGCTTGGCCAGCAGGAACATCAGCACGACGGCCAGGATGGAGTAGGCCACGAAGTAGAAGCCGATGGCGCCGGCACTGGCCGCATAACCGGCGAAGGCGATGAAAATGGTGCCGGGCAGCCAGGTGTTGACGAACGCCATGGCTGAGAAGAGGGGTCCGAAAGACCGCCCCGCCGTGGCATATTCGCTGAAGTCCACGCTGCCCTTGGTGCGTTGCAGCACGACCAGCAGCACGATCAGGAAGACGGCGATACCGCCGTATCCGATGAGGATCTCCATGTCAGTCCTCCCCCACCGAGCTGTCGGCGCGGTACATGATCAGCAGCGAGACAACGCCGAAGACGCCGGTGATGAGGAAGAACCAGATCCCGTTCTGGCCGAGGTACCACGTCAACGGAGGGAACAGCAGGAGGACGAAGTTCAGGGCGGCCAAGGCGACCACGCTGGTCGGGTTGCGGCGTTTCGCTGCGTGTGGGGCGTCGCTGGACATTCGCGTCTCCATTCATGCCGGAACGTTCCGGCACATCTGAGACTCGCGCCACACGCGGGGTCTTGTCAAGGGGTGAGGCACAATTTACGCGCTGGTTACGATGGCCGCATGGCAGCGCGACGGGTGACGATCGTGGAGATTGCCCAGCATGTCGGGCTGTCGAAGACGACGGTCTCCGACGCGCTGCACGGCGGAGGCCGGGTGTCACCGGCCACCGCAGCGAAGGTGGCCGCCGCCGCGCGCGAGCTCGGCTATGTGACCAACCGGGCGGCTCGGCAGTTGCGCGGCCGCAGCGTCGGCGCATTCGGGATATACATCCCGCCGATCGCCAGAAACTTCAACTTCTACATGGAGTTCGCCTTCGGCGCGGCCCATGGCTCGGCCGAGCACGACGCCGATCTGACGCTCTTCGCCCGCGACGCCGAAGTGGGTCCGCGGCACTTCCAAGTTGACGGCGTCCTGGCGGTTGATCCCCTGCCCGGCGATCCGATGCTGCAGCGCCTCGTCGAAGTCGGTATTCCGATGGTGACGGCCGGCCGGCCACCCGAGTCGCTGGCCGATGCGGTGGCGGCGGTGATCGAAGCCCCACACAGCGACCTTGCCCGCCTGGTGCTCGACCACCTGCGCCAGTGTGGCTATCGCCGGCCGGCGTTTGTGGGATCCGATCGCCGGTTCTACTCGTCGTGGGCCGACGACGTCCGGCAGAGTTATCTCGACTGGTGCGCAACCCATTCCGCGGAGCCGTCGGCTTTTGATTGCCCGCTGGACGCGACGCTGGACGAACTTCGTGCGGCGGTGCGGTCGGCCACCGCGCCGGCGGATGTCGACGCGCTGGTCTGCGCGCCACAGGGCTTTGCAGGCCGGGCCATCGGCATTCTCGAGACGGCGGACCGGCACGTGGGCTCCGGGTTTGGCCTGGCGTCGTTGAGTAGCGATCCGACAACGGAATTGAGCAATGAGCAGATCACCGCGGTGGATCTGGCGCCGTGGACTTTCGGACGGGACGCGGTCAACCTACTGGCTGCGGTGGTCGCCGGCGAGTCCCTGCCCTACCTCAACCGCTTCGAGAAGGTCAGTATCCGAGAGGCCGGTGAGACCGGCCGAAAGTCGTGGGCGATGTTGTCCGGCAACGTCAGCCGGCCGACGGACCCCGGTGATCCGAGATGTCGTGGCGTGCCAACCTGAAAGGCCGGTTGTGAGATCAGGCCAGCCCTTGGCCGAGGCCGTCGCGGCAGGCCGTGGCTAGGCTGGTCCGATGACTCTGGTCCGAGCACGAGGCTGACCGCCTGCATGTTCATCATCATCCTGTGTACGGTGCTCGGACTGACCCACCTGTACGTGTGGAAGCGGTTGATCAAGGACACCACCGGGCCGGGACATGCCCGCACGGTGCTGACGGCCGCCTTCCTGACCATGGCCGCGGTGTTGGTGATCGCACTGCTGGTGCCACGGCTGACCGGGCTGGACGAATCGGCATGGTTCGCCTGGCCGGGATACCTCTGGTTTGCGTTGGTCGGCTATCTGCTTCTGACGCTGCTGTTGGTGGAACCGATCCGACTGGCGCTGCGGGGGTGGGTGCGTCGCGGCGGGACGACCGGTGAGCCCGCCGAACCGGGGACCACCGCTGAGGTCACGCCGTCACCCGGTGCGCTCAATCGCCGTGTATTTCTGGCCAGGACCGGCGCCGCGGCGGCAGGCGCGGCGGCCACCGGACTGGTGGGCTACGGAGCGGCCACCGCACTCGGACCACCTGACGTCCTGCAGGTGCCGATTCGACTCGGCCGGCTGAATCCGGCGTTCAACGGCTTTCGCATCGCCGTCGTCTCCGACATCCATCTCGGGCCGCTGCTGGGACGCAGCCATACCGAGCGGATCGTGGAGATGATCAACGGGACCGATGCCGATCTGGTCGCGATCGTCGGCGATCTGGTCGACGGCACGGTGGACAAGCTCGGCCACGCGGCGGAGCCCCTGCAAGATCTGGTGTCCAGGGAAGGTTCGTTCTTCGTCACCGGCAACCACGAGTACTTCGTCCCGGACACGATGCCGTGGTTGCGCGAACTGGATCGACTCGGTGTCACCCCGCTGCGTAACGAAAACACCCTGATCCGACGGGGCGCAGCCGCTTTGCACATCGCCGGGGTCAATGACCTCGCCGGCGAAGAGCACGGCGACCCGCCCGACTACGACCGTGCACTGGCAGGTACCGACGGACCAAACCCGACGGTGCTCCTTGCCCATCAGCCCGTCATGGTCGAACAGGCCGCCGCGCGCGGTGTCGATCTACAACTGTCCGGTCACACGCACGGCGGACAGACCTGGCCGTTCCAGTACATCGTCGAGGCGGTGCAGCCGTCCTTGGCAGGATTGTCGACCCTCCAGGACACTCAGCTGTACGTGTCTCGCGGTGCCGGGTTCTGGGGGCCGCCGGTACGGGTCGGCGCCCCGCCGGACATCTCGGTGCTGACACTCAACGCCGACCGGTAACCGACCGGTAGCCGACCGGTAGCCGATCCGCTTCGAGCCTCAGACGCACCCGCTGACGCTGACCCGCCTGCCGAAGTTCGCACACACGCTGACATCCGGCGCCGGCGGCGGCGGAACGTACACCGGTGGCGGAGGGGGTGGCGGCGCGCCGGGTGGTGGGGGCGGCGGCGGTGGCGGTGGCAGGGCGCTGTCGAGGTAGCCCAGCGGATCGGTGCACCCCGACACATTGACGTGGAACCCGCCCACCGAGCCGCACACGGTCGCACCCGAGACCGGCGCGCCGGCGATGCCGAGCCCGCCCACGGTGATCGCGGCCAGCAGGGCCGCCCGCACGATGTTGCCGATCCTGAGGTTGCCGATCATGTCTCAGCCCAGAACGTCATGCTGCGTGGGCAGCGACACGTTGCAGCGTGCCCGCAGCTCGGTCAACGGCGCGCGGATACCCCGCAGCTCCGCGGCCACCTGCGGGTGCGCCTCCAGGTACGCGCGGGCCCGCTCGACGGTCTGCTGCTCGGGCAACCCCTCCAAGCTGGACAGCTCCGCGTTGACCTCGGCGTGGGTGAACAGGTAGGCCGACATGGCGAAGTTGACTCCACCGGCTACGCCCGCGATGTCGGCCACGGTGCAATTCGGTGGCGGCTCGGCGTTGGCCACCCCCAGACCGACCGTGGCCATCACGATGCCGATTCCGCTTACGAGAATGCCTTTGCACAGCCTCGACATCACAGCGCCTTTCCCTGGACCACCATCTGTATCCACATATCGTCACCGAGCTACCGCCGAAATGTCACTCTTTCGGCGGCAACTGCCGAACCAAGCATTTGTTTGCTTGCACCGAATCGGCGAGTTCCGACGTGGTATGGACCAGCGTCGAGTAGTTTGCTGATTGAAAATTCGATCGAGAACGCCGCGACCTACGGGCGGGGGCCGCGCGAGCCTGAGGAGTTACCGTCAAACGACTGATTGCCGCGCTGACCGCGTCGGTCGACCCGGAGTCACTGATGTCGCGGATCGCCGAACAGGTCTGCGTGTTCAACCCCAAAGCCGACGGTGCGGCCGTAGGCATGCTGACCCCCAACGGATCCTTCGTGTTCGCCTCCGCGCACGGTCTGAGCGCACCGGCGCTGGGCACGGTGGTGCCCGCGGTCGCGTCCTTCCAAGAGCTGGCGCTCTCGACCCGACAGCCGCAGGTGAGCCAGAATGTGGCCGAAGATTCTCGGTTGCCGGAACAGACGCGCCGGCTCGCCACGGAAATGGGCATCGGGTCATGGGCGGTGATACCGCTCTTCCATCAGCACCGGGCGGTCGGGGCGCTCTCGGTGGTGGCCACAGGCAACGACGTCTTCGACGCGGTCGATATCGCCGGCCTCACCTCCGTGAGCAGTTTCATCTCGGCCCTGATCGGTTCGCAGACCGAAATGGCCATACTCCTGCGCGACCTCTTCGACGAGGGTGTGGGTCCGCAGCACGATTCGTCGGCACGGTTCGCGGGATCGCTGCTGATGCCCCGGGAGACCCTCGACGAGGGCGCACACGCCGAACTGGACGGCTTGCTGGAGCACCCGCGAATCTCCCCGGTGTTCCAGCCGATCGTGGATCTGAAGTCCGGTACCACCGTCGGCTACGAGGGTCTCTCCCGCTTCCCGGGGGACGTCACGCGCCGCAGCACCGCCGACTGGTTCGCCATTGCCCGGGGACTCGGGCGCAGCCTGTCCATCGAAACAGCTGCCCTGCACGCCATCCTGCGTGCGGCGAAGGCAATCCCGCAGTCCTACATCATCTCGGTCAACCTGAGCCCCGAGACTGCCGTCGACCCCGGCCTGCAGCAGTGCCTGATGTCCTCGGATCGCCGCCTGATGCTCGAGCTCACCGAGCATGCGCCCTATCCACCCAACACCTTCGAGGGGCTGCAGCCCCTGCGCAGGTCCGGCATTCTGCTGGCGATCGATGATGCCGGCGCGGGCTATGCCAGCCTCACCCAACTGCTTCGTATCCGGCCCGACGTCATCAAGATCGACGCCGAACTGGTCACAGGTCTGGAGTCCGATCCGGCCAGGCGCGCACTGGTGTCCGCGGTGGCAGTGCTGGCCAGGGAACTGAACGCGCTGACGGTCGCCGAGGGCATCGAGAATTGTCGCCAGCTGCAGATCCTGAGCGATCTGGATATCAGGCTCGGGCAGGGCTACTACCTGGGGCGTCCCGCGGAGGTCACCGAGTTGCAGTGCTGAACCGGGACAAGGATCTCAGTTTCGTGCGGGATCATCGGGGTGCGTGGTCGAGATGAACTCGTCGATCAGCTCGATCACCTCGAAGGGAGCCTCGACCTGGGCGAAATGCCCTATCCCCGGCAGTATTTCGAGGCGGCAGTCCGGCCGGGCCTGCAGCGCGGAGTAGGCATGGTCGACCGGGATGATGTTGTCGTCTTCTCCCCAGATCGCCAGCACCGGAAGCTCTTCGCGCAGGTTCAACCGGTTCAGTGCGCTCACCGACTGACCTCGATAATCCACCACCGAGCGCAGCGTTCGCAGGAATGCCTCGCGTGTCTCACTGTCGGCGAAGGACGAGTAGGCATTCCAGATCTCGGCTCCGCGGGGCGACCGCAGACCCACCGATGTCAACCAGGAACGCACCGCGTTGCCGGCACGCAGAACCGGCGGCGGCGCGATCACCGGCATCACGAATTCCGCGCCCGGGGCGGCCAGCAATCGCAGGATCCAACCCACATCGGGCCCCAGTCCGCCGCTGCCGATGAGCACGAGCCGTCGACAGTATTCCGGGTGCTGGTAGAGAAACTGCATCGCCACCCCACCGCCCAGCGAGTGGCCCACCACGGTGGCCGAACTCACCCCGAGTTCGTCGAGCAGATCTCGCAGACCGACGGCGAAGGCACCGAGCGAATAGTCGGTTCTCGGCTTCGACGACTGCCCGTGTCCCAGCAGGTCCGGGGCGATGACCCGGTACTTCTTGGACAGCTGCGGCAGTACCGCCCGCCAGGTCTCGGCGCTGCCGGCCATACCGTGGATGAGCAGCAGAACCTCATCACCGTCGCCCTGGTCGACGACTGCCTGCCGCACCCCGTGAATCTCGACGAATCGTGTCTCCGCCATCTGAGCTCCCGTCCCCTCGCACCCGAGCCTACTGGCCGGTAACCGGCCCGACCAGGCGCGGACCGGATTGGGCGGGGATTACCTGCGGCTCACAGTTGCGGATGCTTCTTGTTCCACGGCGTGGCGGCCTGGAAGGCGCCGACGATATCGACGAGGCGGCGCTCGGTGAATGCGCTGCCGACCATCTGCAGGCCCACCGGGAACGGCAGACCGGCCTCGGTGGTGGTGAATCCGCCGGGGAAGGTGATGGTGGGCAGTTGCGAGAGCGTGAACGGCACGGTGAAGCGGTGCACCCCGGCGGTGGTCTCGTCGTCCATCCGGATCATCTTCTCCACCGGTGGCGCGATGAACGACATGGCCGGGATGAGTACCCCGTCCAACGGCGCCAGCGCTGCTTCCATCTGGCCCTTGAAGATCAGCCGTCGCTGCAGCAGCTCGTCGTATTCGATACCGGTCATCGCGATGCCACGCTCGATCAGCTCACGCAATGCGGGGCCATAGCTGTCCCGGTGTGCGGGGAACATGCTCTGGTGCGACCGCGCGGTCTGTGCCGCACAGACCCCGAACCAATCGGTGATGGCCTGGGTGGGATCGGGCAGATCGGTGTGCACCAGCTCCGCACCCAGATCCCGCAACATCTCTTCGGCAGCCCGATGCGCCTGTTCCACATCCGCACTGACGTCTCGATAACTCCACGACGGATCGACGCCGATTCGGACACCCCGCAAGGACGTCGGCATCTCGGTACCGAATTCCGGGACGGGCTGCAGCGAGGCGGTGGGGTCGCGCGGATCGGCCCCGGCGATCGCCCCGAGGATCAAACCGGCATCCCGCGCGGATCGACAGATCGGACCGACATGGTCGAGGGTGGCCGCCAATTCGACGACACCGGCACGGCTGACCCGTCCCCAGGTGGGCTTGAGACCGGTGGCGCCGTTGGAGGCCGACGGCATGCGGATGGATCCGCCGGTGTCCGAACCCAGTGCGCCGTAGCACAACCCGGCAACCGGGGCGACCCCGCTACCGCTTGAGGACACCCCCACCCAGCGGTTGGCGTCCCAGGGGTTCAGCGGGGCCCGAAACGGCGGCGTGTGCTCGGTGTACACGCCCTCGGTGGTGTGCACTTTGCCCACGATCACCGCGCCGGCGTCCTCAAGCCTGGTGACCACCGTCGCCGTGTCATCGGCCACCTGACCGGCACGCAACGCCATACCCGCCTCGGTGCGCCACCCGGCCTTGTCGTAGATGTCTTTGATGGCCAACGGAATTCCGTCCAACGGGCCACGCGGGTCGCCGGCCTTGCGACGTTGGTCGGACTCCTGTGCGCGCAGTCGCGCCTCGTCGGCGGCGACGAAGGCGAACGACCCGAGGCGTTGGTCGACGGCGCCGATGCGCTCCAGCGTCATCTCGGTCAACTGCGCAGAGCTGATCTCCCCGCTCGCCAGCAGCGGTACCAGTTCGCTGATCTCCCGGTAGTACAGCACCCCATCGGCGGTGTCAGCGGTCCCGGCGTTGCCGGTATCGGTGTTCGTATCGGTCATCTCGTCACAATCCTTTTCCGCGCGCTTCTGGGCTCACTCGCCGGCATCGACGGTCGTCGACTTGTGCTCGTCTGCCATGGGATCCTCGGACTCGGCCGCCGGCAACCCGTATTGGGAACCCTCGCTCAGGATAGTCAAGGGGACGTACACGATGGGACCCACCAGCATTGCGGCGAACGACGCGAAGTACAGCGGGTACACGCCTGCGACACCGAGCGCACCGACCGCGATACCGGTTGCGAGAGCAGTCATTCCACAGTAATTCCAATTCTTGACCCTACCCTCGCGATATTCGACCAGCGTGCTGGGGGCGAGTTTGAGCAGCTTGCGACAGATGAAGTAGTCACTGAGCAGGATGAAGATCCAGGTGTTGGTCATGATGCCGGTGACCGCGAGGAACTTGTCGGTGTACTGCAACACGTTGATCGGGTACAACGCGATTCCGAGGACCACCAGCAGCACCATCCACCACTGCCGGCCGACACGCTTCGGCGAGAGCACATCCCAGGCATTCGACAGGGCCAGCGACCCCGAGTAGAGGTTCATGACGTTGATCCGGACCTGGGTCAAGATGGCGAAGATGACGCCGAGCACACCCATCACGACGGCGAAGATCAGCCCGGGATCGGTGGCGGCCAGCTCGCGGGCCGAGCGCTCACCGTCGAAGTACTCGATCATCGTGAAGCCTAAGAAGACACCGAGCACCATGACGACCGAGATCATCAACAGTTCGACCAGCATCACCCCACCGGTGCCGACGTAGGATACCGAGCGCTTGACGAAACGTCCGTAGTCGGTGGCGATGAGCGCCTGGAACACGACCTGGCCGTTGGCCAGGCTCAGAGCCTGCCACATTGCGGTCGCCGTCACACCGTCCTCGACAACCCATTCACCCGGCCCGGCGAGCACATAACCGTTGGCCAGCATCACCATTCCGATCACGAAGAGGATCAGGAATATCGGCATGCCGAAGCGCTGCAGGACATTCATCGAGTGCATACCCCGCCACGAGTAATACAGCGCGATCAATGCGACGATCGCGAAGACCACGCTGGCCGCCGCGGAATCGATGGAAATCCCGAGGATCTCACTGAGCCCGTGCGAGACGATGCTGCCCTCGAAGATGAAGTAGAAGACGTAGTTGACGGCGTAGACGAAGGAGGCGATGGCCGAACCGCGTGCACCGAACCCCAACCCCCGAGACAGCAGTGGCAAGGAGAGGCCCTGCTGGCTGGCGATCCGCATGACCAACGCACCGACCACCGTCGCGCCGATGACCATGTACGCGATGGGGACGAGCACCCCGGGCCAGCCGACCAGGAACCCCATCTGACCGCCAAGGGCAAACCAGAACATGGCGGTCACGTTGCCGGTCAGTACGAGCAGGATGGCGGGGCGACGCCAGCGCTGACTGTCCGGCACCCGGGTGGTCGCATAACTTTCCACCTGGTCGTCCAGGCTGGTGGCCGGACCGTGGAAGTAGCTTCTCAAACTCAAGGCGTGAGTCCTTTCCGACTCTGATCTGCGCGGCGGGGTTCCGGTGCATTCGGTGACATCTCGTGGGCGGACGACATGGCGCACCGATAACCTCGTTCAGCGCCACACCGGAGTCGTTTACCTAAGGATGTGAACTACATCTCATCCGCGGGCCAGGCTGAAGTCAATGGCCATTACTGCACCCCGCCGTGCATAAATGCAGCCCAATAGACAGCACCTTTGTATTCTTCAATTCCCCTGTGGCACAAATGTTTCCATTGGTGCCTCGACTAGGGCGAGCGCCTGCCCAGGTTGAGGTCGGGGTGCGCTTCGACCGTATCGCGCAGGAATGCACACACCGTGCGCACTCGCTCGAGACGCTCGAGCTCCCGCGGTACCACCAGCCAGTACAGCCTGCGGACGCTGAAGGCGTCGGGCAGCACCCGGATCAGGCGTTCGTCACCGTTGGCGATATATGCGGGCAGTGGTGCGACACCGAGCCCGCTTCGCGCCGCCAGCCAGTGCCCGGTGATGTTGGATATCTGCGCATCGACACTCTGGACATGGGGTAGCTCGTCGAGAATCCGCAGCGGTTCGACGTCCATCAACGCATTGACGTACCAGATCAGGGTGTGCGCCCGCAGATCGGCGATCTTCGCGATGGGCGGGTGGGCGTTCAGGTACTCCGGGGTCGCGTAGAGACCGAGGTCATAGTGGCACAGCACCTCCGAGCGAACCGCGCGCGACGTCGGCCGCTCCAGGGTCACGGCCACGTCGAAGTGCCGCTCGGACACCGCATTGTGCACGGTAGCCGTGACGAGCTCGACGGTCAGACGTGGATGCGCCGCCTTCAGCTCCACGAGGTGCGGCGCGATGATGAACGCGCCGAAACCGTCGGTGGCCGTGATACGGATCGAACCGGTCAGGATGTCGGGCGTCGCGCCCTGGACGTCGTAGGCGGCCATCACCGCCGATTCGACCGCCTCGGCGCGGGGCATCATCCGTTTGCCCGCCTCGGTGAGCCGCCATCCGCTGGGCGCCCGGTCGAAGAGCCGCTCACCCACCGACCGCTCGAGCGCGGTGATCCGGCGCCCCACGGTGGTGTGGTCGACCTCCAGTACACGGGAAGCGTCGCTCAGCCGACCGGCGCGCGCCACCTCGAGGAAGTAGCGGAGATTGTCCGCGCTGAGCATGCGACCTCCTATCGTGCATTTTTGCAGTCACCGGAGCGTATTTACTCGTTGACTCGTGCGCAAATCTCACTTCCCATGGTGGGGTGACTCAGACCGCATCACGGCCCACGACCATCAGCCACTGGCTGAACAACGAACTGTTTCAAGGCACCTCGGGGCAGACCGCGCCCGTGACGAATCCGGCGTCCGGTGCGGTGACCGGTCAGGTCGCCCTGGCCTCGGTCGAGGATTCCCGGGCAGTCATCGAGGCCGCCGCCGCGGCGTTCCCCGCCTGGCGCGACACCTCCCTGGCCAAGCGCACCCAAATCCTCTTCGCCTTCCGCGAACTCTTGAACGCCCGCAAGGGCGAACTCGCCGAA
This sequence comes from Mycolicibacterium neoaurum VKM Ac-1815D, assembly GCF_000317305.3. The sequence continues at coordinate 1,896,362 of NC_023036.2, read as the reverse complement.
ATCATCACCAGCGAACACGGCAAGGTCGTCTCCGACGCCCTCGGCGAAGTAGCCCGCGGCCAAGAAGTCGTCGAATTCGCCTGCGGCATCCCCCACCTACTCAAAGGCGGCTACACCGAAAACGCCTCCACCAACGTCGACGTCCACAACATCCTGCAACCCCTGGGCCCGGTCGGCATCATCTCCCCGTTCAACTTCCCCGCCATGGTCCCCATGTGGTTCTTCCCCCTGGCCATCGCCGCCGGCAACACCGTCGTCCTCAAACCCTCCGAAAAAGACCCGTCGGCCTCGCTGTGGCTGGCCAACCTGTGGAAAGAAGCCGGCCTGCCCGACGGCGTGTTCAACGTCCTGCAAGGCGACAAGACCGCCGTCGACGAAATCCTGACCCACCCCGCCATCAAGGCCGTGTCCTTCGTCGGGTCCACCCCCATCGCCCAGTACGTGTATGCGACCGGGACCGCGGCCGGCAAACGCGTCCAAGCCCTCGGCGGGGCCAAAAACCACGCCGTCATCCTGCCCGACGCCGACCTCGACCTGGCCGCCGACGCCATGGTCAACGCCGGCTTCGGCTCCGCCGGGGAACGCTGCATGGCCATCTCGGCAGCCGTGGCCGTCGGCCCCATCGCCGACGACCTCGTCGCCAAGATCACCGAACGCACCACCGGCCTGAAGATCGGCGACGGCACAGGCGACTCCGACATGGGCCCGCTCGTGACGAAGGCACATCGGGACAAGGTCGCCTCCTACATCGACGCCGGCGAAGCCGACGGCGCCAAAGTCGTCGTCGACGGCCGCAACATCACCGCCGACGGCGGCGCAGACGGCTTCTGGCTGGGCCCCACCCTGCTCGACAACGTCACCCCCGACATGAGCGTCTACACCGACGAAATCTTCGGCCCCGTCCTCTCGGTCCTACGCGTCGACACCTACGACCAAGCCCTACAACTCATCAACTCCAACCCCTACGGCAACGGCACCGCCATCTTCACCAACGACGGCGGCGCCGCCCGACGCTTCCAAAACGAAGTCGAAGTCGGCATGGTCGGCATCAACGTCCCCATCCCCGTCCCCATGGCCTACTACAGCTTCGGCGGCTGGAAAGCCTCCCTCTTCGGCGACTCCCACGCCCACGGCACCGAAGGGGTGCACTTCTTCACCCGCACCAAAGCCATCACCACCCGCTGGCTCGACCCCTCCCACGGCGGCATCAACCTCGGCTTCCCCGAGAACGGATAAAACCATGTCTTACAACGTCACTCTTCCCCGGCACAGCAAGATCGGCGCAGGCGCGGCGGCCGACCTCGGGACCCTGTGCGTGCAAGTCGGTATCACGCGTCCGGTCCTGGTGACCGACGGCTACCTCGCCGATACCGGCCAGGCCGACCGGCTGCTGGGCATCCTGCGCGAGGCAGGCTGCGAGCCGGCATTGTTCGCCGAGACCGTGCCCGATCCGACATCGTCATCGCTGCTGCCGGGACTCGAGACCGTGCGACGGCACCGGGCCGACGGTGTCATCGGATTCGGCGGCGGAAGTCCGATGGACACCGCGAAGGCGCTGGCCGTCCTGGCGGTCGCCGAGGGCGACATCAGCTCCTTCAAGGCACCGAACCTGTACGCCGGTCCCGCGCTGCCCATCGTCGCGGTACCGACGACCGCGGGAAGCGGCTCGGAGGCAACACAGTTCACGGTCATCACCGATGACGACACCGACGAGAAGATGCTGTGTCCCGGTTTGTCGTTCCTACCGATCGCGACCGTGATCGACTTCGAGCTGACCATATCGATGCCGGCCCGCCTGACCGCCGACACCGGTGTCGACGCACTCACCCACGCCATCGAGGCCTATGTGAGCCGTCGCGCGAATCCGTTCAGCGACGGAATGGCGCTGGTCGCCATGCGCACCATCAGCGCCAACCTGCGGCGCGCGTATGCCGACGGTGAGGATCGGGCCGCGCGGGAAGCGATGATGCTCGCCTCGACCCAGGCCGGGATGGCATTCTCCAACGCCAGCGTGGCCCTGGTGCACGGTATGAGTCGTCCCATCGGCGGACATTTCCATGTCGCACATGGTCTGTCGAATGCGATGCTGTTACCCGCCGTGACCAGATTCTCGGCGCAGGCGGCCACCGCGCGCTACGCCGAGTGCGCGCGCGCGATGCGCGTGGCCGACGATGCCGCCAGTGATGCCGTGGCAGCCGGTGCGCTGGTTGACGAACTCGACGCCCTGTGCGCCGATGTCGCAGTGCCGTCACCAGCTCAGTACGGCATCGATTCGACGGACTGGGATTCCCGCCTGGAAGTGATGGCCGCGCAGGCGCTGGCCTCCGGTTCGCCGGCCAACAACCCACGGGTTCCCGACGCCGATGAGGTGATCGAGCTGTACCAGGCGATCTACCAGTAGCCAGGCGTCGTTCCCGAGCCGCATCGTGGTCGCACCGCATAGGGTGGGCGGACCGACCACGAGGGAGCCACCATGGGCAGTCCGGCATCAGCGAGCAGCACCGTGCTCGAAGTTGCTGCGATGCTGCAGAACAACGGCCAGTCCACCGGCATGACGCTGGCGGCGGTGGACAGGCTGAACAACGGTCTGGACATCTCGACGACACTCATCCCCTCGTGGCAGTCGTTGACACTGACCGATTCCGGTGATGACACCGGTGCGGCTCAGGCCGTACCGGTGTCGCCGACGGCGGTGAACATCGCGCGGGTGGCCGCTGTCATGCGGGTGGTCGACACCGCCGAGGACGGTCCCGTAGCTCTCGACGAGGTACGCGGTGCACTCACCGAGGCGGCATCCCTGCCGCTGTCGCACCCGGTGCTGTTCACACTGGCCTGTGCCGGCGGGGCGGGCGCGCTTGCCGTCATCTTCGGTGCCGACAGCCCGACCGTCGTGCTGTTGGCAGCGCTGACCGGGGCGGTCGGAGGAGTCCTGCGGCGCGTGGCCGGCCGCTGGGGTGCCGGGCCGCTCCCCCAGGCGCTCCTGGCCGCCACGGTCTCGGGGTTCATCGGTGCCCATGCGATGAACGCGCAGCTGGGTGCCGGGGCGGCGCTCGTGGCGCTGTGCGCCGTGCTGATCCTGGTGCCCGGCCCGCACATCCTCAACGGGGCGCTGGACCTGTTGTCCGCACGCATGGGGTTGGGAATGTGCCGGATCGGTTGGGCAGTAGTGATTCTCATTGTCATCGGCGTCGGCCTGCTGCTCGGTGTGCAGCTGGGCGGTGCGAATTTCCCCGAACTCGGCACCGCAACGAGGGCACCGCTACCCGGCGATGTGATCGCGGCGGGGGTCGCGGCCGCCTGCTACGCGGTGTACTTCTCGATGCCGTCCCGATTCATCCTGTGGCCGGTGGCAGCCGGCATGCTGGCCCACGCCGGACACTGGATGGCGCTCGCGGTATGGCACTGCGGTCCCGCCACGGCCGCCCTCATCGCCTGCCTGATCGTCGGCGCCGCGCTGGCGCCGGTCTCACACGCGTTGCGAATACCTTTCGCCGGAATCGGTTTCGCATCGGTGGTATCGCTGGTTCCCGGGTCCTATGTGCTGGCAACGGTTCACGGCATGGTCGGACTCGCCGGTGATCCCACCCCGGAGTTGTTGGCCACCACTGCCTCCAGTGCGGCGACGGCTGTCGCGATCATTGCCGCGATGGCAGCGGGTCTGGCAATACCGATTCATGTTCGCGACGTCGTGGTGAACCGTCGGCGCCGGTGACGCCGACGGACGGCCGCGACACGCAGTAATGCGCGAGAACCTGGGCAAGCGGTGCGATATCGCGCAGCTGTTCTATATCGGTGTTGCAGTAGATCTCCACCAGATACCTGTTCTCCGCCGCGTGCACGCCCACCCCGAGCACCGCGCGGTACCCGAGCACCTCCAACAGGGCCACTTCGCTGGGATCCGACGATTCGTCGTCACGGCAGGCGAAGAACGTCGACGCCTCCCTGATCGCACGCTCGCTTTCCGGGTAGTCGGCGAGCTCGCCGCCGTCGACGCCCAGATCGGTCAGGATCGCCAGATCGGAGTCGGGTTCGCGCACGATGTCCATCTTGCGTGCCGTGGCCACCGATGCGCCGTCGGCGGAGACCACCGATAACGCGTAGGCGCAGGTGTTCACCGCGCGCTGCATCTGGAGGGCGAGGACCTCCAGGGCCTCCAGATGCGACAGTCGAGGGTTCTCGCCGAGAATCCGCACCACACTGTCGGTCAGGAACTGCGTGCCGCGGTGCACATCATTGCTGCGATCACCGCACCCGACCGGAAGGTGCTCGGAGATCACCACCGAGCTGAAGTGGGCGGGGCCGTGGCGCTTTGCCTCCAGCAGTGCCGCGTCCGCGGCGGCAAGCAACTCATCACCGGTGCAGTCGCTTCGGTCACTCGTGGCGGCAGCACCCCAGGACACACTGACCAGTCCACCGACGGCCTCGCGGATGTCGCAGGTGGCGCACTTGGCCAGGTCTTGGGCGTGGGCCATCGTCGCGTTGGGCACCAGTATGCAGAATTCGTCACCCCCCAGCCGGGCAACCAGGGCGCCCGCAACGGTGCGCGCCAGCCCGGACAGCACCGCTGCGACGTCACGGAGCAACTGGTCCCCGGCGGGATGGCCCGACTGATCGTTGACCTGTTTGAACCCGTCCAGGTCGCAGACCAGGGCCACCACGTCGACCTGACCCCATTCGATCCCGTCGCAGAACTCCGACAGCGCCCGCCGATTCGCCAGCCCCGTCAGCGGGTCTTCATAGGCGTACCCCCAAATGGTGCTGATCAGCTCCGACCGTCCGATCGCAATCGCGACAAAGGCGGCCACCGCCTGCAGGAGCTGGGCATCGCCATGATCAAAACGGCGGCCGTCGGCGCCGCTCACCCACACCTCACCCCACATCGCATCGCCCGCCATGATCGGGACAGCGAGCTCACACTCCTTGCCGAGCTCTTCGAGAAGCATTCTGGACCGCGGCGGGCAGGCGGGATCATCGATGTGGTGTGTGTATGACCGCCCGTCGTGCAGGAGTTCGGCGACATCGGATTCGTTGGCCACGTAGTAGAACTCGTCGGAGGGCCACCGACGCTCATGCGGTCCGAGGTTGCCCACGTTGATCAGTGTCTGCAGCGCGTTGTTCTCACGTTCCCACCGGCAGATCGACACCGATGCCGCTCCCAGCGCGTGGACGGTCTGCTCGGCGATGACCTCGAGGACGTGCGCGAACGAGTCCGGGCGTAGTACCGCCTCCGCTATCCGTAGCAACGCCTTGAGTACCGGAACCTCGGCGGCGGCCCCGATGAGCTCGTCGATGACCGGCGGCCACTCTCCGTTGGCGGCCTGCCACACCTTGGCACTGTCGATGCCGGAGGTGGCGCCCAGAACACCCTGTCGGTACATATCGGTCCCCTGCACACCCTCCGCCGCACCGAGGACGGCGCCGGTCGTGTTTGCAAAGATAGCCGCTGTCGCGCGCTTGTTCAGCGGCAATCGTGGCGGCCTCGGGCTGAGCCACCCCGTGGTGGCCTCACGCGGTGTCGGTTCGTATCCGTCGCAGGTAGTCCCGGGCGAGTTCCGCCGCCGACTGCCGCATCATCTCCTCGGTGACATGGCTTCGGGCTTCGAAGCGACTGATGGCGAACAATGACGAACAGTCCGTGAGGTATCGGGCGAGCTCGGCTCGCAGTACCTGACGGGGTATGGACAGCCCGTGATATTCGGCGAGCAACTCGGCCAGCCGATCGACATGGGCTTTCATCCACGGTGCGGGGTCCCTGGCGACCCCGATCGTCATTCCCGCCCGCCTCCTCAGCGAGGAACTGCGCATGCCTTGTCGCAGTCCCCTGGCCACCAAGGTGCCCAGCGGGTCGTCATCATCGGACACCGGTCGTGCCTCTGGCCGAAGATGACGGCGTCGGCTGCAGGCCCGTCCGCAATCGCCCACGACCTGAGCCGTCGCCATCCGATACCGAGTCGCTTTCACCCGTTTCCTCCGATCCCCCGCCCGCACACGACCGCGCCCTCAACGATCCCATAGCGGCCCGGGACCCACATCTCGGCCCGAGCGATCTGCCGCCGGCTCGGGCACGGTTCGCGTCGGTCACGGCGTCGACATTGCCGATCCGGTTTCCGCCGCGTCTTCACACCGATGAAGTATCTGTTGACGTGGATTGGTCTGGCGACGGCGATGGTGCAGGGTGTGAAGAATGTTGCCGGTGCTCGATCTGTCAGAGTCGCACACCCACCCCGACGGTTTCCGTGTCGCGTTGCGGGAAGCCGCCCACACGTTCGGTTTCTTCTACCTGACCGGGCACGGTGTCTCGGACGCCCAGATCGCCGGAGTCCTGACGTCGGCCCGCGAGTTCTTTGCGCTGCCTGTCGATGTCAAGAACCGGATCAGTCAGTTGCAAAGCCCGCAGTTTCGCGGCTACTCCCGCCTGGGCGGTGAGCTGACCAATGGCCAGGTGGACTGGCGCGAACAGATCGATATCGGCCCCGAGCGCACCACCGTTCCCGGCGCCGAGGGCTACTGGCGGCTGCAGGGTCCCAATCTCTGGCCCGAGCAGCCGACGGGTTTCCGGGCGGCCTTCGAGGACTGGGACCGCTCGATGTCAGCGGTGGGTCTGCGGTTGCTCCGGCTTTGGGCCGAGTCGTTGGGGGCCGCCGCGGACCTGTTCGACGAGGCGTTCGCCGGACTTCCCGCGACCCTGATCAAGGTGGTGCGGTACCCGGGAGGCGCCGCCAGTGACCAAGGCGTTGGTGCACATAAGGATTCGGGTGTGCTCACGCTGCTTCTGGTCGAGCCGGACTCGACCGGCCTGCAGGTCGAACTCACCGCGGGTGAGTGGGTCGACGTGCCGCCGGTGCCCGGTGCGTTCATCGTCAACATCGGCGAACTCCTGGAAGTCGCCACCGGCGGCTACCTGCGGGCCACTCGGCACCGGGTGCTGTCACCGAAGCCGGGTACCGACCGGATATCCATCCCCTACTTCCTCAATCCCGCCCTCGATGCCACAGTTCCGCTGATGGTGCTGCCCGACGAGCTGGCCGCACTGGCTCGTGGTGTCGAAGCCGACCCCGACAATCCGATCTTCAACACCTACGGTGAGAACGCCTGGAAATCACGAACCCGCGCACATCCCGATGTCGCCGAACGCCATCACGGGATCCGGCCCACGGGCGTCCCGAACTCCGGCTACTGACCAATGGGGCCTGCAGACTTGCCGTCGTGATGAGCGCAACCCTGCCTACGGCCGAGAATCCTTCCTAGTCTTCGCGAGATGTTCGACGTGCGCAGATTGGTGGTGTTGCAGGAGATAGCGCGCTGCGGATCTCTCAGTGCTGCAGCCGCCGCCATGAACTACACCACATCGGCCGTCTCCCAACAGGTCACTGCGTTGGAGCGCGATCTGGGTTGCACCTTGCTGGTCCGCGGCCCGTCCGGCGCACGCCCGACACCCGCCGGTAGCACCCTCCTGGAGCACGTGCCCGCGATCCTTGGCGCAGTGGCTGCAGCCGAGCGCGACCTCGCCAACGGCACCACCAGACGGCCGGGCGTCGTGCGCATCGCATCGTTCGCCAGCGCGGCGGCAGTCATCCTGCCACCGGCCATCGCTCGCACTCGACGGGTATTACCCGGGTTGGCAATTGAATTGGTAGCAGTCGATCCTGACGACGGGGTAGAACTACTGCGCAACGGCGACGTCGACGCCGCCATGGTGACCGAAGTGCCGGGAGAACACACCGACTTCCCGGGCGTGACCACACTCGACGTCTACGACGACGAGTTCTTCGTCGTGTTGCCGTCGGGGCATCGCCTGGCAGAGCGGACCGAGGTACCGATGGTCGAACTTGCCCGCGAGAACTGGGTGGTGAGCAGCCAGACCGGCCTGTGCCCGGACACCCGCGTCTTCCGCAATGCCTGCGAGCGTGCAGGATTCGAGCCGAAAGTCAGTTATCGCGCCGAAGAGTACGCGACGGTGCAGGGCTTCGTCGCCGCCGGGCTCGGTGTGTCCCTGGTGCCGTCACTTGCGGCATCTGGCGCACGCACCGACGTCGCCGTCCGCAGGGCCGCAGGACACCGCCCCATGCGAACGGTGGCGATAGCCACCGCCGCGGTTCCGGCACCGGCAAGCGTTCTGTCCACCGTGATCGGATTGATCGCCACAGCCGGCAAGGCCATCGCGGCACGCACCGAGTGCAGCGTTGCTGCAAGCGCTTCCAGCGTCGCTTGAACCATCTGTTCACACATCTGCGCTGCCCCTAGGTTTTTCCGCGGACCATGAAGCGAGGAGCCCACACGATGCCCACCACCATCACCGCCGTACCCGTTCTGCGAACCGTCGAGGACGCCCTAGGGGTCGCCAATGCCGTCGCGTCGTCGGTCGCCGCGGGAGCCGTCCGACGCGAGATCGACGGCAGCCTACCGACCGATGCGCTGACTCAGATCGGCAGCTCCGGTCTGCTGGGAGTGCTGGTCCCGAAGGCATTCGGTGGTCCGGGCCTACCCCGGTCCACCGCCGTCGAGGTGCTGCGCATCCTCGCGCGGGCCGATTCGGCGGTGGGCCAATTGCTGTTGGCTCATTACGTCGTCACCGCCGCCATCCGCGGCCTGGAGGACCAGGAGCCTGCCCCGCGGATCTACCGAGACGTCCTCAACGGGGCCCAGATCGGCAACGCCACCGTCGAGCGAGGCACCCGGACCAGCGTGGAACGCACCACCACGGTCACCCGACAGTCCGATGGCGACTGGCTACTCGAAGGAACCAAGTTCTACGCCACCGGATCACTCGGCGCCACCTGGATCGCCGTCGCTGCCAGGATCAGCGGAACCGACCACGGAGCAACGGTTTTCGTCCGCCCCGACGATCCCGGCGTCATCCTGAACCTGGACAGCTGGTCGTCGTTCGGCCAACGCGGCACGGCCAGCGGCCAAGTCGTCCTGGACAAGGTGCACGTCACCGCCGATCTGGTCATCGACGAAGGTCCAGACCCTGACCCCCTATCGGCGGAGCCGTCGGTCCTCGGCGCATTCGATCAGGCGCTGCACACCGCCATCGACGTCGGCACTGCCCGCGCCGCGCTCGAAGACGGTGCGGACTTCGTCGCATCGCGGAGTAGGCCGTGGTTCGAGGCACACGTCGAGCGCGCCGCCGACGAATCGCATGTCATCCGTCGGTTCGGCGAACTGACCGCCAAACTGTATGCCCTGGAGGCACTGCTGACTCACGGCTCGCGCCTGGTCGACGACGCGCTGGCCGCACCGGAGGTGACCCGTGACGCCGCGGCAGCGGCCTCACTTCAGGTGGCAGCGGCCAAGGCCCTGGCCCAGGAGTACGCCGTCGAGATCGCAAGCGGCATATTCGAACTCACCGGAACATCGGCAACCGATGCCAAGTACGCACTCGACCGGCACTGGCGCAACCTACGCGTCCACACATTGCACGATCCCGCTCGGTGGAAATACGTCCATCTCGGGCGGCACACCCTGGACGGCACGCTGCCGCCACGTCTCGGCCTGCTCCTCTGACACCACTACCACCAAGGATTACTCATGACCGGCTTCTATCTCACCGGCAGCATCAACGTGCCGACCACCGCCAACGCATTCGCCCTCGTCGGAGAGCGTCTGCAGCCCGGTGTTCGTCGCGTCCCCGACGGCGAACCGGGCGACCGTGCCAACTGGGTTCTGGTGCATTCGTCTCACTTTCTGTCCAACCCGACCCTCGACGTCATCGACGGACGCGCCGCCGTCCGCCCGGGAACCGAGGTGTCCTTCGGCGATGTCGACTACCACTCCGCTGCGATCGCCTCCCATCGCGAATTCCGGTCCGCTCGCGACGCCGGAATCCTGGATAGCGACAGCAGGTTCCTTGTCTCCATCGGCACTCCTTTCAATGCGGTGAATTCGTTCGCCCACTTCGACTCTCAGGTCGAGATCGCCCTGGCGTACGAAACCGCGCTGCGACGCAGTGTCGAGCACATACAGGACGCCATCCCGCATGCGGACCTGGCGATCCAGTGGGACCTGCCGACCGAACTGGCGACCATCGAGGGATGGTTCGCCAACCCCTACCCCGACCAGGAGTCGATCTTCGCGGCCACTGCCCGCCTCGCGGATTGGATAGCCGAGGATGTCGACCTGACCTTCCACCTCTGCTACGGAGACTCGAAATTCGGCGCATCGCCCTTCATGGGTGAACCGCCCACCGAGGAGGCGGCGGCCCGCGGCGGTCGGCACATCCTGCCGCGGGATGCCACCGCGATTGTGACGTTGTCCAACGGCCTTGCTCGCCACATCGCACGTCCAATCAACGCCATCCACGCTGCGACGGTGGCCGCGTGGACCAAACGGGCACATTGGCAGCCCCTGAGCGGGTTGGCAGTCGAAGCCGAAACGGAGTTCTATCTCGGCTTGCTACACGCCGAGGACGGCGCGGCAGGCACCCGGCGCCGGGCAGCACTCGCCGGCGAATTCCTGCCGCGGTTCGGCCTGTCCACCGAATGTGGACTCGGACGGCACTCCGCCGAACAACTCGATGCCGTACTCACCGCATGGCAGGAACTTGCCACCACCTATCAACCCGCCCTCGCGACGGCCTGAACGAAGGACATCTCATGACCGATCTGGCCACACCCCAGGCCCTTCCCGACCTGTCGCAGACTCCACAGGACACCGCCGTTCCGCGGCCAGAAGACACCGTCGCCCCGCGCCCGGGGGATCCCGGGCTGATCGCCCTGCCGCTGATCATCGCCGGCGGCTTCGGGCTCGGCGTCACCAATACCGGCATCCTCGACGTGCCGGCAGCCGCCGTGCCAATCCTGTTGTCGGCGACGTCGATAGGGCTTCTGGTCGCCACCCTGTGGTCGGCGGCGCTGGGCCAGAACGTCAACGCGACCGTGTACGGCACGTTCTTCGGTTTCTACGGAAGCTACGCGGTGCTGTCGCTGGGCCTCACGCACGACTGGTTCGGCATCGCCGCGGCCGATGCCGGCGGCACCGTCGCCCTCTGGCTGGCCAGCTGGCTGGTGACCATCGGCCTGCTGACGGTGCTACTGCTCCGCCTGCCCTGGACCTACCCAGTGCTGCTGCTGGTGGTCGACCTGGCCCTGGCGGCGTTGCTGATCGGAAATCTCACCGCCAGCACCGATGCGACGCATGCCGGTGGATGGCTGATCTTCGTGTTCGTCGGTTTCGTCGTGTACTTCTACACCGCGGCGTTATGGGCGGAAACCGGAGGCAGGCTTCTCCCGCTGGGACGTCCCCTCGTCGGATGAGGTCATCGTCAGTGCGACGCCGCTCACATTCATTAGCGTAGCTATCTGATTTTTGGTTGACTGGGCAACGATTCAATCCAGTGGCCGCGCAGACAGGGATGAGCCGTGATCGACAGCGTGAGACAAGCCGTTAACCGCTTCGCATCGGTGACCTCTGCCACCGCGCTACTGGCCGGTGTTGCCGGCGGGGTGTCCATCGCGCCGGCCGCGGCCGACCCATGCCCCGACGTCCAGCTGATCTTCGCCCGCGGCACCTTCGAAGCGCCCGGCGTCGGATCCATCGGGCAGAACTTCGCCGACGCCGTGCAGCAACGCGCGGAAGGTAAGTCGGTCAACACCTATGCGGTCAACTATCCGGCCTCGCTCGACTTCGCGACCGCAGCCGATGGGGTCGCCGACGCCAGGAACAAGGTGCTCTCGACCGTATCGTCCTGCCCTGACAGCAAAGTGGTGGTAGGAGGCTACTCGCAAGGGGCCGCGGTCGCGGCGTACCTCACCATGGATGCCGTGCCCGAGGGCTATCAGCTGCCGCCCACCATCAGCGGCCCGCTACCCCGCGAGGTGGCCGACCACGTCGCGGCGGTGGTGTTGTTCGGCAAGCCGTCCAGCGGCTTCCTCCAGATGATCCATACCGGCGCTCCCCCCATCACGGTCGGCTCCGAGTACGCGGGCAAGACCCTCGACGAGTGCCTGCCGGAAGACCCGGTGTGTTCACCATCCGGTCGCGACCAGGGCGCCCACGGCGCGTACGCTGTCCGCGGCCTCACCGGCCAGGCGGCAGATTACGTCGTCGCCAAGCTCGGGTCGTCCGCCGCGAACTGACGGATCGTCACCCTCTTCGATACGAAACACCCAGGAGCCCAACAGTTTCGCCTTGACACTCGGCGACGGGTCCGCGGGCTGACCGGTACGGCGAGACAAGCCGCGGATTTCGCTACATAATCTTGTTGAACCTGCAATTATATTGCGGATTCGGCACCACCTGCGAATTCCCTTTGTCCACCGCTCCGCGCCCTTCGATGCATCGCCGCACCGCCGCGCGCGAGCATCGTGCGTCTCTTATGTCGAAGGATTCTCATGAGTGTCGCGAGGCGCCTTGCCGCCGCGGGTTTCGCAGCCGCCGTCATCATCGGCGGGACCACCGCACCGGTGGCACAGGCCGCCACGACACATCAAACCGGAAGCACGGCGTTCTATCTGCGCTATACCTGCCTGTGCGACTCCATTCCGCATGCCCAGGAGGCCCTGGATCTGGCGAGCGGATACCTCGACGATGTCGGTCCGATCAACGGCGTCGGGTACCCGGCGGGCCTGTTGTTCGCCCTGGACTCGGTGATCGGCGCCGGTGGGGTGAACTCCGCGCTCGGGTCGGTCGCCGACGGCGTCAAGATCACCCTCATCGGCGTCAGTCAGGGCGCGATCGTGCTCAACTATGTCAAACAGTCACTCGCACTGCAGATCACCGCCAACCGCCCGCATACCGAACTGTCGTTCGTCACCTTCGGCGATCCCACGAACGGCACCGGCGGCATTGTCGCCAAGAACCCGCTGCTGTGGCTGACGGTGCCCTTGGGGCCGCTGCCGACCCCCTACAACACCACCGAGATCGTCCGCGAATACGACGGGCTCGCCGACTGGCCCGACCGTCCAACCGCGCTGTCGGCGATGAATGCCCTGCTGGGCACGCTGGTCGTGCACCCCGATTACGGAGTCGCAGCGGATCCGCGCACGCCGGGCACGCTGAAAACCGTCACCACCAACATCCTCGGCGGCACCACCACCCACTATCTGGTGCCCACGGCGGAACTACCCATCACTGCGATTCTCCGCGCGGCCGGGATGGATACATCGCTCATCGACGCCTGGCTTCGGCCGCAGATCGACCGTTCGTACAACCGCCCCACGACTTCTCCGTCGGCAGCCACCACCACCGAGGAATCCACGCTCGCGACCGAGCATGTCGCCACGCCCACCGACACTGTCGCCGCCACCATTGCCGAGGATGCGACGAAGGTGGTTTCGCCGCAACATGTCTCGACCGCAGTCTCGGTCGATCATACCGCCGGACACAAACGAGAAGAGGAGTTCAGCTCCGACCGCGAGGTGGCTGCGCCACCGCGGGCCGAGGATGACGACGGGATCGACACCAAGACGCCGCACCACTCGACCTCGACACCCGATGACAGCGAGGGTGCGCGGACATCGACAGACCCGTCCCGCACGACCGAGGTCGAGCGCGCGTCGGCACCTCAGGTGGACAGCACGCCCCACGGCACGAACGCCACAGCGGAGCGGCCGACCGAAAGCCGTGACACTGCAGCGCCTCACGCCGACAAGGAGCCCAAGAGCTGACGGGAGTTGCCACCGTCAACCGATGCCTCTGACTACGGTGCCAGGACAATTCGCCCGAACACCTGCCCGGCATCCATCAGACGATGCGCGTCAGCGGCGCGCTCCAGCGGCAGCACGTCCTCTACCACCGCATGCAACGCACCGCGCGTGACGGCGTCGAACTGTTGCCGGCGAACAACGTCTTTGGCGTCGTTGCCTATCGTGTCGAGGCTGAAGGTCGCCAACGAGCGCGACAACTGGAACCCGGCCAGCAACCGGGATCCGACATCGGCAGGCACCGGCCCGGCCACCATGCCCGCGATGACCATCCGGCCGTTCGGAGCGAGCCGGTCGATGAACTCCGGCACGGCGGTACCGCCCACGATGTCGATGATCACGTCGAAATGTGTCGGTGCGTGTGGATCACCGGCGCCGGTGCGATCGAGGATGTGCGTTGCACCGAGCTCGCCGAGGCGCCGACCGCGCTCCTGCGAGGACGTGGTCACTGCGACGATCCTCGCCCCCGCGCGTGCAGCGAGTTCCACCGTGGCGATGCCGATGCTGCCCGATCCGCCGCGTACGAGGACGGAGTCGGCGGAACCGAAGTGGGCGTGAGCCAAGGCGAAATGCGCGACGGGACCCGCGCCTCCCACCGCGACGGCATCCACGAAGGACAGCTCGTCTGGTAACGCCGCAATATCCGATACCCGGGCGGTCGCGAAAGCGCAGTAGCCGCCGCTGATTCCGGTGAACGCCCACGCCCGCCGCCCTACCCAGGAAACGTCGACATCCGCTCCGACCTCCGACACCACACCGGCCACCTCACTGCCGGGGATCAGCCCGGCCGGCACCGGAAGCATGTCTGCGACGGTGCCGCGTCGGATCATCGCGTCCACACCACCGACCCCGATGGCCGCTGTCTCGACGACGACCTGATCCGCTTCCGGGGTGGGGTGGGAAACATCGATGATTTCCATGCCGCTCGGATCACCAAACCGCTGGACTATCACTGCGCGCACCGGTCAACTCCTCATCTCACGTCGAGTACGCTCGGACGCTAGTGGACGCCCCCGTCCACTTGACCCAAGTGAGAAGCACCGCCGCTCAGATGACCCAGATGTTGCGCTCGGACGCGCGAGACAACCGCGACCGTGTGCTGGCTGTGGCACGCGAATTGTTCGCCGAACGCGGACTCGAGGTGACCATGCGGGAAATCGCACGGCGAGCCGAGGTCGGCCCGGCGACGCTCTACCGACGGTTCCCCTCCAAGACCGACCTCGTGGGCGCGGTGTTCGCCGACGAGGTGCGACTGTGCACAACGATCGTCGACGAAGGATGCGCGGACACGGATCCCTGGCGTGGGTTCTGTTCGGTGATCGAGCAGGTCTGTGTGCTCAACGGACGTAATCAAGGTTTCGTCGACGCGTTCACCTCGGCGCAGTTCGACACGGCTCAATTCGACGCATCCGACTACGCCGCTCACCGCCGAGCGGCATTGGCATCCCTGACCTCACTGGCGCGCAGGGCGCAGGCGGCAGGTCGGCTGCGCGCCGACTTCACCATCGATGACCTCATCCTGGTCCTGCTGGCCGGGCGTGCCCTCGCGTCGATACCGCAGCACAGGCGCGAAGCGGCGGCACGGCGCTACGCCGCGTTGGCCATCGACGCCTTCCGCGCCTGAGCCGGGCATGCTCGCCGTGTAGTGGCCCCGGCGGGCGGTGTGGTCTGCGACACTCCTGTCATGATCCAGGGCTTCTCACACATCGGTATCTGCGTCACCGACCTCGACCGTTCCATCCGCTTCTATACCGACGTCTTCGGATTCGTGAAGCTCTATCAGCTGGACTTCGACAACAACGAAGTCGCCGCCACCATGGAGCAGGAAGGCCGGTTCCGCTCCGCGATGCTCATCCGCGACGACATCAGGATCGAGTTGCTGCAGTGGGTTGATGTGCCCACCACCGGTTCCGGGCATCGCAAGCCGATGACCGAACTCGGCTTCACCCATCTGTCGTTCCGTGTGGAAGACGTCGATGGTCTGACCGAAGCGATCGTGGCCGCGGGCGGGACGTTCGTGGAGTCGACGCGCACGGTACTGGGGGATCCGGCGGATCCCACCTCGGGGCGCTTCATCTATCTGACCGACCCGGATGGCACCCGTATCGAGCTGATGCAGAACGTGCCCGATCTGTCCGGGATGAGCGGGTGAGCACGTACGTTACGTCGCGTCGTACCGTCTGAGGCTAAGGCTGTTTCCAACCGGTGATGCGCAGGTAAGGGTCAGCGCCCATATTGTCCTCGGGCCGACCACCGTGTTCGACCTCGGTCTCGGATACATCGACCGAAGCCACCGTCTGGGACAGGTCGACCGGCTGCGGCAGCACCGAATACTTGTTCTCTGCTGGTGGTTCCTCGCCCATACTCGCCCCTCCCCCGTTGATACCGCCTCATCCTCTCGCACAGTCTGACTGATCTCGCGGGCCCTGCGGTCACGAAGGGCCGAGCCGCGAGAGCGACGTCGACCCGCTTCACGGCGCAGTACATCGATCAGCGCTTTGTCGCGTGCGCAATGTCACTCGGCCGAAACTCGTTCCCCCAGGTCACTTATCAGGTGCTTCTCAGAGTCGCCACGGATAATTCCGGATCGTCATGCCACAACGTGAGCCCGCTGGGCCGGTCACCGATGTGCTGCCGCAGGCGGGAGGTCCGCGCCACCGTATGCCGCGGCGCGGTCCGTCGCGCCGCGGGCGGGTCGTCCTCCGCACGGTCGCCGCTCTCATCGCCGTCGTCACGATCGCGGTCACGGGCGTCGGATGGTCGGTGTACCGCAACATCGCAGGCGGGATCACCACCTCCGAGGCGCTCGCAGGTGCGGCGACCTCGACCGGAGGTGACCAGAACATCCTCATCATGGGTCTCGACAGCCGCCTGGATCAGCACGGCAATCCGCTGCCAAAGGATCTGTACGACGCCCTGCACGCGGGCGACGAGACGGTCGGCGGTTACAACGCCAACGTGCTCATCCTCCTGCATGTGCCGGGCGGCAACGGTCCCGTGACCGCGGTGTCGATCCCGCGCGACGACTACGTGCACCTGCACGGCTGCCCCAGTGGCGAGTGCCAGGGAAAGATCAAGCAGGCCTACGGTCTGGCCTACCAGGAGACGATGAACTCACTCGCCGACAGCGCGTCGACGTCCACCGATCCCGCGGCCAACGAGCAGGTCGCGCGCGAGGCCGGCCGCAAGGCCCAGATCAACACGATCAGCGACCTACTGCGCGTTCCCGTCGACCACTTCATCGAGGTCACCCTCGGCGCCTTCTTCCAGATCGCGCAGGTTGTCCAGCCGATCACGGTGTGCCTGAACGACGACACCGCCGACGACTTCTCAGGCGCCGATTTTCACCGCGGGGTCCAGCAGATCGACGCCGCCCAGTCGATGGCCTTCGTCCGGCAGCGCCGCGACCTCAACAACGACCTCTTCACCGACTTGGACCGCACGCGCCGCCAGCAGGCGTTCATCGTCTCGCTCGTGAAGGCCGTGCGGGACGGTGGCGCCCTGTCGAACCCCGCTGCGCTGCGACACCTCGCGGAGGTGGCCAAGCAGAACGTGGCCGTCGACGCGGGATTCGACATGATGAAGTTCGTCGATCAGGCATCGGCGCTGAGCGACAAGCCGATGTCGCTGTACACGCTGCCGATCGGAGAATTCGGTCAGGACCCGCTCGGGCAGGACGTGAACATCGTCGACGTCACAACGATCCGATCGATCGTGCAGAACCTGTTTCATACCGGCTCGCCGAACCCTCCTGTCCCCGCAGACCCTTCGACGTCAACCGACGAGCCGGCCGCGGTCAATGTCGTCAATGCGACCGGGCACACGGGGTTGGCGACCAGCGTCGCCAAGGAGCTGAGCGCCCACGGCTTCACCCGCGGTGACATCGGCACCGCCGAGGCGCTGTCGGATACCACCACCGTCGAGTACGGCCCCGGCGCCGAGCACGC
The DNA here is from genome assembly GCF_000317305.3 of Mycolicibacterium neoaurum VKM Ac-1815D. The sequence continues at coordinate 1,878,772 of NC_023036.2, read as the reverse complement.
AGCCGCCGCGGTCGCGAACGACCTGCCCATCGCCGTGACGTCCGAATCGTCCTCCGCGGTGCCGCTCAACACCGTCGTCGTCACCATCGGTGCCGACTACCCCGTGAACGGTTACGAGAGCGGAATGTCGTCGGGCGCGGGAGCAACGGCGGCGCCCGCAGAGATCATGACGGTGGACGCGACCGCGACCGGAACACACGCACCCGCGCCGACCGATCTGACCGAGATGTCCGGCGCCCGGATCCCCTGCGTGCGCTGACCACTCGTCGCACCAAAGCGGCCTCGGTAACCCGCCTCGACGCCCGCAATTACGTAGGCGCCGGCTCTCCGCACGGCCCAAAAACGGAAAAACCGCGGACCTAAAGTAGGTCCGCGGCTATTCCGGTGTCTTGCGACACCACACTAGTAGCTCTGGCCCGTTTTAGTCCTAGCTATCAGCCCCAGCAACAGCGAGAGATGACGGCCGCAGTGGCTAGCAAGAGGCTCGTGTCACCACCACGGCTACGACGGCGTCTGACCGCTCGGCTGCGGGCGGCAGTAGTGGAGGCGTACGAGTCTGGACAGACCAGCCGACAAGTCGCCGAAGAGTTGTCGCTAGGACGGAGCACGGTACTGGGCATCTTGAAGGATGCCGGAGTGGCAGTCAGACCCCAGGGTCATAAGTACTAGCCAAGGGCCGTCACCAACAAGTACTCGATCAACGGCTGCAGCGGGCACAAAAACGGTCAACACGCGAGGCGTTGGAGCCCCACGGCATTACGGCCACGTTAATATACAATGCTCAACAGGGGATGATGCATGCTACAGAGAATTGTTATCAAAAACTTCAAATCCTATGAGACTTTTGGTCTCGACTTCAACGAAGATATCAACATCATTGTTGGAGATAATGAAGCGGGAAAATCAACCCTTCTAGAGGCCATTAACCTCGTATTGACGGGACGAGTAGCGGGCCGACCAATACAGTCGGAAATCTCACCTCATCTGTTTAATCAGTCGGCAGCCCAGCAGTATCTTAAAGCGGTCAATGCGGGTTCAAATCCAATGCAACCCGAGATCATCGTTGACTTGTTCCTAAAGAAAGACCCCGAAACGGCGCATCTGACCGGCACCAATAACCTGGAGAAGATTGACAAGCCAGGCATCCGCCTTCGCATTGCATACAACGACGAGTACGCCGAAGAATACAGTGCTTTCATTGCCGCCAAGACCGCATCGACGATCCCGGTCGAGTACTACAAGGTTGAGTGGCTAGCATTCTCGGGAAACCCCATAACACAGCGGGGCATACCCGTCGCAGCTTCGATGATCAACGCTGCCAACATTCGGCTGCAGAACGGCGCTGACTACTACCTACAGAAGATCATCAAGGGGCACCTGACCGACCAACAACGAACAGAACTGTCGCGCGCCTATCGTGACTTGAAGCAAACATTTGCGGCAAATGACTCCATTAGCGCTATCAACGACATACTTGACCAGGCGAAGGGAGACGTGAGTGACAAGACCTTCAAACTTGGCATTGACGTATCGCAACAGTCGGGCTGGGAATCCGGACTAGTCCCCCATCTCGACGACCTACCGTTCACGATGATTGGATCGGGCGAGCAGAACACGATGAAAATCCTCCTCGCGATCAACCGACGCCTCGAGGAATCTCACGCCATTCTGATCGAGGAGCCCGAGAATCACCTCTCGTATGCGACGTTGAACAAGCTGATCAGCAAGATCGAAGATAAATGCAAAGAACGCCAGGTCATTATTACGACGCACAGTTCGTACGTCATCAATAAGCTCGGGCTCGGAAAGCTCATTCTTCTCCACGAGCAGCAAGCCGCCAAGATGACCGATTTGGACCCCACGACGCAGGACTACTTTATGAAGCTGTCGGGCTACGACACGCTGCGGCTAGTGCTGGCCCGCGAAACGATCATCGTCGAAGGCCCATCCGATGAGCTGGTCGTGCAGCGTGCCTATATGGACACCCACGGCGGTCGGCTACCAATCCACGACGGTATCGACGTGCTCAATGCCCGAGGCCTGTCTTCGAAGCGGTTCCTCGAGATCGCCGCTCATCTAAAGAAGCCCGTTCACGTCGTGACCGACAACGATGGCAAGCCCGAAGCCGTCGACGAGAAGTTCAAAGACTTCGCCCCATACGACAACATCACCATCCACCGCAGCGATGACGCCACCCTGCCGAGCCTGGAGGATCACATCCTTGCCGTCAACGGTCGAGAAAAGATGAACCGAATCCTTGGCAAGAGCTTCACCGACGATGCCAAGATTCTTGCTCACATGAAGAATGACAATAACAAGACAACCGGTGCCCTAGCCATCTTCGGCACCCAGGAAACCGTAACAATGCCAGAGTATATTTTCAATGCCATCAAATAATCGCGTCATCCTCGCAGCGGCCGGCTCTCGGAAAACTGAATCCATCATCCAGGCCATCGCCGAGGCGGACCCTGCAGGCCGCATCCTGATCACGACGTACACCATTGAAAACGCAGCCCAGATAGTCGAACGAATTACGAAAAGGCTTGGCGCAGTCCCTCGGAACGTCACCGTTAAGACATGGTTCACATTCCTGCTCAGCGACTGCATCAAACCGTATCAAAATTTCCTGACCGACACTAACAGGGTTCGGACGCTTAACTTCACCACCAAACCGGGGCAATACGCACGCAAGGTTGATGTCGACGGCTACTACATTGACGCACAATCCAACATTTACAGCGATAACGCCGCCGACTTCGCGGTAAGCGTTAACGAAAAATCCAACGGCAAGGTCATCAGCCGCATTGAAGACGTCTACGATGAAATCTATGTCGACGAAGTCCAGGACTTGGTCGGCTACGATCTTGATCTACTTGATCTGCTCATCGCTTCCAGCATCTCACTAACAATGGTCGGTGACCCACGACAAAGCACCTACACCACAAGCAATACCACCAAATACAGCAACTACCAACGTCTCAACCTCTATATGTGGTTCAAAGAACGAGACGCCTCCGGACAACTAACCATTGACTGGCGCAACGAGAGCTACCGCTGCAACCAGGCAATCTGTGACTTCGCGGACGCCCTGTACCCCAATCTGCCTCGAACAACTTCAAGAAACACTGAACAGACATCTCACGACGGTATCTTCCAGATCACCGCAGCCGAAGTTGATGACTACATGTCTACCTACCGGCCGACTGTCCTGAGATACATGGTCACCGCCAATACCCTTGGCTATAAAGCCATCAACTTCGGCTTGTCCAAAGGGCGCACCTACGAACGTGTTCTTATCTTCCCAACGAGTAAGATGAAGAAGTATCTCAAGACACGAAACGTTGCGGACGCAGGAGATATCGCCAAATTCTATGTGGCAGTGACCCGCGCTAGATACAGCGTCGCGTTCGTCGTCTAGCTGGCGAACACACACGTTCACCCGATCACCAATCCATTAGATCAGCGCATGCAAGATCGATATTCATGTGTTCCCAGGGCACCTCGACTGGCGCCGCTACTGTCGGGAACTTCTTATGCGAGACCCACCGCTCCCATAGATCGCGCGTAAAACCCGGCGGCTTCTCCCGATGCCAGTTCAGGTCGTAATCCCAAAACAAATTCGGGTTCTCATCCCACCACCGGCTCGGGATACCAGTCGACGGAGACCGACACCACCAGCAGAATACTGGCGCCATTCCGGGGTGGTCATTGGGATGGCCGTGAACACCGTCACCATCACAGCTGATACAGAAATACGTCAGAGGCAGTGGCTGCCACGAATCGTCGATATGTCGGAAGTTCGACCGATGCCCATTGCAGTCCCAACAAAGAGTCCGCAGGTTGTCGACGTGGTCCGAACCACCGGCTGACCAGGGCACAACATGGTCCAGTGTCAGTCGCTCTACCGCGTTGCACCACACGCACCGAAAGCCGTCGCGCTCGTAGACGTACTTGCGGTCGTCGCTGCGAATCGGTTCGCGTTCCTCGGTGCGGCTGGTCCGGTGGACGGGATAGCGACGTCGCGCCTCTAGTTCCAAGTCCGGTCTCAGCGCGGCTAGCTCCGCGCCAAGGCTGGTGATTTCACGGCGGTGTTCTGACATCGCTTCTCCAACCGGTCCGCACATTCCATCGTCTGTCACTCACAGCTCGTTTCATTGCGTCGCATCGAGCGACCAATTCATAAGGAGCTCGCGCCGGTCCGATACGAGCAACCGTCGCAATGCGTGTTTATCGAGACAAGAGACCCGTGACTGAACAGAGGAGCCGGCTCTGTCAGCCGAACAAGCGGAATTACTTCCGCTTACTCTTCGCCTGCGACAACGCGCTGGCGGCCACGGACTTGGTCTTCGCCGACGTCTTCGGATTGCTCAACAGCGCCGAAGCCTGCTTCGCAACCTTGGCGCTGGTAACCCGAGTACTACTGGACTTTGCCATTAGCTGCATTCCTCCCGTCTGCGCCACTTCAAGGTTTTCCCGGGGCCGAGCGTCTGACTTCCCCGTCGGACATCGGCTCCGGTATGCATGACCACCGCCCGGCTCCCAGCGAGCAGCAGAACAGTTGCGGTGACTCCGCCGCAGTGGTGCCGACGACGCCAGTCAGCTACGCCCTCTTGTCGTAGCCCTTCAGCATCAATGGCGATACGGACATATCAGCTCAACCAGCCGTCGACACGCCGGGACGTATTTCGCGCAGGCCCTGGAGCGGCGTACTCGCACCGAAGCGCATAGTTCCCTGCGCGGAAGTACCGGCGAAACTCGACTCGATGCGTATACGATCCGAGGGCAGACTAGGCCCAGGCCCGCACGGATTGAGCCTGCCTTGGCGGGTGGGGCGAATGCTGCGAGACTGCCCACGCGCGGTGGCATGAGTCAAGGCCTCATGCCAGAGCTTGGGGTTCAGGTGCTCGCAATCAGTTCGCTCATCGCTGTTTTGGCAGTCATCGTTTGGATCACTACATTGAGCGTCTTCGTGGCCAGACGTCACTCGTCCGTCGATTTGGACCGACTCGACCGCGTGATCCGAATTTTCGGAAGCACGCTTCCGTGGCGCAGGCGTTAAGACCTTGCTCCAGTCAGAGGGTCTACTGCCTCGGACCAAGAAACGCAGAACGGACTGCGAGTTTCGAACGATGTCCATCATGAGCATCGAGGCGCTTATCGAAGAATACTGGCGCACACGCAGCCGCAGCGACCAGGACCGCGCGTCCATCCGTCGTGAGGTCATCCAGTACCTCGACACCGCGCTACCAAAACGCGATAAGTACGTCCGTGACGCCGAGAAGGCAGTGCGCGACCTCACGGCTGAGCGCACCATGCTGCTCCGTGCGCACTACGAGGGAGCTGTTCCGCTCGAGCAACTACGAAGCGAGCAAGAGCGAATCAACATTGAGCTTGGAGCCGCCGAGCGTGTACTCAAGGAACGCCTGCTCAGTCGCGATCAGCTACAGCGAAGTTTGGACCACGCCCTTGAGCTCATGCGTGATCCCCACCAGGCCTACGTCGCAAGCGGAAGCCGGGGCAGGCGGTTGATGAATCAAGCAATGTTCAGCCGACTCAACCTGTCAGACGACGAGATTGTCGACGCGCGCCTGACTGACCTGTTTGAGCGACTGCTTGATCCGAATCTGAAGAAGCTGCTCGACGAGGAGCTGACATCGATCTCACACACGGCACGAACCGGCGTAACAGGGGTCAAAACGTCGAAACGTTCGAACTTACGCCCTGTTTATCAGGACCCAAGTTCGAACTTTCGAACTTGGGTAGCGGGGACAGTGTGGGGTTTCAGGACATCGGAATAGGGTGTCTCAAGACATCGGCATAGCTCTATGCGCCAGTTTCAGCTGGTGTCGAAGGCTCGCCTGGTCGTCACCGCTGTACTCGTCGAAGGCCGTTCTCAGTCGCAGGTCGCCCGCGATTACGGCGTCTCCCAGTCCTGGATCTCCCGACTGGTGCGCCGCTACACCCTCGAGGGCGAAGCAGCGTTCGAACCTCGCTCCAGACGCCCGAAAACAAGCCCCACCCGACTCCCACAAGCCACCGTCGACCTGATCATCGACCTACGCCACCAACTAGCGGGCAAAGGTCTCGATGCCGGCCCCCACACCATCGCCTGGCACCTCGAACACCACCAACTCCGCGTATCCACCGCCTCCATCAGCCGCCACCTACACACCGCCGGCCTAGTCGACCCCGCTCCGCAGAAACGGCCAAAATCGTCCTACATCCGCTTCGCCGCCGAACTACCCAACCAATGCTGGCAAGCCGACTTCACCCACTGGCGGCTCGCAGGCGGCGCAGACACCGAAATCGGAGTCCTGGCTCGATGACTGCTCCCGCCACGCGATCTCAGTCACCGCCCACCGGCGCGTCACCGCCACCATCGTCGTCACCGAGTTCGTCAAAGCCACTCAACGACATGGCATCCCGTACTCCACCCTCACCGACAACGGCATGGTCTTCACCACCCGCCTCGCCGGCGGCAGAGGCGGACGCAACATCTTCGAAGCCGAACTGCACCGACTCGGCGTGCACCAAATCAACTCGACCCCCAACCACCCCACCACCTGCGGAAAAGTCGAACGCTTCCAACAAACCCTCAAAAAATGGCTCACCAACGCACCCCGCGCCACCACAACAGCAGAACTACAAACCCAACTCGACGCCTTCGTCGACGAATACAACCACCGCCGCCCACATCGCTCGCTGCCCCACCACGCAACACCCACGACGATCTACACCAGCCGCCCCAAAGCCGACCCAGCAACCCGACTCGACACCCACAACCGCGTACGCACCGACCGCGTCGACCAAGCCGGAGCCGTCACCCTACGAGTCAACGGACGACTCCACCACATCGGCATAGGCCGACACCACTAGCGAACCCGCGTCTTAATCCTGGCCCAGGACCACCGCATCACCATTATCGACGCCGCCACCGGAGAAACACTCCGCGACTTCACCCTCGACCCCACCAGGGACTACCAACCCACCGGCGCACCCAAAGGCCCCAAACGGAAAAAACCGCGGACCTAAAGTAGGTCCGCGGCTATTCCGATGTCTTGCGACATCACATAGTAGCGGGGACAGGATTCGAACCTGCGACCTCTGGGTTATGAGCCGGCCGGTCGGAATCTCGCGCTTATACCTACGTCGCTAATGCGCAGGTCGGCTGCGATTTGGCGTCTCCCATGTCACGCCGTGTCGAGGCGGTCGCCCCCGTTCCGCACGGTTTCGTTCACAAATCCGTTCACATCAATCTCGTCGCCACAAATCTTTGACTACCTGCCCCTAGCGGCGCGCAGCTTTGCTCCGTCGGCTGCCAGCTCCGGTAACTGACGCGTTGCCGTTTCCGAAACACAGCCGTTCCGGATTGCCACTGACAGACTAAGAAAAGTCGGGTTCACGGGAGCGCTAATCAACCACACATTCCGTGTATAGCCCTACGATCGGTGTCATTGACCTGCGATGGAAAGTAGGGGGGATTCTATGGCATTCAAGAGCATCTTCTCGCTCCCGGAGCCTCCCAACGAGGTGACTTGGGCGGAGGGCAGACTCCCGCACCGGACGTACATTTCGCGGAGCTTCACATTGAACCTTCCGGCATCCCGGGACCACGGCGAGCCAGCCAGATATGTGACAAAGGTGTTCGATGAACCGACGTTCGACGACGCGTCAACAACCGAGCTCGATAACGACATCGAGGAGTACATCGTGGCGACGACGCCCCGTGGCCGCAAACAGATCCAGCTTCAGGTTGCCCGCGAAGCGGGTAACGTTCGTCGCCTCGTAATTCAAAGAGTTCCAACAAATCCGGGTTCTAGCAAACTAGAGGTTCTGCTTGATCTCGACCGGACTGGAGCGACGCGCCTCATCGACGTCATCAGGATGGTCAACAGCATCCCTGTCGAAGGCGATACCTCGGTCAGAATTGATGACCAAGTCCTTCAGGATTTCTTTCGAGATCCGGAAGCCATGACAGCGCTATATGGACGAGATCCGGGATCGTTAAGACGGCTAATCGAGCTCGACGCGAGCGCTGCCGACGTCATTGCGATCTCGCGTCGCCGTACGGTCGTGGGATTTTTCCGCAGACTTCTCGAAGATTCTGACCTCTTTGATGAAGTTGCAGCCGACCACAGTAGTCCGGAGAAGGTGTGGCAGAACCTATTTGAGATGGAACCCTGGCTTCTGGGGGCGAACCTGGCGGGCCAACTGATTACCAGCTGGAGCCCGGAACGGCTGGAACAGGTTGTGACAGGCGCGTCCATCTCAGGCCCTGGGAAGAGAACAGATGCGCTGATGCGGACCAACGGCCGCATCAGCGCCATGATTTTTGCCGAGATAAAGCACCATCGAACGTTGCTTGTTGATAAGGAGTATCGATCGGGCTGTTGGGCCCCATCAACAGAGCTCAGTGGTGGTGTCGTTCAGATTCAGCAGACAGTGCATCTTGCGACGCGTGAAATTCAGGACCGCCTCGCGGATAAGGATGGCGACGGGGTGGAGACCGGCGAGTACACCTATGTGGTGCGTCCGCGTTCCTTTCTGATCGTCGGCTCGCTTGATCAGCTACGAGGTCAGGGAGGGATTCAGAAAGAGAAATACGAGTCTTTCGAGCTCTATCGTCGGAATCTCTATGAGCCCGAGATCGTCACCTTTGATGAGCTGCTGGCGAGGGCCGAATGGCAATGCACGTTGCTTGAGACGTAAGCCGCCAGTCGTAGCACACGCAGGCGGAGCTGCTCGCAGCGTCTTGTGGGTGTCGTTCTGACAGATTTGACCCTGCGACCATTTGACCCCAGGGAGCTGTTTGGCGTTGCCTGTGCCTCGACGCGCGCCTCAAAAGTGCAGTTCAGGCGGGCTCTGCCATTTCTGTTCGCTGTATCACGTTGTTAGAGTATGGCTCGGGAAACTGGTGAAACATTCGGCTACGGGGCCGCGCTCGCCTGTGCGTGCTCCGGCGGCTCCACCCGCGCGGCGGACACAGCAACGATTGGGTGCACGGATGCAGCACCGCCCGTCGGCGCAGCACCCTATGCAACTCAGGTTAAGGTGCCCTATGCCAGACTCCCTTCCTCTCCACGTGTTCGTCGCGACGCCCGGCGACGTCACCACGGAGCGAACCTTGATCTCAACCTGCATCGACGAACACAACTCGCGACAGGGATCGACTGGCGTCAAATTCAAGATGGTGGGTTGGGAAAGCGTTCGCGGGACCGCGCGGCGACCCCAGGAGGCAATCAACGAGCTGATCGGCGAATCCCACTACCTGATAACCATGTTCAAAGAGTCTTGGGGTAGCGAACCAGGGAGCCCCTGGGGCTTCACGTCCGGCACCGAGGAGGAGTTGTTCACCGGACTGTTGGAGCTTGGCCGGCCTGAACAGCCTATGCGGGATGTGTGGGTGGCGTTTCTGCCCTCCAAGTCACCTGATACGCGAATCGAATCGCTCCAGGACCAAATGGCGGCCACTCACGCGGTGATGTATGAACGTCCCTCCGACTTTCGGGACCTAAAGTCCAAGATCACCGATCGCCTCGAAGGGTGGGCGGCCACGGCAACGACTAGGAAGGTGGCCCGACACGTCGAACTTCTCCCAACTTCGGGTAGGGATATTCTTCGGGCGGCAAACCTGCGCCGCGATGGCGAGAAGCTGATTGAACTCGGTCAGCCGGGTATCGGTGGGGACAAGCTACAAGAAGCCGCTGCGGTCGGCGGCCCGCCAGAGCAACTTGCGTATGCAAAGTTTCTCGAACGTCGCGGCGATCTCGACGACGCCCGGCGGGTAATCCAGCGCGTAATCGACTACTTTGCAACCGGGCCGGGCGTTCTCCACTCAGCTTTGGCAGCTGAAACCTTCGCCGCTGACGCCCGCATACTTCGCCGGAAAGGGGACGAAGTCGGCGCAATTGGCCGTTTGCAGCATGCCCTGACGCTCCTGGTGGACAGCGATCCGTTCTCTACGAGGGTCAAATGCCGGATACTCGACGACCTCGGAATTGCTTACCAAGCCGTGAAAGACTACGACTCGGCGTTAAAACAATTCGAATCTGCGCGTGAAATTCGCGAACAGCATGATGATACTGTCGAAATTTCTCAGTCCTTGGTCAACATAGCCCGTATCCACGGGAGGACCGGTGACCATAAGTCTGCAGAGGAATTTGCAAAAAAGGCTATAACCGGGCTACGCGACGTACCACCCGACACTCTACGTGCCAACGCAGAAATCCTTCTTGCCCAGACCCTCCTTCGATTGGGAAGGGCCACGGAGGCGATAGAAAACGCGGAACGTGCCGCGGCAATAAATCAGCAGATCGGTAATCGACAAGGTGAAGCAATCGCGTATCTTGTGACGGCTCAGTGCTATCGATCCGCTGGCCAGGACGACAAGGCCAAGTCCCGGGCACAGAAATGTCTAGATCTCAATACAGCCATGGGAAACCAGTATGGCGAGGGGCGCGCGCGCTGGCTTCTCGAAAAGCTTGGCAACTAAACTTGATGAATGGGCCTAGTTCTGAATGACAGGCGAGCCGTCGCTGTCGACCTGAAAATAAGTCCTCGCCGGCCATATGAATGCGGTTAGGCGGCCGTGTGCAAATGATCCACATCCGGTATCAATTCGTGCACTGCTGGTTTCGATCAATGGCACTGCGCCGACCGACACATGCGCTGACACTCTGTAGCGATCCTCGGGCGATGAAAGTGGTAGATGCGAAGCAACCACATCCGCATTTTCAAAACTGTCCGGCATACTTCGAAGGAAATCGATGTGCGTCACAGGTATCCGCGACTCAAACTCAGCCAGAACATTAGGGCCTACCGGACGGCGCAAGTATGAATGGATCGTCTTCGCTCCCCCGATCTTGAGAAAGTGAGTTAGATTAGCACTCTCGAGCGCGTCTAGGAGAACCTTCTCGTGGTTCCCCTTCAGCAGCACCATGGGCAGCCGCTGCGATTCATTGAGTAGCAGCTCGATTACACCAGCCGAATCGGGGCCTTTATTTAGGTAGTCTCCGAGGAAGACGGTTTTCTGGACGTTCAATTTCTCGATGTGACTTATCAAACCCCGCAGGGCATCGGAATTTCCGTGCACATCGCCGACGAACGCAATTGAGTTCTGGCTCATAGAAGAATCTTATCCACCTCCGCATAACCAGTATCCGCACCAACAAGACCAAGCGCCATAAAGCCAATCGCCAGGAGATCGCCTCCGTCGTTCCATTCGTTAACTATCAGTGCCTCAAGAGAGCCGTGAGGATTCGGAGGCAACTCACCAAGTACGCGCTCAAGTCGGACTAAGCATTCCCGCAGGTCAACGACCTGAGGTGGACCCTCGTGCCGAGATGCCAAAAGGGAAACTAACGACGGGTCGTCGTGGCGGGTCGCAATCTCTCGGACTGAGAAGCACGGGTCGCCAGCGGCAATTGCCTGCGCGTAGAGACTGCTTCGAAGCAGGTAACGAGCCTCGCGAAGGAGACCGGTTAGATACTTGGGTAGGTCAGCGTCCAAAGCGCCAAAGACCTTCGACATGTTTCTGACCCGGCTGAACAGGCGAGCTGTGTCGACCTCACCTAGGCCAATCACGACGTCGTGTAGTCGTCCCGTCGGATCCCAAACTATCTGCGCATCGCGTCGCAAGTGCGCCCCAAATAGAGTTCCAACGCCCGACTTTAACTGATCGACTGTGTAGAAGCTCACGTTAACGAGGCCGGAATATACGCTCGGCGACATTCGCTCAGATAGAGCCAGTAGGTCTAAGTCTGAGTCTGCGACCGCATCTCCCCGAGCCCGGCTGCCGTATACCAACAGTCCTTGCACACCCGGCGGGAGATCGGGAACATCCCGCAGAACTTCTTCGGGAATGTCCAGTCCGCGGAGTGCCTGTACGAACACCTCTCGATGCAATCTGCTCCCCCCGACCCTCCACGCTGCTCACTCGACGCACACGCACAGTATCGGAGCGCGTGTCTCCGCCGCGTCCCGTCTCAGCTGTTGAGATTTGCCGCAGCCCGGCGGCATAGTCGGCCAATCCTTGGGGAGAATTAGGCGGGGCCAAGTCAGGTGACGATACTCAGCCGCCGATATGGGCGATGCTGAAGTTCTGCCGGACGGGGAAACCGACACCGCTGTGATGGCGGATCTGGCCAACAACGGACTGAGTTATCCCACTCGTGCGATCAGCACCGCCCCGGTTCCGCATATGATCAGCAAGCACTTACCGATGCGGACGCACCCCGAAGCTCGGGCCGTCGTCAGCGACACGGCTGGCAGACAGCACGCACCCGAAAGGGAAGCGGCACTATGCGGCCGAGGGCGATTTATTCCTGAGAGCGCCGATGCGGACCGAATTGCTCTCCGTTCCAACACAAACGAACGTGTCAGCGGCACGTGAGGCCGAGCCCAGGGACGCGGCGTACATCGTCGTCCATCACATCTCTGGCCTTGACCTGGCTGACCGTACGAGCCGCTCGCAATGGACGCGGAACTCACCAAGCCGCGCACGACGCCCTCGCTCGTCTCGTGGATGTCGCGTTCGGCCCCCGGGGAACTCTCAACTGCCGCGCAGCGGCTCGACATCCTGTTCGCTCCCGCCGCTTGGAGATGAGCCAAACCACTGGGTGAGACGACCGTGTCCGCGTGTCCCTGGCCTGTCGGCCCGCGACGATAGCCTGCTGCAATGACAGCTACGGTCGCACCGTTCGGTCACGGGTCTATTGAGAACATCGCCAGGATCATCGGAGAGCTGTATACGGGCCCCGAGCTGACACGGATCCTCATATCGGTGGGCATGCCCGACCCCCTCGGCGAGCGCCAGACGAAGTGGAAGCGCGTCGCCGCCAGCATGCAGGAGAAGCAGTACTCACAGCGGGACGGGCGGCCGATCCTGGCCGTAATCACCGCGGCGATGAAGCCCGACACGATCTGGGACCGCCAGGCCAAGGCCGCAGTGGCCCGGGACGAGCTGACCCAGGTGCTGTCACTGTCGGGCTACCGGGTGCGCGAAGATGGACGCATCGGAGCTGCCATGACAGCGGCCACAGCGTCCGAAGCGTCTGCGCGGAGCGAGCGTCTACGCAGCCGCCTGACCGAGCGCGGCGCGCATCCAGAAGTTGTCCGCCACTGCCGTGAGGAACTGCTGCGCACGGACTGCTACGAGGCCGTGTTCGAAGCGGTCAAGGGCCTCGGAGCGCGGCTGCGGGAGAAGTCGGGACTCGATAATGACGGCCGTGCACTCGTGCAGGCGGCGCTCCGAGGGAAGTCCCCGCGCGTCCTGATCACGGACTGCTCCACTGTCACCGAGCGCAACGAGCAGGACGGCGTCGCGCTTCTTGCCGAAGGAGTGTTCGCTGCGTTCCGGAACCCCGCCGCCCACGAACCACGACTGGTCTGGGAGGTGTCCGAGCAGGATGCGCTCGACGTGCTGGGCACCCTGTCGGTGATCCACCGCCGCCTCGACGGCGCGCGTCCCGGCGCCGCGAGCTGACGGTGGCCCGAGCCGCGGCATCAGGCAAAGCGCGGCGTGCCCTCGGTCAGTAGTCGTGCTGTGTCCTCAGGCTTTCAGGAACTTCTACTGGTCGGGGAGGTATCCGCATGGCGACTGGCGCCACCGCCACCTACGTGGATGATCACGGGCTGCCTGCAATGCTCAAGCTCAACCTCCTTCGGCGCTACCTGTCGGCGTTCCTAATCGGTACCAGCAAGCAGACCAAACACGTCGCGGATATCGACGGGTGCGCCGGCAGAGGCACGTACGGCGACGGATCCTTGGGGTCGTCCGGCATCATTATGGAGCTCGCAGCCGCGCAGAAGTTCGGACGTTCCAACGACTAAGCCTTGTACACGTGCGGGGAGGACGGGGCTGATGGTTAGGAACACGCTCAGCGTGGTCGACGCAACCCCTACCGCACATCCCCGCTGCCCCTCAACCCACGTCCACCCGCACCGCTACGGCTTATCCTTGAACGATGTCGACGCCCACTCCCAGCGAGCCCCGGCAGGTGAGCCAGCCCGAAGTGCTGGGCGAGCATGATCTCGACGCCGGATACGCGCGGCTGGCGACTGCGTTCAACAGTGATGCCGCCGACGCCGACAGACGTATAGCCCGCGACCACTATGCGCGCCGATTCGACGATCACTTGTGAACTGTGGATCTGCTTGTTCTGGCGGTGCTGGCCGCGATCATTGTCGTTGTCGTACTGGCGGTTCAACGCAAGCAACCGCGCACACTGTTCACAACCCCTGGCGAGCGGCAAGACAGCAGTGATGTCGGCGCGGTACAGCAGTGGGTCGCGCTGCACGACTATGCCCTCGCTCACGGGCTGCGTCTGCTGTACTTGCTGCGGGTCTACAAACGACAGCCCAACGGGTGCAAGGCACAGGTGCCGATATATGGCGACAGCGGGTCAACGCTGCGCGATGCCTGGTTTTGGCGGACGCAGGTAGCGCCAGGGTCGGTCGTCGCGGTCAACGGTCAACGTCAGCGACGGATGGGGTCCGCACACCCGCCGTGATGACGTGCTGTTCATCGGTTCCCAGGACCGCCCCGGAGTGCATGCCACTCTCAACGCCGCCACCGTGCGACGAGCGCAGCGCCAGCACCATCGCCCCAACCACCACTGACAACACCTCAGCACTAGCACTTCCTGTGCCATCCCATTCGCCGATCTGACTATCGCTCAACGCCTCTCATCCCCATCGTGCTGCACACGCGCTGCCGCGTCCCAGCTCCTCTCATTCCCATCCCTTGTTTCCACAGACCGAAACACAACACACCTCTTGCATGAAGGTCACGGTTTGGTAACGGCGGTTGGAGATGTTGCTTCTGGTGGTGGTTTTTTCTGCGGCTGGCTCCGTACTTTCGGGCTCATGCGGGCCAAGGGGTGCATGCGGCGTTGATGTCGATGCACAAGCTGACCGCCGGGGACGGCTACCTGTACCTGGTGCGGCAGGTCGCTGCCGCCGACAGCACCGAGCGGGGCCGCTCCAGCCTGGCTGACTATTACTCGGCCAAGGGCGAATCGCCGGGCCGCTGGATGGGCCGCGGCCTGGCCGCGTTGGCCGACACAGGAGCCCGTGAGGTCAGCGGCGAAGTGCGCCAACAGGTGTGGGCCGTCGAAGGCGGATCGGTGGTCACCGAGGAGCAAATGAAGGCCTTGTTTGGGCTGGGTTGGCACCCCAACGCCGACAAGATTTTTGCCCATCTGTCCCCGCGATTGCGCGCTCAACCCGCGACCGCGGCCGCACAGCTAGGTCGTAAATACCCTGTGCGGGAGGAGCCCTCGTCGGAGTTCACCCGTCGTGTCGGGAAAGCGTTCCGCGCGCACAACATCGGGGCCGGTCTGGCGGGCAACGCCACTATCGACGATGACGTGCGGGCAGGCATCCGTACACAGGTGGCTCGGGAGATGTTCGCTGAGCAGTTTGGCCGTGACCCGGCCGATGAACGGGAGCTGTCAGGGTTCGTCGCGCGGGCCACCAGGGCACGCACTACAGCGGTGGCCGGCTATGACTTGACGTTCTCTCCGGTGAAGTCGATTTCGGCGCTGTGGGCGATTGCCCCGCGAGAGATTGCCGAGCAGATCGAGGCCGCTCACGAAGCCGCGGTGGCCGACGTGTTGGAGTGGCTGCAAGACAACGCCGCCTTTACCCGTACCGGCACCAACGGTGTCGCACAAGTCGACACCGAAGGGCTCATCGCCGCGGTGTTCACCCATCGCGATTCACGTGCCGGGGACCCCGATCTACACACCCATGTAGCGATCGCCAACAAGGTGTCTTACCTCGACCAAAATGGGGTGCGCCGCTGGCTCGCTCTGGATGGTCAACCGCTGCACCGGCTCATCGTGGCGGCTTCGGAGATGTACAACACCCGCATGGAAGTTCACACCATCGACCGGCTCGGTGTGGACTTCGCCGAGGCGTCCCGTGGACGGGGTAAACGACCCGTGCGCGAGATCGTTGGGATGTCAGCGGAATTGATGATGCGTTGGTCGAGTCGTGGCATCGCGATCAAGGCCCGCACCGCCGAGCTGGCCAAGCAGTTCCAGCACAATCACGGCCGCGAACCCACCACCATCGAATCCCTCGCATTGGCTCAACAAGCGACGCTGGAATCGCGCGAAGCCAAGCACGAACCGCGCTCTTTCGCAGAGCAGCGCGCCACCTGGCGCAACCAAGCTATCGAGGTGCTCGGCCACGATGGATTGGAACGCATGCTGGCCACAGTTTTGGGCCCCCGGCGCGTCCAGAAGGCACCGGAAATCACCGCGGAATGGGTGGCGTCGCGTGCTGTCGCAATGATCGCCACCGTGTCCGAATCGCGCGCGACCTGGCAGGCCCACCACGTGCGCGCCGAAGCCCTTCGGGTCGTGCGGAGCGAGGGTGTCGCACACGTGTCGCAGCTTGTCGAACGGCTCACCGGCACCGCACTTTCTGAGGCGTTCTCGGTGCCTCACGCCCGTGGCGAGGACGACGAGTTGGGTGAGCCTGTCGCATTGCGTCGCCGCGACGGTTCAAGCGTCTACAGCCGCCACGGCGTGGCGACCTACACCAGCCGCGAAGTTCT
Organism: Mycolicibacterium neoaurum VKM Ac-1815D; assembly: GCF_000317305.3. The sequence goes on along the minus strand of NC_023036.2, from coordinate 1,862,208 downwards.
CGCCGCAGAGCAGCGCATCCTGGCCGCTGTCGCACGCTGCGACGGCCGCGTCGCCACCACCTCCGAGGTCGATATCGCGCTGGCCGGTTCGGCCGCCCGCGGCAAGCCACTTAACCCCGGTCAGGCCGCGCTCGTCGAGCAGATGGCCACCAGCGGACGTCGCGTCGCATTGGCGCTGGCGCCCGCCGGGGCGGGCAAGACCACGGCCATGGCCGCGCTGGCGCATGCGTGGCGCAGCTCTGGTGGACATGTCCTCGGATTGGCCCCGACCGCGGCAGCGGCGATCGTGCTCGGGGAGGATTTGGGCGCGACCACCGACACCCTCGACAAGTACGTCCACTGCGCTGATCCGGACAACGCTGCGACGTTCGGAACACCGCAGTGGTTCAACGACATCGGACCGGACACGTTGATCATCGTTGATGAGGCCGGCATGGCGTCGACCGCGGGTCTGGACGCGATGATTGCTGACGCGCAGGGCAAGGGCGCGAGTGTGCGGCTGGTTGCTGATGACTGCCAGTTGGCGTCGATTTCGGCCGGCGGGGTGCTGCGCGACATCGCCACCGAGACCGAGGCACTGTCACTGTCGGAAGTGGTCCGGTTTCACTCCCGCTCCGAGGCCGCGGCGTCGCTGGCGCTGCGTGGCGGCGATCCGGCCGGGATCGGCTTCTACATCGACTCCGGGCGCATTCACGTCGGCGCCGAGCAGACCGCCGCGGACACCGCGTTTTCGGCGTGGCTGGCCGACCGCAACGCCGGGCGCGACAGCCTGCTCCTGGGGCCCACCAACGCGATCGTCGACGACCTCAACGCCCGCGCCCGCACCGCACGTCTGGCCGCCCTCATCGAGGCTGACCCGAACTGGGGCCCGGGTCGTGAAACCGTGCTTGCGGACCAACTCCGTGCCAGCGTCGGCGACGTCATCCGCACCCGCCGTAACGCCCGCTGGCTGCCCCTGTCGGGCACTGATTACGTCCGCAACGGCTACACCTTCGAAATCCTCGACGTCGCCCGCGACGGGGCGCTACGGGCTCGTCATCGCGGCACCGGGCGTGAGATCACCCTGCCGGCCGACTACGTGACCGAACACGTCACCCTCGGCTACGCCGCCACCATCAACGGCGCCCAGGGCTCCACCGCCGGGCACAGCTGCCACGTGGTGGGTGCTGAGCACCTGACCCGCCAACAGCTCTACGTCGCCCTCACCCGCGGCCGCGCCGAAAACCACCTCTACCTCTCGACCGCCGAAACCGACCCGCACCGCATCCTGGCCCCCAAGGCCACCCACCCCGACACCGCCGTGGACGTCCTGTCCCGGATCGTGGCCCGCGACGGCGGCCAGGTCTCGGCCACCACCGCCGCCCGCCAAGCCGCCGACCCGACCCGCAGACTGACCGCGGCCGCAGACATGTTCACCGACGCCCTCGGCGCTGCGGCCGAGCACCAGCTCGGCGCGGGTGCCCGCGACCGTCTCGACGCCCTCGCTGAATCAGTGCATACCGATCTCAGTACCTGCGCAGCGTGGCCCGTGCTGCGTCGTCGCCTGACCATCCGGGCGCTCTCCGGTGCCGATCCCGGCCAACTGTTGACCGCCGCCCGCGCTCGAGGCGGCCTCGACGATGCCGCCGACCCGGCCGCGGTGCTGGACTACCGCATCGACCCCACCGGTTCCGCCGGCCGCGACTGCGGGCCGCTGCGCTGGCTGCCCGCCATCCCCGCCGCCCTGGCCGGCGACCCGCAGTGGGGCGACTACCTGCGTCGCCGAGAAAGCCTTGTCGAGGAGCTGGCCGCGCAGATCCGCGAACAAGCCCGCGCCTGGACCCCCGACACCGCGCCGAGCTGGGCACAGCCCCTGGTCACGGCCAACCCCGCTCTGGCCGCAGAAATCGCCGTGTTCCGAGCCGCCGCCGGCGTCGACGACACCGACACCCGCCTCACCGGCCCACCCCAATACCCGGTGGCCACCCGCGCAATCCAAGACCTCCTGCAACGCCACGGCACCGACGCCATCGAGCGCGATGGCGCCGACCCCGCCCGCTTGAACGACCTCCTCGACAATATCGACCCCCGCATCCGCACCGACGCCTACTGGCCCACCCTGGCCGCCCACCTCACAAGAGCGGCCCGTACCAACGACATTCGCGATGCTCTCACCGTCGCGGCACGCCAAGGACCGCTGCCCGATGAGATGCCCGCCGCGGCGCTGTGGTGGCGGCTGGCCGACGCATTGTCCCGCACCGCAGCCCTCCCCGATCGGCACGTCGTCGACCACGCCACCACCCAGGACGAAGGCGTGCACGCAAGCATGCATGCCACTGAGCGTGCGCTCGTCGAGGTCCTGGCCGCCGCCTGGCGCAACGCCGACCCGCTCGCCATGGCGCGGCCACACACCGACCCCGCCGCGGTCGCGCTGTCGGTGCCCTACGTCGTGGCCACCGTGGCGGCCGAGCGCTACACACCCGACCTCGCCGAAGCGATCCACACAGCGGCCACCGCCGCCAACCGCCACCACGTCCGCGTCACCGCGACCCCACAGCCCGACCGGCTCAGCCTCAACCACCTCGCCGAGCAGATCACCATCCACGAACCAACTCGGCGCGGACCGGTCATCGTCGTTGAGGACGCCGCGGCCGCCGACCCCGACGCCCTTGCGGCGGTGGCCACCGCCCTGGTCCCCGCACACGGCCGCCTCCTGCTGATCGACAACGGACAGCCCGGCAGCGCCCGCCGACTCCTCGACGGACTCACCCTCCCCTGGGCTGAAAACACCCGCCCCGCAACGGACATCGACAATCCCAGACTTGCCGCTGCCGCAGACGAACACCGCGCCATCGCTGCCCGCAGCTGGCGCACTCTCACCACCGGACCCACACGCGATCGAGGCAGAGACCGCGGACACGGCCTCGACATCGACTGACGCGGGCACACCCACCGCACTCGATATATATCGTTGACGGTATATACCGAGTCCGGTATAGTCGGGGCGTGGGTGATGAGTGGCGGATCATGCTCAGCGGCGAAGTGGAACGCTGGTATGCCGGTCTGTCTGAAAGCGAACTCGCCCAGGCCGATCAGGCCCTCGACCGGCTCACCGCCGAGGGCATCACCCTCGGCATGCCGCACAACCGCTACCTTTCAGAGAAACTGTGGGAGTTGAGGTTTCGCTGCGGCCAGGTCAACCAACGCATCACCTACACCGCCGACCCCGACCGCCAGCTCGTCACCCTGACCACCTTCCGCAAACAACGCCAAAACGAACGCAACGAAGTCACCCGCGCACGCAAAGCGCTACGACGCCACCAAGCCAAGAAGGGATAACCCAGCCATGACCGTCAAGACCGCCACCGCGAAGAAGACCGCTGCCCCGAAGAGGGCCGCAAAGAAAGCCCCCGCCGCCGCGAAGACGGCCGCCACCACCAACGGTGGGGTCGATTACCGAACCGCCCGCGCCCAGCGCCAGGCCGCCCTCACCGACGAGCAGCGCCAGACCTACCAGCAGGCCTACCACGACGCCGGCCGAGCAATGGACCTCGCCGAGCTGGTCTACACCGCCCGCACCGAGGCCGGCCTCACCCAAACCCAGCTCGCCGCAGCCATGAGCACCAGCCAATCCGCCGTCGCCGCCTGGGAGAACGGTGCACGCATCCCCGGTATCGACGCCCTCGAACGGCTCGCCGCAGCCTGTGGGAAACGCCTCCACATCGCCATCACCGCCGCATAACCCCCAGCGGTCAGGCTGTTTCTGGGTGCCACCATTCGTGGGCCGCGCGGCAGTGCGCCACGGCCTGTGGGTCGAACACCTCGATATCGCGGAGCACGGCCTCGCACTCCTCGGCTGAACAGCCGAACTGCGTAAGCTCTGTCATCCACATCATCAGCGGACGGGCGCTATCCCCCGTAGTGGGCCACGTGGCCCATATCCGGCCGAAGGTGGCGGCCACGCTGTCACGGAAAGCCGCACGCACCGTGTCATGGGCTATGTCGAACAGCCCTTGAGCCTGCTCCGCGTAGGTAGCGAGCTGCGGTATCCCGAACTCGCGTTCCAGCACCGACGGAGCGGCGAACCCTAATGCAGTGCGCCAATACTGTTGTGCAGTAACGATATCGGAATTAGGGCCGCTGGGCCGGATGTAGAGGAGATATTGGCCGCCCTCGGTGTAGTCGGCCTCTCGCCAATCGGGGTCGCGCCCAGGTATCCGGATCCTCGGCGGTGCCTTCAGCGTGGTGCGATCCCAACTCAAGACTGGCGGGTCGAGAGAGGCGTTCGCGCACAACATCTTCAGCGTCGCACCGATCTGTTCCAGCCGGTGGGCGTACCCGAGCAGTGGATAGCTCGGCGGTGCCGAGGTATCGCCCCAGCGGCCGTCCCCGGTGGACACATGAAACTCCCGTGCCCACAGAGATGCTTGGTCGATGGTATTGGCCAGCTCGGCATGCCAGCGCTCCAGCTCGACTCTCCAGGCCGCGCCGTCCGCACCCTCTGGAGTCGTCATCGAGGAGCCTCGTATTGGAGGTCCTCTTCAACGCTGACAAGGGCCTTGACGATCATGTCGCGCAGGTCAGGATCGCCGGTAGCGGCTGCGGCGTAGCACATGTCGGGTAGCGGCAGCGGGCGCCTGGACCACCCGCCGATGTGCTCGGCTGTACGCGCAACCATCCAGTGCGCCCGGTAGCCGGCCAGCTCTTCGGTGGTGTCGCTGGGATCGGCGACCGCGCCGGTATTGGTGGCGAAAGCCGGTCGGCGCATCGCGGTCATGACGTTGAGGGCCCTGGCCGCCTTATCGTAGTCCGCCCACTGCTGCAGGGATGGCTCGCCGTCACTGCCGCGGATCGCCCAGACCAGGCGTAACGCTTCGTCAATACCGCCATCGATGACTTGGGCCTGGGTTGTTGCTGCGTTGATCATCGCCGCGGTCACCGCCGAGACGATCCGGTCTTGAAAAATTGGGTCGGCGTCCATGATGCGTAGCAACCGCGGATACACCTCGGGCCACAGCACCGCCAGCCGGTGCACATGCATGTCGTCGAGCACGGGGGCGGGCACCTCGACGCCTTGTTGTAGCAGCGGGTTGGTGTCTCCCGAGCACGACGGCGGATGCTCCACCCCGGCATCGCGCAAGACGTTGACCCCCGCCGTGGTGGCTGCTGCGACCAGCTTCCAGCCCCACTGGGCGCGCAGTTGGGCGTACTCGACGAGGACCCGTGCGGGATCGCCCCAGCCGAACCACCTCTGCCGAGCGTCATCGTCCAGCAACGGATCTGTGGAAAGTACCCGTACCGAGCGCGGAACGAACACGCCAGCCGGGATGTAGCTGGACCCGTCATTGGAGGTGATGACCGTCTCGGTGCCGCTCGGGGAGCGGAACACCCCGACCGCCCACCCTGTTGCGGGATTGCGCGCCATGTAGGCGGCGTGCTGCAGTTTCCAGACCATCTCTTTGGACGCCGCTGCGTCTGCGGACTCGCGGCGCTCCCGTGCGGCTGCAGTCTGGCCCGCAGCGACCACGCCGGCCGGAATCAGAGTCGGGCCCGCAGCCGCACTCGCTGCGGACGGGGCGGGCGGTGCTGGGGCATTGGTTGAGCTGAGGGAGCCCGCCGGCACGGTCGGTGCCGGAGGCGGCGCACCTGCTGGGGGACCCATGGAACCCGGCGGCAGCATCATCGGCGCACCACCGCCGCCGGTCCCCGCGCCGGTAAGTGCGGCAGCCGGGGCGGCGGGCGACACCATGCCTGGCTGCGCCGCGGCCGGCGAGACGCCCCCGCCGGGGGCCGCCGACACCGGGGGTGCCGCATGCCCACCACCGGCCGATAGGGCCGGCGACGGGCTCGCTGGGGCTGGAGGTGGTGCAGACGGTATTCCGCCGCCCATCCCCGCTGTAGTCGCCATTCCCTGGTTGAATGCCGACGATAACGGCGACGCGCTGCCCGACGCACCTGGCACGGCTCCTGAGTTCGGCACACCACTTGCTGCGCCGGCCATCTGACCGACACCGCCACTCAGCGGGTTAGACCCCATCCCCGGCATGCCGCCGCTTCCCAGACCGCCGGGCATCTTCGGAATCCCGCCACCGGAACCCATCCCGCCGCCACCCATGCCGCCCATCGACGGCATACCGCCACCGCCGAGCGCTGAGGCCGCCGGTGAGGAAGTCACGCCAGGCGTCGGCTGCGTCGCCGGTCCGGTCGCGGCCTTGATCCCCTCGTCACCTGCGGCCGTCTTGCTGCCGGGACCAACTCCAGGCTGAGTGGTTGATGTACCTGCCGGATCTGTCGGCGCGTCGGCCACAGGCTCGGGTGCGTCCGCACCGGCTTTCCGCTTTTCGGTGTCGCTGTAGGGGCTTTCGTCCTGTTCAATACCGGGCGACGTATGGTCGACGGGCTGGACTGGTGGAGCGGTGGGAACATCGCCCCACTTCGTTAAAAGATCTAGTGCCCTTGTGTTTTCGGTGCTTGCCTTGAAGGCGGTGTGGGAGGCCACTGCGGCGGTTACTCCCGTCTCGGTTTGGTATCGGGCTATGCCCTGGTAATGGGTCACCAGGGCCTCGGCTTCGCCTGGAAGCTTCGCGCTCGCGATTTTGGCGTCCGCTTCGCGGACGAGCTGCTCCTGCCCTGAGCGCGTATCGCGCAGCACCGTGGCGATATCGGCGCACTTGTTGGCGCACTTCTCGTGCCATTCGGCGATCGTCTTGGCTTCCTCGGCCAACACCGCGCCCGCCCGGTGCGCCTCGTCGAAGCCCTGCGAATCCGCGGCATCGCGAAACTCCGCGTTGTCAGTCACGATTTTCTGGTGGATTCCGTCCCACGCCGCGGCACCAGCCCGGTAGGTCTGCTCCTGGGTGTCCCACTGCGTCGCGTCCGGTGGCTCCATATCTGGCGTAACGATCAGCCGTCCATACGATCCCGTAGACCCTCCGACAGCCGGCATCAGCGCAACCCGCACTCGGACGTGATGACATCGATCAGATCGTTACTGCGTTCTTGTTCGTGATCGGCCTCGTCCCAGTGCCGCAAATTTAGCGCGTGAAGCATGTCGATTCTCGTTGTCATCCAGGCACGCAGAGGCTTCGCCGTTGAAGCTGGTGTGGCGTCAGACAGTTGCGTACGCAGGTACGAAACCGCGGCCATACCGGTACGTTTCTCCGTGGCCAATGCGGCGAGGCTCTCGGGACTTGTCCAGCTCTGCTCCAACGCCTCGGCGCTGGACTTGCTCGCCACCGCCGTCGAACGTGCCGCCCGATCCCATGCCGAGCAGGCGGCCGCCTTAGCGGCCTGGGTGTCGCTGCTGCTGTAGGTAGGCGGCGGCGAGGGGACCACGTTCACCGTGTGCTGGCTCGGTTCGATCGGATGAGCGACGGCTAGGCCGCTGGTCACCACTGCACCTACTGCGACCGCGAACGCCGCCGTCGCGGCGGTTATCCGGGTGCGGTGACGCCACCGGCCCCTCATGGTCATGACACGACGGTATCGCGAGCGAGTGACACCGGGCCACCGCCGAGGGCACATTCGAAAGAGCAAATTTCCGCAGTTCTGTTGCCTATAGGTAACACTCGACAAGTCAGCGCTGGTGGAGGGTGTGTGCCTGAACTGGTCGAGATTTGAGCAGAGAAACCTCGCGAGTGGAATCGAAGTTCGACGACAACGAGGCGAAAGCCGGAAGCGAGCGCCTGAGTGCGTCGCCCACCACGATGAGCCCGTCCGTTCCCGCGCCGGATGTCCCAACTTCCCTATCCTGGAGGGATGACAAGCGAGGACGGTGACGCTGGATCAGAGCTTCCTCTGCCCCCCGCTCCCCCGCGCCGCTTCGGTCAACTGCCCGACCTCGCTATCACAGATGACTTCGACGAGCCGCTACCCCCTACCGAAGCCGCGGTGTGGGAAGAGCCTGACCCGGCCGACGAGGACATAAGCGCTGCACTCGACGACGATGACTGGCCTATCACTGAGGCAGACCGGTGAGGATCGCTGCAGGAGTCAAAAGCAGACAGCACGCTCAGCGAGGAGGAGATCCGCGCTCGCTACGGCATACCGCGGTCAGACACTAACCAATGAAATTCCCACTACCTACGACTCGCAGGGGACAAACGGCGGACTGACGGGCCGAGGTCGTCGACTGCGGCGAGCTCGCCGCGCACCTACGAGGGAGCCAGGCCGCCGAGTCTGCGAGGAATGCCTTCACTCGTCGAGAACTACGGGTGGTTCAAATGTTCTGCTGCCGTTGTAATCACGTTCGAGCTGGTCGCATAGATCAGCCATTGCCTTGCGGATGAACTGTTGTTGAGTGCTGATGCCGGTATGGGGCCGCGTCCACGCGATGGTGTTGACCATGCGCTCTTTCAATTCTTCTGGCACCGAGAGCAAAATATCGACAGACTTGCGACCAGGGACGCTTCGACCAACTCCGATGTCCTTACCTGCAGCGCACACAACACCATCCTTGATATCTGAAATCAAACAAGGCAACTCGGACATCGAACTCCGTATTAGGAATGCCCGCCAGAATCAGGACGTTCATTCTTCGTGCAGCCAAGCACTCTTGCTATTGAGGCAACAGGACACCGCCTCCGGCGATGCAACTTTTAGGTCGCGCAGCTCCAAGACGCACTCCTCGAAGCTGAACCCTCCGTCAGCCAGTGCCTTCATCCATGCCATGAGTACGCGTCCCTCATTGGCCTGGGAAGCACGAGCCCAAATCCGCCCATAGGTGACCGCCACCGAGTGTGCGTAGGCTTCACGCACCACCCTCGAAGCGTCGTCGAAGAGCGCCTGTGAGATCGAGGCATACCGCTCCAGCCCGTCAGTGCGAATACCGCAAACACTGAGATACATTGCTGCGTTTGTCACTTCATTTCGCCAAAGATCCTGCAAAGTCGAGCGATGCGCGCTTCTTGATTGAAGGACGTGTACGAAGTCTGCGCCGATCACGTATGTCGGTGACTGGATCGCAGCCCCGTAGCTGAGTGGCGTTACTGACACATCCTGGGCGCTCATGCGGCCTTCGAAAGAGGAGGCCAGGTTGACGCACGCGCCCCCAAGAAGCCTCCAAAGCTCCATGAGGTAGTCAGCATGCTGCGTGAGCGGGTATGTCATGAACACCGACCCATCAGGTAGGACCTCGGCGGTTGAAACCCCGAAAGATTTTGCCCAGACTGCTGCTTGTCCAATGACATCCGCAAGTGCTGCATGTCTCCTGCCGAGCTCGAATCCGCGGTTATTTGCCTGACTCAGTTCATCGTTCACAACATGCCTCCGTGACTTCGGAGAAGCCAATCGGACCCATTGTCACCGTGGCCACAACGACGAGGCGCGCGTTCGACGGGGCTCAACTGGCATCGCCCAAACCCTGCAGCCGACGTGGTGCGGTACACACCCCCAGGCTACCGGTACAGCGCGGCGATTGACCACCAGTCCAAAGGTATTAGCTAACAACAGCACTGATCGCCCCCGGCCGACTATCAGAGACGCACACGTTCATGGACTAATGAATGCTTCACCAGTGCACAACGAGTCCCAACTAGGGGTCAACTAGCACTCAATTAGTGATCAACCATGCTGCTGCAAAACTATTTTCGGCTTGCCAGGCTCGCACGGATAGACCACAGAGGACGCATATCTGCGGTCCCTGCGTGGATGTCTCTGATGCCCCCTTGCGCAGACGACATGGCCCGTCACGGCGGAGCGCCCCGCACCGTTCCAGATTCGCCTTTTGTCCGGGCGGGATGACGACAGGCATTGAAATCTGACTAAGTTGCCCAACGTAGTGGACGCCGTTTCATCCGTTCAACTACGTTCCGGTTAACTGAAATTGCTACAGCTCGTGACGGCCGGAGCGAGCGTGCACGACGTCCGTCCGAGCGTTCGCCTTTAGCCGTTCGAGAGAGTGTGGAACCCGAATGATCGACGCAATGATTTTGGTAAGTAGGGGCGATAGATGAGTTGGAAAGCACTCAACTGGTCAATAAATATCGAGGTCGAGACTCCTATCGAGCGTCTTATCCTCATGCTGCTAGCGAACCGCGCAGACCAGAGCCTCTCCTGCTACCCGTCCCTAGGTACGCTCGTATCGGAATCTTGTGCTGCGCGAAGCACGGTCCTAAAGGCGCTTAACAAGCTGGAAGGGGCCGGGCTCGTTGTGCGAGTTGCTCAGTACCACAAATCCGGAGCCAGACGCCCAAGTCATTACCTCCTCAAAGTTCCCGATGCGACGCACTCGCGCCCCAGTCTTGATGTCGGACTCCCTCAGTCCGCCAACGCGACCGGGACCGTCCGATCTCCAGACCGAGACGGTCCACCTCCCGGACCGCCGGAGGTCCAATTCGCGGACCCCTTGAACCCTTCAATAGAACCACCACCCGAACCATCATCGGCCTCCGTGCTGGAGTCTCTTCCCACGCCGTGGCGAATTAGCAGGAGAGAAGCGAGAAGACTGTCACCGGCAATCGAGGAGGCTTTCGCGGCGGGCTGGACATCGCAAACGTTGTTGGCCCACCTTTCATCCCGGCCTGAGGGAGTCCGTAATCCCGCTGCCGTTCTCGCGTCGCGGCTATCAGAGCTGCCAACCCCACCAACCTTCTCCGTCCGGCGAAAGAGGCCGTGGTGCGGCGAGTGCGAAGACCCCTTGTCGCGCACGATCACAGTCGCACAGGCGGACGGCACAGAAGCAGCAGAGTTCTGCCCGCGATGCAGCCCTCAGAAGCTGTCAGTGCCGAGAGACAATTCAACGACGGCTGTGGGGAGGTGAAATCAAATGGAGTCAAACGTATTTGATCATCTTCCGCTGCTCCTCGCGGTCCCGCGCGCAGCCAGCATTCTGGGAATTAGCCGCGCTGCTGCTTACCGACTCGCTGCATCTGGCGAGCTTCCTGTGCGCAGGCTGGGAGGACGCGTCTACATCGTCACTGCAGAACTGCGTGAGTTGATCGCCTCGTGAAGGGAGCCGTCTATCAGCGTGGGCGGACATGGACATACCGTTTCCGGGCGCCTGAAAGAGATGCTTCTACCGGCGAATATCCCACGATCTCGAAGGGCGGATTTCAAACTGAGAAGGAGGCATGGAAAGCGTGTCGCGATGCAATGCGGGAAGCGGATCAGGGTCGCGTGGTGCGACCCTCTACCCGCACGGTTGCTCAATTCTTCGCGGAATGGTTCGTCGCCGTTGAGGCATCAATGGATGCCACAACGTGGCAGAACTGGAAGGACTACGCCCGGAGCTACGTTGTGCCCCACATCGGGGCAGAAAAGCTCCAGCAACTCAATGAACCACAGCTGCTGAAGCTGTACGCCAAACTTCTTAACGAAGGCCGAATCAAACAAGACCGAAACTACGAGATGTATCGCTATTGGCTCACCCATGTGGTCGACGGAGAGTCGCCGGCACCACGTGAAGTCGCTAACGTTTGTGGCACAACGATTCATGCCGCTCGTGCCGCTGTCCGTCGGTACAAGGCAGGAATCGTCCCGAGAAGGGTCAATCCCGGACTAGCACCAAAGACCGTTCGAAACATTCACGCCATGATCCACCGAGCGTTGGTTGATGCCGTCGCGTGGAAGTACAAGGCCCACAATCCAGCAGCGAACGTGAGGCCGCCGAAACGTTCCCGGGCTCGGCGCACCGTGTGGAACCCGGAGCAGATACAGAAGTTTCTGCGGGCGGTCAGTCACGATCGATTCGCCGCGCTCTTTCTTCTAGAACTCACCACCGGAATACGTCGTGGGCAGATCTGTGGCCTCAGATGGCACGACGTCGACCTGGACGCTCGCGAGATCACGGTGCACGACAATCGAGTGGTCGTTGGCGGGCACGCGCGAGATAAGGCCGGCGGCAAGACGCACAACGCAGATCAAACCATCGCGATTGACCGAACTACCGCTGCGGCACTGGAGAAGTGGCGAGAACTTCAGAATGAAGAGCGAGCATTCTTCGGGACGGATTATCACCCCGGGAACTACGTCTTCACGTTCCAGGACGGTCGACCACCGCACCCCGACTCCATCCGTCAACGGTTCGACCGCTTGGCGGCCGCAGCCGGCCTCGAACGCATCACCTTCCACGATCTTCGCCACTCGTACGCGACCGCCGCTCTGAAGGCTGGCGTCAGCCCCAAGATCGTGAGCGAGCGCATCGGGCACGCAGACGTGGGGTTCTTCCTGCAGACCTACGCGCATGTGCTCAAGAACGACGACCGGGAAGCCGCTGAGCAGGCGGCTAAGTTCCTCATCGGGGACGGGTACGGATCGTCAACTGCATTCGATTGAGGCCAGAAGCGTTTATGCGCCTCGCGGGGCTGCTCTAGGTGAGTGCCGGAGGTTCGAAACCTGTTGCGGGCCGGCATGTGAATCTGCGTTTCCACCGTTTCCGGGATACAAGGGTGTCCAGGCGTAACGACCAACGACCTCTGCAAATTTATAAAAGGAGTTCTTGGACGCCGCGCCCAGCTCTCACCCGAGCACCGTGCCCGACTCACGAAATGCCTCGCCCGGTCTCAGTCGATCCCGCGCACACGGAAGCCCCGCCCCATCACGATCAGACAAACTCAAGCATTCCGGGAGCCGGCGAGTGCAGCCCCTGCTCGCAGAGCGAGACGTCAGGCTTGTCGGAGAATGTCTCTGACATCTTCACAACGCAACCAGGTGGGGGCACGTACTCGCCCATCGGACCGCGATCGGAGCATCGGAGGCGGACTTGCGTGCGGCGGCGGAACAGCTTGCCAGTTGGCAGTCGGTCACGCTGGGCCTCACTGGCAAAGATCATTCGTTCGCGGCCTTGCTCCACAGCATCTCGCACAACGCCAACGAGTTGACCTGTCGCTTCGCGGATGACCGCCTTCTCGCCAACGTCGTTCCTGCTGAGCGCCACGACGCGTTGCGGGCTCACCGGCCAAATAATGTATTCGGCGTCGAGCGTTCCCGGTCGCTCGGACCGCACGAATGGAATCAGCACAGGGGCATCGCACGTCATGAACCGTGCCTTCGGGTCGTGCCAGACCTCGATCTGCCGTTTGATGAGCACATCCGCGCCGCCCCACATGGCCTTGAACAGCATTTCGGTGTGGATACCCGCTGCTTGATGCGGATTCTGGTCGTCGTCTGCGATTACGTGAAACTTGGGGCTCTGAGCCGCCATCCACGCGCTGTATTGGATCTGGACGCGCCTTTGCTGCAGAGTTCGCGTCCGCTGCACAGCCATCGTGATCCCGAGGCCTAGGAGGTCATCGAAGTCCAGTGCTTCCGGATCTTCGAGACCGGCAAACAGTCGTTGAACTCGACCAAGTTCCGTATCTACGACACCGAACAGCTTCTCGACTCGGTTGTGCGGAGCGCCATCTGGTCCCATAACCCGATAGAAGTTCTCATTAACGCAGACGTCCCTGGTGCCGAGCGGCTTCACCAACCCGGTCACCGTATCCAGCGTCCAAACCCGCCGACCATCGAAAGACCACTGACGGAGGTACGCCTGCGGCACGTAATGGTGCCGACGGCTCTCCGTGTCAGGCACGCGCTGCTGAGCGAGCAGCCTATCCATGTAGGCGCGAGCGGCACCGGAGAGATACCGCCCACCCCCGGTGTGGGGAATCTGACCCCAGGGGTTTCGGACCCTGGTTACCCGCCACTCGCTGATGTCGTCCAACTCCTGCTGATGGTCGATGATTGAGGGTCTATCCGGTCATCAGGTTGCCGCCCGCACCGCCGAGCGCGCCGATGGCGATCTGTTGAAGCGCACCGGTGAGCCATAAACCGGCCTGCTTGGCGCGGCTCCGCTCCTCGTCGGGCCGGGCCTCATCGGCGGCGACAGCCTCGAACGCGGCGACCAGTCTGTTCAGCTGCACCTCGGGCGACGGCCACTGTCCAGCGACTCGCAGGGCGGCGCTGGTGGGCTTGCCGACGGCAATGACTTCGCCGCTACCCGACAGAGACCTCTCAAAATAGGGCTCCGTAGCTAGGGCGCGCAGCGCCCGTTGAACTGTGTCCTTATCGAACCCGGTCCTGGCCTCGATCGTAGTTGCACGCGGAGGCCGCCGATGCTCCTCCCACATTTCGACTGCTGCCTCTAGGACGGGAAGGTCACGCGATTCCCAGGTGTCTGCCACGTCCGGCAGTATGCCCGACGACCCCGACAGCGATGGGGGAGTCAGCTAACCGCCGAAGTCTCCGAGTAATCCCTGCCTCGTCGGTGGCAGGCGGTAGCGTGCCCGACGTGGGGGACTTAATCGCCGAAGCAGCGCAGATGCCAGACGCCAGTGTTCGTTTCGCCCAAGGTGTGAGCAATGTATGGACCCCGGAGCACCTGGTCGCCTTGCGTGACATCGTGCGCCGCGAGCACACGCAGCAATTGCGCTTAGTGCACGCGGCCCTCGACCGGCGGTTCGAACAACCCAACGTGAATTGGATGGGTGTGTTTCGCGCTGCGGCTGAGATGGCAGTGATGGAACGGGTTGGTCATGAGGAACTGCCAGTCGAGGACCGCAATCTCTTGCTCCAACTCTGGCGAGCGTTGCTGGCGGCCACGTAGACCCCGGTGGTAGCTGCAGGGGCAGCGATGGCTGAGTCGAAACACAGGGGGATTGCAAGTGACTGGCTCACCGATTCATGAGCTGTTGTGGGAAGTCACACTTCCCGCTGTCCGTGCTGCGTGGGCCACGGCGAAGGCCTATGTCGATAGCGGCAAGTATGTGCCCCGCTTCGAGCCGCCTACCTTCGAGGTGAACGACGCTGGCTGGCCGGCAACCGTTGAATTCGACCGTATCCAGGTACCAGTAACTGCGCCGGTTGACTGGTCGAAGCTATTTGCGCTTGAGCCATCTACATACACCTACGTGACGGTGCATGATGTCCCAGAACTCGGTAACGCGTTGGCTGCCGTTCGGCAGGCCGCCGAGCACGACGAGGCGTTTGCGGACGGGATTAACCCGTTCAACCACGTTGAGGACCCCAAGTTCCGCGAGCGCAGCCTGGGAGTCGACTACCTCACGCTGGTTGGCTCAATTATCGGACGGGCAGCCGCATTAGGGCTCGATTCCGACCAGGACCTTTTTGAGATTTACGCGCAATTGGAACGCGCCAGATTCGCGCCTCACCTGACAGGTGATCTTGTTATACCTCTGACTCTCACCGACTTCGGCACTGGTGAGCCTTTCCTTCTTGGTGACGATGTACTCGTCGAGCGCATCGCGCCAGAATTTCAGTGCTCGCGTGCCGCGAGCATCGGCTCGTCGGGGGCAAATCCGTACCTCGTTGCGGCCGCAACCCATGCTGTCGTGGTGCGGGGAATCACCGTCCCGAATCGACCCTATTCGACTCGGCTCCTGGGGACTTGGGGTGGCTTGAACCCAATTGATTCGAAGTACTTCGAGGAAGTTGACCGGGCCATCCAAAGCATCCACATCGTCATGGGTCGACGGGTGGGGTACAACCAAGTGCTTGTGAGACCTGACAACTGGGCTGACCGCTGGGTGCACGACCTGCCGCCGGTCTGGAAGGTCGAGACTGTCTCCCGCTACCCGGAGAATTCGTCCTTCGCGCCCTGGCATACCTCCCCCCAACCCATAGATCCCGACCATGGTCGCGAGATAGGAGCGGCCTTTTTGGCGCTCACGTCGGCTCCGGACGATGTGAAGCTGGCCGCTCGAAGAGCCGTACGTGCGCTGATGCGAACCAACGACGAGGACCGCACCTTGGACGCAACCATCGGCATTGAGGCGCTACTGCTCGATGAGAATGCCGAATTGAAATATCGCATGGCACTCCGTGCAGCAGCAGCCCTTTTCGATGACCATGACCCTGAGGGAGTCTTCAACCTTGCAAAGAAAATCTACGACCACCGCTCGGACATTGCGCACGGAAAGGTGAAAACGAATCCCTCGTTTAACTACCGTGGTCACACGGTGAGCAGCCCCGACATGGCGCCTTTGCTGCTTCGCGCCCTACTAAGAAGCCGCCTTTTGTCGAAGCACCCGTGGACCAAGAAGGATTTGGAGCCCCGCATACTGGCGGCATTGGCGAACTATCGCCCAAGCGCATAAGAACGCGAGACCGTAGGCGAGACAGCCTGACTGTCTCGCCCTGGTTAACCCGCTGCGGGGGCGGCGGCGAACTCGGTGAACGCGTTTCGGTCCTCCGGTAGGGCGGTCGGCGTGACAATGGGCTAGATCGGGCCCTCGGCGACAGCGGCAATGGCCAGTCGTCCCGTAGGCCCGATACATCAGTCGAGGTCGCGCGGGCGTCGTTCTGCCCCGAGGGCGATGCCGTACAGAAACGGCGCGATGCCCTGAGCGTCAGGGAGGGCTCGTTACGCGTCAAGCTCTCACGAGCCAGGAATCCCGACGTTCACAAATCCGTTCACAAGAGGCATGAAAACGGCCCCCGGAGAGATCTCCGAGGGCCGTTTTACCTAGTAGCGGGGACAGGATTCGAACCTGCGACCTCTGGGTTATGAGCCCAGCGAGCTACCGAGCTGCTCCACCCCGCGTCGGTGAACACAACATTACCCAAGGGCGTTCAGCACACCAAATCGGCTGCTCAGCCATGGTTTTAGCCTCCGAATCGGACCGCCTGGCCCACCGCGAGAACCCCTTCGGGATCGAAATGATCGGCGAGTTCGGCCAACCGGCGCCTGGTGCCCGCGTCGTAGACGCGTGCCATCCGCGCATCATCGGTTCCCGGCCCGAAATTGGGCAGCAACCCGCCCGTGGACCACGGGTGCAACGCCGCGGTGAGCGCGTCGGCCTGCGCGACAACCACGTCGGCAGCCGGTCCCATCGGCACCCCGATGACCGTCACCGCATACTTGGCGGTGCGGTGGCAGAACGCGCTGGGGTGCGGAGCCTGGCGGGCCATGGCACCCCCGAGCATGCGGACCTCGACGATGGTCTGCACCGATCCCGAACTCGGCCCGGCCGCGTCCAAGACCACGCTCACCGCGTCAGAATCCAAGTCGCGCAAGAGCACCTGCGCCTCGTGTATGGGCATCGGATCGACCGGGTCGGCGTGCACCGCGCCGATCGCCGGGTACGGCAGCACCCCGACGGTGTCCAGGATCGGCGTGGCCGCCTCCCGCATCGGCGCCAGAAGTGCCGCTGCCTCATCGAAATCGTCCAGCGCGGTATAGCGCACCGCCACGGTCAACCGTCCGGCCAATTGGTCAGGAACACCGGGCAGCGGCGGCAACTGTGCCAAGGCGACGGAGGTATTGATGTTCTCCGGCAACCCGACGCTCCACCGCGCCCATTCACGCAGCACCGCGGCGGCATCGTCACCATCGAAATACAGCGCGCCGCCATAGAACTCGGAGATCGGCAGCAGATCGATCTCCACCGCCGTCACGATGCCGAGGGTGGCCTTGCCCCCGCGCAGCCCCCAGAAGAGCTCACTGTGAACCTCGGGGGTCACCCGCAGGTACTCCCCCGCGCCCGTCACCACATCGAAGGCCCGCACATGATCGGAGGACAATCCGACACTGCGGACCAACGGCCCGATGCCGCAACCGGTGAGGAAACCGACAACCCCGACACTCGTCGACGACCCGCACAAGGGTGCCAAGCCGTGCGGCGCAGCGGCATCGAGGACCTGCTGCCACCGCGCTCCGGCGCCGACGCGCGCGGTGCGGGTGTCCGGGTCGACCACGCAGTCCGTCATCGCCCCGGTGAGGACCAGCAGAGTGTCCGCGCCGATCGCGGTGGCGCCGTGCCCGGTTGCCTGGACCGCGACGCGCAGACCATGGGACGCCGCGAACCGCACCGTCTCGGCAATATGGTGCGGCGCCGTCGCGAACACCACGGCGGCCGGCCGCACCGTGACCGCGACGTTCCAGGGTGTGCAGCGCTCGTAACCGGGCTCACCGGGCAGCGCCACCAGGGTGCTGACGCGCTCGGGCAGTGTCGACACGACGTCGCTGTCGACGGAGTCGGCCAGGGGCATGCGAGAGTCCTTTCAGGCAGTGCGGTGTGCAACTGCGGAAAGCCTCCCGCGACGCACTTGGCGTCTTCTTGGAACGAACTACAAGTGGCTCGGCGGTGAAACGACTCTGCGCCCACGGCGACGTGCTCTCGCACTGTTCCGCCGTGGGCGCAGAGTCAACACAGAATTACTAGCGCGCCTCGCGGTATCGGTTCATCGCATCATCCAGACGCTGCAACGCCGCGCCGAACTCTTCGAAATTGCCACTGGTCTGCGCCTGCTGCATGTTGTCCAGCGCCGAGTTGACCTCCTGCAGCGCAGCGGCCTTGGCACCCGAGAGCGTCACCGGCCCACCCGGAGGCACGGCCGCCGCCGGCGGCTCGGCCGCCGGTGCCGGCGTCCGGCCCTGCTGACCGGCCGGCGGGTTGGCCGCGGGCTGACCATTGGTCGGTGCCGCCTGCGGACGCCCGGCCTGGCCATCGGCCGGTGCCGGACCGGTCGCGGTGGAACCCGCTCCGGCGCCGAAGATCTCGTCGAGCGCATCACGCACCGTCGGGCCGTACCCGACCTTGTCGTTGTACATCATGGCCACGCGGATCAGACGCGGATACGTCGAGGCCGCGTCGCTGGTACCCGGCGAGGCGTAGATCGGCGCGACATAGAGCAAGCCGCCGTTACCGATCGGCAGGGTCAACAGGTTGCCCCACCGGATACGGTTCTGGCCGTCGCGACCGATCTGACCCAACTCGGTGGACACCGCGGTATCGGTGCTGATTGCGTTGAACGCCAGCTTCGGACCGTTGACCTGCCCGGGCACCGTGAGCACCGTGAGCTTGCCGTAGGTGTCCGGATCCGAGCTGGCACTGATGTAGGCGGCCAGGAAGTC
The DNA here is from genome assembly GCF_000317305.3 of Mycolicibacterium neoaurum VKM Ac-1815D. The sequence goes on along the minus strand of NC_023036.2, from coordinate 1,843,433 downwards.
ACGACGGATCCAGTTCATGGCACTGGTCAGCTGGAACGACGGTTCACCGTTCTGCTTGGCCTGGTCCTTGGCCACGATGTAGTACGGCGGCTGGAAGCTGCTGGCCGTCGGGTTGGGATCCAGTGGCACATCCCAGAAGTCGGCGTTGGTGAAGAACTTCACCGGGTCGTCGACGTGGTACTTGGCCAACAACGCACGCTGCACCTTGAACAGGTCCTCGGGGTAGCGCAGATGCTGCTTGAGCTCCTCGGAGATATCCGCCTTGGGCTTCACCGTTCCGGGGAACACCGACATCCAGGCCTTGAGCACCGGATCGCTTTCGTCCTGGGCGTACAGCGTCACCGTGCCGTCGTAGGCATCCACGGTGGCCTTCACCGAGTTGCGGATATAGGACACCTGCTTATCGGGCAGCAGGCGGTTGACCGCCACCTCGTTGGAGTCGATGGTCGCGTTCGACAGCGTCGTCAACTCCGAATAGGGGTAGTTGTCCAACGTCGTGTAGCCGTCGACGATCCACACCATCCGCTTGTTGACGATGGCGGGGTACACACCGTTGTCGGTGGTCAGCCACGGCGCCACCGCCTCGACCCGCTGGGCCGGGTCACGGTTGAACAGGATCTTGCTGTTGTCGTCGATCACGTTGGACAGCAGGAAGTTCCGCTCGGCGAACTTGGCGGCGAAGACCGCGCGCGCCAGCCAGTTGCCCACCGGGACGCCACCGCTGCCCTGATAGGTGTAGTTCTTGGTCTCGGTGTTGGTCTCGTAGTCGTACTCGCGATCCACATCGCCGACCTTGCCGACGATGGCGTAATCGTCAGGGGCGCTGGCGATCACCGGGCCGAAGTACACCCGCGGCTGATCCAGCGGCGCCGGTCCTGGCGAGATGACACTGCCGTTGGCGCCGACCACGCTGGCCAGGAACTCCGGGTAACCGCCGTTCTGGTTCGGGTCGTTGGCGATACCGCGCACCGTGTTCGCGGGCGAGGCCACGAAGCCGTTGCCGTGGGTGTAGACCGTGTGCCGGTTGATCCAGTCACGCTGGTTGTCGATCAACCGGTCGGGGTTGAGCTCACGGGCGGCCACCACGTAATCGCGGATCTGCCCGTCGGGCCCGACATAGCGGTCCATCGCCAACTGATCGGGGAAGTTGTAGAAGTTCTTGCCCTGCTGGAACTGGGTGAACGCCGGGCTGACGATCGTCGGGTCGAGCAGCCGGATGTTCGAGGTGGTCGCCGTGTCCGAGGAGACCTGCTGGGCGGTGGCATTGGCATCGCCGCCGTAGTTGCGATACTCCACCGTCTGGTCGGTCAGCCCGTAGGCATCTCGGGTGGCGGTGATACTTCGGTTGATGTATTCGCTTTCCTTCTGCGCCGCATTCGGTTTGACGCTGAACTGCTCGACGATCAGCGGCCAGCCGGCGCCGACCACCAGGGAGGACAGCAGCAGCAGCACCAGGCCGATGGCCGGGATGCGAAGGTCACGAAGCACCAGGGCGGAGAACACCGCGACCGCGCAGATGACCGCGATGGCCAGCAGGATCAGCTTGGCCGGCAGCACCGCATTGATATCGGTGTAACCGGCACCGGTGAAGGGCTTTCCGGCGCGGGTGTTGCTGAGCAGCTCGTAGCGGTCAAGCCAGTAGGCGGCGGCCTTGAGCAGCACCAGGGTGCCGGCCAGCGCGATCAGCTGGATGCGGGCGGCGCGGCTGAGCACACCGGAGCGACCCGAAAGGCGGATGCCGCCGAACAGGTAGTGGCCCAGCAGGTTCGCCGCGAACGCCAGGAATACCGCGACGAACAGGTAGGTGAGCACCAGCCGGTAGAACGGCAGGTCGAAGGCATAGAAGCCGAGGTCGATACCGAACTGCGGGTCGGTGATCCCGAATTCACCGCCGTTGAGGTACAGCTGCACCGGGGCCCAGTAGCTCTGGGCGACGATCCCTGCCAGCAGGCCGATGAAGATCGGGATGCCGATGCCGAACAGCCGCAGGCGGCTCATCACCGTCGTGCGGTATCGGGCCACCGGATCGTTGGGACCCACCGTGGGCACGAACACCGGCCGGGTGCGATAGGCCAGCGCCAGGCCGGCAAAGACGACCGCGCCGATGAAGACCGCCACCACGAAGAACAGTGCGATGCGGGTGAGCAGCACCGTCGTGAACACCGACCGGTACCCGAGCTCACCGAAGAACAACCAGTCGACATAGCCGTCGATGAATCGCGGCCCCACCAACAACAACAGGACAACTGCTACCGCGACACCGATCAGAATCCGGCTCCGCTGTGTCAGCTGCGGCATTCGCGCCGCCGGCCGCATACCCAACTCGTCAACTCCACTCTGGTTGCGTGGCGCACCGACAAACCCGCCACAACATCAACGCCTCGAGCTGCTGGACGCAGCTGTCCTCATGCTACGCACCAACCGCCAAGGAGATTCTCAGCACGTGGGGGGTTCGCCACCGGCGGAAATCGTGTTCAGCGCGTCAACCGCCGTGGTGAGGGTGTCCACCTTCACCAACTGCATGCTGTCCTCGCGCGCGGTCAGCGCCTCGGCACAGTTCTCCGCGGGCACCATGAACACCGTCGCACCGGCCTCGGCCGCCGCGAGCATCTTGTGGGTGATACCGCCGATCGAACCGACCTTCCCGTCCGCATCGATGGTTCCTGTCCCGGCGACGAACTTGCCGTCGTTGAGGTCACCGGTGGTCAGCTTGTCCACCACGGCCAGGCTGAACATCAGCCCTGCCGAGGGGCCGCCGATATTGGCCAGGTTGAACTCGATGTCGAACAACGCCCAGGGTGCGTCGACCACGCCGATACCCAGATACCCCTGGTCCCTCTCCGGGTGCTTGCCCAGGGTCACGGTGGTGGTGCCCGCCGGGGCGTTCTTGCGACGGAAGTCGATGACCAGCTGGTCGCCGGGCTTGGTCTTCTTCACCTCGGCCTGGAACGCCGCGAGGTCGGCGACGGCGACGTTGTTGACCATGTCGATGGCATCGCCGGGCTGCAGCTTGCCCGCCGAAGGACCCTTGTCCTCCACCGTCGAGACGGTGACCGCCTTCGGGTACTTCAGATATGACAGCGCCGCGTACTCGGCATCGTCCTCGGACTGCCGGAACTCGGTCGTATTGGCCTGATCGATATCGTCCTTGGACTTGTCCGGCGGATACACCAACTCACGCGGCACCAGCTGATCACGACCCGACATCCACAACAGCAACGCCTGCCCGAAGGTCAGGCCATCGCGCTGGGCGACCGTCGTCATGTTCAGATGCCCGCTGGTCGGATGGACCACCTCACCGGCCACCCCGTCGGTGCTCTTGATGTCGACAACCTGCTTGCCGTCCACCTCGCCGAGGGTGTTGAAGGTCGGGCCCGGCCCCAGCGCCACGTAGGGCACCGTCACGACCGACAGCAGCAGACCGAAGGCCACAATCGGCACCAATGCCACCATCAGCGTCAGAATCCGCCTGTTCACGCCGCCCACAGTAGAGCGCGTTCACCCACAGCGTGACCCGCGGCCCTACCCGCGCAGGTGTCGGTGGGTACCGTTGACGGTATGTCTGACCTGCCCTTCGGCTTCTCCTCCGGCGAAGACCCCGATCGCGACAAGCGCAAGAACGATCCCTCGGGAGATCCCTTCGGTCTGGGCGGTGCCGGATTCGACATGTCCGATCTCGGCCAGATCTTCACCAAACTCGGCGAGATGTTCAGCGGCGCAGGCGGAATGGCTGCCGGCGGCCCGGGTGGTTCGGCCGGCGGGCCGGTCAACTACGACCTGGCGCGTCAGCTCGCGTCGAACTCGATCGGCTTCGTCGCCCCCGTCCCCGAATCGACCGCGACGGCCATCAGCGATGCTGTTCGGCTGGCCGAGACCTGGCTCGACGGTGCGACACCCCTGCCCGCGGGCACCATCCGGACCGCGGCATGGTCGCCCTCGGACTGGATCGACAACACCATGGACACCTGGAAGCGGCTGTGCGACCCCGTCGCCCAGCAGATCTCCTCGGTATGGGCGCAGGCCCTGCCCGAGGAGGCCAAGGCGATGGCCGGACCGCTGCTGGCGATGATGTCGCAGATGGGCGGGATGGCGTTCGGCAGCCAACTCGGCCAGGCGCTGGGCAAGCTGGCGGGCGAGGTCCTGACGTCCACCGATATCGGTCTGCCGCTGGGCCCCAAGGGCGTCGCGGCGCTGATGCCCGCGGCCGTGGACGCGCTGTCGGAGGGTCTGGAGCAGTCGCGCAGCGAGGTGCTGACCTTCCTCGCCGCCCGCGAGGCCGCCCATCACCGGCTGTTCAGCCATGTGCCGTGGCTGTCGAGCCAGCTGCTCAACAATGTCGAGGCATTCGCCAAGGGCATGAAGATCGATATGAGCGGTATCGAGGACATGGCCCAGGGGTTCAACCCCGCCTCCCTCGCCGACCCCGCGGCCATGGAGCAGTTGCTCAGCCAGGGCATGTTCGAGCCTAAGGCCACCCCGGAACAGACCGCCGCGCTGGAACGCCTGGAGACCCAGCTGGCGCTGATCGAGGGCTGGGTGCAGACCGTCGTGACCGCCGCCCTGGGCGACCGGCTACCCGGAACCCCCGCACTCAGCGAGATGCTGCGCCGCCGCCGCGCCACCGGAGGCCCCGCCGAACAGACCTTCGCCACCCTGGTCGGGCTGGAACTGCGGCCCCGCAAGATGCGCGAGGCCGCCGCGCTGTGGGAGAAGCTGACCGAGGCGGTGGGCGCCGACGCCCGCGACGCGGTGTGGCAGCACCCCGACCTGCTCCCCGGCGCCGAGGATCTCGACGAGCCCGCCGGATTCATCGACCGGGTGATCGGCGGGGACACCAGCGGTATCGACGAGGCGCTGGCCGACCTGGAGCGCAACGAGGGTCCCGACGGGCCTGTGGATAACTGAAGCGGCGCACGCGCCGTCCGTGACAGAGTCTCCAGATGCGGCGCTATGCACTCAACCCGTCCATGCCCGTGCTGTGGCGTCCCGACGGGACCGTGCAGGTCGGCTGGGATCCGCGCCGCGCGGTGCAGGTGCACCCGCCCGCCGGACTGACCGCCTCGACGCTGGCCCAGTTGTTGCGCACGCTGCAGGATCCCGCAACCGCAGACGAACTAGCCAGTCGCGCAACAGAACTCGGAGCGCAGCAGGCGGCCGTCGCCGTCGCCGATCTGCTCGCCGCCCTGGTGCGCGCCGGTGTGGTGATCAGCCCGTCGCCGGCACATCGGCCGGTCGCGGTACGCATCCACGGTCGCGGACCGCTCTCGGATCTGCTGGCAGGCGCGTTGCGTTGCTCGGCGACCCGCGTCACCCGAAGCAGCCGGGCCCATGCCGCCGTGACCTCCGACAGGACCGATTTGGTGCTGCTCGCCGACGCCCTGGTCGCCGACCCTCGCGTGCTGCGCGATCTGCACGCCGCCCGCATCCCGCATCTTCCGGTGCTGGTGCGTGACGGCACCGGCCTGATCGGCCCCCTGGTGTTGCCCGGCGTCACCTCCTGCCTGCGGTGCGCCGACCTGCACCGGCGTGATCGCGACGAGGCCTGGCCGGCCATTGCGGCACAGCTACGCCACTCCGTGGGCACCGCCGACCGGGCGACGCTGTTGGGCACCGCCGCGCTGGCGCTGACCCAGGTGGATCGCGTCGTGCGCACGCTGCGCGCCGACACCGATGTGGCAGCCGACACCGAAGCAGGCACACCGGCGCCGTTGACGCTGGACCACACCGTCGAGTTCGACGTCGCCCGCGGGTCGGTGGTGACCAAGCACTGGTCACGGCATCCGTCCTGCAGATGCTGACGATCAGCCCGAGGTAGTTACCGGTTCGTAGCGGAGCACTCAGCTACGTGGTGGATGATGGATGGGTGTCAGAAATCAAACGGCGTGGCGTCGCCAGGAACGCGAAGCTCGCCACCCTGCCTGTCGGCTTCGCCGGCCGGGCCGCGCTCGGGTTCGGCAAGCGGCTGACCGGGAAATCCAAGGACGAAGTCACCGCAGAACTGATGGACAAGGCTGCCCAGCAGCTGTTCACCGTCCTCGGCGAGCTCAAGGGCGGCGCCATGAAGGTCGGCCAAGCGCTCTCGGTGATGGAGGCCGCCATCCCCGAGCAGTACGGCAAGCCCTACCGCGAGGCGCTGACGAAGTTGCAGCGCGAGGCTCCTCCCCTGCCCGCGGCGAAGGTACATCGTGTGCTCGATCAGCAGTTGGGCACCAAATGGCGGGAGCGTTTCCAGAGTTTCGACGACACCCCGGTGGCATCGGCGAGCATCGGGCAGGTGCACAAGGCGGTGTGGTCGGATGGCCGAACCGTCGCGGTGAAGATCCAGTACCCGGGTGCCGATGAGGCGTTGCGCGCCGACCTGAAGACCATCCAGCGTCTGACCTCGGTGTTCAAACAGCTGGCGCCGGGGGCGGATATCGAGAGCGTGGTCGCCGAACTCATCGAGCGCACCGAGATGGAACTGGACTACCGACTGGAGGCCGACAACCAGCGGGCCTTCGCCACCGCATACGACAACGACCCGCATTTCAAGGTGCCACGCATCGTGGCCAGCGCGCCCAAGGTCGTGATCGCCGAGTGGATGGACGGCATCCCGATGTCGGTGATCATCCGCGAGGGCACACCCGAGCAGCGCGATCTGATGGGAACGCGGCTCACCGAGCTGACCTTCGGCGCACCCAAGCGCCTGGAGATGATGCACGGCGACGCGCATCCGGGAAACTTCATGCTGCTGGCCGACGGCCGGATGGGTGTCATCGACTTCGGCGCGGTGGCGCCGCTGCCGGGCGGTTTCCCGGCGTCATTGGGCAACTGCATCCGGCTGGCACGGGACAAGAACTACGCCGAACTGCTGCCCGCCATGGAGGCGGCCGGGTTCATCCAGAAGGGTGAGCAGGTGTCGGTCGAAGAGATCGACGACATGTTGCGTCAGTACGTGGAACCGGTGGAGACCGAGGTGTTCCACTACACGCGCCGCTGGATCCAGAAGATGGCCGCGGGCCAGATGGACAATTCGGTCGCGCAGATCAAGATGGCCCGGCAACTGGATCTTCCTGCCAACCTTGCCATTCCGCTGCGCGTGATCGCCTCGACCATCGCGATCTGCTGTCAGCTGGATGCGCACGTGCCGGTGCGGGCCATCGCCAACGAGTACGTCCCAGGCTTCGTCGACTGAACGGATCGCCGAGACCACGGGTTCTGGCGGGATTGTCGGGTTTCCCCGCCAGAACCCGTGGTCTCGAGCGTCGGCATCACGCCGCCTGACCGGCGTCGGCCTCCTTGCGCGGACGTCCGCGCGGCCGCTTACGGGCCACGATCGCCCCGCGCTCGATGATCTCGCCGCCCCAGACGCCCCACGGCTCCTGGCGCTGCAGCGCTTCACTCAAGCACAGACTGCGAATCGGACAATCCGCACACAACGCCTTGGCCCGCTCCAGTTCGGACGGGCTCTCGGCGAACCACAGATCCGGATCGGCCTCGTGGCACGGCACCGCGGGCAGTGTGCGTTCTAGGCATGCCTGGACGGACATGTCTTGTCCCCTACTTCCTGGTCGTGTTCTCTCGGTGTCGGTCTTGTTCGGACCGGTGACCAGGTGTCTGGGGGTTCCTGTGCGGGTGTCCCCAAAACCAGAATGGCCACGGATCCGGTGAGTTCGGGTCCGTGGCCTTTTCGGCGGTGCTGGGGTTACCTAGGCGGTACCCCGCTTCACGGACGCGACGATCTCGCGGGCGGTACGGCGCTTATGCTGCGGCGCGGCGGCGGCAGCAACGGGCGCCCAACCGGCTCGATGGGCGGCAGAAATGCCGGCGACAGCAGCGAGGGTCAGCGGCATACCGCTGACATTTACGCCGCTGGGCATAGTGATGATCGACATCGGACCGCCTCCTCTCGTGGAATCGTCTGGCAAAAAGCTGGTGATCTTGAGGCTAGAGCCTAACAGCCCGAAACCACAAGCGATTTTCTGACCTGGGGTTTTGGCGGAATTTATGCGAGCGTAGGCAGCCCGTCAGGACCGGGCGTTGACCAGGGCCAGCACATCGGGTCCGTACCGTTCGAGCTTGCGCGCGCCGATGCCGGGGATGGCCACCAACGCGGCGGCATCGGTGGGCAGCGTCTCGGCGATGGCGATGAGCGTGTTGTCGGTGAACACGACATAGGCGGGCACCTTCAACTCCTGCGAGGTGCGCAGCCGCCATTCCTTGAGTTCGACCAGCAGTTGCTCGTCGATATCGGACGGACAATTCTCGCAGCGGCGCAGCATGATCGCCGTCGGTGTGGTCAGCGCGCCGTTGCAGACCCGGCAGCGCGGGGTGGCTCCCCTGGCGCGTTTCGGGCGGGCGGGCGCGTTGTCGGCCGGGGTCTGCGGGGCGATCCCGTTGAGGAACCGCGAGGGCCGCCGCCCCTGCCTGCCGCCGGGCGTGCGGGCCAGCGCCCAGCTCAGGCTCAGATGCACCCGGGCGCGGGTGACCCCGACGTAGAGCAGGCGACGCTCCTCCTCGACGGCTTCGCTGTCGGGCCCGTGGGCCAGGGCGTGCGAGATCGGCAGCGTGCCGTCCGCCAGACCGACGAGGAACACCGCGTCCCATTCCAGGCCCTTGGCGGCATGCAGCGAGGCCAGCGTCACGCCCTGCACCACCGGCGGATGCCGCGAGTCGGCACGTTGGCGCAGCTCACCGACCAGTGCGCTCAGATCCAGCGAAGGGCGTTGTGCGACTTCGTCATCGACCAACTCGGCCAGGGCGGTCAACGCCTCCCAACGTTCGCGTGCCTTGGTGCCCGACGGTGGCTCCTCGGTGAGGCCCAGCGGTTCCAGGATGCCGCGCACGAACCCGGGAAGATCATCCGGTGTTTCGCGACCGACGTTGCGCTGCAAGGCGATCAGCGCCTGACGGATCTCCTGCCTGCTGAAAAATCCCTCACCGCCGCGCACCTGGAAGGCGATACCCGCCTCGGTGAGCGCCTCCTCGTACACCTCGGACTGAGCGTTGATCCGGTACAGCACCGCTATTTCCGCCGGCTCCGTGCCGTTGTCGATGAGCTTGGCGACCTTCTTGGCGACGGCGGAGGCCTCGGCGACCTCGTCGGGATGTTCGGCGAAGGTCGGTTTCGGGCCGGGATCGCGCTGACCGATCAGATGCAGCTTGCTGCCGGCCATCCGACCGCGCGCGGCGGCGATGACCCGGTTGGCCAGCGACACCACCTCGGGTGTGGACCGATAGTCGCGTTCCAGCCGAACGACGGTGGCCTCCGGGAAACGCCGGGAGAAGTCGAGCAGGAACCGCGGGGTGGCACCGGTGAACGAATAGATGGTCTGGTTCGCGTCGCCGACGACGGTGAGGTCGTCCCGGTTCCCCAGCCACGCGTCCAGGACGCGCTGCTGCAACGGGGTGACGTCCTGGTACTCGTCGACGACGAAGCAGCGGTAGCGATCCCGAAATTCCTGGGCGACCGCGGCGTCGTTCTCGATGGCGGCGGCGGTGTGCAGGAGCAGGTCGTCGAAGTCGAGCAGCGCGGTGCCGTCGCGGTGGGTCTTGAGCTTCTCGTACCCGGCGTAGACCTTGGCCACCGTGTTCGCGTCCATCGGCACGTCGCGGCGGGTCCTGGCCACCGCGGTCACGTACTGCTCAGGGGTGATCAACGATGCCTTGGCCCACTCGATTTCGCCGGCCAGATCACGCACGTCGTCGGTACTGGCCTGTATCGCGGCGCGGTTGGCCGCCTGCGCGACGACGGCGAACTTGCTGTCGAGCAGTTGCCACGCCGTGTCCCCGACCACCCGCGGCCAGAAGTACTGCAGCTGACGGCGTGCGGCGGCGTGGAACGTGACGGCCTGGACCGCGGCCGTCGGCACCCCGGCCTGATCGCCGAGCGCACGCAACCTGCTGCGCATCTCGCCCGCCGCACGCGCGGTGAAGGTGACCGCCAACACCTGGCCGGGTGCGACATGCCCGCCGACCACCAGGTTGGCGATGCGGCGGGTGATGGTCCTGGTCTTACCGGTGCCCGCTCCGGCGAGCACACACACCGGACCGCGGGGCGCCACGACGGCCTCGCGCTGTTCGTCGTCGAGGTCGCCGAGGAGACTGTCGACGGACGGCATGGCCTCCATCATGGCAGGGGTGTCCGACATGTTCTCGGGGCGCATAGGGTGCAGGGAATTGCGTACCGACGTCGATAGGTTGATTCACCCATGAGCAATGCTGAGCTGACGATGTACACGACCTCGTGGTGTGGTTACTGCGCCCGCCTGAAGACCGCGCTCAAGGCCGAGGGCATCGCGTGGACCGAGATCGACATCGAAGGTGATCCGGCGGCCGCCGAGTTCGTCGGTTCGGTCAACAACGGCAATCATGTGGTGCCGACGGTCAAGTTCGCCGACGGCTCGACGCTGACCAACCCGAGCGCCAAGCAGGTCAAGGCCAAGCTGGGCTGAGCCGACCACAGCACACGTCGCCGGGCGAATCCGTCACGTCACGCCGTGATGCCGTAGGCCTTGATCTTCCGGTACAGGCTGGACCGCGCCATCCCGAGATGTGTCGCCGCCGCGACGCGGTTCCCACCGACGTCCCGCAGGGCCGCGACGATGGCGTCGCGTTCGGCTGCTTCCAGCGGGGTCAGCGCGTGCCGTGACGCAGTCTGGCAGTACCCGGGCAAATCGGACTCCTGAATCTCACCGACCGGCCTGCGCCGCACCGCGTAGACCAACGCCTCGCGCAACTGGGTGATGTTCCGCGGCCAGGAATATCGCGCTATCAGCCGTTGCGCTTCTGGGCTGAGTCGGACCTTGCGTGCCGGGGCGATCCCGCGCAACAACGCCCCCGTCAGCGCCGCGAGATCATCGGTGCGGCACCGCAGCGGCGGCACCTGTATCGACACCTCGAAATGGTGCAAGAGCTGCCCGAACGGAAGATCCGTCGTGACCGCGGAATCGCACCCCGTGGCGACCACCCAGGCCGGCCCCTCCAGATCGGTGATCGCGCTCAGGTAGGACTCCAGGCGTTCCACGGCAGCCGTGCTCGCCTGGTCGATATCGCGGACGATGTGCAGTGTCGGCTCGGCCGGGTTCGTCAACAGCGAGTCCAGATCGGGGGCCGGGGTGTCCAGTGCCAGCTGGGCGGCATCGACCGAGATGGCGCGACCCCCGGGATGGACCGCGTGGAACAGCTCGGCCACCAAGGTGAACTTGCCCGACCCGGGCTCACCGACGACCAGCGCGGGCCGACGTTGCTCCAGCGCACGATACAAATCGGTGCACCCGCGCACCCAGGCCGGTGATGTCCCACCGGCCATCGCCTCCCGCGACCGCGACAGACCGCCGACGATCTGCGACGTGTGCGGTGTGGCGACGGCCACCTCGGGTAACAGCTGCTCGCTGAAGTCGGCCGGTGAACCCGGACTGTGCATCGTCACGACATCGGCGACCACGACCATCCCCGCGATTTCCGCGCCGGTCACGATCCGGGTGCCGCGGATTCTGACCAGCCGGTGCCCGGGAAGCGTGACGGTGTCACTGACCCGGTCCTTGCCGGCCATCAGGAACACCGCATGCTCGCGCAGGACCCGCTGTTCGTCGGTGTCGAACATCTGCTGTGCCACCGGATTGGCCATGAACACCGAATCGCCGAAGCCGAACACCGCCTGCCGCGGGGCCCGCGTGGTGACCTTCAGGTAGGTGTCGAAGATCGCGCGCTGCGCCTGCCCGCGATCCAACAGCAGATTCTGGCCGATGTCCTTGGCGGCGCTCTTGACCAGCGCATGCATCAGCGGACTCCAGGACGATGACAACGTCGAGATGTCGAGCACCCCCTCCAGCCGCCCGGTCATCGGATCGATGACCGGTGCCCCGGTGCACGCGAAGAGATGCAGGTTCTCACTGAAGTGTTCGGGGCCCACGACAGTGTTCGGGGCCCACGACGCTGATCGGCTGCCCCGCCTCGAACACCGTGCCGATGCCATTGGTGCCCATGGTCGACTCCGCATAGCTGAAACCCGGTGCCAGATGCACCCGGTCGAGCAGGCGCGCCACCGCCGTCGAGCTGTCGATCCGTTCGACCACGCGGGCCTTCTTGTCCGTCAACGCGATCACCAACGGCATGTCCGCGGTCTCGATCTCCAGTTGTTGCAGCACCGGCCGCGCACAGCGCACCAACAGCGATGCCGTGTCGATCTCGTCGGTGAACTGGGCGTTCGGATGCGAGGCATCCACCCCGGCCGCCTGGCTGCGCTCCCACGACGCGGCGACGACCTCGGAGACGCCCGCGGTGCCGTTACCGCCGTACTCCAGGAAATCCGCGCGTGCAGCAGCGGTCCGCAGCAAGCGTGCGGAGCTGTTGGGCATCTGCCACCTCCCGATCCGGTCAACCAAGTGTGAATGAGACCCACACCACAGCCAAGGCCCCCGATGTCCGAACTTGGGACACCTGGCCCCGTGAGACACAGACCACGCTGATCCAAGCGGTGTGGCGTACAGCACAGAGCCGCTCGATCAACGCATTCACATATGCGAATTCCACGAACGGAGTGCCATGGGGACCCTGATCAACATCGACAACGGTGGAACGCTCACCGACATCTGCGTATGGGACGGCGATGCCTTCACCTTCACCAAGACGCTGACCACACCGCACGATCTGTCGGAATGCCTGTTCAGCGGCATCGAGAAGGCGTCCGCGGCGATGTACGGCGACGCCGACACCACCCGGTTGCTGCACGCGACCGAACACATCCGCTACTCCACCACCCAGGGCACCAACGCCCTGGTACAGCGGCGCGGCCCGATGATCGGGATCCTCTCCAGCATCGAGAGCCTGCAGACCCAGATGCGTAGTGACCCGGCGCAGGAGAAGCTGTTCGGCGGCCTGGTGGCCGACCGCTATCTCACCGTCGACCCACAATCGGAAGATTTCGAGTTCGACGCGGTGCAGAAGGTCAATCGGCTGACCACGCTCGGGGCCGCCCGCGTGGTCATCGCCGCGCCGTCGGCCGAGGAGGAACGCCGACTGCGCCATGTCCTGTTGCGCAAGTTCCCGCGCCACCTGCTCGGGTCGGTTCCACTGCTCTACAGCTGGGAGCTGGCAGGTGACCGCGACGACGCCCGCCGGGTGTGGTCGTGCGTGGTCAATGCCTTCCTTCATCCGACGATGGAACGCTTCCTCTACGCCGCCGAGGGACGCCTGCAGGACTACCGGGTGGTCAACCCGCTGCTGGTGTACCGCAACGACGGCGCATCCTCTCGCGTCGCGAAATCGGTTGCGCTCAAGACGTACTCGTCCGGCCCACGAGGAGGACTGGAAGGAACGGCGGCGCTGGCCAAGGTCTACGGATTGTCGCACGCGCTGATGATGGACATCGGCGGCACGACCACCGATGTGGGCGTGGTGAAGAACGGGTCGGTCGCGGTGTCCGACCGCGGATCGATCGAAGGCGTGCACATCTCCTACCCGATGAGTGCGGTGACCTCCGCCGGAGTCGGAGGCTCCTCGGTCATCCAACTCGTCGACGACGAGATCACCGTCGGACCGCAATCCGTCGGCGCCGCACCGGGTCCCGCGTGCTTCGGATTCGGTGGCAAGCAGGCCACGATCACCGATGTCAACCTGCTGCTGGGTATCCTGGACGCCGACACCTACCTCGACGGCACCTTCACTCTCGACCCGTCGCGATCACGCGCGGTGATCACCGAGACCATCGCCGAGCCGCTGGGAATCTCCCTTGAGGAGGCACTCGTGCGGATGGAACACGCCTACTTCCAGGCCTTGTCGGCATCATTCGCCCGGCTGGTCACCGAGCAGACCACATTGCTGGCGTTCGGCGGGGCCGGGCCCATGAGCGCGACCGGTGCGGCCGCCATGGCCGGCGTCGGACAGGTGCTCGTACCGCGCACCGCGGCGGTGTTCTCAGCGTTCGGAATTTCGTTCTCCGATATCGGCAAGACCTATGAGGTGCTGATCGAGGAACCGAGTACCGACGCCGCGCGCGCCACCCACGACGCACTGTTGGCCAGGGCACGACGAGACATGTTCCAGGAGGGCTACGACCTGTCGGACTGTCAGACCTCGTGGCAGCTGCTGGTGGAGAATCTCGACGACACCGGCATCTCCCAGTTGCCCTACACCCCCGGTGACGAGGTCGACTACCCCGGCGCGGCGGTGACCCTACAGCTCAGTGCCGCTGCGGCACTTCCGCATCCGGATCTCGACCCCGACACCGAACTGACACCGCGGCCGGCCGAGGTGCACGGCACGCGGTCGGTGCGATCCACCACGGATCGGGTCGACGAGATCGCCGTGCACGTGCTCGACCGGTTGGCCCCCGGCGATACCGGCCACGGCCCGGCGATCGTCGAAGGGCCGTTCTTCACCGCCCGGGTCCTGCCCGGCTGGTCATTCCGGGTCACCTCCGCGGGTGACCTGATGCTCACCGCCGACAACTGATTCCAATCCATCTCAGTGAAGGGAGGATTCGCATGCGAGTCCCCATGACCGAATATCTCGTGATCGACCTCGACACCGAACGATGGGTCTGCCGTGTGTGCGCCCACGATATCGGCTCGGCACACGAGAACTACAAGCCGGGAACGCTGGTCTACGACCGCGATCCGCGGGAGATCCACCAACCGATCATCGATCCCGATCGCTACGAGTACACCTTCAGTCCCGACCCGGCCTACTGCCGCATCCTGGAGTACTACTGCCCCGGGTGCGGGACACAGATCGAATGCGAGTACCTGCCGCCGGGACATCCCCCGGCAGTGGACATCCTGATCGACATCCCCGCCCTGCGTGCGCAATGGGCACAGCGCGGCACCGACGCGGAGACCGTGCACAACTACGGACCCGGCGAGGACGCCCAGAAGTACACCGCGGCCCTCAAAGCCGCCGGCCACATCCACTGACCCGAGAACCAGGAGATCTACTGGCATGAAACGAATATCGGTCGACATCGGTGGCACCTTCACCGACTGCTTCTTCGTCTGGGACGACATCTATGTCGATGCCAAGGCGCTGACCACCCACCACAATCTGGCCATCGGCTTCAACGACGCCCTCGACCTGGCGTGCAAACGCGCCGGCCTGGACCGCTCGACGGTGCTCTCGGAGGTCGATTCGGTGCGCTACGCAACCACCTTGGGTACCAACGCGCTCATCGAGCGCAACGGGCCCAAGGTCGCGGCAATCGTCACGCACGGTTTCGAGGACACCATCCCACTCTCCCGCGGCCGCGGTTACGGCGAGGGTCTGGACTACGCGATGCAACAGAACCTGCCCGCGGCCGAGCGACCGGAACCGTTGGTGCCGCGCGCGATGATCCGCTCTGTCAAGGAACGGATCAACTCGGCGGGCAAGGTCGTGGCTCGGCTGGATCCCGATGACGTCCGGGCGATGGTTCGCGAACTCGTCGACGCCGGCGCCGAGGCGATCGTGGTGTCGCTCGTCAACGCCACCGAGAACCCCGAACACGAACTCGCGATCCAGGAGATCATCCTCGACGAGTTCCCGCCGCACGAGCTGGGCGCCATCCCGGTGCTCCTCGGCCATCAGGTGTCGGGCCGAAAGGGCGAATACGTGCGCGCCACGTCGACGATCATCGACGGCTACCTGCACGAGATCATGTTCCACGCGCTGGCGCAGTTGTCGAGCAACCTGCGCGACTTCGGTTACGACAAGCCGATGCTGGTGATCCATAACTCGGGCGGCATGGCCCAGATGAACTCCACCGACGCGCTGCAGACCATCCACTCCGGCCCGATCGCCGGGGTGGGCGCCGCCGAGCACCTGTCAAATGAGACCGGCCTCGGACATGTCATCGCCACCGACATGGGAGGCACCTCCTTCGATATCGGGCTGGTCCCTGAGGGCGGGGTCAAGCATTACGACTTCCTGCCCACGATCGACCGGTGGCTGGTCTCGGTGCCGATGGTGCACCTGGACACGCTCGGCGCCGGCGGTGGCTCCATCGCCAGCTACGACCGCATCCACAACTCGGTCAAGATCGGACCGAAATCGGCGGGATCGAATCCCGGCCCGGCCTGTTACGACCGCGGCGGGCTCAAGCCGACGGTGACCGATGCCGATCTGGTGCTCGGTTACCTCGACCCCGACAACTACGCCAACGGCTACATCAAGTTGAACCCCAAGCGGTCGCTGTTCACCATCGAAGAAGAGCTCAGCGACCACCTCGACATGGACCCCATCGACGTCGCACGCGTGATCAAGGACGGGGTCGACGAGCAGATGGCCATCGGCATCGGCAAGGAGCTGCGGGTACGCGGGTACCTTCCGGAGGACTTCACGATGTTGGCCTACGGTGGTAACGGACCCCTGCACGCATGCGGGGTCGCCCGGCACGCCGGAATCAAGCGGGTTCTGGCGCCGCCCTTTTCGTCGGTCTTCTCGGCCTGCGGAGCAGGCAACATGAAACAGCTGCACTTCCACGAACGCGGCGTGCACATCACGCTGTACAACGCCACCACCCGGGCGCTCTACTCCGACTACGACGAGTTCAACGCGATTGTCCGAGAGCTCGAGGCGCGCGGCTGCGAGGACCTGGTGCGGCAGGGGTTCTCGGCAGATGACGTGCGATACCGCCTGGAGCTCGACATGCGCTATGGCAACCAGCTGCTGACCCAAGCCGTGGCGCTATCCGAACTGCACCGGATCTCCGGTGTCGGCGACGTGCTCGAGGTCATCAAGACCTTCGGTGATGTGTACAGCCACCGATTCGGTGCGTCCTCCGCCGCCCCGGAGGCCGGAATCCGCTGCAGCACAGTGCGAGTTGCTTCCTATGTCGATGGTGACGTGGTGAACTTCGAATCACTGCAACCCGGTGGACAGCGCAGCGCACCGGAGCCGGTCGGTAGTCGTAGCGCCCATTTCATCGGTATCGACAAGCCGGTCGACACGCCGGTCTTCGACGAGAGCGCATTGGCCCCGGACAAGGTGATCGCCGGCCCGGCGATCGTCACCACCGAAAACACCACCTTCCTCGTCGAACCCGGTTGGCGACTGGAGCCCACGGCCCAGGGCGCTGTCTGGTTCCTGCAGGACTGACCTCACACTAAGGACGAACAAAAGATGACCACAGTCAACGACCGCCCGGCCGGGCAGCTCACCGAGCAGGAACAGCAGTGGGTGGACCGGTTCATGGACGAGACCACCCTGTTCCTCGGACCCGATCCGGAAATCATGCGCAGTCACCAGATTTCGCAGCGCTCACCGCACGAGGACGCGGCGATCGCCGTGGGGGTGGACCGGCTCCAGGTCGAACGCATCCGCAAACGCATCGCCGGGGCGCTCGACGAGGGCTATGAGATGTGCGAGGCGCAGGGCGCCGCACCGGGAGCAAAGTGGGGCGACCTCACCACCGCGATCTACACCGCCTCCGGCGATGTCTCCTATCTGTCCTGCCACGGAGTCATCGCGTTCAGCGCGATCCTGCACCATCCGATCCGGTACATCATGAAATACTGGAAGGACGAGCCGACCGTCGGCATCCACGCCGGGGATGGGTTCATCCACAACGACGCGCGCTATGGCAACGTGCACAACACCGATCAGTCGATGATCATGCCGATCATCCGCGACGACGAGATCATCGCGTGGGTGGCCGCCACCATCCACGAGGGTGAAAACGGTGCCTGCGAGCCAGGGGGGATGCCCTCTGGCTCGGAGACCGCCTTCGACGACGGGTTGCGGATGAGCCCGTTCAAGATCGTCGAACGCGGCGAACTGCGTCGGGACCTGTTGACCTTCCTGCAGCACTCGGTGCGCGATCCCAAGTTGCAGCTCGCCGATCTCAAGGTCAAGATCACCGCGGTCCGCAAGATCATGGAGCGTATCGACAAGGTCATCGACGAAGTCGGGATCGACACGTTCGTGGCCGCATTGCGCACCACCGTCGAGGATGTCGACGCCGAGGTCCGCCGCCGGATCTCTGAATTGCCGGACGGCACCTACCGTTTCGACCAGTTCATGGACAGCACGCTCAAAGAGAACATCCTGATCAAGTTCGCCTGCAAGATCACCGTCAAGGGCGACACGATGACCGTCGACCTGCGCGGCACCGGACCGGAGATTCTCAACCGAGCCATCAACTCACCCCTGTGCAGCGTGAAATCGATGATGATGCAGGCAATCCTGGCCTTCTGGTGGCCCGATCTGCCGCGTTGCACCGCCGCGATGAGCTGTATCGAGATCATCTCCGACGAGGGCACCTGGGCCGACGCCTCCTACGATGCGCCCATGGGGCAATCGCTGCAGGCCTCGTTTCGCGGATTCTCCTGCATGCAGGCGCTCTACAGCCGGATGTCGTTCTCCACGCCGAACAAGTACAGCAATGTGGTGGCCAACTGGTTCAACCAGATCAACACCTTCCTGTGGGGCGGGGTCACCCAGCACGGCGACATGGTGGGCAACCTGTGCGCAGATCTCAACGGAATGCCCGGTGGTGCCAAGCCTTTCCGTGATGGCGAGGATGCCATATCGCCCCTGTTCTGCGCGATGGCCGATACCGCCGAGCAGGAGGTGATGGAAGAAGAGGTGCCGTTCATGCAGCTCGTGGCCAAGCGACTGGTCCGCGACAACATGGGCTTCGGAAAGTTCACCGGCGGGATGGGCTACGAGATGATCGTGTCCGCCGAGGGCACGCCGCAATGGGGTTTCATGACGGTGACCTCGGGTGCGAAATTCTCTTCGATCTATGGCATGTTCGGCGGATACGGCTGCGGCACATATCCGCTCGCGATGGTCAAGGGAACGAACGTCTACGAGCATTTCCGCAAGGACAACACGAAGTTCGATCTGTCGATCGAAAAGGTCATGAACGAGCGACCGTTCCCGGACGGGCGCTACTCCACCTCGCACATGGGCCTGCAGTTCGATCTCGCCAAGGACGGCGAGCTCTACATGATCAGCCAGGGCGCCGGTGGAGGATACGGAGACCCGTTGGAGCGCGACCCGGAGTCGGTGGTGCGGGACGCCGAGCTCGGCCGGATCAGCCAGCGCGTGGCCGAGGACATCTTCGCGGTGCGCTACGACCCCGCCACGTTCCGGCTCGACCACGAGGCGACCACGTCGGCGCGCGCCGCGGCCCGCGCCGACCGCCTGCAACGGGGCAAGCCCTTCGCCGAGTTCTGCAAGGAGTTCGTCACCTCCGAACCGCCGAAGGACCTGCCCTACTACGGATCATGGGGCACCTGGACGCCCCAGGAGCGGGATATCACCGCCACCGTGTACACGATCGACGGCCCCGAACGGGTATGTGCGCCCTTGGAAGAGCTTCCGATCGTCATGGTCCCGGACCGACGCGAGGTCAAGATCGGCAGGCTCGAGGCCCGTATCGCCGAGCTCGAGGCCAAGTACGGCGAGACGGTCACCCGACTCACCTGATACCGGTGGCGGCCCCGGTCGTCCCCGGGGCCGCCACCACCCCTCTCGAAAGGCATGTCCATGAGCGCGAAAACTCCGACACCGGCCGGCCCCAGCGGACGCACCAGCGTGCTACTGATCGATGACGGCGCATACTCCACCTCGGTGATCCGCCAGGGTGCCTCCATTCCCTGGACCGACACCACACTCACGGCGGGGCACTTCGGCCAGGTGACGGCACTGTTGAATCCCGATGCACTCTGGATCGACATCGACAGCGTGCTCACCGCTCATACCGATTCACGCCCCGATCTGGTCGCGGCCATGGGCGCCAAGACGCGCGTCGGCTATCCGCTGCGCACGCTGCTGACCGATTCCGATGTGCTCGAGTCGGCTCGTGAGGTCTTGGCGACGGCAGCGAAAACGACCCGCCGCCAACTACTCCTGCATCTCCCCTCGCCCGCCCGCTGGCTGGCCGGCGCACATGCGATCGCAGGTAACCCACTCGGTGAGATCGACCCCGATCGCGCCGACAACGCCTCGATGTATGTCGCCGAGTGGCTCGGTCAGCTGGGATCGCTGCCCGTCTCCTTGGTGCTGCTCGACAGCAGGGGCTCCGCACTGCCCGAGGCGCTGGCCGACTACACGGCGGTGACCAATGTGACGGCGCATTTCGGCTGGCCGACCGCGATGTGGGGCGAACATGAGATATCCACTCCGCCGGGGGATCCCAGTATTGGAATGATCGAACGCACCTTCTGGACCGACCACGATGCCGACGTCCCCGTGGCCGGCACCGACATGGTGGTGACATCGATCCCGGCCACCGCATCCCCGGAACGTGTCCTGGAACAACTGGCGAAACTGCGTTGAGCGCCATACCGGGCGACCAATTCCGGCGGTCAATGTTGGCGTAGACGCACCGACAACCGGTGCGCCTGCGCCAACAGCAGCTGCCCCAGGACGGGTCGCCGGTCGGCCCGAAAGCGCGTCTCGACGCCCGTCACGCTCAACGCCCAAGCCGGTTGACCATAACGGTCGAAGACCGCGGCGCCCATCCCCCAGCTGCCCTCCACCAACAGCGCCGGATTGACCGCATAACCGGTGGATCGGGTCGCGGCAATACGCTCTCGAATCCGCGACTCGGAATGCTCTGTACCCCAACGGGTATGTGGCGACTGACGGGCGAAGAAGTCGTCGACCTCCCGTTCGGTCAGATGGCTGAGGATGGCCAGCCCGGCGGACGCGACGCCGAGTGGGAACCGCACGCCGACATGTAAGACGTGCGAGCGCAGCGGGAAACTGCCCTCCTCTGCGTAGACGCAGACGGTCTCGTCACCGCGGCGGGCCGATAGGAACGCGCTTTCTCCGGACTCCTGGGCCAACACCGCGACCAAGTCACGGGCCTGGTCGACGATGTCGTACCGGTTGGCCGCCGCGGCGCCGAGCAAGTACAGCTCGGGCCCGAGGTTCCACCTGCCGGTCTTGCGATCACGGTCGACCAGTCCCTGCTCGTTCAGCGCCGTCAACAGGCGATGCACCGTGGGGCGAGCGAGTCCGGCTGCCGATGCCAGCTCGGTGGTGGAGGCGCCCGCGGGCTCGGCGGCGCTGACCGCCCGCAGGAGCAGGCCGGCCCGCGCGATCACCCCCGGACCGCTCATGGAATCTGTCACGAACCGAGAGTAGGCGTTCACTGAATGAACGTCGAATCCGAAGTCGATCACCATTCGAGCAGATTGCCGCCGCTGCTGGTCAACGACTTCCCCTGTGAATTGCCGTGATCCACACTTGTCGATGTCAGATTGATCGTTTGAATAATGGACGAAAGTGGTGATCACGTGTCCTCGAAGGTGTACTCCACCGCCGCGGAGGCGGTCGTCGACATCAGCGACGGCGCCCGCATAGCGGTCGGCGGGTTCGGGCTGTGTGGCATACCCGATGCGCTCATCCGGGCCATCGCCGATACCACGACCACCAACCTGGAGGTGTACTCCAACAATTGTGGCGTCGACGATCACGGTCTGGGCATCCTGCTGGCGCTCGGACGCATCAGACGCGTCACCGCGTCCTATGTCGGTGAGAACAAGGAATTCGCCAGGCAGTACCTGGCCGGTGAACTCGAGGTCGAACTGACACCGCAAGGCACTTTGGCCGAAAGGCTTCGCGCCGGAGGGGCGGGCATACCGGCGTTCTACACACCGGCAGGTGTCGCAACCCCGGTGTCCGACGGCGGAATCCCTTGGCGCTACGCGCCCGACGGCTCGGTGCTCATCGCCTCGCCGCCGAAAGAGACCAGGGTCTTCGACGGCAGACGCCACGTGCTGGAGGAGTCGATTCGCGCCGACTTCGCACTCGTCCACGCCAAGGTCGGGGACACCGCGGGGAATCTGGTGTTCGACAAGACCGCCATGAATTTCAACCCGCTGGCCGCCATGGCGGGCAAGGTGACCATCGCGCAGGTGGAGAACCTGGTCGAGGCGGGCGATATCGATCCCAACAACGTCCACCTGCCCGGTGTGTTCGTGCAACGCATCGTGCACACCGGCCCCCAGGACAAACGCATCGAGAAGCGCACCGTGCGCAACCAGGAGGGCGAAAGATGACCACCACTCTCACCGGCTGGTCGCGTGACCAGATGGCCGCCCGCGCGGCCCGCGAGATGATCGACGGCCAGTACGTGAATCTGGGAATAGGTTTACCCACGCTCATCCCCGACCACCTCGACCCCGGCGTGCACGTCACCCTCCACTCGGAGAACGGGATCCTGGGCACCGGCCCCTACCCCACCGACGATGCCGTGGACGCCGACCTGATCAATGCGGGCAAGGAGACCGTCACCGTCGCCCCGGGTGCGGCCTTCTTCGATTCGGCTGCGTCGTTCGGGATGATCCGAGGCGGCCATATCGACACCGCGGTACTGGGCGCCATGCAGGTCTCCCGATGGGGGGATCTGGCCAACTGGATGATCCCCGGCAAGATGGTCAAGGGAATGGGCGGTGCCATGGACCTGGTACACGGTGCCGACCGGGTGATCGTGCTGATGGAGCACACCGACAAATCGGGCCAACCCAAGATCGTGAACTCGTGCACCCTGCCCCTGACCGGTGCCAGGGTGGTCGACCGCATCATCACCAACCTTGCCGTTCTGGACATCACCACCCACGGCACCCTCGCGGTGCGCGAGCTGGCCCCGGGGGTCGAGTTCGCCGATGTGGTCGCCGCCACCGAAGCTCCGCTGGACCTGTCATGACGGGCAGCACCTCGGTTCTGGTCGCGGGAGCGCGCACCCCGATCGGACGATTCATGGGCTCGCTGTCCTCGATGAGTGCGGCCGAGCTGGGCGGAGTGGCCATCGCCGGGGCCCTCGCGAAGGCCGGCATCACCGGCGCACAGGTTCAGTACGTGATCATGGGACAGGTGCTGACCGCCGGCGCGGGCCAGCTTCCGGCCCGCCAAGCCGCGGCCGCCGGCGGCATCCCGATGACCGTGCCCGCCCTGACCGTCAACAAGGTGTGCCTTTCCGGTATCGACTCGATCATTCTGGCCGATCAGATGATTCGTTGCGGCAGTGCGCAGATCGTGGTCGCCGGCGGCCAGGAATCGATGAGTCAGGCACCGCATCTGCTGCCGAAATCCCGAGCCGGTTACAGATATGGTGACGTCGCCGTGACAGACCATCTCGCCTTCGACGGCCTGCGTGACGTCTTCACCGACGAGGCGATGGGCGCGTTGACCGAAGACGCCAACGATCTCGACCGCCCCGCCCAGGATGCATTCGCGGCGCGCTCCCACACCCGCGCTGCAACCGCCTGGAAGGCCGGGCTTTTCGCCGACGAGGTGGTGCCGGTACAGGTCCCCGGGCGCCGGGGTGAGTCCCTTCCGTTCACTCATGACGAGAGCGTCCGGGCCGACACCACCATCGAGTCGCTGTCCCGGCTGCGCCCGGCCTTTCGTCCCGGCGGCACCATCACGGCCGGCAACGCATCACCGATCAACGATGGCGCCGCCGCCGTCGTCGTGATGAGCCGGCGCAAAGCCGAGGAACTCGGCGTGCCGTGGATCGCCGAGATCGGTACCCACGGCATGGTCGCCGGCCCGGATTCCACGCTGCAGTCGCAGCCTGCCAATGCCATCGCGGCGGCCTGCGCCCGCAGCGAGGTCGAACCGGCAGCACTGGATCTGGTCGAGATCAACGAGGCTTTCGCCGCGGTCGGTATCGCATCCGCAGCGGCACTCGGTCTCGACGAGGACCGGGTCAACGTCAATGGCGGTGCGATCGCGCTCGGGCACCCGCTCGGGATGTCCGGGACACGCATCGCCCTGCATCTGGCACTCGAACTGCGTCGCCGCGGCGGTGGCACCGGTGCCGCAGCGCTGTGCGGTGGAGGTGGTCAGGGCACGGCGCTGCTACTGCACTGCCGGACCTGATCGGCGGCCGATCGCCCCCGGCGTGGCGTCGGGTCCGTGCCGGCTCAGACGGCGTAGGCCCAGGACTCGATGATCTCGCGCGCGATCGAGATGGATCCGGGCAGCAGCACGCGCGACGGCGACGTCCTGCTCCAGTCCCCGTTCTCCAGCGCGTCGCGGATCTCCGCCCTGGTGAACCAGTCGGCCTCGGCGATCTCGCCGTCGTTGAAGGCGAACGGCTGCTCGGGATCGCCGAGCGCGTGGAAACCGACCATCAGCGAACGCGGGAACGGCCACGGCTGGCTGCCCAGGTACTGGACATCGGTGACGGTGAGGCCGATCTCCTCGGCGATCTCGCGCACCACACAGGTCTCGAAGGACTCACCGGCCTCCACGAACCCCGCCAGGATCGAGAACATCCGCTCCGGCCAGACCCCCTGGCGGGCAAGGACGGCGCGGTCGTGACCGTCATGCACCAGGCAGATCACGGCCGGGTCGATGCGTGGAAACTCCTCGTGACCGGTGGCCGGATTGATCCGCGACCAGCCCGCCTTGATCGGCTTGGTCGGGGCGCCGTCGACCGGGCTGAACCGAGAGTGGTCGTGCCAGTTCAGCAGCGCGGTGGCGGTCGACACCAACTGCGCGCTGGCATCGTCGAACACCGGTCCGGCGCGGCGCAGATCGAGCACCTCGGCCTGCAGCGACGGATCCTCGGGGGCTTCCAGCGCGGCACGAATGGCCCAGACATGCCGGCCGTCGGCGAGACGACCGAGGAACACCGCCTGCTCGGGCGGGGCGTCGCCGAGGCTCGTCGCGCTGCCCAGCACGACGCTGCCGCCGGCGATGAGCACCTGATTGCGGTGGTCCACCCGAAGTATCCGGGCATCCGGCCAGCCCGCGATAGCGGCGTCGACATCGGTGCGCAGGGTGTCGGCGCGGTCGGCGCCGACACGGGACAGCAGCGGGACATTGCGCAGGCTGAAATTCACTTACCGTTCCTCGTTCGAGCGGACGTAGAGCAGTCGGTCGCTCAGTTCCAGCGCATCGACGCGCTCGTCGTCGACACGCAACAGATCACCGCCGCGCACCACTCCGAGCACGATGTCGGTGAGATGGCGCGGCGAGCCGCCGGCCTCCTTGGGCTCGACCTGACGCTCGGCGATCGCGAAGCCGGCATCGGGGGTCAGCAGGTCCTCGATCATCTCCACCACGCTGGGGGTCTGGGTGGCCAGGCCTAGCAGCCGGCCCGCCGTCTCGGAGGTGACGACGGTGCTGTTTGCGCCGGACTGCTTGAGCAGGTGCTGGTTTTCGGCCTCGCGGACCGCGGCGATGATGGTGGCGGTCGGGTTCAGTTCGCGCGCGGTGAGCGTCACCAGTACGGCGGTGTCGTCACGGTTGGCGGCGACGATGATCGACTTCGCGTGCTGAACGCTGGCGAGCCGCAGTACCTCGGAGTCCTGGGCATTGCCACGGACGGTGACCAGCCCGGCATTCTTGGCCTTTTCCAGCGCCACGGGGTCCTGCTCGACGACGACGATGTCGGCGGGGGCGACGTCATCACCGATCATGGCGGCCACCGCGGTGCGGCCCTTGGTCCCATATCCGACGACGACGGTGTGGTTACGCACGCTTCTCCTCCATCGCTGGATCTTCAACGCCTGGCGCGACTGATTGGTCAGGGTTTCCACCGTCGTTCCGATCAGCACGATCAGGAAGGCCACCCGCAGCGGCGTGATCACCAGGACGTTGATCAGCCGGGCGGACGGGGTGACGGGCGTGATATCGCCGTAGCCGGTGGTCGACAGCGAGACCGTCGCGTAGTACAGACAGTCGAGGAACGACAGCGGGTCGTTCGCATCGGGGGCGGACTCGATATCGCGGTAGCCGTGGCGGTCGACGTAGACGATGAGCACCGCGGCGAACAAGGCGCCCAGTGCCAGCAGCACGCGCGTGAAGATCCGCCGCCAGGGGCTGACGAACCTCTCCGGAATGCTCAGGACGTCGACGAGGTCGGCGTCATGTCGCGAAGTCAGGTCCTGGTTGACCGCCGCCAAGCGCCGGCGCAATCTACCTTTGGCCACGATTCACCGATCGGCACGGGGTGGGCACGCCACAATGTAACCATGACGACCCCCATAACCGGAGTTGAGCAGCAAGCAACAGCATCGCGCGCCACCAAGATGGGCGTGTGGCTCGTCGGGATGGGGGTCTTGCATTTCGCCGCGCCGAAACCGTTCGACACCATCGTCCCCGTCGAACTGCCTGGTTCGGCGCGGTTCTACACCCTGGCCTCCGGAGTCGCCGAGGCCGCGGTCGGCGGCATGTTGATCGCGCCGAAGACCCGCAGGCTCGGCGCGCTGGGCGCCATCGCCCTGTTCCTCGGGGTACTGCCGGCCAACGTCAACATGGTGCGGTTGTGGAAGGAAAAGCCGTTGCCGATGCGGATCGGCGCGTGGGCACGCCTGCCGCTGCAGATCCCGATGATCACCCAGGCCTACAAGATCTATCGCAACTCCTGAGCCCTGGCGTCGGCCAGCAGGGCCGCGAGGTCCTCGGCGTCGGGTAGTTCGTCGGGAATGACCGTCACCCCGCTGCGGACGTAGTGGAACGCCGCACGCACCGCGTCGACCGGGCAGTCGTGCAGCCCGGCCCACGCCAACCGGTACACCGCGAGCTGCACGGCGGCGTGCTCGCGGGCCTCCGGCGTCGACGGTGGGTCGCCGGTCTTCCAGTCCACCACGATCACGCCGCCGTCGGATTCGGCGAAGACGGCATCGATCCGGCCGCGCACCACCGTCGGCTCGCCCGTGTCGTCGCTGCCCAGGAGCATGTCGAAGGGGACCTCCACATCGAGTGGGGTGCGCGCCGCCCATGGCGACGAGGCGAAGGCGGTCTGCAGTTCGGCTCGCTCCTCGGCGTGCGCGCGCCCCGCGTCGCCGTCGACCGCGCCGGGCAGATCATCGAGGTCGAACAACCGCTCGGCATGGAAGTAACGCTGCACCCACTCGTGAAAAGCGGTACCCAGTAACGCATGTGGGTCCGGACGGGACGGGAGCCTGCGCCGCAGCCTGCTCAGCGCGGCGGCGCGATCCTTGCCGAGATCGACCAGGGTGCTGACCGAGAGCTGCCCGGGCAGCACGACCGGCGCCGCGGCAGCTGCCCGTTCGCGTTCGGCGAGCAGGGCGTCCACATCGGCCGCCCAACCCTCGGGGTCGATCCCGGATTGCGCCTGTTCGGCTGCGTGCTCGACCAGCGCCGCGCCGCGCTCGACATCATGCGCGCGTGACCCTTCGACAGGCCAGACCGCTTCGACTGTGCTGCCTCGCAACGGGTTCGGCTCACCGTCGGCGGGCTCTGGATCCCATCGGTCGATGACACCGCAGCCCGACGTCTCGATGATCGCCTTGAGCTCGACCAGGAACTCCGACGGGCCACGAGGCTTGGACTCGGTGGGCCCCCAGTGATGCCCCGACAACAGTAGGGTGTGCTCGGATCGGGTCAACGCCACATACAGCAGTCGACGCTCCTCGTCACCGCGCCGCACGGCCAGGACATCCTTGTGCTGAGCAATCTTGTCGGACAGCGCTTTACGGTCGTTCACGTCGCTGGTGTCCAGCACCGGTACGCCGTGCTCGGACAGCGTGGCCCGGTCGCCACGCAGCAGCGGCGGCAACTCGCCGGCATCGGAGAGCCAGGTCCGTGCCATCGCGGTGGACGGGAAGATCCGTCCGCTCAGGTGCGGCACCGCGACGATCTCCCACTCCAGCCCCTTGGCAGCGTGCACGGTGAGGATCTGGACCCGGTCGGCGGCGACGCTCACCTCGGCCGGCGCCAGGCCGTTCTCGACATCGGCGGCCACGTCCAGATAGGCCAGCAGACCCGTCGGCGAGCCGTCGGAGCGCTCGGCGAACTCGGCCACCACATCACCGAACGCGTCCAGGTGTTCGGTGCCACCCCACCCCGCGGACACCGGACGGGCGGCCCGTGCCTCGGCGTCGACACCGAGCACACGCCGGATCTCGGCGACCAGATCCGGCAGCGGATAGCCCAGATGCGAACGCAGAACGGTCAGCTCACGCCCCAGCGCGACGAGGCGCGCATACCCGGTCGCCGAATACCGTTCCTCGGGGCCGGGATCGCAGATGGCATCGGCCAGGCAGGCGGTGTCGGCGTCGGGGGCGGCCTGCGCGACGATCCGCGCCGCGGTGCCGTGCTCGCCGGGGGCCGGATCGTCGAGTTCGGTGGCGCGCTGCCACAGTGCGGTGATGTCACGCGCCCCGAGCCGCCAGCGCGGACCGGTGAGCACCCGCATGGCTGCCGGACCACCGGTGGGATCGACCACCAGCCGCAGCATCGCCACGACATCGGCGACCTCCGGTATGGACAGCAGTCCCGCGAGCCCGACGACTTCCACCGGCACGCCGCGGGCGGTCAGCGCCTCGGCCATCGGCGCGGCATCGGCGTTGCGACGCACCAGGACCGCCGCCGTGGGCGGTGTCTCGACGGCCAGATAGCGGGCGGCGATCTGATCGGCGACCCAGTCCCGCTCGGTCACCACGTCATCGAGCAGTGCGGCGCGTACCTCCCCCGGAGTGGCGTCGGGCCGGGGCAGCAGCTCACGCACACTGACCGATCGTCGCCGGGCCTGCTCGGACACCGCGTTGGCCAGGTGCAGAGCCTCGGCGGGATTACGCCAGCTGGTGCGCAGTTCCAGCGTCGGCGCCGGCGTTCCGTCGGAGTGCGGGAAGTCGGTGGTGAACCGGGGCAGGTTCGTCGCCGACGCACCGCGCCATCCGTAGATCGATTGGATCGGATCGCCAACCGCGGTGAGCGCGAGACCGTCGTCCACACCGCCGCCGAACAGCGCCGACAGCGCGATGCGCTGGGCGTGGCCGGTGTCCTGGTACTCGTCGAGCAGCACCACCCGATAGCGTTGCCGCAGTTCGGCTCCCACCTGCGGGGCGGCGGCCGCCAACCGGGCCGCGGCGGACATCTGCGCGCCGAAGTCCATGACCCGCTCCGCGCGCATCCGCCGATGCAACTCGTCGATCAGCTCGATGAGATCGGTGCGTTCGGTCTGGGTGGCCAGCAGCTTCAGTAGCCATTGAGCGGGTCCGCCACGCTGATTCGGGCCGGCGGGCAGATGGTGGATCAGTCGTTCGAGTTCGATGTGCGTATCGCGCAGTGCCGCGGTGTCGACCAGGTGCTCGGACAGCGCGCCGGACAGTCGCAGCACCAGAGCGGTGATCGCCGCCGGGGTCTTCTCGGTGTCGAGCACCCGGGGATGCTCACACACCACCCGAAACGCCAACTGCCACAGCTCGGTCTCGCCGATCAACCGGGTGTCCGGCTCGATCGGGAGCAGCAGTCCGTGCTCGCGCAGCAGGTTGCCCGCGAAGGCGTGATAGGTGCTGATGGTGGGCGGCTCGTCGGTGCGGACATCGCGGCCGAGTCCGGTGCCGGCCAACCGGGCCAGCCGGGTCCGGACCCGCCGCAGCAGCTGTCCGGCGGCCTTGCGGGTGAAGGTGAGACCGAGCACCTGGTCGGGTCGTGCGTACCCGTTGGCGACCAGCCAGACCACCCGCGCGGCCATCGTCTCGGTCTTACCCGCACCGGCCCCGGCGATGACCACCACCGGGCCAGGTGGTGCGGCGATCACGGCGGTCTGCTCCGGGGTCGGGGTGAACAGTCCCAGTGCCTCGGCCAATTCGGCGGGGCTGTGCTGGGCCGTCGGTGGCGGTGTGGGGGTCGCGGTCATGGGCGGTTCTCCTGTGCGGGGCACATGGACCGTACCGGGCAGTGCGCGCACCCATCGTTGACCCGGGCCACGAAGTCCGGCCCCTGCGTTGCGGCGGCCGCCTCGGTGACGGTCTCGCGCCACTGCTGCGCCGCGGCCGGGGTGAGGGCGTCCTGGTGCCGCTCGGTGGCCCCACCGGCACTTGCCTTGGCCGGATACACGAGCACCCCGCCACCGGGTTCCTCACCGTCACCGAGCACGCCCTGGGCAACCGCCAGCTGGTACATCGCCAACTGGGCATGCCGCTGCGCATCATCCTTGGTCACCGGACTCTTGCCGGTCTTGACGTCGACGATCACCAGCCGGTCGGCGTTATCGCGTTCCAGCCGGTCGATGCGGCCGCGCACCCGAACCCCGGGCGCCACCATGCCCTCGACCTCGACCTCGGTGCCGACCTCGGTGTAGTCCCGTCGGGTCAACTCGCGCCACTGCACGAATGTCGACAGCATGGCGCCGTGCCGGGCCAGCTCGTTGTCGGCGTACCACTGCGACTCATACGGCAGTGCCGACCAGATGCTCTCCAGCTCGGCCAGCAGCTGGTTCTCGGTCTTGCCAGGATCGGCCACCAGGGCATGCACGAGCGTGCCGACCGCGGAGCGGACATCGCGGCTGTCGGAGCCGCCGTGGCGCTCCAGCAGCCAGCGCAACGGGCAATCCACCAGGGTCTGCAGCGTCGACGGTGACAATGTGCTGACGTGGTCCTCGTCCGACCACAGCGGCTCACTGGTCGACGCGGCCGTGCGAGTGTGCCACTGGGCCGGATCGGCGCCGGCCACCCCGGCTGCGGCCAGCCGAGCCAATTGCGTTGCCGCACAAACCCGAGTGTCCTCGTCGACCTCGCCGTCGGGTGCGCACACCACCGACCGCAGGCGGCCGACCAGCGCCGAAGGGGTCAGCACCCGGGGCGCCGGGATGGGTGCGGGCGGTATGACGGCGCCCGGCTCCCCTGTGACCAGAGCGGCGAGTTCGGTACAGAACGGCGACGGCAGCATCGCGGCGTCGCCGGTCTCGCTGTCGACGGCCGTCACGAGCAATCGGTCGCGGGTACGGCCCATCGCCGCGATGAGCAGTCGGCGCTCTTCGGCAAGCAGCGGGGCACGGGCGGACAACCGGGCGGTCGGGCAGTCGTCGGTGTCGGCGACACCGTCGAGCACATCGATCAGCCGACCGGTGCTGAGCACGCCCCCGCGCGGAACAGTGTTGGGCCACAATCCTTCCTGCACCCCGGCGAGCACCACGACATCCCACTCCCGGTCCAACGCAGCGTGCGGTGTGCACACCGTCACCGCATCGGTCCCGGCGGTCGACGCCGCTGCCGTGGGCAATGTCAGCGTGCCGACATGAGCGACCAGACCGGCCAGCGTGGCCCCGGTGGTGGTAGACACGTACTGATCGGCGATGTCGAACAGCGCCGTCACCGCGGCCAGATCCCGTTCGGCCACGGCAGCACCCGGACCGCCACGGTCGGCGATGCTGACCCAGCGACGTTGCAGGCCACTGCGACTCCACGCCTGCCACAACGTGTTCCGTGGGTCCATCCCGGCGCGATGACTGCCGCGGGCGGCTCGCAACACCGACTGCACGCGGGCAAGGCTGTGGCTCAGTTCGGCGGGCAGACCTTCCGGAATCCGGTGCAGCGCGGCCACCAGCAACTCGCCGAACTCGCGCTGGTGGCCCGAGATGCGACGCAACGCGCGGCGCAGTTGGCGCAGTGACACCGGATCCACCCGGCCGACCGGTCCGGTCACCAATTCCAGTGCCGCCGAACCGGTGAGCGAGCCCGCGGTGGCCTCCAGCACAGTCAGCAGTGCCCGCACCGCAGGCTGCTGGGCAAGTCCGGTGTCGGCGGCCGGTAGGTCCACCGGGACACCCGCGGAGACCAGAGCGCGCCCGATACCCGCGCCCACCCGCGGCACGGAGCGCACGATGACGGCCATCTGGGACCACGGCACACCGTCGACCAGATGGGCGCGGCGCAGCGCGTCGGCGATCAGAGTGGCCTCGGCGTGCGGCGACGCGGCGATCCGGACGGTCACCGACCCGGTGCGTTCCGGTGCGCCGGTCAACGCGCGCGGACGGTCCGCTCCCGGCAGCCGCGCCGCCACAGCGGTGATCGCCCCGGCCACCGCGGACGGGCAACGGCGCGACTCGGTGAGTTCGACGACCGGGGTGTCCAGTCGCAACAGCGCAGGGTCGGCACCGCGGTAACCGAACACGGCCTGGTTCGGGTCACCGGCGAGCACGGTGAGATCGGCACCGGCGGCCAGCACCCGAACCAGCAGGGCGGCCTGCGGATCCAACTGCTGGGCATCATCGACGAGCAGCACCCGCACCCTGGCACGTTCGGCGGCCAGCAGATCGGCATCGACGGCGAAGGCATCGAGGGCCGCGCCCACCAATTCCGCTGCGCCCAGTGCGGGCACGGTGGCCTGCGGGGCGGCCATCCCGACCGCCGAGCGCAGCAGCATCACCTGCTCGTAGGTAGCGGCGAACCGGCCGGCCGCGATCCATTCGGGCCGACCGGAGAGCCGGCCCAACCGTTGCAATGCCAGCGGGTCGACACCGCGTTCGGCACAGCGCGCCAACAGGTCCCGCAGTTCGGTGGCAAAACCGGCGGTCGCCAGCGCGGGATGCAACTCCGGCGGCCAGTTCATCGCACCATCCTCGAGCTCGCCGGCGAGCAGTTCGCGGATGATGCCGTCCTGTTCGGCGCTGGTGATGAGGCGTGGTGGCGGCCCACCGGTGCGCTGGGCGGCCAACCGCAACACCGCGAAGGCATAGGAATGTACCGTGCGCACCAACGGTTCGCGGACCACACCGCGCACACCGGCGGACAGCAGCGCGGCGGTGACCGCGGCGCGGGCCGTGGCACCGAGCTTGGCCGAACCGGTCAGCAGCAGAACCGATTCCGGATCGGCACCGGCGGTGATATGCGCGGTCGCGGTGTCGACAAGCAGGCGGCTCTTGCCGGTTCCAGCGCCGCCGAGGACGCGCACCATACCGCGCCTGCCGGGCCGGGCAAGGGCCTCCGGGGTGAGCTCGGTGTGTGGTGCGGACATGACTGCATCACAGCACGGGGGTCCGACAAGTGGCTCTGACGTGGGCCTACGATCGAACCGTGACCGCAGCCCTGCACAGCTACCGCTTCGGACCGTCGGGTCCGGCACAGATCCTGGCCATCCACGGCCTGACCGGCCACGGCCGTCGCTACGAGGAGATCGCCGACTCCCATCTTGCCGAGTTCACCGTGTTGGCACCGGATCTGATCGGGCACGGCCGCTCCGAGTACGCCGCACCGTGGACCATCGAGGCCAATGTCGCGGCACTGGCGGCGCTGCTGGACGCCGAGGGTGGCGGCCCGGTCCTGGTGGTGGGGCATTCGTTCGGCGGAGCGGTGGCACTGGCACTCGCCGCGGCACGCCCGGAACTGGTGCGGGGACTGGTGCTGTTGGACCCGGCCGTCGCGCTGGACGGCGGCTGGATGGCCGAGATCGCCGATGCCATGTTCTCCTCCCCCGATTATCCCGACCGTGAGCAGGCGCGCGCCGACAAGCTCGCCGGATCGTGGCGCGAGGTCGCCGAGCGCGATCCGGCGGTGCTGGAGGGCGAACTCGACGAGCATCTGATCACCCTGCCCAATGGTCGCCTCGGTTGGCGGATCAGCGTGCCCGCGACGATGTCCTACTGGAGCGAGTTGACCCGGCCGGTGCCGTTGCCCCGCAGCGGAACTCCGACGACGCTGATCCGCGCCACCCGCACCACGCCGCCGTATGCGACCGACGAACTGATCGCCACCCTGCGCGACGCCGTCGGCGAGGAATTCACCCTGACCGAACTGGATTGCGATCACATGGTGGCCCAGGCGTTACCCGCCGAGACGGCGGCCGTCATCCGCGGTCACCTGGGCTGAGATGGCCGCGGTCACCGAGGAGCAGGTCGAGGCGGTGCGCGCACTGGTGGACCGGATCCCGGCGGGTCGCGTCAGTACCTACGGTGACATCGCCGCCGAGGCCGGGTTGTCCAGCCCGCGGATCGTCGGCTGGATCATGCGCACCGATTCTTCGGATCTGCCCTGGCACCGGGTTGTTCCGGCCTCGGGACGACCGGCGCCGCATCTGGCGACCCGGCAGCTGGAGCGGCTTCGCGCCGAGGGTGTGCTGGCCGTCGACGGCCGGGTGTCGCTGCGCGCGTACCGCCACGACTTCTGACCGCGAGCAGACGCGTATACCCCCGGATCACGACGAAAATGGGGGTATACCAGCCTGCTCGCGAGAGGAGAGCAACTCAGACGGCGAGGCGGACCAGCGCCGCGGTGCGGGCAAGCCCAGGGAAGGCCGCTGCGGTCGAGCGCGGGTGCAGCGCGTGCACGGCGAGCCGGAACATCAAGGCCCGCAACAACATCTGCGACCATTCCGGTAATGCACTCCACCGCTCGACCAGACCGTCATCGGCCTCGCCCCAGGCCAGCGCGTCCACGACGACCACGCCGGCCGCCCAGGAGGCCGGCCGCCAGTACGGTGTGATGTCGGTGATACCCGGTGCGGCGGTGCCCGCGAAAAGGACTGTGCCGTAGAGGTCTCCGTGCACCAGCTGACTCGGACTGCGGGTCGGGGTGCGCAATGAGGCCAACTGGTTGAGCAGTTCGACGGACTTCTGGCCGTCGACCGTGCCGGGTGCCACCCGGGCACCCGCGGGCAGGGTGTGCAGCGGACGGTCCTCCCAGGCCGCACGATCGGCGGCGATGAACACATCGACATCCGACCATGGCGCCACCGGCGGCTGGGTCAGGAACCGGGGCCGTTCCAGCTTGGCCGTGGCCTCGTGCAGGCGCACCGCAGCCGACACCACCTCGTCATGGCGTGGTTCCGGGGTACCGGCGACGAAGGTGTCGGCGCGCCAACCGGCCACCACATAGCGGCCGTCGGTGGAGCGCACCGGTCGTGCCAACCGGATCCCGTCGGCGAACAGCGTTTCGCGTACCTTGGCCGACCAGGCGGCGCGCGCATGGTCGGCGACCATCGACAACACCACTTCGCCACACCGCCAGCCGCCCTCCCAGGACGAACCCAGCGGCACCGGCCGCACACCGGCCAGCCCAAACGCCGCCATCACATGGTCGGGTGGCAGATCGTCAGTCACGCACGCCAGCCTAAGCGGTGCCGGCCTGCAGACACCGTCAGTACATGACCATGTCGGGTTCGAGTTGCTTGGCCCATGCCACGATGCCGCCCTGCAGATGCAAGGCGTCGGAGAAGCCGGCCTTCTTCAGCACGGCCAGCATCTCGGCGGAGCGGACGCCGGTCTTGCAGTACAGAACCGGGGTCTTGTCCTGCGGCACGGTGGCCAATCCCTCGCCCGCCTCGATCACCGACTTCGGGATCAGCGAGGCGCCGTCGATGTGGTTGATCTCCCACTCGACGGGCTCGCGGACGTCGATGAGTGCGACCGGCTTGCCCGAATCGAGCAGCTCACGCAGTTCCTTGGGCGTCACCGTCGATCCGGCCGACGCGGCGGCGGCCTCGTCCGAGACCACACCGCAGAACGCTTCGTAGTCGATCAGCTCGGTGATCTTCGGCGTCGCCGGATCCTTGCGGATCTTGATGGTGCGGTAGGTCATGTCGAGCGCGTCGTAGACCATCAGCCTGCCCAGCAGCGGGTCACCGATACCGGTCAGCAGCTTGATGGCCTCGGTGCCCATGATCGAGGCGATCGACGCGCACAGGATGCCCAGCACGCCGCCTTCGGCGCAGGAGGGCACCATGCCCGGTGGCGGTGGCTCGGGGTAGAGATCGCGGTAGTTCAGGCCCAGACCGTCGGGGGCGTCCTCCCAGAACACCGACACCTGGCCCTCGAACCGGTAGATCGAACCCCAGACGTAGGGCTTGCCTGCCAGCACGGCGGCGTCGTTGACCAGGTAGCGGGTGGCGAAGTTGTCGGTGCCGTCCAGGATCAGGTCGTACTGGGCGAACAGGTCGACTGCGTTCTCGGGCTCCAGGCGCAGCTCGTGCAGCACGACGTTGACCAGCGGGTTGACCTCCAGCACCGAGTCGCGCGCGCTCTGCGCCTTGGAGCGGCCGATATCGGACTGGCCGTGGATGATCTGACGCTGCAGGTTCGACTCGTCGACGACGTCGAATTCGACGATGCCGATGGTGCCCACCCCGGCGGCGGCCAGATAGAGCAGGGTCGGCGATCCCAGCCCGCCGGCGCCGATGACCAATACCTTGGCGTTCTTCAGCCGTTTCTGACCGTCGACCCCCATGTCGGGGATGATCAGATGCCTGCTGTACCGCGCGACTTCCTCGCGGGTCAGTTCGGCGGCCGGCTCCACCAGCGGGGGCAGTGACGTCACCGTGCGCTCCTTGCATTGGACGACGAATTCCTGGCCTCAATCAGACCAGGCACAGCTATCCAACAGCAAAACCGGGCCATCCGTTCCCGGCGTCGGGCGTGGTCAGGCGATCGGGTAGGGCCACGGGTTGAACCGACAGGTGAGCCCGTCGGCCGGAACGGATTGCGGGTCGAACTTGGCACCGTCGTTGTTGCTGGTCGAGAACGTCTGCTGCATCATGATCGGCGCCAGCGCCCCGTTCTCCGGGCACGGTTCGTGCTGGCGATAGCCGATGGCGTGACCGACCTCATGGTTGATGACGTACTGGCGGTAGGAGCCGATATCGCCCTGGAACGAGGTGGCACCGCGGACCCAGCGGGCCTCGTTGAGAAACACCCGCGCCTGGTCGCCGAGATAGGCCGGGTTGTAGCAGGACGCTTCCAGCGGGATGTCGTAGCCGCAGCCCTCACGGATGGTCAACGGGGAGGTCAGCGAGACGCGGAAATCCGGGGGGCCCTCGGTGTCGTTGTCCACGCGCAGGAAGGCGAACTGCGGGTTGTGGGTCCAGCTCTTCGGGTTGGCCAGGGTCTCGCTGACCATGGTGGCGAATCCCTCGTCGCCGCCGAAGGTGGCGGTGTCCAGCCCGTCCTCGACCTCGACGGTGTAGGTGAAGGTGCGTTCGGTTCCCTGCCCGACCTTGGGCGTGGTGCCCGGCACGATATGCCAGGTCTTCGCGCCCGCCTCGGTGAACGGTCCGCCGCCGGGCAGGATGCCGGTCGGCAGGTTCGCGTCGAACTGGGTCAGGCCTTTGGGCGGGGCGCCGACGATCTCGGTGCTCGGCGATTCGACCGGCGCCTGGACCGGACCTTCGGCATTGACCGGTGTGGGCGCGGGCGGGCCGGCGATCGTCTGATAGATGACCACGACGGTCACGATGGCAAGGATCGGTAGGGCGTAGGCGCGCCAACCGTAGGTGGAGACGAATCGTCCTAGCCAGGTCTGCTTGCGGAACTGGGCGCGCTCATCGCGATTTGACCGGACCCGGCCGAGGTCCTCGGCCAGCGGGTCACGCTGGGCACGCAACGGTTCGCGCCACTGATCGCGGGCGGCAGGCACCCGGTGCGGATCGGTGCGCTGTGCGGCGCTCTCGGGCGGTTCGCGGCGGGGCTGGCCGTGGTTGACGTGGGTGGGGCGGCGGGGCTGTGCGCGCTGCTCACCGCGCGGCGCTGCGCGGCCGGCGTTCACAAAACCGGACTCGCTCGGATCTTGGCCGTCGGCCCGAAATCCCGAGTCGCTGCGCTCTTGCCCGCCGAGGCCACGGTTGCCCCCGCGGCGCCCCGGGTCATAGGTCACCGCACCAGAATGGCATAACCCCGCGCGCATCCCATTCCGGCGCGCCACCGACATGAGCACCACGACGACACCTTCACCTACGGGCGGTAGTAATGTCGTGGCGATCAGGGGGTGCCGGCTGCTTAGGCGTGAACGCCCGAACGGAACACCCGAACGTACGCAGTGGCCGCGGTACAAATGGAAAGCAGTACCCGCGGTACGGAGTGAAATTGAGGACGTCATGAGCGATCTCGCCAACGCCGCCGGAGCGCGGGGCGCCAAGACGGGGCCCGGTAATCGGCGCGGGAACCGGCTGCCCCGCGATGAGCGCCGTGGTCAGTTGCTCATCGCCGCCAGCGAGGTCTTCGTCGACCGCGGGTATCACGCGGCAGGCATGGATGAGATAGCCGAACGCGCTGGCGTCAGCAAACCCGTTCTGTATCAACACTTCTCGTCGAAGCTGGAGCTCTACCTCGCGGTGCTGCAGCGGCACGTCGACAACCTGGTCTCCGGGGTGCGCCAAGCGCTGCGCACCACCACCGACAACCGCCAGCGACTGCGCGCCGCCGTGCAGGCCTTCTTCGAGTTCGTCGAACACGACAGCCAGGGTTATCGGTTGATCTTCGAGAACGACTACGTCACCGAGCCACAGGTGGCCGCACAGGTGAAGGTGGCCACCGAATCCTGCACCGACGCGGTGTTCGATCTGATCAGCCGGGACTCCGGGCTGGAGGCCCACCGCGCCAGGATGATCGCGGTGGGACTGGTGTCGACCAGCGTCGACTGTGCCCGCTACTGGCTCGACAACGACCGGCCGATCTCCAAGGATGCGGCCGTGGAGGGCACGGTGCAGTTCGCCTGGGGCGGACTGTCACACGTGCCGCTCACCAGGTCCTAGTCCTTGAGCGCTTCGGCGCCGACGGTGCCGAAGCCGACGCGCCGGGCGTCGCTGGGGCCGATCTCGACGTAGGTGATCTTCGCCGACTGCACGAGGTAGCGGCGACCCTTCTCGTCGGTCAATGAGAGCACGGACGAGGACGCGCCCAGCGCGTCGACGATCGCCTTTTCCACCTCGTCGGGTGTCTGCGCGCTGCTGATGACCAGCTCTCGCGGGCTGTCGGCGACCCCGATCTTGATGTCCACGCTTGAGACCCCTTCGGTTGTTTGGCGATGCGTTCAATCAGGCTAGTGGACAGCGCCACGCGGATCGCAGCGAGGCGGGCTGCGACCGTTGCGCCGTGAGCGAATCGGGCTGACCAGACCGACGCCGGACCGTTATCGGACCGAGAGCGAGTCAGCATCATCCGTAACTTTTGCACTACTAGCATCGGCCGGGTACGTACCGAAACGATCTGGGAATTACGTGATGAGCAGGCAATACTCACCATATTCGACAACGCGTGACGGATACTCGGGCAATAGCTACCGGTCCGGCCGCGACTCCGGCGTGGGCATCGAGGACGAACCGCGGTTCGGCTCGGACTACCCCACCGATCGGCAGCGCCGGTACGGCGATTCCGGCCCGGCCTACGGCAGGGGCACCTACCGCAGCCCCGATTACGCCGAGGACAGCTACTCCGGCGGTCACTACGAGGCCCGCGACTACGAGGCCGACGGCTATGGCACTGACGGGTATGACGCCGATTACGAATACCCCGCGGACTATCACGAGAAGCTGGACCGTCGCTGGATCTGGGTGGCCGGGGTGGCCGGCGCCATCCTGATGGTCGCCGTCATCTGCACCGGGGTGATCCTCGGTGGCGGCGATAGCGGCACCGTCACGTCGGCCAACTCGGGGGCCACCACATCGGCGACCCCGGCCGACGACGCCGTCACCACCACGGCCGCGGCGCCGAGCGCCGCTCCTGGGCGCGCAGACACCAACCCCGAACGCGTGACCACCGTGACCCCGACACCGGCGGCCACCGCCACTCCCGAGGTCGTGCCGACGCCCGTCGCGCCCGCACCGGCCGCTCCCGCGCCGCCCGCACCCCCGGCCGCCGTCGACCCGGCCGCGGCCGCGCGCACCATCACCTACCGCGTGACCGGCAACCGCCAGCTCATCGATCTGGTGACGATCATCTACACCGACCAGCAGGGCGCTCTGCAGACCGATGTGAACGTCGCCCTGCCCTGGACGAAGTCGGTGACCCTGAACCCCGGAGTCACGCTGTCCTCGGTGACGGCCACCAGCGTCGGCGGTCAGCTCAACTGCGCGATCCTCGACGGCAACGGCACCGCGCTGGCGCTGCAGACCAACAACTCGATGATCGCCACCTGCACCAGGTAGCGCCTCAGGCCAGCCCCAGCTCCTGCATCCGACTGGCGTGGGTCTGCTGCAGCTTGTCGAAGAACTCGGAGAGCTGACCCAACCCGTCGCTGCTGCTGATCACCAGATCGACCAGATCGTCGCGGTCGGCGAGCACGTACTGGGCCTGGGTGATGGCCTCGCCGAGCAGCCGCCGCGACCACAGCGCCAACCGGTGACGCTGACGGTCACTGGCCGTGACGGCGGCGCGGACCTCGGCCACCACGAACTGCGAGTGTCCGGTCTCGGCGAGCACCGAACGCACCACCTCGGCCGCCTCCGGCGGCAGGGCGTCGGAGATCTGCAGATAGAAGTCGGCCGCCAGCGCGTCCCCGATATAGGTCTTGACCAACGCCTCCAGCCAGGTACTCGGCGTGGTCAGGCGGTGATAGTTCTCCAACGCGGGGGCGTACTTGGTCATGGCGGGCACGGTGTCCACCCCGCGGGCCGACAACGCCTCGTTCAGCAGCTCGTAGTGCCGCATCTCGGCGGCGGCCATGCTGGCCATGTTGATCCGGCCCGCCAGGTTCGGCGCCATCCGCGCCTCCTCGGTCAGCCGATAGAAGGCCGCCACCTCGCCGTAGGCCAGCAGGGCGAACAGCTCGGTGACACCGGGATGATCGGCCGGGACACGGGAAATGCCGGCGGCGGCGTCGGACGGCGTCGAGGTCATGGGCCAACCTTAATCACGAGCCACCGGACCGATACCTGCAGTCGTGCCGGTCGGGGGGTAATCGGGCGGCCTGAGCCCGGCACCGGCGATATCGGAGAAGCGGTCACCGACCAGGGAGCTGATCCTCCGGCCGACCGGCCCGGCCGACACGGCGGCGACGGCGCGCACCGCACGAACGCCCAGCCCGGAATGCGGATTGGCCAGCC
The DNA here is from genome assembly GCF_000317305.3 of Mycolicibacterium neoaurum VKM Ac-1815D. The sequence continues at coordinate 1,803,014 of NC_023036.2, read as the reverse complement.
GCAACATCGATTCGCTGAGCTCCGGAGCGGTGTCGAGGAACGGCTGCATGGTGCGCCGATAGGCCGCCAGCGCGCCGGCGATATCCGGTGCGACGGCCAGCTCGCCGGCCAACACGTACCCACCGATGAGCGCCAGACTGGTCCCCGCTCCCCCGAAGGTGCCGTTACAGAACGCGGTATCGCCCAGCAGGGTGATCCGCCCCCGGCTCCACACCGGCGCCCGCACCTGGCCCACCGCCGAGAAATACATCGGAGCCCCGGCGTCGATATCGGCGAGGATGCGCGGCGCTGCACCCCCGACATCGGCGAAGGTACGCCGCAGGATGGTCAGCTGGCCCTGGCGATCCAATTCCTCGAAACCCCGCACGTCGGACATGAAGGTCAGGATGGCCCGGGTGGTTCCCAGATTGTCGGGTCGCAGATGCACCGACCGGCGTCTGGTGGCGTGCTGCCAGTTCCACCACAGATCGTCGTCATCGCGGCGCGGGATGGTGGCGTAGGCGAGGTACATGCCGAGTTCGCCGACACCGACATCGGTGACGAACCGGCGCGAGCGGGAATGCAGGCCCTCCGCGATCACCAGCAGATCGGACTCCAGCACCGAACCGTCCTGCAACACCGTGCTCACCCCGTCACCGTGGTCGGTGACATCGGCGATCTGGCGGTCGAAGAGATACTCGGTACCGGGGGTGTGCTCGATCAGGATGCGTGACAGCTCCCCACGGAGGATCTCCAACTCGGCCGTGGGGCCGTCACTGCCTCCCGGCTCGCCGACCGGGAACGACGCGGCGGGACGGCCGTCGGCGGTGACGAACCGGGTACCGATCTCACCGGTCCCGGCGGCCCGGACGTCGGCTTCGATCCCCATCCTGCGGATCACCTCGCGGGCCGCACCGCGGATGTCGACGTTCTGCCCCTCCTCACGCCGCCGCGGGAACCGTTCGATCACGGTCGTCCGCCACCCCCGCGCATGGAGTTGATGGGCCAGTGCGGGCCCGGCGATACCGGCGCCGGAGATCACGACATGAGGAGTCACGACCTGGTTATATCCCCGCTGCGCGACACCGCGAAACCGCCACAATGCGCGCTATCGAGGCGTGACCGGCTACCATGGGTATTCGGTAGCGATGTCACCGGCACTCCCGGGTGCGCATCACCACCGAAAGAAATGTGCGTGCACGTGGTTCGGCCCGCTGTCCAATTGCTGGGCCCGACGGAGCGGTATCGCCCGCCATCTGGGGATATCCGCCTTTTACTCGTCATCGTCGTGCGCGCGTGGACGCGACGAGGAAAGACAAGCGAAAGGCTGACGGCGGCCCAAGCCGCCGGACCACACTATGACTGCACAGACAGACACGACCGCACAGACGGACACGACCGCACCGGTCGAAGCCCCCAAGACTTCCTTCGCCGACCTGGGCGTTCGCGACGAGATCGTCCGCGCACTGGCCGAGACCGGTAAAGAACACGCTTTCGCGATCCAGGAGCTGACCCTGCCGCTCGCGCTGGCCGGCGACGATCTGATCGGCCAGGCCCGCACCGGCATGGGCAAGACCCTGGCCTTCGGCGTGCCCCTGCTGCACCGCATCAGCAGTGACCAGGGACGCCCGCTCAACGGCACCCCGCGGGCGCTCATCGTGGTTCCCACCCGCGAGCTGTGTCTGCAGGTCTACAGCGATCTGGAGATCGCCTCGAAGTACCTGCGGGCCGTCTCCGAGGACTCCGATCGCAAGTTCGTGGTGACCTCGATCTACGGCGGTCGCCCGTACGAACCGCAGATCGAGGCCCTGCAGAAGGGCGTCGACGTCGTGGTCGGCACCCCGGGACGGCTGCTCGACCTGGCCCAGCAGGGCCACCTGCAGCTCGGCAGCCTGTCGGTGCTGGTGCTCGACGAGGCCGACGAGATGCTCGATCTGGGATTCCTTCCCGATATCGAGCGCATCCTGCGCCTCACCCCCGATGACCGGCAGTCCATGCTGTTCTCGGCGACCATGCCCGGCCCCATCATCACGCTGGCGCGCACCTTCATGAACCAGCCGACCCATATCCGGGCCGAATCGGCGCAGTCCTCGCAGACCCACGACACCACCGAGCAGTTCGCCTACCGGGCGCACGCCCTCGACAAGGTGGAGATGGTGGCGCGGATCCTGCAGGCCGAGGGCCGTGGGGCCACCATGATCTTCACCCGTACCAAGCGCACCGCACAGAAGGTCGCCGACGAACTCGGCGAGCGCGGCTTCAAGGTCGGCGCGGTGCACGGCGACCTCGGCCAGATCGCACGGGAGAAGGCGCTGAAGGCTTTCCGCACCGGTGAGGTCGACGTGCTCGTCGCAACGGATGTCGCGGCACGCGGCATCGATATCGATGACATCACCCACGTCATCAACTACCAGATCCCCGAGGACGAACAGTCCTACGTACACCGCATCGGCCGCACCGGGCGCGCGGGCAAGACCGGTATCGCGGTCACCCTCGTCGACTGGGATGAGCTGCCCCGCTGGACGATGATCGACAAGGCGTTGGGCCTGAACAACCCCGATCCGGTCGAAACCTATTCCAGCTCAGACCATCTGTACACCGAGCTGAACATCCCGACCGAGGCGACCGGCTCCATCGCCACGGCCCGCAAGCCTAAGACCCGCACCGAAGGTGAGCGTGTCGAGCGCACCGAACGCGCCGAGCGCCCGGCCCGTACCCGCAGCCGTCGCCGCACCCGCGGCGGCCAGGCGGCCACCGGACATCCCGAGAATGGCGATGCGGCAACGCCTTCGGAGTCCGGACCGGAGCCCCAGGCCGAATCTGAGGGTGGCGAGGCCACGCCGGCCAAGCGCCGCCGCCGTCGCAGGCCCCGCAAGGCCAGTGCTCCCGCCGCGGCTGAGTGACACCAAGAATCCCCGGGTCGCTGCGCTCCTGCCCGCCGCAGCCGGAACGCCGCACCCGCGGTGATGTGATCGCGGCCGTCGCCATCGCGTGCGCGGTCGCCGTCATCGCGGTGCTGGTCTGGTGGACCAGCGACGCGCGCGCCACGATCAGCCGCCCGGCCGCCGGCCAGGTCACCGCGCCGGCCCCGGCCACCGCCGTGCCGGAGCGGCTGCGGCAGCTGTGGACCGCGACGAGCCCGGAAACCACACAGCCCCTTGTCGTTTCGGGGGCCGTGGTGACCGGTGACGGTGCTGCGGTGATCGGCCGGGCACCGGACACCGGTGCCCAACTCTGGAGCTACGAGCGCGATCTGCCGTTGTGCGGCGTCACCTCGGTTTATCAGTACGCGGTCGCGGTGTACCCGGATTCACGAGGGTGCGGGCAGGTCAGCACCATCGACGCCGGTACCGGCAAGCGCGGCCCCGCCCGCACCGCCTACGCCGACCCCGAGGTGAAACTGTCCACCGACGGCACCGCGGTGCTGTCCTACGGGGACAGCAGGCTGGAACTGTGGCGCTCGGACATGGTGCGCATGCTCAGCTGGGGAGCGCTGGACGCCAGGGTCAAACCCGACGTGCCGGTGACCCCGCTGTGCCGACTGGTCTCGGCGCAGGCGAGTTCCTCGGCGGTCTCGATCATGGAGTCCTGCCCGGAACAGACCGAGATGCGACTGACCCTGCTGCGGGTGTCCGACGAAGAGGACGTTCCGGACGTCAAATACGAACAGCAACCCGGTGTTTCGGTCGACGCCGACGCCCGGGTGATCGCCGTCTCCGATACCACCACCGCGGTGTACCTTCCCACGCCGCGACCGGTGGTCAACATCGTCGACGACACCGGAACGGTGACGGCCAGCATTCCACTGGACGCCGCACCGTCGCGCTACGCCACCGCGTCGCGTGCCGGCGATCTGATCACCTGGTGGACCGGTGATTCGCTGCTGGTGTTCGCCGCCGACGGCCTGCGCTACAAGTTCACCGTCTCCCCCGCCGCCGGCGGCGCGCCGGTCGGCCCGGGCACGGTGATGGCCGGCGAGCTACTGGTTCCGGTCACCGACGGGTACGACGTCTTCGACCCCAAGACCGGTTCTGGAGTTCGTCATATCGAGTTGCGCCGCGAACCCGCCGAGACGGCGGTGGTCCCCGCCACGGCCGGACCGAACCTCATCGAGCAGCGCGGGGACACCGTGGTGGCGCTGGGCTCCTGAGTTCACCCAAGGGACAGGACTACACCTCGGGGGTGAAGGTGGCGAGCGCCTTACCGGACTTCCAGTGCTTCAGCAGGTTCTCGGCCAACTCACGGTAGGCGTTGGCGCCCTTGTTCTTTCGTCCCGCCAGCACCGACGAACCGGAGGCACTTGCCTCGGCGAAACGCACCGTGCGCGGAATGGGCGGCGCCAGGACCGGCAACTCGTAGCGGTCGGCGACATCGAAGAGCACATCGCGGCTGTGAGTGGTACGCGAGTCGTACAGCGTCGGCAGCGCACCGAGCAACGACAGGCCCGGATTGGTGATCTGCTGGACATCGTTGACCGTGCGCAGGAACTGCCCGACCCCACGGTGGGCCAGCGTCTCGCACTGCAACGGCACGATCGCCTCGTCGGCGGCCGTCAGACCGTTGAGGGTCAGCACGCCCAGCGACGGCGGACAGTCGATGACCACGACGTCGTAGTCGTCGGCCACCTTGTCCAGCGCGCGCTTGAGCGCGTACTCGCGGCCGGCCCGCATCAGCAGCATCGCCTCCGCACCCGCGAGGTCGATGTTCGCGGGCAACAGCGCCATCCCCTCGGGTGTCTGCACCAGCGCGGCGCTGGGTTCGACCTCACCGAGCAACACCTCGTGCACCGATACCGGCAGCGCATCCGGGTCATGGCCGAGGGAGAACGTCAGCGAGCCCTGCGGATCCAGGTCGACGAGCAGCACCCGGAGGCCCTTCTCCGTCAACGCCGCACCCAACGACGCCACCGTCGTGGTCTTGGCGACCCCACCCTTTTGATTGGCGACCGCCAATACCCGCGTCACACCTCCATCCAAGCACGCGAATGCAACAGATGCGGTTGCGTGCGGCAGAATCGCGACGGTGAGCGTCCACCAGCATCGGTTGTTTCTGCTGAGGCACGGCGAAACCGAGTGGTCGCGCAGCGGTCGACATACCGGGCGCACCGATCTGGAACTGCTCGACATCGGGCGTGATCAGGCTCGGCTGGCCGCGGCGGCATTGGCCGAACTGCAGTTGTCCGACCCGGTCGTCATCTCCAGTCCGCGGCGGCGCGCCCTGGAGACCGCCGAACTGGCGGGGCTGACCGTCACCGGTGTGTCCGCAGACCTCGCCGAATGGGATTACGGCGATTACGAAGGCTTGACCACACCGCAGATCCGCGAGACCGTGCCGGGCTGGACCGTCTGGACCCACGAATGCCCCGGCGGCGAGTCGGCCGCACAGGTCAGCGCGCGTGCCGACCGCGCCATCGCGGCGGCGTTGGGACATATGCAGACCCGCGATGTGGTGTTCGTCGGGCACGGACATTTCTCCCGAACCCTGCTGAGCCGGTGGGTCGAACTACCGGTGTCGGAGGGGGTGCGGTTCTCGATGGCCGCCGCCTCCATCGCGGTGTGCGGTTTCGAGAAGGGTGTCCGTCAGATCAGCGCGCTCGGGCTGACCGGGCACCCCAACCCATGCTTGCCGCCGCCGACGTGACGCCCTCCTTCGTGCTGTCCGGTCCGGCGGGCACGGTGCTGGCCGAGGGCATCGGCACCGCGTTCGCCGAGGTGGCCGCCGCGCGGGAGGCGCTGCGCGCCGGCACCACGTCGATGGTGGTGGGGGCTCTGCCGTTCGACCTCACCCGGCCCGCGGCGCTGCATGCGCCGATGACGGTCAGCCGGATGACGGCGCTGCCGGGCTGGACGCCCGTCGATCCGCCGCGGGTGCGCTCGCGGGAGACCCTGCCCGCGGGTTCCGAGCACCGCGACCGGGTCACCGAGGCGGTGCGCCGGTTACGTGCTCCCGGGTCGGCGTTGCAGAAGGTCGTGCTGGCCCGCGCGCTGCGGCTGATGGCCGAGTCGCCGTGGGACGCCCGATCGATACTGCTGCGGCTGGCCGCCGCCGATCCGATGGCCACCGTCTATCTGGCCGACCTGGCGCCGGCAACCCAAGGTGTGCTGGTGGGAGCGAGTCCGGAACTGCTGGTCGCCCGCTCCGGGGATACCGTGTCCTGCCAGCCGTTCGCCGGGTCGGCGCCGCGCTCGGCCGATCCGGAGATCGACGCGCGCAACGCCGCGGCCCTGGCGGCCTCGGCCAAGAACCGGCACGAGCACGCTCTGGTGGTCGACACGATGCGCGCGGCACTGGACCCGCTGTGCGCCGATCTGGACATCGCCGACGAATTGCAACTGCACGGCACCGATGCGCTGTGGCACCTGAGCACCCCGATCCGCGGCAGGCTGCGCTCGGCGGCGACCAGCGCCCTGGATCTGGCGCTGGCGCTGCACCCGACGCCCGCGGTGGGCGGCGTGCCGACGGATCTGGCCTCGGCGCTGATCAATGAACTGGAGGGTGACCGCGGGTTCTATGCCGGCGCCGTCGGCTGGTGTGATGCCTCCGGTGACGGCCGCTGGGTGGTGTCCATCCGGTGTGCGGTGTTGGCCGACGACGGGATGAGCGCACTGGCGCATGCCGGTGGCGGCATCGTCGCGGAGTCCGATCCCGATGACGAGGTCGACGAGACCACGACGAAGTTCCGGACGATCCTGACAGGACTGGGGGTTACACCGTGAGCAACGCTGCCAGCCAAGTGATCCGGCGGGCGCGCCCCGGCGACGAGGCCGAGATCGTGGCGATGATCCGCGAACTGGCCGAGTTCGAGAACGCCGCCGACGAGTGCGTGGTCACCGAAACCCAGCTGCACACGGCGCTTTTCGGCGACCAGGCGACGGCACACGCGCATATCGTCGAAATCGACGGACAGGCCGCGGCGACAGCGGTCTGGTTCCTGAACTTCTCGACGTGGGACGGGGTGTCCGGGATCTACTTGGAAGATCTGTTCGTGCGCCCGGCATTTCGCAGGCGCGGCCTTGCCCGCACACTGCTCGCCACCTTGGCCGCCGAATGCCGCACACACGGCTACACCCGGCTGAGCTGGGCGGTGCTGAACTGGAACGTCGACGCGATCGCGCTGTATGACGCCGTCGGCGGAGCAGCCCAGACGGAGTGGACCACCTATCGTGTCTCCGGCGCGCAGCTGGCGGAACTGGCGAGCGAATCCGATCGGCGGGTCTAGTCCCGGCCGGCCATCCATTGCACCGAGGACGGGCTGAACAACATCGCCAGCGCCGAGAGCGCCAGCAGACCGACCAGGACGCCGTACACCACATGGTGGCTGGTGATCACATACCAGGCGATGGGAAGCAGAAGCAGGTTGGTCGGCACCGCGATTCCGCGGCCCCAGCGTCGACCGGTCACCAGTGCCCACCCTCCGGTCAGCACGCCGGCTCCGATCAGGATGAACCACACCGCGGTGCCGTAACCGTTGACGATGTGCTGGTCAGCTCCGGCGAAGGCCCGCACCAGCAGCACCGCGGCCATCACGAGCGCCGCGACGCCTTGCGCCGCCACCAGATAACCGGCGTAGCGGACGATCGGTGGCTGCGTCACGACAACCGGCCCGCCAGATGCGCCACCGCGAACACATAGCCGCGCGGCCCGGCACCGGCGATCACCGCCTCGGCCACCGCCGAGACATAGGAATGATGCCGGAATGCCTCCCGGCGGTGGATATTGCTCAGATGCACCTCGACGACCGGCAGATCGACACCGGTCAGGGCGTCGGCGATGGCCACCGAGGTGTGGCTGTAGGCACCCGGGTTGATGATGATGCCTGCGCAATCGGCGCGCGCGGCATGAATGGCGTCGATCAGCACACCCTCGTGATTGCTCTGTACCGCGCGAACCTGCAGGCCGTGCTCGGCGGCGGCCTCGCTGACCTGCTGCTCGATCTGCGCGAGCGTGGTGGACCCGTAGATCTCCGGCTGCCTGGTGCCCAACAGATTCAGGTTGGGCCCGTTCACGAGGAGCAGTTGGCGTGCGGTCACGTCAGTACGGTACCTGCCGCACGCATGTCGACATCGGAAACGTATCGGTGTCGGCATGCGTGATTTACACGGCCGCCCGCACCACACAACATGGGATCCCGACAGCCAGGAAGGGCGGTGGAGCATGACGATCAGCGTGGCCGAACGGGCGGATCTACGATCCGCGGTCCGCGACCTGCTGCAGGAGAAATGTTCCGAGCAAGACGTGCGCGCGGCCATGGCGCCCGAGGATGGCTTCGACCGCGAGCTGTGGCGCCGGCTGGCCACCCAGGGTGTGCTCGGCATGCTTGTCGGCGACGAGCACGGCGGCCTCGGCTTCGGACCGCTGGAACTGGAGGCCGTCGCCGAGGAGACCGGCGCCGCGCTGCTGCCCGCCCCGTTCATCTCCAGCGCGGTGCTGACCGTCGCGCTGATCCAGGCGGCCGGTACCGAAGAGGACAAGCGCAGGCTCCTGCCGGGTCTTGCCGACGGCAGTTCGATCGGCACCGTCGCGGTGACCGGCGCTCGCGGGACCTGGACCCCGGCCGGTGTCGATGTCACCGCCGGAGCCGACGGCACCCTGACCGGCTCGGCGCACTTCGTCACCCACGGACAGCTCGCCGATGTGATCCTGGTGGTCGCGCAGAGCACCGACGGACCCGCGATCTTCCAGGTCGACGTCGATGCGCCAGGGTTCCGGCGCACGCCCGCTTCGGTTTTCGACCCGACCGTGCCGCTGTCGACCTACACCTTCGCCGACACCCCGGCCCGTCGCCTGGGTACCGCGGGGTGGGATGCGGTGCAGCAGGCCCTCGACCTCACCGTCGTCGCCCTGGCCGGTGAACAGGCCGGCGGCACCCGCCGCATCTTCGACATCACCATCGAATACCTCAAGACCCGCTTCCAGTTCGGCCGGGCGATCGGCAGCTTCCAGGCGCTCAAGCACATGGCCGCCGATCTGCTCCTGGAGGTCGAATCCGCCACCTCGGCAGCCCAGAACGCCGCAGCGCAGTTCGAGGACGAGCAGGCCCGCGCCGGCGCGGTCGCACTGGCCGGGTTCGCCTGCGCCGAGGCGTACGTGAGCACCGCGATGCAGGCCGTCCAGATGCACGGCGGCATCGGCTTCACCTGGGAGCACCCCTGCCACCTCTACGTCCGCCGGGCCCGTAGCGGCCTGCAACTGTTCGGCGACTCCGCATCGCACCGCGAACGCTACCTGGCCTCGAAAGGCGCATGAGTCATGAGCGAGATCAATCTGCCCAGCGCCGAGGAACTCCGGGCCGAGGTCCGCGGCTGGCTCGCCGACAACTGGACCGGCGTGACCCTGCCCACGTCCGCCGACCCGTGGGTCAGCTCCCCCGAGCGGGTCTCCTGGCTGGAGAAGGTCGTCGCGGCCGGCTACGGCGCCCCGACCTACCCGAACCAGTGGTACGGCCGGGACTATCCGAACACGCTGGCCAAGGTGATCGCCGAGGAGTTCCGCGCGGTCGGCGCCCCCGGCGCCTGCCAGGACAGGTTCAGCATCCCGGCCAACACCACGCTGGCGTTCGGCACCGAGCAGCTCAAGGCCGATCTGCTGCACGAGTTCCTGACCGAGAAGTCACGCACCTGCCTGCTCTACAGCGAGCCAGGCGCGGGGTCCGATCTCGCCGGTGTGCGCACCACCGCGGTCCTCGATGGCGACCACTGGATCATCAACGGCCAGAAGGTGTGGACCTCGGGCGCCAAGACCTCCGAGTACGCCCTGCTGATCGCGCGTACCGACTGGGATGTGCCCAAGCACAAGGGCATCACCTTCTTCATCGTGCCGATGAAGCAGCCGGGTATCGAGGTCCGACCGCTGGTGCAGATCACCGGCGACGCGCATTTCAACGAGGTGTTCATCACCGACGCCACGGTGCCCGACGCCTATGTCGTCGGCGGCGTCGGTAACGGCTGGCGGGTGTTGCAGACCGCGCTGGCCGTGGAGCGCGCCATCATGGGTTCCGGAACCAGCCTGCACCGCAAGCAGTCCCGCGGGAACAGCCTCGTCGAGATGGCCCGCGCGCACGGCAAGCTGGACGATGCCGCGATCCGCAGGTCGCTGGCCGAGGTGCTCGCATTGCGAGAACTCAACAACCTCAACAACGCACGCGCCAAGGCCGAGGCCAAGCAGGGCACCGCCAGCCCGGTGATGTCGCTGGGCAAGCTGGCGACATCGCGCATCCTGCACGCCGAGGCACGGCTGAAGACCGACATCATCGGCGCCGACGCGCTGCTGGCCGGACCGGACAACGCCGAGGCCGACGAGGTGAACTTCCTGAGTCTCAACGCGTTCTTCACCTCGATCGGCGGCGGTACCGACCAAATCCAGCGCAACATCATCGGCGAGCGGGTGCTCGGACTGCCCAAGGAGCCCGAGGTCGATCGCGACATCCCGTTCCGCGAGATCCGGAAGAACTAGCGCAGCTATGAACAACCCGAATGATTACGACCCACCGCTTTCCGGCGTGCGGATCCTGGATCTGAGCACCGGCCCGATGACCGCTGTCGGCCGCCTGCTGGCCGATCTGGGTGCGCAGGTGACGGTGGTGCGGCTCGCCGGTGTCAATGACAACTCCGGCGCACCGGGCGACGATATGCTCGACACCGCCATCAATCGGCGCGGCCTGCCCCGTGTCGACGCCGATGCCCGGCAGTGGCCGGACCTGATCGCGGGCGCGGACATTCTCGTCGAGAGCACCCGCCCCGGCTCGGAAAGCGAAGCACGGCTGGATGTTCGGCGGATCCGCGTCGAACATCCGGGGCTGGTCGTGCTGTCCATCAGCGATTTCGGCCGGGACAACGAGTTCCGCGAATGGCAGGCCACCACACCGGTGCTGCACGCGCTGAGCAGCGAGCTGACCCGGTCCGGCATCCCGGGGCAGGTCCCGCTGGTGCCGCCGGCCCGGCAGTTGCCCTACCACGTGGCGGCGGCACAGGCCGCGGTGCTGGTGCTCAGCCTCCACCTGGACAAACTGCGCACCGGTGCAGGCGATCTCATCGACTTCTCGGTACTCGACGGAGCCATGCAGACCCTCGACCCGCCCTATGGCAGCGCGGGCACCGCCTCGGCCGGTGTCGCCGTCAGCAAGCAGGAGCGCAACTGGGTCGCCGAGCAGTTGCGCTACCCGATCCTCAAGTGCGCGGACGGCTACATCCGGATCTGCCTGCTGGCAAAACGCCAGTGGCACGGCATGTTCGAGTGGCTGGGCCGGCCCGCAGAGTTCGCCGACCCCAAGTACGACAAGCTGCGGGAGCGCTTCATGTCCCCGACGCTGATGCCGGCGATCGCCACGTTCTTCCGGGACAAGACCCGGGCCGAACTGGAATCGGCGGCCCAGCGGTACCGGGTGCCCGCCGCCGCGGTGTTCACCCTTCCCGAGGCACTGTGCACCGATCAGATCCGACAGCGCGGCTTCCTGCGCGAGGTCGAGCTCGAGCCGGGCCTGACGGTCCCGGTCCCGGTCGGGGTGGCCGAGATCGACGGGCACCGGGCCAGCACGCTCACCGATTCCGTTGCCCCGCAGCACCGCCCGGAGTCGGCGCCCATCCTGGCCGGCCGGCCCCGTCGCAACGAGGGACTTCCGCTGGAGGGCCTTCGGGTACTGGATCTCGGCGTGATCGTGGTCGGCAGCGACACCGGACGGTTGTTCGGTGACCTGGGAGCCGATGTGGTCAAGATCGAGAACACGGCATTCCCGGACGGCCTGCGCGGCAACCTGACCTCGGTGTCGCAGACCTACGCCGCCGGGCAGCGCAACAAGCGCTCCATCGGCATCGACCTGCGCTCGGACGAGGGGCGCGCCCTGGCACACCGGTTGGCCGCCGAGGCCGATCTGGTGCTCACCAACTTCAAGCCTGGGGTGGCCGCCACGCTGGGCATGGATCACGACACCCTCAAGGCCGTGAACCCCGGCATCGTCGTGGTGGACAGTTCCGCGTTCGGCCCGACCGGTCCGTGGGCCACCCGGATGGGCTACGGACCGCTGGTCCGCGCCGCCGCGGGTTTCACCGACTTGTGGGTCTACCCCGAGGACCCGGAGAAGCCCGCCAAGCGCAAGGCCTTCTGCGACACCGTGACCGTCTACCCCGACCACGTGTCGGCCCGCATCGGTGTACTGGCCGCGTTGGCACTGCTGTTGCGCCGCGAACGCACCGGTGCCGGCGGTTCGGTCAGCATCGCGCAGTCGGAGGTGATGCTCAGCCATCTGGCCGCCGAGATCGCCGAGCAGTCGGCCGGTGCCACGTCGGCGTTCGAGCAGGATGCGCCCTGGGGCGTGTTCGAATCCGCCGGCGACGATCAGTGGGTCGCGGTGACCGTGCGCGGCGACGCCGACTGGCGGGCACTGTGCGCGACGATCGGGCGCGCCGATCTGGCGGCCGACCCGAAACTGGGCACCCGGGCCGGCCGGGTGGCCGAGCGGGCCCGCGTCGAGGATGCCGTGCGGGCCTGGACCGCCGAACGCTCCCCCACCGAGGCGATGACGACGCTGCAGCGCGCCGGGGTGCCCGCCGGGGCGGCGCTGCGGGCCGCCGAGCTCCTCGACTGGGACTACTACGTGGCCCGGCGCGCGTTCCGCGAAGAGCTGCACCCGCTGTGGACGACACCGTTCGTGATGGAGAACGTCATCATCCATTCCGAGCGGATCGCCGATCCGCCGCTGCGGCAGGCACCGCTGCTCGGCGAGCAGACCCGTGAGATCGCGGCCGACCTGCTCGGCCTCGATGACGAGCAGATCGACGACCTCCTGCGTAGCGGCGTCCTGGAGTCGATTCAACCGGCCGAGATCGACGGTGTCGGCGTCTAGGATCGAGCGACCCCTTCAGCCGTCCCGGAGTGCCGCATGCAAGTCGACTTCACCAGGCTCCGCTACTTCGTCGCGGTAGCCGAAGAGTTGCACTTCAAGCGCGCCGCCGATCGGTTGATGATCACCCCGCCCCCACTGAGCAAGCAGATCAAACTTCTCGAGCGTGAGCTCGGCGGGCCGCTGTTCGAACGGCAGTATCACCGGGTGGAGTTGACTGCACTGGGAGCGCAACTGCTCGAACCTGCTCGCGAGATCCTGCGCCGGGTCGAGGACCTGAAGGTGATCGCCACGCGAATCACCAAGGCCGGCAGGACTGTTCGAGTCGGCGCCACGGCGTACGCGCCGTCGGATTTCCTGGCCAGACTCGAGACGGCGGTGGCCGAGCTGCCCGTGCCTGCCGAGTTCGGTCTGCCCGGTTCGGCCGCCGAGGTCACCGCGAAGCTGGTCTCCGGGCATCTGGACATCGGGTTGATCCATCTGCCGTCCGCCGACAAGCGACTTCGACATCGTGTGGTGGCAACCTATCCCGGTGCGATAGCCGTGCGCTTCGACGATCCGCTGGCAGGCTCGGAAAGGGTGCGGATCGAGCAGCTTCGCGATCGTGATGTGGTGATCGATTTCGCCAGACCCAATCCGGTGGTCCTGGCCGGCCTGGCCCGTGGTCTGGCCACCCGCGGTGTCACCCGCATCGTCCGCGCGACAAAGGATCTCGGCGGCGAGCTGGAGATGGCAACACAGGTCTTCAATCGGCACCTGGTGGCACTGGTGACCTATGCGCCGAACTCGGCGATCGGCCGGATCTTCTCTCCGCCGGAGTTCGAACTGATCCCGATCGACGAAAGCACCTGGGCCCCGGCCCAGATCGCGCTGTCCTGGGTACCCGATCCGGCCGATGATTCCGGCATGATCGATTCGCTGGTCGAACGGATCGCCGACCGTGTCCGGTGATTGCCCGTGCGGATCGGCGCTCGCCTATGCGCGGTGCTGTGGCCCACTGCACGACGGGGCCGCGCCCGCGGTGACCGCGTTGGCACTGATGCGTTCGCGGTTCAGCGCCTTCGCCCTCGGCCACACCGGTTACCTGCTGTGGTCGTGGCATCCGCGCACCCGGCCCGGTGAACTCGAGCTCGACGACACCCTCACCTGGCGGCGACTGCAGATCGTGGACACCGAGGCCGGCGGAGCCGACGACGACGCGGGCATCGTGGAGTTCCGCGCCCAGTACGAACAGCACGGCCGGCGCCATATCCTGCATGAACGCAGCAGGTTCACCCGCGCCCGCGACGGCACCTGGCGCTATCTGGACGGTGAGATCTCCTAGACTAGGCCGATGCGTGCTGTGCTGATGGCGGGGTTGCTGGCCACTGCCCTTGTCCTCGCACCGGTTGTCCGCGCCGATCCCGCCGAACAGCCCGACCGGCCGCTGACCGCATTCGACACCGCCGATCCGGCGATAGGCAACCTGGAGCCGGCGCTGCGCACGGCCGTGCAGAACGCCACCACGGCGGCCGCGGCGCAGGGCATCAGCGTCACCGTCAACTCGGGCTGGCGCAGTCCGCAATTCCAGCGCCAACTCCTCGAGGACGCCATCGTCACCTACGGCAGCTTCGCGGCCGCCCGCCAGTACGTCCAGCTGCCCGAGCAGTCCCGTCACGTCGTCGGGACAGCCGTCGACATCGGTGGACCCGATGCCGCGCAGTGGATGATCGCCAACGGACCGCGCTTCGGGCTGTGCCAGATCTACGCCAACGAGACGTGGCATTTCGAGCTGGCGGCCGATGCCAACGGCATATGCCCACCGCTGCTGCCCACCGCTGCCGGCTGAACTCCGGTGCCCGCCAACACGATCATCGCCGGCGGCGTTCACCGAACGGTCATGCAGCCGAGCCGAACCGGCCGTGGACTGTTGTCATGGGTGGCCACCGGGCCCCGGACACATGGTTAGGCTGGTACCCCGTGCGTGCCGTGCTGATCGTCAACCCGAATGCGACCTCGACGACTCCGGCGGGTCGTGATCTGTTGGCCCACGCATTGGAGAGCCGGGTGGATCTGACGGTGATCCACACCGATCATCGCGGTCACGCCGTGGAGATCGGTGCGCGCGCCGCCGGCGACGGCACCGATGTGCTGATCGTGCACGGCGGTGACGGCACGGTGAACGAAGTGGTCAACGGCGTCCTGCAGGCGGGCGGAACAGGCGAACACACCCCGGCCGTGGGCGTGGTGCCCGGCGGTTCGGCCAACGTCTTCGCACGGTCCCTCGGCATCAGCCCCGACCCGATAGAGGCCACCAATCAGCTGGTCGACCTGCTCGGTGAGCGTCGTCGCGGCATGCCGTGGCGCCGTATCGGTTTGATGGACTGCGGGGAACGCTGGGGCGTGTTCACCGCGGGCATGGGGGTCGACGGTGATGTCGTGGCGGCCGTGGAGGCCCAGCGCGCCCGCGGGCGGAAGGTGACCGCCTCGCGCTACATCAGGGTTGCCATCCGGGAGATGTTGGCAAGTGCGCGGCGGGAGCCACTACTGACGCTGGAACTGCCCGACCGGGAGCCGCAGACGGGGGTGCATTTCGCTTTCGTGTCCAACTCCAGTCCGTGGACCTACGCCAACACCCGCCCGGTGTGGACGAACCCGGACACCACCTTCGACACCGGGCTGGGAGTGTTCGCGATCACCAGCATGAGCATCTGGCGCAATCTCGGTCTGGTGCGCCGGATGTTGTCGTCGACACCCGATATCACCGCCGGCCATCTCATCCGCGATGACGACCTGCCGTGGCTGCGGGTGAGCAGTGACACACCGGTGGCCTGTCAGATAGACGGCGATTACATCGGTTTACGTCAGGCGATGATCTTTACCTCGGTACCGAACGCCATCGGGGTCGTCGCTCCTGCTCCGTGATCCGGCCTACACCGCCGTGACCTGCTAGTTTGCTGTGAGCGGCAGATATTTAGAGCGCAAGTGAGCCCAGTGTAGTACAAACGGATGAGTGGACCGGTAACCCGGTAGCGCAGTGACATTGCCCACGTGTTAACGCAGTTCTATTGACATCTGTTCAGCCTGTGAAAGCATCGGATGCAACAGTGCAGAAACATTTCATGTGCACCCGTTAACAGCCGAGAAAAAGCTAGTGCGATTTTGTGCGCACAGGCGAAAAACTGACTAGGAGTTGGAAGCTATGGATTGGCGTCACAAGGCGGTCTGTCGCGACGAGGATCCGGAACTGTTCTTCCCCGTGGGGAACAGCGGCCCGGCCCTCGCCCAGATCGCTGATGCGAAGCTCGTCTGCAACCGTTGCCCGGTGACCACCGAGTGCCTGAGCTGGGCGCTTGAGTCCGGCCAGGACGCCGGCGTCTGGGGCGGGATGAGCGAGGACGAGCGTCGCGCACTGAAGCGTCGCAACGCGCGGACGAAGGCCCGCAGCAGCGTCTAGTCAGAACCGATAACGACTGCGGCCCCGACAACACTGTCGGGGCCGCAGTCGTTTCAGACCCAAAGGCTGTGTGCCTCATCACAATAGGCTGCAACTCCGGCGGGTCGCCGGCGTTCAGATCGGCATCCGCCGGTGCCTGCCGATGGGCACCCGCAGGACCACATCGGTTCCACCGCTGGCGACATCGTGCATGCCGAGTGAACCGTCCAGTTCGGCCGAGACCAACGTGCGCACGATCTGCAGACCCAGTCGATCGGACTTCTCCAGGCTGAATCCCTCGGGTAGGCCGCGGCCGTCATCGTGGACCACGACATCGAGCCACCGCGCCGAACGTTCGGCGCGAATGGTCACCGACCCCTTGGACACATCACCGTCGAAAGCATGCTCGAGCGCGTTCTGCACCAGCTCGGTGATCACCATGATGAGCGCCGTGGCCCGGTCGGCATCCAGCACGCCCAGGTCGCCCTCGCGGGTGATCCGGATCGGGGTGTCCACCGAGGCGACATCGTTCATGATCGGGACGATCCGGTCGACCACCTCGTCGAGGTTGACCTCCTCGTCGACCGACATCGAGAGTGCGTCGTGCACCAGCGCGATCGAGGACACCCGACGCACCGATTCGATCAGCGCCTCGCGACCCTCGGCGTTGTTGGTCCGCCGCGCCTGCAATCGCAACAGGGCCGCGACGGTCTGCAGGTTGTTCTTCACCCGGTGGTGGATCTCGCGGATGGTCGCATCCTTGGACAGCAGCGCGCGGTCACGGCGCTTGATCTCGGTGACATCGCGGATGAGCACGGCGGCGCCGGCGGGCTCCCCGCTGGCCAGCAGCGGGATGGTGCGCAGCAGCACGGCCGCGCCACCGGCATCCAGTTCCATCCGGGTGCTGGCCCCGCCGGCCACCGAGATGCGCACGTGGTTGGCAAGTTCCTGGACCTCGAAGGGATCCGACATCAACGGCCGGGTCACGCCGATCAGATTGTGACCCTCCAGTTCGGCATTCAAGCCCATCCGGTGATACGCCGAGAGCGCATTGGGGCTGGCAAAGGTCACATCGCCGTGGACATCCAGGCGGATGAAGCCGTCACCGACGCGGGGGCTGGACCGCGACATCGCGGCGTCACCGACATTGGGGAAGGTGCCCTCGCTGAGCATCAGGACGAGATCGCGCGCGCAGTCCAGATAGGCCCGTTCCAGCGGACTGGTCGTGCGCCGATCGGCAAGAGCGGTCTGATGCGTCAACACCGCGACCACCCGGTCGCCGTGGCGCACCGGCACCGCCTCGACGTTCAGCCACTGACCGTCCCCGGTTTCCGACCGCCCGACATCACTTTCCCTGCCGATCGCCCCCGAGGAGAACGCCGCACCCACCACCGGCATGTCGGTGGCATTGGACAGGGTTCCCACCGCATCGGCGAGCAGGACCGTCGGTGCGGTGTTGGGGCGCACCTGGGCGACACAGACCAGCACGTCATCGTCGCTGCGCACCCACATCAAGTAGTCGGCGAACGACAGATCGGCCAACAATTGCCACTCGCCCACCACGGCGTGCAGGTGGTCGACGGCATTACCCGGTAGGACCGTGTGCTCGGCGAGCAGATCACCGAGGGTCGACATGAGCCGGGTCGCCTTCGGGGCTAGCTGATCACCGCGATGAGGTCGCCGGCCTGGATGACATCGCCGACGGCAACGCTCACCTCGGTGATGGTGCCCGCGACCTCGGCAAGCACCGGGATCTCCATCTTCATGGACTCCAGCAGCACGAGAGTGTCGCCCGCTTCGATCTGGTCGCCCTTGTTCACCACGACCTCCAGCACACTGGCCACGATCTCGGCGCGAACATCCTCGGCCATCTTCACCCCACTCATCTGCGCTTCCGGCCGGCAACATTCGGCCCACCGGCCTATATCGAACCACAACCCCGGCGGCCCCCACGAACACCAGGTGGACAAAAGCACTCCCGCGGGCATGAGACAATGGTCGTCAGTATTCGTCTGACCCGGAGGTTCCATCATGGCCAAGCGTGGCCGCAAGAAGCGCGATCGCAAGCACTCGAAGGCCAACCACGGCCGTCGTCCCAACGCATAACCCCGACGCATAGGCGTACCGCCGCTTATCGCGACGCTGGGAAGCAAACCGCCCGAGCTCCTCGTAAGGAGCCCGGGCGGTTTATGTTTGACGCCTCTGGAGGGCTGTCAGCCCCGCACGATGGTGGTGCGGCTGATTTCCAGGCGCAACCTGGCGCGCAGACTGTCCGGAGCCTTCTCGCCGCTGCATTTGGTGGCGATCAGCGTCTTGACCCGCTCCTCGATGCCGTACTGACGCAGGCAGGTGGGGCACTCCTCCAGATGCTGGCGCAGCTTGTCGCGGGTCTCCACCGTGCACTCGCCATCGAGCAGGGTCCACACCTCGGCGATGACCGCCGCACACTCCGGGTGGTCGGGATCGACGGGGCCGATCGGGGGAACCCAGCGTTCCTCATCATGGGTGTCGCTCACGAAGAGACCTCCTCCGGCTCGTCCTGCTGCTGACCTCGTAGGAAGCCACGGTCGCGGGCCACATCGGCCAGCAGCTCACGTAATTGTTTCCTGCCGCGATGCAGTCGCGACATCACCGTGCCGATCGGCGTGTCCATGATCTCCGCGATCTCCTTGTACGGGAAACCTTCGACATCGGCGTAGTACACCGCCATCCGGAATTCCTCTGGCAGCGCCTGCAGCGCGGCCTTGATCTCGGTATCCGGGAGGGCTTCGAGCGCCTCGACCTCCGCCGAACGAAGACCCGTCGAGGAGTGCTCGGCGTTGGCGGCCAGCTGCCAGTCGGTGATCTCGTCGGTCGGGTACTCCGCAGGCTGCCGCTGCTTCTTGCGGTAGCTGTTGATGTAGGTGTTGGTCAGGATGCGGTACAGCCACGCCTTGAGGTTCGTGCCCGCGCGGAAGGAGCGGAAGCCGGCGTAGGCCTTGACCATCGTCTCCTGCAGCAGGTCCTCGGCATCGGCCGGGTTGCGCGTCATCCGCAGAGCGCCGCCGTAGAGCTGGTCGAGCAACGGGATGGCGTCGCGTTCGAAGCGCGCGGTGAGTTCGGCGTCGGTTTCTTCGGCCGGCGCGGCGGCCACATCGTCGATATCGGTCATTGCGGGAGACACCGTCCCTTCTGTTGCGGCGCCACCGAACCACTCCAGTGCGACCACCGGACGTTCAAGGCAGGCCGTTGGCACCAAAATCCCCTATCTGACGATCCTAAAGGCAATGACCGACACAACCTGGCTCGGGCCGCGTCAACTCCAACAACACGGGGTCGTGGCCCGCTCATTCCCGGACGGCCCGGGCCGGGGCACGACAGCTAAGGTCGGTCGGGTGGCACGCGCAGCTACCCCGGCCATCGGGGTCCTGGTCGACGATGGCGCCGCTCACGAGATCCTGCGGTATCAGCACGATCCGCGCGCCGAGTCCTTCGGTGACGAGGCGGTCGCCGCGCTGGCCGCCGCGCACGGGCTGGCCCCGGAACAGATCTTCAAGACGCTGGTGCTCGCCGTGCCCGGCGGCTTGGCGGTCGCCGTGCTGCCGGTGCCCGCCAAGTTGTCACTCAAGGCCGCCGCCGCCGCACTGGGCACACCGAAGGCCACGATGGCCGAGAAGGCAGCCGCCGAGCGGGCCACCGGCTACGTCCTCGGCGGGATCTCGCCGTTGGGCCAGCGCAAGGCATTGCCGACGGTCGTGGACTCCTCGGCGCTGAACTGGGATCGGGTGCTGTGCAGCGCGGGCAAGCGGGGCTGGGATGTCGCGCTGGCCCCCGGCGACCTCGTGCGCCTCACCGGCGCGCGCACCGCCGACATCCTGGCGCCGTGATCACCCGGCACGAGCCAGGGCCATGATGGAATCATGTCCGACACCGTCACCGTCACCCACGCATCCGAGCGAACCCGCTTCGAAATCCACCAAGGCCAGGATCTGGCGGGTTTCGCCGAATACCGCGATCATGGTCGGCAGCGGATCTTCCATCACACCGAGATCGGCGAGCAGTACGGCGGAAAGGGACTGGGCAGCAAGCTGATTCGCGGTGCGCTGACCGATACCGTCGCCGCAGGCATGCGCATCGTGCCGGTGTGTTCGTTCGTGGCGAAGTTCCTGGACACCCACGACGACTTCGCCGGCTCCGTCGACGAGGTGACGCCGGAGATCCGCACACTGCTCGACTGACCGTGCCGGCCGTGGGATCGTGGGCGCCCCCGCGCTCCCGCCGACGGCTAGGGTGACGACGTGTCCCTCTGGTCAGCAGGACGGTATGAGGCCGTCGCACAACAGATCTCTGCCATCGCCGCCCGCGTCGTGGACACCGCCGGTCGACTGCGGCCGCTACCGGATGCCGATATCGTCGACCTGGCCTGCGGCACCGGCAGTGCCGCACTCTCCGCCGCGGCGGCGGGCGCCACCGTGACGGGTGTGGACCTGACCCCGGAACTGCTGGCGATCGCGGCGGGTAAACCGGGCGGCGACGCGGTGCGCTGGGTGGCCGCCGATGCCGCCGCCACCGGACTGCCCGACGCGTCCTTCGACATCGCGGTGTCGAACATGGGCACCATCTTCGTCGAGCCGGCGGCGATGATGACCGAGGTGGCCCGGCTGCTCCGACCGGGCGGGGTGTTCGCCTTCTCGACCTGGGTGCGCGACGCCGAGAATCCGTTCTACGACCCGATCGTCGAGGTCCTCGGCCCACGCCCCGCGGGCACCCACAGCCCCGATCAGTGGGGTGACCCCGAGGTGGCCACCGCACGCCTGCTGACCGATTTCGACCGGATCACCATCGGACGCGGTGCGCATCCGTGGACCTTCGATTCGACGGCGCACGCCGTGCAGTTCATCACCGACGAGTCCCCCATGCACGTCGACATCCTGTCCCGACTCGACCAACCGACCGGCGCCCGTCTCGTCGAGGCGTTCCGGGCGGCATTGGATGCCCGCACGGCTGCCGACGGGACGGTCGGCTTCGAGGCCTCCTACGCGGTTGTCGCCGCCGTCCGTCACCCGGCCTGATACAGGATCCCGTGACCGATCGCCTCCCGGATCTCCGGCAGCGCGGCGTCGGCCAGCGCATCGGCCGCCACCCCGTGGTGCGCGGCCAGCAGGTCGATGAGGGTGCCGAGGGGCACCTCGCCGCGACACCCGGCCAGCAGCGCGGTGAAGACATCGTCGACGCCGATCACCGCACCCGGTCCGCCCGGACGGCGCACCGCCGCGCCGATCTGCTGCCAGCCATCCGGCCCCGGCAGCGAATGCTGTTCGAGCAGTACCGGTGCGGTCGACAGTCGGGCGGCGAGCAGGGCGTCATCGTCCGTGTCGCGCAGATAGGCGCGACGAGCGAGGAAAGCCTGCACCTCGACACCGGTCGGGGCCTCGTCGGCACCGGTGATCTCCTCGAGGATCTGTTCGGGCTGTTCACCGGCGGCCGGCCGGCGCACCGTGATCAGCCCCATCCCGATGGCCCGGACCCCCTCCTCGGCGAACCAGTCCAGCCACTGGCCGCCGCGGACCGCGGCCACCTCCGGCGGCTCGCCGGCGTCGGCCAACCACAGCGAGACATAGCTGACCGGATCGGCCAACTCCCGCTGCACCACCCAGGCGTGTAATCCGGTGCCTGCCAGCCACCCGGCCACCCGCTCGCGCCAGTCCTGTTCACCGACGATCCAGTTGGCCATGATCTGAGCCGTGCCACCGGGCTCAAGGTGATCGGGCAGCTGTTCGATCAGGTTGCGACACAACTGGTCGCCTGCCAACCCGGAGTCCCGATAGATGTAGTCGGTGGCACCCGAGCCGATGACGAACGGCGGATTGGACACGATCAGGTCGAACCGCTCACCGGCCACCGGCTCGAACAGGCTGCCCAGGCGCATATCCCAATTCATCCCGTTGAGCCGGGCGGTGGCCGCCGCCAACATCAGCGCCCGTTCGTTGGTGTCGGTGGCGACGATATCGGCACAGTGCGCGTCCAGGTGCAGCGCCTGGATACCGCACCCGGTGCCCAGATCCAACGCCCGGCGCACCGGGGTACGGATGATCGCCCGCGCCAACGACATCGACGCCCCGCCGATGCCGAGCACGTGATCGCGGCGCAACGGTCCGGCGCGCAGCGCGGCGTCCTGATCCGAGACCACCAGGTGATCGCGATCGCCGTCGCTGTGCGGGCGGATGTCCAGCGCCGCCCGCCATCCCCCGGGCCCCGCCGGCTCCAGTACCCCGGCCCCGATGAGCGCCTCCAGCGGCACCGATGGGAACGCCCGCTGCAATCGATCCCGCGATTCGACCGCACCGAGCAGGAACAACCGGACCAACACCGACAACCGGTCGGCGCCGGTGGCGCGCAGCGCCGGCCACCAGATGCCGCGGCCCAGCGCATCATTGGCCTCGGGCCCCAGTAGGGCGGCACCACCGTCGACGGTGAACCCTGCCGAGCGCAGGTCGGCACCCAGACCGTCGAGGAGCTGCGGTGTGAGTGTCAAAACAGGCCCTCGTCGTGCGTGGCGGGCTCGATGAGCTCCGGACCGTTGTTGCGCACGCTGTTCACCAGTCGCGACACCTCGCGGATCTCGATGCGGTCGAGATCACCGTGCCCGCGCAGCAGTCCCTCGTCGATCGGTGCGTCCGGGTCCAGCCAGCGGTCCCAGTCGGCGGCACTGATGGTCAGCGGCATCCGGTCGTGGATATCGGCAAGCTGCGCGGCCGAGTCGGTCGTGATGATGGTGCAGCTGAGCAGCGGTGGCATGTCCCGCGCCGCGTCCTTCGGCCGCCAGGTGGACCACAGCCCGGCCATGAAGAGCGGCTCACCGTCGGCGGCGTACATGTAGTACGGCGTCTTGGCGGGCTTCTTGGCGCCCTCGACGATTCCGGGCTTCCACTCGTACCAGCCGTCCATCGGGATCAGACAGCGCTTGTTCTTGGCCGAGCCGCGGAACGCCGGCGAGGTGGTGACCGTCTCGGCACGGGCGTTGATCAGCAGCGGTCCCTTCTTCAGGTCGGGACCGCCATCCTCGCCGGTCTTCGACCATGGCGGGATCAGTCCCCAGCGCATCGAGCGGATCCGCCTGCTGGACTCGTCCTCGGGTTCGTCCTGGGGTTCGTCCTGGGGCGAGCGAAGCGACGGGGAAGTATGGCCGTGGCGCTTGACCACGGAGCTGATGGTGGTGGTCGGAGCCACGTTGAAGTTGGGCCCGCCCTGGCCTTCGGCCGTCACGGTGGTTTCGTCCAAGGCCTTGATTTTCTCGGCCAGCAACGCCGGGTCGGTGGTCACCGCAAATCGCCCACACATACCAGGCAGGATAGAGGCCGTGAGCAACTGGCCGGCACCGACGACCACCACCCCCGTGAACGCCACCGTCGAGGTGCCCGGGTCCAAATCGCTGACCAACCGCGCGTTGGTGCTGGCCGCGCTGGCAGGAGCATCGACCATCGCCGGTGCGCTGCGCAGCCGCGATACCGACCTGATGATCGACGCCCTGCGCGCCCTGGGCGTGCGGGTCAGCGGCGCGGGCACCGACCTGACCGTCGAGGGCGCCGTCGCCCCCGCCGCGGACACCCGCATCGACTGTGGGCTGGCAGGCACGGTCCTACGCTTCCTGCCCGCGGTCGCGGCGCAGGGCGGCGAGACGGTCGTCTTCGACGGTGACGAACAGGCCAGGGCCCGCCCGATCGCGCCGCTGTTGGATGCGCTGCGCGGCCTCGGCGTCGACATCGAGGGCGATGGATTGCCGTTCCGGGTGCGCGGCCACGGCGCGGTGTCCGGTGGCGAGGTCCGCATCGACGCATCGGCCTCCTCCCAGTTCGTCTCTGGTCTGCTGTTGTCCGGTGCCGGTTTCACCGACGGGCTGACCGTGGTGCACACCGGCGACTCGGTGCCCTCGGCCCCGCACATCTCGATGACGGTGTCGATGCTGCGCAGCGCCGGGGTGAGCGTCGACGACAGCATCGCCAACCGATGGCGTGTCGAACCGGGCACGGTGGCCGCCATGGACTGGGTGATCGAGCCCGATCTGTCCAACTCCGTGCCGTTCCTGGCCGCGGCCGCCGTCACCGCGGGCACCGTGCGCATCACCCGCTGGCCCGCGGCGAGCATCCAGCCGGCCGGCGATATCCTCGATCTGCTGGCGCGGGTGAATGTGACCGCAGTACATCATGATTCGTACCTTGAAGCGCGCGGCGCCGCGCAGTTCGGCGGTATCGACATCGACTTGCACGATATCGGCGAGCTGGCCCCTGCGGTGGCCGCACTGGCAACCCTGGCCGCCCCGGGATCGGTGTCCACGCTGCGCGGGATCGCCCATCTGCGCGGGCACGAGACCGACCGACTGGCGGCGTTGCGCACCGAGATCACCAACCTGGGCGGTGACTGCATCGAGACCGACGACGGCCTGCGGATCACCGCGGTGCCGATGCACGGCGGGGTGTGGCGGTCCTACGCCGATCACCGGATGGCCACGGCCGGGGCGATCATCGGGTTGCGGGTGCCGGGCGTCGAGGTCGAGGACATCGCCACCACGGCCAAGACCCTGCCCGACTTCCCGGGGATGTGGGCGGCGATGTTGGGCCCGATGTGAAGTCGCGCGAGTACGACGAGTCCGATGTCCGGGTCCGCCCGGGCAAGGGTTCGCGTCCGCGCACCAAGACCCGTCCCGAACACGCCGACGCCGAGGACGCCATGGTCGTCACCGTCGACCGTGGGCGATGGGGTTGCGCGCTCGGTGGCGACCCGCACCGTAACGTCACCGCGATGCGGGCCCGTGAACTCGGCCGGACGCCGATCGTCGTCGGTGACGAGGTCGGCATCGTCGGTGACGTGTCCGGTCGACCGGACACGCTGGCCCGCATCATCCGTCGCGCTGAGCGGCGAACGGTGTTGCGGCGCACGGCCGATGACACCGACCCGACCGAGCGGGTGGTGGTGGCCAATGCCGATCAACTGCTGATCGTGGTGGCGCTGGCCGACCCGCCGCCGCGCACCGGGTTCGTCGACCGCGCCCTGATCGCGGCATTCACCGGCGGACTGATCCCGATCCTGTGTCTGACCAAGTCCGATCTGGCCTCTCCCGTGGAGTTCGCAGCCCAGTTCGCCGATCTGGATCTGCAGGTGGTGACGGCGGGCCGGGACGATCCGCTGGATGTGGTGGCACCGCTGTTGGCGGGCAAGGTGACGGTGCTGCTCGGGCATTCCGGGGTCGGCAAGTCCACGCTGGTGAATCGTCTTGTGCCCGATGCGGACCGGGCCACGGGGTCGGTGACCGGCGTCGGCAAGGGGCGGCACACGTCCACCCAGTCGGTTGCCCTGCCGCTGCGGGAATCGGGATGGGTGATCGACACACCGGGTATCCGGTCGTTCGGCCTTGCCCACATCAAACCCGATGACGTCGTTGCGTCCTTCTCGGATCTCGCTGCGGCCGTGGATGATTGCCCCCGCGGCTGCGGACACCTCGGGCCTCCCGCCGACCCCGAGTGCGCGTTGGACGCGCTGACCGGTCCGGCGGCGGCGCGGGTGGCCGCGGCGCGTCGACTGCTGGTCACCCTTGGCGAAGCGGGGTACTGAACACCACGAGCGTGCGTGAACGCAGAACCGCGAGCGGCGTGTCTTGGTGCAGACACGCACGCTCGCGGTTGTGGGTGAGCTCAGGCGGCGGCTTTGTGCTTGCGACGCCATCCACCGCCGCGAACCGCGGCGATCGCGGACTTCAGACCACGACGCTTGCCGGTGGCCGGATCGATACCGCCGAAACCGTCGAGTTCCTCGAACATCCGCTCGCTACGGGTCTCCGGCGCGTTGTCCCGGGTGTCCTTGAGGTACTTGTCCGGCAGCGACAGCTTGGCGATGGTGCGCCAAGCCTTGCCGTACTGCACCAGGAACGGTCCGGTGGTGTAGGGCAGATCGTACTTCTCGCACAACGCCCGCACCTTGATCGAGATGTCGTAGTAGCGGTTGCTCGGCAGATCGGGGAACAGGTGATGTTCGATCTGGTGGCACAGGTTGCCGCTCATGAAGCGCAGCACCGGGCCGTTGTCGAAGTTCGCGCTGCCCAGCATCTGGCGCAGGTACCACTGGCCGCGGGTCTCGCCGACCATGTCGGTCTTGGTGAACTTCTCGGCGCCGTCGGGGAAATGCCCGCAGAAGATCACCGCGTTGGCCCATACGTTGCGGATGATGTTGGCCAAGAAGTTGGCCCGCATCGTCGACTTGAAGGTCGCACCGGGAGACAGCGAGGTCAGCGCGGGCCACATCACGTAGTCCTTGGCGATCTGATGACCGGCCTTGACCCCGAATTCCTTCATCCGAACCACGGTCGCGGCACGGTCGTCGCGGCCCTTGAAGATCTTGCCGATCTCCAAGTGCTGCAAGCCGACTCCCCACTCGAACAGCGACATCAGGGCCGTGTTGAAGAGCAGGTTGAAGACGTTCATCGGTTGCCACTTGGCATCCCTGGTGACGCGGATGAGGCCGTAGCCCACATCGTCGTCCATGCCGAGGATGTTGGTGTACTTGTGATGCATGAAGTTGTGAGTGAACCGCCAGTGCTTGGACACCCCGCCCATGTCCCACTCCCACGAGGAGGAGTGGATCTCGGGATCGTTCATCCAGTCCCACTGGCCGTGCATGACGTTGTGGCCGATCTCCATGTTCTCGATGATCTTGGCCACGCCGAGGGTCGATGCCCCTGCCCACCAGAAGGATCGCTTGGAGCTGGCTGCCAGCAGCAGCCGGCCTGCGAGATCCAGGCCCCGCTGGAAGGCGATGGTCCGGCGGATATAGCGGGCGTCGTCGGCGCCACGCGAGTCTTCGATGTCTTGGCGGATCGCGTCCAGTTCTGCACCCAGCGCTTCGATATCCGCCTCGGTGAGATGCGCGAATTCCGGTACGTCGGTTACTGCCATGGTCGTTCGGCCCTCCTTCCGGTTACTACGGTAGCGTAACCTACGGCACCGTAGGTTACTAGTCAGTAAAAGCTATGCGTCCAATGTGCAGTTGCCGGATGCCGCGGAGACGCAGGTCTGCACCCGCGAGCCCGGCTCATGCTCCACACCGGTGCGCAGATCGCGGACATGCCCGTCGACCAGGCCGACAACACAGGACTGGCAGATGCCCATCCGACAGCCGAACGGCATCTGGATGCCCGCGCCTTCGCCGGCTTCCATCAACGAGGTGGCGGCATCGGCGGTCACCGTCTTGCCACTGCGCTCGAAGGTGACCGTTCCGCCGGTGCCGTGCGGCGCCGCCCGCGAGACGGCGAACCGCTCCAGGTGCAGATCATCGGCGATCCCGGCCTCGGTCCACACGCGCTCGGCATCGTCGAGCATCGCCTCCGGACCGCATGCCCAGGCCTGCCGGTCCCGCCAATCCGGTACTACCTCGTCGAGGCGGGTCAGATCGAGCCGACCCTGCGTCCGAGTGGTGCGCACCTGCATCCGGTAGCCCGGATGGGCATCGTGCAGCTCCTTGAGCTCACCGGCGAACATGACATCGGCCTCGGTGGGTGCCGAGTGCACGTGCACGATATCGGTGATCTGGTCGTGGCGGACCAGCGTGCGCAGCATCGACATGACCGGGGTGATACCCGAGCCCGCCGTCAGGAACAACACCTTGGCCGGGGCCGGATCCGGCATGACGAAATTGCCCTGCGGGGCGGCCAGCCGCACGATGGTGCCCGGTGCGACACCGCCGACCAGGTGGGTCGACAGGAAGCCCTCGGGCATCGCCTTGACCGTGATGGTGATGGTGCGCGGACCGCGCGAGCCCAGACCCGCCTGCCGGTCGCCGCGCACCGGCGCCGAGGTCAGCGAGTAGGACCGCCAGCGCCACCGACCGTCGACCAGCAGACCGATGCCGATGTACTGCCCCGGCGCATAGTCGAAGGAGAACCCCCACCCCGGCTTGATCACCAGCGTGGCCGAATCCACGGTCTCGCGACGGACCTCGACGACGCGGCCGCGAAGCTCGCGGGCCGACCACAGCGGGTTGGCCAGCTTCAGATAGTCGTCGGGCAGCAACGGGGTGGTGATGCGGCCGGCGATGGTCCGCAGGGCATGCCAGCCGCGATGACGGTCCGCGCCGGCGATCGTCGGGCGGACGGTATCGGCCACTTTGGCCGAGACCTTGATTTCATTCTTGGCCACTGCCTGTTGCTCCTCACGTGCGGCTAACCTACGGTACCGTAAGTTACGCGCCCGTACAGAACTTTGCAGACCGGAAACCGTCGCTGGAGAGCGATCTGCGTCACAGCAGTTCGAGCAGGAACGGCAACTCCTGCGGCGCGTACCAGGCGAGGTCGTGATCCTGGGCATCCCCGACCGCCAGCTCCGCATCCTCGTCACCGAGATCGGCCTCGTCGATCACCTCGATGGCCTTGAGCACCGCCGGCTCGGCCGCGGCATTGTCCACATACGCTGCGATGATGTGGTCGATCGCGACCGGACCGGCCAACCGGACCACGGCATCGTCGAGATCGGGCCGGACCGTCGCACCCTCGACATCGGCGACCAGCACCGCCCGCCGCGGCGGTCCGGCGCCCTCGCCCTGTTCACCGGCCAGCAACCGCATCGAGGCCAGGGCGGCGTCGGCCAGGGCCACTTCGGCCAGCTCGTCGTCGTCACCCTCGGAATAGGCCTCGCGCAGCGCCGGTGTGACCGCGAACGCGGTGCCGCTGCGGGCATGGATCAGCCGGTCGGCGACCAGCTGCGTCAGCATCGACAGGGTCGCCGGAATGTAGACACGCACCTGCCGAGACTAGCGCTCTGAGCCATCCTCCGACGCCGCCGCCGTCTCGGCCTGCTGGTCCGACTCGGCCGGTTCCTCCCCGGCATCGGGATCCTTCTGGACGGCGAGGACGAAATCGTCGCCGTGCTGGGTCACGCCCGCGATCACCGCCGAGTGCACCGCTTCGACCGCGTACTGGCGGCGCACCATCAGCGGATCTTGGCGCAGATCCTTCACCAGTGCGACGGCAAGCCCGATCATCACGACCACGAACGGCAAGGCCGCGATGATAGTGATCGACTGCAGCCCGTTGAGCGCGTCCGAGCCGCCGGCCAGCAGCATCACCGCGGCCACTGCACCGGTCGCGACGCCCCAGAAGATCACGGTCTTACGGCTCGGCTCGATGGTGCCGCGTTCGGACAGTGATCCCATCACGATGGACGCCGCATCGGCACCGGAGACGAAGAAGATCGCCACCAGCACCATGACCACCACACCGGCGATCCCGGCAAATGGGTAATCGCTGAGCAGCCCGAACAGCTGCGCCTCCTGGCTGCCCTCACCGGCGAGGTCGTTACCTGCGCGCTGGGAGTCGATCGCGGCGCCACCGAAGATGCAGAACCACACCAGCGACACCATGCTGGGGACGAGCAGGACACCGGTGACGAACTGCCGGATGGTGCGGCCCCGCGAGATCCGCGCGATGAACATCCCGACGAACGGGGTCCAGGAGATCCACCACGCCCAGTAGAAGATCGTCCACGAGCCGAGCCAGGCGTCGGTCTCGGCGCCCTCGGCTCCGGTGCGGGCGGCCATCATCGCCAGATCCTGGAAATAGCTGCCGATGGAGGTGGGGATCAGGTTCAGGATGAAGATCGTCGGCCCGACGATGAACACGAACAGGGCGAGCGCCAGCGCCAGCACCATGTTGATGTTGGACAACCACTGGATGCCGCGAGCCACACCGGACACCGCCGAGAGCACGAAGGCACAGGTCAGGATCGCGATGATGCCGATCAAGATGGCGTTACCGGTCTCCCCGATACCCGCCACGATCTGCAGACCGCTGCGAATCTGCAGCGCGCCGAGACCGAGCGAGGCGGCCGACCCGAACAACGTCGCGAAGATCGCGAGCATGTCGATGACCTTGCCCAGTCCCCCGTTGGCCCGGTCTCCGATCAACGGCTCGAAGGCCGCGCTGATCAGCTGGAAGCGGCCCTTGCGGTAGACCCCATAGGCGATCGCCAGACCGACGACGGCGTAGATGGCCCAGGGATGCAGGGTCCAGTGGAACAGCGTGGTGGCCATCGCATGTTGCACGGCCTCCGCATTGCCCTCGGGACCGGTCCCCGGCGGCGGGTCCACCAGGTGGGACAGCGGTTCGGCGACGCCGAAGAACATCAATCCGATACCCATGCCGGCGCTGAACATCATCGCCACCCAGGACACCGTGCGGAACTCGGGCTCCTCGTCGTCACGGCCCAACGGGATGTTGCCGAAACGGCCCACCGCGATCCAGAGCACGAAGATGACGAAACCCGAGGCGGTCAGGGTGAACAGCCACCCGGCATTGTGCAGAACCCATCCCAGCGCACCACCGGAAGCCTCCGACAAACCAGCGGTATCGACGAAGCCCCACGCCAGGAAAGCGACCGCGATGATGGCGGTGACGCCGAAAACGATCCAATCGAGGCTGCGCTTGTTGGTCAGGGCGTCCTCGTCGATCGGGACGTCGAGGACCGGGTGGGGAATCACATCGGACTTGGCAAGTTTCGTATCGTGGCTATCGGTATCAGGCATGGTTGATCCATCAGATACCGAGCGGGGCAACTTCGTCAACTCCGCTAACGACCGGCCTCAAGGAGCTCGTCGAGGGATTCGCGCAGCAGCAGCGGCAGCACATCGACATCGCTCATGGCGTCCCGATCGGCGTTGATTCCGAAGTAGAGCATGCCGTTGTACGAGGTCACAGCGATGGCGAGAACTTGGTTGGCCAGCAGCGGCGCGACAGCATAGGTCTCGAGCAGTTTCGCGCCCGCGATGTACATCTGCCGCTGCGCGCCGGGCACATTGGTGATCAGCAAATTGAACTGCCGGGCCGAGAAGCTGGTGGCGACCCGGATGCCCATCGCGTGCAGTGTCGGCGGGGCGAAGCCAGACAGCGTCACGATGGTGCGGGCGTCCACCAGACTGGCGGCGCTGGAATGCGATTCGGTGGCGTGCGCGATCTGCGAGAGCCGCACCACCGCGTTGCCCTCGCCGACCGGCAGATCGACCAGGAACGGCGACACCTCGCTGATCGCCTGACCGGGCCCGTCCGAGTCGATCTCCCCGTCGGGATACACCGAGTTGGGCGCCATGGCACGCACTGTCGAGGTGGCATTCACCGGCTCACCGCGCGAGAGCAACCAATTGCGCAACGCCCCGGTGACCACCGCGAGCACCACGTCGTTGACATCGCAGTCGTACCGGGCGCGCAGATCGCGGTAATCCTCCAACGCGTGCGCGGCGACCGCCAGTCGCCGGTTGCGCGAGACCGTGGTGTTCAGCGGGCTACTCGGCGCCGTGCCGCGCGCGACGGTGCGGGCCACCTCGGCCACCCGGCGGCCGACATCGACAAGGGCCCCGACGTTGGTGATCGTCTCCTGGACCGAGGACCGCAGCGCCGCGGCCTGGGCCGTCGGCCGGGTGATCCACTCCCCCATCGCGCCGACGAGCAGCTGCCCACCGCTGGGCTCCCGGGCCGGTATCCAGATGTCCTCACCGAATTCGGGCGCTTTCGGCGTGCGGTCGGCGATGACGTGGCCGATCTCCAACGCCGACATGCCGTTGACCAGCGCCTGGTGCGATTTGGTGTAGATCGCGATCCGGTTGCGGGCCAACCCCTCGATCAGATACATCTCCCAGAGCGGACGTGAGGCGTCCAGTGGCCGGGAACCGATCCGGGCGATCAGGTCGTGGAGCTGGGCATCGCTGCCCGGCGAAGGTAGTGCCGAGCGCCGGATGTGGTAGGTGATGTCGAAATCGTCATCATCGATCCAGACCGGCCTGGCGAGTCCGAACGGCACCGCCCGCACCTTCTGCCGGTACCGCGGGATCTGGGGTAGCCGCTGCTCCACGGTGGCCAGCAGCGTCTCATAGCCGAGCCCACCGCGTGGCTTGCGCACGATCGACAACGATCCGACATACATCGGCGTGGAACTGTTCTCCAGGCCGAAGAACGCCGCGTCCGATGCCGACAACCTGGTCACCATCGCGACGCGGACCCCCCTTGCTTGATGTCACCGCCACCGTAGCGGCACGGCGCGCATCTGCGCATCGCGGGTATTCGGCCGCGGGTTCGCCGACGGGCGGCCGATTTGCCGCGCGGTGGGGCGCGCACCGCGTGGGATCATCAATATGCCTGTCCCCTCCAGCAATTGCCGTATCCGACCCTGCCCGCTGGAGTACGTGTGACATCCATCCCGCAGCACCGCCCACACCCGGTGGTCACCACGCCGATCATCGACTGTGAGCCGCCGCCGCACGGCGGGCCGCACCATCGTCCGCCCACGATCGGCACGCCACGGCGTCGGACGCCGCGCCAACTCAGTCCGCCCGCGATCACCGGGGAGAGACCCGCGCCGACCGCGGCCGCGGTCTTCACCGACGCGGCGCTGCGCCGGGTGCTGGAGGTGCTCGATCGACGCAGGCCGACCAGCCAGTTGCGCGGCCTGCTGACCCCGACGTTGATCGATACCGTGGGCTCACTGGCACGGTCGCCACAGACCGGCCCGACCGCGATACTGCGACGAATCCGGCTGCGCAGCATCGTCATCGAGACCGACACGGCGGTGACGGCGGCCGAGGTGTTCGCGACCTACACCCGGGGGCGCCGGGTGCGTGCCATCGCGGCACGGGTCGAGATCGTCGCAGGCCGCTGGCAGCTGGTCGCGTTGCAGGTCGGGTGAATGCCTAGCGCTTCTTGCCGCGGCGCGCCGCCTCGCGACGCTCCTTGCGGGTTCCGCCGCCTGCCGGCCTGTTCGTACCGCCGCCGGACCGCTTGACCTCGGCCGAGCCGTCCTCGGCGGGGCCGGTGTAGGTCAGCGGCGGCGCGGAGCCGTCGTTGATTCCCTTGGCCTGCACGCCCGCCGGGCGTTCCTTGGTGGCGACCTGCCCCTGCTGGCCCGCCCCCTGCTGCGCGGCCGCGGCGGCGAACTCGGCCAGCCCGGTGGACATCGGCTGTACCACCGGTGCGGTCTGCGGCGCTGCCTCGACCGCCACGTTGAACAGGAAGCCGACCGACTCCTCCTTGAGACCCTCGAGCATGGCGACGAACATGTCGTATCCCTCGCGCTGGTACTCGACCAGCGGGTCGCGCTGGGCCATCGCGCGCAGCCCGATGCCCTCCTTGAGGTAGTCCATCTCGTAGAGATGTTCACGCCACTTGCGGTCGATCACGTTGAGCAGCACGTTGCGCTCCAGCTGCCGCATCGCACCCTCGCCGCCGATGGCGTCGATCTGCGCCTCCCGCTCGGCGTAGGCCCGCTCGGCATCCTTGATCAGCGCGTCCAGCAGTTCCTCGCGGGTCAGCTCGCCGGGCTCGCCGATGGCATCGGAATCGATCAGGTCGTGGTGGTCGATGCTCACCGGGTACAGCGTCTTGAGCGCCTCCCACAGCTTCTCCAGATCCCAGTCCTCGGAGTAGCCCTCGGCCGTCGCACCGTCGACATAGGCCGTGATGACGTCGACCATCATGTCGTGCGCCTGCTGTTGCAGGTTCTCGCCCTCCAGGATCATCCGGCGCTCGTCGTAGATGACCGTGCGCTGCCGGTTCATCACCTCGTCGTACTTGAGGACGTTCTTGCGGACCTCGAAGTTCTGCTGCTCCACCTGGGTCTGCGCGCTCTTGATCGCGCGGGTGACCATCTTGGCCTCGATCGGCACGTCCTCGGGCAGGTTCAGCCTGGTGAGCAGGGTCTCCAGCGTCGCACCGTTGAAGCGGCGCATCAACTCATCACCCAGCGACAGGTAGAACCGCGACTCGCCCGGATCACCCTGACGACCGGAACGACCGCGCAGCTGGTTGTCGATGCGGCGCGACTCGTGGCGCTCGGTGCCCAGCACGTAGAGGCCACCGGCGGCGCGCACCTCGTCGGCCTCGCCCTTGGCCTCCGCCTTGATGGCGTTGACGGTGGACTCCCAGGCGGCCTCGTACTCCTCGGGTGTCTCCACCGGGTCCAGGCCCTGATCCTTGAGCCGTTTGTCGGCGAGGAACTCGACGTTGCCGCCGAGCACGATGTCGGTACCGCGGCCTGCCATGTTGGTGGCCACGGTGATGGCGCCACGGCGGCCGGCCTCGGCGATGATGTTCGCCTCTTGCTCGTGGTACTTGGCATTGAGGACGTTGTGCGGCACCTTGCGCTTGGTGAACTGCCGCGACAGGTACTCCGAGCGCTCCACGGAGGTGGTGCCGATCAGGACCGGCTGGCCCTTCTCGTAGCGCTCCACCACATCGTCGACGACGGCGATGTACTTGGCCTCTTCGGTCTTGTAGATCAGGTCGGATTGGTCCTCGCGGATCATCGGCCGGTTGGTCGGGATGGAGACGACGCCCAGCTTGTAGATCTCGTGCAGCTCGGAGGCCTCGGTCTGGGCGGTACCGGTCATACCGGAGAGCTTCTTGTAGAGGCGGAAGTAGTTCTGCAGCGTGATGGTGGCCAGGGTCTGGTTCTCGGCCTTGATCTCGACGCGTTCCTTGGCCTCGATGGCCTGGTGCATGCCCTCGTTGTAGCGCCGGCCCACCAGCACGCGGCCGGTGAACTCGTCGACGATGATGACCTCGCCGTCGCGGACGATGTAGTCCTTGTCGCGCAGGAAGAGCTCCTTGGCCTTCAACGCGTTGTTCAGATAGCTGACCAGCGGTGAGTTGGCCGCCTCGTAGAGGTTCTCGATACCCAACTGGTCCTCGACGAACTCGACACCGATCTCGTGCACACCGATGGTGCGCTTGCGCAGGTCGACCTCGTAGTGGACGTCCTTCTCCATCAGCGGGGCCAGCCGGGCGAACTCGGAGTACCAGTTGGAGGCGCCGTCGGCCGGACCCGAGATGATCAGCGGGGTGCGGGCCTCGTCGATCAGGATGGAGTCGACCTCGTCGACGATGGCGAAGTGATGGCCGCGCTGCACCATCTCCTGCACGGAGTGGGCCATGTTGTCGCGCAGGTAGTCGAAGCCGAACTCGTTGTTGGTGCCGTAGGTGATGTCGGCTGCGTAGGCGGCCCGGCGCTGGTCCGGGGTCAGCCCGGACAGGATGACGCCGACCTCCAGGCCCAGGAAGCGGTGGATACGGCCCATCTGTTCGCTATCGCGTTTGGCCAGGTAATCGTTGACCGTGACGATGTGGGTGCCCTTGCCGGTCAGGGCGTTGAGGTAGGCGGGCATCACGCCGGTCAGGGTCTTGCCCTCACCGGTCTTCATCTCGGCGACGTTGCCGAAGTGCAGCGCCGCACCGCCCATCAGCTGGACGATGAACGGTTTCTGACCGAGCACCCGCCAGGCCGCCTCGCGGGCCACCGCGAACGCCTCGGGCAGCAGGTCGTCGACGTCTTCACCACCGTCGATGCGTTTGCGGAACTCGTCGGTCTTGGCCCGCAGTTCGGCGTCGGAGAGCTTCTCGACGTCCTCGGACAGGGTGTCCACATAGTCGGCCACCTTCTTGAGGCGTTTGACCATGCGGCCTTCACCGAGCCGGAGCAACTTATCGAGCACGCTATTTCCCCTGTGGGTTGACGAATCTGGACGGCCCATGGGCCCGTTCCATCGTAGGCGACCGTTCTGGCAGCCCCCTTAAAAGCGTCCCCGGTGTCGGCACGAGTGTCGACCGGTGCCTGCCCGAACATGCAACGAGCCCCCGGCCGGATCGGCCGGGGGCTCGTGCGGACAGCTGGTCAGACCGGTCGGATCAGGCCAGTCGGATCAATCCGTAGTCGTAGGCGTGCCTGCGGTAGACCACCGTCGGCCGGTCCGACTCCTTGTCGTGGAAGAGGAAGAAATCATGGCCGACGAGTTCCATCTCGTAGAGCGCGTCATCGACGCTCATCGGGGTGGACTCGTGGGTCTTGGTGCGCACGATGCGGCCGGGCTCGTGGAAATCGGCAGGATCGATGGAGAACGGGTCCGCGGCCGCGGGCGCCTCCTCGGCCGGCAGCATCGCGGTGGCCTCGTGCAGGGATACCGGCGTCTTGTCGCCGTAGTGGATCTTGCGGCGGTCCTTCGTCCGGCGCAGCCGTGCCTCGAGTTTGTTGGCAGCCGACTCCAGCGCGGCATAGAAGCTGTCGGCACACGCCTCGCCGCGCACCACCGGTCCGCGACCGCGCGCGGTGATCTCGACGTGCTGGCAGTTCTTCCGCTGACGGCGATTGCGTTCGTGATCGAGCTCGACATCGAAAAGGTAGATGGTCTTGTCGAAACGTTCGAGCCGAGCCAGCTTCTCCGCGACGTAGACGCGGAAGTGCTCAGGTACCTCGACATTTCGGCCCTTGACCACGACCTCGGCGTTCATCGCCGGCGCGTCAGGGGTGTCGTTGCGGTCGTCCATGACCATGGTCGAGTGCTCAGATTGCACGGAATTCGTTGACATACTTGACAACTCATTTCTGTCGGCAGTCGCACGCAGAACGCGTGCCGGATTGTCACAAATACGCCGACGAGAATCGAGCATGCCGCGCGCCCGCCGGCGTCAGGTGTCGAGTTACCACCTCCCACCACAGTCGGGCAGTCCCGATACCGCACGGGCGCCCGTTTTCGGGTGCCGCCGTGAGGTGTTCACGGGTTGTTGGCATCGACCGTAGTCCGAGTTCACCTGACTGTGCCACCTATTTCGCAGACCTGTTTTCAGTTCTTCATCTGCGGGCAACGACGACCCGTGAGAATCACGCGCCGGCCAAGGTCAGAACTGCCTGTACAGCAACGCCGGCACCGCGCAATGCCCGCACCGATTCGCGCGCTGTGGCACCGGTGGTGACGACATCGTCGACGAGGATCACCGTGCCGACCACCGGGCGTGTCACTCGGACCCGACCTGCGAGGTTGCGCTGACGTTCGGAACTGGACAGCCCGACGGAGTCCTTGGCGAAGCCCGTCAGGCGCAACGCTCGGGTCACCGTGACGCCGGGGAGGTCGGTGGCCGCGGCCGCGGCCACCCGTGCCACCGGGTCCCCGCCGCGCCGGCGTGCGGACAACGCTCGGGTGGGTGCGGTGACGATGGTCAGCGGGGTCTCGATGAGCCCCCAGCTCAGCAGGCGGCACAGGCCGATGCGCAGGGTCTGACCCAGCGGTGCCACCAGGTCGGCCCGGCCGTGTTCCTTGACCGCGATGATCGCGTTGCGGCGTGCGCCGGCATAGCGACCCAACGCCAGCACCGGCACACCGGGATCGAGGCGGGGCGTGACCACCAGTGGCTGGGCGGCGCGGGCGCGCAGTTCGGCGGCACACGCCGCGCACCAGCGCGTCGACGGCGCACCGCACCCGCCGCATTCCAGCGGCAGCATCAGATCCAGCACACCCACAAGTGTCGGCGCGGGGTCCGACAATCTGGGTCCGACAATCTGGGTCCGACAGCCTGGGATGTCTAGCCGGGCAGTACGGGCACCGCGCCGGTGACCATCAGCGGCCCGACCTCCGACCAGGTCAGATCGTTGTCGGCCGCCGATCCGGACAGCTGCAGGATCCCCCTGCGGTCGGCCACGTAGACCGTGGACGGATTGGCCGCGACCACCGACATCGGCACCGCCAGGTTGCCGTTGGGCCCGTCGGAGTTCACGCCGTCGAGATTCACATAGGACACCGGGTGCGCGTCGTCGGTGCGGGTGACGACGATATCGTCACCGGTCCGCCAGGACAGCGATACCGCGGTGTCACCGAGCCCGAAGCCCAGCCGGCGCGGATACGTCAGCGCGTATCCCCCACCCGGGGTCTGTTCCACCCCGGCCAGGATCACCTGCCCGTTGATCACCATGGCCGCGCGGGTGCCGTCACGGGAGAGCTGCAGTTCGGCGATGGCGCCGGGGAACTTGGTCGCCACGGCGGTGGAATCGACCGGGATGCGCGCGGGCTGGCCGGACGCGGCCTCCTGCAGGACCCGTACGACGTTGACACCGTCGACGACGACCCAGATGGCCTCGTCCAGCGACCAGGTCGGTCGGGTCAACGAACGGCCGTCGAGCGCCTGCGCGGCATCTCCACCGACCGGTCCGATCCACAGCGAGGACGCCATGTCGGGAGCATCGCGGCGCAGCACCACCACCGAGGCCACCTGCTGGCCGCTGCGCGAGAGGGCCGCGGCGGTCTGGTCGCGCAGCTGCCCGAACGGCCCCGGCACCCGCGGCGCGCGTTGGCCGTCGAGGTACACCAGTGACCCGCCGACCAGCGCGTGCAGACCGGCGCCCGCACCATCGGCCGCGCCGGGGTCGCTGGCCGCGACATCGGCGGTGTCCCAGCCCTGGGCGAACCGGTCGTCCAGCGCCGCGCCGTCGGCGTTGATGACGTAGGGACCGTTGATACCGGCCCGCGCCAGCGTCCAGATGATCTGCGCGGCAAGCAGTTGGCGGGTGTGCGGATCGGTGGTGGAGACATTTTCCAGATCGATGCGCGCGCCGCCGTAACCGCGGCCCACCCCGGTCTTGCTGCCGTCGGCCCGGGTGACCGGCCCGCGCAACCGCAGCGGGGCGGCCAGCAGATTGCGCACCGTATGCGCCATCTCGGGTCGCGGCCCGGTGATCATCTTCGACATCAGTTCGGTGGCAAGCTGATCGGAGTCCGACACCGCGACGTAGCGCGGGTCGGGCACCACCGTGTTGCCGGTGGGGTCGGTGAAATACAGCGTATTGCGGCGGTAGGTCTGCTGGAACTGCTGCCAGTCCAGGAAGACCCCGTTGGGCAGCTTGTCGATGCGCCAGCCGCCGGGTGTCTGCACCAGCTCGATGGGTCCGGGATCGGGTAGCGCGCCCTCGGCGGTCTCGAACACCCCGACGTCGGAAAGCGATCCGAGGATATCGGCCGCCATGGTGACCGACACCCGGTCCGGTCGCCGTGTCTCGGTGAACACCACACCGTCGATCAGTAGCGCGCTGCCGGCGTCATCCCAACCGCGCGAGGCGGATTCGGTGAGGAACTGCCGGGCGGCCAGGTGCCGATTGGCGGGATCGGCGGTGGCCTTGAGGAATTCGCGGAGCAGCACATCGGGCTCCATACCGGGCGACGGTGTCGGCAACCGTGGCGGCGCCGGACGGTCGACGGTGCCGATGGCCTGCGGCGCAGACGAACTCGGCACCCCGGCGCAACCCGATGCCAGCAGCGCGGCAGTGATCAGCATGCTCAGGACCGCCAGGACGCGTCTCATACGCCCTCCGATTCGCGATCGCGCCTGCCCCGCTCGGCGGAGCTGTCCTTGGTCCGTGCCGCGACGTTGACCGGTTTGAGCGGCAGCGGGCTCGTGGTCACCTTGTGCCCGCGCACCAGCGGCAGTGTCAGCCGGAAGCAGGCACCGTTGCCTGGCTCGCCCCAGGCCTCCAGTCGGCCCTGGTGCAGCCGAGCGTCCTCGATGCTGATGGCGAGCCCCAGGCCGGTGCCCCCGGAGCGGCGTACCCGCGACGGGTCCGAACGCCAGAAGCGACTGAACACCAGCTTCTCTTCGCCGGGGCGCAGCCCGACCCCGTGATCGCGGACGGTGACGGCGACGGTGTCCTCGTCGGCGGCCATCCGGATCTCCACGGGCTTGCGCTCGGCGTGGTCGATGGCATTGGCGATGAGGTTTCGCAGGATGCGCTCGACCCGGCGGGGATCGACCTCGGCGATGACCCCGTCGGC
This sequence comes from Mycolicibacterium neoaurum VKM Ac-1815D, assembly GCF_000317305.3. The sequence continues at coordinate 1,763,193 of NC_023036.2, read as the reverse complement.
GGGCATGTCGACGTCCAGCTGCACGGCGGCGTCGGCCGCCAGGTGCCCGACGTTGTCCAATGCGCTCTGCACGGTGGAGCGCAGATCGACTGCCTCGACCGCCAGTTCGGCCACCCCGGCATCGTGGCGGGAGATCTCCAGCAGGTCGGCCAGCAGCGTCTCGAACCGGTCCAATTCGTTGACCATCAGCTCGGTGGACCGCCGCAACGCGGGGTCCAGCTCATCGCTGTGATCGTGGATCAGGTCGGCGGCCATCCGGACCGTCGTGAGCGGGGTGCGCAACTCATGGCTGACGTCGGAGGTGAAGCGGCGCTGCAGATTACCGAACTCTTCGAGCTGGGTGATCTGGCGTGACAGGCTTTCGGCCATATCGTTGAAGGAGACCGCCAGCCGGGCCATGTCGTCCTCACCGCGCACCGGCATCCGCTCGGTCAGATGACCTTCGGCGAACCGCTCGGCGATGCGTGAGGCCGACCGCACCGGCAACACGATCTGCCGGGCGACCAACAGCGCGATGGCGGCCAGTAATCCGAGCAGCACGATGCCGCCGGTGGCCATGGTGCCGCGCACCAGGGCGATGGTCGATTCCTCGTTGCTCAGCGGGAAGATCAGATAGAGCTCGAGGTTGGTGACCGTCGAGCGAGCCGAGGCGCCGGGACTGCCGACGATGAGAGCGGGCCCGGAGAACCCGTCGGTGTGCACACCCGCGTACTGATAGCTGACCTGGCCCGCCTGGACGAAATCCCGCAGTGCGGTGGGAATCTGCTGAACGGGTCCGGCCGCGGTGGCCGCGCGCGGGCCGTCACCGGGGACGACGAGTACCGCGTCGTAGGCGCCGGCGAGCCCGGGTCCCGCATCGGCCTTGCGATCGATCAGGGTGTTTCGGGCCAGCTGCAGGCTGCTGTCCAGCGACCGGGTTTCCTCACCGCTGACGATGCCGCTCACGGTGTCGCGGGCGCGCTCGATCTCCTCGGTCGCCGCCCGCACCTTGACTTCCAGGATGCGGTCGGTGATCTGGCTGGTGAGCACGAAGCCCAGGACCATGATGACGGCCAGGGACAACCCCAGCGTCAACGAGACCACCCGCAGCTGCAGGGACCGGCGCCAGGCGAAACTGACGGCCCGGCCGAGCGCACCCAGCCCGCGCCACACCGGGGACGGCCCCCGAAATCGGCTGCGGACCCGACGCCTGGAGCCGAAGATCACGAATACTGCCGTTCGGTCATCACGGCGGCGGTGCCGTCAATGATCACGACGGCGGTGCCGTCAATGATCACGACGGCGGTGCCGTCAATGATCACGGCGGGCCGGCCTTGTATCCCACCCCTCGAACGGTCAGCACCACCTGCGGATTTTCCGGGTCGGTCTCGACCTTGGCCCGCAGCCGCTGCACATGCACGTTGACGAGTCTGGTGTCGGCGGGATGCCGGTAGCCCCAGACCTGTTCGAGCAGCACATCACGGGTGAACACCTGGCGCGGTTTGCGGGCCAGCGCCACCAACAGGTCGAACTCCAGCGGCGTCAGCGAGATCTGCTCACCGTTGCGGGTGACCTTGTGGGCCGGCACGTCGATGTCGATATCGGCGATCGACAGCATCTCGGCGGGCTCATCGTCGTTGCGGCGCAGGCGCGCCCGCACGCGGGCCACCAGCTCCTTGGGCTTGAACGGCTTCATGACGTAGTCATCGGCGCCGGACTCCAGACCCAGCACCACGTCCACGGTGTCGGTCTTGGCCGTCAGCATCACGATCGGCACGCCCGAGTCCGAGCGCAGCACCCGGCAGACGTCGATACCGTTCATGCCGGGCAGCATCAGATCCAGCAGAACCAGATCGGGACGCAGCTCGCGCACAGCGGTGAGCGCCTGGCTGCCGTCGCCGATGACGGCCGTGTCGAAACCCTCGTTGCGCAGGACGATGGTGAGCATCTCGGCCAGTGACGGGTCGTCGTCGACGACCAGGATCCGTTGCCTCATGGTGACCATGGTGTCACCACAAGGCGACAAAACCGGGGTGCCACGCGGGGTGCTGCGCGGTGAACCTCAGGCCGTCGACATGCCCGCCGCCAGTGCCGCCGCGTCGACGTCGGGTCCCACGACCACCCACCGCCCGCCCCAGTCCGCGGCGGCCAACTGGGCGTACACCGCGCCGGTGCGCCGTTGCAGACCGCCGTCGCGCTCGTAGGCGTCACGCGCACGGTCGGTCTCCTTCGCCGCCCGGCTGACGGCACGCTCGGCGGCCAGCTCTACCGGAACATCGAGCAGCACTTGATAATCCGGGGCGGGCAGGGCGAAGCGCCCGTATTCCAGGTCGCCGACCCACTCGACCACGTCACCGTCGCCACCCTGATGGAGCCGGGCGGCACTGTAGGCGGCGTTGGAGGCGACATAGCGGTCAAGGATCAGCACATCGCGTTCGGCGAGCAGTCCCTGGATGTCGGCGGCCGCCCCCGAGCGGTCCAGCGCGAACAACATCGCCATCGCATAAACCGATTCGGCGAGATCACCATGTCCGCCGTGCAGTGCCTCGGCGGCCAGATCGGCATGGATCGACACGCCGTAGCGCGGGAACGCCAGGGTGGTCACGGACTTGCCTTCGGCCTCGAACGCCGCGCGCAGACCCTCGGTCAACGTCCGCTTGCCTGCCCCGTCGAGGCCCTCGATCACGATGAGCACGCGGCGAGCGTAGCCGACGCGCTACCCGCCGAACACCCATCCGAGGATCGTCAGCCCCACCATCGCGAACAACAGCAATGCGGGCACGACGGTGGTGAGCCAGGTCGCGCCGAGCACCGCGACCACCAGCCCGCAGGCGCCCGCCAGGGTGAGGAAGATCAACCGCAACGCCACGATGACGTGGCGGGCCGCCGCCGCCCGCAAGACCGCCGACGGGACCATCCGAAGTGTCCAGCACACCGCCGCAATCGGCGCCGCGGCCAGGATTGCGGTGAAAACCCTTGCCAGAACCGTCGATTGACCTTGGTCGTGCAGCGTGAAGATGGCGACCATCGCCGCGGCCAGCAGGACCGTGGACGCCGTCGCCATCCGCAGCACGCGGGTGATGGCCAGCGCGATGTTGCCCAGCGCCGTCTGCGCCAGTCCGGGATCACACCGCATGGCCTGCAGCAGACCACGCAACGCGGCGGTGTTGGTGCCCCACCGCAACCGGCTGACCGCCAGATTGTGGATGGCCAGCCCATGCCCGGGATCGATCCGTAGCGCCTGGAGGTAGTCCGGTTCGGCGGCGGCCAATCCGGTCACCTTCTGTTGTAGGTCACCACGCAGCACCCAGGCATCCGCCGAGGCCGGGGACAGCCGCAGCGCCTGGTCGACGACGGCCAACGCTTCGGCGTGCCGACCGGCCTCCCGCAGCAGGCTGGCATAGGCGTATTGGGCCAGCGGCGAATCGGGGTAAGCGGCGGCGGTCTGCCACGCCAGCGTCAGCGCCTCCTGCACCCGGCCCTGACCGTAGAGCGTCAACGCCTGTGTCCCCCTGGTGGCGATATCGTCAGCCACTGATCCCCCACGGTGTCGCCGATTCCGGTGTCCGCACGACCTTAGAACTGGCCACAGTTGGGTCTGGTCGGCACCCCGTTGAAGCGGTCGGCAATCCACTGCATCGCGGGCTCACCGTCGACGAGCATCGGCAGCGCGTGGTTGACGACGGCCTTGTTGAGGAAAGGCGGTTGCTCGTTGGTGCGGAACTCGACATCGGCCCCCTTGGCACACCAGTCCTTGCCGAGTTGGACCGATGGCGCATACGGCACCAGCGGATCGAACCGGTTGTGGTTGATCATCACGGGCGCATCGGGTTTCAGCGTGCCCAGCTTCTGCAGGTCGAGCAGCCCGCGGAACTGGGGGTCGGTCAGCAGGACGTCGATCGGGCCGTTGAAGTAGGGCTGCAGATGCCGGAACATGAACTTGGTCAGCGTCTCGGGGACGCACTGGTCTCTGGTCTTGTCCACGAAGTCCATCCCGCGCGGGGTGAGCAGTCCGCGAATCTTGCCCGCCACCTCCGGGTAGGTCTGGAACACGCTGTTGAGCGCGTAGCCGATCACCCCCACCAGCGCGCTGCCATCGGCGAACGGGATCAGCGCGGCCAGGTCGGCCGGTGGCGCTCCGGCATAGGTGCCCACGATGTCGAGTTCGGGGGCGTAGGCCGAGGCGAGTTCGGCAGCCGAGGCCGCCGCGCCGCCACCCTGGGAGTAACCCCAGAACGCCACGGGACCGTCAGGGGGCAGCGAGGTGTCGGGCAGTGCCTGCGCCGCGCGCGCCGCGTCGAGCATCGCCTGTCCCTGGGACAGCCGGTTGACGTAGGTGTGGGTGACCCCGATGGTGCCGAGGCCCTCGTAATCGGTCATCACGATGGCGAAGCCACGCGCGACCATGGTCGCCACGAACATCTCCTCGTAGTTGAAGGTCAAGTCCAGATACGGCGACCAGTGAATGCCCTGGTTGAACCCGCGCGACGGTGCGCACTGGTCCCCCTGGCCCTGGGTGCCGGGGCCGTAGACGATCAGCGGCCGCGGACCCCGGCCGGGCCACGGCGCCCACGGCTCGAAATAGGTACCGGTCACCACATCCGGGTTGCCGCGCCCGTCGGTGCTGCGGTACATGATGCGGGTGCCATTGGCCATGATGTGGCCGAGCTGGCCTGACGGCTCGAGCACCAGCCGGGACGGTTCGGTGCGCACGAGCGCACCCGGCGGCACATCCGGCAACGGATTCGGTGGCGTGTAGAAGGCGGTGTATTCGTCTTCGTTGTAATACGGATACCAGTCGTCGGCATGAGCCAATCCGCTTGTCAGACAACCGATGACAAATCCGAAAGACATCACGACGAACAGCGCCCCGGCCCGAATCACTACCGGACAGTAACAAAGAGGTCGCCGATTGAACACGGATTCGTTACGTTTCGTCCGACGGCCAAGGTGTAACGCCGACCGGCGCGCGCGACGGCCGCGGATCACCCCGGACAGCAGGACGCCGCGACGGCACATGCGGCCGTCGCGGCGTCTACTGCTACTCAGTTGGGTCGAGCGATCAGTACCGGTAGTGCTCCGGCTTGTACGGACCCTCGACGTCGACGCCGATGTACTCGGCCTGATCCTTGCTGAGCTTGGTCAGCGTGCCGCCGAGTGCCTCGACGTGGATCTTGGCGACCTTCTCGTCGAGGTGCTTGGCCAGGCGGTAGACCTCGTTGTCGTACTCGTCGTTCTTGGTCCACAGCTCGATCTGCGCGATGACCTGGTTGGAGAAGCTGTTGCTCATCACGAACGAAGGGTGCCCGGTGGCGTTGCCCAGGTTGAGCAGGCGGCCCTCGCTCAGCACGATGATCGACTTGCCCGACTCACCGAAGGTCCACTCGTCCACCTGCGGCTTGATGTTGATGCGGGTGGCACCCGAGCGCTCCAGGGCGGCCATGTCGATCTCGTTGTCGAAGTGGCCGATGTTGCCGAGGATCGAGTGATCCTTCATCGCCTTCATGTGGTCGAGGGTGATGATGTCCTTGTTACCGGTCGAGGTGATGACGATGTCGGCATCGCCGATCGCCTGCTCGACGGTCACCACGTCATAACCGTCCATCAGCGCCTGCAGGGCGTTGATCGGGTCGATCTCGGTGACCTGGACGCGGGCGCCCTGACCGGCCAGCGACTCCGCGCAGCCCTTGCCGACATCGCCGTAACCGCAGATCAGCACCTTCTTGCCGCCGATGAGGGCGTCGGTGCCGCGGTTGATGCCGTCGACCAGCGAGTGGCGGGTGCCGTACTTGTTGTCGAACTTGCTCTTGGTGACCGAGTCGTTGACGTTGATGGCCGGGAAGGCCAGTTCACCTGCGGCGGCGAACTGGTACAGCCGCAGCACGCCGGTGGTGGTCTCCTCGGTGACACCCTGGACCGACTCGGCGATCTTGGTCCACTTGTCCTTCTCGGTCTCGAAGCGCTCACGCAGCACCCCGAGGAAGACCTTCCATTCGGCCGAGTCGTCCTCTTCGGCGGGCGGGACGACGCCGGCCTTCTCGTACTGTGCGCCGCGCAGCACCATCATGGTGGCGTCGCCACCATCGTCGAGGATCATGTTGGCCGGCTCGTTGGGCCAGGTGAGCATCTGCTCGGCGGCCCACCAGTACTCCTCCAGCGTCTCGCCCTTCCAGGCGAAGACCGGGGTGCCCTTGGGCTCTTCGACGGTGCCGTGCGGGCCGACGACGATCGCGGCGGCGGCATGGTCCTGGGTGGAGAAGATGTTGCAGCTCGCCCATCGCACTTCGGCACCGAGCGCAACCAGCGTCTCGATCAGCACGGCGGTCTGCACGGTCATGTGCAGCGAACCCGAGATGCGCGCGCCCTTGAGCGGCTGCACGTCGTGGTACTCGCGGCGCAGTTCCATCAGACCGGGCATCTCGTGCTCGGCCAGACGGATCTCCTTGCGGCCGAATTCGGCGAGCGAAAGGTCGGCGACCTTGTAGTCGATGCCGTTGCGGACATCGGCGGTCAACGCAGTCATAAGTGGTCAGAGCCCCTTTTGTGTCGTTCGTCATCACTGGAGGCAGGCCTGCACGATACGGCGCGGGCCATGCCGAAACCCGTAGCCTGCGGGCTCGCGGGACAGGGCCAACGCATCATCGATGGCGCTCTGCCAGCTACGGGGTATCGCCTTACACCGTAGCCGAAAACGCCGCTGGCCAACCCCGTCCCCCGTCGGCGGATATGCCGACGGTCTCCGACGCGGTTTCGGCGCATCCGCGCCGGGGTACCAAGCGGCTCGCGTTCAGCACAGAGCGGGAGGTCGACCATGCGTGCTCACCCGGCCTCCCACGACGACGGCACCGTACGCCGGTCGCTGATATCGCTGGCCGTGCTGAACTTCTTCCTCGCCGACGCCCGCGACGGCCTCGGCCCGTTCCTCGACGCCTTTCTCGCCACCCGCGGCTGGTCGTCGGTGGCGCTCGGCGCGATCGCCACCACGGGCGGATTGATCGGGCTGGTGGTCACACCGCTGTTCGGGGCGCTGGTCGACGGATCCCGGCGCAAACGCGCGCTGGTCGCCGGTCCGGTGATCGTGGTGACGGCGGTCGCGTTGCTGACCCTGATCGCCCCGACCGGACCGATCGTGTGGGTGGGCCAGGTCGGCACGGCGGTCGTCGGCGCCGTCATCGGTCCGGCGATGATGGGCCTGACCTTGGGGTTGGTCGGCGAACGGGTCTTCGGCAGCCAGGTCGCCCGCAACGAATTCTGGAACCACGTCGGCAACGTGGCGTCGTTGACCGCGGTCTTCGTCCTGGTCTCGCTCTACGGGGATCGGGCGATCATCGGGCTGATGCTGGTGACCGCCGCCGGAGCTGTGTTGGCCGCGTTCTGCGTGTCGGCGTCCGATATCGACCATGACACCGCGCGCGGCCTCGCCGATGGCGATGGCGATGGCGATGGCGATGGCGATGGCGATACCGCCGGGGAACGTCCGTCGGGCCTGCGAACTCTTGTCGCGACACCCGGGCTGGTGGTGCTGGCGCTGGTGCTGTTGATGTTCCACTTCGGCAATGCGCCGATGAGCCGGTTGATCGCCCAGGACTTCGCCATCGAACTGGACACCCCGTTTCGCACCACGGCCATCATCACCGGGGTTGCCCAGGTGTCGATGATCGCCGCCGCGGTCGCGGCACCGGCGGCGATCCGGCGTTTCGGGTTGTCCACGGTGCTGCTCATCGGCCTGTGCGCGCTGCCGGTCCGCGGACTGATCGCCGGCACCGTTCCCGGTTTCTGGACGATCTTCCCGGTGCAGATGCTCGACGGGGTCGGCGCCGGCCTGGTCGGCATCGTCACCCCGGTCGCCGTGGAGCGACTGTTGGCGGGCACCGGGCGTTTCAACGTCGGTTTCGCCGCGGTGATGACGGTCCAGGGTGTGGGGGCATCGCTGAGCAATGTGATCGCCGGCGCCGTGGTGTCCGCGCGCGGCTACCACGCCTCACACCTGTTGAGCGGGTTGATCGCGGTGACCGCGATCGCGCTGTTCCTGCGTTACCGCAGACTCATCGTGCGGCCGGACCGCGAGAGCCTCGACGGTGTCACTGCGGTCCCGGGTCGATGACGCCGTAGCGCTCGGCGAACGGGGACATCAGGCGGGCCAGATCGCGAGCGACATCATGATCGGCCTCCGGCGGCATCGACACGTAGCTCATCGCCAGCCTGACGATCGCGCGGGCGAGCACCCCGGCATCCTCGTCGGTGGCCTTGATCCAGCTGTTCTGGAAGGTGGAGGTCAGCCGCTGCGAGCAGCGGCTGATGATGGGCCCGCTGTCGGTCGTGATGATCTGCAGCAGGTCGGGTTTGGCCTCGCCATTGAGCAAGGAGATGACCAGCGGATCGGACGCGGACTCGACGAAGAAGGCCCGGAAGCCCTCCAGGAACGCCTCGTACACCTGCCCGATGTTGTTCGCGATGGCCGCGTCGACGGCGTTGACCAGGCGGTCGGCCAGCCGCAGGGCGTACCCCTGCGCCAAGCCCTGCCGTGAGCCGAACTCGTTGTAGATGGTCTGTCTGCTGATGCCCGCGGCCCGCGCCACATCGGTGAGCGTGATCGAGGACCAGTCGCGCACCAGCAGCATCTCGCGCATGCCGTCGAGGATCGAATCGCGCAGCAGCACCCGCGATGCCTCCGCATACGGCACGCGGGTGGCGCCGGACCGCGGTGCGTTCATGACCGCGACCCTATAACTTTCGCGCCGATTCGTTGCGACCGTCACGGCCGGGCGATCTCCACCATGTCGAAATCGGACTTGGCCGCACCGCAGTCGGGGCAACTCCAGTCCTCGGGGATGTCCTCCCAGCGGGTGCCCGGCGCGATGCCGTCCTCGGGCCAGCCCTTGGCCTCGTCGTACTCGAATCCGCATTGCACGCAGACGAACAGTTTGTAGTCCATGTCATTCCTTCCGTCGTGTCGATGGTCCCAGTCGGTCTCAGATTGCTTCGAAATCGAGCTTCTCGCGGACCGCACAGTCCGGGCAGGTCCAGTCGTCGGGTACTGCGTCCCAGTTGGTGCCTGCCGGAAAGCCTTCGCGCGGGGCGCCTTTGGACTCGTCGTAGACGAAATCACAGCCGGGGCAACGGTAGGCGGCCACGCTCAGGCCCCCCGCTCGTCGCCGGCCCCGTACTTGGCGAGCACCTTGTCCCGCATCCGCGGATGGATGTTGGCCCGGGTGATGTCACCGTCGTAATGGGCCAGCACCCGGTGATCCATCACCTTGCGCCACAGCGGCGGGAAGTAGGTCAGCCCGATCATCGAGGCGTACCCGCTGGGCAGGTTCGGCGCGCCGTCCATGCTGCGCAGCGTCTGGTAGCGCCGGGTGGGGTTGGCGTGGTGATCGCTGTGCCGCTGCAGGTGATAGAGGAACAGGTTGGTCACGATGTGATCGGAGTTCCAGCTGTGCGACGGGGCGCACCGTTCGTAGCGGCCGGACTCCAGCTTCTGCCGCAGCAGACCGTAGTGCTCCAGGTAGTTGACGGTCTCCAGCAGGGCGAAGCCGTAGATCGCCGAGATCAGGATGTACGGGATCAACCCGAGACCGAAGATCGCCAGCAGGGCGCCATAGAACACCACCGACATCGCCCAGGCGTTGAGCACATCGTTCGACCAATGCCAGGTCGACTTCCCGGCGCGCTCCAGCCGTTTGGCCTCCAACTCCCAGGACGACTTGAGGCTGCCCCACACGCTGCGCGGCAGGAACTCCCAGAAGGTCTCTCCGAACCGCGCCGAGGCCGGATCCTCCGGGGTCGCGACGCGCACGTGGTGACCGCGGTTGTGCTCGATGTAGAAATGCCCATATCCGGTCTGCGCCAGGGTGATCTTGGACAGCCAGCGCTCCAGCGAGTCCTTCTTGTGGCCCATCTCGTGCGCGGTGTTGATACCGACGCCGCCGAGCACACCCACCGAGAGGGCGAGCCCGATCTTCGCCGGCCAGCCGAGGCCACCGTCGAAGCCGAGCCAGCTCAGGTCCGTCGAGGTGAACAGGTACGCCCCGAAGATGACGCTGGCGTACTGGCAGGGAATGTAGGCATAGGTGCAGTACCGGTAGTACTTGTCGTTCTCGAGGCGTTCCATGACGTCATCGGGCGGGTTCTGCCCGTCCGGGCCGAAGAAGCGGTCCAGGATCGGCAACAGTCCGTAGACCAGCAGCGGGCCGACCCAGAACGGGACCTGCGCCGCACCATGCCAGCCGATGTTGTTGAAGGCCCAGACCAGCGGCAGCATCACGAACAGTGCCGTCGGCGCAATCAACCCCATCAGCCACAGGTACCGCTTGCGGTCACGCCATTCGGTCGCGGGAACATCCACGGCCCCGTGGTCGATCTGCGATGTCATCTGCCCTACCCCTCTGTGAGGACTGTCACGTGCAGACTTGACTATAGATCGTTGTTTGTCTGATGTCTAGACAAATTGCATCGATTTGTACACAGCGGTAGGGCTGCGGAGCCACGATCGGCAGGCAGCCGCCGTTTCGGGCATGCCGATGACGACTCACACCTATGGTTTGGTCACCGATGGATTGGTCACCGATGGATTGATCGCCGGCGGGTCGATCACCGACCCCCGGACGGGACAGACGCGCTGACGCGTCAGATGCCGACGGTCACCCGGAACAACCGGGCCGGCTCGTCGGCGGACAGCCGCACCGGGCCGTCGTCGGCGGCGACCCAGGCCGAGGCGCCGCGGGACAGCGTGACGGCCTTGGCGTTGTCGTTGGAGTCGTCGGCGCCCTTGTCCTCGTGGGCCTCGGCGTGCACGCGCACGGTGCCGTCGATGCACAACAGGATCTGCGGGCCCTCGTGATCGGCAGGCACGTCGACCTCGACGCCCAACCGGTCACCGTCCAACTGCAACACCGAGACCGCGAACTCGGTGGCCGGGGTGTCATAGACCAGTTCCACGCCACCGTGCTCGAGCCGCGGCAGGATCGGCGCATCGTCGGTGGGCGTGAAATCCAGTACCCGGAGCAGTTCGGGCACGTCGACGTGCTTGGGTGTCAGACCGCCGCGTAATACGTTGTCGGAGTTGGCCATCACCTCGAACCCGATACCGTGCAGGTAGGCGTGAAGGTTACCGGCGGGAAGATAGATCGCTTCCCCCTCGGCCAACGTGATCCGGTTCAGCAGCATCGCCGCCAGCACCCCGGCGTCACCGGGATACCGCTCACCGAGTTCCAGGATCGTCTTGGCCTCGGCATGAAAGTCGGTCGCACCGGAACGCAGGTAGTTGATGGCCCCGTCGAGCACCGAGGGTACGAGCACGTCGAGATCGGGCTGCGGGAACGTGATCCAGGTGGTGAACAGTGCGCGCAGACCGTCGGCGTCGGACTGGTCGGTGAGCAGGGTGATGAAGGGATCCAGCGCGGGCACCTCAAGGGCGCGCATGAATTCGGCGGTCCTGGCGGCCGGGCGGAAGCCGGCCAGCGCCTCGAACGTCCCCAGCGCGATGATGAGCTCGGGCTTGTGGCTGCGGTCGCGGTAATTACGGGTCGGCGCGTTGACCGGGATGCCCAGGTGATTCTCCAGCTCGAAGCCCTGGACGGCCTGCTGGGCGCTCGGATGCGCCTGCAACGAGAGTGGCTCGTCGGCGGCGAGCACCTTGGCCAAGAACGGCAGTGCGTCACCGAACCGCGCCCGGGCACGGCTGCCGAGCTGACCCTCCGGGTCTGCGGTGATCATCTCCAACAGCGAACGCTCACCGGCGGCCGTCGCACAGTGCGCGGGATCACCAGGATGGGCACCCAGCCACAGCTCGGCCTCGGGATTCGCTGTCGGACTTGGTCTTCCGGTGAACTCGGCGATCGCGGTCCGCGATCCCCAGGCATACTTCCGGATGGCTCCACGGAGCAGGTTCACGCTGTCAACCTCGCGCCAATCGCAGGTACACGGCCGTCATCTCCAACCGCACCGCCACCATCGCCAGTTGCTGCTCGGGACGGCTGCCGACGCCCGACGGCGCGGCGTCGGGCACATCGTCGGCGCTGACGACGTCGAGATCGGGGTAGCCCTCGGTCCGGGCGACCACGGCCGGACGCTGCGCATCGGAGGTCAGCACGAGCGTGCGCACCCGCGACGGCAGCGGACCGTCGAGCTCCTCGTCGTGGAACAGCGCCGTCTCGTAGTCCACGGGGGCGGCGTTGAGGCGGGCCAGCGCGCCGAGGGCATCGGTCAACCCGACCGCGGCGACCACCTGACTCGCCACCTTCAGCAACACCGCCGCACTGTGCTGGGCCAGGGCCACCGTCGCCGCACTGTCACCGGCCAACACGACCTCACGTCCGGTCAGCCGCTCGGCCAACGTCTTGGCCGGGTTGGTGAACAGCTCGCGGCCGGCGCTGTTACGCAACGCCTCGGCGTCGAGTTCGTCGGCGAGGGCGTCGATGTCGACCCGCAACCCGCGGTCGAGCACCGCCAGGATCGCCACTCCGGCAGCCAGATAACGGGTCGACGAGAATTCTTCGGGCACCGCCAGCCGCGGCGCCAGCACGGCGGCCCGGCCCGCGGTCGCCTCGCGCAGTGGGCCCTCGTACGGGGCCACCAGCACCACCCGCGCACCCCGTCGCACACCTGTGGCCGCGGCCGAAACCAGCGCCGGGTCACCGGCGTCGGCGCCCGCGACCACCACCACATCCAGCGCGCCAGTCCACGGCGGCACCTCGGCGGCCACCACGATCGGCACCGCCGTCGCCGCGGCGAGTGCGGCCGCGAGCATCGTGCCCGCCGCACGTGCCGGGCCGCCGTCGGCCACCCAGATCAGGGTGCGCGCAAGACCGTCGGCACGCACCTGCTCGAGTGCGCCCTCGCCCACCGCGGCCGCCATGGCGCGCACCTGCGCGCCGGCCATCGCGGCCGCCCGCAACAATCCGTCCCGGTCGGCAGCCAGCAGTCCCTCGACATCGTCGAGGTCAATGGTGGCGGCCCGGGCGGTCATGGCGCGGGCTCACTGGCCTGCAGCCGACCACCGTCGTCGGTCTGCGCCGAAATCAGCGCAGCCACCTCATCCACCACCTCGGCCACCTCGTCGGTGGTGCGCGCCTCCACGTTGAGCCGCAACAACGGCTCGGTGTTGGAGGTGCGCAGGTTGAACCAGCGCCCCGCACCGAGATCCACCGTCACCCCGTCCAGATGATCGAGGGATTGAGTGCGGCTTCCGAACGCGGTCAGGACGGCGTCGACCGTGGCCGGAGCGTCGGTGACGGTGAAGTTGATCTCCCCGGAGGCCTCGTAGCGCTGATAGTCGGCCATCAGCTCCGAGAGCGGACGTTGCTGCTCCCCGAGCGCGGCCAGCACGTGCAGCGCGGCGAGCATGCCCGAATCGGCACCCCAGAAGTCACGGAAGTAGTAGTGCGCGGAATGCTCGCCGCCGAAGATGGCGCCGGTCTCGGCCATCAGCGCCTTGATGTAGGAGTGGCCGACGCGCGAACGCACCGCCGTCCCACCGCGTTCGATGATCAGTTCGGGCACCGCGCGCGAAGTGATGAGATTGTGGATGACCGTGGCGCCGATCTCGCGGCCCAGTTCCCGGCCGGCCACCAACGCGGTGACCGCCGAGGGCGACACCGGCCTGCCCAGCTCGTCGACGACGAAACAGCGATCGGCATCACCGTCGAACGCCAACCCGATATCGGCGCGGGTGTCCAGCACATGCTTCTGCAGGTCCACCAGGTTGGCCGGGTCCAGCGGATTGGCCTCGTGGTTGGGAAACGTTCCGTCGAGCTCGAAATACAGCGGCAGCACGGTGATCCCGGGGATCGACTCGAGCACGGCCGGGGTCGTGTGCCCGCCCATGCCGTTGCCCGCGTCGACGGCCACCCGCAGCGGACGCAGCTCGGCGAGATCCACCAGTGAGCGCAAGAAGTCGCCGTACTCGGCCAGCACGTCGCGGTCAGTGATGGTTCCGGTGGCGCCGTCGTGGGCGGGTACACCGTCGATCACCTCTTGGGCGACGGTGGCCAAGCCGGTTTCGCGGCCCACCGGCTTCGCCCCCGCACGGCACAACTTGATGCCGTTATAGGCGGCCGGATTGTGACTGGCGGTGAACATCGCACCGGGACAGTCCAGCAGGCCGGAAGCGAAGTAGAGCTGATCGGTCGAAGCCAGCCCGATCCGGACCACGTCGAGGCCCTGGGCGATCACCCCCTCGGCGAACGCGTCCGACAGCGCGGGCGAACTGGCGCGCATATCGTGCCCGATCACCACCGTGTCCACCGAGCGATTGCCCTCGTCGCGGACCAGCCGGGCGAACGCGCCGCCGACATCGCGGACGAATCCCTCGTCGATCTGTTCTCCGACCAGACCTCGCACGTCGTAGGCCTTGATGACGGCGTGGACAGCCTCAGCGGGCCGAGACATGGCTCTCCTCGCTCTCTCGGTCGACGGGGGAATCTCTGAAGGGACAGCTCTGCAAGCCAGCCTAGTGGCTCGCCCTGCGTGCCGCGGCGGGTCCCGCCTCAGTGACCGCGGCACGGACCCCTCCAGCCGACCCTGACCGGGCTATTCCGACGGCGGATCCGGCAGAACCCGCAGATGGCCGCGTCGACGACCGTTGGGTTCGGGCCGACGGACCGGCGGCGCCATCAACGCGCCTCCGGGCATACCGGTCGTGGGATCGGAGAATCCGGCGGTGACACCGTTGACCGTGGAGGCCACTCCCTCGCGTCCCTCACGGACAGCATCGGCGAGCGCGACGAGATCATCCTCGTCGGGGTTGGCCGGCAGCGGACCGGCGTGGCGCACGAGTTCCCACCCACGCGGGGCGGTGATCCGTCCGGCATGCACGACGCACAGGTCCCAGGAATGTGGCTCGGAGACGGTGGCCAACGGCCCGACGACCGCTGTCGAGTCCGAATAGACGAAGGTCAGCGTCGCCACGGCGTAGTGCGGGCACCCGGGCCTGCAGCAGCGACGGGGAACGTTCACGCCCCGAAGATTATCGTGTGGGCCCGCCGCGGGGGTCCGGACACGCGCGCGACCGCGCGGGAGATCTCCAACCGTTATCGCTTGATGATCAACCGTTACCATCTGTCCCGTGGCGCAGCACAACCATCGGGGATCACGCCGCGGGCGTGGAATGCGCGGTCCGTTGTTGCCGCCGACCGTCCCCGGCTGGCGTAGCCGCGCCGAGCGATTCGACATGGCGGTCCTGGAAGCCTACGAACCGATCGAACGCCGGTGGCACAGTCGGGTCGCGACGTTGGACGTCGCGGTGGACGAGATTCCCCGCATCGCACCGAAGGATCCCGAGAGCGTGCAGTGGCCGCCCGAGGTCGTCGCCGACGGGCCGATCGCCCTTGCCAGACTGATCCCGGCGGGGGTGGATGTCCGCGGCAACTCCACGCGGGCACGAATTGTGTTGTTCCGCAAGCCAATCGAGCGTCGCGCCAAAGACACCGACGAACTCGCCGACTTGCTTCACGAAGTTCTGGTGGCGCAGGTGGCCACCTATCTGGGAGTGGATCCCGACGTCATCGACGCACCGGCCGACGACGCCTGACGCCGAGCGTCAGATGATGCCGCGCTTGAGGCGCCGACGCTCGCGCTCGGACAGTCCGCCCCAGATGCCGAATCGCTCGTCGTTGGCCAGGGCGTACTCCAGGCAGCGGTCGCGAACCTCGCAGCCCTGGCAGATGCGCTTGGCTTCGCGCGTCGAGCCGCCCTTCTCGGGGAAGAACGCCTCGGGATCAGTTTGCGCGCAGAGGCCGCGCTCCTGCCACTGATCATCATCGTCGTCGGACGGCGCGGCGAGCTCGGCGCGGTCAGACACCAGGCTCAGCTGCGGACGCGCGATGACATCGTTGGATTCCGGACCGGCAGCGGTGTGCGGTGCGCTGCCCACTGAACCGAGCATCCGGTTGTCGAACCGGAGCACGCGGTCGAGATCGACCTGCTCAAAAGACATGTTCCGCCTCCTCACCTACTTGATTGTTCCCCACGGGTGGAGCCCCTGCCGGATCGTGAAAACGCAAACCCCACCAGCACTACCCCAGCTATCACTATTGTGATGTCCGGCCACCCCATTCGAACAGATGATCGAATGTCGGTCTGCGCCACCGCAACCGGCGGCGAACCAGGAATGACACTGATGTGATTAGACACTTGTTAGCTGTCTCGGTCAAGCGGAATGGCTAGTTTTCATACCATCTCGTGACGTAGATCCGGCGTGTCCATGCTCCGGCGTGTTCGCCACACCCCGGGTGGCGACGACGCGACGGGCCCACTGGCCTAGGGTTTGAAGTCGTGAAGGTCACCGTTCTGGTCGGCGGCGTGGGCGGCGCCCGGTTCCTGCTCGGGGTCCAGCATCTGTTGCGGCTGGGCCAGTTTGCCGACCCCTCCGGCACGCCGGTACACGAGGTGACAGCCGTGGTCAACGTCGGTGACGATGCCTGGATGTTCGGCGTCCGCATCTGCCCGGACCTTGATACGTGCATGTACACCCTCGGCGGCGGCATCGACCCCGAGCGCGGCTGGGGGCACCGCGACGAAACCTGGCACGCCAAGGAGGAACTGGCGGCCTATGGCGTGCAGCCCGATTGGTTCGGGCTCGGCGACCGCGATCTGGCCACCCATCTGGTGCGCACCCAGATGCTGCGGGCGGGCTACCCGCTCTCGCAGGTCACCGAGGCGCTGTGCGCACGATGGCAACCCGGCGCGACGTTGCTGCCGGCCAGCGACGACCGCAGCGAGACCCATGTGGTGATCACCGATCCCGACGGGGAGCGCAAGGCCATCCACTTCCAGGAGTGGTGGGTGCGCTACCGCGCCAAGGTGCAGACACACAGTTTCGCGTTCGTGGGTTCGGACAAGGCAACGGCCGCACCGGGTGTGGTCGAGGCGATCACCGGCGCCGACGTGGTGTTGGTCGCGCCGTCGAAC
The DNA here is from genome assembly GCF_000317305.3 of Mycolicibacterium neoaurum VKM Ac-1815D. The sequence continues at coordinate 1,746,303 of NC_023036.2, read as the reverse complement.
CCGGTGGTCAGCATCGGTTCCATCCTCACCGTCGGCGGGATCCGTGCCGCGCTGCGCTCCACGCCGGCGCCGGTCATCGGCTACTCCCCGATCATCGCCGGAAAGCCCCTGCGCGGCATGGCCGACGAGTGCCTATCGGTGATCGGCGTCGAATCATCCTCGGAAGCCGTGGGACGGCACTACGGCGCACGCAGCGGCGTCGGCATCCTGGACGGCTGGTTGATCGACCAGGGCGACAGCGCCCAGATCGACGGCGTCACCGTCACCCAGGCCCCGTTGCTCATGTCCGAACCCGCCGTGACCGCCGAGATGGTGCGCGCCGGGCTGAATCTGGCGGGGCTGACGCTGTGAGTGCCGAGCACGGCAGTGCGGGTGCCCTAGAGATCATCCCCGTCACCGGTCTCGGTGAGTTCCGGCCCGGTGATGATGTGGCCGCGGCCGTGGCCGGCGCCGCACCGTGGTTGCGTGATGACGATGTGCTCGTCATCACCAGCAAGGTGTTGTCCAAGGCCGAGGGGCGTATCGTCGCTGCACCCACCGACCCCGAACAACGGGATGCGTTGCGCCGCAAGCTCATCGACGACGAGGCCGTGCGCGTGCTAGCCCGCAAGGGCAAGACGTTGATCACCGAGAACGCCATCGGGCTGATCCAGGCCGCCGCCGGGGTGGACGGCTCGAATGTCGACGCCGCCGAATTAGCCCTGCTACCGGTGGATCCCGACGCCAGCGCCGTTGCCCTGCGCGACGGTCTGGCGACGCACCTCGGCGTGCGGGTGGGTGTCGTCGTCACCGACACCATGGGACGTGCCTGGCGCAACGGACAGACCGATGTGGCCATCGGGGCCGCCGGACTGACGGTGCTGCACGGCTATGCCGGCGCCCACGATGTACACGGCAACGAGTTGGTGGTGACCGAGATCGCGGTGGCCGACGAACTCGCCGCCGCGGCAGATCTGGTCAAGGGCAAGCTCACCGGGATCCCGGCGGCGGTGGTCCGCGGGCTGACCGTGCACGACGACGGCTCCAACGGCCGCACCCTGGTGCGCAGTGGGCAGGACGACCTGTTCTGGCTCGGCACCGCCGAGGCCATCGAACTCGGCCGCCACCAGGCGCAGTTGTTGCGTCGGTCGGTACGCACCTTCGACACCGCAGAGGTGCCGCCCACGCTCATCGAGGCCGCCGTCGCCGAGGCGCTGACGGCACCCGCACCCCACCACACCCGACCGGTGCGGTTCGTGTGGGTACGCGACCACCCGACGCGCACCCGGCTGCTGGAGGCGATGCGGGCGCGCTGGGAAGCCGACCTCATCGACGACGGCCGCTCCCCCGAGGACGCCGCACGCCGCGCAGAACGGGGCCGGTTACTCTACGACGCACCCGAACTGGTCATCCCGTTCATGGTGCCCGACGGGGCGCACAGTTACCCCGACGCACATCGCAGGGCCGCCGAACACACGATGTTCACGGTCGCCGCGGGGGCGGCGGTCCAGGCGCTGCTGGTGGCGTTGGCGGTACGCGAGATCGGCAGCTGTTGGGTCGGCTCGACGATCTTCGCCCCCGATATCGCCCGACGCGAGCTCTCCACGCCGCAGGACTGGGAACCGTTGGGGGCCATCGCCATCGGCTATCCGGCCGAGCCGCAGCCGGCACGCGAGCCGGCGCCGACCGACGGCCTGCTCGTCGAGCGATGAGACTGCACGCCTCGGTGGTCGACGCCCTGACCGGTTGGCAGCCAACCGATTCCGCTCAGGATGCGCTGCGCCACGCGGTGCTGGCGTTCGTGCTGGCCCGGCCCGACGCCTGCCGGCGATCGTGCGTCCCCGGGCACATCACCGCCTCGGCGCTGGTGCTCGATCACAGCGGCACCCAGGCTCTGCTGACGCTGCACCCCAGGGTGGGCCGATGGCTGCAACTGGGTGGGCACTGCGAGGACGGTGATCCCGATATCGTGGCCGCCGCACTGCGCGAGGCGACCGAGGAATCGGGTATCGACGGCCTGCACATCGACTCGGAACTCGTTGCGATACATGTGCATCCGCTCACGTGCTCGCTCGGTGAGCCCACCCGACATCTGGATCTGCAGTTCGTCGTGCGCGCTCCGGCAGGCGCCGAGATCACCCGCAGCGACGAGTCACTGGATCTGCGCTGGTGGCCGCTGGAGGCCATGCCGCCGGGCGACCCGTCACTGGACGCGCTGGCCAGGGCCGCGCGATACCGGGTCGCCGAGACCACGGGGCACGACGCCGAAACGGCGGACGCCCCGAAGAACCCGTAGTGCGCCTGCGCGCTCAGACGTCGGTCGAGTAGCGGATACCGCCGTCGGGGATCGTCACACCGGGCCACACCCGGGCACCGCGCAACAGTTCACACCGTGCCCCGATATCGGCACCGTCACCGATGACACCGTCGCGGATCAGGGCGCGCGGTCCGACGCGGGCGCCGAAACCGATGATCGAGCGTTCGATCACGGCACCGGCCTCGACCCGCACACCGTCGAAGATCACCGCGCCGTCCAGCCGTGCGCCGGCGCCGATCTCGGCGCCCCGGCCGATGACGGTGCCACCGATGAGCAACGCCCCCGGCGCCACCGCAGCGCCGTCGTGGACGAGGAATTCACCGCGCTGGCCCTGCAGCGCGGGTGACGGCGCGATGCCGCGCACCAGATCCGCCGAGCCACGCACGAAGTCGTCGGGGGTGCCCATATCGCGCCAGTAACTGGCGTCCACATAGCCACACACCTTGCGGTCCTCGGCCAACAGGGTCGGGAACACCTCGCGCTCGACCGAGAGCATCCTGCCTTTGGGAATCTCGTCGATCACGCTGCGGCGGAACACATAACAGCCGGCGTTGATCTGATCGGTCGGCGGATCCTGGGTCTTCTCCAGAAAGGCTGTCACCCGCTGGTTCTCGTCGGTGGGCACACAACCGAATGCGCGCGGATCGCTGACGCGCACCAGGTGCAATGTCACATCGGCTTCGTGCGCGGCATGACAGTTCAGCAGCGCCCCCAGATCGGCACCGGAGAGCACATCGCCGTTGAACACCAGCGCGGTGTCATGGCGCAGCTTGTCCGCGACGTTGGCGATGCCTCCGCCGGTGCCCAGCGCCTCCTCCTCGACGACGTACTCGATCTCAAGACCCAGCTTCGATCCGTCGCCGAAGGCGGCCTCGAACACCTCGGCCTTGTACGAGGTACCGAGCACCACGTGGCGGATGCCGGACGCGGCGATGCGGGAGAGCAGGTGGGTCAGAAACGGCAGACCGGCCGTCGGCAGCATGGGCTTGGGCGCGGACAGGGTCAGCGGCCGCAACCGGGTGCCCTGGCCACCGACCAGGATGACGGCATCGACCTCCGCGGGATTGACCATTGCTCAGTGCCGTCCTTTCGCCTGCTTACGTCGAGAATTCCGGACCACCAGGCCGGCTCGGGTCGCCAGCGCACCCTTGATGGTCCACCGTAGCGGGGCCTGCCACCACCGCGGATGCCGATCGGCGAGGAAAGTGTAGGTGCTGCGATGGTGTGCGGCCAGATTGCGCGCGGGGTCCCGACCGGTGGAATGTCCCTTGTCGTGCAGGATCTCGGCCGTCGGGACGTAGACGTTCTGGTATCCGGCCAGCGCCAGCCGATCCCCCAGGTCCACATCCTCCATGTACATGAAGTACCGCTCGTCGAACCCGTTGATCCCGTCGAATGCGCTGCGGCGCAACAACAGACACGCACCGGAGAGCCATCCGACGGTCCGTTCGCTGGGTTCCAGCCGCTCCTGGCGATAGGCCGCCGTCCACGGGTTCGACTTCCACACCGGCCCGACCACGGCGTGCATACCGCCGCGGATGAGGCTCGGCAGATGTCGCGCCGACGGGTAGACCGTGCCGTCGGGGTCACGGATGAGAGGGCCGAGGGCACCGGCATCGGGCCAGCGTTCGGTGGCGGCGAACAATTCGTCGATGCTACCCGGTCCCCACTGCACATCCGGATTGGCCACGATGAACCAGTCACCGTCGGTGACGTACTTCTGCACCGCGCGGTTGACGGCGGTGCCGTAGCCCAGGTTGCCGCCGGTGCGCAGCAACACCGCGTTCGGATAGCGCTGCTCGGCCTCTTCGGGTGCGCCGTCGGTGGACCCGTTGTCGGCCATGATGACGGTGACGGGGCGTTCGGTGGCATGTGCGAGCGAGGCCAGGAAGCGGTCGAGATGCGGTCCCGGTGAATATGTCACCGTCACCACGGTGAGTTCGTCAGCCACGCTGCCCAGCCAGTTCATCACGCACGCTCGTAGATAACCGGTTCTATCCCAGCGCCGTCAAGGCGGCGGTCAGGGCGTCCTGCCAGGACCGCATCGGTGTGTGGGCAGCGTCATACCGGGCCGTCGACAGCGCCGAGTAGCCGGGCCGCGGTGCGGGACGGGGGTGTTTGTCGGTGGTCACCGGCCGAACCCGGTCCGGGTCGGCGCCGATACCGGCGAACACCGCCCGGGCCAATTCGTACCGGCTGACCGGACCGGTGTTCGCGATATGCCACACCGGCCGGGGATCCGGATCGTCGGCCAGCACCAGCAGCGCCTCGACCAGGTCGGCCACGTAGGTCGGCGAACCGGTCTGGTCGGCCACCACCTCGACGGTGTCGCGCTCGGCGGCCAGTCTGCGCATGGTGCCCACGAAATCGGTACCGGATCCGGTGTACACCCAGGCCGTGCGCACCACCTGCGCCGACGGCAGCGCGGCATGCACCTCGTGCTCGCCGGCGAGCTTGCTGCGGCCGTAGACACTGACCGGAGCGGGCGGATCGTCGACCTCGAACGGCCGCGGTTGCCCGCGCGTCGCGGCCCCGCCGAACACATAGTCGGTGGAGATGTGGATCAGCCGCGCCCCGGCGGCAGCGCAGGCCCGCGCGACATGGCCGGCGCCCGCAGCGTTGACGGCGTGGGCACGCGACTCGTCGGCCTCGGCGATGTCGACGGCCGTGAGAGCCGCGCAGTTGACGACGACATCGCCGGCGACCAGCAGATCACGCCCGGCGGCCGGGTCGGTGATATCCCACTGGGCGGAGGTCAGGGCAAGCAGATCACGGCCCTGGCCGGTGAGCACACCGGCCAGGCACCGTCCGACCTGTCCACCCGCACCGGTGATGACGATCCGGGCGGTCACCTCGCGCTATTTGGCGAGGACGCCGGCGGCCACCTTGGGCTGCCAATCGGTGGTCAGCAACGCGCCGTAGTTGGCCTCCCGGTCGTTGCGGTTACCGGTGTCCAGGTCACGCACCGCGTGGATGAACGCCGGCCCGGCCCAGCCGACCGCGGCCGCGGCACCGAGCACGTCGACGATCTGCTTGGCCTGCTCCTGCTGGCTCACGCCGTCGCCGGGGATATCGCTGGTGGAGGCGCCCATCTCGGTCAGCCAGATCTTCTTGCCGCCGTCGCCGTTGGCGACCATCACATCATGCATACGCAGCACATCGGACCAGCCGTTGTTGCTGTCGGCAGCCATTCCACCGGGGAAGACGTAGGGGTGCGCGGCGGCGGCGTCGAAGGAACCCTTGGCGCCGGCGTCATACATCTGCTGCAGGAATCCGGGGGGCGAATCGGGACCGGCGAGCGGGCTCAGGCCGGCGGCCACCACGGTGGCTCCCGGGTTGGCGCGCTTGATGGCCGGGTAGGCGGCCTTGAGCATGTCGGTGTAGCGGACGGCCTTGTTGTCGGCGAACCCCATGAACAGCGGCAGGTTGGGCTCGTTCCAGATCTCCCAGGCGTTGATGCGACCGGCGTACCGGCTGGCGGCGGCCGCGGCGAAGTCGCCGAATTCGCCGTAGTCCTTCGGCGGCGCCGACGGGAACAACTTCTGGGCGCCATCGGTCCTGGCCCAGAACGGGGTGTTGGAGATCAGGCCGAGGATCCGCAGTCCGTTGGCGCTGGCGGCGTTGACCAGGTTGTCGAAGTAGCCCCAGTTGTACTGACCGGGGCCGATTCCGACGATCCCCCAGTCCAGCGGCAGCCGCACCCAGGTCGCCGTGGTTTTGCCGACCGCGGCGATCTCGCGGGCCGAATCCGCCGGGTTACCGGTGGCCCAGGTGTAGCCCTGGGCGAATCCGTACCCGTCGGCCGGGGCCACCACCGCGCCGGCCGTGGCCGGATTCACCCCGACCATCGACGCGACCAGAGCGACCATTACCGCCGCACGGCCGAAGACCCTGCCCATTGTTTTCCGCATACCGGTCAATTTACCGGACCTCCTGTGCACTCTTGGACCGAACGCCCTGCCCAGGAGGGTGAACGCCGATGTCGGCCGTAATCGGTTCGTACACAATCTTTCGTTCGCTGAGTGGTTCTCGTTACCGGCCGAGGTGAGCGCGGGACGCGGTACGGACCGGTTGGCACGCCGACGCGCCTGGACGGACATCGAAGCGGCGGACAGTAGCCTGGGCAGATGCAGAATCGGCTGACCAGGACCGTTGGCGTGGCTGCCGCGGTCGCGGTCGTGTTGTCCACCGGGGTCGCCTGGAGCACGGTCCGCTCGTTCGAGGACGGTATCCACCACGTGAACTCGGCGGCCCTCGGCGGCGGCGGCGAGGACGGCGCCATCGACATCCTGCTCGTCGGCGTCGACAGCCGCACCGATGCGCACGGAAATCCGCTCTCGCCCGAGGAACTGGCGACCCTGCGCGTCGGCGACGATGTCGCCACCAACACCGACACCATCATCTTGATCCGCATCCCGAACAACGGGAGGTCGGCCACCGCGATCTCCATCCCCCGCGACACCTACGTCGAACTGCCCGACAACGAGGGCAAGATGAAGATCAACGGGGTCTACGGCGACGCCCGGCTGGCGACGATGAAGCAGCTCATCGAGGTCGAGGGCATGGACCCGGTCGAGGGTGAGAAGGAAGGCACCGAGGCCGGGCGGGAGGCGCTGATCAAGACTGTCGCGCACCTCACCGGCGTCACCGTGGACCACTACGCCGAGATCGGGTTGCTGGGTTTCAGCTTGATCACCGATGCCCTCGGCGGGGTGAATGTCTGTCTGAAGAATCCGGTCTACGAACCGCTCTCGGGTGCCGATTTCCCGGCGGGCTGGCAGAAGTTGGACGGTCCGCAGGCATTGAGCTTCGTGCGACAGCGCCACGATCTGCCGCGCGGCGATCTGGATCGGGTGACCCGCCAGCAGGTGGTGATGGCGTCCCTGGCCCATGAGGTCATCTCCGGCAAGACCCTGTCCAGCCCGGCAACCCTGAACCGGTTGCAGACCGCGGTGCAGCGTTCGGTCGTGCTGTCCGATGGTTGGGACATCATGGATTTCATCAAGCAGCTCCAGGATGTCGCGGCGGGCTCGGTCGCCTTCGCCACCATTCCGATCCTGCGCGAGGACGGCTGGAGTGACGACGGTATGCAGTCCGTCGTCCGCGTCGACCAGGACCAGGTCAAGCAGTGGGTGGACGGCCTGCTCAACGAGCAGGAGGAGGGCAACACCGAGAAGGTCGCGTACTCACCCGAGAAAACCACCGTCGACGTGGTCAACGACACCGATATCAACGGGCTGGCCGCCGCAGTCTCCCAGGTGCTGACCAGCGGCGGATTCACCGCGGGCAACGTGGGCAACCACGACGGCGAGCGCGTCGCCAACAGCATGGTCAGGGCGCCCAGCGTCGATGATCTCGGTGCGCAGGCCGTCTCGCAGAAGTTGGGCAACCTGACCGTCGTCGAAGATCCCTCAATGGCGCCCGGCACCGTGCAGGTCGTGCTGTCCGACGATTACTCCGGCCCGGGCTCCGGGCTGGAGGGCACAGGCGCGTCGGCCGATCCCGCGGGCAGCGACTGGTACCAGGGCTATCAGGGCGATGACCTGGTTTCCACCAGCGAGACCGCTCCCCCGCCGCCGTCGCCGATCATCACCGCAGGCTCGGATGACCCCCAATGTGTGAACTGAGGTGACCGACACCGTCAGCGCCGCCCTGCTCGATCCGTTGCTCAAGCGCGACCCGGTGGGCCCGCGGATCACCTACTACGACGACGCCTCCGGCGAGCGCATCGAACTGTCCGCGGTGACGCTGGCCAACTGGGCCGCCAAGACCGCCAACCTGCTGCGCGACGAGCTCGGCGCCGGCCCCGGCAGCCGGATCGCGGTGCTGCTGCCCGCGCATTGGCAGACCGCCGCGGTGCTGCTGGGCATCTGGTGGATCGGCGCCGAGGCGGTGCTGGGGGCCGATGTCGGGGACGCCGAGATCGCGTTGTGCACCGCCGACCGGCTCGACGAGGCCGACGCGATCGTCGGGACCGGAGAAGTGGTGGCGTTCTCGCTCGATCCGTTCGGTAAGCCGGTCGCGGACCTGCCGATCGGCGTCACCGACTATGCGACCTCGGTGCGGGTGCACGGCGACCAGATCGTGCCCGAGCGCGCGCCGGGGCCGGCACTGGCCGGTCGCAGCCCGGCGCAGGTGGTGGCCGCTGCCACCGCAGCCGCCGCCCGAGCGGGTCTGACCGACCGGGACCGGGTGCTCTCGACCGCATCCTGGAACACCCCGGGCGACGTCGAGGAGCACCTGCTGGCGGTGCTGACCGCCGGATCGTCGCTGGTGCTGGTGGTCCACCCCGACGCCGACCGCCTCGATCGCCGGCGCGAGATGGAGAAGGTGACCCGGGGCTGACCCGCCGTGCGAGGCAGGTCGCGAAGTGCCCCGAGCGTCAATATTTGCGCGTGATGGGTCTTTTACACCCGCTATGAGTACCCTGTGACACGTGGAACGCAATGGCCTGAAGTTCGCTGCATATCGCCATATCGGGCATCGTCGGGTGCAGGGCTATACGGAGACCGCTGCCATCGGGTTGCTGCAAGCCGTCGACGAGTATCAGCGTGCGGCAGGCATCGGTGGTCCGATCGCCGAGATCGGCGTGCATCACGGGCAGCTCTTCATCGCCATGAAGCTGCTCCAGCAGCCCGGCGAAGCGGCCATCGCGATCGACCTGTTCGAGGATCAGGACGCCAATATCGACAAATCCGGCCAGGGTGATCGGGACCGATTCCTGGCACACCTGGATTCGTGGACCGATCGGGACGGCCTGATCATCCACCAGGGTGACTCCACCCAGATCTCCCCCGGGGAGATCGCCGAGATGTCCGGGGTGCGGTTGTTCTCCGTCGACGGCGGGCACACCCAGGAGATCGTGCTCAGCGATATGCGACTGGCCGAGAAGAGCCTGACCGAGGGTGGCGTCGTGATCGCCGACGATGTCTTCAACCAGCAGTGGCCGGGTGTCTGCGTGGGCACCGTGCACTACCTGGAGAAGGGCGGCGCCCTGGTGCCCTTCTACATCGGTTACAACAAGGTGCTGTTCACCCAGCCCGAACACGCCACGCGTTACCGGCAGGCCCTGGACGCCGCCTACAGCGGCAGAACCATGACCGCCGTGTTCGAGTCGTCGTTCGTCGGCCATCCGGTCAGCGTCCTGGTGCCGGTGCCCAAGCACCCGGTGCACATCGCGCGGCGCAACGAGACGCTGCGCAGCACCTACCGCAAGATCACCAAGGGGCGCTAGACGCGAATGGCCGGTTATCACACGCCCTTTCGAGGAAGGCGTGCAATAACCGGCCGGTCGGCGCCGACTCAGGCCGGCGGGGTCACTTCAACAGCTGCCTGCTCATCACGACGCGCTGGATCTGGTTGGTGCCCTCGTAGATCTGGGTGATCTTGGCATCGCGCATGAATCGCTCGACGGGGAAGTCGACGGTGTAGCCGTACCCGCCGAACAGCTGCACGGCGTTGGTGGTGACCTCCATGGCGACATCGGAGGCGAAGCACTTCGAGGCCGAGGCCAGGAACTGCAGGTTGGGCTCCATCCGCTCGGCGCGGGCGGCGGCGGTGTAGACCATCAGCCGGGCGGCCTCGATCTTCATCGCCATATCGGCCAACATGAACTGGGTGTTCTGGAAGTCCGCGATCGACTTCCCGAACTGCTTGCGCTCCTTGGTGTAGGCGATCGAGGCGTCCAGCGCGCCCTGGGCGATGCCGACGGCCTGCGCACCGATGGTGGGCCTGGTGTGATCCAGGGTGGCCAGCGCGGTCTTGAAGCCCGTGCCCGGCTCGCCGATGATCCGGTCGCCGGGGATACGGCAGTTCTCGAAGTACAGCTCGGTGGTGGGCGATCCCTTGATGCCCATCTTGTGTTCCTTGGGCCCGGCGCTGAACCCCTCGTCGTCTTTGTGCACGATGAACGCCGAGATGCCGTTGGCGCCCTTGTCGGGGTCGGTGACGGCCATGACGGTGTACCAGGTGGACTTGCCGCCGTTGGAGATCCAGCACTTGGTGCCGTTGAGGATCCAGTCGTCACCGTCGGCGACGGCCTTGGTGCGCATGGCGCCGGCATCGCTACCGGCCTCGCGCTCGCTCAAGGCGTAGGAGGCCGTCGCCTCGCCCGCGGCGATCGAGGGAAGAACCTTGGCCTTGAGCTCCTCGGACCCGCGCATCAGCAGGCCGGTGGTGCCCAGCTTGTTACAGATCGGGATCAGCGAGGACGACGCACAGACCCGCGCGACCTCCTCGATGACGATGCACGCCGCGACCGCGTCGGCGCCCTGGCCGCCGTACTCCTCGGGGATGAAGACGGCCGAGAAGCCGGAGGAATCCAGCGCTGCCAAGGCCTCGTCGGTGTAGCGCGCCTTGGCGTCCACATCGGCGGCGTGCGGCTCGATTTCCTTCTCGCACAGGTCGCGCAGCACGGTGCGCAACTCGTTGTGCTCGTCGGAGAGCTGGAACAGGTCAAAGGACGGGTTGGCAACCATGGGGATCTCCTCGCTACTCGCCAGTAACCTTAGCCGGTTAATAGCGATTCACTCAATTGCCGAGTAGGCGATTGCGCAACGCGGCGTCTTTCTCCAGCACCATCTGCTCCAGACCCGCCTGGAAATCCTCGATCCGGGAGCGCAACGCGGGATCGGAGGCACCCAGGATCCGCACCGCCAGCAGGCCCGCGTTGCGGGCACCGCCGATCGACACCGTCGCCACCGGCACCCCGGCCGGCATCTGCACGATCGACAGCAGCGAGTCCAGGCCGTCCAGTCGCGCCAGCGGCACCGGCACACCGATGACCGGCAGCGGCGTCGCGGCGGCGACCATGCCTGGCAGGTGCGCCGCCCCGCCCGCACCGGCGATGATGATCTCGATACCGCGCCCGGCGGCGCTCTGCGCGTACTCCAGCATCCGGCCCGGGGTGCGGTGGGCGGACACGACACCGATCTCGAACGGGATGTCGAACTCGGCCAGCGCGGTCACCGCGGCCTCCATCACCGACCAGTCGCTGTCGCTGCCCATGATGACCCCGACGCGGGGCCGCAGTTTCTCGGTCAACTCAGTGTCCATCCCATCCGTCGGTCCACTCGGCATGCGACAGCCAGTGCGCCGCACGCTGCGCCCGTTCCCGCAGTGCCGCAACATATTCCGCATTGTCCGGCGAGGCGTGACCTGGCCCTGCCCAGCTGCCTCCCACGATGTTGACGTGCCCGATCTTGCGGCCCGGCCGCTCCCCCTTGCCGTACAGGTGGATCTTGGCATCGGGCATCCGGCCACAGAGGTGGTGAACGCGCTCGTCCATCGACATCGAAGGCGTCTGGGCCGCGCCCAGGACATTGCCCATCACCGTCACCGGCGCCAGCGCCGAGGTGTCACCGAGCGGGTAGTCCAGCACCGCGCGCAGGTGCTGCTCGAACTGGCCGGTGCGGGCACCGTCCATGCTCCAGTGCCCCGAGTTGTGCGGGCGCATCGCGAGCTCGTTCACCAGGATTTGGCCGGCCTCGGTCTCGAAGAGCTCGACGGCCAACACACCGACGACACCGAGCTCCTCGGCCAACCGCAGCCCCAGCGCCTCGGCTCCGGCGGCGAGCTCGGGCGCCAACCCGGGTGCCGGGGCGATGACCTCGACGCAGATCCCGTTGCGCTGGACGGTCTGCACCACCGGCCACGCCGCGCCCTGCCCGAACGGCGAGCGCGCCACCAGCGCCGAGAGCTCCCGGCGCCAGGCGACCCGCTCCTCCAGCATCACCTCGACACCGTCGGCCAGGTACCCGGCGACGGCCTCGCGGGCATGGGCCAGATCACGCGCCAGCACCACCCCACGACCGTCGTAGCCGCCGCGGACGGTCTTGATGACGACCGGGGCGCCGGTCCGCGCGGCGAACGCGTCGACATCGTCGACGTTGTGCACTGCGGCGTAGGCCGGGATCGGCGCACCGAGGGCCTCCAGCTTGCGGCGCATCACCAGCTTGTCCTGGGCGTGGATCAGCGCCTGCGGCGGCGGGTGCACCGTCACCCCCTCGGCGACCAGCTGCTCGAGGTGTTCGGTCGGCACGTGCTCGTGGTCGAAGGTCAACGCCGCCACACCCTGGGCCGCGCGGCGCAGGGCGTCCAGGTCGGTGTGGGCGCCCAGCACCACCTCCGGTGTGACCTGAGCGGCAGGGTCGCCGGGATCGGCGGCCAGCACGCGCAGGGATTGCCCCAGCGCGATGGCGGCCTGGTGGGTCATCCTGGCCAGTTGACCGCCGCCGATCATCACGACGGTGGGCGCTCGGGAGACAGAGGGCGTTCGGGACACGGCTACCTATGTTGTCATGCCGGGCGCAGGGGCCGAGCGGACCGCCGGTACCAGGACTGACCTGCAGCGGTTCACGTTGGCCGGGTTACTTGCGTAGACTTCATCCCCGTGTCCTTTGCTGATGCCACGATCGCGCGGCTGCCCCGCGCCTTCCGGCCCTTCGCCGAGCGGCACCATGAGCTCATCAAGTTCGCCCTGGTCGGCGCGACGACGTTCATCATCGACTCGGCGATCTTCTACACACTGAAGCTCACCGTCCTGGAGCCCAAGCCGGTGACGGCGAAGATCATCGCGGGCATCGTCGCGGTGATCGCGTCCTATGTCCTCAATCGCGAGTGGAGCTTCAAGGACCGCGGCGGCCGGGAGCGCCATCACGAGGCACTGCTGTTCTTCGGCGTCAGTGGCGTCGGGGTGCTGCTGGCCATGGCACCGCTGTACTTCTCCAGCTATGTGCTGGGTCTACGGGTGCCCGAGGTGTCGCTGACGGTGGAGAACATCGCCGACTTCATCTCGGCGTACGTCATCGGCAATCTGCTGCAGATGGCCTTCCGGTTCTGGGCATTCCGGCGCTGGGTGTTCCCCGACGAATTCGCCCGCAACCCGGAGAAGGCGCTGGAGTCCACCCTGACCGCCGGCGGTATCGCCGAGGCCTTCGAGGACCATGTCGAGGCCGGTCACAACGGTTCGGTCACCCCACTGCACCGCGGGCTCGCGGGACCGGATCAGCTGGGCGATTCCTCGGAATCGAGGGTGTCGAAGACCTCGTGATAGAGCAGGGAATGCACCTGCTCCACGCGCGGGATATCGGAGAATTCCAGCGGGTCCTGTGACGCGGATTCGATGATCAGCGTGCCGGTGCGCAGCATCCGGTCGAGCAGCCCGTGGGTGAACTCCACGCTGTTGATCCGCGCCAGCGGGATATCGATACCGCTGCGGGTCAGCAGGCCGTGGCGGAACATGACGCGGCGGTCGGTGATCACGAAATGTGTTGTCCACCACGTCAGGAACGGCCACACCGACAGCCAGCCGACCAGAATCAACCAGATGGCGGCGAGGACGGCGAAAATGATCCGCTTGGCGTTGTCGTCCCAGTCGGTCTGATTCACCCAGCCGGCGGCGAAGGCCGCGGCGGCACTGGCCAGCAACAGCACCGAGATCGCCCCGAGCAGCCGCTTCCAGTGCGGGTGCCGGTGCAGAACGACGTGTTCATCCCTGGCCAGGACGTTTTCTGGATAGCCCACGACAGTGGACTCTACTCAAACACCTCACCGGACAACGGGCGCAAATGCACAATATCGGCCGCAGCGACCACCTCGGTGCCCGCCCCGGTGTCGATACACAATCGACCCTGCTCGTCGACGCCCGTCGCGGTGCCCGCGATCTCGCGGCCGCCCGGCAGCAGTGCGCGCACGGATCGTCCCAGGGTTGCCGAGCGCGTCCGATAGTCGGCCAGCAGCGCGGCACCGCCGCCGGCCTGCCATGCCGTGATCCGAGAGCCCAACTGCTGCAGCAGGATGCGTGCGATCTCGGTCCGGTCGGTGGGACCCCCGAGAATCTGGATCGAGGTGGCATTGGCCTGGCCGAGCTCATCGGGGCTGACGGCCACGTTCAACCCGATCCCCAACACCACCACCGGCTGCGGCGAGGCGACCTCGGCCAGGATGCCCGCGATCTTTGCTCCCCCGACCTGGACGTCGTTGGGCCACTTCAAACCCGCGGTGATACCGATGGCAGCCATCGTGTCCACCACCGCGACGCCCGCCAGCAGCGGCACCAGGCCCCATTGCTGTTCGGGGACTCCGGCGGTGGAGATGCCCACCGACACGATGACCAGCCCGCGGGGCACCGCCTCCCAGACGCGTCCGCCACGGCCGCGACCGGCGGCCTGATGCTCGGCAAGTAGCACCGCACCGGCGATCGGTTCGGTGGCGGCACGGGCGATCAGGTCGGCGTTGGTGGACCCGGTCTCGTCGACGACGTCGAGACGCTGCCAGGGTGCGGCCAGGCCTGCCCGTAGCGCCGCGGCGTCGAGGGCGATTCGTTCAGCAGTCATTGCGCACCGGTTGATCGGCGAATCTCGTTGCCATCCAGTTCAACTGGCTCACCAGGTCAACCTCCGCGTGCCCCTTGTCCGGCTCGAACTGGACCGTCACCGTGCCACCCAAGGCACATGCGCGTTTGATCGCGTCGGCGGTCCATGCTGCGTCGACCAATGTATCGGCACCGCCGTACCAGACCGACATCGGCGCCGACAGCGCCCGCTGCGGCAACGCCCAGGCGCGCAACAACTGGCGCAACCGATCGGCGGCCACCCCGTTGCGCGGTGCCACGTCCTCGGGCCGCAGCTGCTCGGCGGCCGCACCGCGCTGGTAGATCTCGGGCGCCTGGCATGCTGTCAGCACCGACCAGTTCTCGGTGGCCGCCCCGCCCCGGAAATCGTCGCGGTTCAGATCGGTATGCACGCGGGCCAGCGCCTCGACGATGACGGGCATCGCCAACAGCTGATCTGAGGTCAGGGTGCCCGCCAGCGCCTTGTCGACGAACCCGCTGACATCGGCGGCCGGAGCGGCCGCCACCGCCCCGAGCAGGTGCAGTTCGGGTGCGTACACGCCCGCCTGCTCGTCGGCCGCCCAGGTGGCGGCTCCGCCCTGGGAGTGTCCGAAAGCCATCCAGGTTCCCGAGACGTCGGCGAAGGTGTGCCGCAACGCGCGGACACTGTCGATCATGTTCAGCCCGGCGGTCTTGGCATCGAGATAGGGATGAATCCCCTTGGCGCCCAACCCCTGGTAGTCGGGCACCGCGACGGCGTAGCCGCGATCGATGAACGGCGTCACGAACGCCAGCGCGCCCAACATGGTGTCCGAGAGCGATGGCGCGCACGGCTCGTCGATACCGACGGTGCCGTGCCCGATCGCGACCACCCGCCAACCGCCCGGCGGCGGGTCGCCCAGCGGCGTGAACACCGACCCGGACACCACGGTGGGTGCCCCGGAATCGCCGGAGGTGGACCGGTACAGCACGCGGGCGGCGTGCATGTTGCGGGCCTCCACGCGGCGGGTCACACCGGGCATGGTCGTGGCCGACACCAACGATCCCGGTCCGCCGACGTTCAGATCCGCCGACGGGATGGGGGTGGGCGGACCGCCAGGGCCGGGAAGGGTGTTGACGACCGCGAGTCCGATCGGCACGGCGAACGGCGCCAACGCCGCGTACACGGCCAGCTGGGCGATCAGGGCGACAGTGAGGGCGATGTGCCGAAGAGCCGGCGTGGTCGGCTGGATCTGACCTCGGACGGCACGAACTCCACGCTACCGCAGCGCCGGTGCCGTTCCTGGTGGCCGTCAGTAGGCGCCGGTACCGCCGAGCACGGTGCGCACGGTCTTGACCGCGATCAGCAGATCGCTGCTGATGGACCAGTTCTCGACGTAGGACAGATCCAATCGCACGGAGTCGTCCCAGGACAGATCCGCCCGACCGCTGACCTGCCAGAGCCCGGTGATGCCCGGCAGCACGAGCAACCGACGCCGCACCTGGTCGGTGTAGGCATCGGCCTCACTGGGCAGCGGCGGCCGCGGCCCGACGACACTCATTTCCTTCTTCAGCACGTTGATGAACTGCGGCAGCTCGTCGATGCTGTACCGACGCAGGATCCTGCCGACGGAGGTGACGCGCGGATCCTGGCGGATCTTGAATAACACCCCGCCGTCCATCTCGTTGAGCTCGGCGAGGCCGGCCACCATCTTGTCCGCGTCCACCACCATGGTGCGCAGCTTGATCATCTGGAACGGCTTGCCGTCCAGTCCGATCCGCTCGGACAGGTAGAAGATCGGTCCACGGCTGGTCAGCTTGATGGCAATGGCACTCACCAGCAGCAGCGGGAACGCCGCCAGCAGCACGCTGACCGAGACGAAGATGTCGAAGGCACGCTTCTGCAGCTTCTTGGTTCCGCTGTACTGCGGCTTCTCGACGTGGATGAGCGGGAGGCCGGCGACCGGGCGCATGGTCAGCCGCGGTCCGGCCACGTCGACCATCCCCGGCGATACGACCAGGTCGACGCCCAGGCGGTCCAGATCCCAGGACAGCTCGCGGACACCATCGGGGCCGAGGTGTTCGGTCGTGGTGAGCGCCACGGTATCGGCATTGACCTTGGCGATGGCCTCTTCGACCTGATGCTCGTCACCGAGGATGGGCAGCGGCCCGACACCGGGGACATCGAGGGTGCCGCCACCGGAGCGGCCGGTGAGGCAGACACCGACCACCGAGTAGCCGTAACCCCAGGACCGTTCCAGGGACTGCACCAGGCTGCGCACCGCCGCGGCATTACCGACGGCGACGACCGAGGTGATGCACTGCCCGCGCTTGCGGTACCAGGACAGCACCCGCCGGCACGCGCTGCGGCCGACGAACAGGAACACCAGACCGAGCGGAAACGCCAGCGCCAGGTATCCGCGTGCATATTCCGGCCGGAAGATCATCAGGGTGACAGCCACCACGCTGATGGTGGACAACGTGGCCGACAGGACCCGGCGGTACTCCTCCATGCCGGCGCCGACGATCCGGGGCGAGCGGGTGCGGTACGCGGCCAGCAAACCCAACCAGATGAGACCGAAGATGACCGAGAGCAATCCGAAGTACTTGGTGAGCGGGTCGAAGTCGGTGACCGGCCGACCCAGCCGAACCATCTGCGCGCACGCCATCGCCGTCCCGACCACCACGATGTCGGTGATGAGCAGCGCACGACCGTACCGCCGCTGCCACAGCAACCCATCGTGATCTCGAACGGGCGCCGGGTCCGTCAGGGTCACCGGCGCTTCCGTCTCTCTCACCAACGTCACTTGCGCGTCCACCTTCGTTTGCTGCACCACTCACTGCGTGCTGGATAAGACTATCGCTTTGTTTCCTGATACTTGCAACATTTTGGCCCAAATTTCTGGCCACCGGCTGACGCGAGCGCAAATTCGCTCGCCCAAACGATCTTGATTTGCCCGCGGCCGCCACTCCCCCGTGCTGACCAAAAATGACGCTCGCGACTATTTGACCAGGCAGTTAGCGTAAACCGCCCGTGTTAATAAGACGTACTGAAGACTTTTCGTCTGGGTAGCCGAAGCGTTACATCGGCACCGAGATCGGTCGAACCCTGGTCACGGACCCGGAAAGCCATTGCTGAAAATGCGATCCCGCGCACACTTGCGACAACCCCCGCTTAGCCGCGTGGCAATCGGGCTCCGGCAACCCCGCCGGTTCCGCCCCCCTCGCGGCACCCGGCGGCGGCGCAACGCCGGCGTGTCCGCGGCCGGCGACGCAGCTCACGCGCCGTCACCGGGCTGCGCGCACCAGGACAGCGGACGGACGATGTGGCCGGTCGAGCGTCCGCACAGTGCGCAAACACGCTCCTGGACACGCTGTGGGACGGCGAGTGGCCGGCTCGGCGGCGGGTGGACCGGCAGCGAATGGGATCAGGCGCACCCGGAGGCCGCCGGCTGCCCGGCAAGGCGCTCGCTGAGCCAGCCGAGCTGATCGGCGACGTCGAGATCGCCATGCCCCTTGTCGGGCTGGAAATCGGCGACCACGTTGCCACCCAGTGCACACGCCTGCGCAATCGCGGCCTCGGTCCACGGCGGATCGATGTATTCGTCCCTGCCCCCGTAGACGACCGACAGCGGGACCGCCAGCCGCTGCTGCGGCAGCGCCCATGCCTTCAGGTACCCGCGCAACCGATCGGCGGCCGCCGGTGAGGTGGGCGACAGGTCATCGGGTTTGAGCTGATCGATGAATCCCTCGCGATCATGCACCGCCGCGCCGGAACAGGCGATCAGGGTGTCCCATTGGGCCGCCGCCACGCCGTGGCGGTAGTCGTCGCGATCGATGTCCGGGTGCAGGCGGGCCAGCGACTCGATGATCAGGATCAGCGCCGCGCCCTGCTCCTTGGTCAGCGTCGCGTCGACGGCCTTGTCGACCAACCCGGCGACATCGGCCACCGGCGCCAGTGCCAGCACGCCGCTGGGCAGCATGTCCGGGGCGTAGGTACCGGCCTGCTCGCCGACCGCCCAGACGGCGCCGCCGCCCTGGGAGCCGCCGAGAGCGGCCCAACGGTCCGACACGTCATCGAAGGTGTGACGCAACGCGCGCACCGAGTCGATCATGTTCAGACCCGCCGTCCGGGAATCCAGGTAGGGGTGCACCCCGGGCGCACCCAGGCCCTGGAAATCGGCGAACGCGACCGCGAAACCGAGATCGGTGAGTTTGACCACCCAATCGGTCATCCCGAGCAGCGTCGCCGACAGCGAGGGCGCGCACGGCTCGTCGATACCGACGGTGCCGTGCCCGAACGCGACGACGGGCCAGCCGCCCGCCGGCGGGCTCCCGCGCGGGATGAAGACCGACCCCGACACCTCGGTGGGTACCCCAGTGTCTCCGTCGGTGGATCGGTACACGACGCGCGCGGCGCTGATCTGCGAGCCCTGCGGGCTGCGACTGAACTCCGGCATCGTCATCGCGCTGATCAGTGATCCCGGACCGGTCCCGGACAGATCGGCTCCCGGAATCGGCTCCGCTCGGGCGGCGGCCGCGGGCGGGTCGGACAGGCCCAGCTGTTGGCGGACGGTCGGCGATACGGCGACGGTCACACCGGCGACGAGAACCAGCACGGCCGCCAGTGCACCGCCGATCAGCAGATTGCGACGCATCAACGCTTCCGGAACCGCTTGACGAGGTCCAGCCCCGGACGTTCGACGGTGTAGTAGGTGATCGTCGCCACGACGATCGTCACGATGGCCACCACTGCCACGTTACGCAGCATCCCGCCCCACGAGTCGCCGGCGGCCAGACCGTAGCGGCCAAGCAGCAACAGGATCGGGTAGTGCCACAGGTAGACCGACAGCGAGATCAGCCCGACGAAGTAGAACGGTTTGGCGTCGAGGAACCTGGCCAACCGCGAATCCCTGCCGCGCGCCAACGGGAACACCACGATCGCGATGAACACCGCGGAGACGAAACCGATTCCGGCGGTGGCGAATACGGTGCCTGCGAAGGTCAGCGCCAGGGCACCGACAAACGACACCATCAGCAGCGGGAAGCACAGCAGATAGATCCGCTTGGCCGCCGGTGCCGAGAACACGCCCTGCTCGATCGCCACATAGATGATGGCCGCGAACATGCCGTAGGCGAACAGGTCGGCATTGGTCAAGAAACAGCGCATGAACACCGCGGCCCAGGTTGGTCCCCAGTTCTGCATCGTCACGGTGTCGGCGCCGGTCGCGGCGAACACCATCGGCGCGAACAGCCGCCCCACCACACCGATCGTCAGCAGGATGACCGGTGCGAGACAGGCCAGCACCAGCGGCATGACGTCGGTGCGCCTGCGCAGTGTGAACAACAGCAGACCAAGCAGCGGCAACGACGCGTAGAACGCGATCTCCAGGGTCAGCGACCAGGACGGACTGATCCCGGTCTGCACATAGTCCGGGAAATAGGTCTGGGTGAGCGTCAGGTTGGCCAGCAGTTCCCACGGGTCGGTGATCATCCCGGTGCCCGCGTCGGTGCCGTGCGGCTGGATCGCCGAGTTCTCGACGTAGGCCACCTGCAGCAGGTAATTACAGATCAGGAAGATCACCAGATAGCCGGGGAACACCCGGAAGATCCGGTGCAGCGCGTACTGCTTGGTGTCGGGCATCGCGGCCGCCGACCGGTCTTTGGTGAGCCGCCGGATATAGGGCAGGAAGAGCAGGAAACCGCTGAGGACGAAGAACAGGATGAGCGCCAGGCCGAGCACGCCCAGGAACGCCTTGTCGTGGGTGACCGGCGAGTAGGCCAACGCCACATGGCCGACGACGACTGCGAGGCAACCCAGACCGCGTATGCCGTCCAGCCCGATGATCCGGGTCTGGGTCGGTGAGCTGGCGACCACCTGGGACTCGATGGCCGGCGCAGGCGCCTCACCGCGTGCCGCGTTGGTATCTGTCATGAGCGTTCTCCGGTCGAGCGACGTTCGAGGTTCGGTTCCTGCATCGGCCAGGGCCCGTCAGACACTCTTGAGTATCGACGGACCGCCCTCGACGTTGCATGTGCTGTCGGCGGGTGCGTCGGCGAACCGCTTGATGATCCAGTCCAACGCGACGATGGGATCGAAATCGCCGTGTCCGCGGCCACCAGCGATGAACGATGCCACGGTGTCGCCCATATTGCAGGCTCTTTGCACGGCCTCGGAGGTCCAGGCCACCGGCACCACATCGTCGGCGTCGCCGTGCACCACGAACATCGGGGCCGCGGCCGGCGCCTTGGGCAGGCCGCTCATCTGCTGCAGGTATCCGCGCAACCGGTCGACGGCCTCCGGGGTCGCGGGCCGCAGATCCTCCGGCGGGATCTTCTCGGCCACCTCCAGCCGTTCCTCGGTGGCGTCGACCGAGCAACCCGCCAGCAGATCCCATTTCTCGGCGACCAGACCGCGCCGGTAGTCGTCGAGATTCAGATCGGGGTGCGCGTTCTGTAGCGAGGACAGGATCAGCACCATCGCGATGCGCTGCTGGGCCGAGAGCGTGCCTGCGGCGGCCATGTCGGCGAGGCCGGTGATATCGGCGGCCGGGGACACGCTGACCGATCCGAGCAGCCGGGTGTCGCGGGCGCCGTAGGTGTTGAACACCTCGTTGGCCGCCCAGGACGCCTGCCCGCCCTGGGACACCCCGAAGGCCACCCAGCGATCCGACATGTCCGGGACCAGATGCTTGGCCGCGCTCGCCGCGTCGACCATGTTGTATCCGGCGGTCGTGGCATCCAGGTACGGGTGGTAGCTGTTGGTGTTGCCCAGCCCCTGGTAGTCGGGAACGACCATCACGTAACCGAGGGTGACCAGCGCCCGGATGGCATCGACGGAACCCAGCAGCGTCGGCGACAGCGAGGGGCCGCATTCGGAGAGCACGCCGGTGGTGCCGTGCCCGAACACGATGGTCGGCCAGCCGCCCTCGGGCGGAGTGCCGTCCGGGACGAACACACTGCCGGTGACCACCTGCGGACTGCCGTCGACCCCGGAGGTCGAGTTGTAGGAGATGCGCGCGGCGATCGAGGTGATCCGCAGCAGTCGGCGATCCACGGTCGGCAGCCGGGTCGCGCTGACCAGCGCGCCCGGCCCGTCCGCGGAATAGTCTGCGGGCAGCTGGATCTCGGTCGCCTGGGGCCCCGGCGGTGGGGTCTGGGGTCCCGCGCACCCCGCGACCACCAACGCGACCGCCAGCACCGAGCTCGCCAGCATCTTCTTGGGCACCAACTCAGAAACTCCTCGGACTCAAGTGGACATCGTGCCGTTGACGACGTCGACCAGTTGGCCGCGGGTCAGCACGTTGTCGCGAGCGATACCGACGGCCAGCACGAGCACCGCGCTGAGCGCGAAACCGACCCCAGCGGCGATGATCAGGGTGTTGGTGACATCGGGTTGCACCTTGTGGGCGGCCGCGGCGGCGTCGACGGGCACGAGTTGGGCGACCGGACCGGTGTACTGGATGGCGTCGGTGGGTTCGGCCTGGATCCACTCCAGCTCCCCGGAGAGCTTGGCCAGATTGACCGCCAGCGCATTGACGGCCGTGACGGTCTGATCGGGGTCGGCACCGGAGACGGTCACCCGCAGCAGCACCGAGCTGGGCATGCCGAATCGGTTGATGCCGTAGGGCTCCCAGGTGGCGGTGGTGCTGGCGGCCAGTTGCTCGGCGGTCATCGGCAGGCCGGTCTCGTCGATGGCGCGCTGGCTGATCACCCGCGACTGGGCCAGCGAGGAGTACGTGGCCATGCGGGCGTTGGCACCGAGCCCGCCCGCGTAGGCGGAGTAGGTCCCGGGATCGCCTGCGACCTGGGCGAACAGCAGCGCCGACGCGGTGTAGCCCTTATCGAAGGTCAGTTTCTGCACAACATAGGCCGCGCCGGGGGCCAGCAGCGTGGCGAGCAGGATGATGACCCAGCCCCTGGCCAGGATCGTCAGATAGTCCCGAGCCCGCGGGACGTCGACCGGCGCCCTCAATTTCGGCTCAGGCAATCATTCGGTGGCGGATCGGCCCCGTCGAGTCGATCCATCAACCAGGGCAGCGTGAAACCACTGTCCAGGTCGGCGTGCCCTTTGCCGACGCCCTTCTCTATCTGGATATAGCTGCCCATGGCACAGGCGCGGTCGAGGGCCTGCTCGAACCAGGCCTGGTTGACCAGCATGTCCTGGGTGCCGTAGCCGACCACCATCGGCGTCAGGTTGGGCGCCTGGGGCACCGCGATCTCGGCGAGCCGGTCACGCAACCACACCACGTCCTCGTAGGTGGCCGGTTTGAGGTCTTCGTTGGTCATCAGGGCGCGCACCCTGGCGATATCGTCGAAGTTGGGCGGGATGCAGTCCAGCAGGGCATCCCAGTTCTGCGCGGTGACACCGCGACGGTAATTGTCGAGGTTCATCTCGGGGTGGAACCACTTCAGCGACTGCAGCGCGAACACCAGGGTGACCCGCTGGTCGGGGGTCAGCGTCTCGTTCCACGCCGCGTCGGCGAGACCGGCCATATCGGCTGCCGGTGCCATCGCCACCGTGCCGAGCAGATCCAGGCCGCGGCCGTAGGTGGGCGCCTGTTCGGCCGCCGCCCAGACAGCAAGCCCACCCGCGGAGTGGCCGTAGGCCAGCCAGCGGCCGGTGGTCGGAGCGCCGATGCGCTGGGCGGCGCGCACCGAGTCGATGACGTTGTACCCGTAGGTCTTGGCGTTGAGGAACGGGTGCTGATAGCCCTCGACGCCGGCGCCCTGGAAGTCCGAGACGGTCACCAGGAATCCGGCCCGCACGAAGACCGACATGGTCCAGGCGTTCAGCGGCAGGCTGCTGTACAGACTGCTGGCGCATTTGTTGAGCACACCCTTGGTGCCCTGCCCGAACGCCAGGATGGGCCAGCCGCCCTTGGGCGGGTCGCCCGGCGGGATCGCCACCGCGCCGGATACCTCGGTGGGCTGGCCGTCGACGCCGGAGGTGGACCGGTACACCACCCGCATGTACGTGGCGTCGTCCTGGTTGAGCAACTCGCTACCCGACATGGGTTCCACCGAGATCAGCGAGCCCGGCCCGTCATCGGTCATATCGGGTGGTGGCAGCCGGGGTTTACCGTCGAACGGCGGGGTGAAGGTCTTGATCGCCGGCGGGGCCGCAGCCTCCGGCGGGGGTGCCGGTTCCGCCGGCGCGCAGGACGTGACCAGCACGACCAGGGCGCACAGCGCAGCCGCGCCGCGGAACGGGCTCGGCGCCACTCCTACCTCTTGGCCGAGGCCGGGGACTCGGCCTTGGCGGTCTCGTCGTCGGTATCGCGCGCATCGCCGGTCTTGGCCGATCCCGCCGCCGCCCCACCGTGCTTGCGGTCGGCGGACAGCTCCCGCCGGTGCCCGGGTTCGAAGGTGGCGACGACACCGAGGACGGTGGCGTGCGCGGTCTGCAGCGCGGTCACACCCTGACGCAACGCCGAGGCCTTGGTGTGACCGATGCGACCCAGCACCAGCGCACCGTCGCCGAGCGCGGCGGGCACCGTCCCGTCGGCGTATTTGGTCAGCGGCGGTGTGTCGATGATCACGTACTCGAAGTGCCCGCGCAGCAGCTCCAGTACTCGCGAGGTGCGCTGATCTCCCCACAGATCGCGGCGCACCGACGGCACCGGCCCGGCGGGCAACAGCGCGACCCGCGACCCGGGCACCTCGATCAGCGACTCGGACAGATCGTGCTGGCCGGCCAACAGGGTGCTGAACCCCTTGGTGCCTGCCTGCTTGACCGCGGCACTGTCGAGGGCCAACAACTCGGGCAGATCCGGCTTGACCAGGTCACCGTCGACCAGCACCACGGAGTGCCCGGCCTCGGCGAAGGAGGCCGCCAGGTCGATCGCGGTGGTCGAGCGGCCGTCCTGCGGGGACGGGCTGGTCACGGCGATGACACGCGGGTGCTGGCCGTGGGCGTTGCGGGCGAACTGGACGTTGGTGCGCAGTTCGCGCAGCCGTTCGACCGCCAGTCCCCCGGCTTCCAGGTCGATGACCCCGGTGCGGTCGTGTGCGTCGGCGACCAGGGTGCCCAGCAAAGGCACACCCGTGACGTCCTCGATGCGCTCGCGGCGACGGACCTTGCTGTCGGAGATGCCGAGCAGAACCGCCACCAGCACGCCGAGTACCAGACCGCCGACCGCGCCCGCGGCCAACCGGATGGGCAAACCCATCGACTCGACCTTGGTGCCGTAGCTGGCGTCGTCGACCAGCACGGCGGCAGCGGCGGCCTCACCACCGCGGCGGGAGGTCTCCAGCTCGGCGGTCACATTGACCAGTTGGTCGGCCACCGCGTTGGCGTAGCGCTGAGCGGCCGCCGGATCGGGATCGGTGGCGGTGATGTCGAGCAGCACGGTCTGCGGCAGCGGCATCGCGGTGATCTTGGCGCGCAGTTCGTCGACCGAGATCGGCGCCTTGAGCTGGGCGATGGCCCGCGCCGCGACCTGGTCGCTGGTGGCCAGCCCGGCATAGGAGAACACCCGTTCCTGGGAGAACAGGTTGTTCTGGTAGGCGTCACCGACCGAGGTACCGCTCTGGGTGGTGACGAACAACCGGGTTGTCGAGGAGTACTGCGTCGTCGACATGAACATGGTGGCGTACCCCACAGCAACACCTATGAGCGTTGCCAGCAGGACTACCCACCAGAACCGGCGAAAGATTCGCAGGTAATCACCGACGGCCAAGGGAGCACTCCATTCGCTTCTGGATCGCCACGACAATGCAACGATAGCGTCAACTACAGCAGCCGCCCAGTTTGCGGCTGGCACCCTAGGTGGCGGCGCCAGCGAAACCGATGCAAGGATAGTTAAATGCAACAACGGTGCAGTAAAGCCGTGAGGATCATTCCGCAATGAAGACGAGTCCGCAATGAAACTCGGCGCGCCGTCACGCGGCAGTGTGCTGCTCGGCGCGGCAATCATTGCGCTGACGGTGCTGTTGGCGACCGCGGTCGCTCTCGCGGGCAAGCCGGCGATCATGGCCATCGCGGCACTGATCGCCATGTCGGTCGGCCTCTACATCGGCCTGCGACATCCGCTGTGGCTGTACTGGGGCATGGCGGTGGCCATCGGCACGCTGCCGTTCGGCTATTTCCCCGGCGTGCACCTTCCGCTGTATCTCCCGTTCGCGGGCGGGGCGCTGATGGCTGCATTGATCCATCCCAACGCCGCCAAGCGTTTCCCGGTGCTGGGCAGCACCTTGGCCAAGGCCGTGTTGGTGCTGGTGATCGTGTCCGGCATCTCGATGATCGTCACGTTCTCCTCGATCGTGAACATCCTCGACTACACCAAATGGGCCATCGCGACCGGCGCGTTCTTCGCCATCCTCGCACTGCCGCGCGAGCACCTGGCCAAGTTCGGCCGGATCTTCGCCTACGCCGCGGCGTTCAACGCCGCGTTCGGCATCGCGTCGATCCTCATGGGATCGAATCAGATTCTGCTGCAACCGTTTCGGATCTTCGGGTATGCCGTGGCGAACACCGAGCGGTTCTTCTTCACCGGCGGCACGCCGACCAATGTGCCTCGCACGGACCGCTTTCAGGTCGCCGCCGACAGTCAGGCATTCAGCCGCCTCGGCGGCCTGTGGCTGGATCCCAATGCCGCGGGCATCGGGCTGGTGATCTCGTTCGTCGTCGCCATGATCGTGTTCGCGGGGTGGCGGCGGGTGCTGATCGTCGGGATCATCGGCGCGGCAATTGCCCTGACGCTGAGTCGATCCGCCATCGTCACGGTGTTGGTGGGTGTTGTTCTGGTGTTCATCTTCCACCCGATGCGGGCCCGAGACCGCCAGCTGCTCATCGGCACGATGACCCTGGCCGTGGTCGGTGCATTCATGGTGCCCTCGGTGCGCACCCGATTACTCGGGACGCTCAGCGAGAACGACGCCGGGGCCACCGACCGCGTCGATTCGATCCGCGAGTTCCCCGGCCGGATGGACGGGCACTGGTTGTTCGGGTGGGGTTGGTCACAACGCGAGTTCAAGGACGGCGCCTACGCGTTCCTGGAGAACTTCGTGTCGAACGCGCCGCTGATCGCGATCCACCGCGGCGGCATTTTTGTCGGAATCGCTTTCCTGGCCGTCGTCGCTATCGGTTGCTTCATCGGCTATCGGCTGCTGCGGGCAAATTCACTTCCGAGCGCGGTTTATGGCGGCGTATTCATCGGGTTTTCGTTCGTGGCGCTCAATCTCGATCACCCGGTGGTGATCATCCCCCAGATCGTCTTCCTGTACACGATCTTCCTGGTCTTCCTGGTCTATGCCGATCAGTTGCGGACCGAGAACCGGGAAGCCGATGAGCTGACCGCGCGGATCGAGCAGGCCAGAAAACACCAGGACGCGCCGGTCCCGGTGACGGCAGGCGGCTAGCCGAGCAGCGCCGACACCGCGCGATGCGGACGGCGCTGGTCCCAGAATTCGCGGTTACGGGCGTACAGCCGCTCACCCGCCGAACGCGCTTGCTCGACGTCCAACAGCAAACTCCGGCAGGCCGCGACGAAGTCATCGTCGTCGTCATGGGTGCCCAGTTCCAGCAGCTGCGCCAGCGAGCCCACCGCCGCGGTGGTGCCCACCACCGGTAGCCCCATCCTGGCCGCGTCCAGGATCTTCACCCGCACACCGCCGCCGGTGCTGATCGGCGCGATCATCGCGCGGCAGGTCGCCAGGAAACCGCCGAGGTCGTCGACGAAGCCCAGATCGCGTACCCCGTCGGGATAGACCGGGTCTCCGGCCTTCCCCGACTTTTTGGCGCCGATGATGCACAGCTCGGCGCCGTCGATCCCAGCGGCGATCCGCGGCCACAACCGCAGCGCGGTCAGGAAGGCCTCCTGGTTCGGGGGCCAATCCCTGGTGCCCATCAGCACCAGCCGGCGCGGGGTCGACGCCACCGGCACCTGCGTCGCCGGTGGCAGGGTGAGGTCCAGCCATCGCGCCGACGGCACGCCGTTGGCCCGATAGAACTCGGCCTCGTCGGCGTCGTAGGTGCCGACCGCGTCGGCGGCCCGAGCCACCCGCAGTTCGTCACCCAACAGCCGGCCCTCCTGCTGCCTGCCCAGCAGCCCTCGGGTCGCGCGCCACACCAGAGATTCACTGACATGGGTGTTGACCACCAGGCGCGCCCGGCCGACCTGGGTACTGCGCAGGAATGATTCGGCCATGTAACTGTGCTCGGCGACGAACACGTCGGCGGTGGCCGCGGAGATGGCCGCCACCAGCGCATCGCTGTCGAACCGGGCGTGGGTCAGGCTGCGGCCGGTGCGCAGGGTGTCGACCAGCAACCGCACCGGTTGCACACCGGTTTTCCCGACCCGCACCAGTGTCATCCCGCCGGCGACCAGCTCGGTCTCGACCGTGCCCGCAGGCTCATGGGACAGGCAGATGGCCGATACCTCGCAGGAATCGGCCGCCAGCCGGATCACCAACCGGGACAGCTCGACGTCGCCGCCGTGGTCGGCGACCGGATCCTTCGACAGCAGGAACACGGCCCTGGTGGCTGCGGCGGTCATGATGATGTCGTCCTGCCTGTCGGCCTGCGGTACAGGATGTAGGCGTAGATGCCGAGCAGCAGCGCATCGGCGATCACGGTGGCGATCGCCGCGCCGACAGCGCCGGCGAAGGCCAGCAACGCCACCAGGCCGAGCTTGACCGGGAGCAGGCTCAGGTTGGCGACCAGTCGGGTGGTGTCGCGGCGCTGCAGATAGAGCACCGCCTGGAAGACCGAGGTGATGGTGCGCATACCGCAGAACATCGCCATGATGATCATCGCGGCGGCCAGCTCGTTGGGGGCGGGGGTGAACAACATGACCACCCCGACGACGAGGACGAGCAGCCCGGCCAGCGCACCGAGGATCAGCGTGCTCTTCAGCGGCGGGCCCGCCGAGAGGTGACCGTCACCCTCGCGCAGTGCCCGGTTGTAGGACATCCCGAAGGACTGGCCGACGGCGACGATGGCGATCGTCACGGTCACGGTGAGCGCGTAGTAGCCCACCGTGGTGTCATCGGTCAGCCAGCCCAGCAGCAGCACATCACCCTGCAGATAGGCGGCCAGCCCGAGCATCTCGCCGATCAGGATGGCGATCAGCTTCGGCGGCCCCGGCATACCGGGGCGGTGCGGTAATACGACGAATCCGACCACGATGGCGATCACCACGTACGGCGCCACCAGGAACAGGCTGGCGATGTGCAAGGTGGGCTGGTCGGCCAGGAAGACATACCCTGCAGCGCATGCCACGCTGGCAACCTGGCGGATGGTGTCGAGCTGGGCGACCCGCTGGGGCTGACCGTCGCGGGCCCAATGACTCTGGTAGGCCTTCAGCACGATCTCGCCGCCCGCGACGAACAACCCGAACCAGGCGATGTAGCTGACCTCGACCAGGGCCGCGCCGGCCACCATGAGGGTGACGCCGAGCAGATAGCGGCTGGTGCGCTCGGACAGGAACCGCTGCTCGGACTCCCGCACCGCGCGGACGGCGAAGGGATTGTCCAGTGGCGGCCCGATCAACGAGAAGGCCGCGTACGCCATGCCGTACTGACCGTAATCGGCGATGCCGAGCTGGGCGATGATGACGGCCGTCCACAACAGTCCGACACCGCGTCCGCCGTAGAGCCAGAACACCGCCCACAGCGTGCGCATCAGGTGATTCGAGGTGGGCGCCGGACCGGCGGGAGCCGGCTGCGCGGGATCGGTCACCGGCCGCTCGCGGACCACTCGGCGAGCACCTTCGACCAGATCTGCGCGAAGGCCTCCGCGGTGCGGGCGGCCGACCGTTCCTGGCGGGTGCGGTCGGCGTTGCGCCCGAGCTCGGTCAACCGGTCGGCATCGTTGAGCAGGGTGGCGATGCCATCGGCCAGTCCGGCGGCCACGGCATCGTCGCCACCACCACGCGGGGCGACGTTGAGCACGCCTTGGTCGGTGCCGAGCTCGGCCAAAGCGCCGTAGCCGGTGCACACGATGGGTGTGCTGTAGGCCATGGCATGGGCGACCACCCCGGAAGCCGGGTAGGTCTCGGCGTAGAAATGCCGCTTGCCGTAGGGCACGACGATGGCGCGCACCGATTCGAAGAAGGCGTCCTCCTGCGCTCCGTCGACACCGCCGAGGATCTCGATGCCCTCGGCCCGCGGCAGCTCCTCCGTGCCGCGACCGGCGACGCGGATCGCGATGTCGCGGGGCAGCAGCTCGCGGATCCGGGCGATATGGTCGAAACCCTTTCCGCGGTAGACGAATCCGAAGAAGCCGACGGCCTTCGGACGATCCTGGGCCGGTGCGATGGCGGGACGGCTGCGCACCAGGTGCGGCACGCAGTAGGTCGACGTGTCCGGGTAGGTGCGCGCGATCGACTGCCGCCCCGTCTCGGTGAGCGCGATCAGCGTGCGGCCGGCATGCACCCGCCCCTCGACGGCGCGGGACAGCGGGCGCAGCGGGTAGTGGATGCCATGGGTCAGCAGCCGAGACGACGCGATGAACTTCGTGCGCGCCAGGAACCACAACCCTTGGGGCGGATCGTGGATGGTGGCGGTGACGGGCACATCGTCGATACCGGCGGTGGCCCAGAACGTCGGCAGCACCCCGGTGGACAGCTCGGCGTGCACCAGTGTGCGCCCGGGCGGGCCGTCGGCGATCAGCCTGCGCACCCGGGTGCGGTGCCGCCGGATATCGGCAAGGGTGTCCGAACCCGGTCCTGCGGTGCGGCACTCGACGATCTCACCGAAATGCGGCCGCAGCGCGGTCACCAGGTCCTGCGCATAGTCCCCGACCGCGGTCTGCCCCTCGTCCGGGGCGACGAAGACGAGCCGGTGATCGGGGAACGACTCCGAGCCGGCCGACATCAGTAGAACAGTGGGCGGTGATTGTTGGTGTAGCCCAACGATTCGGCGGGCCGCTTGCCGATCACCTTGGCGGGCACCCCGCCGACGATGTCGAGTTCGGCGACATCCTTGTTCACCACCGCATGCGCGGCCACCACCGCACCCCGGCCGATCAGCGACGGCAACACCATGGCGCGGCTGGCGATCCACACGTAATCCTGGACGACGGTCGGAATCGGCACCGGCAGGAAGTCGGGATGGTTGATGTCATGGCCGCCGCCGATGAAGTGCACGTCACTGGCGATCGTCACGTTGTCGCCGATGTAGAGCCCGGCGCGGGAATCCAGCAGGCAGCGGAAACCGATGGCGACCCCGTCGCCGACGGTGAGGAATTCGATGTCCAGCACGGTGGTGCCGCGCAGGATGGACGACCGCTTGCCGATCCGCGCACCCATCAGCCGCAGGTAGCCCTGCCGGATGGTGTGGGAGGGGATGTAGGTGATGAAGCTGTTGAAGAACAACTCACCGAGCCGGTTGCGGATCTTGCGGAACCGGGTCATCCCTTGCATCTTGTAGTCGATGACGCGGTTGTTCTCGTCGAGGATCCACTCCGGCGGCGGTGGCATGTGCAGCGCCGGAGCGGCGGCCAGCTTGCGGGCAACGTCTTCCGGATCAGCCGACGCGGGTACTCCGGTCATGGGTATGTGCTCCTTTGCGATTGCGCGTCCACCATAGCCATCAGGGCCGTGGTGTCACCTGGTTCGGATTCACGATCTCGTCGACGGCGGCGTACAGCGACTCCGCATAGCGCGCCTCGGTGAAGCGCTCGGCGTGGGCCCGCAACCGGTCGGGGTCGAACTCGCCGGCTTCGAAGCGATCCAGCGCCTCGGCGATGGCGGCGGGCTCGGGTCGGTCGAAGAAGACCCCGGTGCTGCCTTCGACGACGGTGTCCAGGAATCCGCCCCACCGCAGCACCACACTGGGCTTGCCCGATACCGCGGCCTCGATGGGCGTCAGCCCGAAGTCCTCGTAGCTGGCCGCGATCAGTGCCCGGCAGGATTGATACAGCCAGGCCATCTGTCCGTCGGTGAGTGCCGACAGCAGGGCCACGTTGGGCGTCTTGAGCCGTTCCAGCCGGGCCGCCTCCGGTCCGTGCCCGACGACGACGAGCCGGCGGTCGGTGTGGGCGAAGGCCCCGATGACGGCGTCGACGTTCTTGTAGGCCATCAGGCGAGAGACGCACAGATAGAAGGGTTCGCCGCCATCGGTGAGCCAGTGCGCCACCTCGGGCACGGGTTCGGCGGGGGCATCCGGGCGCATGGAGATCGGCGACGGCAGCACGCCGGCGTCGATACCGTAGGCGGTCCGGATCCGGTCCTTGATGGCGGTCGAGACCGCCAGGTAGCGGTCCACGGTGGTGGCGGCGCGCTGATCCCATGACCGCAGCGCCGGCGAGCCGACCTTCAACACAGCGCGTTTGAGTTTGTCGCCGTCGGGTTTGAGGTAGTGCTCCAGTGCGTAGAGCCAGTGCGCCGGGGTATGGCAGTGCACCAGCTTGGCACCGTTGGTGCGGAAACCGTGCGCCCAGCCGCTGCTGCTGGTGACCACGACATCCGCGTCGATGAACATCGCACTGGCCGCGAACGGCAGCACCGGCAGCGCGGCCCGGTGGTGCTTGCGGAACAGCGACATCCGGTTCAGCGGGGACACCCGCACATCGCGCTCGGCGAACTCCGGATAGGTGCCCGCCGGGTCGTAGAGCAGCGTGTAGATCGGTGCGTCGGGGAAGGCCTTGCTCATCGAGAGCACCACCTTCTCGGCGCCGCCCCGCTGGGTGAGGTAGTCGTGTGCGATCGCCACCCGCGGGCCGTCGACACCGTCGAAACGCCGCGGGGCTCCGCTGCGGTCGTCAGACACGAACGAATCCTCCTGAGTAGCCGGCACGCCGACCGCGGCGATGCATCCGGACGCCCCGGAATTTACCAAAAGCGTCAATTGCTGATATGCCACGCAGCGAACACCGCACCGCATCGCCAGGTGGCGCCGCCTGCAGGCTCAACCTCGTCAGCCCTTTCACTCGACGCCGGGGTATCCCCGTGACGTTAGCCGACCTAGTTCACCATGCAGACCCGACACCCGCCACCGGCGACCAGGTCGGGTGGGCAAAGACACGGCCGTTGGCCGGTTCGCTCACCGTTGCGCGGTGGTACCGCCACCCGCCTGCGCCAGCCCGGCCAGATTCTCGGCGACCTCCTCGGCCCAGATCCCGTAGGCGTGGGTGGTGTCGATCTCCAGCTCGAACCGGTCGGTCATATCGGCGGTGACATCGGCCGCGTCGACGTAGAACTGCTCATACCAGCGGCGGTGCTGATAGACCGCACCGTCCTCCTCGGTGAGCAGCGGGTTCTCGATCCTGGTCTTGTGCCGCCAGATCTCGACGTCCTCCATGAAACCCTCACCGAAGGATCGGCTCATCGCGCCGGCCAGCTTGGCCGCCTTGTCGGCGGGCAGACCGGGCATCTGCTGCACCGCCACACCCCACTGCAGGACGAACGAGTCGTGGGACACCGGGTAGTGGCAGTTGATCAGCGCCACTTCGACGGTGAACCCCGGCGCCAGGTCGTTGTGCAACCAGTTGATCATGTATGCCGGTCCGAAGTAGGTGGCCTCAGAACGCAGATATGTTCCCTCCCAGAGCTTTTCGGGGTCGGCGATGTAATCGGGCCGGGGTTTGGACTCCATGAACTGACTGGCGGTGTGCCCCTCGATGACGTTCTTGAAGAACGTCGGATAGGCGTGGTGGATATAGAAGAAATGCGCCATGTCGACGTTGTTGTCCACGATCTCGCGACAATGTGAACCCTCGATCAGCACCGAGTTCCACTGCCACGGCGACCATCGGCCCTCGGGATAACCCTCGATCGTGGGCGGCAGGAGTCCCGCCGGCGGCGCCGAACCCTCCGGATCGTGCCAGACCAGCAACTGCCCGTTGACCTCGCGGGTTTCCCAGGCGCGGGTGCGCGCCAGCCGCGGTGTCCGCTTGGCGTAGGGCACCAGGGCACATCGTCCGTCGGCGCGCCAGCGCCAGTCGTGGAACGGGCAGGCCAGGTTGTCGTCCTTGACCGAACCGCGGGAGAGGTCACCGCCCATATGCCTGCAGTACGCGTCGAGCACGTGCAGAGCACCGCCGGTATCGCCGAAGACCACCAGCTTGGAACCGAACGCCTCGATACCGTGCGGTCGCCCGTCGCGGAAGGTCTCGGCCAGCCCCAGGCAGTGCCAGCCACGGGCGAACCTGGTCATCGCGACGCCGGCGTCGATCTCGCGGATATCGGTCATCTGATCTGCCTAGCACGTTCACGTCCCGGCCGCGGGAGATCGCCGACACCCTTCAGACGCGGGCCTGCCTGCCGTGGGCGTCGAACTCGGCGTCCAGGGCGTCCCTGCCGTCGGCGTCGAGCAGCTCGAACACCACCGGCCTGCGCCCCGACCATCGGTACACATCCTCGTCGGTGTGCCAACGCTGTTCTTGGAGCTCGTGTTTGACGATCTTGTTGGAACCGGTCATCGGTAGCCCCGCCGAGACGCGCAGCAGCCTGGGGACGGCCTTCGCCCCAAGATCGGGCTGGCCGCTCAGGTATTCGGCGAAGGCCGCCGCGTCGAACTCCGCCGGCCGGGCCACCTCGATGGCGGCCATCACCTGATCCCCCGAGCGTGGATCGGGCACCGCGTAGGCCGCCGCGGCGATGACCGCCGGGTGGCGGCGCAGCACATGCTCGATGGTCAGCGCCGACAGGTTCTCGCCATCCACCCGGATCCAATCGCCGCGCCTGCCCGCGAAATAGATGAACCCGGCTTCGTCGAGATAACCGAGGTCCCCGGTCCAATACCACCCATTCCGGATGCGCTCGGCGTTGGCCGCGTCGTTCTTGTAATAGCCCTCGAAGGAGCGGGTGCCGAACTTGTCGACGATCTCGCCGACCGCCTCATCGGGGTTGCGGACGCGTCCGACGCCGTCGAGTACCGCGGGTGCGCAGTCGCGCAGCGTCACCGGGTCGACGATGGCCACCCCGTCGTGCGCGGGCCGGCCCAGTGCACCCGCGGGCGCGTCCGGGTGCAGGACCACCGCTCCGCCGCCCTCGCTGGAGCCGTAGCCCTCGTAGAGCTCGGCGCCGAACCGGCGCCGGAACCGGGCCTGATCATCCGGGGAAGCCTCGGTGCCGAACCCGCGCCGCAAGGGATTGTCGGCATCATCGTCGCGCTCGGGCGTGGCCATCAGATATCCCAGCGCCTTGCCGACGTAGGTGAAGAAGGTGGCTCCGAAATAGCGGACGTCGGAAAGGAATCCGGACGCGGAGAACGACGGCGCCAGGCACACCGTGGCCCCCACCGACAGCGCGGGCGCCCACAGCGCCATGATCGCGTTGCCGTGGAACAGCGGCATGCTGCAGTACTCGACATCCTCGCGACGGTGGCCGAATTTGTCGCGCGCGGCGTAGGCGATGCGGGCCAGCCGACCCTGCGTGCAGCGCACCGCCTTCGACGCACCGGTGGTACCCGAGGTGAACAACAACAGCATCAGGGTGTCGGCGCCGACGGGATCGGCTCCGGTGGGCAGCGGGGCGCCGCGATGCGCGTCGAGCGCGGCGCGATAGGACGCGTCACCGACCACGAGTATCCGGTGTGCGGGCACATCCAGATCCACCGCCGCCAGCCGGGCGGCGCCCTCGGTATCGGTGATGATCAGCCGGCAGTCGGCGAGCCGTATCTCGGACGCCATCTCGGCATCCCCACGGGTCGGGTTGATACCCACCACAGTCATCCCGCCCAGCGCCGCGGCGCCCAACCAGAACACGAAGTCGGCCACATTGGGCAGCAGCACCCCGATATGCGGCGCCATGTCGGGCTCGTCGTCCAACAGCTTCCGGCCCAGCCCGGCCCTGGTGATCGATTCGGCGACCACCTCGTCCCAGGTCCAGTTGTTCTCACGAGTGCGCAGGCCAGGGTGGGTATCGCCGCGGCGATCGAGCAGCATGGCGGCGATGTGGTCGCGATTCTGATCGGTCGTCGGCACCGCACCAGCTTCGCGAAAGGAGCGGACACGATGGCCGAACTGCGACCTCTCTTATGCAGTTCTTAGAAGGACAGCTAGCATCGCTACCCATGACGAGCACTATCGAGCCGGCGGCAGAGCACGTAGTCGATATCCACACCACGGCCGGCAAGCTGGCCGACCTGCGCAAGCGCGCCGAAGAGGCGCTGCACCCGGTCGGTGAGGCCGCGGTCGAGAAGGTGCACGCCAAGGGCAAGCTGACCGCCCGCGAGCGCATCTACGCACTGCTGGACGAGGACTCCTTCGTCGAACTCGACGCGTTGGCACGCCACCGCAGCACCAACTTCGGGCTGGAGTCCAACCGCCCGCTCGGCGACGGCGTGGTGACCGGCTACGGCACCATCGACGGCCGCGAGGTCTGCATCTTCAGCCAGGACGCCACCGTCTTCGGCGGCAGCCTCGGCGAGGTCTACGGCGAGAAGATCGTCAAGGTCCAGGAATTGGCCATCAAGACCGGCCGCCCGCTGATCGGTATCAACGACGGCGCCGGCGCCCGCATCCAGGAGGGTGTGGTCTCCCTCGGCCTGTACAGCCGGATCTTCCACAACAACATCAAGGCCTCGGGCGTCATCCCGCAGATCTCGCTGATCATGGGCGCCGCGGCCGGCGGCCACGTCTACTCCCCCGCGCTGACCGACTTCGTGATCATGGTCGACCAGACCAGCCAGATGTTCATCACCGGTCCCGATGTCATCAAGACCGTCACCGGTGAGGACGTCACCATGGAGGAGCTGGGCGGCGCCCAGACCCACATGTCCAAGTCCGGCACCGTGCACTACGTGGCCTCCGGCGAACAGGACGCCCTGGACTACGTCCGCGACCTGCTGAGCTACCTGCCCGCCAACAACTACGCCGATCCGCCGCGCTACCCGGCGCCGCCGCACCCGGGCGCCATCGAGGACAACCTCACCGATGAGGATATCGAGCTCGACACCCTGATCCCCGATTCGCCGAACCAGCCCTACGACATGCACGAGGTCATCTCGCGCATCCTCGATGATGACGAGTTCCTGGAGATCCAGGCCGGTTACGCGCAGAACATCATCGTCGGCTACGGCCGTGTCGACGGCCGCACCGTCGGCATCGTGGCCAACCAGCCGACCCAGTTCGCCGGCTGCCTCGACATCAACGCCTCGGAGAAGGCCGCCCGGTTCATCCGGACCTGCGACTGCTTCAACATCCCGATCGTGCTGCTGGTCGACGTGCCGGGCTTCCTGCCGGGCACCGGCCAGGAGTACAACGGCATCATCCGCCGCGGCGCCAAGCTGCTGTACGCCTACGGCGAGGCGACCGTGCCCAAGATCACCGTCATCACCCGCAAGTCCTACGGCGGCGCGTACTGCGTGATGGGCTCCAAGGACATGGGCGCCGACGTGGTGGTGGCGTGGCCGACGGCCCAGATCGCGGTCATGGGCGCCTCCGGCGCGGTCGGCTTCGTCTACCGCCAGGAACTCAAGAAGGCCGCGCAGGAGGGCGAGGACGTCGACGCCCTGCGCCTGGAGCTGCAGCAGTCCTATGAGGACACCCTGGTCAACCCGTACATCGCCGCCGAGCGCGGTTATGTCGACGCGGTCATCCCGCCCTCGCACACCCGCGGTTACGTGGCGACCTCGCTGCGTCTGCTGGAGCGCAAGATCAGCCAGGTGCCGCCGAAGAAGCACGGCAACATCCCGCTGTAGAGTCTTCGGACCAATCCGCGACAGGCCCTCTGCGAGAAGGACTTTCATGAGCCACGACGTCGATATCGTCGAAGTCAGCGATCCGCGCGATATGACCATCGACAACCCGGCACCCCCGGTGCCGGAGTTCCGGGTGGTCAAGGGCGAGCCGTCCGACGAGGAGCTGGCGGCCCTGGTCGCGGTGTTGTCGGCGGCCGGCGGAACCGGTCCGGGTGAACCGGGCCCGCAGGAGCTCAACCTGTGGGGCCACCCGGTGGACAAGCTGCGGTACCAGAGCCACTCCTGGCAGCGGATCACGCTGCTGGAGCGGACCCACATGCGCAGGTGACGACGCGCCTCGTCCTGGGTTCGGCCTCCTCCGGCCGGCTCGGTGTGCTGCGATCGGCCGGGGTCGACCCGCTGGTCGTGGTATCCGATGTCGACGAGGACGCGATCATCGCGCGACTGTCCGACGCCGGCCCGCACGAGGTGGTCGCCGCACTGGCCGCCGCCAAGGCCGAGCGCGTCGTCGCGCTCCTCGAGCCCGTGGTTGCCACCGATTGTGTTGTGGTGGGCTGCGATTCGATGCTCGAGATCGACGGCGTGCTGAGCGGCAAGCCGGGGACGGCGCAGGCCGCTGCACGGCAGTGGCGGGCGTCTGCGGGCCGCATCGGTCTGCTGCACACCGGCCACACCATCCTGCGGGTGGTCGACGGCGCGGTGACCGACCGCGTGCACCAGACCGGGACCACCACCCTGCATTTCGGTACGCCCACCGATGCCGAGCTGCAGGCCTATCTGGACACCGGTGAGCCGCTGTACGTGGCAGGTGCGTTCACCCTCGACGGGCTCGGCGGCTGGTTCGTCGACCGGATCGAGGGTGACCCGTCGAATGTGATCGGGATCAGCCTGCCGCTGGTGCGAAAGCTGTTGGCCGGGCTAGGCATATCGGTGGCCGCGCTGTGGCAGGACAACGGATTCACCGGCGGCGCCTGATCCGGGGCGCCTCCCGAAACACGTGTGTTGGATCTCCCGGCCTCGGGTATCACCCCGCCATGCCTGACACCGCAGTCCTTGTCACGGACATGATGAACAACTACCGCCATCCCGATGCCGAGCCGCTGGCGGCCAGCGCCGCCCAGATCATCGAACCATTGGGCGAGCTCATCCACCGGGCCCGCGCCCGCGATGACGCCACCGTCATCTACGTCAACGACAACTACGGGGACTTCACCGCGGTCTGGGATGACATCGTGCGCGACGCATGCAACGGTGCGCATCCCGAGCTGGTCGAACCGATCCTGCCGACCGAGGACTGCCTGCGGCTGAACAAGGTACGACACAGCGCCTTCTATGCCACGCCGCTGGATCACCTGCTGAACCGGCTCGGGGTGAGCACGGTGATCATCACCGGCCAGGTCACCGAACAGTGCGTGCTCTACACCGCGCTGGACGCCTATGTACGGCACTACGGCGTCGTCGTGCCGCCCGATGCCGTCGCCCATATCGACCCCGCGCTGGCCGAGGCGGCTTGCGAGATGATGCGCCGCAACATGCGGGCCGAGCTGGTTGCGGCGCAGGACTGTCTGCTCGAGCCCTGATCGGTCACCCCGAGCATGCGAACGGCAGCCCCGACATGAGTAGGCTCTTTGGCGTGTCGCTGCCTGCCGATCCAGACCCTGCCCTCGCCGCCTACGCGCACCCCGAACGCCTGGTGACCGCGGACTGGTTGTCCGCCAACCTCGGCCGCCCCGGGCTGTCCATCGTCGAATCCGACGAGGACGTGCTGCTCTACGACACCGGCCACATCCCCGGCGCGGTGAAGATCGACTGGCACACCGATCTGAACGATCCGGCCGTTCGTGACTACATCGACGGTGCCCAGTTCGCCGAGCTGATGGACCGCAAGGGCATCTCGCGCGATGACACCGTGGTGATCTACGGCGACAAGAGCAATTGGTGGGCGGCCTACGCGCTGTGGGTGTTCACGCTGTTCGGCCACCCAGATGTCCGGCTGCTCGACGGTGGCCGCGATCTGTGGGTCAGCAACGGCCGCGACACCACCCTGGACGTGCCGAGCAAGCCGAGTTCGGGCTATCCGGTGGTCGAGCGCGATGACACCGCCATCCGCGCCTTCCGTGAGGATGTGCTTGCCGCGCTCGGCGAGCAGCCGCTGATCGATGTCCGCTCGCCGCAGGAGTACACCGGTGAGCGCACCCACATGCCCGATTACCCGGAGGAGGGTGCGCTGCGCGGCGGGCACATCCCCACCGCGGTGTCGATCCCGTGGGCCAAGGCCGCCGAGGACAGCGGCCGGTTCCGCAATCGCGCCGAACTGGACGCGCTGTACGGCCACCTCACCGCCGACGACAAGACGATCGTGTACTGCCGCATCGGTGAGCGCTCCAGCCACACCTGGTTCGTGCTGACCCATCTGCTCGGCCTGCCGAATGTGCGCAACTACGACGGTTCGTGGACCGAGTGGGGCAACGCGGTGCGGGTCCCGGTGGCCACCGGCCCCGAGCCCGGCGCGGCACCCGCAGCGCGATGACAATGCCCGCGGCGCTCGCCGAGGTCGTCGGCGAGTTCGGCGAGGTCAGCGGGCAGGACAAGCTGCAGTTGCTGCTGGAGTTCGCCAACGAGCTGCCTGCGCTGCCCGGTCATCTCGAGGAAGCGGCCATGGAGCCGGTTCCCGAATGCCAGTCGCCGCTGTTCCTCGATGTCGACGCCACCGATCGCGAGCACGTCCGGCTGTACTTCAGCGCGCCCGCCGAGGCCCCGACGACCCGCGGTTTCGCGGCCATCCTGGCGGCCGGGCTGGACGGGCAGTCCGCCGAGGACATCTTGGCCGTACCCGACGACTTCTACTCGGCGCTGGGCCTGGCCGCACTGATCAGCCCCCTGCGACTGCGCGGGATATCGGCGATGCTGGCCCGGATCAAACGGCGCTTGCGGGCCTAGCCCCCGAAGTTACTGGCGCGTTCGTCAATAATGGCGGCCACGGATTTTTTCCGGGATCCATGCCAGAATGGCCCCGAGAGCGCCTGCGGGCCAGCTAGCCGAATCGATACTCATCGACGCGTGTCACGGCCCACACGGCTGTCGGCGTAGCAAATGAAGGACCAGAAAGGGGCCCGGTTCCATGAATCGGCAAGCCAGGGACGTCATTCTTTACGAACTCAACGAGGTGCCGTGGGATGTCGTCGACATCTACGTCAAGAATCGCCCCGATTCGAATCTGGCCGCGCTGCTCAAGGACGGGCAGTCGCTGACCACCATCCACGAGGACCGCGAGGAACTCCAGGGCCTGCAGCCGTGGCGCACCTGGCCGACACTGCACACCTCCAGCTACGAGCACAATTCGTTCGACCTCGGCCAGGACCCCTCGACGTTCAAGGGTGACCCGATCTGGAACGTGGCCGAACGTGCCGGACTCTCGGTGGGCCTGTTCGGTCCGATGCAGAGCTGGCCGGCCCGCCCCTTCGCGCACGGCGGCTTCTATGTCCCCGACACCTTCGCCTCCGATGCCAAGACCTATCCCCCGGCTCTGGAGCGCTTCCAGGCGTTCAACCTGGCGATGACCGGCGAGAACGGGTTCTCCCCCGATTCGGCGCTGAGCCCCAAGGCGCTCGCCGGGACGGCGGTGGATCTGGTCCGGCTCGGACTGACCCCGCGGTCCACCGCGACATTGGCCACCCATCTGGTGAAGGAGCGAATCGACCCGCGCTACAAGGCATTCCGCTCCGCCATGCAGGCGCCGCTGAGCTTCGACCTGTACTGGCGTCAGCACCGCAAGAACCAACCGCGACTCTCGGTGTTCTTCACCAACCACGTCGCGGGCATGATGCACCGGTTCTGGGGTGACGGGATGCCCGGCTACACCGACAAGTACGAGTACGACGCCGACGAGGTGTACGGCAGCTTCATCGTCGCCGCCATGGACATCACCGATCGCCAGGTCGGTCGCATCCGCAAGTACCTGGCCAAGAATCCGCAGTCGATGCTGGTGATCTCGGCGAGCATGGGACAGGGACCCGTCGCGGTGCCCAAGCTCGACGGTGGGCGCTTCGTCCTGGACGATCACAGCAAACTGATCACCGCGCTGGGTCTCAAGCCGGCCGATGTCGCGCTGGCGATGTACCCGATGCTGTCGCTGGTCTTCGAGTCCGAGGCCGACGCCGCCGAGGCGGTAGCACCGCTGGAGTCGGTCCTTGTCAACGGAACCGACCGGTTGTTCGCCCGGCTGCGGGTCGAGGGCAAGACGGTCACCTTCGGTATCGATTACACCGTGCCGGGCGAGGACACCACGAAGTTGACGATCCGGCCGTTCGGGGCCGCGGCCGACACCACTGTGCCTGCCAACGATCTGGGGCTGAGCGTGCACTCGCGGATCGGCGGGGTCAACACCGGCTACCACATCCCCGAGGGCATCCTGCTGGCTGCGGGCGCGGGTATCACCGCCGACCCGTCGCGCAAGGAGGTCGACATCCTCGATGTGGCCCCGTCACTGTTGGCCAACGCGCTCGGCGTGGAACCACCGCCGTCGATGAAGGGCATCCCGACCCTGTTCGGCTGAGACATCTCGACAGCTGTCAACGACGGCGGCGCTCCCCCTGGGGCGCCGCCGTCGTGCATTGTCGGGCGTTCGCCCAGCGCAGCTGATACCGCACGTCAAACGTACTGACCGGTAACAAAGACGCGCCGCAGAATTGGGGGTCCGACTCACCACCCCCGGGATTGGACACTTAAACTTCGCCCGATACATTCTTAAAGACGTTTCTTAGAGAAGATGCCACCAGGAGGCGCAGTGCCAAGTCACGCCAGCTCGAAGATCTCCAAGGTCCTCGTGGCCAACCGCGGTGAGATCGCCGTCCGTGTGATCCGAGCCGCCAAGGATGCCGGCCTCGCCAGCGTGGCCGTGTACGCCGAGCCGGACGCCGACGCACCCCACGTACGGCTGGCCGACGAGGCCTTCGCACTGGGCGGACAGACCTCGGCGGAGTCCTATCTGGTTTTCGAGAAGTTGCTCGAAGCCGCCGAGAAGTCCGGCGCCAACGCCATCCACCCGGGCTACGGCTTCCTCTCGGAGAACGCCGACTTCGCCCAGGCGGTCCTGGACGCCGGGCTGATCTGGATCGGGCCCAGCCCGCAGTCCATCCGCGACCTCGGTGACAAGGTCACCGCCCGCCACATCGCCGCGCGCGCCGACGCTCCCCTGGTCCCCGGCACCCCCGACCCCGTCAAGGACGCCGACGAGATCCTGGCGTTCGCCAAGGAGCACGGCCTGCCCATCGCCATCAAGGCCGCCTTCGGTGGCGGTGGCCGCGGCATGAAGGTCGCCCGCACCCTCGAAGAGATCCCCGAGCTGTTCGACTCGGCCACCCGTGAGGCCGTGGCGGCCTTCGGTCGCGGCGAGTGCTTCGTGGAGCGCTACCTGGACAAGCCGCGCCACGTCGAGGCCCAGGTCATCGCCGACACCCACGGCAACGTGGTCGTCGCGGGCACCCGCGACTGCTCGCTGCAGCGTCGCTTCCAGAAGCTCGTCGAGGAGGCCCCGGCGCCGTTCCTGACCGAGGCGCAGCGCAAGGAGATCCACGAGTCCGCCAAGCGCATCTGCAAGGAGGCCGGTTACTACGGTGCCGGCACCGTGGAGTACCTGGTCGGCCAGGACGGCCTGATCTCCTTCCTCGAGGTCAACACCCGCCTGCAGGTGGAACACCCGGTCACCGAGGAGACCTCGGGCATCGACCTGGTGCTGCAGCAGTTCAAGATCGCCAACGGCGAGGCGCTGGACATCACCGAGGACCCCACCCCGCGCGGGCACTCCTTCGAGTTCCGTATCAACGGTGAGGATGCCGGCCGCGGCTTCCTGCCCGCCCCCGGCCCGGTCACCAAGTTCGAGCCGCCCACCGGCCCCGGCGTGCGCATGGACTCCGGCGTGGAGAGCGGATCGGTCATCGGCGGCCAGTTCGACTCGATGTTGGCCAAGCTGATCGTCACCGGCGCCACCCGCGAAGAGGCACTGGCCCGTTCACGCCGCGCGCTGGCCGAATTCAATGTCGAAGGCCTGGCGACGGTCATCCCGTTCCACCGCGCCGTGACCGCCGACCCGGCGTTCATCGGTGACGGCTCGACGTTCGACGTGCACACCCGGTGGATCGAGACGGAGTGGGACAACACCGTCGAGCCGTTCACCGGTGGCGAGCCCATCGACGAGGACGACAGCCTGCCCCGCCAGACCGTCGTCGTCGAGGTCGGTGGCCGCCGTCTGGAGGTGTCGCTGCCCGGCGATCTGGCCCTCGGTGGCGGTGCTCCCGCGGCCGGCGGTGTTGTCCGCAAGAAGCCCAAGGCGCGCAAGCGTGGCGGTGGCGGCGGTGCGGCGGCCTCCGGTGATTCGGTGACCGCTCCCATGCAGGGCACCGTGGTCAAGGTCGCCGTCGAGGAGGGCCAGCAGGTCTCCGCCGGTGACCTGGTCGTGGTCCTGGAGGCCATGAAGATGGAGAACCCGGTGACCGCGCACAAGGACGGCACCATCACCGGCCTGTCGGTCGAGGCCGGTGCGGCCATCACCCAGGGCACCGTGATCGCCGA
This sequence comes from Mycolicibacterium neoaurum VKM Ac-1815D, assembly GCF_000317305.3. Next base: position 1,702,537 of record NC_023036.2, on the reverse strand, counting down.
GATCAAGGACTAGTTTTTTCACCGAGTGGCCGCTCATTCTTGAGATGAGCGGCCATTCGTCATTTCTGGAGGACTGATGGAACCCGTCGAGATCAACAACGGCCAGTGGTACCTACGCGGGCTGCGCTGTGATGACCGCGTCGACGACCGCCCCGCCCTGACCGATATGGGTGAGGATGACCTCGACTATGTCCACGACGCGGCCGACGGCTGGGCCGACGAGACCCGCTACACGTGGGCGGTGTGCGAACCCACGACCGGCGAGATGCTCGCCGAGATCGCCCTCGATCCGGTCTCGGGCCACATGTCCAGCCGAGCCAGGCCGGGGTTCGAGGATGTCGCGGCGATCTCCGAGGACACCGTGCGCCGCTACGCCTCGGCCGCGCTCGGCCTGGAAGTGCACACCTGAGGAGTCGGAACCGCGGTGGTTACGCCTCGCGCTGAGGAACATCGATATCGGCACCGGTGGCCAGGTCACCGCATTCGACCGCGATGACATCGTCGCGGGCCCGCAGGAAGGGCCCGGCGCCGACGTCCCCGTCGAGCTGTTCGGTCAGCGCCGGCCAGTGTCTGCCCGCGATGACGACGGGGTGGCCGGGCCGCCCCCCGAAGACCGCCCTGGCCAGCCCGGATGTCGAGGTGGCGGCGGCGTCCAGAACCCGGCGCACCACGTCGGCCCCGACATCGGGGGTGTCCACCACGGTGATGACGGCGAAATCGACGTCGTATCGCGATACCGCCGCCAGTCCGGCCCGCAGCGAGGCCGAAAGCCCCTGCGCCCAGTCCGGCGCGAGAACCGCGCACGCCGGCGCCGGCACACGCACCTGCGCGGCCCCGAGCACCACGAGCACCTCAGCGCAACCGCCGCCGTGTAACGCGTCCACCGCAGCAGCCAACCACTCCCCTTCGGCGGCAAGCACTTTCGGCATTCCGAACCGTGTGCCCGCACCGGCAGCCAACACCACTCCGGCGGCATATCGCACGGCCATCGGTCCAGTCTGCCCGGTGCCGGCGCCCGCCGGATTCGGCGGGTAGGTGTCCGACCAGCAAAATCAGGCGTAGTGTCAGGTCAGGTTGAGCCCGCAGCCTATCGAGTCCACTGTCGGAGCCGCCATGACCACGCCAGACAACATCGCCATCGCGATATCCCCACCGCGTGCGGCGCGTGGCACAGCTGTCTACACCGTCCGCCACCTGCCGCCGTCCACGACCGTCGTCGAGGTGTGCGGCCAGCTCGACGCCGCCAACGCGCGCCGGTTCAGCAACTACGCGCTCACCCACCTCGCGCACACCGAACAGCTGATCGTCGACCTGTCCGCCATCGATTTCTTTGGCACCGAGGCGTTCTCGATGTTGCACACCGTCAGCGTGACGGCCGCGGGCAAGGCTGCCCGGTGGGTGCTGGTGCCCAGTGCCGCGGTGCGGCGGCTGCTGCGGATCTGCGATCCAGACGGTGTCCTGCCCACCGCCGAGAGCACCACCGAGGCCGCCTGCCGCCTCCAGGGACAGCCGCTACTGCAGCTCGTCCCGCAGTTTGGCCAGTGAGCGGGCCAGCAGCCGCGACACATGCATCTGCGAGATGCCGACGCGTTCGGCGATCTGGGACTGCGTCATGGACTCGAAGAAGCGCAGGACCAGAACGGTGCGCTCACGTTCGGGCAGTTTGGACAGCAACGGCCGCAGCGCCTCGCGGTTCTCGATCTGATCCAGCGCATCGTCCGGTGAGCCGAGAGTATCGGCGATAGCCGGCGCCTCGTCGTCACCGGAACCCCCGCTGTCGATGGACAGCGTGTTGTACGAGCTGCCCGCGATCAGGCCTTCGACCACCTCTTCGCGGTCCATGTCCAGCTCGGCAGCCAACTCCGACGGTGTGGGTGCCCGGCCAAGGCGCTGCGACATCTCAGCCGTCGCGGCGCCGAGACGCAGATGCAGTTCCTTGAGCCGGCGCGGCACCTTGACCGACCAACCGTTGTCCCGGAAGTGCCTGCGTACCTCGCCCATGATCGTCGGCACCGCATACGACGCGAAGTCCGAACCGGCCTCGACGTCGAACCGGTTCACGGCATTGACGAGGCCCACCCTGGCGACCTGGACCAGGTCGTCGCGCGCCTCGCCGCGACCCTCGAACCGTCGGGCGATGTGATCTGCCAGTGGCAGGCAGCGGGTGACGATGCGTTCGCGCTGCCGCTCGTACTCTGCCGACCCATCGCGCAGTTCGCCGAGTACGCGAAACATCTCGATGACGTCGGCGTATTCGGAGTTCACTGCAACAGACTCGCTCGCCGCGCAGTGAGCGAGATCCCGAATATCTGGCCACCGTCGCCGTGCTGGCCGTCAGAGAAGGTGTTCACCTCGTCGGTCAGTGAGCTGAGCACGTGCCAGCTGAAGCTGCCCGGCGCGACGATGGCGTCCTCGTCGCTGCTGCAGGTCGCCGACGCCGTGATGACCACAGCATCCTCGCGCGGCTGGACCGAGACCACGAGCGGCGAATGCGGTATCGCGGCCTTCACCAGCCGCGTGCAGGCCTCGTCGACCGCCAGCCGTAGGTCGGAGACGGCGTCGAAATCGAGATCCTCGAACGTGGCGGCTGCGGCGATCAGCACGCGCAGTACCGCGAGGTTTTCCAGGGTTGCGGCAACCCGGAGCTCCACCGACCGATCATCATCTGTCGCGGCTGCATCCGCGTCCGTTCCCTGCTGCACCATGTGGCCTCCCGGCATGTCCGCTGGGAGGTTACCCCACGCGGGTCGGTGGCTAACCAATGCAACCACCTCCTACCAGGACGCCCTGGGGACGGGCATCCTGACCCGCGGTGAGTTCGGTTCCTCGTTCACGTGAGCAATGCATGCGTGGGGCAGTACCCGGAGCCCAGTCGTCACCAAACCACGACCGCACGCGGTTTCCCGTTGTGCACCATGGGTAATCAGCACGCATGAGTACTCCTCATGTTCCCGATGACGTGCCCGTTGCCGATGCTGTCGAGCAATCCCGCGACGTCGTGGACGCCGATCCCGATGGTGGCGTCGACACCCCCGGAGAGGCCGCCGCACCGTCCCTTGAGACACCCGATGCGGACTGGCAGGAGCAGGCGGTGGAAGTCGACCTCGACGATGACGAGCGCGCGGGCTACTGATACCTGACGTCGCCGGGCTCGCGGTGGTTTGCCGTCCCGTTGTGGTGGGAACATTCACCGGCATGTTGGTACGCAGAATTGCCCGCCCGTTGTTGTCCGCCGCGTTCATCGGTCAGGGAATCGAGGCCCTCCGGGACGTCAAACCCGCGGCCGAGGTCGTCCAGCCCACCTTGGACGGTCTGCAGTCGCTGCCCGATTCGGTGGCCCAGAAGGTTCCCGACGATCCGATGACGGTGGCCCGCATCACCGCGGCCGCTCAGATCGGCGGCGGACTGCTGCTGGCCACCGGACGCGTTCCCCGCGTTGCCGCCGCGGTCCTGGCGGCGACCGTGATTCCGGCCAATCTGGGCAGGCATATGTTCTGGGAGGAGACCAACCCCGCCCTCAAGGCCGAGAAGCGCCGGGCATTCCTCACCGATGTGAGCCTCATCGGCGGCTTGGTGCTGGCCTCGGCGGATACCGCGGGCAAGCCGTCACTGGGCTGGCGCGGCCGTCGCGCCGGACGCAAGGTCGTCCAGGCGGTGTCGGAACGGCTGCCCGGATCCGATGATTCGATCCTGGATTCCGAGCTCGCCGACCGACTCGGTCACGGTCTGCACATCGGTGTCGAGCGCGGCCGTGAGCTCGCCGACACCGCACTCGAGCGCGGTGTGCCACTGGCGGCGTCGGCGTTCGAGACCGCGGCCGAGTCGCTGGGAACCGCCTACGATCGCGGGGCGGCCGCCCTCTACAAGGGCGCCGAGAAGAGCGCGCCGATCGCCAAGAAGGCCCGCAAGCGCGGTGCCGAACTGGCCGAAACCGCGTTGGACCGAAGCGCCGCGGCCCTGGAGCGTGGTGCCGAGAAGAGTGCGCCGGTGGCCAAGAAGGCCAAGGAACGCAGTGCCGAACTCGCCGAAACGGCCCTGGATCGCAGTGCGGCAGCGCTCGAGCGGGCCGCCGAACGCGGTGCACCGCTGGCGGCGGAGGCCCGCCGGCGCAGCGCGGAGTTGGCCGAGACCGCGCTGGAGCGGGGCAGTGACGAGGCCAAGTCGCGGTGGCGCTGGGCACGCAGCAAGGTGTGATGCTCGACAGCACGACCTGTACCGGCCGGATGCGCGTTCAGCGCATCCGGCCGGTTCTCATTGGCCCCCTACGATTGCCCCCACTCCGATCGCAGCGCCGACAGCAGCGGTCCGGCGGCCTCGGCGAGGAACTGCTCCTGGCTGTCCCCGCCGATCTGGATCAGCGCCACATCGGTGAATCCGGCCTTGGCGTACTCGCTGACGGCTTCCACGATCGGATCGAGATCGGGTCCGCACGGGATGGCCTCGGCGACATCCTGCGGCCGGACGAATTGGGTCGCACCGGCGAATCCCGCCGGTGTCGGTAGATCGGCATTCACCGACCATCCCCCGGCGAACCACCGGAACTGATCGTGGGCGCGCGCAATCGCGGCGTCGCGGTCGGGATCCCAGCAGATCGGCAGCTGTCCGACCACCCTGCCCTCGGGCAGACCCATCGGCTGGCGGACCCGCTTCCAGCTTTCCACGACGTCACCGTCGGGGGACGTGTTGATCAGATGGTCGGCGAGCACCCCGAGTGTCTCGATCGTCCGGTCACCGGTGATCGACACCCCGATCTCGACGGGCTCGTCGGGAAGATCCCAGATGCGCGCGGAGTCCACCGAGAAGTGGTCGCCGTGGAAATCCACGAGGCCACCACCGAGCAGTTCACGGATGATCTTGATGGCCTCGGCGAGCATGTCCAGGCGGCGCGCCGCCGCGGGCCATCCGGCGCCGACGACGTGCTCGTTGAGATTCTCACCACTGCCGAGCCCGAGGGTGAATCGGCCGTCGGCCAGGATCTGCACGGTCGCCGCCTGCTGCGCGACCACTGCCGGGTGATAGCGCATGGTCGGGCAGGTGACGAACGAGTACAGACCCACCCGCTCGGTCATCGCCGCGACCGCTCCCAGGACCGCCCACGCGTTCGGGGCGTGCCCCTGGCTGGTCAGCCACGGGCTGAAGTGATCGCTGCAGACCTCGAAATCGAAACCCGTCTGTTCTGCAGAAACCGCATACCTGACAAGGTCTTTCGGTCCCGCCTGTTCCGTCATCAAGGTGTATCCGAATTGCGTCATGAGCCCCGGCATACCCGGGCACCATGGGCGACAAACGGTTGGTCAGTCCGGTGGCCCGGGACGCGTCCGCAACCACAGCGGCAGGACCACCCAGAAGACCGCGATGGCCAGCGCGGTGACCGATCCGGCGAGCACACCGGCCGAAAGGTCATCGACCGCACCGAAGATCAACACCATCACGCCGGCCAAAGTCAGTGCGAGGAGGAGGATTCCGGCGTAGGCGAGGCGGTGCGCGGTGGTGACCACGATATCGAGCCGGTGCCTGCGGAACATTGCCCGGTGGATGCCGATGGGGGCGATCAACAGCACGGTCGCGGCGATGGAGCACGACACCGTGGCCAGATAGACGCTCCGCAGTTCGGCGCGCAGATCTTCGAATCGGTCATGGAATGGCAGCGTCAAAAGCAGGCCGGTGAGCAATTGGACACCGGTCTGCACCACCCGCAGCTCCTGCAAAAGGCTGGACCAGTTACGGTCCAGCCTTTGCATGCTCGTCTCGTGCCGAGCCGCCTCGTTCCAGTGGCGGTCGCCCTCCAGACTTTCCATCTCCGGCCGCCGTCGTCGACCGATACGGCGTCAGTACCAGGCGCGCCGACCCGCCACCGGGCGACCGATCGAACCCAGCAGCCAGAACACCGCGCCGGCGACCAGCAGCACCACACCCACGACCCACAGCAGGTAGACGTTGAGCACGAAGCCAAGGATCAGCAGAATTGCTCCGAGAATTATCATGACACCCTCACTTCCATGGTCCCCATCGAACTCGGTTGCGGCAGGCGGCAATCCGTTACCTTCGGATTGACGCCAGCGTAGTTGAGCGGGCCCGCGACAACGGTCAGCGCAATGGAACCCGCAGTAGCGCAATTTGTTTCACCACCGGAGAAGTAATCGCGCTGCCAGGCGGCGAACACTCCGATCAACAACCAGACCAGCACCACCGTGCCGATGAGTCCACGCCCCATGGGATCCTCCGTCGCTTATCGGTTGCAGGTTGATCGATTGCACCGCAGGAATACCCTGCTGACGACGGCGTCAAACGCCGATCGTCACGACGCGCACCGCACCATGGCGGTCAGCGTCCGAAACCGCCGATCGACGGCAGCCCCATGGTCAGAACGAGCAGCATCAACAGCATCAGGAACCAGCCGGCACCCTGCCAGGCCCACCACGAGCCGTTTCTCTTCCATATCCGGTAGGTACGCACGAATGCGCGGACACCCGCCGCGAACAGGATCACCGGCGCCCCCAGCGCCAGCACCAGCCGTTGCGGACGCCCGCACGCGGCGGTATCGGTGACAAGACCGTCACAACCGCGGGCAAGCACCGCGGCGATGATCAGGAACGCCACCCCCACCACCGCGGCGACGAGGCCGAATCGGATCGCCGATCGGGTTTCCGGTGCATCGCGCATGGACATGCGCCCGGATTGCCCACCACCGCCCCCCACAAACGTCAGGAATCGGCGCGCAGGTGGGTGGTCAGCAGCAGCCGGTCGAACACGCTGCGGTGCGGCAGCTGCTCGTGGTAATCGAGCTCGAGGAAGTCCTTCACCAACTGCTGCGACAGCGACTTCAATCGGGTGTTGGTTTCCTGCGAGCGCCATCTCAGTAGTTCGAAGGCGGCATCCCCATTGATCCGGTAGATCAGCATCAGCATGCCTTTGGCCTGTTCGATACCGCTGCGCGCCTCGGTGATCTCGGCAGCCACCTCACTCACCTGGTTCTGCTGTTCGCGCGACGGGGCTGCCCGCGGCGGCGTCAGGTCGATGTAGAAACCGTGGCTTCCGATCACGGCTTCCCCGGATTCGTCGAACAACCGGTCTCCGACGACCACGACGTCATGGGTATCGCCGCGGGTGTCGACGATGCGGTGCCGAGTACTGAAAGCCGTTGCGGTGCGGCGAACCCCGGCCAGCGTCGCGGCGACCTGGCCGCCGTCTTCGGGGTGTTTGTGCGCGAGCACCATCTCTGTCGTCGGCCGTGCGGTGCCGGGCTCGTAGCCGTGCATCCGTTCGACTTCCGGTGACCATTCCCACCGTTCGTCGGCGAAGTAGAACCGGTACCAGCCGACGCGCCGGGGCCCACCGTCGGCGAGTACGCACTCGACCGCCGGATGCTCCTGTGGTGTGTCATCGGCCATCTCACGTCGGATTATGCCCGCTACGACAGCCCTTCGGCGATGCGCTTGATCGCCATCAGGCGACGATCCCATTGCTGACCGATTGCGGTCAGCTCCGCACCCAGGGCGCTCAGCTTCGCACCGTGTGCGCGGTAGCGGATCTCCCGCCCGGCGGGGATCGCCTCCACCAAGCCCGCGTCCGAGAGCACCGAAAGATGTTTGGCAATCGCCTGCCTACTCACCGGCAACCGAGCCGCCAGCGCGCTGGCGGACATGTCGGCCGAACCGAGCTCGGTCAGGATGCGCCAACGTGTGTCGTCGGCCAACACGGCGAGCATGACCGGAGGTGCGCCCGTCACGCTGCGACCCCGAGCATCCGCACGAGGTCGTCGAGTTCGGTCCGCCATCCCCCGGTGTTGTCGGAGTGCGCGGTCGCGGGGTCGTCGAGTTCGTCGAACCCGGTCTCCACCAGCGCCAGTCGCGTGCCGTCTGCGGTCGGCGTGAGCTCGAAGCGCACCACGGTGGAGTTGCCCGGCACCGGGTCCACGTCGATCTCGCGGGCCCACCGGTATACCAGCAACCTCGGCGCCTCGATTTGTTCCACCACCACCCGGAAACGGCCGTGCGTCGACCAGCCGAAGTACCCGACGCCACCGGGCACCGGGTCGAATTCGGCGCTGTCGCCGAACCATTGGGTGATCAGGTCTTGCTCGGTGAGCGCGGCCCACACCGCGGCCGGGCTGGCGGCGATGTCGACGATACGGGTGATCTCGAGTGCGGTGGTCATCTGCGTTCCTTGGGTTGCTCCGACAATGTGCAACTCAAGGGTTGCATATCGGACCGTCGAACTGCAACCCCCAAGTTGCATGTCGGGGTGCCCACTTAGGATCCGGGCGTGCGCCTGACGACCTTCCTGACCATCGGCATCATCGCCGGTGGTGCGGCGCTGCTCTACGGCGCCGGTGCCATCACGGCGGTCAGCACAGGGTTGGCAGTTCCACTGCTCGCCGCCGCGATGCCGCACTTCCTGACCGGTCTGCGCACACCGTCAACCGGGGAGAATCCGATCGACACCATGTCCGGGGTGGAATTCGAGGATTACGTCGCTCGGATCGCGCGATCCTGCGGCGTATCGGTGATCATGACCTCGACCACCGGGGACTGGGGTGTCGACCTCATCGTCGGCAGGCGCCCGGACCGGCTCGCCATCCAGTGCAAGCGGGTGGCCCGGCCGGTGGGCACCGGTGCAGTCCAGGAGGTGGTCGCCGGCGCCGCCATGCAGGAGTGCACGCACACCATGGTGGTCACGAACAACGGTTTCACCCCGGCGGCGCGGAAGCTCGCCGAACGCCACGGCTGCATCCTCGTCGGCGGCGCCGATCTGCCGCGGTTGAAAATACTGATCCGCGAACGTGCCGCGCCCGCCCGCTGACTAGAGTCCCGACAACACCTCACGCACGGCGTCGACCGCCGCGTCGAGTTCGGATAGCGAGACCGTCAGCGCAGGCCGGAAACGCACCGAATCCGGTCCGCTGGCCAACATGATGACCCGCCGGTCCCACAACCTGCGCACCAGTTCGTCGCGCGCGGCGGTCGAGGGCAGACTGAATGCGCACATCAGTCCGCGACCACGCGGGTCGAGCACCTTATCGGGGAATTCGGTTGCCAGCCAATGCAACCTGCCGAGCAGGTGCCGACCGGCGTCGGCGGCATGCTCGATCAGGTCTTCGGCCTCGACGACTTCGAGGATGCGCCGCGCGCGCACCATATCGGTGAGGTTGCCGCCCCAGGTCGAGTTGATCCGGGAACTGACGGTGAAGACGTTGTCGACGACGTCATCGACGCGGCGACCCGCCATCACACCACACACCTGGGTTTTCTTGCCGAACGCCACCACGTCCGGGACGACTCCCAATTGTTGGTAGGCCCAGGCACTTCCGGTGATACCGCAGCCGGTCTGCACCTCGTCGAAGATCAACAGCGCATCGAATTCATCGCATAGCTCGCGCATGGCGGCGAAGAACTCCGGCCGCATGTGCCGGTCGCCGCCCTCGCCCTGCACCGGCTCGGCGATGAAGCAGGCGATGTCATGGGGGTGGGCGACGAAGGCGGCCCTGGCCTGCCGCAGCGATTCGGCCTCCAGTTCGGCAATATCGGCCCCGGGCCGCAGGTAGGGGGCGTCGATGCGCGGCCAGTCGAACTTGGGGAACCGCGCCACCTTGTTCGGGTCGGTATTGGTCAACGAGAGGGTGTAGCCGCTGCGCCCGTGAAAGGCACCGCGCAGGTGCAGCACCCGGGTCCCCAGCTCCGGGTCGCGACCGTTGGCCTCGTTGTGCCGACTCTTCCAGTCGAATGCCACCTTGAGCGCGTTCTCCACCGCCAGGGCTCCCCCGTCGACGAAGAACAGATGCGGCAAAGCCGGATCGCCGAGCACCCGCGCGAAGGTCTGGACGAATCGCGCCATCGGCACGGTGTACACGTCCGAATTGCTCGGCTTGTTGACCGCCGCCCGCGCCAACTCGGCGCAGAACGCCGGGTCATCAGCCAGTGCGGGATGGTTCATCCCCAATGCCGACGATGCGAAGAACGTGAACATGTCCAGATATCGGCTGCCGTCCCTGGCATCGACGAGCACCGATCCGCGCGAGGCTTCGAGGTCGAGCACCAGATCCATGCCGTCGGTGAGCACGCTGGCGCGCAGAACATCGTGCACCCGGTCGGGCGTGACGGCCTGGTCGCCGGCGGCAGGTGAAGTCAGAACAGCGGTCATGCCGCGATCCTAACGCAATTTTTACGGTGCAGTCATCTCGAAACAGGAACTATTTCGGTAGGTATGCGCGTCCATCGTAAAATGTCTGTAAGATGATGGTGCTTCGCGTGCGGACATTGGCGGCTGTCCTGATTCGCTGCAGCAGGTCTTCCAACGCCCGCGCCGATGCGACACGCACCAGGAGCACATAGCTTTCGTCGCCGGCGACGGAATGGCATGACTCGATTTCGTCGATATGGCGCAGTCGGGCAGGAGCATCATCGGGTTGAGAGGGGTCCAGCGGAGTAATGGCAACGAACGCCGAGAGCATGTGCCCGACGGTCTCCGGGTTGACCCGCGCGGTGTATCCGAGAATGACCTCACGGGACTCCAACCGACGCACCCGCGACTGGACGGCGGACACCGACAGTCCCGCGGTGGCGGCCAGATGCGCCAGCGTCGCACGCCCGTCGGCGACCAACTCCCTTACCAGCAGCCGGTCGATCTCGTCGAGATGCTCGATGTCGGTCATGGCCGCACTGTATCGGAGGTCCCGTGACCGGAGGTCCCGTGCCGCGCTGTGAAACCTGGCAGCTACGGGCACAATTCGCCGCGGCGTTGTCCCGGATGTACGGCTCGGAGGTGCCGGCCTATGACACCCTGGTGGAGGTGAGCGCCGAGGTCAACGCCGCCCACCTGCGGCGTCATCCGCAGGACCGGCGACTGGGATCGTTGGAACGCGTCACCGCGGAACGGCACGGGGCCATCCGGGTCGGCAACGCCGACGAGCTGCGCCAGGTCGCCGATCTGTTCTCCGCCTTCGGCATGTACCCGGTGGGCTTCTACGACCTGCGGACCGCCGCCTCCCCCGTCCCGGTGGTGTCCACCGCCTTCCGGCCGATCCATGCCGACGAGCTCGCCCGAAACCCGTTCCGGGTCTTCACCTCCATGCTGGCCACCGCCGACACCCGCTTCTTCGCACCCGATCTGCGCACCAGGGTCGAGACCTTTCTGAACGGGCGCCGATTGTTCGGTGCCGAACTGCTCTCGACTGCGCGCCGGATAGCCGACGAGGGCGGCTGCCCGGCCGACGAGGCCCGGGACTTCGTCGCCGCCGCCGTGGCCTGTTTCGCCTTGTCCCGCGAACCGATCGACCGCGGCTGGTATGACGAATTGTCGGCCGTCTCGGCGGTGGCGGCCGATATCGCCGGCGTGCGCAGCACCCACATCAATCACCTGACGCCGCGGGTGCTGGACATCGATGCTCTGCAAGGCTCCATGACCCAGCGCGGCATCACGATGATCGAGGCCATTCAGGGTCCGCCGGCCGTCGACGGTCCCGAAGTCCTGTTGCGGCAGACCTCGTTCCGCGCACTGGCCGAGCCACGCCGTTTCCGCGCCGCCGATGGTGCCCTCTCCGAGGGATCGCTGCGGGTGCGCTTCGGCGAGGTCGAACAGCGCGGCGTGGCGCTGACACCGCAAGGTCGTTCGCGCTACGACGCGGCGATGGCCGAGGCCGACCCGGCTGCTACCTGGCACCGCCATTTCCCGGCCACCGACGCGCAGATGTGCGCCGACGGGCTCGCCTATTACCACGGCGGCGATCCGACCAGACCCGTTGTGTACGAGGACTTCCTGCCCGCCTCGGCCGCGGGGATCTTCCGCTCGAACCTCGACCGGGACGCCCCGGGCACCGATCGCCCCGACGATACGCAGTACAGCCGACATTGGATGGCCGACCGGATCGGCCACCACATCCACGACCCCTACGAGCTCTACGAGAAAGTCGCGTGCACATGACCAGCGTCCTGACATCCTCCCTGCCGACCGCCGACGAACTGCGCGCCCAGGTGCGCGCCGCGCTCGACGCACTGGGCTGCACCACCGCACTGGCCGGTCCGGGCGCACCGGGCCTGCCGGCGAGCACGCCGATCACCGGTCAGGTGCTCTTCACGGTCCCGGAATCGAGCTCGACCGACGCGGACGCGGTCATCACCTCCGCGGCAACGGCTTTCGCCACATGGCGGACCACCCCGGCGCCGGCGCGTGGCGCCCTGGTGGCCCGGCTCGGCGCGCTGCTCACCGAGCACAAGGCGGAGCTGGCCACCCTCGTCACCGTCGAGGCAGGCAAGATCACCTCCGAGGCGCTCGGCGAAGTCCAGGAGATGATCGACATCTGCCAGTTCGCCGTGGGGCTGTCCCGACAGCTGTACGGCAAGACCATCGCCTCCGAACGGCCCGGGCACCGGCTCATGGAAACCTGGCATCCGCTCGGCGTGGTCGGTGTCATCACCGCCTTCAACTTTCCGGTGGCGGTGTGGGCGTGGAACACCGCGGTGGCGCTGGTATGCGGCGACACGGTGGTCTGGAAGCCCTCGGAGCTGACGCCGTTGACCGCACTCGCCTGCCAGGCCCTGGTCGAGCGGGCCGCCGCCGATGTCGGCGTGGCCGGCACGGTCTGCGGACTGATCCAGGGTGGCCGCGATATCGGTGAGCAGCTGGTCGACGACCCGCGTGTCGCACTGGTCAGCGCGACCGGCTCGGTCCGGATGGGCCGCGAGGTCGGACCGCGAGTGGCCGCCCGGTTCGGCAAGGTTCTGCTCGAGCTGGGTGGAAACAACGCCGCCATCGTAACCCCGTCGGCCGACCTGGACCTGGCTGTGCGGGCCATCGTGTTCTCCGCCGCAGGTACCGCCGGGCAGCGCTGCACCACCATGCGTCGGGTCATCGCGCACCACTCGATCGCCGACACCCTGGTGCAGCGAATCGCGACCGCGTACCGCAGCCTGCCGGTCGGCGACCCGGCTGCCGAGGGGACACTGGTGGGCCCGCTGATCCACGAGCGCTCCTACCGGGACATGGTGGGTGCGCTGGAACAGGCCCGCGCCGATGGCGGCGAGGTCACCGGCGGCGAGGGCGTCGACCTCGGCACCGACGGCCACTATGTGCGACCGGCGGTGGTCCGGATGCCTGCCCAGACCGCGGTGGTGCACGCCGAGACGTTCGCCCCGATCCTGTACGTGCTGACCTACGACGATCTCGACGACGCCATCGCGATGAACAATGCGGTACCGCAGGGTCTCTCGTCGGCGATCTTCACCACCGACATCCGCGAGGCGGAGCGGTTCATGGCCGCCGACGGCTCCGACTGCGGCATTGCGAACGTCAACATCGGCACCTCGGGCGCGGAGATCGGTGGCGCGTTCGGTGGCGAGAAGGAGACCGGCGGTGGGCGCGAGTCCGGCTCCGATTCGTGGAAGGCCTACATGCGGCGGGCGACCAACACCGTCAACTACTCCTCCGAGCTCCCCCTTGCCCAGGGGGTCCGGTTCGGCTGAGTCGGCGGGTTTTAGTATGACCGCGTGAGCGAGCAGGTCGAACAGAGAGAATTCCAGGCAGAGGCGCGTCAGCTGCTTCAGCTGATGGTGCACTCCATCTACTCGAACAAGGACTCGTTCCTGCGGGAACTGGTGTCCAATGCCTCCGACGCGCTGGACAAGCTGCGGCTGGCGTCCTACCAGGACAAGGACCTGGATGTCGATACGTCGGATCTGCACATCGACATCGATCCAGATGCCTCCGCCAGGACGCTGACGATCCGCGACAACGGCATCGGCATGTCGCGCGACGAGGTCGTCGACCTGATCGGCACCCTGGCCAAGTCCGGCACCGGCGAGCTGCGCCGCAAGTTGAGCGAGGCGAAGCAGGCCGGTGACACCGCGGGCGGGCGAAGCGGGGCGGGTGATGTCGACGATCTCATCGGCCAGTTCGGCATCGGGTTCTATTCGACGTTCATGGTCGCCGACAAGGTCGACCTGGTGACCCGCAAGGCCGGCGAAAGCACAGCAACGCGTTGGGAGTCCAGCGGGGACGGCACATACACCATCGCGACCGTCGACGAAGCCCCGCAGGGCACTTCGGTCACGTTGCACCTCAAGCCCGAGGACGCCGACGACGAACTGCATGACTACACCGCGCCGTGGAAGATCAGGCAGCTGGTCAAGAAGTACTCCGACTTCATCTCGTGGCCGATCCGGATGGAGGTCGAGAAGACCGTCCCGGCACCCGAGGGTGCCGACGAGGGCACCCCACCGACGGTCACCACCGAGATCGAGACCATCAACTCCCGCGTCGCACTCTGGGCCAAGTCCAAGAGCGAGGTGTCCGACGAGGAGTACAAGGAGTTCTACCGGCATATCGCGCACGCGTGGGATGAGCCCCTCGACGTCATCGCGATGAAGGCCGAAGGAACTTTCGAGTATCAGGCGTTGTTGTTCATCCCGTCGCAGGCGCCGTTCGATCTGTTCAACCGCGACGGCAACACCGGTGTGCAGTTGTACGTCAAGCGCGTCTTCATCATGGGCGATTGTGACGAGCTGGTGCCGGAGTATCTGCGCTTCGTCAAGGGTGTCGTCGACGCCCAGGACATGTCGCTCAACGTGTCCCGCGAGATCCTGCAGCAGGACCGCCAGATCAAGGTGATCCGCCGGAGCCTCACCAAGAAGGTGCTGTCGGCGATCAAGGACCTGCAAGCCAACCGTCCCGACGACTATGCGACGTTCTGGACGCAGTTCGGGCGCGCCTTCAAGGAGGGGCTGCTCTCCGACGCCGACAACCGCGACACCCTGCTGGCGCTGTCGTCGTTCGCCTCGACGCATTCCGAGGACACCCCCACCACGCTGGCTGACTACGTGGGCCGGATGAAGGACGACCAGGAGCAGATCTTCTACGCCACTGGCGAGTCCCGGCAGCTGCTCGAGCGCTCCCCGCACCTGGAAGCGTTCAAGGCCAAAGGCTACGAGGTGTTACTGCTCACCGACCCGGTCGACGAGGTCTGGGTCGAATCGGTGCCCGAGTTCGACGGCAAGCCGCTGCAGTCCGTGGCCAAGGGCGAGGTCGACCTCGGCGGTGACGAGGCCGACAAGCCCGAGAGCGGAGATTTCGCCGAGTTGCTCAGCTGGCTACAGGAGACCCTCGACGAGCACGTCAAAGAGGTGCGATTGTCGACGCGATTGACCTCGTCGCCGGCGTGCCTCATCACCGACACCTTCGGCATCACCCCGCAGCTGGCGCGGATGTACCGGGCGTCCGGGCAGGATGTACCGGTCGGCAAGCGCATCCTGGAACTCAACCCCGAGCACGCCCTGGTGACGGGCTTGCGGGACGGCTTGACCTCGGGCGCCGAGGGACTCAGCGATGCCGCCGAGTTGCTCTACGGCACAGCACTTCTCGCCGAGGGCGGATCGCTCGACGATCCCGCCCGCTTCGCCGCCATCCTGGCCGACCGATTGGCCAAGACCTTCTAGCAGGCCTCCTGACACGTCGGCCCGACTTCACTGTTCAGTTGTCAAGGTGCGCTGCAGCTTTGGGGCCTTGGGGCTATGCGGCGGTGGGTAGGTCGGTCATGGTGCGTCGGTTGTGGGATCGCAGGTGTGCCGGTTCGGGCCCGCCGGGTGTGTGGGGCGGGATGAACCAGGGGTGGCGGTCCCTACCGAGGTAGACCTGCCAGCCACCGTGATGGATGAGGCTGTGGTGCAACCGGCACAGCAGCACACCGTTGCCTAAACTCGTTGCACCCCCGGCACTCCAGGGGTGGATGTGGTGGGCATCGCACCAGGACACCGGCCGCCCGCATCCCGGGTGTGCGCACCCGCCGTCACGCACGGCCAGCGCTTTACGAATCGCGGGGGTGAACAACCGCTGGGCGCGCCCGACATCCAGCGGCACCCCGGTGTGGTCGACGATCACCGAGGTCAACGTCGCATCACAGCCGATCAACTCCGCGGTCGCCCTGCTGACCGGTCCACCGAACCCCAACCGATCCACCGCCTCCCCACTCACGCCCGGGGCACCCGGTCGGATGAGGGTGACGTGCGGGAGCACCCCACCGGACATCGGACGCCTCGACTGCGCCAGATAGGTGCGCAGCACCAGCCCGATCGCCTCCGCCCGGCGGACATCGATCGGGCGGGGGTCCGGCGAGCCGTCCGGTAGCGGGACCGGCCGGCACAACGGATCCAACGCCGCACATAGCTCTTCCCCGGTCGTCACGTCCAGATCGAGGGTGGCCTCAAACCGGCCCTCAGCGTTCTGCACCACGGTCATCTCATTCAGCGTGGCGTCCTCGGCGACCGGCACCACCCGCTGCTCGACCGGTAGTGCCGCGACTCGGTCGAGGGCGATCGCCCGCGCCTTCGCCGCCACCTCGGCCGGCGTGGTCTGCACCATCAGTTTGGTCACCACCGCCGCCCGATCGTCGTCGGACAACGGTGCTCGAGACTCCACGTGAGTGACACCTTTGCCCACGGCATCGGCGAACTCGATACCGATACCGCCCAACCGCTGCGCGATCGTCAACGCCGGCAACGACGATGCGGCGCGTCCCACCCGTACCGCCCGGGCCGCCGCACCCGGGGCCATGCCCAACAGCCGGAGAAGATCAGCCCCGGTGCGCAGGTGCCGCCGACCCGGCACACCGGCCCGCTCGGCCGCCACCACCGCCGAGGAGATCACCACATCCAACAGATTCCGCGCCGACACCGCAGCAGCCAACACACCCAACAAGACCTCGTCATCGACCACCGGCCGCGGACAATCCACCAACCGACCCAAACCCGGCCCGACATCATCCCCCGGTGGCACCGGAACAAGCTCATCGATCAACGCATCAACAAACGCATCAAGACAGCTGGCGTCCATCACGGATACCGACTTCCCCCACAGCACCCACCAAGGGCACCATCAAACACACACAGCCCGCACGATCACCCGACAGGGACCGTCGAACCTCGCGGCGACCGAAGTCGCGGTCTGCGGCTCACCAAATCCGAGAATCGGGAACCGCGGCGCATTCGAACTTGTGTTCGACACTACGCCGAATCCGTGTCGTCTGCAAGGGTTCTCTCCGGGACAGCACACCCGACGGAAAGCGCACTGGTAGACACGACTCATGCAGATCGAAGACAGCGTCGTCGTCATCACCGGAGCGGGATCGGGTATCGGGAAGGCACTCGCCGCGGCGTTCACCGCCGCGGGCGCCTCAGTGGTCGCCGGTGATATCGACGCGCAGGCGGCCGCCGCGGCCGCCACCGAGATCGGCGGCAAGGCGATCGGCGTCGGTGCCGACGCCGCGACGATCGACGGAGTCGCGACACTGCTGGAAGCCGCGCGCTCGACATTCGGACCGGTCGACATCTTCGTGGCCAACGCAGGCATCATCGGCGCGCCCGAGCTCGGCAGCGACGCCGATTGGGACCGGGTCCTGGACGTCAACCTTCGTGCACATGTCCGAGCGGCTGATGCGCTGATCCCGGAGTGGACGGCCCGCGGCAGCGGCCACTTCGTGTCGGTCGCCTCGGCGGCCGGACTGCTCACCCAGATCGGTGCCGCCGGTTACGCCGTCACCAAACACGCCGCGGTCGGGTTCGCCGAGTGGCTGGCGATCACCCACGGCGATGACGGCATCGGAGTCACCGTGGTCTGCCCGATGGGAGTGGCCACCCCGCTGCTGGACGCGATCGTCGACTCGACCGATGACACCGCCCGGGTGGCCGCGGCTTCCATCACGACCGCTGGCGAAGTGCTCTCGGCCGACGATGTTGCCGCCGCAACCCTGGCCGGGGTACGCGACGGCACATTTCTCGTGCTACCTCACCCCGGGGTGCTGGACATGTACCGGGGCAAGGGCGCCGACTACGACCGCTGGATCGCCGGAATGCGCCGCTACCGACGCGCGCTGCACGAGAATGCGCACACAGCAGGCTGACACGAGAGGACTCGACACGATGACGACACTGGCTCCTGAGGTAGCCGATTTCTTGATGACGGGTACCCGCACCGGCATGCTCGGGTACGTCGCGGCAGACGGTCGGCCACTGGTGGCCCCGGTGTGGTTTATCCTCGACGGTAACGACGTGCTGTTCAACACCGATTCTGGTTCAGCCAAGGCGCGGGCATTTGCGCGCGACCCCAGAGTGGTTCTGTGCGTGGATGATCCGCATCCGCCGTTCTCGTTCGTCCAGATCCAGGGCACGGTACAGGTTTCCGATGATCTCGACGAGGTCCGGTCGGTCGCCACCCGGGCGGGCGGCCGTTACATGGGTGCGGACCGGGCCGAGGAGTACGGTCGACGCAACGGTGTCCCTGGCGAACTGGTCGTCAGGATCACCCCGACGAAGGTCGTCAAGGCGTTTCGCCTCGCCTCCTGACGCGGGGTCGACGTCAGCCGCCGCAGCGATTGCGGAAGTCCTTGGCGGGCTGCCTGATAGCCCTCAGCTCGTCGCGTACCTGCGGGTTGTCGGTGAGAAACCGCTCCATCGCAGCACGCCGTTCGTTCTCGTCGAGGCCGCTCAAAGAGGTGAAGAAGTCGTTCACCGGCGGATGGGTGAACAGATACGCAGAGGTTGCCGCGGATACTCCGGTGAGCACACCCGTCAGGTCCGCCGCCGTACAGTTCGGCGGCGGAGGTGGTGCCGGTGCTGCCGATGCCGTGCCCGCCGATGCGGTGAGAACGGCCAACACGCCTGCGACCGTCGCGACCAACCGCGCCGATTCCCCGTTCGGTGTCATCTCGTCCTCCTCTGATTCGTCATCGCCGCCCTCCCGCACTTCCACCGCCGACGTTGGGGCCGCCGGGCCTGCCGAAGCCCGGGTCGACTGGCACGCCCGGTCTGCCCACGCCGGGAACGAAGTCGACGTCGATACCCCAGTAGTAGTCGTCGCAGGCATACCAATCGAGGTCGCACGCGTAGGGCACATACGGACCCGACGAGCCACTGGGACCGTTGCCCGTGCTGGTACCACGCACGTCACCTTGCGAGCAGATGGTGGTTCCGCCGGCACTGGTGCAATCGGCGCCCGCATGCGGCGACGGTGTCGCAGAGAGGGCCGCCCCGATCAGAGCGGGGATGACAATTACTTCCAACAGTCGCATCTGACGACTCCCTCACCTCACGTCATGAGCGGACTCACGGCGAGCTGAACCCTTCGATCGTAAACCTCCGCGACCCAGCACACCAGGGGATTTACCCTGCTCAGGATTGGTTGTCGGTGGTTGGGGGCACCATGGTGGGATGCCGCCCGTCGCCGACCCGCTCGACCGCTTCAGTCAGCTGACGCGGGAGTGGTTCACGGGCACCTTCCCGGCCCCCACCAATGCCCAGGCACAGGCCTGGGCGGCGATCGCCGACGGTAGCGACACCCTGGTGGTGGCGCCCACCGGCTCGGGTAAGACACTGGCCGCCTTCCTCTGGGCGATCGACGACCTGGCGCGGTCCCCGGCCGAGTCCGCCGGCACCCGGGTGCTCTATGTATCACCGCTGAAGGCCCTCGCGGTCGACGTCGAGCGCAACCTGCGCACGCCGCTGACTGGCCTGACCAGGGTGGCCGAGCGACTGGGCGGTACGGCCCCGCAGATCACCGTCGGTGTGCGCTCCGGGGACACCCCGCCCAAACAGCGCCGCGCTCTCATCACCCGCCCACCCGACATCCTGATCACCACGCCAGAGTCGCTGTTCCTCATGCTGACGTCCTCGGCTCGCGAGACGCTGACCACTGTCACCACCGTCATCGTCGACGAGGTGCATGCGGTCGCGGCCACCAAACGCGGTGCGCACCTGGCGGTTTCGCTGGAACGGCTCGACGCGTTGCTGGAACGCCCCGCCCAGCGGATCGGTTTGTCGGCCACCGTGCGCCCGGCCGAAGAGGTGGCCCGTTTCCTCACCGGGGGCGCGGCGACCATCGTCTGCCCGCCCGCGGACAAGACCTTCGAGTTGCAGGTACAGGTTCCCGTGCCGGATATGACCAATCTGGCCGAGGGAACGATCTGGCCCGATGTCGAGGAACGCATCGTCGACCTGATCGAGACGCATCGGTCCTGCATCGTCTTCGCCAACTCCCGGCGTCTCGCCGAACGACTCACCTCGCGGCTGAACGAGATCCACGCCGAACGCAATGGTGTGGAACTGCCGGGAGCGACCGACACCGGTGGTGCCAACAAGAAGGTGGCCGGTGGGGCACCGGCCCACGTGATGGCCAGCGGGCAGAGTTTCGGCGCTCCCACCGAATTGGCGAAGGCACACCACGGGTCGGTGAGCAAGGAACAGCGCGCCCTGGTCGAGGATGACCTGAAGAGCGGTCGCCTCAAGGCCGTCGTCGCCACCTCCAGCCTCGAACTGGGCATCGATATGGGCGCGGTGGACCTGGTCATCCAGGTGTCCGCGCCACCGTCGGTGGCCAGCGGTCTGCAGCGCATCGGCCGCGCCGGACACCAGGTCGGCGAGATATCCCAGGGTGTGCTGTTCCCCAAACATCGCACCGACCTGATCGACTGCGCGGTCACCGTTCAACGGATGCGGGCCGGCCAGATAGAGACCATGCGCGTGCCCACCAACCCGCTCGACGTGCTGGCCCAGCACACCGTGGCCGCCGCCGCGCTGGAGCCGTTGGACGCCGACGCCTGGTTCGACACCGTACGGCGCAGCGCGCCCTTCGCGACGTTGCCCCGCACCGCCTTCGAGGCGACGCTGGATCTGCTGTCGGGTAAGTACCCGTCCACCGAGTTCGCCGAATTGCGCCCGCGATTGGTCTATGACCGCGACGCCGGATCATTGACCGCGCGCCCGGGTGCGCAGCGGCTCGCCGTCACCTCCGGCGGAGCGATCCCCGATCGCGGCATGTTCACCGTGTATCTGGCCTCCGAAGACGAAAAGCCGTCCCGGGTCGGCGAACTCGACGAGGAGATGGTCTACGAATCCCGTCCGGGTGACGTCATCTCACTGGGTGCCACCAGCTGGCGGATCACCGAGATCACCCATGACCGGGTGCTTGTGATACCCGCGCCGGGGTTACCGGCCCGGCTGCCGTTCTGGCGCGGGGACAGCGTGGGCAGGCCGGCCGAGCTCGGCGCCGCGGTCGGCGCCTTCACCGGTGAACTCGCCAAGATGGATTCCGAGGGTTTCCGGCAGCGCTGCCGTGATGTCGGGTTCGATGACTACGCCACCGACAATCTGTGGCAACTCATCGACGAGCAGCGCCAGGCCACCGGCGCGGTCCCCAGCGACAGCACCCTGGTGCTGGAGCGCTTTCACGACGAACTCGGCGACTGGCGCGTGATCCTGCACTCCCCCTACGGTTTGCGCGTCCACGGTCCGCTGGCATTGGCCGTGGGGCGCCGGCTGCGCGAACGCTACGGCATCGACGAGAAACCCACCGCTTCCGATGACGGCATCATCGTGCGGCTTCCCGACGGTGGGGAGGAACCACCCGGGGCGGACCTCTTCGTCTTCGAGGCCGATGAATTGGATGCCATCATCACCGCGGAGGTCGGCGGTTCGGCGCTCTTCGCGTCGCGGTTCCGGGAGTGTGCCGCCCGGGCGCTGCTGCTGCCCCGGCGCCACCCGGGTAAACGCTCCCCGCTGTGGCATCAGCGCCAGCGGGCCTCGCAGTTGCTCGACGTGGCCCGCAAGTATCCTGAGTTCCCGATCGTGCTGGAGGCCGTCCGGGAATGCCTCCAGGACGTCTATGACGTGCCCGCGCTGACCGAGCTGATGAGCAAGGTCGCCCAGCGCCGGGTCCGGCTCGTCGAGGTCGAGACCGCCACCCCGTCGCCCTTCGCGGCCGCCGCCCTGTTCGGCTATGTCGGCGCGTTCATGTACGAGGGCGACAGCCCGCTCGCCGAGCGGCGCGCTGCTGCCCTGTCATTGGACACGGTGCTGCTCGCCGAGTTGCTCGGCCGCGTCGAACTACACGATCTGCTCGATCCGGAGGTGGTGGCCACCACCGCCCGTCAGCTTCAGCACCTCGAGCCCGATCGCGCCGCCCGCGACGCGGAGGGTGTCGCCGACCTGCTGCGACTGCTGGGACCGCTGACCCAGGAGGAGATCGCCGCTCGGGCAACGACACCCGATATCGGCGGCTGGCTGGAGGGCCTGCGGGAAGCACGCCGGGCGTTGACCGTCTCCTTCGCCGGCCTGACCTGGTGGGCGGCGGTCGAGGATGTCGGATTGCTGCGCGACGGGGTGGGCGTCGCGGTCCCGGTGTGGGTGCCGGCAAGCCTCAGCGAGTCGGTGAAGGATCCGCTGGCCGATCTGCTGGGCCGATACGCACGCACCAACGGTCCCTTCAGCACCGACGAGGCGGCGGCACGATTCGGTCTGGGCATCCGGGTGACCTCCGATGTGCTCGGTCGACTCGCCGCTGACGGCAGGTTGATCCGCGGCGAGTTCACCACGACACCAGGCCCATCCGAACAATGGTGTGACGCCACCGTTCTGAAGATCCTGCGTCGCCGGTCGCTGGCGGCGCTGCGGGCAGCGGTGGAGCCCGTGAGCACCGCCGCCTATGGCCGTTTCCTGCCCGCATGGCAGCACCTGGGTTCGGAGCAGGTACGCGGTGTGGACGGGTTGGCCGCGGTCATCGAGCAGCTCGCCGGGCACCCATTGCCTGCGTCGGCGGTCGAACCGCTGATCTTCGGCCAGCGGGTCGCCGATTACCAGCCGGCGATGCTGGACGAGCTGTTGGCATCGGGCGAGGTCACCTGGTCGGGCGCCGGGCAGATCGGCGGTAGCGACGGATGGATCGCCTTCCACCTCGGTGAGACGGCGGCACTGACGTTGGCCGCGCCGGTCGACATCGACTTCACCGATACCCACCGGGCCATCCTGGAAGCCCTCGGTCACGGCGGCGCATTCTTCTTCCGCCAGCTCGCCGACGGTTCGGCCGGTACCGAGTTCAAAACCGCCCTGTGGGACCTGATCTGGGCGGGCTGGGTCACCGGCGACACGTTCGCCCCGGTGCGTGCCGTGTTGGCGGGGTCGCGGCGCGCCGGCGCCCCCGCGCACCGGCAGCGTCAGCGTCCACCCCGGCTGAGCCGCTACAGCCTGACCCAGGGCCAGCAACGCGCCGACCCGATGGTGGCCGGCCGCTGGTCCGCACTGCCCACCGCCACACCGGATTCCACGGTGCGCGCGCACTTCCAGGCCGAGCTGTTGTTGAATCGCTATGGCGTGCTCACCCGCGGCGCGGCCGACGGGATACCCGGCGGCTTCGCGATGTTGTACAAGGTGCTGACCGCATTCGAGGATGCCGGTCGCTGCCAGCGCGGCTACTTCGTGGAATCCCTCGGCGGTGCGCAGTTCGCGGCGGCCTCGACGGTGGACCGGCTGCGCTCCTATCTCGACGGAGTCGACCCGCAGCGCCCCGAACTGCACGCCGTGGCGCTGGCGGCCACCGATCCGGCCAACCCCTACGGCGTGACGCTGCCGTGGCCCGACGATCCCGAGTTGACCCATCGGCCCGGCCGCAAGGCCGGCGCATTGGTCGTCCTGGTCGACGGCGCCCTGGGCTGGTTCGTCGAACGCGGCGGGCGGACCCTGCTGAGTTTCACCGATGACCCCGACACTCAACAGGCCGCCGCCGCAGCCCTAGCCGGCCTGGTGAGCGCGGGCCGGGTGCCCTCACTGTTGGTCGAGAAGATCAACGGCACAAGTGTGCTGGAACTCGCCGGAGACACGACCCTCACCGCCGTCCAGGACGCGCTGCTGGGGTCGGGCTTCGCCCGCACCCCCCGTGGCCTGCGACTTCGCTGAGCGAACGATACTGAACTCATGCCCGAGGGTGACACGGTCTATCGCACCGCGACGAAACTGCGGGAAGCGCTCGTCGGCCGCACCCTGACCCGTTGCGACGTCCGAGTCCCGCGGTATGCGGCGGTCGACCTGACCGGCCAGCACGTCGACGAGGTGCTCAGCCGCGGCAAGCACCTGTTCATCCGCGTCGGCGCGGCCAGCATCCACTCCCACCTCAAGATGGACGGCAGCTGGGTGATCGGCTCGTTCCGTGGTCCCCAGCATCGGATCAGGATCGTGCTGGGCACCGCCGACACCGTGGCCTTCGGCATCGACCTCGGCGTGCTGGAAGTGCTCGAGCGCGCCAACGACCAGGACGCCGTCGCCCATCTGGGGCCCGACCTGCTGGGCCCGGACTGGGATCCGCAACTGGCCAGGCAGAACCTGATCGCCGAGCCGGATCGCGAACTCGCCGATGTGCTGTTGGATCAGCGGGTCATGGCCGGTGTGGGCAACGTGTACGCCAACGAACTGTGCTTCGTGCTCGGTAAGCGACCCGACTCCCCCGTCGGCGAGGTTCCCGATCCGCTACGCGTCGTCCAACGCGCACGGGACATGTTGTGGCTCAACCGCAACCGCGCCAATCGCATCATCACCGGCAATACCCGCAGGGGCCAGCAGTTCTGGGTGTACGGCAGGTCCGCAGAACCGTGTCGCCGCTGCCGTACCCCCATCAGGAGGGACGACAGCGGCGACCGTATCCGGTATTGGTGCCCCAACTGCCAACGCTGAGCGCGTCAGGCAGCGGCCTTGGACTGCGACTCCTCGGCGGGCGTGCGATTCGGCAGGGCCAGCCGCCAGATCTTCTTGACCACCGAGAAGAACTGCTTGGGCAGCGGTCCGCTGTTGTAGGGCAGGCCGTAGCGCTGGCAGATCTCGCGGACCTCACCGGAGATCTCGGCGTAGCGGTGGGCCGGGATGTCCGGGAACAAGTGGTGCTCGATCTGGAAGGACAGGTTGCCACTGAAGATGTGGAACCACTTGCCGCCGCTGAGATTCGCCGAACCCAGCAGCTGCCGGTAATACCACTGACCGCGGGTCTCGCTCTTGGTCTCCTCGACGGTGAACTCGTGGGTGCCCTCGGGGAAATGACCGCAGAAGATGATGGCGTATGACCACACGTTGCGCATCAGGTTGGCCGTCATGTTGCCGGCGAACACGAACGGTGCGAACGGCCCGGCCAGCAACGGGAAGGCCACATAATCTTTGACGGTCTGCTTCTTGACCTTCGCCCACATCTCGGTGAGCATCTCTTTCTTGTCGCGCAGTTTGATCTCACCGGAGCGGATGCGCTCGGTCTCCAACTCGTGCAGCGCGACGCCGTACTGGAAGAACACCATCAGCAGGAACGCGTAGACCGGATTGCCCAGGTAGTACGGATGCCACTTCTGGTCCTCGCTCATCCGCAGGATGCCGTAGCCGATATCGCGGTCCAGGTCCACGATGTTGGTGTAGGTGTGGTGCATGTAGTTGTGCGAGTGCCGCCACTGGTTGGACGGGCAGGCCGAATCCCATTCGAAGTTCTGCCCGCGCAACGCCGGATCGCCCATCCAGTCGTACTGGCCGTGCATGACGTTGTGGCCGATCTCCATGTTGTCGAGGATCTTCGACAAACCCAACATCACGGTCCCGACCGGCCAGGCCGGCGGTAGGAACAGCAGCACCCGGCCGCCGAACTCGAGACCGCGCTGCCACTTGATGATCTGTCGGATGTAGTTGGCGTCGCGCTCGCCGAGATCGGCGAGCTGGCGATCGCGGATGGCGTCGAGTTCGGCGCCGAAGGCCTCGAACTGTTCTGGGGTGAGCGTGTATTTGGCCGAGCTGCGGGGCTTGGCGGGGGTCGGGGTGGAGCTACGGGGCAAATCCAAGGTCGTCATGACATTGCCTTTCGTTTCTCGAAAACTTCAGGGATTCAGGGGTTCAGAGGTCGATGGCGACATCGCCGACCGGGGCGCTGACGCAGATCCGGATGTCTTCACAGTCGTCGGTGGATACCGTTCCGTTGAGCAGATTGCGCACCGCACCACGGGTTTTGGGTCGAGTGCAGCTGAAGCAGATGCCCATCCGGCAGCCGCTCTCGGGGTTCAGCCCGGCGGCCTCGGCCTGCTCGAGCAGCGTCTGGCCGCTGTCGGCGACCTCGACGCCACTGGTGGTGAAACTGACTGTGCCGCCTGTTGATTCGGCAGGAACGGCGAACACCGGCGGGACGAAACTCTCGGACCGGGCGTCCGGACGCAGTTCCCGGACCGCCTCGACCAGCGCCGGCGGACCGCACACGTAGACGGCATCGGGTTCGGCCATGGCCGCCGACAAGTGGTGGGCGGCGAAGTGGCCGTCGAGGTCGGCGCCCTGGTCGTCTCGGGTGTAGCCGTGCAGTACCCGCACACCGGGCATCCGGTCGAGCTCGTCGCGATAGCAGGCGTCCCGCTCCGAGCGTGCATAGTGGATGAAGGCCGCCTCACCGGTGAATCCTTCGGCCTTCAGCGTGCGCAGCATCGACAACACCGGGGTGATGCCGCTGCCGCCGGAGACGAACAGGATCCGCTCGGGACGCTGGGCCGGCATGGTGAAGTCACCGCCGACGGAATCCAGTCCGACGACCATGCCCGGGGTGGCGTTCTTATAGAGGTAGGTCGACACCAGGCCGCCGTCGTGCAGGCCGACGGTCAGCTCGATGAGCCGGCTGCCCTCGGCACTGGCCGGCGAGTACGGCCTGGTCCGGCGGCGGCCGTCGATCTCGACCGACAGGTTGATGTGCTGCCCCGCCCGAAAGCCGGTGAAGGCCTGGTTGGGTTCCAGCGTCAACGTGACGCTGCGGGTCGTCTGGCGGCGTACCGCCACCACCTTGGCGCGGGCATTGCCCTTGATCCACACCGGATCGACGATCTCGGTGTACCGGTCCACACCATGCGGTCCGGTCAACAGATCCAGCAGCGGAGAGCGGAGCACTCGATCCCGCAGCCGGTGCGTCAACGTTTCGGTGAACATATGTACACTCTGAAACAGTACCGCCGGTCTCGTCAACCAATATCACCAGGTTGTGATGGCCATAACACGGTGAACACCTGTACTCCCAAATCACTAACAAGTGGAGACGCAATGACGGGTACGACCCGATGAGCACAGTTGTAGGCTCGATGGTTGTGGAAAGCGACGCATCCAGGTCCCGGTCAGGGCGCTCCGGCCGAAGCCGGTCCAGCCGTCCGGCCAAGGACACGCTGTCGCGCGAGGAGCGCAAGGAGGTCACCCGCCGGGCCATCGTCGCCGCCGCCCTGCACCTGCTGGAGCAGGACAGCTTCACCGCGCTGAGCCTGCGCGAGGTGACCCGCGAAGCGGGGATCGTGCCCGCGGCCTTCTACCGACATTTCGAATCCATGGAAGCGCTCGGGCTGGTCCTCATCGACGAGTCCTTCCGCTCGCTGCGCGACATGCTGCGCGGCGCACGTGCAGGCAAGCTCGACCCCAACCACGTCATCGACTCCTCGGCCGAGATCCTGATCGCGAGCATCAGCGAACGCCGTGAGCACTGGCGGTTCATCACCCGCGAACGCTCGAGCGGAGTCTCGGTGCTGCGGTACGCCATCCGTACCGAGCTCCGACTACTCACCTCCGAGCTCGCCATCGACCTGGCCCGGTTCCCCGGCCTCAAGGGGTGGAGCAGCGAGGATCTCAACATTCTGGCCAGCCTGTTCGTCAACGCCATGATCTCGGTCGCCGAACTGGCCGAGGACGCCGCCGACCAGACCGCGCTCGACGAGATCAAAAGAACCGCCATCAAACAGATGTCGATGATCACCATCGGGGTCCGGGGCTGGAGCAGCGCGACCACCTAGAGTCGGCTCATGCCGACCCTCGAGCTCTCCCGCCCACGCCCCGAGATCGCCGTCATCACCCTGAACAGGCCGGCGAAACTCAACGCGCTGTCCCCCGAGCTTGTCGAGGATCTCCACGCCACCCTGGACGCGATCGCAGCGGACAACGACTGCCGGGTGGTGGTGCTCACCGGCGCCGGTCGCGGATTCTGCTCGGGGCTGGACCTCACCGACAGCAGCACGCCGCCGGTCTCGGACGGGCTGGAAAAGCCGCGGGCCGGGATGCGCTGGCAGGAACGTATCGCCGCGTTGACGGTCAAACTGCACCGACTCCGCCAGCCGGTGATCGCTGCGGTCAACGGCGCGGCCTACGGCGGCGGGTTTGCCCTCGCCATGGCCAGTGACATCCGCGTCGCCTCGGAGGCCGCGCGCTTTTGCACCCAATTCATCAAGCTCGGCCTCGGCGGCTGCGATATCGGAGTCAGTTACACGTTGCCGCGCATCATCGGCGCGGGCCCCGCCTTCGACCTGATCCTGACCGCGCGCACCGTCGATGCCGCCGAGGCGCTGCGCTTGGGCATGGTGTCCCGGATCGCGACGGACCCGCTCGCCGAAGCACTCGACATCGCCGAAACCATGTGCGGATTCGGCACATTCGGGCTGGAATCCACCAAACAGGTGCTGTGGGCCAACCTCGACGCGGGATGCCTGGAGACCGCACTGCAGGTGGAGAATCGCAGCCAGATCCTCGCCGCGGGCAGCGGTGCGATGCAAGCCTTCACCGATGCCTTCGCCGCGCGCAAGAAGGATTAGCGGGGCGTCCCGCCGCCGTCGACGATCACGACCTGCCCGGTGATGTAACTACCGGCCGCCGAGCACAACAGCAGCGCGGCCCCCACCATCTCGTCCGGGGATGCCAGCCTGCCCAACAAGGTGCCGTTGGTCATCGCATCGATGGCCTCCTGCGGGTTGTTGCGCATCATGTCGGTGTCCACGGGTCCGGGCGCGATGGCATTGACCCGGATACCGGCCGACACCAGCTCGGCGGCCATCGATCGGGTCATCGACATCAGCGCGGCCTTACCCGATGCGTAGATGGACAGCGCCGGCGCGAACATGAAGGCGCCGACCGAGACCATGTTCAGGACGGCCGCGGCCGCGCTGCGCTGCAGATGCGGCAGTGCGTGCTGCACCAGGAACACCGGTCCCTGCAGATTGACCGCATACGACTTCTGCCACGCCTCCGGCGTCATCTGGCCGATCGGCTGGGCCAGCGCGTTGGCGGCATTGTTGACCACCACATCGATGCCGCCGAACTCGGCAACCGTCGCCTCCACCAGGGCGCCCAGATCGTCCACGTCACCCATGTGCGTCGGTACCCCGATGGCCTGCCCACCGAGTCCGCGCAGATGCTCCGCAGCGGCGGCGCAGGCGTCCGGTTTACGGCTGGCGACGACCACCCTGGCACCGGCCAGCACGAAGCCTTCGGCCAGCGCAAGACCGATTCCGCGGGTGCCCCCGGTCACAATCACGGTGCGATCAGTCATGTCGAACAATCGGTCAAAGGCTGCGCGATCCACGCCAGTAGTAGACCAGATCGCCCCGCTGACGTGCGGGAAACTGGACCCCAGCAACCGACCGCGCGCCGCGCTGACCGGTCGCCTACGCTCGACGCGGACCCCTTCGAGGGGCACACCTAAGCTGTGAACATCTGGTTCGGCAGCTAATCTCGATCCGAACCGGGTGCCGCGCCGATCGGGCGGGCCCGCGAACCTGGAGGTGTAATGCAGATCGCTGGACGCGGGGCCGGCAAGATTGCCAGTTCAGTGCTGCATCGCCGGAACTACATCGCAGCCCGGAACATGTTCCGCGTCTACGAGCATCCGATCGCGGTCTTCAAGCAGTATCTGACCGGCGGCGGGAGCTACCCCACCACGATGCGCTTGCGCAGCCCGATGGGCTGGATCGAGCTACGCCTCTACTCGTCGCACGACCTGCTCACCGTCAACGAGATCTTCTGCCGGTCGGACTACCACGCCGATGCCGACGATCGTGTCATCGTCGACTACGGCTCCAATATCGGCATCTCGGCGGCGTATTTCCTGTCCCGCAGCAAGGATGCCTACACCTACCTGTTCGAGCCGCTGCCGCGTAACGTCACGCGCCTGCAGGAGAACCTGCGCCCCTTCGAGGATCGTTACACCCTGCAGCAGGTCGCGGTCGGAGCCAGCGCCGGCGAGGTCGAGTTCGGGTTCGAGGAGACCGGGCGCTACGGCGGCGTCAACGCCCACTTCGGCAACTCGCTGACCGTGACCTGCGTGGAGTCACAACAGGTGCTTCGCGATGTCATCGACAAGCACGGGCAGATCGACATCCTGAAGATCGATATCGAAGGCCTGGAAGCGGCCGTCATCGACAACATCCCGGTCGATGTCGCGGAGAAGATCAAGAAGCTCTACGTCGAGTACCTTTTCGACGAGAACCCGCTGGCGCAGACCCACTCGCTGGAGCACTACGGCGGTATCGCCCAGTTCACGCGCCTAGCGAACTGACAACTCCCGCCGGCTGACGAACCGGCGGGATGCACCGCCGAGCGGATCGTCGAACTCCAGGCATTGGGCCAGCAACTGCAGCGGCCGCGAGAAATCACCTGCCGCCACCTCGACGAGGCGCGGATAGAGCGGGTCGTTGTCGATCGGCACGCCCATCGAGTTCATCTGCACCCGCAACTGATGGGTCCGCCCGGTGCGTGGGCTCAGCTTGTACAGCCCGGCGCCCAGCCTCTCGGCATAGGTCTCGGCGTTCGGCTCGCCGGGCTCCTCGAACGCCTGCAGGCGACCACGCACCTTGGTGATCCTGCTGCGCAGCACCGCGGGAAGCGCGACGGTCGGGGTTCCGGCGGCCCGCGCCAGATAGGTCTTGCGCACGCGGCCGTCGGCGAACATCGTCTGATAGGCACCCCGCACCTCGCGGCGCACCGTGAACAGCAGCACGCCGGCGGTCAGCCTGTCGAGCCGATGCGCCGGGCTCAGTTCGGCGAGGCCGAGCTCACGGCGCAACCGCACCAGCGCGGTCTGCACCACATGCCCACCGCGGGGCATGGTCGCCAGGAAGTGGGGTTTGTCGACGACGACGATATCGTCGTCGTGGTGCACGATCGGCATGTCGAACGGCACCGTCACCTCGTCGGGCAGATCGCGGTAGAGGTAGACGTGCGCACCCGCCGCAAGCACCGAGTACTCGTCGTAAGGGATCCCGTCGGACGAGAACACCTCCCCGGCAACTACTTTGGCGCCCGCGCCCCAGCGCCGTTCGAACTCGTCGACCAGTCGGCCGCCGTGCAGGCGCACCCGTGCCGGGCCGATCCCGGCGTACCGGTCGGATGCGCTCAAGTGAGCGGCACCGGTTCCAGGATCTCCGCGCGCGCCTCCGGGGCTGCCGCCCGTAGGGCATCGGCGGACTCGTCGTCCGGTTGGGTCTGCGAGCGCACCTCGGCCTCCACCCGCGCCAGATAGGTCGCCACCTCGCGGTCGATATCCGCCTCGCTCCAACCGAGAACGGGCGCAACGGTTTCGGCGACTTCGCGGGCACAGTCCACACCCCGGTGCGGATACTCGATCGAGATCCGCATCCGACGGGCCAGGATGTCCTCCAGATGCAGCGCGCCTTCGGCGGCGGCGGCGTAGACCGCCTCCACCTTCAGGTACACCGGTGCAGCCGTGATCGGTTCCAGCAGTTCGGGTTTCCCGTCCGCCATCGTCAAAACCTCACTGATCAGCGAGCCGTACCGGTCCAGCAGATGCCGCACCCGGTAGGGGTGCAGATCATAATGGGCACCCACGTGTTCGGTCTGGTTCACCAACGCGAAATAGCCGTCGGCGCCGACCAGCGGCACCTTCTCGGTGATCGACGGCGCCACCCGGGTCGGCACGAATTCGGCTGCGGCGTCGATGGCGTCGGCACCCATCACCCGGTAGGTGGTGTACTTGCCGCCCGCAATGGCCACCAGCCCCGGCGAGGGCACCGCCACTGCGTGTTCGCGGGACAGTTTTGAGGTGGACTCGCTCTCACCGGCCAGCAGCGGACGCAGACCGGCATAGACGCCGTCGATATCGTCATGGGTCAGTGGAGTGGCGAGCACCGAGTTGACGTGACCGAGGATGTAGTCGATATCGGCCTTCGTGGCCGCCGGGTGGGCCAGGTCGAGATTCCAGTCGGTATCGGTGGTCCCGATGATCCAGTGTGTGCCCCACGGGATCACGAACAACACCGACTTCTCGGTGCGCAGGATGATCGCCACCTCGCTGACGATGCGATCACGCGGGACCACGATGTGCACGCCCTTGGAGGCCCGCACCCGGAACCGTCCGCGCTCCTTGCTCAACGCCTGGATCTCGTCGGTCCACACCCCGGTCGCGTTCACCACGACATGCCCGTGCACCTCGGTGACCGCGCCATTCTCCGTGTCGCGAACCCGCACACCGGTCACCCGGTCGCCCTCCCGCAGCAGCGCCACGACCTGGGTCGAGGTGCGCACCACAGCGCCGTAGTGCGCCGCGGTGCGGGCCACCATCATGGTGTGGCGGGCGTCGTCGACGACGGTGTCGAAGTATCGGATGCCGCCGATCAGCGAGCTGCGCTTGAGGCCAGGGGCCAGCCGCAACGCTCCGGCCTTGAGCAGATGTTTTTGCGCCGGAACGGATTTCGCGCCACCGAGCTGATCGTAGAGAAAGATGCCCGCCGCGATGTAGGGCCTCTCCCAGACCCGTTTGGTGAGGGGGAACAGGAATGGCAACGGTTTCACCAGATGCGGGGCCAGGGTCGTCAGCGAGAGCTCACGCTCGTGCAGCGCCTCGCGTACCAGGCCGAACTCCAGTTGCTCCAGGTAGCGCAGGCCACCGTGGAACATCTTGGAGCTGCGGCTCGACGTGCCCGAGGCGTAATCACGCGCCTCGACCAGCGCCACCCTCAACCCACGGGTCGCAGCGTCCAGGGCGGCACCGGCACCGACGACGCCACCGCCGATGACGACGACGTCGAACTGTTCGCTGCCGAGTCGTTCCCAGGCCGTCGCGCGCTGGGCCGGACCGAGTTGAGCTTGACCATTGCCAGAAATCGGGTCAGTCACGCTCTCGAGCCTACGTTGCGTGGCGGGCCGGTGTGGGCCGTCGAGACGAGGAACTGACCTTTAGTCGAGATCGTCGTGGGCCATCAGCCGGCGTGCCGCCTCGACGATCGAGCCCGACAGCGACGGGTACACCGACAGGGTTTGCGCCAGATCGGTGACGGTGAGGTTGTTCTGTACCGCCAGCGCGATCGGCAGGATCAGTTCGGAGGCGATCGGCGCGACCACCACACCGCCGATCACCACGCCGGTCGCGGGCCTGCAGAAGATCTTGACGAAGCCGCGGCGCAGCAGCGACATCTTGGCCCGCGCATTGGTGGTCAGCGGCAGCATCAGCGTGCGCGCGGGCACCTCACCGCTGTCGATCTTGGTCTGCGGGACGCCGACGGCCGCGATCTCCGGGCGGGTGAACACCGCGGCCGCCACGGTGCGCAGCCGGATCGGGTTCACCCCCTCGCCGAGTGCGTGGTACATCGCGATGCGGCCCTGCATGGCGGCCACCGACGCCAGCGGCAGCAGTCCCGTGCAGTCACCGGCGGCGTAGATGCCCGGTGCGGTGGTGCGCGAGACCCGGTCGACCTTGAGGTAGTTGCCGGGGCCCAGCTCGATACCGACCCGCTCCAGACCGAGGCCGCTGGTGTTGGGCACCGAGCCGACCGTCATCAGCGCGTGACTGCCCTCGACGGTGCGCCCGTCGGCCATCGAGACCTTGATACCGGTGTCGGTGCGGGTCACCGAGTCGGCGCGGGCGTTCTTCACCAGCTGGACACCGCGTTCGGCGAAGGCCTCCTCGAGCACCGCCGCCGCGTCGGAGTCCTCGTGGGGCAGGATCTGGTCCCGGCTGGCCACCACCGTCACCTTGACGCCGAGCTCGGTGTAGGCGCTGCAGAACTCGGCACCGGTGACACCGGAGCCGACGATCACCAGATGCTCGGGCAGCTCGGTCAGATCGTAGAGCTGGCGCCAGTTCAGGATGCGTTCGCCATCGGGGCGCGCATTGGGCAGCACCCGCGGCGTGGCACCGGTCGCGATCAGCACCACATCGGCCTTGAGCACCCCGGTCTTACCGTCGCGCGTGGTGACCTTCACCCGGTGGTGGGCCATCCCTGGCACGTCGTCGACCAGCTCGCCGCGACCCTGGACGACGGTGACGCCATTGCCGAGCAACTGCGAACCGATATCCGCCGACTGCGAGCGGGCGAGAGTCTTGACCCGGTTGTGGATCTGACCCAGCGAGATCTTGGCGTCGTCGATGGCGATGTCGAACCCGAGGCCGTTGGCGCGCCGCAGCTCGGTACGCACTCCCGTCGAGGCGATGAACGTCTTGGAGGGCACGCAGTCGAACAACACACACGCCCCGCCCACGCCGTCACTGTCGACGACGGTGACCTGGGCGGCCTCCGGGCCGCGCGCCGCCGCCACCAGGGCAGCTTCGTAGCCGGCCGGTCCACCGCCGATGATCACGATCCTGGTAGGCACGGTCATAACCTAGTCAATCCCGCTCGGCCGCGCTGCCGAGCCCGGCCTTATCCCCCGGGTCGCTTCGCTCGCCCCCGCAAGCGGGAGGTACCCCCAGCCCACCGTGACATTCCCCGGGTCGCTTCGCTCCTGCCCACCGGACCGCTTAAGGTTGGCCCCGTGCCGCTCTACGCCGCTTACGGATCGAACATGCATCCGGAACAGATGCTGCAGCGCGCGCCGCATTCGCCGATGGCCGGTACCGGCTGGTTGCACGGCTGGCGCCTGACCTTCGGCGGCGAGGACTACAGCTGGGAAGGGTCCCTGGCGACCCTGGTCGAGGACCCCGAGTCCAAGGTGTTCGTCGTGCTCTACGACGTGACCGCGGAGGACGAGGCCAACCTGGATCAGTGGGAGGGCTCCGAGCTGGGCTTCCACAAGAAGATCCGGTGCCGGGTACAACGGCTGTCCTCCGACACCAGCACCGATCCGGTCCTGGCCTGGCTCTATGTGGTGGACGCCTGGGAGGGCGGACTGCCCTCGGCGCGCTATCTCGGGGTGATGGCCGATGCCGCCGAGATCGCCGGGGCCCCGGCCGAGTACGTCCACGACATCCGGACCCGCCCGGCCCGCAACGTCGGACCCTGACTCGGTCTGAACCTGACTCCGTCGGCCCCTGACGCGTCTGCAATGTTCCGCTGACAGCGTTGTCATGGACATATATCCGTGACAACGCTGTCAGCGGAACATTGCGATCTAGACCAGGCCGGACTGCTCCACCAGGTTGACCATCGTGCGCACCCCGACCGCGAGCGCCCGCTCGTCCAGGTCGAAGGTCGGCTGGTGCAGATCCAGCTGCGGGCCCTGACCCGACCACACACCCAACCGCGCCATCGCCCCCGGCACCTCTTCCAGGTACCAGGAGAAGTCCTCGCCGCCACCGGACTGGTGGGTGTCGGCCAGCGCGTCGGGCCCCAGCGCCTCGATGGCGTGGGTGAAGATGCGGGTGGCCACCTCCTCGTTGACCACCGGCGGCACACCGCGACGGTAGTTCACACTGTGCTCCACGGCCAGCGGCGCCAGTAGCGACGAAACAATCTCGCGGACAAGTGATTCCAGGGTGAGCCAGGTGTCCCGGCTGGCGGTGCGAACGGTGCCCGCCAATGTGCCGGTCTGCGGGATCGCGTTGGCCGCGACACCGGCGTTGACCGCACCCCACACCATCACGGTGCTCTTGCGTGGGTCGATACGACGCGACAGCACACCGGGCACCCCGGTGATCAACGTGCCCAGGGCGTACACCAGATCCCCGGTCAGATGCGGGCGTGAGGTGTGCCCGCCCGGCGAGTGCAGGGTGATCTCGATGGAGTCCGCCGCGGAGGTGATCGGCCCCAGGCGCACCGCGACCTTGCCGACCTCCAGGCGCGGATCGCAATGCAGCGCGAAGATCCGCGCCACCCCGGCGACGGCGCCGGCGGCCACCGCGTCGATCGCCCCTCCGGGCATCAGCTCCTCGGCGGGCTGGAAGATCAGCCGCACCCCGACCGGCAGTTCGGGCGCCGACGCCATCGCCAGACCCGCACCGAGCAGCACACTGGTGTGCGCGTCGTGCCCGCAGGCATGCGCGACGCCCGGCACGATCGAGCTGAACGGCAGGCCCGTCCGTTCGGCCATCGGCAGCGCATCCATATCGGCACGCAAGGCCACCCGCGGGCGATCCTCGGGACCGAAATCACAGGTCAGACCGGTACCGCCGGGGAGCACCTTCGGGTTCAGCCCCGCGTCGGCCAGCCGGGTGGCGACGAACTCGGTGGTCGCGAACTCCTGGCGCCCCAACTCGGGGTGGGTGTGGATATGGCGCCGCCACGCGACAAGGTCGTCATGGTGCGCTGCCAGCCAGTCCTCGGTGTGCGCCCGCAGGGTCATGCGTTCTCCTGCCGCTCGGCCAGTGCGGCGAGCACCCTGTCCCGTTCGTCGGCATTCTCGGACAACGCGACAACGGTGCGCGCCAGCATGATCGCTCCTTCCACGACGGCTTTGTCCGCGCTCGGCCCGACGGCCGCGGCGGTGAATCCGGGTTGGTGCAGCGATGCGCCCCCGGCGTCGATGCCGACGACGGGGTGGATACCGGGCAGGCGCTGGGTGACGTTACCCATGTCGGTGCTGCCCAACGGGAACGCCGCCTCCAGCTCGACCGGCAGCGGATGCCGCCCGACGCGCAGCAGTTCGGACCGGAACACCTCGGAGAGGAATCGGTCGGGCACCAGCGCGTCGTATGGCGGGGCCGTCTCGCGGATCTCGTGGGTGGCACCGGTGGCGACCGCCCCCGCCGCGAAACAGCCGGCCATCCGCTCCTCGAGGGCCTTCAGCGAGGTCATGTCGGTGGCGCGCATGGTGTAGCGCAGTTCGGCGTGACCGGGGATGACGTTGGCGGCCTGCCCGCCCTCGGTGACGATGCCGTGCATCATCTGCCCCGGCATCAGCTGCTGGCGCAACAGCCCGATGGCCACCTGTGCCACGGTGACCGCATCGGCGGCATTGATCCCGAGGTACGGAGCGACGGCGGCGTGCGATTCTCGGCCCGTGTAGCCGACGGCGACCTCGGACAGCGCAAGCGAGCGCGCCGCCGCGATATCGGCGGGCCCGGGATGCAGCATGACCGACGCGGCGATGTCATCGAACGTTCCGGCGTTGAGCAACAACACCTTTCCGCCACCGGCCTCCTCGGCCGGGGTGCCGATCAGCACCACGGTCAGACCCAGCTCGTCGGCCACCTCGGCCAGCGCCAGGGCGGTGCCCACGGCGGAGGCGGCGATGATGTTGTGTCCGCACGCATGTCCGATCTCGGGAAGCGCGTCGTACTCGGCACAGATTCCGATGGCCAGATCCCCGCTGCCGTATTCGGCACGAAACGCGGTGTCGAGCCCGCCAGGGGCGTCGAGGACCTCGAAGCCGCGTTCGGCGACCAGCGTGCGGGTCTTCGCGCAGCTGCGGTGCTCGGCAAAGGCCAGTTCGGGCTCGGCGTGGATATCGTGCGACAGCGCGATCAGGTCGCCGCTGCGGCGATTGACGGCGTCCTCGACGCTCGACGACGCGGTGACCGTGGACATCCTGGCAGTATCTCACTCGTGTCTGATGCTCAGTCGGCCGCCGATGCCGCCGCCCAAGCGATCGGTGAGCGCACCGGTGTGTCCGCCCATGATGTCGCCGTCGTGCTCGGGTCGGGGTGGGCGCCCGCGTTGACCTCGCTCGGCGAACCGACCGCGTCGCTGCCGATGGCCGACCTGCCGGGTTTCACCCCACCCACGGCGGCCGGGCACACCGGTCGGGTGCATTCGCTGCACATCGGTGAGCACCGGGTTCTGGTGCTGGTGGGGCGGATTCACGCCTACGAGGGACACGACCTCCGCCATGTCGTGCACCCCGTGCGCACGGCCTGCGCGGCCGGTGTGGGCACGGTCATCCTGACCAACGCCGCCGGTGGGTTGCGCCCCGACATGTCCGTCGGCCAGCCGGTGCTGATCTCCGACCACCTCAACCTGACCGCGCGCTCGCCGCTGGTCGGCGCGCAGTTCGTGGACCTTGTCGACGCCTACTCCCCCGCGCTGCGCGCGGTGGCGCGCGATATCGATCCCGGCCTGGCCGAGGGCGTGTACGCCGGCCTGCCCGGCCCGCACTATGAGACGCCCGCGGAGATCCGGATGTTGCGCACGATCGGAGCCGATCTGGTCGGCATGTCGACGGTGCACGAGACCATCGCGGCCAGGGCCGCCGGCGCGGCGGTGCTCGGTATCTCACTGGTGACGAATCTGGCGGCCGGGATGACCGGGCAACCACTGAACCACGAAGAGGTGCTGGAGGCGGGCCGGCAGTCGGCGACCCGGATGGGTGCACTGCTGGCGGCGGTCATCGAGCGGATCTGAACCGACCCGGCGGAGCTCAGCCCACCAGGTAGCGCTGCAACGTCGGCCCGATCCAGCCGACGACGTCGTCGTGGCTCATCTGCTGCAGCGGCGGGAACCCGAGGACGTAGCGACACAACGCCATCCCGAGCACCTGGGTGGCGGCCAGGCCGGCGCGCACCGGCGCCTGCGCCGGATCGTCGATGACCTTGCCGATCACCGGCGCCAGCTGCGCCGCGAAGATCGTCCGCATCCGTTCGGCCACCGCCTCGTTGGTGACACCGGCGCGCAGCAGGATGAGCAACGCCTCGTCGCGCTCCCACCGCTCGATGAAGTGGGCCGCCAACGCCCTGCCGATATCGGCGATCGGGATGTCAGCCAGATCCGGCAGTTCCAGATCGAACTCGGCGGCCGCGGCGAAGAGGTTCTCCTTGGTGCCGTAATAGCGCATGACCATCGACGGGTCGATGCCGGCGTCGGCGGCGATGGCGCGAATGGTGCCGCGTTCGTAACCGTCGGCGGCAAAGCGTTCCCTGGCCGCGGCCAGGATGACCGACTTGGTCTCGGATGCCGATCGCCTCATGTCAACGACTGTAGGCCAACAGGTGTTGACATTCCCATCGCAGGCGCGAATAGTTTGTCAACAACCGTTGGCCAACACTTGTTGACAAAGGAGTGGTGATGATCGATGTCCTGATAGCCGGCGCGGGACCGGTCGGGTTGACCGCCGCGATCGTGCTCACCCAGCGGGGCCGCCGCGTCCAGGTGATCGACGACCAGGCAGCGGGCGCCAACACTTCCCGGGCCGCGGTGGTCCACGCTCACACCCTGGAACTGCTCGCCCCCTACGCGGTGTCCCGCGACCTGGTGGCCCGGGGCATCCAGGTACCGGCATTCAGCATCCGCGATCGGGACACCACTCTGCTAACGGTGCCGTTCGGCCGTCTCCCCACCCCGTATCCGTACACATTGATGATCCCCCAGGCCGATACCGAAGCCCTGTTGCTCGGACGCCTGGAACAGCTCGGCGGACACGTGCTGCGGCCGGTTGCCCTGACCGACGTCAGCCGGCATGGCGATGGCATCACCGCCGTCTGCGCCGACGGCCGAGAGATCCGCGCCCGCTATCTCCTGGGCGCCGACGGTCTGCACAGCACGGTGCGCGAGCGCGCCGGCATCGGGTTCACCGGCAGTACCTATGCCGACGCGTTCGTCCTGGCCGACGTCCGCCTGTCCGGGGGACTGGGCGCCGAGGAGGTCATTCTCTACTTCTCACCGGCCGGCCTGGTGGTCGTGGCACCGCTGCCCCAGGGGCGGCACCGCATCGTGGCCACAGTCGACGAGGCACCGGCCGAACCCGACGCCGCCTTCGTCCAACACCTACTGGACGAGCGGGGACCGCAGGCGCAGCGGGCCGTCGTCGAGCAGATCGTCTGGAGTTCGCGTTTCCGCGTGCATCACCGGATCGCCGATACGTTCCGCAGTGACCGGATGCTGTTGGCAGGCGATGCCGCCCACGTGCATTCGCCGGCCGGCGGTCAGGGGATGAATCTGGGTATCGAGGACGCGGTGACCGCCGGCGAGGCGCTCGACCGGGTGCTGGACGGGGCACCGGAGAGCCTGCTCGATGCGTACGCCACCGAGCGCAAGCGCACCGCCGAAAGCGTCATCGCGCTGGCGGGCAGGCTCACCGATCTGGCGACAGTGCCACCCGGGCGACGCCGGCTACGCAACACCGCGCTGCGGATGGCCGGCACGCTTCCTGCCGTTCGGCGGGCAGCGGCGTACCGGCTGTCGGGTGTGGACCGGCGCTAGAGGTGCGCCACGGATCGCCGCCTGCTCAGCGCGGCCATCCCCTTGGCCAGGAACGGCGCCGCGAACAGCATCAGCAGGATCCGCACCACCTGGGCCGCGACGATGAAGGTGACGTTGGATCCGGTGTCGACGGCGGTGGCCAAGACCGCGTACACCCCACCGGGGCTGGTCGCCAGGTATCCCTCCAGCAGGCTCAGACCGGTGAAGTGGGCCAGCAGCACACCAAGGCCCGCGGTGGCGACGGTCAGCAGCACGATCAGCGCCAGCGCGGCGGGCAGCGCACGGCCCACCGAACGCAGGGACTCCCGGGTGAACGCCAGCCCGGCCTGCCACCCGATCAGCAGGTAGCCGAGTTCGACGAGAACGACGGGAACCGTCAGGCCGAACGAGTAGCCGCTGAGCTCGAGGCCGACGGTCAGCGCCAGCGGTCCGAGCAGGCCCGCGCCCGGTAGCCGGATCAACCTGCCGACCAGCGCACCGACCATGATCAGCGCCGCCATGATCGCGACGCTGAGATACCAAGGCGCCGCGCCGGTTTCGCCGAGCGGAGACACGCCCGGATGCGACTTGTCGGCGTGGAAGATCAACGTCACCACCAGCGGCATGGATGCGGTCACCACCCCGACCCGCAGATACTGCACCACCGAGACGACGCGTTCGTCACCGCCGAGCTCCCTGGCGATGGCGACCAGGCCGGAGGCTCCGCCGGCCGTCAGGGCCAGCGAACCCGTCAGCGGGCTGATATCGCGGCGCAGCCCCAACAACGCCCCGGCCAGCACGCTCAGGGCCAGCGTCGCGACCACGATCGCCAGGACCACCGGCCAGTCCGGACCCAGGGCGGCCGCGGCGTCCGGGGAGACCATCGTCCCGATGTAGACACCGAGGACACCCTGGGCGGCCATGCCTGCCCGACGCGGTATCCCGGCGGGAGCGAATGACGTCAACGCCAAGCCGATACCGACGACCAGTGCGGCGAACAGCGCCGCCGACGGGACGCCGAGGGCGGTGAATCCCACGGTCACACCGACGCTGACCACAGCCAGCACCAGCCATTTCGCCGTCGAACGCAGCGCCTCAGCCAATCCGCCACCTCCTCATATAGCAAGTATGAACTTGGTAATTAAAGATCGCAAACAGCAGATAGACCATGAATTGATCAGGTATAACTTGGTTTATGAGTGCTTCCGACGGCACCGCCGCGACGGAGTTACGCGAGTCGGTGATGGCCGTGGCCCGCCAGCTGCGTCGCCATCGACCCGACCATGGCCTCACCCTGAGCCAGATGCAGGTGCTGGCCGAGGTGACCCGTACCGGGGCGGCCACCCCCGCCGAGCTCGCCGCCCGGATGCATGTGCGGGTGCAGTCACTGACCGACAGCATCAACGGACTGGTCACCGCGGGCCTTGCCTCGCGACGGACCGACGACGGCGACCGCAGAAGGCAGCTGGTGGAGCTGACCGAGGCCGGAGCACGGTTGCTGGCCACCGATCGTGCCGAACGCGATGCCTGGTTGCACCGCTCGATGCGGGAGAACCTCACCGATCTGGAGTTCGACCTGCTGATGCTGGTGGCCCCGGTACTGCGCAAGCTGGCCGATGCCGAACCGGGCACAATCGGGGCATGACACAGCCGCAGGACTGGATCGCCCACGACCCGGATCCGGTCACCGCAGCCGAGCTGTCCGCCTGCGATGATGCCGAGCTCGCCCGCCGGTTCGCCCACCCGCTGACCTTCGGCACCGCGGGCCTGCGCGGGCCGGTACGGGGCGGACCGGATGCCATGAACCTGGCGGTCGTACTGCGCACCACCTGGGCGCTGGCCCAAGTACTCAAGGACCGCTGCTTGGCCGGATCGCCGGTCGTGGTGGGCCGCGACGCCCGGCACGGGTCCGAGCAGTTCGCCATCGCCGCAGCCGAAGTGCTTGCCGCCGAGGGATTCTCCGTCACCCATCTGTACACACCGACACCGACACCGGTGGTGGCGTTCGCAGTCCGCAGGCTCGGTGCGGCCGCCGGGGTTCAGATCACCGCATCGCACAACCCGGCCGCCGACAACGGCTACAAGGTGTACGGCGACGGCGGGATGCAGATCATCTCGCCCACCGATCGCGAGATCGAGTCCACTGTCGCCCGCGCCCCGCATGCCGACGAGATACCCCGTACTCCGGTGCCGCCCGCCGGCGCCGACCTGATCACCGCATACCTCGAGCAGGCCGCGAAGGTGCGTCGTGCGGCCGGCTCGGTCCGCGTGGCGTTGACCCCGCTGCACGGCGTGGGGGGTGAATTCGCTTTGGACGCATTGGCGTTGGCGGGTATCGACGATGTGCACATCGTGGCGTCGCAGTTCGCACCGGATCCGGACTTCCCCACCGTCGCCTTCCCCAACCCCGAGGAGCCCGGCGCCACCGATCGCCTGTTGGCACTCGCCGCGGACGTGGCGGCCGATATCGCGATCGCGCTGGACCCCGATGCGGATCGGTGTGCCGTCGGCATCCCGACCCCCAGCGGTTGGCGCATGCTCAGTGGTGACGAAACCGGTTGGCTACTGGGCGATTATCTTCTTTCTCGGCACCCCGCACCGGACCAGGCGCTGGTCGCCAGCACCGTGGTGTCCTCACGCATGCTCGCGGCCATCGCCGCGGGTTACGGTGCCCGGCACGCCGAGACGCTGACCGGGTTCA
Source organism: Mycolicibacterium neoaurum VKM Ac-1815D (assembly GCF_000317305.3). Next base: position 1,660,001 of record NC_023036.2, on the reverse strand, counting down.
AATGGCTGGCGCGGGCAGGCTCCGGACTGATCTACGCCTACGAAGAGGCCATCGGGCACTGTGTGGACCCGGACACCGTGCGGGACAAGGACGGAATCAGCGCCGCGGTGCTGGCGTGTGACCTGGTGACCGCCCTGCGGGCACAGGGGCGTACCCCACACGACGCGCTCGACGACCTTGCCCGTCGCTGCGGTGTGCACCTGACGCTGGCCGTCTCCCGGCGCGTCGATGATGCCGATGCCGCGATGGCCCGGCTACGGGCCGATCCGCCCCTCGAGCTCGCGGCCGTGCCGGTCACCGTCGAGGATCTGGACCTGCGCCGCGGTCAGCAGCGCACCGACGCGTTGCTCTTCACCGGCGACGGGGTGCGCGTGGTGGTGCGACCATCGGGCACCGAGCCGAAGCTGAAGTCCTATATCGAGATTCGCCGGCCTCGTACCGATGACCTGGCCGCGGCCCGCGCGGAGGCCGCGACGCTGGGTGCCGCGGTGCGCTCGGTCGTCGAGCGGTTCTAGTCAGCGCGGACCGAACTGCCGGTCACCGGCGTCACCCAATCCCGGTACGATATAGGCGATCTCGTTCAGCCCGTCGTCCACGGCAGCGGTGATCAGTCGGATACCTGGCGCGGCCTCTTCCAGTGCCGCGATACCTTCGGGCGCGCACACCACGCAGATGGCGGTGATGTCGTCGGCATTGCGGTCACGCAACAGACCCAGGGTATGGGCCATCGATCCGCCGGTGGCCAGCATCGGGTCGAGCACGAAAACCGAACGGCCGCGCAGATCGTCGGGCAGCGACGCCAGGTACGGGGTGGGCTGGTGGGTCTCCTCGTTGCGAGCGATCCCGACGAACCCGACTTGGGCCTCCGGAATCAGCGCATGTGCCTGGTCGACCATGCCCAGTCCGGCCCGCAACACCGGCACCAGCAGCGGCGGATTGGCCAACCGGGCGCCGGCCGTCTCGGTCAACGGGGTACGCACCGGGATCGACTCGGTCGCCGCCTCGCGGGTGGCCTCGTAGACCAGCATCAGGGTCAGGTCCCGCAACGCCGACCGGAAGGCGGCGTTGTCGGTGCGCTCATCGCGCAGGGCGGTCAGCCGGGCGGCAGCCAACGGGTGATCGACGATCTGGACGTTGAGGTGACCCATGGGCACAGAGACTAGTCGGCACCCGGGGCGGACCCGCACCCGAAAACCGGATGGAACCGATCCGGCATCGGCTGCGTCATAACGACATGTTCGCTGATACCGCGGCCATCGGAATCCGGGCCGTCGAACTGGCCCGGTTGTCCACCGACCTCGACGCGGTCGCGGCCGAGCTCCCAGGGGCCGCCGCGGCCTGCGCCGGTGCGCTCGGTCCGGTCGGGACCGACTTCGTGGCCGCCCTCACCGGCGCCCTGGAGGCGGCGGCGCAGCTGACGCATCGGCTCGCTGCCGCCCTGGGCGCCGCGGGCGACACCACCGCGCGCACAGCCGCGGACTATCTGGACACCGACCGGCTGTCCGCGATGCGGCTCGCGCTCTGACATGCCCACCGCGCTCAGCACCCCGCTGCATCATCTGCTCGCACAGCTCGGGCCGGGCGCGCCCGCGCGTCCCGATGCCGAACTGGCCGTGCTGGGGTCCCGGTTGTCCGAGACCGCAGCGGCGCTCGGTCGCCTGGCCGACGCCCTACCGCAGTCCTGGTCCGGCCCCGCCGCATCGGCGGCCTCGGGATATCTGCGCGAGGTCTCCGATGCGCTGCACGCCCTCGCCGAGCATCTCGGTGCGTTGGGCGCCGAGATCGACGAGGCCGCCGGGACCGTCACCGGGGTGCGGGCCGAACTCGAACGGCTGATCACCGACTTCGAGACGCGTGCCGCGGCCCTGCAGGCCCAGCCCGGTGGCGCCGAGGTGGTCGCCGACGAGGCTCAACGTGCGCACGCCGCCGCAAACGGGCTGGTCGGCGATCTCCGCGGCCGGCTGGCAGGCGGTGCGCAGAACCTGGCCACGCCACCGCCGGCGCTCGCACCGGCCGGCCTGGGTCCGGTGGCGACCGGTTCGGCCGGGGGCGCCCGTCCGGGTTCCGGGCTCGCCGACGCGGTACTCGCCGCGCACCGACAGATCGAGGCGCCGGATGCCGCACAGTTCGGGGCGGGCGAGGCCGTCCGCCTGCCCGACGGCAGCACCGTGGCAGCCCCGAATGCCGTGGCGGCCGGCGCGGTGCGCCACGCCCTCACCCAGCTCGGGGTGCCCTACCAGTGGGGTGGCACGACGGCCGGGGTCGGGCTGGACTGCAGTGGGCTGACGCAGTGGGCCTACCGGGAGGCCGGTCTGGACATCCCGCGGCTGGCCCAGGAACAAGACATCGGGGCGGCGGTGGACGCCGGGTCGCTGCGCCCCGGCGATCTGGCCGTCTGGGACGGTCACGTCGCGATGATCGTCGGCAACAACACCATGATCGAGGCGGGTGATCCGGTCCAGCTCTCCCCCGTCCGGACGACCAATGCCGGTCAGGGATTCCAGGGTTTCTGGCGTCCCACCGCATGACCGGTTCGGCGCCCAGCCGGGTGTGGCCCGGAACCGCTCAGCATGCATCGTTACGCTATGCGCCATGGCGGCTGACATCGTGCCGGTCCGGCTCGGACTGACCAATGGCGACCTGTACACCCTGTGGGCTCCGCGCTGGCGCGATGCAGGTGACGAATGGGAGGCATTCCTCGGCAAGGACGAGGACATCTACGCCTTCGAGTCCGTCGCCGACCTCGCCGCGTTCGTCCGGACGAACGACGACAACGATCTCACCGATCACCCGGCCTGGGACAAGCTCGTCAAGGCCAACGCACACCGCTTCGATCCGACCGAGGAGCGGCGGCACGATCTGATCGGGGTTCCCGAGCTCGTCGCCGAGAAGCCGACCGCCGATTCGGTGGCCACCCTGCACGGTGCGCTGGCGCTGGTCTCGGCCATCGGATCGGTGTGCGAACTGCCCACCATCACCAAGTTCTTCAACGGCAACCCGGTGCTGGGCACCCTCGGTGGCGGTATCGAGGCCTTCGAGGGCCGCGCGGGGCGCAAGCGCTGGACCGAGATCGAGGCGGTGATCGGCCGGGCCTGGGACGGGGTGGTCGACACCATCGACGAACTGGTCAGCACACCCGAGGTGAACCAGGCGGAATCGGCCAAGGCCGCCGCCGAGCTGGACGAACCCGCCCCCGAGATGGACGACATCCTCATCGAGGACGACGACGAGGACGTGGTCATCGAGGGCGTGGTCGACACCGAGGAGGAGGAAGACGCGCTCGAGGCCGAGGCCGAACGCCAGGTCCTCGGCAGCGACGACGACTTCTGGACCCAGGTGGGCATCGATCCGATCCGCATCATCACCAGCAGCGGAACCCTGTACACGCTGCGCTGCTATGTCGGTGACGATCCCCGTTTCCTCGGCCGCAACGGTCGCATCAGCGTGTTCAGCTCCGAACGGACGTTGGCCCGCTACCTGGCCGACGAGCACGAGAGCGACCTTTCCGGGTTCAGCTCGTACGAGATCATCCGCACCGCCGCCACCGACGGGTCGCTGCGCGTCGAGGTCACCGACGAGAACATCTACGTGCTCTCCGGTCTGGTCGACGATATCGCCGACGGCCCGGAGGCCGTGGATCGCGACCAGCTGGATCTCGCGCTGGAACTGCTCAACGACGTCGGTGACTACGCCGAGGACCCCATCGTGTCCAAGTCGCTGGCCGCCGATCAGCCGCTGGGTTCGTTCGTCGCGCACGTGCTCGATCCCGCCAAGCCGCGGCCCAAGGGTTCGACGGCGAAGGCCGTCGAACAATGGGAGGCGCTGGAGCGCTTCGTCGAATCGCGCCTGCGGACCGAGTGATTTGTGGAGTCTCAGCCGCTCTGGTGGCGGCCGAGACTCCGCAAACCGTCAGCCGATCAGCACCGCGTACCGCGGTTTGATCACCCCGTCGATCAGCGCCAGCCGTTCGTCGAAATGCAGGAACGACGACTTCATGGCATTGATGGTGAACCGTTCCAGGTCGCTCCAGCCGTAGCCGAACGCCTCGACCAGGCGCAGCATCTCCTGGCTCATGGTCGTGTCACTCATCAGCCTGTTGTCGGTGTTCACCGTGACCCGGAACCGCGCCCGCGCCAGCAGATCGAACGGGTGCTCGGCGATGCTGTCCACCGCGCCGGTTTGCACGTTGGAGCTCGGGCAGAGCTCCAACGGAATTCGCTTGTCCCGCAGCAGCGCCGCCAATCGCCCGAGCTCCAAGGTGCCGTCCTCGGACACCGTGATGTCGTCGGCGATGCGCACGCCGTGGCCGAGTCGGTCGGCGCCACAGAAGGCGATGGCCTCGTGGATAGACGGCAGGCCGAATGCCTCGCCGGCGTGAATGGTGAAGCGCGCGTTGTTACTTCGCATGTACTCGAAGGCGTCCAGGTGCCGACTCGGCGGATATCCGGCCTCGGCGCCGGCGATGTCGAAACCGACGACCCCGCGGTCGCGGAACCGCACCGCCAGCTCGGCGATCTCCCGAGAGCGAGCGGCGTGCCGCATGGCGGTCACCAGGCAGCGCACCACGATGGGGCGACCGGCGCCGGCGGCGGCCTTCTCCCCCTCGGCGAACCCGTCGAGCACGGCGTCGACGACCGCGTCGAGGGACAGTCCCCCGTCGATATGCAGTTCGGGTGCGAAGCGCACCTCGGCGTAGACCACGTTGTCCTCGGCCAAATCTTCGACACACTCGTAGGCCACCCGGTGCAGTGCCTCCGGCGTCTGCATCACCCCGACGGTGTGCGCGAACGGCTCCAGATAGCGCACCAGCGAACCGCTGTGGGCGGCGGTGCGGAAGAAGGTGGCCAACTCGTCGGCGTCGGTGGCAGGCAGGTCCGCATAGCCGGTCTGCTCGGCCAAGTCCAGCACCGTCGCGGGCCGGAGCCCGCCGTCGAGGTGGTCGTGCAGGAGGGCCTTGGGAGCCTGTTTGATGAGGTCCAGCGTCAATGGCGTGCTCATCTGTCCATCTTCCTCGCTCACGCAACCGGGCGCCGCCCAGTTAACCGAACCGTCGCCCGCGCGCCATCAACCGATCCGGTCGATGATCAGCGGCCCGATCCGCGGCGGCTGCGTGCCCACGCTCCATCCGCCGTCGAGCTCGGCCAGCGCCGGCGCCACGCGTTCGGGGGTGTCGGTGTAGAGGGTGAACAGAGTCTCGCCCGCGGCGACCGGATCTCCGGGCCGCCGGTGGATGCGCACCCCGGCGCCGAACTGCACCGGCTGACCGGGCGCCGCCCGACCGGCCCCGAGCCGCCAGGCCGCCATCGCCACCGACATCGCGTCGATATCGCCCATCACGCCACCGGCGCCGGCGGTCACCGTCTCGGCATGCGCGCCGATCGGCAGGGGCGCAGTGAGATCTCCGCCCTGGGCGGCGACGAGCTCACGGAACCGATCCATGGCGGTGCCGTCGTTCAGCGTCCGCGCGGGATCGACATCCTCGATGCCCGCGGTGGCGAGCATCTCGACGGCCAGCGCGACGGTCAGCTCGACGACATCGTCCGGTCCGCCACCGGCGAGCACCTCCAGGGACTCGGCCACCTCCAGCGCGTTGCCGACCGTGCGGCCCAATGGCCGGTTCATATCGGTCAGCAGCGCCCGGGTCGGCACACCACTGGCATTGCCGAGTTCCACCATGGTCGCGGCCAATTCGCGGGATTCGGCCTCGGTCTTGAGGAACGCGCCCTTGCCGACCTTGACGTCGAGCACCAACGAGGAGGCTCCCTCGGCGAGCTTCTTGCTCATCACCGAGCTGGCGATCAACGGCAGTGACTCGGTGGTGGCCGTGATGTCGCGCAGCGCATAGATCTTGCGGTCCGCCGGGGCCAGCTCACCGGCGGCGAAGATCGCCGCCCCCACTCCGGCCAACTGACCGCGGATCTGAGCCTTGGACAGCTCGGCGGTGAATCCGGCGATGGACTCCAGCTTGTCCAGGGTGCCGCCGGTGTGACCGAGCCCGCGGCCGGCGGCCTGCGGAACCGCTGCGCCACAAGCCAGTACCACCGGTACCAGGGGGATGGTGATCTTGTCTCCGACGCCGCCGGTGGAGTGTTTGTCGACCGTCGGACGTCCGAGATCGCCGAAGTCGAAGCGTTCGCCGGAATCGATCATCGCCGCGGTCCAGCGGGTGATCTCCGCCGATGTCATGCCGCGCAGGAAGATCGCCATCAGCAACGCCGACATCTGCTCGTCGGCCACCGCCCCGCGGGTGTAGCCGTCGATCACCCAGTCGATGGCCGCATCGGCGAGCACACCGCCGTCGCGCTTGGTCCGGATGATCGACGGAGCGTCAAACATTGCGCTCCAGATCGTCAGGGCCGAAAGCGTCGGGCAGCAGTTCGGCGAGCCGTTTCGGGCCGGCTGGATGGTCGACCAACATATCCGGTCCGCCGTGCTCGTAGAGCACCTGCCGGCACCGACCACATGGCATCAGCGGCGCCCCGTCGGCGGCCACACAGCTCAGCGCGATCAGCCGTCCGCCACCGCTGGAATGCAGGGCGCAGACCACAGCGCACTCGGCACAGAGACCTAGGCCATATGAGACATTCTCCACATTGCATCCGAGGATTATTCTGCCGTCATCGGCTATTGCCGCAGCCCCGACGGGAAAGCCGGAGTATGGCGCGTACGCCCGCAAGGAAGCATCAATTGCGTTGCCGCGCAGCGCAATCCAATCGATTTCAGCAGTCATTCGATGTCCGTTCATCTTCATCTGAATGCATTCCGAACACGCCCACCGCCGGAGGGTGAACCAAGGTAGGTAACCCTAACTTTGTGGTACAAGGGGCGCCCGCGCACCCAGGCTAGTTCTTCGGCGGCCCCAAATGGGATTAGAGTCGCCCCGAGGTTTGGGGTAGGAATCAGCCTTCTCCCCAACCGTCCACCGAAGGCGTTGGAGGACTCAATGAGCACAGCCACGGCCGCGGAATCCGATATCCCGGCACCGCGATCGAAACCGGCGCGCCGCCGCAGTCTGTACCGCGGCGACCCAGGCATGTGGAGCTGGGTGTTGCATCGCATCACCGGTGCCACGATCTTCTTCTTCCTACTGGTGCACGTGCTCGACACCGCACTGGTCCGGGTCAGCCCCGAGGCGTACAACTCGATCATCGAGACCTACAAGACGCCGATCATCGGGCTCATGGAGATCGGCCTCGTGGCCGCAGTGCTGTATCACGCACTCAACGGCATCCGGGTCATCCTCATCGACTTCTGGGCCAAGGGGCCCAAGTATCAGCGCAAGATGTTGTGGGTCATCGCCGGCGTCTGGCTGGCCGTGATGATCCCGTCCCTGGGAGTGATCGGTATGCACATGGCGGAGCGGTTCCTGTGAGCGAGGCCTGGACTCCGCACCACAAGGAGGGGCGCATCGCCCCGGTGCAGGAGAAAGAGCACGACCGGCCGGCGAGCCTCGATCACCCGCGCGCACCGCGCAGGCCGCGCGGCATCCCGTACTTCGAGAAGTACGCCTGGCTGTTCATGCGGTTCTCCGGCGTCGCCCTGGTCTTCCTGGCGCTGGGCCACCTGTTCATCATGCTGCTCTGGGAAGACGGCGTGTACCGCATCGACTTCAACTATGTCGCCGAGCGCTGGGCCTCGCCGTTCTGGCAGATCTGGGACATGGCGCTGCTGTGGCTGGCCATGATCCACGGCGCCAACGGCATGCGCACCATCATCGGTGACTACGCCCGCAAGAACACCACCAAGTTCTGGCTGAACTCGCTGCTGCTGTTGGCCACCGGCTTCACACTGGTGCTGGGCAGCTACGTGCTCGTCACGTTCGACGCCAATATCTAGCTAGGGACGCAAGATGATTCAAGAACATCGTTATGACGTCGTCATCGTCGGTGCCGGCGGCGCGGGTATGCGTGCCGCCGTCGAGGCCGGACCGCGCGCCCGCACCGCCGTGCTGACCAAGCTCTACCCGACCCGCAGTCACACCGGCGCAGCCCAGGGCGGCATGTGCGCGGCGCTGGCCAACGTCGAGGAAGACAACTGGGAATGGCACACCTTCGACACCGTCAAGGGTGGGGATTACCTCGCCGACCAGGACGCCGTCGAGATCATGTGCAAGGAAGCCATCGACGCGGTCTATGACCTGGAGAAGATGGGGATGCCGTTCAACCGCACCCCCGAGGGCCGCATCGACCAGCGCCGCTTCGGTGGTCACACCCGTGACCACGGCAAGGCCCCGGTGCGCCGGGCCTGTTACGCCGCCGACCGCACCGGCCACATGATCCTGCAGACCCTGTACCAAAACTGCGTCAAGCACGATGTCGAGTTCTTCAACGAGTTCTACGCCCTCGACGTCGTCCTGACCGAAACCCCCGGCGGCCCGGTGGCCACCGGTGTGGTCGCCTACGAGCTGGCCACCGGTGACATCCACGTCTTCCACGCCAAGGCGATCGTCTTCGCCACCGGTGGGTCGGGGCGGATGTACAAGACCACCTCCAACGCGCACACCCTCACCGGTGACGGCCTGGGCATCATCTTCCGCAAGGGACTGCCCCTGGAGGACATGGAGTTCCACCAGTTCCACCCGACAGGTCTTGCCGGGCTGGGCATCCTGATCTCCGAGGCCGTGCGCGGTGAGGGCGGACGTCTGCTCAACGCCGACGGTGAGCGTTTCATGGAGCGCTACGCCCCGACCATCGTCGACCTGGCCCCGCGTGACATCGTCGCCCGCTCGATGGTGCTCGAGGTGCTCGAAGGGCGCGGCGCCGGACCGAACAAGGACTACGTCTACATCGACGTGCGCCACCTCGGTGAGGACGTGCTCGAGGCCAAGCTGCCCGATATCACCGAGTTCGCGCGGACCTACCTGGGTGTGGATCCGGTGACCGAACTGGTGCCGGTCTACCCCACCTGCCACTACGTGATGGGCGGCATCCCGACCAACGTCAACGGCCAGGTGCTGCGCGACAACACCAACGTCATCCCCGGCCTGTACGCCGCAGGGGAATGCGCGTGCGTGTCGGTGCACGGCTCCAACCGGCTGGGCACCAACTCGCTGCTCGACATCAACGTGTTCGGCCGTCGCGCCGGCATCGCGGCCGCCGAGTACGCGCTCAACCACAACCACGTCGACATGCCGGAGAACCCGGCGAACATGGTCGTCGACTGGGTCGGCGACATCCTCTCCGAGCACGGCAACGAGCGCGTCGCCGACATCCGCACGGCTCTGCAGCAGTCGATGGACAACAACGCCGCCGTGTTCCGCACCGAGGAAACGCTGAAGCAGGCCCTGACCGACATCCATGCGCTCAAGGAGCGTTACTCGCGGATCACGGTGCAGGACAAGGGCAAGCGCTACAACAGCGACCTGCTGGAGGCCATCGAGCTCGGCTTCCTGCTGGAGCTGGCCGAGGTGACTGTCGTCGGTGCGTTGAACCGCAAGGAATCTCGTGGCGGCCACGCGCGTGAGGACTACCCGAACCGCGATGACACCAACTACATGCGTCACACGATGGCCTACAAAGAGGGCACCGATCTGCTGAGCGATATCCGGTTGGACTACAAGCCCGTGGTCCAGACCCGCTACGAGCCGATGGAACGGAAGTACTGATGACTGCTGTCATTGAACCCGACACCAAGAGCCCCGAGCTGCCGCCCGTCCCCGACGGCGCGGTGATGGTCACGCTGAAGATCGCCCGGTTCAACCCGGATGCCCCCGACGAGGCCGGCTACCAGAGCTTCCGGGTCCCGTGCCTGCCGAGTGACCGGCTGCTGAACCTGCTGCACTACGTGAAGTGGTACCTCGACGGCACACTGACGTTCCGCAGGTCCTGCGCGCACGGGGTGTGCGGCTCGGATGCCATGCGTATCAACGGGGTGAACCGGTTGGCGTGCAAGGTGCTGATGCGGGACCTGCTGCCCAAGAAGGCTTCCAAAGCGCTGACCATCACCATCGAGCCGATCCGCGGGCTGCCCGTGGAAAAGGATCTGATCGTGAACATGGAGCCCTTCTTCGACGCCTACCGCGCGGTGAAGCCGTTCCTGATCACCAGCGGCAACGCCCCCACCAAGGAGCGCGTCCAGAGCGCGACCGACCGCGCCCGCTTCGACGACACCACCAAGTGCATCCTGTGCGCGTGCTGCACCACCTCGTGCCCGGTGTACTGGAGCGAGGGGTCCTACTTCGGACCCGCCGCGATCGTCAACGCGCACCGCTTCATCTTCGACTCGCGCGACGAGGGTGCCGCCGAGCGCCTCGACATCCTCAACGAGGTCGACGGTGTGTGGCGCTGCCGCACCACCTTCAACTGCACCGAGGCCTGCCCACGTGGCATCCAGGTCACCCAGGCGATCCAAGAGGTCAAGCGCGCCCTGATGTTCGCGCGCTAGGTTTTTCCGCCCCGAGTCTGAACTAGATGGCGAGATTTCCCAGAAATCTCGCCATCTTTTTCATGTTGGGCAGCTGTTCGGGTGCACCGGCGGCATCCAAATCTGCTCGCACGCGGCGGGTTATCGTCTGTTGACGGCGGCGGAGTAGATCGGCGTCCACCCGGATGATCCGCCACCCCAGTTCCCGGTACCGCGAATCCTGTTCGATGTCCCACGCGCGCTGCCTGGGATCGGTCCAATGCTGTGCACCGTCGTACTGGACGCCGACCTTCCACTCGGGCCACCCCATGTCGAGGCGTCCGATGAAGCGGTATTCGTCGTACACCTCGATCTGGGTTCGCGACGGTCGCATCCCTGCCTTCGTCAGAACCAAGCGCAACCGGGTCTCCTGTGGCGACTCGGCCCCGTCATCGGCGAGTGCGAGCACGTACCGGAGTTGGACGACTCCGCGGGCGCCGCCATGCGAACCGATGAGCGCATGCACGTCCGTGAGAGCGAGCTTCGTTGCCTGTAGTAACGCGTCGACCCGCAGCACAGCACTCACCGGGCCACGTCGACGCCCGAGGTCGAACGCGGTCCGGGCCGGCGTCGTCGCAGGTATGCCCTGGACGACGCTGATCTCGGCTGCGTCCAGTCGCTCACAATGCAGCACGATGCCAGCCACCTTGTGCTGGCTGCGCTGATTGAGTTCGGCCGGCTCGGCGGCGTCGATCCACTTGCAGCCGTGCAGCGCTGCCGCAGACAGCCCAGCTGCCACACCCCGGCGTCGCGACCAGAGCCACGCCGCGCGTGCTTTGTCGACCGGGGTCAGTTCGAAGCCGCGGGCAACGTACACGTCACGGTGCAACATCTCGTGGTGATGGGAAAGCTGATGCCGGGTGACCGCCCCGGCCGCCAGCGCCTCCGAACCAAGAAACACCATATGGATCCAGACGCAGCGAAACGTTCGCAGGTTCCACCTCTACCGAATCTGAACCAGTTGGCGAAAAATCAGGCCAATCGCGCCATCTACTTCAGATTGGCAGGACTCACACTCGGCGCTACTCGGGCGGGGGCTCCGGCCCGATGTTCTCCCCCGCCATCTCGGCCACCTGCTCGTCGTAGTACCTGATGATCACCGCGACCGCCGCGGCCACCGGCACCGCCAGGAACGCGCCGATGACACCGAACGTCGATGCCCCGAGGGTCACCGCCAGCAGCACGATCACCGCGTGCAGCTTCATCGACTTCGACTGCAGCCACGGCTGCAGCACGTTGCCCTCCAGCTGCTGCACCGCGATGATGACGCCGAGCACCAGCAGCGCGTTGATCGGCCCGTTGGCGACCAACGCGATCAGGACGGCCAGGCCGCCCGCGACGAAGGCACCCACGATCGGTACGAATCCGCCGATGAAGGTGATGATGGCCAAGGCGTAGGCCAGCGGCACGCCCAGGATCACCAGGCCGACCCCGATCAGCACGGCGTCCACCAGGCTCACCAGCGCCTGGGTGCGGATGAACCCGCCCAATGTGTCCCAAATCCGTGCCAGCACCTCGGCCAGATGCCGCGCGCCGGGATGCCCGACCGAGCGCCGCAGCCACGGGATGAATCGCGGGCCATCCTTGAGCAGGAAGAACAACACCACGATGGTGGTGAACAGGGTCACCAACGCCGAGGTGGCCGCACCGACGCCGGTGAACACGCCGCTCGCGATCTGGCTGCTGCTGGAGTTCAACTGGTCGTTGATCGCGGTGACAGCCGAATCCAGTTGCGCCTCGCTGATATTGAGCGGCGGGCCGCCCAACCAGTCCCGGACCTGGACCACACCGGCGGTTGCCTGCTCGGCCAGTTCGGTCGACTGCTCGACGATCGCGGGCGCCACCGCCGCGATCATGCCCGCGATCACCCCGATCGCCACCAAGAGCATCAGCAGCGCCGCCGCCGCGGGCGGGACGCCCTTGGACCGCATCCAGCGCACCGGCGGCCACAGCACGGTGCAGACCACCACGGCCAGCGCGACCGGCAGGATGATCACCCACGCCTCGCCGACCACCCAGGCCAGGATCCACAGGGCCGCCGACACCGCGACAATCTGGACGGAGACCGTCGCGGCCGATCGAAGGTGGGCACCGAACACCGAGCCCCGGCTCGGCAGCATGTCAGTCACGCTTCATCTCTACCCGCACGCACCCGTTTCGAACTAGCACCTCGGTCACAAATCGACCCGCCGTGTCGTCTGACGGGTATGACGCCCAGAATCGCTGCCCTGCACCCCGCCGACGCCGGACTGTTCACCCGGATGCTCTACCGCATCGCCAAACGGAAGTTCGGCGAAGTCCCGCAACCGTTCACTGTCGCCGCCCACCACCGGCGGCTGCTCGTGGCCAACGGCGTCCACGAGATGTTGGTCCAGGCCGGGTCGAATACCGTGCCCGCCGGAGTCCGCGAGCTGGCGGTGTTCTGGACCGCACGCACCATCGGGTGCTCGTGGTGTGTGGACTTCGGATCCATGCTGCAGCGCCTCGACGGTCTGGACGTCGCGCGGCTCACGACCATCGACGACTACGCGACCTCGCCGCTGTTCGACGCCGACGAGCGCGCCGCGATCGCCTACGCCGACGCCATGAGCACCGACCCGCACATCGTCACCGACGAGCAGGTGGCCGATCTGCGCACCAGATTCGGCGACGCCGGGGTGATCGAACTGACCTACCAGATCGGCCTGGAGAATATGCGGGCCCGGATGTACTCGGCGCTGGGCATCACCGAGCAGGGGTTCAGCTCCGGGGATGCCTGCCGGGTTCCGTGGGCAGATGCCGGCGAAGCGGAGACGCGGTGAACTTGTCCGGGTTGGCAATATCCCAGACCGCGGCCACGAGCCCGCCGGTGATCGTCAGCGCGGTGATGCGCGGCATCAGCTCGGGGTAGCCGTCGACGGCAGGCGCGCCGGGCGTGTAGGTACCGAGCTCACCGTTGATGAGCACCGGCTGACTGCCCGCCTGCCAGTTCGGGCCGTACCGCTTCGCGAGCCCGAACAGGAAGCGCGCCACCTTTTGCGGTCCGCGGATGACGTTCGGGGCCGTCGGCGCGCGGCGATTGGCGTCACCGGTGAAGGTGATGTCGGGATGGAGCAGCGCGACGACGGCGTCCAGATCGCCGGCGGCGAGCGCGGCCGTCAGCCGGCCGGCCACCTCGTTGTGGGTGTCGACGTCCTCCGGCGGCGGGGCGGCCGCCACGGCGCGGCGAGCCCGCGACGCCAGCTGGCGGGCCGCGGCGGCGGTGGTGGCCAGCACGGCAGCGATCTCGTCGAAGGGCACACCGAAACCGTCGTGCAGGACGAAGGTGACGCGTTGTTCGGGGGTGAGCCGCTCCAGCACCACCATCGCCGCGAACCGCGCATCTTCACCGGCCACCACCTGCTCCAAGGGGTCGTTCCCGGACACCGGAGTGACCACCGGTTCGGGAAGCCATTCCCCGACATAGCTGACCCGGCGATGGGTGGCCGAGCGCAGGGTGTCCAGGCCCAGGTGGCTGACCACGGTGGTGAGCCAGGCGCGCAAGTCGGCGATGGGTTCGGCGGTTCGCTGCCTGCGCAGCCACGCATCCTGGACGATGTCCTCGGCATCGGCGTATGTTCCGGTCAACCGGTACCCGATGGCGAGCAGATGCGGCCGCAGCTCCTCGAACTCCGCGGTCCAGGCTTCGGCCGTCATGGCACCGAGTCTAGAACCGACTGCCGATGTATTGATTTCGTTGCCTTGTTACCCCAATGAAAACCTTTTCGTCGTATCACCCCCTCCAGACAACGGAAACCGTATATTCACGCGCATGGCAATCGCGGAACAGCCGACCCCGGTGACCACGGACAAGGGTCTGCAGGCCGGCGCGCTGGGTCTGGTGGGCAACGTGGTGATCGGGCTGGCGGCGGTGGCGCCGGCCTACAGCCTGGCGGCGACGCTGGGATATGTGGTGCTTCACGTCGGCGACAAGGCTCCAGCCATGTTCGTCCTGGCGTTCATCCCGATGCTGCTGGTGGCCTTCGCCTACAAGGAGCTGTCCCAGGACACTCCGGACTGCGGCACCACCTTCACCTGGGGAACCAAGGCCTTCGGACCGTGGATCGGCTGGATCGGCGGCTGGGGGCTGGCCGTCTCGGCGATCATCGTCCTCGCCAACGTCGCCGAGATCGCCGCGGTCTACCTGTTCAAATTCCTCGGCCAGGACGCGCTGGCGGACAATTTGTACGCCAAGGTCGCGCTCGGTTCGTTCTTCATCATCTCCATGACGTTGGTCAGCGCCCGCGGAGTGGTCGTCTCGGAGAAGATGCAGAACGTCCTCATCGCCATCCAGTTCGGCGTGCTGATCGTCGCCAGCATCTGGGCCCTGATCCGGGTGTTCGGCAACACCGCAGGCGCACAGGCGGTCAGCCCGGCACTGTCCTGGCTGTGGCCGTCGGGTCTGGACGTCTCCTCCATCGCCGCAGCGATCATCCTGTGCGTCTTCATCTACTGGGGCTGGGACGCCTGCCTGGCCGTCGGCGAGGAGACCAAGGATCCCGGCCGCACACCAGGTATCGCTGCCGTCATCACCACGCTGATCCTGGTGTGCACCTATGTGCTGGTGGCCTATGCGGTCCAGTCGTTCGCCGGTTTCAGCGTGGTGGGAATCGGGCTGAACAACCCGAACAACACCGACGATGTCCTGACCGTGCTCGGCGCACCGGTGGGTGGTCCGGTCCTGGCCTCGCTGCTGCTGCTGACGGTGTCGGTATCGGCGCTGTCCTCGACGCAGACCACCATCCTGCCGACCGCTCGCGGCACCCTTTCGATGGCGGTCTACGAGGCGCTGCCCAAGCGGTTTGCCAGCGTCCACCCCAAGTACATGACACCGGCGTTCGGCACCATCGTGATGGGAGCGATGGCGCTGTTCTTCTATCTGGTGCTCACATTCCTCTCGGAGAACGCCCTGGCGGACTCGGTTGCCTCACTGGGACTGGCGGTCGCGTTCTACTACGGCATCACCGCGTTCGCCTGTGTCTGGTACTTCCGCCGGACCCTGTTCACCTCGGCGCGAAACCTGTTCTTCCGCGGCATTTTCCCGCTTCTCGGCGGGCTGGCCATGGCGGTCGCCTTCGGTATCAGCGCCAAGGACATGATCGCCCCCGACTACGGTTACACCGCCTTCGGTCCGGTGGGCGGGGTGTTCGTGCTCGGCGTCGGCATGCTGGTCCTGGGGGTACCGCTGATGCTCGCGTGCTTCGCGTTCGGCACCAAGCGCTTCTTCCGCGGCGAGACGCTCACCGCCGATACCGAGGTCAAGGTTCCCGATGTGTACTGATACGAAAGCGCAGGCAGCACCATGCATCTGACGGTCGGTTACCTGGCCACCCCCACCGGCGACGACGGTGTCGCCCTGGCGGCCGCACTGGCCCGCACCTTCGACGCCGATGTCGACGTGGTGCTCGTCGTGCGCGAGGAACTGCCCGACGGGCATCCCGGCCGCGCACAGTATCAGGAGTTACTGCTCGAAAAGGGCAAGCAGTGGATCACCAAGGCGGTCGGCGCGCTGACCGGTGCGGCCAAGTCGGTCAACGCCAATGTCCTTGTCGGAGAGTCTTTTGCCGAGGAATTGTTACGGTTTGCCGAGAGCCATTCTTCCGACCTGATCGTGGTCGGCGGCGCTCGTGACGGCTTCTTCGGCGGTCACGTCATCGGGCCGGTGTCCAGCGCGCTGTTGCACAGTTCGCCCATCCCGGTGGCGCTCGCCCCGCGCGGCTACGCCGACGACGCACCCGAGACCATCGCCGCGGTGACCGCAGCGGTGCCGAGCAGGCCCGGCGACGACAATCCCCTACCGTTCGCCATCACGCTGGCCAGCGCGGCGAACCTGCCGATCCGGATGGTGTCGCTGGTATCGGCTGAAAACCTTTCCGAGGCAGAGGATCTCAAGGAACTGCGGGCCGTGCAGATTGCCGCCGCGCAGGAGAATCTGGCGGTGGCCGCCCGCGCGCTGCCGGATTCGCCGGATATCGAATCGCTGGTCGCCGACGGTATGACGTTGGAGTCGGCACTGAAGAAACTCAACTGGGATGACGACGACCTCCTGGTGGTCGGCTCCAGCCGGTTCGCCGCGCCCAAGCGGATCTTCCTCGGCTCGACGGCCTCGCGCATCCTCGCCGGTACCGATGCCCCGGTGATCGTCATCCCCCGCGACGAGTAGTGGTTTGTGGAGTTTCAGCCGCCACCGTGGCGGCTGAAACTCCACAAACCGCGCCTTACCGAGACGCGAAGATCGTCCGGTGCCACTCCTTGTCGGCCACCCCGGTGATATCGCTCATCACATGCTTGATGGTCAGGTATTCCTCGAAGCTGTACTGGCTCATGTCTTTACCGAACCCGGACGCCCCGACACCGCCGTGCGGCATCTCGGAGATGATCGGGATGTGGTCGTTGATCCACACACAACCGGCGTTGATCTCCCGCGAGGCGCGCTGCGCCCGGTACACGTCACGCGTCCAGGCCGAGGCTGCCAGACCGTAGGCGGTGTCGTTGGCCTGACGCAGCGCGTCGTCGTCATCGGTGAACGCCCGCACGGTGAGGACCGGGCCGAAGATCTCGTCGCGGTACACCTCGCAAGCCTCCGACACATCGGCGATGAGCGTCGGCCGGTAGAACGCACCGGGCAGGTCCGGAATGACACCGCCGGTGACGATGCGCCCGCCCTGATCGGGGGCACGGGAGACCATCGCGGCCACCTTCTCGCGGTGTGCGTAGGTGATCAGCGGACCCAGATCGGTGTCCTTGTCGTGCGGATCGCCGACGACGATCTTGCTCATCACCTCGCCGACACCGGCCACGAAATCGTCGTAGAGGTCACGCGCGACGATGGCCCTGGTCGCCGCTGTGCAGTCCTGTCCGCTGTTGATCAGCGCACCGGCCACCGCGCCCTGGATGGCCGCGTCGAGGTCCGCGTCGTCGAACACCACGAACGGCGCCTTGCCGCCGAGTTCGAGCTGCGTGCGATGACCATGCAACGCGGCGGCGGCCATCACCTTGCGCCCCACCGGGGTCGACCCGGTGAAGGTCACCACATCCACATCGGGGTGCCCGGCCAGCGCGGTCCCGACATCGGCACCCGCACCGGTGACGACGTTGAGTATCCCGGCGGGCAAGCCCGCTTCGGTGGCGATGCGGGCCAGCGTCAGCGTCGTCAGCGGGGTGATCTCGGCGGGTTTGATGACCACCGCGCAGCCCGCGGCGAGCGCCGGAATGACCTTCCAGACCGCCATCTGCAGCGGGTAGTTCCACGGCGTGATCGTCGCGACGACGCCGACGGCCTCCCGCCGGATGGTCGAGGTGTGGTCGGCCGAATACTCGGCACTGGCCTTGCCCTCCAGGTGGCGTGCGGCACCCGCGAAGAAGGCGATGTTGTCGATACTGCCGGGGACGTCGAACTCGGTGGCCAGCCGCACGGGCTTACCGCATTGGGCGACCTCTTCGGCGATGAACGTGTCGGCGGCGGCATCCATCAGCTCGGCCAGTTTGGCCAGCACACCGGCCCGCTCGACCGGCGGTGCGGCGGCCCAGGCGGGTTGGGCGGCGCGCGCGGCAGCCACCGCGGCGTCCACATCGGCGGGGGTGGCCAGGGCATATGTGGTGACCACCGCCCCGGTGGCGGGGTTGATGACGTCGAAGCTCGGCCCCGTCGTGGTTATTGCTGCACCATTGATCCAACTGCCGGCGATGGCAGGTTTTTGAGCACTCACGAGCGCCAAGGCTACGCATTCCGGCGATCAATGGCATGGCCAACACCTGATTTCATACAAATGGTTGCTTGTAACGACGGATTCCGTGCACAATCAAGGCATGTCGCACCCGGACTCTCCGCCCGGCCCCTCCGCCGTGTCATTGCGAATCAACCATTCGCGCCCGGGGGCCGCCTTCCAGCTCGACGAACTGTCCAAGGCCATCATCGAGAAGCTGCAGCAGGACGGCCGACGTTCCTACGCCGGCATCGGTAAGGCGGTGGGACTGTCGGAAGCCGCGGTGCGCCAGCGCGTGCAGCGCATGGTGGACGCCGGCGTCATGCAGATCGTCGCGGTCACCGACCCGATGCAACTGGGCTTCGCACGCCAGGCCATGATCGGCATCCGCTGCACCGGCGACACGACCAAGGTCGCCGAGAAGCTGGCCCAACTGGAATCCGTCGACTACGTGGTGCTGACCGCCGGCACCTTCGACGCCATCGTCGAGGTGGTCTGCGAGGACGACGGCGACCTGCTCGACCTCCTCAACACCAAGATCCGCGCCGTCCCGGGAGTGATATCCACCGAAACGTTGGTTTACTTGAAACTCGTTAAGCAGCAATACAACTGGGGCACTAGATGACTATCACCGAAACAACGACGAAGACCACCGGCGATCTGGCCGCCAAGGCCCAGCGCCACCTGTGGGGGCACTTCGCGCGCCACGGCGCCGATATCACCCCGCCGATCATCACCCGCGGCGAAGGCACCCGCATCTTCGACGACAAGGGCAACAGCTATATCGACGGCCTGTCCGGGCTGTTCGTCGTCCAGGTCGGCCACGGCCGTGAGGAACTGGCTGCGGCCGCGGCCAAGCAGGCCCAGCAGCTGGCGTTCTTCCCGCTGTGGTCCTATGCGACGCCGACGGCCATCGAGCTGGCCGAACGGGTGGCCAATTACGCCCCGGGCGATCTGAACCGGGTGTTCTTCACCACCGGCGGTGGCGAGGCAGTCGAGTCCGCCTGGAAGCTGGCCAAGCAGTTCTTCAAGCTCACCGGCAAACCCGGTAAGCACAAGGTGGTTTCGCGGTCCATCGCTTACCACGGCACTCCTCAGGGCGCGCTCGCGATCACCGGCATCCCCGCCTTCAAGGCCCCATTCGAGCCGCTGACCCCGGGTGGCTTCCGCGCGCCGAACACCAACTTCTACCGCGCGCCCGAGCCGTTCGCGCACGACGAGAAGGCCTTCGGCCGGTACTGCGCCGACCGCATCGCCGAGGCCATCGAGTTCGAGGGCCCCGACACCGTCGCCGCGGTCTTCCTGGAACCGGTGCAGAACGCCGGCGGGTGCTTCCCGCCGCCGCCGGGATACTTCGAGCGCGTCCGCGAGATCTGCGGCGAATACGACGTGCTGCTGGTCTCCGACGAGGTCATCTGCGCCTACGGCCGGATCGGCTCGATGTTCGCCTGTGACGACTTCGGCTATGTGCCCGACATCATCACCAGCGCCAAGGGTTTGACGTCCGGCTACTCACCGCTGGGCGCGATGATCGCCAGCGACCGGCTGTTCGAGCCTTTCGACGACGGTAAGACGGTCTTCGGCCACGGCTACACCTTCGGCGGACATCCAGTCTCGGCGGCCGTCGCCCTGGCCAACCTCGACATCTTCGAGCGCGAAGGCATCAACGACCACGTCAAGCAGAATGCGCCGGCATTCAAGGCGACCCTGGAGAAGCTCTACGATCTGCCGATCGTCGGCGATGTGCGTGGCGAAGGTTTCTTCTACGGCATCGAACTGGTCAAAGACAAGGCCACCAAGGAGACCTTCGACGACGACGAGTCCGAGCGGCTGCTGCGCGGATTCCTGACTCCGGCGCTGTGGGAGGCGGGGCTGTACTGCCGCGCCGACGACCGTGGCGACCCAGTGGTGCAGCTGGCACCGCCGCTGATCAGCGGGCAGGCCGAATTCGACGCGATCTACGACATCCTGCACAACGTGCTGTCCGAGGCCGCGCGCCGACTCTGACCCCCCATCGACGGTGCACCCGGATCGAGAAATCGCCATCTCGCTCGATCCGGATGCACCGTCGTCGGCGTTAAATCACATTAATCACATAAGTCACATCAGCCACAGCGTGGCGAGCCGAAAATCGGTCCGCGGTCTCCTAATCTGCAGTCATCATGGCTTCCTTCGCGACGTTGCGCCGAGTTACTTGCGCGGTCACCGCGGCACTGATGCTGGCGGGTCCCGCGCTGGTCAGCGCGCCGCTGGCGGGTGCGGAACCGGCGCCGGACCCCTGCCCGTACCGCACCACGACACCGCCGGCGGTCGACGCCTCGGAGGTCCCCAAGCCGGGTGACCCAACCCCGGGCGCGCTGCCCGTTCCCGCGACGCCGTTGGGCGGCGAGGCTCTCGGCGGTTGCGGCATCGTGACCGCCGCAGGTACCGGCCCGGTGCCCGAGGATGTCTCCGCCGAGGCATGGTTGGTTGCCGATCTGGACACCGGTGAGGTCATCGCCGCCAAGGATCCGCACGGCAGGCATCGTCCGGCCAGCATCATCAAGGTGCTCGTCGCGATGCAGTCCATCCAGGAACTGCCCATCAACCGCATCGTGAACGGCACCGAGGGCGACGAGCACGCCGAGGGCAGCCGCGTCGGGGTCAAGAACGGCGAGCGGTACACGATCAACGACCTGCTGCACGGGCTGCTGATGGTGTCCGGCAACGACGCCGCACACGCGCTGGCGATGCAGCTCGGCGGGATGGACACCGCGCTGCAGAAGGTCAACACGCTGGCGCGCAAGCTCGGGGCGCGGGACACCCGCGCGGCCACCCCGTCTGGGCTGGACGGCCCGGGGATGAGCACCTCGGCCTACGACATCGGATTGTTCTACCGCTACGCGTGGCAGAACGACACCTTCTCCAAAATCGTTGGCACCGAGAAATACCCATGGCCCGCCTACGAGCTGGAGAACGACAACAAGCTGTTGTACAACTACCCGGGCGCACTCGGCGGCAAGACCGGATACACCGACGACGCCGGCCAGACGTTCGTGGGCGCAGCCGAACGTGACGGCCGCCGGCTGGTGGCCGTGATGCTCAAGGGCACTCGGGTACCCATCGCACCGTGGGAGCAGGCCGCCCGCCTGCTCGACTACGGGTTCGCCACCCCGCCGGGCACCAAGGTCGGCACCCTCATCGAGGCCGACCCCTCATTGGCCGTCGCGAAAACCGAAGAGGCACCCGACCCCACCGCGGTCGCCGCCACTGCGCTGCCGCCCGCCGATACCGTGCCGGTGCGCGTCGGCGTCGGGCTGGTCGGCGCCATCATCGTGTTCGCCCTGATGATGGTGGCCCGGTCGATGAACCGCCAGCGCGCCTGAGCCCGCACGTCAACCCAACGGCCCGCGCAGCAGTTCCTCGGCGCCCGCGGACAGCGTTGCCACCAGCTCGCCCGCGTCGACCGACTGTCGAACCTGGCCCACACCCTGACCGGCGTTGACCGGGGACCCGCGCAGCACCCGCTCCGGAATGCCGGCGGGCCAACGGTATCCGGCCGCGATGTCGTGCGCGGAGGTCAGCTCGGTGTCCTGCCCGCCCAGCAGTTCAGCGCGGGCAGCCTCCGATGTCAGCGCCTGCGGGCAGGCCGCGAACAACGTGCCGATCCACGCCGCCGCAGCGCCCGCGGCCAGCACCGCGGCCACCCCGCGCGCGGAGCCGATCCCGCCGGCCGCCAACACCGGAACCTCCACCGCGTCAAGCACTCCCGTCAGCAGTGGCAGGGTGCCCAGCAACGGTTCACCGTGACCGCCGCCCTCGGCGCCACGCGCCACCAGCACGTCGACACCGGCATCCTGGGCGCGTCGGGCCGCCTCGACCGAGGCCACCTGCGTCGCGGTCGTCACCCCGGCATCGTGTGCGCGTTGCACCCAACCGAAGTCGGTCCCGAAGCTGACGCTCAACAGCGCGGGCTGCGCCGCCAGCGCGATATCGAGCAGCTCGGGACGTTCGGCCATCACCCAGTGCACCAATCCGACACCGAATCGTCCCTGCGCCAAACCGATCTCGCGGCGCAGGACCTCCGCCGTCGCGGCGCTTCCCATCCCGAGCATGCCCAGTCCGCCCGCGGCGGTCACCGCCGATGCCAGCCGACCACCGGCCGCACCGCCCATCGGGGCATTGACGATCGGGGCGCGCATGCCCATCGCGGCGGACCAAGGGGTGACCAGTGACACCGGTGCGACGCTACCGGAGTTTGCTACCGTCGATGGCGTCACCGTGTGACACCGGACGAGAGGCACCGTACCCGGCCAGCGACAAGACGGCAGCCAAGGGAGGTGTGCCATGGCCTGGCTGGTGTTGGTGGTGTCAGGGGTGCTGGAAGCCGTCTGGGCGACCGCGCTCGGCAAGTCCGAGGGCTTCAGCAGACCATGGCCCACAGCGGTGTTCGGGGTTGCGCTGGTCCTCTCGATGGCCGGTCTGGCCTACGCGATGCGCACCCTGCCGATCGGGACCAGTTATGCAATCTGGGTGGGCATCGGCGCGGCCCTGACGGTCGGATACGCGATGCTGACCGGCACCGAGGGCGCCTCCCCGGTCAAGGTGGCGCTGATCGTCGGGATCATCGGCTGCGTGGTCGGGCTAAAGCTGATCGGTCACTGATGATCGGTCACTGACGATTACGCCGGAGCAACCTGGCCAGTCCCAGACCGCCCAGGGCCCCCGCAGCGAAACCGGCTGCGGCGCCGGGCAGTCCGACGCCTTCGCGGATCTGCACACGCGGTCGGATCGTCACCGGGCCGGGCGGCTCGACCGGGGCGGCGGCCAGATTGTCCGCGGCCGTGGCCGCCCAGGCGGTCGAGAACAGGATGAGCCTGGCGGTGATGTAGGCGAACACCATCAAGCCCAGCACCGGCCCGAAGGTGGCTCCGGCGGGCCCGGTCAGTACCGACTTCAGGTAGACCGAGGCGACCTGCTTGAAGATCTCGAATGCCACAGCGGCCAGCAGACCCGCCCGCAGCGAACTGCGGAAACTGACCGACTCACGCGGCAGTCGGGCGATGATCCAGGTGAACAGCATCCACGAGATGAGCAGCGAGGCGACCCAGGACGCCACCTGCAGTCCGACGCCCAACCCCGGCACACCGCTGAGCCCCAACCAACCGAGCACCGTGGTCATCGGGGACTCCTTGCTCAGCGCGGTCAACCCGATCGTCAGCGTCAGTGCAACGAACGCCGACAGCAGGGCTCCCAGATCCGACAGCTTCGTCGCCACGAAACCGGCAGTCTCGTGCCGCTGCTCCCACATCTGACTGAGCGCCTCCCGCAGGTTGTTCATCCAGCCCAGCCCCGCCCAGGCCGCGGTGGCCAAACCGATGACGCCGACCGTGCCGCGGGAATTGATGGCGGAGTCCATCAGCTCGACAAGCTGTGCGCCCAGGTCCCCCGAGACCGCAGACCGGATCTTGGCTTCCACCTCGAGCATGAGATCGGGCTGGTTGGCCAGCACGAAGCCGCCGATCGAGAAGCCGACCATCAGCAGCGGGAACAGCGCGAAGATGGTGAAGTAGGTGATACCGGCGGCGTAGAAATCGCCCTTGCAGTCGTTGTAGCGCTCCTGAGCGAGCATCACCCGGTCCAACCATGCGAATCGGCTCCGCATGCGGTCCATGAAGCCGGGACCGTCCTGCCCAGACTGTGCTGTCGCTACCGCGTCGCGGCCGGCCATGTGCTACCCCTCAGTGCGTCGGCGCCAGGAAACCCAGCCGGTCATATACCCGCTCGACGGTGGCTGAAGCCACCGCAGCGGCCCGCTCGGCACCCCTGGCGAGTACCGCCTGCAGTTCGGCGGGATCGGCGACCAGCTCGTCGACGCGCGCCTTGATCGGCGTGACGAACTCGACCACCGCGTCGGCGGTCTCGGTTTTCAGATCGCCGTACCCGCGGCCCTCATACCCCGCGACCAGGGTGTCGATATCGGTACCGGTGACGGCGGACTGGATGGTCAGCAGATTGGACACACCGGGCTTGGCGTCGCGGTCGAAGCGGATCTCCCGCTCGCTGTCGGTGACCGCCGAGCGGATCTTCTTGGCGGTCTTCTTCGGATCGTCGAGGAGGCTGATCAGGCCCGCGTCGGTGGTCGCGGACTTGCTCATCTTCGCCGTCGGGTCCTGCAGGTCGAAGATCTTGGCGGTGGCCTTCGGGATGGTCGCCTCGGGGACGACGAAGGTGCCCGGGAAGCGGGCATTGATGCGCTCGGCGAGATCGCGGGCGAGCTCGAGGTGCTGGCGCTGGTCCTCGCCGACGGGGACCAGGTCGGTGTCGTAGAGCAGGATGTCGGCGGCCATCAACACCGGGTAGGTGAACAGCCCGACGGTGGTCGCCTCGGCCCCCTGCTTCTGGGACTTGTCCTTGAACTGCGTCATCCGCGAGGCCTGCCCGTAGCCGGTGAAACAACCCAGCACCCAGGCCAGCTGGGTGTGGGCGGGCACGTGGCTCTGCACGAAGATCGTCGCCTGCTCCGGGTCGACGCCGAGCGCCAGGTATTGCGCGGCGGTGACGAGGGTCCGCTTGCGCAGCACCTCGGGATCCTGGGCGATGGTGATGGCGTGCAGGTCGACGACGCAGAAGTAGGCGTCATGGTCGCGCTGCATGCTCACCCACTGGTTGACCGCACCGAGCGCGTTACCGAGGTGTAGGGAATCCGAGGTGGGCTGTGCGCCGGAGAACACGACTTGGCGACCGACGCTGCTGGAGTCACTCATGATCACTCGATTTTCTCATGCGAACATTCTTCAGCGCACCCGCTATCGTTTACGCATCTGTCAATTAATCGGAGGCGCAGTGTACCGTTTGCCAGTACTGTCGCTGATCTTTATCGTCGGCGTGGTGACCAGTTTCCAAAACGCCTACGCCGCACCAGAATCCGGCTCGCGTGCGGTGGTGATCGTGTCGGGCGGAAATGCCACCAGTCCGTTCACCACGCCCACACAGGCCTGCGCGTCGGGATTGGCGGCGGGCAACACCGACACCGCCCTACGCGGCCACCTGCTCGAACACGGCCACACCGTCTACACCTCGCCGGCGATGGCCGGCCGCGGCCCGGTGCGCGACACCGACGGTTTCGGGGCCTTCGGCGACTGCCCGATCACGCTGCCGGAGCACATGACCGTCAACTCGACCGGCAGCATCGATACCGCCGGTGAGCACCTGGCCCGCTTCTTCGAGTACCTGCACATCAGCTACGGCGTGGACGAGATCGACATCGTCGGGCACTCGATGGGCGGGCTGTACTCACGGGCAGCGATCCGGGTTCTGCAGAGCCTGGACTCCCCGATCAGGATCCGGTCGCTCACCACCATCGGCACCCCGTGGCAGGGCTCGTATCTGTCCGACTATGCCAACGGCATCATCGACAAGGCGGATTGCCTCGGCGACGCGTTCTGCGCGACGGCGATGGACGAAATGAGGTCCGAGGTCCAGCGGCTGATGGCCGGCTCGGGACGCGAGGTCAACCAGGCCTACCTGATGGGTCCGGGCGGCTGGAACGAGTTCCAGGCCGGCGTGCTCGACGGCATCCCGGTCACCCTGATCGGCGGCAACCGCTTCAGAGCGCCGGCGGGCTCGGCGGCGCCGAACCCGGCCGTATGGCCCAATGACGGCCTCGTCGCGCTCTCCAGCGCGCTGGCCACCGATATCAGCGACCGGGTGCTGCCGCACCGCCGCTGCCTCAGCTTCGACGACACCCACAGCATCTTCGTCTCCGACCAGGCCGGACTTGCCTGGGAGACCGGAATGACCTGGGACCCGCGGGTGCTGGAGGCGGTCCGTGCCGCCATCGAGGGCGCTGACGGCGCACCGCAGGCCCCGACCGGCGAGCCCTGCCCGATCAGCTGAATTCGACGGTCACCGGCGCGTGGTCGGACCAGCGCAGCGCGTACAGCTCGGCGCGTTCGACCCGGGCTGAGACCGCACGCGCGGCCAGCGCCGGGCTGGCCAGGTGGTAGTCGATGCGCCAGCCTGCGTCGTTGTCGAACGCCTTGCCGCGCCACGACCACCAGCTGTACGGCCCGGGCACGTCGGGGTGCAGCGCACGCACCACGTCGACCCAGCCGGTGGCCAACAGGTCGGTGAGCCATTGCCGTTCGCTCGGCAGGAAGCCGGACTTCTTGACGTTGTTCTTCCAGGCCTTGATGTCGTTCTCGGTGTGGGCGATGTTCCAGTCCCCGCACAGCACGGCGTCGTTTCCGCCGCGCACCGCCCGATCGAGCAGCACGGCCATCCGCTCCTGGGTGGCGGCCATGAACCGCTCCTTCTCCAACTGGCGGTCGGTCTCCGCCTCACCGGTCGGCAGGTAGACGCTGGCCACCGTGACCCCTGCGGTGTCGACCTCGATATAGCGACCGTGGGCAGCGAACTCCTCGGCGCCGGCGCCGATGCGAACCGCGTCGAACGGCGTACGGGAGAGCACCGCGACACCGTTGCGGCCCTTCACATGTGGCTCGGCCGAGGCAAGGTGCCAACCGTCGGCGAGCGCCGGGGCCAACGCATCGGCCAGCTGCGCGTCGTCGGCGCGGGTCTCCTGCAGGCAGATGACGTCGGCTTCGGTCTCCTTCAACCAGGGCAGCATGCCGAGGTTGGTCTCGGAGCGCTGCTTGACCGCGGCACGAATGCCGTTGGCGTTCACGGTGGTGACGATCACGGACGACGACCCTAGTGGAGCGCACCGACACCGCGTTGATTCCCCTGGTCACCGCCGCCGGACCTTGCGGTACCTGCGGTACCGCCATACTGTCGAGCGCTATGACCCAGCGCGCACCCATCCACCTCGGATCGGGTGAACCAGTCCTGATGCTGCATCCGTTCCTGTGCTCACAGAACGTCTGGTCCACCGTCGCCGGTCAGCTCGCCGGCACGGGCCGATTCGAGGTCCTGGCACCGACCATGGTCGGCCACCACGGCGGCGCCCGCTCCGGCACCTGGTTCCTGGACACCGCGGCGCTGGTCGACGACATCGAGCATCGGATGGACCAGATCGGCTGGGAGACAGCGCATATCGTCGGTAACTCGCTCGGGGGCTGGGTCGCCTTCGAGCTGGAGCGCCGCGGCCGGGCACGCACGCTGACCGCCATCGCCCCGGCCGGCGGCTGGCGCCAGCACTCCCCCACCAAGTACGAGACCGTGCTGAAGTTCCTGCTCGGTGGCCCGGCCCTGATCGCGGCGCGACTGATCGGCCCGCGCATCCTCGACGCGCCCTTCGGGACCCGGATCGCCACCCTGCCGGTCAGCGGACCGGCCGACGGCCCGAGCCGGGCCGATCTGGAGGCCCTGGTGCAGGATGCGACCCACTGCACCGCCTATGTCCAGTTGCTGATCAAGACGCTGCGGCTGCCGGGACTGCTGGAATTGGCCCAGGTCGGTGTACCGACACATCTGGTGCTATGTGACAAGGACCGGGTGTTTCCCAGCCCGCGCGGGACGAAGTACTTCATCGAGAATCTGCCCACCGATGCCAAGGTGACCCGGTTGCCCGGCGTCGGGCACATCCCGATGCTCGAGGCGCCCGGACAGGTCAGCGGGCTGATCGCCGATTTCGTCGACCAGCACACCGAACCGACGCGTGCGGCGCCGCCGGCGGGCTAGGCGCGACGCCCGCACGGGTCGAGCAAAGCGACCTGAGACGTAGTACTGCCGGTAGTACCACTACGCGAGCAGTACCACCGGCAGTACCAATACTGGCGGCCCGATCTCAGCTGCGGGCCGACTCCAGCACCGAGTTGAAGGTCTTGGAGGGACGCATCACCGCGGCGGTCTTCTCCGGATCCGGGTAGTAGTACCCGCCGATGTCGACGTGGCCGCCCTGCACCTCGTTGAGCTCCTTGACGATGGCGCCCTCGTTCTCGGCCAGCGACTTGGCCAGCGGCGCGAAGTGCTCGGCCAGCTCCTTGTCCTCGGTCTGCTCGGCCAGTGCCTGCGCCCAGTACAGCGACAGATAGAACTGGCTGCCGCGGTTGTCCAGCTCGCCGGTCTTGCGTGAGGGAGACTTGTTCTCGTCCAACAGCTTTCCGACGGCGCTGTCCAGCGTGTCGGCCAGCACCTTGGCCTTCGCATTGTCGGTCTTGTTGCCCAGATCATCCAGACTCGCGCCGATGGCAAGGAACTCGCCGAGCGAATCCCAGCGCAGGTGGTTCTCCTCGATCAGTTGGCTGACATGCTTGGGCGCCGACCCACCGGCACCGGTCTCATACAGCCCACCACCGGCCATCAGGGGTACCACCGAGAGCATCTTGGCGCTGGTGCCCAGCTCCAGGATCGGGAACAGGTCGGTGAGGTAGTCGCGCAGGATATTGCCGGTGGCCGAGATGGTGTCCTGCCCACGGATCAGCCGCTCGAGCGTGTACCGCATGGCCCACACCTGCGGCAGGATGGTGATCTCCAGGCCCTCGGTGTCATGCTCGCCCAGGTAGGTCTTGACCTTCTTGCGCAGCTCGTTTTCGTGCGGGCGCTCGTCGTCGAGCCAGAACACCACCGGCATTCCGGACAGCCGGGCCCGGGTGACGGCCAGCTTGACCCAGTCCCGGATCGGGGCGTCCTTGACGATGGGCATCCGCCAGATGTCGCCCTCCTCGACCGCCTGGCTCAGCAACACCTCGCCCGAGTCGTTGTCGACGATCCGCGCGTAGCCGGGTTCGGGGATTTCGAAGGTCTTGTCGTGGCTGCCGTACTCCTCGGCCTTCTGCGCCATCAGGCCGACGTTGGGGACGGTGCCCATCGTGGTCGGGTCGAACTGGCCGTGCGTCTTACAGAAGTTGATGACCTCTTGGTACATCCGGGAGAAGGTCGACTCCGGATTCACGGCCTTGGTGTCCTTGGTACGCCCGTCGGCGCCGTACATCTTGCCGCCGAGCCTGATCATCGCCGGCATTGAGGCGTCGACGATGACGTCGGAGGGCGAGTGGAAGTTCGAGATGCCCTTGGCCGAGTCGACCATGGCCAGCTCCGGCCGGTGCTCGTGGCACTTGTGCAGGTCTTCGATGATCTCTTCCCGCTGGCTGGCCGGCAGCGTTTCGATCTTGTCGTAGAGATCGGACAGCCCGTTGTTGACGTTGACGCCCAGCTCGTCGAAGAGCTTGCCGTGCTTGGCGAAGGCGTCCTTGTAGAACACCTTCACCGCATGGCCGAACACGATGGGGTGGCTGACCTTCATCATGGTGGCCTTGACGTGCAGCGAGAACATCACGCCGGTCTTGTAGGCGTCCTCGATCTGCTCCTCGTAGAACGCGATGAGGGCCTTCTTGGACATGTACATCGAGTCGATGACGTCGCCCTCGTCGAGCTTGACCTCGGGCTTGAGCACTACGGTCGGGCCGGCGGCGGTGACCAACTCCATGCGTACGTTGCGGGCCTTGTCCAGCGTCATCGACTTCTCACCGTGGTAGAAGTCGCCGGTCTTCATGGTCGCGACGTGGGTGCGCGACGCCTGCGACCACTCACCCATGCTGTGCGGGTGCTTGCGGGCATACTCCTTGACCGCATTGGGTGCACGGCGATCCGAGTTGCCCTCGCGCAGCACCGGGTTCACCGCGCTGCCCAGGATCTTGCCGTAGCGCTGGCGGATCTCTTTTTCCTCGTCGGTCTTCGGGTCACCCGGGAAGTCCGGCAGGTCGTAACCCTTGCTCTTGAGTTCCTTGATGGCGGCCAGCAGCTGCGGCACCGAGGCGCTGATGTTGGGCAGCTTGATGATGTTGGCGCTCGGGTCCTGGGTCAGCTCGCCGAGCGCGGCCAGGTTGTCGGGCACCTTCTGCTCATCGCTGAGGTAGTCGCTGAACTCGGCGAGGATGCGCGCGGCCACGGAGATATCGCTGGTCGTCACGTCGATGCCGGCCGCACCCGCGAAGGTCTGGATCACCGGAAGGAAGGCGTAGGTCGCCAGCAACGGCGCCTCGTCGGTCAACGTGTAGATGATGGTCGGCTGCTCGGCGCTCATGTGTACTCCCGGCGTCACTGTCGGACAGGTGTAGCGAAAGTCGGCGCTGCCGTATGTGATTCAGCAGCGTCGCAGTCGCACGGCGGACCGCCCGCGGCCGCATGTTCGACGGTCGGGGACTGTCCTCACCGGCAACACTACAAGGGCCGATGAATCCACGATGGGTCAGCTTTCACTACTGGTCAGTAGGTTTGTCCTGACAGCGACGGCGGAACCAGGTGGCACGGCATCGACGCGGTGAGCTAGTCTTTGTTTCGGTCATGAGTGCCAGCACTAAGCCCCGGCTTGCTGGCCGGCAACCCTCCAACCGCGGTGGGGTGCTCCGGGTGAAGACCAGGTTGAGTAGTCGCACGTCTTTTTCGAAGACAGGCGACCACACGGCAAGCGCGGGTCCGTATCGACGGACCCCCAGACACAGATGGAGGTTCGTTCTTCATGAGCACGCCAGAACAAGACTGGTCCTTCGAGACCAAGCAGATCCACGCCGGTCAGACGCCCGACACGGCGACCAACGCCCGGGCCCTGCCGATCTACCAGACCACCTCGTACACGTTCCGTGACACCGCGCATGCCGCGGCGCTGTTCGGTCTGGCCGAACCCGGCAACATCTACACCCGCATCATGAATCCGACGACCGATGTCGTCGAGCAGCGCCTGGCCGCCCTCGAAGGTGGTGTCGCGGCGCTGTTCCTGTCCTCAGGTCAGGCCGCCGAGACGTTCGCGATCCTCAACCTGGCCCAGGCCGGCGATCACATCGTGTCCAGCCCACGGCTCTACGGCGGCACCTACAACCTGCTGCACTACACGCTGCCCAAGCTGGGTATCGAGACGACCTTCGTGGACAACCCCGACGATCCGGAGTCCTGGCGCGCGGCCATCCGGCCGAACACCAAGGCGTTCTTCGCCGAGACGATCTCCAACCCGCAGATCGACGTGCTCGACATCCCGTCCGTCGCCGAGGTCGCCCACGCCGACGGCATCCCGCTGATCGTCGACAACACCATCGCCACGCCGTATCTGATCCAGCCGATCGCGCACGGAGCCGATATCGTCGTGCACTCGGCGACCAAGTACCTCGGCGGTCACGGCTCGGCCATCGCCGGTGTCATCGTCGACAGCGGGAAGTTCGACTGGACCCAGGGTCGCCATCCCGGGTTCACCACCCCGGATCCGAGCTATCACGGCGTGGTGTTCGCCGAACTCGGCCCGCCCGCCTACGCACTCAAGGCGCGCGTCCAGCTGCTGCGTGACCTCGGGTCTGCGGTCGCCCCGTTCAACGCGTTCCTCATCGCCCAGGGTCTGGAAACGCTGAGCCTGCGCATCGAGCGACACGTGGCCAATGCGCAGCGCGTCGCCGAATACCTGGAGGGCCGCGACGAGGTCATCTCGGTGAACTACGCCGGACTGAAGAGCTCACCCTGGTACGAGGTGGGACGCAAGCTCGCGCCCAAGGGCACCGGCGCGGTGTTGGCATTCGAACTGGCCGGCGGCATCGCTGCCGGTGAGGCGTTCGTCAACGCATTGACGTTGCACAGCCACGTCGCGAACATCGGTGACGTGCGGTCGCTGGTGATCCATCCCGCCTCCACCACCCACCAGCAGCTCAGCCCCGAGGAGCAGCTCAGCACCGGCGTGACGCCCGGTCTGGTGCGGCTGGCCGTCGGCATCGAGGGAATCGACGACATCCTGGCCGATCTCGACCGCGGATTCGCGGCCGCCCGCGCCTTCGCGGGTTCCGAGCAGAGCGTCGCATCGGTGTGAGGCGATATGACCATCTTCGACATACAGAGCGACGCGGTGTCGACGCTGCCCACTGAGGGTGAGATCGGCGTCGTCGAGATCGGCGACCTGACCCTGGAGAGCGGCGTCGTCCTGCCCGCCGTCTCGATCGCGGTGCAGCGCTGGGGCGAGCTGTCCGCAGCCGGCGACAACGTGGTCGTGGTGTTGCACGCGCTGACCGGCGACTCGCACATCACCGGCCCGGTGGGCCCCGACCACCCGACACCGGGATGGTGGGACGGTGTTGCCGGTCCCGGTGCCGCCATCGACACCACCCGCTGGTGCGCCATCGCCACCAACGCACTGGGCGGCTGCCGCGGCTCGACCGGCCCAAGTTCACTTGCGCCCGACGGAAAGCCGTGGGGCTCAAGATTTCCGGCGATCACCATCCGTGATCAGGTCAATGCCGACCTGGCCGCGCTTGCCGCGCTGGGCATCACCAGGGTCGCCGCGGTGATCGGTGGTTCGATGGGTGGAGCGCGCGCGCTGGAGTGGATCGTGGGCCATCCCGACACCGTGCGTGCCGGACTGGTCCTCGCGGTCGGGGCCCGGGCCACGGCCGACCAGATCGGCACCCAGAGCACCCAGGTCGCCGCCATCAAGGCCGACCCGGACTGGCAGGGCGGCGACTATCACGGCACCGGTCGCAGCCCGTCCGCCGGCCTGGAGATCGCGCGTCGTGTCGCACACCTGACCTATCGCGGTGAAGCCGAACTGGATTCGCGGTTCGCCAACGACGTCCAGGGTGACGAGGACCCGACCACCGGCGGGCGCTACGCCGTGCAGAGCTATCTGGAACACCAGGGCGGCAAGCTGGTGTCGCGGTTCGACGCAGGCACCTACGTGGCCCTCACCGATGCGTTGAGCAGTCATGACGTCGGGCGTGGACGCGGCGGGGTGGCGGCCGCGCTGGCTGGCTGCCCGGTTCCGGTGTTGGTGGCCGGCATCACCTCCGACCGGCTCTATCCGTTGCGCCAGCAGCAGGAGCTGGCCGAGCTGCTGCCCGGCTGCCCCGGCCTCTCGGTGGTCGACTCCATCTACGGTCACGACGGCTTCCTGGTCGAGACCGACGCGGTCGCACCGCTGATCCGACAGACGCTGGAGATGGCACAGCGGTGAGCAAGCAGGTTCCGCGCTCATTGTCATTCGGCGAGGAGGCCGCGGCCTACGAGCGCGGCCGCCCGTCCTATCCCCCGGAAGCCATCGACTGGCTGTTGCCCCACGGCGCGCGCACCGTCCTCGACCTCGGCGCCGGAACGGGCAAACTGACCGTTCGGCTGGTCGAGCGCGGCCTCGATGTCGTTGCGGTGGACCCGATCCCGGAGATGCTGGACGTACTGTCGTCGTCGCTGCCCGGCACGCCCGCCCTGCTGGGGACCGCCGAGGACATCCCGCTGCCCGATGACAGTGTGGACTGTGTGCTGGTCGCGCAGGCCTGGCACTGGTTCGATCCGCAGCGCGCCGCCGACGAGATCGCCAGGGTGTTGCGCCCGGGCGGCCGGCTGGGATTGGTGTGGAACACCCGCGACGAGAGGATGGGCTGGGTCAAGGATCTGGGCGCGATCATCGGCCACGAACACGACCCGCTCAACGACCGGGTGACGCTCACCGAGCCGTTCGGGCCGATCGAGCGCACGCAGGTCGAGTGGACCAGTTACCTGACCCCGCAGGCGCTCATCGACCTGGTGGCCTCGCGCAGCTACTGCATCACTTCCCCCGCCGAAGTACGTACCCGCACCCTGGACCGGGTGCGCGAACTGTTGGCCACCCATCCGGCCCTGGCCAACAGCAGCGGGTTGGCGCTGCCGTATGTCACCGTGGGAATCCGGGCCGATCTGACCTAGCTGGTGCCCAACGGGTCGATGGTCCAGGCGATATAGAGCATCACCGCGCTGACCGAGGCGGTCGTCGCGAAATCGATTGCGCGCGTTCGCACCACGAGCAGTCCGGCCCGGTCGTCGGAGAGCGCCAGCCGCAGCGCAGCGGCCACCCCGACCGCGATGCCCATCACCAGGGCGCCGCGGCGCCAGTACCCGGCGATCACCAGCACGAACGAGGCAGCGAAGATCAGCGCGACCAGCAGGATCGGCCACTGGCCGGCCAGCACCTTGCGGGCGAACTCCTGGGCGGTCAACGGATCTGACTGTTCTTCGCGCAGGCGCTCATCACCGCTCCGCGCGCTCCACGACATTGGTCAGCAGGAAGGCCCTGGTCAGCGGACCCACCCCGCCCGGGTTCGGCGATACGTATCCGGCGACGTCCCAGACATCGGGGGCCACATCACCGGTCAGCTTGCCCTCGACCCGGCTCACGCCGACGTCGACGACGGCCGCACCGGGTTTCACCATGTCGGCGGTCACCATGTACGGCACGCCGACCGCGGCGACGATGATGTCGGCCTGCCGGGTCAACTCGGCGAGGTCACGAGTTCCGGTGTGGCACAGGGTGACCGTCGCGTTCTCCGAACGGCGGGTGAGCAGCAGGCCCAGTGGCCTTCCGACCGTGACACCGCGACCGATCACCACGACGTGCGCACCGGCGATCGGAACATCGAAGCGCCGCAGCAGGTGCACGATGCCACGCGGGGTGCACGGCAGCGGAGCCTCTTTCCCGAGCACCAGCCGACCCAGGTTGGTCGGGTGCAGACCGTCGGCATCTTTGTCCGGGTCGATGCGCTCCAGGGCCGCGTTCTCGTCCAGGTGCTTGGGCAGCGGGAGCTGGACGATGTATCCGGTGCACTCGGGGTTGGCGTTGAGCTCGTCGATGACGGCGTCCAACTCGGCCTGGCTGATATCGGCGGGCAGATCGCGACGGATGGAGTTGATCCCGACCTTGGCGCAGTCGGCGTGCTTGCCCCGCACATAGGCCTGCGACCCCGGGTCGTCGCCGACCAGGATGGTGCCCAGTCCGGGGGTCCGGCCCGCGGCCGTCAGCTTCGCGACCCGCTCCTTGAGATCGTCGAGGATCTCGTCGCGAGTCGCCTTACCGTCCAATGTCGTGGCTGCCACGCCTGTCATTGTGTCAGCCGGCGTGGCAGGCTACGACGATGAACACCCAGCCGAAAGTGTTCACCGACGTATTCGGTGCGGCCAAGCTCGGGCCGGTGACGTTGCGCAACCGCATCATCAAGGCCGCCACCTTCGAGGCGGCGAGCCCGAATGCGCTGGTCACCGATGATCTGATCAGGTATCACCAGTTGCCTGCCGCCGGCGGCGTGGGTATGACGACGGTCGCCTATTGCGCGGTGGCTCCGGGCGGGCGCACCGACGGCTGGCAGATCTGGATGCGGCCCGAGGCCGTCCCGGGCCTGCGCAGGCTCACCGACGCGGTGCATGCCGAGGGTGCGGCGATCAGCGCACAGATCGGCCACGCCGGCCCGGTGGCCAACGCGCGGACCAACAAGGCGCCCGCGCTGGCACCCATCCGGTTCTTCAACCCGTTGTCGATGCGATTCGCCCGCAAGGCCACCAAGGACGACATCCGCGACGTCATCGCGGCGCACGCCGACGCCGCCCGGCTGGCCATCGATGCCGGCTTCGACGCCGTCGAGGTACATCTCGGGCACAACTACCTGGCCAGCTCGTTTCTGTCGCCGCTGCTCAACCGGCGCACCGACGAGTTCGGGGGCTCATTGCAGAACCGCGCGAAGGTGTCCAGGGGCGTGGTGCGAGCCGTGCGCGACGCCGTCGACGATCACGGTGCCGCCAAGATCGCCGTCACCGCCAAGTTGACCATGACCGACGGGGTGCGCGGCGGTATCCCGCTCGACGAGGCGTTGCAGACCGCGAAGTGGCTGGAAGAAGACGGTGGGCTGGACGCCATCGAGCTGACCGCGGGCAGCTCCCTGGTCAACCCCATGTACCTGTTCCACGGTGATGCCCCGCTCAAGGAATTCGCGGGCGCCTTCAGGCCGCCGATCAGCTGGGGCATGCGGATGACCGGCAAGAAGTTCCTGCGCGAGTACCCCTACCGCGAGGCGTACTTGTTAAGGCATGCCCGGGCCTTCCGCGCCGAGCTGAGCATGCCGCTGATCCTGCTCGGCGGTATCACCAACCGCGACACGATGGACAAGGCGATGGCCGAGGGTTTCGACTTCGTCGCGATGGGTCGGGCGCTGCTCGCCGAGCCGGATCTGGTCAACCGCATCAAGGCCGATTCCTCGGTCCGCTCGGCGTGCACGCACTGCAACCGCTGCATGCCCACGATCTACAGCCACACCCACTGCGTGGTCACCGGGGCGCCGGACACCCTCACGGTCTGAGGCCGTTCGCCCGGAGCGACGGTATGGTCGCGCCCGAACCGGCGGTAGCGACCATATCGTTGCTCTCGGCAAGCCGAACGGTGACCTCGGAGCGGGAATTGCGTTGGCGTACCGGATACAGTTGGTCCCGATGAGCCGCCCCGGAACGCCCGCGCTGACCGTTCGATACGAAGGATCGACTCGGACCTTCTCAGCAGGCAATGACGTCGTCGTCGGTCGCGACCTGCGCGCCGACGTACGTATCGCCCACCCGTTGATTTCGCGCGCACACCTGGTGTTGCGCTTCGATCAGGGCCGCTGGATCGCCATCGACAACGGCAGCCTCAACGGCATGTACGTCAACGGTCAGCGGGTGCCCACGCTGGACATCACCGACGGCCAGCAGCTCAACATCGGCAATCCCGACGGCCCGCAACTGGCCTTCGAGGTCGGCCGCCACCAGGGCGCGGTGGGCAGCCCGCCCCCAACGCAGGCCGTCCCGACACCGACCGGTCCGCGCCCCAGCGCGTCCTGGCCGACGCAGGCACCGATGCAGCCGCCCCCGCCGCCCCAGGCACCACCGGCCTGGCCGACCGGGGCCACCCCGTCCCAGCAGCAGCCGCGTTATCCGTCCGGTCCGCAGCACTATCAGCCAACCGGCCAGCAGCCCTATCAGGGCGCGCCGCCGCAACAGAGCTATCCGCCGCCACCGCAGCCGACCGTGTCGCGCTCGCAGCCGACCTACATCCCACCCGCCGATCCGTCGCAGACGGCGATGGGACCGACCGCGGTGCCGCGCCCGTCGGAGAACAACCTCGCGACGAGCATGCTCAAGATCCTTCGCCCCGGAAAGGCACCGGAGGTGCCACCGGGCGGGATCAAGATCGGTCGCGCGACCGACAACGACATCGTCATCCCCGACGTCCTGGCCTCTCGCCACCACGCCACCCTGGTCTCCGGCCCCGGCGGCACCGAGATCCTCGACAACCGCAGCATCAACGGCACCTTCGTCAACGGTCAACGCGTCGACGACGCGCTGCTGCGCGAGGGCGACGTGGTCACCATCGGCAACGTCGACCTGGTGTTCACCGGCGGCACGCTGGTCCGCGGCTCGGAAACCCAGGCGGCCACCCGCACCGGCGGTCTGGAGGTCCGCGGGCTGACGTGGACCATCGAGGGCAACAAGACGCTGCTCAACAACATCTCGATCGACGCCAGGCCGGGCACGCTCACGGCCGTGATCGGACCGTCGGGTGCCGGCAAGTCGACCTTCGCCAAACAGGTGGCCGGGCTGACCCACCCGACGTCGGGCACGGTGTCCTTCGAGGGCCACGACATCCACGCCGAGTACGCCTCGCTGCGCTCCCGGATCGGCATGGTCCCCCAGGACGACGTGGTGCACGGCCAGCTGACCGTCAAGCAGGCGCTGATGTACGCAGCCGAGCTGCGCCTGCCGCCGGATACCACCAAGGAGGACCGCGAACGCGTGGTCCTGCAGGTCCTCGAGGAACTCGAGATGACCAAACACCTGGAAACCCGGGTGGACAAACTCTCCGGCGGCCAGCGCAAGCGCGCCTCGGTGGCCCTCGAGCTGCTGACCGGGCCCTCGTTGCTGATCCTCGACGAGCCCACCTCGGGTCTGGATCCGGCGCTGGATCGCCAGGTCATGACGATGCTGCGCCAGCTCGCCGACGCGGGCCGCGTGGTGCTGGTGGTGACGCACTCGCTGACCTATCTCGACGTCTGCGATCAGGTGTTGCTACTGGCGCCGGGCGGCAAGACCGCGTTCTACGGCCCCCCCAGCCAGATCGGTCCCGAGCTGGGCACGACCAACTGGGCCGATATCTTCTCCTCGGTCGCCGGTGACCCGGACACCTCGCACCAGAACTACCTGGCCCGCAGCGGCCCGCTGCCGCACGCCGAGGCCTCCAAACAGCCCGCCGACCTGGGCAAGCCGGCGAAAACGAGTGTGCGCAGGCAGTTCTCGACCATTGCCCGGCGCCAGATGCGGCTCATCATCTCCGACCGCGGCTACTTCGCGTTCCTGGCGGTGCTGCCGTTCATCATGGGTGTGCTGTCACTGTCGGTGCCCGGCACCGTCGGCTTCGGGGTGCCCAACCCCATGGGCGACGCCCCCAACGAGCCCGGTCAGATCCTGGTGCTGCTCAACGTCGGCGCCATCTTCATGGGTACCGCGTTGACCGTGCGTGACCTGATCGGCGAGCGGCCCATCTTCCGCCGCGAGCAGGCGGTCGGGTTGTCGACAACGGCGTATCTGATGGCCAAGGTCTGCATCTACGCGGTGTTCGCCATCATCCAGTCCTCGATCGTCACGGCGATCGCGGTGCTGGGCAAGGGCGGCCCGACACAGGGCTCGTTGTCGTTCCTGCCCCCGACGGCCGAGCTGTTCCTGGTGATGGCGGCGACGACCGTGACCGCGGCCATGGTCGGTCTGGCGCTCTCGGCGCTGGCCAAGTCCAACGAGCAGATCATGCCGCTGCTGGTGGTCGCCGTGATGAGCCAGCTGGTCTTCTCCGGCGGCATGATCCCGGTGACCGACCGTCTGGTGCTCGACCAGCTGTCCTGGTTCACCCCGGCGCGCTGGGGCTTCGCCGCGTCGGCCTCCACGGTGGACCTGATCCATCTGGTGCCCGGCCCACTGACGCCCAAGGATGCCCATTGGGAGCACACCTCGTCGGTCTGGTGGTTCGACATGGGCATGCTGGCGCTGTTGAGCGTGGCCTACCTGACCTTCGTGCGCTTCAAGATCCGGCTCAAGGCGGGCTAGGTCCTTGCGATTTGTGGAGTTTCAGCCGCCATCATGGCGGCTGAAACTCCACAAATCGCTGGGTTACTCGCCGTGCACGTCCAATCCGTGGGCGGCGGCGTAGGCCAACCCCTGCTCGATGTTCACCCGCGCGCCACGCAGCTTGGCCGTCGTCCAGAACGTCGGGTCGACCCGCGCTCCACGCAGGTCGGCCTCGTCGAACTTGGCGTCCTGCACCCGCGCACCGCTGAGGTCGGCGCGCTGTAATACGGCCTTGCGCAGGTCCGTGCCCACCAGGTTGGCCTCGCGTAACCGGCAGTCCGACAGGTCCAGCGTCCGCAGGTCACAGCCGCCGAGCACGCTCAACGACAGGTCGACCTCGACGAACTGCACCGGCCGCAGCCGGGTCTCGGTGAACACCGAACCGAGCAGGCTGCACTGCCGGAACGTGCTGTGCAGCAGCGCGGCCCGCCGGAAGGTGCAATTGCGGAATGCCGAACCCAGATGCTCGGACTCGGTCAGGTCGACACCGCTGAAATCGCACTCGTCGAAGACCACCCGCTCGGTGCGCAGCCGGGACAGGTCCTCGTCGCGGAAGTCGTGGTTGGTGAACTCGCGGTCCACCCACACCTGGTCGTCGGTCACGTCGGGACCGCCGCCAACGCGTACTCGGCCACCGTGATCAGGGCGGCCCGCACCGAGTTCCGGTCCCTGGCATCGACGGTGACGATCGGGATGTCCGCGCGCAGTGCCAGCGCCTGCCGCAGGGCCGCCTTCGGGTGCTGGGGCGCGCCGTCGAACTCGTTGACCGCGATGATGAACGGCAGCCCGCGCGCCTCGAAGAAGTCGATGGCGGCGAAGCTGTCCTGCAGTCGCCTGACGTCGACGAGGATCACCGCGCCGATGGCGCCGCGGATCAGGTCGTCCCACATGAACCAGAACCGACGCTGACCGGGCGTACCGAACAGGTAGAGCACCAGATCCTCGGCGAGGGTGATGCGGCCGAAGTCCATCGCGACCGTGGTGGTGGTCTTACCGGGGGTGGCCTCGAGTTCGTCGTAACCCGCCGACGCCGTGGTGACCAGCGCCTCGGTGCGCAGCGGCATGATCTCCGACACCGCGCCCACGAAGGTGGTCTTGCCCGACCCGAAACCCCCCGAGATGACGATCTTGGTCGATGTCGGCCGTTCAGAGCGCGCGTAGTCCACGCAGCGTCCTTCCGATCAGGTCACGACGCTCGTCGGCAGAGGATGTCTCCCCCAGCGTCGCGCGCACCCGAACATACCCTTCCCACGCCAGGTCGCCGATGAGCACACGCGCCACACCCAACGGCAACTCCAACCGCGCCGCGATCTCGGCGACCGACGGTCCCGCCCGCCCCTCGGTCAGTATGCGAGAACGCACGTCGGCCGCCGGCCAGCGCGACACGGGCCCCGGCTGCACCGTCTGGATAGGCGCTTCCAAGGGGAGGTCCAGCCGGGCGGTGGTGCGCCCACCGGTCAGGGTGTACGGCCGCACCAGGGCGGTGACATCGTCGCTCACGGTGTGCGGCGCTGACGGCGGGCCGCCTGCACGACGTTGCCGACGCGCTCGACGAGCATCGCCATCTCGTATCCGACCTGGCCGATATCGCAGGATCGCGTGGCCAGCGCCGCGATGTTCGATCCGTCGCCGGCGCGCATCACGAGCAGATAGCCGTGCTCCATCTCGACGATCGATTGCATGACGTGACCGCCCTGGAAGAGCTGCGCGGCGCCGCCGGCGAGGCTGGCCAGCCCGGAGGTGACCGCGGCCAGTTGGTCCGCGCGTTCGGTGGGCATGTGCTCGCTGGCGGCCATCAGCAGACCGTCGGCGGAGACCAGCACCGTGTGCGATACCCCGTCGACCTCGCGGGCGAACTTGGCCACCAGCCAGTCGAGGGACTCCCGGGTGGTCACCGATCTCCCCCGGCGTCCTGGGGACGGGACCGGGCTGCGTGCACGCCCGCGAAGTGACTGCTGAGGCTGGCCCGGATGGCCGCCGGATCCGGCAGCGGCGCGGTCACCGGGTCGGTGGGCTCGGCCGCCGCGGGTTCGGCCTCGCCCGCACCGGGTACCAGCCGCGCACCGGGTCGGCGGACCGGCAGGCCCTCGGCGGTGTGCTCGGTGGCCGGCGTGGTCTCTGCCGCTTGGGCCGCCGACCAACCGTTGTCCCACACCGATTTCCAGTCCAGATTGGTGTCGACGCCGAGGTCGGTGGGGTCGACCAGCCATTCCGAGAGCATCTTCTGGTAGATCGCGTCGTCGGAGCCCGCGTTCGTGGTCGCAGCCGCGAACGCAGGGTCGCGCCGGGGTAACACGGGTTCGGGCGACTCGACAACCGCCGGTGGTGCCACCGACACTTCGGTAGGCACCGGCTCGACATCGGCTATCCGAGGCCGGCCTGGTTCAGCGACGACCAGTCCCGCGGGAACGTAGATGCCCGCGGTGGTGCCCGAGTTCGGGTCCCCGCCAGCGGTGGGCCGCAATCGCACCACCAGTCCGTGCCGGGCGGCCAGCCGGGCGACGACGAACAACCCCATGTGCCGTGCGGTGTACGGGGTGACCTCGCCGTCGGACTGCAACCGGGTGTTGGTGACGCGCAGGTCCGGTTCTGCCATCCCGAGGCCGTCGTCGCCGATCTCGAGCACCAGCGCGCCGTCCTCGGTGCGCAACCCCGAGATGCGCACGGTCGTGGCAGGCGGCGAATACCGCAACCCGTTGTCCATCAACTCGGCGAGCACGTGCACCAGGTCTGCGGCCACGGCGCCGACAACGGCACAATCGGGAAGCGCGCCCGCCTGCAGGCGGGCGTAGTCCTCGACCTCGGAGGACGCGGCGTTGACCACGGCCGACAGCGGTGCCGGATCACTGTGACCACGAGCGGTGTCGGTGCCGGCCAGCACCAGGAGATTGGCGCCGTTGCGGCGCATCCGGGCGGCCAGGTGGTCGAGCCGGAACAGGCCCTCCAGGCGGTCGGGATCCTGTTCGTCGCGCTCCAGCTGGTCGATCAGCGTCAGCTGCTGGTCCACCAGCGATCGGCTGCGCCGGGACACCGTCTCGAACATATCGCTGACCTGCACCTGCAGCCGGGCCTGTTCGCCTGCGAGCTGCAGGGCCTGTGCGTGGAGTTCGTCGACCGCGTGGGCGAGCTGTCCGAGCTCCTCGGTGGTGTGCACCGGGATCGGGGCCAGCGGGCCCGGGTCACCGCCGGCGCGCACCTGGTCGAGTTCGCGAGCCAGATCCGTGTGGGCCACCTGCAACGCACTGTCTCGCAGCCTACGCAGCGGCCCGACCAGGGAACGCGCGACCAGTGCGACGATCAGCAGCGCCACCAGCAGCAGGACAGCCACGATGACGGCATCGCGGGTGGCGGTGGCGTCGGGTATCGCGCTGTCGGTGAAGCTCTTGTAGACGTGCAACCCGCCCAACGACGCGGCCAGCAACATCGGAACCGCGACGATGGCAACGATTTTCCCCGCAGCGGGCCAGTTGCTCAGCGACCAGCGCGCCGGGCGCTTCGCATGTGTCGTTGCGGCGCCGGCTATCTCGCCATGCGCGCTGGACGCGGGAAAGACGGTCATGTCGGTTGTGGCGCGTTCATGTGCTTCCTGCTGCTTATGCCCACGTCGGGGCCGGCGTCGTGTCACCCGGCAATTGGTCG
Source organism: Mycolicibacterium neoaurum VKM Ac-1815D (assembly GCF_000317305.3). Next base: position 1,617,441 of record NC_023036.2, on the reverse strand, counting down.
AGTATGGCATTCGGGCACAGCCGATTCCAGGCTCTCAGACGCCGTGAGGACAGTTCGTGACCGTTACGATGCGCAACCTTTCCCTCCCGGCTCAGCCGCGGCGCAGGATCGCGACCAAGAACTCGGCGTTGTCGTCGAATGGGCGTACATCCCAGGTGGACAGCAACAGGTCCTGGGTCAGGCCGGCCGCGCGCGCGTCGTCGAGGAACCGGTCGAAGGGATAGTCGCGGCCCGCACCGAATCCGATGACCAGACGACCGTCGGTGCGCAGGTGGGCACGCAATCGCGCCAGGACCTGGCCGCGGGTGCTCGGTGCCAGGAAGGTCATCACATTGCCCGCCGAGACGATGATGTCGAACGGCTCGGCGACGCCGCGAGCGGGCAGGTCGAGTTCGGCTAGGTCGCCGACGAGCCAGCGTGCACCGGGGTGGTCGGCTTCGGCGGCGGCGATCAGTGCGGGGTCGACATCGACGCCGGTGACATCGTGTCCGGCTGCGGCCAGATAGCCGCCGACCCGGCCCGGGCCGCAGCCGGCATCGAGGATGCGGGCACCGCGCGCTGCCATGGCGTCGATGAAACGGGCCTCGCCGTCGAGGTCGTTCCCGGCCTGCGCCAGTGCGCGGAAGCGGTCGATGTACCACTGCGAGTGGCCGGGGTTGGCGGCGACCTTTTGCATCCAGAGGCTCTGCTCGACCATGCCGCCATTATGCGCAGTGGACAATGGCCCGATGTTTCACGTCCTGTTCTACTCACCGCGTATCGCGCCCAACACCGGTAACGCGATCCGGATGGCGGCGGCGACCGGCTGCGAGCTGCACCTGGTCGAACCGCTCGGTTTCGACCTGTCCGAACCGAAGCTGCGCCGGGCGGGATTGGACTACCACGATCTGGCCTCGGTGACGGTGCACCCGGATCTGGATGCGGCGTGGGCCGCCATCGGTCCGGCCCGGGTGTTCGCCTTCACCGCGCACGCCGAGATGTCCTTCGCGCAGGTGTCCTATGAGCCCGGGGACGTGCTGATGTTCGGACCGGAGCCGACCGGTTTGGACGAGCAGACGCTGGCCGACCCGCACATCACCGCGCGGGTACGCATCCCGATGCTGTCGGGCAGGCGATCGCTGAACCTGTCGAACGCCGCCGCGGTGGCCGCCTACGAGGCGTGGCGCCAGCAGGGGTTCACCGGCGCGGTGTGATCACCAGGTGTTCCAGTGCGTGAGTTCCTCGGCGGGCAGCCGCTTGGCCTTCTTGAAGTCGGTGCCCTTGGTGTAGGCGATCGGGAACAGACCGCCTTGTGCGTACTTGTCGAACGGGATGCCGAGCAGTTCGGCGGTCTGCTTCTCACCGTCACCCATCAGGTGCAGCGAGGTCCAGGCCGAACCGAGGCCGCGACTGCGCAACGCCAGCATGAAGCTCCAGACCGCCGGCATCAGCGATCCCCAGAATCCGGCGCTCATGCCCGCCGGCGCCCCGTCCGGGCGGCCCTCCAGACACGGGATCAGCATGACCGGCACCTCGTGCAGGTGGTCGTTGAGGTATTTGGCGGAGTCGACGACCTTCGGTGCGCGCTCGTCGCGGCTGTCCCCGAACTCCGGCTTGGGGGCATCCAGGTACGGCGTGGCGGCCACCCGGTAGATATCGGCGATCGCCTTCTTCTTCTCTTCGTCCTCGACGAAAACCCATTGCCAGCCCTGAGAATTCGATCCGGTCGGGGCCTGCAGGGCGATATCGAGACACTCCATCAACACCTCGCGCGGCACCGGCTTGTCGAAATCGAGCCGTTTACGCACCGAACGCGTCGTGGTCAGAACTTCATCCGCGGTCAGGTTGAGTGTCATACCGCGAGACTACATTCGCTTCCATGACTGCAGACCTGACACCGGAAATCCTCGACCGCCTGAAATCCGATGATTTCGCGTGGTTGACCACCGTCGCCAAGTCCGGCCAACCGGTCCCCAAACTGGTGTGGTTCTTCTTCGACGGGACCGACATCCTGGTGTACACCGAGCCCGGCGCGGCCAAGGTGCGACATATCGGAAACCACCCCCAGGTGAGCCTGAATCTGGACTCTGACGGCAACGGTGGCGGGATCATCGTGGTCGGGGGGCCGGCGCGGATCGATGCCGAGGACACCGATCCCCGCGAGGACGCACCGTACTGGGCGAAGTACCAGGCGATGTCCGATCAGATCGGGTTGACTCCCTCGATGGGCAACTACGGCACCCGGCTGAGGATCGGCATCGAGAAGGTGTGGACGACGCCGACGGAGTGACGGTCACTGGAAGTCCCTCGATCGGGATCGCACCTTCAGGTCCACCGGGCCCATCCGGTCGGCAAGCACCGTCACCGCCCCGGTCGCGTTCTGCACGATGCCGCGGATGATCAGCGCCGGCGCGCTCTGCGCCAGCTTGCGGTAGCGCGCCCAGACTCCCGGGGCACACAGCACGTTGACCATGCCGGTCTCGTCTTCGAGGTTGACGAATGTGACGCCCTGGGCGGTGGCCGGGCGTTGTCGATGCGTCACCGCCCCGGCGACGAGGATGCGGCTCCCATCGGGCACCGACAGCAGTTCGGCGGCCGGGACGACCCCCATCGCGGCCAGGTGCTCGCGCAGGAACTGGGTGGGATAGCTGTCCGGTGAGACTCCGGTGGCCCAGACATCGGCGGCGGCCAGTTCCAGAGCGCTCATCCCTGGCAGTGCCGGGATGTGTGTGGATGACCCCACCCCGGGGAGCCTGTCGGGGCGTTCGGCGGCGGCCGCCCCGGCCGCCCACAATCCTTCTCGTCGGGTGATCCCGAAGCAGCCGAGTGCCCCTGCGGTGGCCAACGCCTCGGTTTGTGGGACCGAAAGTTGGATTCGTGCGGTCAGATTCAGCAGATCGGTGAATGCCCCACCGGCGATCCGGTCGTCGACGATCTTCTTCGCCAGCTCGTCACCGATGTGACGGATGCCGCCCAGGCCCATCCGCACATCCAGTCCCCGGTTCTCACAGGTGGCGTGGGCCAGACTGGCGTTGACATCCGGCCCGTGCACGATCACGCCATGTCGACGGGCGTCGGCGACCAACGACTGCGGCGAATAGAACCCCATCGGCTGGGCACGCAGCAACGCGGCGCAGAACACGGCGGGATGGTGCAGCTTGAACCACGACGAATAGAACACCAGCGAGGCGAAGCTCAGCGAATGACTTTCCGGGAAACCAAAATTGGCGAATGCCTCTAGTTTGTCGTAGATCTTCTCGGCCACCGCACCGGTGATACCATGCCGCTCGCGCATTCCGTCGAAGAACCGGCCGCGTAACCGGCGCATCTTCTCGGTGGACCGTTTGGAGCCCATCGCCCTGCGTAGCTGATCGGCCTCGGCCCCGGTGAAGCCTGCGCAGTCCACCGCCAGTTGCATCAGTTGCTCCTGGAACAGGGGTATGCCGAGGGTCTTCTCCAGCGCCGGTTTCATCGACGGGTGGTCGTAGGTCACCTCTTCCTCGCCGTTGCGCCGCTTGATGTACGGATGCACCGATCCGCCCTGGATGGGGCCGGGACGGATGAGGGCCACCTCGACCACCAGGTCGTAGAACATCCGCGGTTTCAGCCGCGGCAGGGTGGCCATCTGCGCGCGGGACTCGACCTGGAACACCCCGACCGAATCGGCGCGTTGCAACATCTCATAGACGGCCTGCTCCGACAGGTCCAGCCGGGACAGGTCCACCTCGATACCCTTGTGCTCGCGGGCCAGGTCGATGGCATAGTGCAGGGCCGACAGCATGCCAAGACCCAGCAGATCAAACTTGACCAAACCGATTGCCGCACAGTCATCCTTGTCCCATTGCAGAACGCTGCGATTCTCCATTCGCGCCCACTCCACCGGGCACACGTCGGCGATCGGGCGATCGCAGATCACCATGCCGCCGGAGTGGATGCCCATGTGCCGGGGCAGGTTGGAGATCTGGGTGGCCAGGTCGACCACCTGCTCGGGGATGTCCTCCACGTCGGGGGAATCGGCAAGCCCGTTCCAACGGCTGATCTGCTTGCTCCACGCGTCCTGTTGCCCCTGCGAAAAACCCAGCGCACGGGCCATGTCCCGGACCGAACTGCGACCCCGGTAGGTGATGACGTTGGCCACCTGGGCGGCGTGATCACGGCCGTATTTCTCGTAGACGTACTGGATGACCTCCTCGCGCAGGTCCGATTCGATGTCGATATCGATATCGGGTGGGCCATCGCGCGCCGGCGACAGGAAGCGTTCGAACAACAACTCGTTGGCGATCGGGTCGACATTGGTGACCTTGAGGGCGTAGCAGACCGCGGAGTTGGCCGCCGATCCCCTTCCCTGACAGAGGATGTCACGTTCTCGGCAGAATCGGGTGATGTCGTGGACCACCAGGAAATAGCCTGGGAAGTTGAGCTTTTCGATGATGGCCAGCTCGTGCTCGATCTGGCGGTACGCCTTCGGTGCGCGCTCGGGCGTGCCGTAGCGATCCAGCGCCCCCTCGCGCACCAGCAGGCGCAGCCAGCTGGCCTCGGTGTGCCCGGGAGGAACATCGAACGGCGGCAGCTGCGGGGCGATCAACGCTAGGCCGAAGGCGCATTGTTCACCGAGATCGGCAGCGGCGGTGACGATCTCGGTTCCGAAGATGCGGGCCATCTCCTCCCCCGAGCGCAGATGCGCCCCACCCAGTGGCGCCAGCCACCCGGCCGCGTCGTCCATCGAGTTGCGGGCCCTGATCGCCGCCATCGCCATGGCCAGTCGACCCCGCTCGGGTACGGCGAAATGCGCGCCGGTGGTGGCTATCAGCCCCAGGCCGAATCGCGATGCCAATCCGGCAAGGACGGTATTGCGCTCATCGTCGAGCGGGTGACCGTGATGGGTCAGCTCGACGCTGACGCGATCGGCCCCGAACCGGTCCACCAGGTCGGTCAGCGCCGCCTCGGCGGCTTCGGGTCCGCCACGAGTCAGCGCCTGCCGGACATGGCCTTTGCGGCAACCGGTGAGGATGTGCCAGTGACCACCGGCGGCTTCGGTGAGTGCATCGAAATCGTAACGCGGTTTTCCTTTTTCGCCGCCGGCCAGATGGGCCGACGAAATCTCACGGGACAACCGTCGATAACCTTCCGGCCCACGGGCGAGCACCAGCAGGTGCGGCCCCGGCGGGTCGGGTTGTTCGGTGCGGGGCACGTTTCCCAGCGACAACTCCGCACCGAACACGGTGTCCACATCGAGTTCGCGGGCGGCCTCGGCGAACCGCACGACTCCGTAGAGACCGTCATGATCGGTCAGCGCTATGGCCCGCAGGCCCAGCCGCGCCGCTTCCTCCACCATCTCCTCCGGGGTGCTGGCCCCGTCGAGGAAGCTGTAGGCCGAATGGGCGTGCAGTTCGGCGTACCGCACCGAGGATCGGGAGCGCTGCACCCCGTCGGCCAGGTAGGCCCCGCGTTTGCGCGACCAGGCCGGACCGTCACCACCATCGCCGGGCGGCTCCAGCGGTAACCCGGAGCGGCGCGACTTTTCCCGGGGCCTACTGCTGAGGACCCGCTCCATCTCCGGCCAACTCGGCGGCCCGTTGTGCCAACCCACCCGCCCATTGTATCGAACATTTGTTCGATACAATGGGCGGCGGATCGGCGTCGGATCGGCCGGGTGCCCACGGGCGCCGAATTGAGGTCCATTGACCCTAGAACGCGCCATCGCTCCGGCAGCACAGTTGAGCTGACTGCGGGAAGTCCACAGCCGAGTCCGCATACGGAGGTACACCGACCATGACCGACACACCGGAGCCCTCGAACGCGTCCACCACCGCCGCGCCCGCAGTGACCGCCACGACGAATCGGCTCGACCACGCGGAGCGTCGGCCCAACCGCCTCTACCAGAGCTTGGCCTGGGTCGGCATCGTCACCGGCGTCTTGTTCGTCGTCATGGTGATCTTCGGTGCCGGGTTCTTCGCCGGTGCGGCGACCGGTGGCTACCACGGATGGACCCGCGGCTATCACAGCGCTCAGATGGGGCAGAACGGGCCGAGCGGGGGTTGCCCGATGATGGGACCCGGCATGACGATGGGACCCGGCCCGATGATGGGGCCCGGCGGCATGCCGCCGCAACGGCAGGCACCGAGCATGATGCCCACCCTTCCGCAGCGACCGTAAAGCTGATGCCGCGGTCATCGGCGAAAATATCGGCGGACTCGCCGAGAATCGGGATATCTCACAACCCCTTACGCCGAACACAACCAGCGCCTGGTTACTCCTTGAGCGCCGGGGTGTCCCGCCTCAGGGTCTGGCCGAGGAAGAACTCCGGTCGTCGCGCCCGCATCACGAGCATCAGCACCGCCCCGAGTGCCAGGATGCCGAATCCGATGAAGAACACCAGCCCGATGCCACCGATCTCCGCACCGCTGCCGTTCTCCGGATTCATGCTCTCGCCGATCGCGATGACGAACACGACCGCCAGCATCAGCCCACCCAACAGCGGGAACAGGAATTTGAAGATGATGTTGTGGGCGTTGGCGAACAACTCACGCCGGAAGAACCAGACGCAGGCGAATGCGGTGATGCCGTAGTACCAGCAGATCATGATGCCCAACGCGGCGATGGTGTCCCAGAGCGCATTGTCGGACAACAGCTTGACCACGGTGTAGAAGCCGGCGGTGACCACACCGGCGACCACCGTCGAGTACACCGGGGTCAGGAAGCGCGGGCTCACCTCGGCGAAGCGGGCCGGGAACGCCCGGTAGGCGCCCATCGCGAGCATGGCGCGGGCCGCGGGCAGGAAGGTGGTCTGCAGGCTGGCCACCGAGGAGGCGAACACCGCCAGATAGAGCAGCGGACCGAACCACGGACCCAGCACCGGGTCGGCCAGCGCACCGAAGACATTCTCCGAGTTCTCCGGGTTGCCCAGGCCGAGCCCCTCCTCGCCGACGCCGGCGTACATCATCACGGCGACCGCGATCAGCAGATAAGTGATCAGGATCGACGTCACACACAACAGCCCCGCGCGTCCCGGCACCTTGGTCGGATCCTTGGATTCCTCACCGAGGGTCAGGCAGGTGTCCCACCCCCAGAACGCGAAGATCGAGCCGGTGAGGCCGACGGCGAACACGGCCAGCGTCAGCCCGGTAAAGGGGTTGAACCAGTCCAGGTCGAAGCTCAGGCCGGCCGGAGCGTCGCCACGGCTCACGTGCACGAATGCGGTGACCGCGAACGCCACCAGCACGACCAACTGAAAACCCACCAGCACGAACTGGACGCGCTCGCTGGTCGTGATGCCACGACTGGCGATCAGTGTCGCCAGTGCGATGAACACCAGGGTGGTGATGATGTTGACCGCGACATTGCCCGCCAGATCGGCGATGCCGGGCTGATTGAACACGCGCGCGATCAACAGGTAGAAGAATTCGACGGCGATCGCCGCCAGGTTGGACAACACGATGATCGAGGCGACCACCATGCCCCACCCGCACATCCATCCCACGTAGGGTCCGAAGGCCTTGGTGGACCAGGTGAACGATGCCCCGCAGTCCGGTGTGCGGGAGTTCAATTCGCGGTAGGCGTAGGCGGTAAGGAACATCGGGATGAACCCGGCGATGAAGATCGCCGGCATCTTCAGACCCACCGCGGCGACGATCACCCCGATGCTCGCGGTCAGGGTATAGCCCGGTGCCACGCAGGAGATCCCGAGCATGGCACCGGACAGGGTGCCGACCTTCCCCTCGGCGAGACCCTTGGAGACCGATCCGGTGCCCGCTTCCGAACTGCTCGTGGTCACGAGACCTCCTGGTCGGCGGTGCTGGGTACGACGATCATCGGAACCTCCAGCACGCGCAGCATCTTGGCCGCCGTCGATCCGAGGAACAACCGCCGGGGTGCGGCCAATCTGCTGGAGCCGACCATGATCACGTCCCCGTCATGCCAGGGCAGTCGGCTCACGGCATCCTCCACCGAGCTGCCGTCGGCCACCGTGGCCGTGACCGAAAAGCCCTCGGGCAGTGATTCCTTGGCTTCATTCAAGGTCCGGTGAGCGTGGGCGAGCGCGCGCTCGCGCGACGCCTCGGCATCCCCACGCAGTGATCCGAACATCGGGTCGAGGGCGACCAACGACACCAGTCGCAACGGGACATGCGCCCGCTCGCACGCCCGTACCGCCACGTCCAGCAGCACACCGGCACCGGCGCGTTCACCGATGGCGCATGTCACCTCCCGAACCCGCGCGGCGGAGGACGACCGAGTTCCTCTGGGCGCCACCGCCACCGGCACATGGGAAGAATGCAGCAGATCGTTGACCACCGAGCCGAGTGTGAAACTGCCGACCAGTCCGCCACCCGCGCCGCCGACGATCACCGCCTGCGCGCCGAGGCGCCGCACCTCGCTGAGCAGACCGTCGGCTGCCGAGTCGCTGAAACTCACATGCGCATGTGCGACGACGTCATCGGGCACTGTCGCCAGCGCATCGGCCAACCACTCATGCGCCTGCTGGGCCAGCAGTTCGTCGTACCCACCGGTGGTCACCATCGCAGGTACCCCCCGGTCGGGGGGCAGCACCATGCAGATGTCCAGTTCGGCGGCCAGGCTCCTGGCCAATCGGACGCCCAGCGCGACCGCATCCGCTCCGCCGGGGGTGGCGAGGTATCCCACAGCCAATCTCATCAGGACATCCTGTCAACGCAGGGGCCACCCGCACAGGCATTTGAGCCTACGAAATCAGTCGTTGTACTCCGCCGTGCCGTCGTCGAGCACCACCCGGGCACCGGATCCGTCGGGTTGGGCCGCCTCGGTGCGGAACACCGCGCGGTGGCCTTCGGTCCGCCAGATCGATGTCGAGAGGGTCTCACCGGGGAAAACCGGTGAGCTGAATCGCGAGGCGATCGCGGTGACCTTGGTGGCATCGCCGCCGCCGAGCTCGGCGACCAGGGCCCGGCCCGCGACGCCATAGGTGCACAGTCCGTGCAGGATCGGGCGGGGAAACCCCGCCAAGGTCTGAGCGAACCACGGATCACTGTGCAGCGGGTTGCGGTCGCCGGAGAGTCGGTACAACAGCGCCTGGTCATCGCGCGTGGTCAGTACGACCTGCGCGTCGGGGGCTCGGTCGGGGAACTCAGGTGCGGGCGGCCGCTGCCCGGGTTGGCCTCCGAACCCGCCCTCACCCCGGATCACCACGGTGGTCAGGGTTTCGACCAGGACTGCACCACTGTCAGGGTCGGCTCCGATGCCCTTGAGCATCACCACCGCGTTCTTGCCTGCTCCCTTGTCCTGGATGTCGGCGACCTCGGAATGCACACGCAGACTGCCTGCCGGCGGCAGCGGCGCAAACACCCGGATCGCCTGCGACCCGTGCAACAGCAGGCTGAGGTTGAACGATCCGATCAGCATCGCGGCGCCGAAGGGCGAGCACGCGATCACGGCGAACGTCGGCAACACCTGCTGCTCGATGCCGTGGCTGTTCTCGGTGGTGAACGCCAGATCGTCGACCCCCGCTCCGACACCGAGCGCATAGAGCAGCGTCTCGCGATCGGTCCAGGTGAAGGTCTGAGGGTCGGATTTCGCGCCGACGGCATTCGGGTCGATGGGCATACACGGATTCCTTAGCGGCGACATGTCAGGGGTGTGGGCCGACGATAGTCGATGGAGCCGTACCGGCCTTGGGTTTTCACGTCTTGGCCGGCACGGGACGCGCCGCAGGCGGGGAGTAACGGCCGACGCGGCTGTCGCCCGCGACCGGCCTAGTACCCTAGGGGGTATGGTATAAATCCTGATATCGGGTGGATTCCCCCACGGTCCGCCACTCCCCGCCAGCCGACCAACGAAGGGAACATCGCTGTGAACATGCTCGTGAAGGCGTGGGTGCCGGTCACGGTGTCCATCGCCGTCGCCATCGGCGGTGTGGCCGTGGTACACCTGCGCGATGCGTTCGGGTCCGAGCCGATCTTCACCGCCACCGGACGGGGTGCCCAGCCGCTGGATCCCACCTTCGTCAAGCATGTGACCTACGACGTCTACGGCCCCGCCGGGACGGCGGGGAGCGTGAACTACCTCGATATGGGCGCCACGGCGCACCAGGTCGATTTCACCTCTCTGCCATGGACATTGACGATCACAACGACCACACCCGCAGTACTGGCAAGCGTGGTTGCCCAGGGCGACGGTTCGAACATCGGCTGCCGGATAACCGTCAACGGTGTGGTGAAGGCCGAACAGTCGGCCGCCGGGCACGACGCACAGATCTCGTGTCTGGCGAAAGCCGCATGACCCACGACACGCAGACCCGGCCGGCCGCCATGCGGTTCATCCGCCGGTTCGCTGTCCCGATACTCATCGGCTGGTTCCTGTTGACCTTGGGAATCAATGTTCTGGTCCCGCAGATCGAGACCGTGGCCCGCGAGCACGCCGTCACCATGTCGCCGCACGACGCACCCGCGATGATCGCCACTCGCCACATCGGCGCGACCTTCGACGAGTTCGACTCCGACAGCATGGCAATGGTTGTGCTGGAAGGTGACACAGAGCTGGGCGACGAGGCGCGCACGTACTACCAGGACCTCGTGCGCGCCCTACGCGCCGACAGTGCACACGTTCAACACGTACAGGACGTCTGGGGAGACCCGCTGACGGCGGCCGGCGTGCAGAGCAGAGACGGTAAAGCCGCGTACGTACAGGTCAACCTGGCCGGCGACCAAGGTAGTACGGAAGGTATCCGGTCGGTCGAGGCGGTACGCACCATTCTTGAGCACTCGCCGCCACCGGCGGGACTCAAGGTCTATCTGACCGGCTCAGCGGCGCTGACCGCGGATATGAACGAGGCAGCCGACCAAAGCATGCTGCTCATGATGGGCGTCACCGGCGTGGTCATCATGATCATGCTGCTCATCACCTACCGGTCGGTCGTCACGATGCTGCTCGTGCTGGTCATGGTCGGGTTCGAAATGGGCACGGCAAGAGGGGTCGTCGCACTGCTGGGTGATATGGGCGTACTCGGCTTCTCGACGTTCGTGGTCGCGATGCTGTCTTCTCTTGCGATCGCGGCCGGTACCGATTACGCGATCTTCCTGATCGGCCGCTACCAGGAGGCACGCCGGTCCGGCGAGGACCGAGAGTCGGCCTACTACACCATGTTCCGCGGCACGGCGCACATCATCGTGGGTTCGGGACTCACCATCGCCGGCGCAACCCTGTGCCTGCACTTCGCGCGTCTGTCGTATTTCAAGGCACTGGGCATACCCTCGGCGATCGGGCTGGTGGTGGTGGTCGCCGGAGCACTGACAGCCGCGCCGGCGGTCGTGGTCGTCGCCAGTCGCTTCGGACTTTTGGACCCCACGCGCGAGCCGAACGTCCGACGGTGGCGGCGCATCGGCACCGTCACCGTGCGTTGGCCTGGCGCCGTGTTCGCCGCGACGCTCGCCATCGCGCTTCTCGGCATAGCGTTCGTGCCGACGATGGAGGTCAACTACAACGACCGTTTCTACATATCCAAAGACCTCCCGTCCAACATGGGTTACGCGGCCGCCGAGCGTCATTTCAGCGCGGCCACGATGAATCCGGACATCTTGATGGTCGAGACCGACCACGACATGCGCAACAGCGCCGACATGCTCGTACTGGACAAGATCGCCAAGGAAGTCTTCCGAACGCCCGGGATTGCGATGGTGCAGAGCATCACCCGTCCTTTGGGTGGGCCGATGGATCATAGTTCGATACCGTTCCAGATCAGCGCCCAGTCGATTCCGATCCAACAGAACCTGCAGTTCATGAAGGACCGCACCGCCGATATGCTCACCATGAGCGATGACCTCGGCGCCATGATCGCGTCGATGAAAAAATTGGAGGCCGCACTCTCTCGGATGGGTGGAGCCACCGATCGGATGGTCGGCGATATGACCACAGCCAAGGCCACACTCGACGAGGTACGCGATCATCTGGCCAATTTCGACGACGTGGTCCGCCCGTTGCGCAACTACTTCTACTGGGAGCCGCATTGCTTTGACATTCCGGCATGCTCGGGGGTCCGATCGATCTTCGACGCCATCGACGGGGTGGACAAGTTCAGCGACGATATGCGCGCCCTGGTGGACGACACACGTGATGTCAGTGCCGTTGTTCCCGACATGCTCGCCCAGTTCCGGCCGATGATCACGATCGCCGAATCGATGCGCAGCACCTTGTTGACCATGCACAGCAGTTTCTCCGGTCTGGTCACTCAGATGTCGCAGATGACCGACACGGCCGGCGCCATGGGCCAGGCCTTCGATGCCGCCAAAGGTGGCGACTACTTCTATCTTCCCCCGGAGGCGTTCCAGAACCCGGACTTCCAACGCGGACTTGAGTTGTTCCTCTCACCGGACGGTAGGGCCGCGCGATTCATCATCACCCACGAAAAGGATCCGGCGACCCCCGTCGGCATTGCAGCCGTGACGCCCGAACTCGAGGCCGCCCACGAGGCCGTCAAGGGCACAAGTCTCACCGAAGCGACGTTCTCCCTGACCGGCACCGCGGCCATCTACCGCGACATCCAGTCCGGGGCGCATTACGACCTGTTGATCGTCGGCGTCGCAGCACTGACATTGATCTTCATCGTGATGTTGCTGATCACCCGGGCATTGGTCGCCTCGCTGGTGATCGTCGGCACGGTGTTGCTGTCCCTGGGCGCCGCCTTCGGGCTGACGGTGCTGATATGGCAGTACGGGTTCGGCCTCGAACTCAACTGGATCGCCCCGGTGTTCGGTCTGATCATCCTGTTGGCCGTCGGGTCGGATTACAACCTGTTGCTCGTGTCACGGTTCCAGGAAGAAATCGGCGCCGGGCTGCGCACCGGAATCATCCGGTCGATGGGTGAGACGGGCAGCGTGGTCACCGCCGCGGGGTTGGTGTTCGCCTTCACCATGATGTCCATGGTGGCCAGCGATCTCAGTTCGATCGGTCAGGCGGGCAGCACGATCGGCATCGGACTGCTCTTCGACACACTCATCGTGCGTTCGCTCATGACACCGTCCATCGCGGCACTGCTCGGACGATGGTTCTGGTGGCCGATGAGGGTCCACAACCGAGCGACATATACCCACACGGGTATAGTGACAACCACCACAGGATAGGCGGGAAGGCGTTGAGCATGATCGACGATCAGCAGAGCATCGAGGCGATCCTCGCACGGCTGAAACGCGCACAAGGGCAGCTCGGCGGTGTCATCAACATGATCGAACAGGGCCGAGACTGCAAAGCCGTTGTCACACAGCTCGCCGCGGTATCGCGGGCGCTGGACAGAGCGGGTTTCAAGATCGTGGCCACCGGTATGCGCGAATGCATCGTCGCAGACAAGGAGGGCGGCACCGCGCCCATGTCGGAAGCCGAACTGGAGAAGCTGTTCCTGGCGCTGGCCTGAGCAGTCTCAGCCGTCGACCCGCCAACTTGCGTCGCGATAGACCAAGCGCGCCGTGAGCACCGCCGCAACCGCCAACGATGCGGTGAAAAGCCAAGCACTGACGGACAACTGAATCCCTCCGCTGAGGGTATGTCCGCTGGTGCATCCGCCGGCCATCCGCGCTCCGAGCAGTGTGAGAAACGAACCACCGAAGACCGCGGCCTGGCGCAGGCGAGGGTTGTCGCCGAAACGATTGCGCCACGACGGCGGAGTCACCTTCGCGAACGCCGTGAAACGCCCGGTGAACAGATACGCAGACAAGAACGCGCCGATCAGCACCCCGAGATCGGTCAGCGGTTCCCAGCCGATCGTGGCGAACACATTCTGCGAGTAGGCGGAGTCTCGCATGAACAGCACACCGACCACCCATGAGTAGGTGGTGGACTGGCCGAACTGCTGGCGTAGGAACAGGGCCAGCACACCCAGGATGGCGACCCCAGATCCGGCGACAAGCGTTGCGCGAACGAAAAAGCCCGGGTCGGTGGCGTACTGTTCGGACAACTGCGCGAGTCGGATTCTGCGCCCGGCCGGCTCACGCGCGCCTTCGTTCAGGTAGCGGGTGGTATCCAGCGCCATCTGCCGGTCATAGGCATCGGGCTCAGCTCCCCGGATACTCCGGAGGCAGCAATGTCGGCTCGCGCGATACCGCGGAAGAAAGTACAACGCACCCAGCGCCGCCGCGGCGTAGACCAGCGCGATGGCCACCATGCGGGCCGGTGGCACGTCATGTATGTTCCCGCCGGCCACCAGGTCTCCGAAGTTCGCCTCGGAGACGATCCATCGGCCGAAGCCGGTATCCGCCAGGGCGGTCCACGCCGAGGCGCCCAACAGCCCGCCGGGAATCGCGAGTAGGGCATCTCGGCGACCTTCTCCGATCGCCATCAGCGCAGTGACCGGCAGGTAGCCGCTGAGCGCCAGACCGACTCCGAACAAGATCCCACCCAGCACCACACCGTAGATGTAGCTCGGCTTGGGTGAGAAGTGCATGGCAACTCCGGATGCGTGCAGGCCGTACAGCAGAACCGAACCCAGCGCGGTGACCAGCAGGAAGCAGGCCGGCAGGAGCCGGTCGATCAGTCGTGCAGCCCTGATGATCGTCTCGGGATTGCCGATGCCCCACAGCGAGGCGATGGCGCCGAACCCGACCCCCAGCGGGAGACCGACCCACATCGGGGCAGTGATCGCGTTCATGACCTCGCCTGCGCTTCGTCATCGCACCTCATCGCTGGTACCCCCTCGCTCACGGCCGATCTTCTGGCCTAAATATACCGTAGGGGGTATAGTAAAAAGCGAGCGGACAATCGGCAGTTCGAGTTCACCGATCCACCGGGCCGTGCCGCCGGTCGATGCTCGTTTCCCACCACCGAAAGGATCTACTGTGTGTCGCGCTGTCAAATGCCGCAACTGCGGCAAGACCACCTGGGCCGGCCGCGGAGCGCATGTCGACGCCGTGCGCCGCACCGTGCGGCCCGACGACTGGTGCGAGGGCCACACCTCGCCACCCCCATCCCGGAACAGGTGGAATCCATTCCGCCGCAACCGCGCATGAGAGAGAGGACCAGGATGACAGGTTCCGTCGCACCCCAGATCGACGTCGCCGATGCCGAAGCGCTGGTGAACCAGGGGCGGGCACTCTTACTCGACGTCCGCGACGACGTCGAATGGGTCGCCGGTCATGCACCCGCAGCCACCCATTGCGCACTGGCAGAACTCACTCCCGAGCGCTACCGCGGATCGACCGTCGTGGTCATGTGCCGATCCGGAGGCCGATCACAGAAGGCCGCCGACGCACTGTGTGCAGCAGGAATCACTGCCGTGAACCTGACCGGAGGCATCTCCGCCTGGCAGGCGACCGGACGTGCCGTCGTCCGCGACGACGGGTCCGCCGGAACCTTCGCATAGCGCACACCGCCACCGGAATGCAGACACCCAGACGCGCCGTTCTTATACCCATAGGGGTATCAAAGAGATCGCGCACAGGGCGCTCACACCCGGCTACAGAAGGAGCCAGATCATGATCTTCGAGCAGTACTATCTCGAATGCCTTTCGCACGCCTCGTATCTCATCGGCGACCAGACCACCGGCCGGGCGGTCGTGGTCGATCCGCAGCGCGATGTCTCGGCCTATGTCGAAGACGCCAACCGCCTCGGTCTGACGATCGAGATGGTGATCGAGACGCACTTCCACGCAGACTTCCTCTCCGGGCATCTGGAGCTCGCCGAGGCCACAGGCGCGCAGATCGTCTACTCATCCGTCGCACAAACCGAGTTCGAGTCGGTGGGCGTGGCCGACAAAGAGCGGCTGGCACTCGGCGAGGTGATTCTGGAGTTCCGCCACACCCCGGGCCACACACCGGAATCGATGAGCATCGTCGTCTTCGAGAATGCCGCGGAGCCAGAGCCATTCGGTGTGCTCACCGGCGACACGCTGTTCATCGGTGATGTCGGCCGGCCGGATCTGCTGGCTTCGATCGGACACACCCGCGAAGAACTCGCCAGCGCGCTCTATGACTCCCTGCACGACAAGCTCATGACATTGCCGGACCAGACGCGAGTGTTCCCCGCGCATGGCGCCGGCTCGGCATGCGGTAAGAACCTCTCCACCGAGTTGTCATCGACGATCGGTGAGCAGAAAGCGACGAACTACGCACTCCGGGCACCGGACAAAGCCATCTTCATGGCACTGGTCACCGAGGGCCAGGCGCCCGCGCCGGGCTACTTCGCCTATGACGCGATACTCAACCGGAAGAACCGGGCCCTGCTCGACGAGGACGAGATGCCCGCAGCGTTGTCCTTTGACCAGGTGCAGTCGGCGCTGGCTGCCGGGGCGGTCCTCGTCGATGCTCGTAGTGCGGAAGATTTCGCGCTGGGGCATCTGCGCGGCGCGATCAACATCGGGCTCGCCGGCCGCTATGCCGAGTATGGCGGATCGGTGTTGCCCCACGACGCCGATATCGTTCTGATGACCGACCCCGGCCAGGAGCGCGAAGGCAAGAACCGGTTGGCGCGTATCGGGTTCGACCGCGTGATCGGATATCTCGCTGATCCCGAAGAGGCCATGTTCACCCATGCCGAGGAGGTTCGGACAGCATCCCGATTGACCGCTGCGGCCTTCGACGAGCGCATCACGTCGATCCCGGACCTGCAAGTGGTCGATGTCCGCAAACCGACCGAAGTGGCGGATGGAGCAGTCGCCCAGGCGCTCAACATTCCCGTCGGCGATCTGCCGGGAAGGCTCGACGAGCTGGATCCGCAACGACCGACCGTCGTGTACTGCGCCGGCGGCTATCGCTCGTCAGCCGCGGCCAGCCTGCTGCGCAGGGAGGGCTTCACCGACGTCAGCGACATCCTCGGCGGCTATGGCGCCTGGGCCGAGTCGCATCAGCACGCCTGATCACCGAGGGGGTTCACATCCATGTCGAATGTCACCACGCATCGTGTCCTCATCATCGGAGGGGGAACGGCAGGCATCACGGTCGCGGCGCGGTTACACCGCCGGGGGTATCGCGATGTCGCACTGATCGAACCGTCCGACACCCACTACTACCAACCCTTGTGGACCCTGGTCGGTGGCGGACAAGCGCGTGCCGCGAGCACGCAAAGACCGATGCACTCGGTCGTTCCACCATCCACCACGTGGATAAAACAGAGCGTGAGCACTTTCGATCCCGACAACAACTCCGTGACATGCGCCGACGGGTCCGGCCACGGATACGACGCGCTCGTCGTCTGCCCCGGTATCCAGCTGGATTGGAGCAAAACCGACGGTCTGTCCCGTGCCATCGGACACGATGGGGTTTCCTCCAACTACCGCTACGATCTGGCTCCCCGCACCTGGCAGATGATTCGCGGACTCCGATCCGGCACCGCGGTGTTCACGGTGCCGAGCGGGCCCATCAAATGTGCCGGTGCCCCTCAGAAGATCGCCTACCTGGCCAGCGACTATTGGCGCAAGCAGGGGGTTCTCGATGACATCGACGTCCACCTGATCATGCCCACACCGCGACCGTTCGGGATCACGTCCATCGCCGACAGCCTGGACAAGGTCATCGACGATTACGGGATCTCGCTTCATGTGAACTCCGAGATGACAGCTGTCGATCCGTCGGCTCGTACCGTGCAGATCGCCGGTGAAAGTGGCACCACCACAATGTCTTATGACTTCCTGCACGCTGTCCCCCAGCAGTCGGCGCCGGATTTCGTCAAGGCGAGCCCGCTGTCTGTCAAGGACGCCAACGGATACGTCGCCGTCGACAAACACACCATGCAGCATGTGCGCTACCCGAACGTGTTCGCACTCGGTGACGTGGCGTCGACGCCGAACTCCAAGACGGGCGCCGCAATCCGAAAGCAGGCACCCGTGGTCGTACACAACATCGACGCGGTCTTGAACGGGCGGGCCGCGACGGCCCACTACGACGGGTATTCGTCATGCCCCATCGTCACGTCGTCAAAGTCCATGCTGCTGGCGGAATTCGACTACGACCTCACGCTCCGACCGAGCTTTCCGCTGCTCGATCCGACCGTGCCACACCGACCCTACTGGTACGTCAAGAAGCACGGGTTACCACTGATGTATTGGAACTTGATGTTGAGAGGGCTGGCGTAGAAGCCGGCGTCCGCCCGAAGGATTCACGATGATCATTCCTCTCACGCGACCTCTGGTCCCGACGCCGTGAGTACCGTCGTGCCGGCGCTGGCGCTGGGTGCGGTCATCGGCGTGCTGCTCGGCCTGCTCGGCGGCGGTGGTTCGATCCTGGCCGTGCCGGCGTTGGTCTATGTGCTGGGACTCAGCTTCGCGCAGGCGATCCCACTGTCCCTCATCGTCGTCGGGTTGGCATCGGCGGTCGGCGCGCTGCCGAAGATCCGGCACCGTCAGGTGCAATGGAGATTGGTGGCAATCTTCACCCTGACCGGTATGCCGGCGACGGTTGTGGGAACCACGATCGGCAAGCACCTCCCCCAGAACGTATTGACCGTCGGATTCGCCCTCATCATGGTGATTGCCGGCGTGCGCATGCTGCGAGGTGCAGACAGCACCGGAACAGCGTGCCAGCTCACCGACGGCCGCATCGACTGGCGGCGCTGCGCCGGACGCTCCATCCCCGTCGGCATCCTCGTCGGATTGCTCACCGGCGTGTTCGGGGTCGGAGGTGGCTTCCTCATCATCCCGGCCCTGGTCCTGCTACTCGGTGTCGAGATGCCCACCGCCATAGGCACATCGCTGCTCATCATCACCGCAAACTCGGCTGCCGGAGTCGTGTCCCATCTCGGGACACCGATCGATTGGTCCATCGCCGCCGCATTCGCCGCCCCGGCCATCCTCGGGTCCCTTCTCGCCGGGCACTGGGGCGTCCGACTGGATACGCGTCGCCTCAACCGCTGGTTCGCCTACCTCGTTTTCGTCGTAGCCGCCTATCTCATCCTCGACACGTGCCTCAACGCTCTCCCAGGGTGACCGGTCTCGACCGTGGGAGTACGAAAACGCTGCACATCCGCGGCGTATCGTTGCTGGCCAGTCCGCCAGAAAGGAGTGCCGGCGCGATGAACGCAGCGTCCGGACCGGACATGGAGCGAGCGTGGTTCGCCGACCTCGCACCGCGGGCACCCCGCGATATCCCCCGCGAATCCCTGCTCCCCGATCGCGCGCGGTTGCTCGCCGATTTGCTCGGACCCGAACCGGCTTCCTGGGCGGTCGAACTCGGCGCGACGATGACGACCACCATCACCGACGCGATCCCTGAACTCGCCGTCGACGCGGTTGCCCACGAGATCGCCAAGGGCTGTGAGGCCGTGGCCCTGGGTGTGCTGTACGCGCTCGCCGTCGACGATGACGTGTCCTCGGCACAGATGCCGGAAGTTCTCGCCGGGCCGATGGAAGTGGTCGTACGGGGTATCGGTATCGAGCACATGTTGCGCAGCATCCACCTCGCGCACTCCACCGCTGTTTCGGTGTTGCTCGATGCCGCCGAAGCGGTCATACCCGAGGATCGGCGCTTCACCGAGATGCGGCGGATCAACCAGGCGCTGTTCGGTGTCGTGGAGATCCTGACCAAACAGATGGCCGACGAGTATGCCCGCGCGCATGAGGCGTGGCTGACCAGTTCGGTTGCGCTGCGGATGGAGGTCGTCGAGGACCTGTTGCAGGGGAAGCCGGTGTCGACGAACCGGGCCGCTCGGGTCCTGGGTTATGACCTCAACCGCTGGCACCTCGCGGTGATCGCCTGGACCGGACCGACCGCACCGGCCGAACCACACCACCTGAATTCGGCTGCCACGGAGGCACTCTCCGCTGCGGGGTGTACCGCGCTGCTGATACTACCCCTTGGTGCACAACGAGTCTGGGCCTGGGGCTCGCGGACGTCTGAGCCGCTCGAGGCACACGAGCCCGAAAGGCCGTTGGCCCCTGGTGTCCACCTCGCGGTCGGGACCCCAGGCGCTGGGGTGGACGGGTTCCGGCGTAGCCATCAGCGCGCGGCCGAGGCAGTTCGCGTCGGCGCGCAGTCGGCCAGAGATGTCCGGTGGTTCGCCTATGCCGACCTCGACATCGTCGCGATGCTGAGTGCCGACATGTCCGACGCCCGCGACTTCGTCACCCGCGAACTCGGTGAGCTGGCCGGCACCGCCGAACCTGTGATGGTGGTCCGACAGACCCTCAAGCGTTACCTCGACCGTGACCGAAGTTTGGCTGGGACCGCAGCCGATCTCCAGGTGGCCCGCAACACGGTGGCCTACCGCGTGCAGCGTGCCGAACAACTGCGCGGTCATCCGATCGCGTTTCGCCGGTTACAGCTGCACGCCGCGCTGACCCTCGCCGAAGAACTCGGCGAGGCGGTCTTGCGGCCCACTCCGGATTGATTGGACCAGCATCCAGTCAAGAGCGGTCATTTTTGGATCATGATCCAGGCGACGGGATGCCGCCGGACGGTTGACTGAACCTCGAGCCGGTCGAACGCCCGGCAGACGTGGAGTTGTCGATGGTCGTCCATCTCGTCCGATACGAGCGCGATGAGCGGCCTTCGTGGGGTGTGCTGACGGGTGACCTCATCTCACCGCTGACCGGCCAGTACCCCCGGACCGCCGACCTCATCGACCGGGGCAGGGCCGATTGGGCCGCGGCCGCGAGTCGAACCGCAGACCTCCCGCTGGCCGACGTGGAGCTGCTCTCACCGGTGACCACCCCGTGCCGGGTGATGTGCCAGGGTGCCAACTACCGCCAACATGCGATCGAATCCGGGATGGACCCGGACAAACGGCTGTTCAACCTCTTCTTCGACAAGACCGACGCGTCCGTGACCGGTCCCCACGACCCGGTCATTCGCCCTGCCCACGTCACCCTGCTCGACTACGAGATCGAACTGACGTTGGTCCTCAACGGCACCGTGGCGGAGCCCACCACGGTCACCGCCGAGAATCTTCATGAGTACGTCTTCGGCGTGACGATCGGCAACGATCTGTCCGCCCGAGATGTCCAGTTACCCCAGGGACAGTTCCTGAAAGGCAAGAGCTACCGCGGGTTCTGCCCGCTCGGTCCCGTGCTCGCCGTGCTCGAACCCGGTGACCTCGGCCTGCTGGACGACCTCGAGTTACGGCTGGAGGTCAATGGCTCCTTGCGGCAGCGGGACAACACCGCGAACATGCTCTACCGGCCCGCGGAGACGCTGACCGAACTCAGCGAGTTCTGTAACTGGAATCCCGGTGACGTCCTGCTGACCGGCACACCGCACGGCATCACAGCGGGATCACCGCCGGCGGTGATCCGTCGGCTTGCCACCGCATTGCTCCCGGAGGACAAGCTGTGGGCCGCCTTCGTCAGACTCAATCAGCGCAAGCCCTATCTGCGGCCCGGTGACGTCATCACCGCATCGATACGCAACGCCGCCGGGACGCTCGACCTGGGTACGCAGCAGACCACCATCGTCGACGCATGCGTCTGAAAGGAGATGCCACCATGAGCGCCACCCCGAGCCCCCTGCAACCGTCCGACTCCGACGACGTCCCGGCGACCACCTCCGCGCCTGACCTGGACGCACTTCCAGATCGCCTCGTTCCCGACTTCATCGCCCACTGGGTGGTGAAGACCGCGCGCAGCGCCGAGATGATCGACTGGTACGGCCATGTCTTCGGCGCCCGAGTCGTGCACGAGGACAACCAAATTGCCTTTCTGACCTGGGATCACGAGAGCCACCGACTGGCGTTGGTCAAGCTACCGCCGCCGGTGCGCCACGTCTTTCCCCTGTCGCGCTGGCGCCGAAAGACCTACGGCATCGACCATCTCGCCTTCACATTCACCTCGATAGCGAAGCTGTTACTCACCTACGAACGACTCAAGAACGTCGGGGTCACCCCGGTCTGGTCGATCAACCACGGGCCCACGACCAGCCTCTATTACGAAGACCCCGAAGGGATCCGGTTGGAGTTCCAGACCGAGAACTTCCCCACTGCCCAAGAGACCGCCGAGTTTTTCAACAGCGCCGATTTCGACCAGAATCCGATCGGCACCGATATCGACCCCGATTACCTGCTCGAGCAGTTGCGGGCCGGCACGGATCACCGACGTCTGCTCGAACCCGGTGCCGGCACGCGTCCAGGCACCAAACCCCGGTCCAACAAGCGAGCGCTCACGTGGAAGACGTTGTGAGCGATGAAATCTGACACCGTCGTCATCGTCGGTGCGGGCGCGGCGGGAGCCACGCTCGCGTTATTGCTGGCTCGCTACGGCATTCCCAGCACCGTTGTCGAGGAACGTCGGGACACTCGGTTGCATCCTGCTGCACACGTCATCAATGCCCGGACGTTGGAGATCTGGAATCAGGCTTCTCCCGAGCTCGGCATCGCGCTGGAAGCGATCACCCCACCGATCGACACCGTGAACATCATCCGGTGGTGCACCGACGTCCGTTCGGAACCGATCGGTGAGATCGACCTGTTGTCGCGACCGGATCGCCTCGACGAAGTCCGCTCGCACAGCACCTATCTCATCTCCCACATCGGTCAGCACCTCCTGATGCCGGTGCTCTGGAAAGCACTCGAACGCGAGCCACTCGTCGACTTCCGGCGCGGCGTGCATGCCGATCTACGCGGTGAGAAACTGACCTTGCGATCCTCGGACAGCGAGACGTTCACCCTCGCCCCCAGATTCGTGATCGCCGCGGACGGCGCCAACAGCACGCTGCGGGACGCCGCCGGTATCGCGATGACCGGGCCGGTGCTGGCCAACATGGGTAGCGTCTTCTTTCACGCGCCGCGGCTCTACCCGCAGGGCTCCAGCCGACCGCTGCTGAGCTGGATCTACCATCCACGTTTCAGCGGGGTGATGATCGCCCATGCCGATGACGACTACGTGCTGATGACACCGTATCTGCACGCTGCGCAGCAGATCGCGAGCGACAGTCGGCGCTACTGGAACCGCATCCTGCCCGAGGTCATCGGGTCCACCCACTATCAGATCCGGTCGACCGGAACGTGGACGATGACCAAACAGATCGCCGACAGTTTCCGGCGCGGGCCGCTGCTACTCATCGGTGATGCCGCCCATCGATTCCCGCACACCGGTGGCTTCGGGCTCAACAGCGGTGTGCAGGACGCCCACAACCTCGCCTGGAAACTCGCCGCGATCCTCGACCACGGAGCGCCCGAGGCACTGCTGGACACGTACGAGATCGAACGACGTCCCGTCGTCACCCGGTTCGCCGAGCAGAGCACCCACAACCACTTCCAGCTCGACGAGGTCACCTCCGGGCTGGGCATCACCAATCGCTCGTTGCACCGGGCAACCGAACTGATCGGCAAGCTCCGCCTGGACCGCGTGCCCGCCGCAGCCGTCGCCTGGACCGCGGACGCCCTCACCACGGCGCAGACTTCCAGGACCCGGCGGTTGCTCCAGCACGGCGCCGGCGGCAGACGCCTGCGCCAGCAGATGGCCGATGCGATTCCAGGACAGGAGGAACATTTCGTCGCCAGCGGATTGGAATTCGGCTACTCCTACGCCAGTTCACTCATCGACAACGCCGAGGGCCGTTGCCCGGACGGTGATGTCGGGCTGTATCACCCCACGACACATCCTGGCGCGCGTCTGCCGCATAGGCGCATCCTGCGCGCAGATGGTACGGAGTCCTCGACCCACGCCGCCATTGCGCCGCGGGGCCTGACGCTGTTCACTGCCGATCCAGTGGGCTGGACCGAGGCCCTCGCACACATGCCGACCACAGTGCCATTCAGCGTGGTGGCCCTGGCTCCCACGCCGGGAGACACGGTCACGGCGCTGACAGTCACGTTCGAGATCGGCGATCGTGGCGCTGTCGTGGTGCGACCGGACGGCCATGTGGTGTGGCGCACCCGCAGCGGCCCGACGGCGGCAGACCGCCTCCACAGTTTCATCGAGCACGCCTGGGCTGAGGTGTATCCGAACGCGAGAGCCGACGATGAGCAACGCTGCGCCCGATAGCAGGACCGCGGCCGGGCTCAATCGTCGGCATCACGGCCTCGCCTATCTGGCAGGCCCGCTTCAGCGAGGGATGTTCTGGTAGTACGGAATGACGATCTCGTCCTCGGCGGTCAGATCCCCGAGCATGGATGTCGTCATGGGATGCACCACCTGCCCCGCCACCGCAACGTTGACGCACGCGGCCAGCCCGGACGCGAAGGCGCGTTCGACGGCCGGTCGGACCTCGCTGAGTTCGGTGACGCGTTCCCCGTGGCCGCCGAACGCCCGGGCAATCTCGTGATAGTCGGTGTCCGCCAGCCGGGTGATGACGTCCTTTCCTGCTCCGTAGACAGCTTCCTGCCCGTGGATCGACATCCCCCAGCACGCGTTGTTCAGTACCACGGTGACCACCGGCAATCCGTGCCGGACCATGGTGTCGAGTTCTTGGATGTGGAATCCGTACGCCCCATCGCCGGTTATCTGGAGTACCCGCCGACCCGGTTCGGCGATCTGCGCTCCGATCGCGAAACCCTGCCCGATGCCGAGAAAACCCATGTAACCCAGGTTCAGTACGCGGTGAGGAGCTGCGACGTCAACGCTCATCTGCGCCCAGAGCGGCGCCTCCCCACCGTCGAGCACGACCATGGCATCAGAACCCGCGCCCCGAAGCGCCTCGCGCGCAGCGTGATACGGATGAAGTCGGCCGCTCACCACCGCGGGCGTGTCGCCCAACAGCTGATCGACGAGCGCATGAGCTCCGGTGGCCTGTCGCAGCCACTCATCTCGACGAGGCCACTGTCGGCCTACAGCAATCATGGCATGCAGCGCTTCTCGGCAATCGGCGATGATCGGCACGTCGACCGGCCTCAGTCGGCCGATCTCTGCGGCATCGACATCCACCTGAATCACCCTGGCATCAGCCGGGATAACCGATCCGGCTCGGCCGCCGGTCAGCAACCCCATACGTGCGCCGAGCAGCAAAACGACATCGGGCCCCTGAGCACCAGCGATCGGCAGCAGTGGAAGGTTGTCCAAGGCCCAGCCATTACATGGGTGCTCGGCGGGCAACACGCCGATGGCACGGTTGTTGGCAAAGACCGGTAACTGAGCCTGCTCGGCGAACACGGCCAGTTCGTCTTCACATCCTGACCACAGTGCGCCACCGCCGACGATGATCGCCGGTCGCTGCGCGGTGCTCAGTAGCTCCAGAGCCGCCTCCAGCGCCGGAGGCGACGGGGCAGGGCGATCGGGCACGACCGGGGCACCCGGTTCAGGGATCCCGCTGTCGTTGACGGGCTGAACGAGCACGTCGATCGGGATCTCAAGAAAGACCGGGCCCGGGCGACCACTGAGCGCCTTGCGCACGGCGAGCGCGACCAGATCGGGTATCCGTTGCGTGCTCACCACGCGGTGGGCCCACTTCGTCACCGGGGTGGCGGCGGCCACCTGGTCCACACCGCCCTGCATCTCGTTGGTTTCCACTTCACCCAGCGGTGGTGCGCTGGCGATCATCAGCAACGGCACACCGTCGCCGAGCGCATTGGGCAGCGCGGCAAAACCGTTGGCGAAGCCCGGGCCGGAGGTCACGACGGCGACACCGATACGACCGGTACTGCGGGCGTAGCCGTCAGCGGCATGCCCGGCCGCTGCTTCGTGGCGGGTATCGATCAGGCGGATGTCGTTGTCGCGTGCGGCGGCCCAGAAGGAATCGAGGTGACCGCCGTGCAGAGCGAACACATCGACCACTCCGGCTCGGCGCAGCGCGTTCGCCAGCAGTTCTCCTCCGTTGAGCATTGTCATGGTGCCACCCTTCTCTCTACAGCTGCGCAGGATCGAGATCGATCAGCGTGCGGTCCAACGTCGCGAGCACGTCGAATTGGCTGGCAGTCTTGGGCAACTCATAGGCGAAGAAGTAACGTGCCGCGGCCCGCTTACCATCGGCGAATACTCCTGTGACCGCCGCTGCCGCGATCACCTGCTCCAGCCACATCCAGCTCACCACGACATGGCCGACAGCTTCGAGATACAACGAGGCGTTGGCCATTCGCACGGTGACGTCATCGGTTGCGGTCAGAACCTCGGTCACCGAGCGCATCCGGGCCACCGCTCGGTCAAGGTTGCCGGCATGCCGTGCGAGCTCTCCCCCGTGCCGACGGCCCGAATCGATCGTCTGCTGGATGGTGTCGAACAACCGCCGCGCACCGATTCCGCCGCCCATTACCATCTTGCGGCCCAACAGATCCTGAGCCTGTATCCCATGGGTACCCTCGTGAATGGCGTTGAGCCTGTTGTCGCGGTAGCACTGCTCGACGTCGAAGTCGGTCGTGTAGCCGTATCCGCCGTGCACCTGGATGGCAAGGTTGTTGGCCTCCAGACACCATTGTGCCGGCCAGCTTTTCGCGATCGGCGTCAAGACATCCAGTAACTGCGATGCGTGTTCGCGATACTCTCCCTCGGAACTGTGCACATCGTCGGACAACTTCGCGCAGTACAGGCACAGCGCCAGGGCACCCTCGACATAGCTCTTCTGCGCCAGCAGCATCCGCCGGACATCGGCATGGTCGATCAGCGCCACGGGAGCGGCCGTGACGTCCTTGACGCCGATCGGACGTCCCTGGGTCCGCTCGCGTGCATATCGCAGCGCCGACTGGTATCCGGCGGCGCCGATCGCAGTGGCTAGGAATCCGACACCGATCCGTGCATCGTTCATCATGTGGAACATCTGGGCCAGACCCTGATTCGGTTCACCGACCAGATAGCCCACCGCACCCCGAGGTTCGAACTGGTCGTCGCCGCCCTCGCCGAAGTTCAGCACGGTGTTACTGGTGCCCCGGTTGCCCATCTTGTGATTCAGGCCGGTAACCATGACGTCATTGCGGGTACCGTCGGGCAACACCTTCGGCACGATGAACAACGACAATCCGCGGGTGCCTGCGGGCGCACCGGTGATGCGGGCCAGGACGAGGTGCACGATGTTCTCGGTGATGTCATGGTCACCCGCCGAAATCCACATCTTGGTCCCGATCAGTCGGTACGTTCCGTCGGGGCACGGTTCGGCGCGGGTGGTGATATCGGCCAACGAGGAACCCGCCTGCGGCTCGGACAGGCACATGGTCCCCAGGTATCGGCCCTCCACTATGGGAGCAAGCCAAGTCTCGATCTGCTCGGCCGAGGCGTACTCGGCCAGCAGCGCGGCGTTGGCGGCAGTCAGCAACAGATATGACGATGTCGACGGGTTCGCGGCCTGGATCAGCGCCATCGCCGAACGGCCCAGACAGGAGGGCAGGTGCATGCCACCGAGTTCGGGTGCAAATGGTGCGGCGATCAATCCCGAACTCGCGTAGGCCTTCACCGCGGTCTTCGCCTCGTCGATCACCGTGACGGTGCCGTCGGGGTGCAGCACCGGCGGCTCTCGGTCCCCCTTCTTGTTGTGGGGTGCGAAATAGGTGGCCGCCAGCGCCTCACTGAGATCGAGTACCGCATCGAAGGTGTCGCGCGAATGCTCGGCGAACCGCGGCCGGGCCGCCAGCTGCTCGACGTCGAGCCAGTCGTAGAGCAGGAACTCGAGGTCCCGCCGCATCAGAGCGGATAGGTCTCGGTGGGTGCGGTCAGCCGCATATCGGCACGGCGAATGAGCATGGCACCGAGTGACTGAACGACCGGGAATCGGTGCAGCGGGGTGAATTCGGAGGCGCCGCTGAAGTGCACGCTGCCCTGGCCGGCCCACACCTCACCGGAGAGCGCCGTCATCCGGGTCGGCACGAGTTCGGTGATCGACGGCGCCTGGCCCGGGATCGGTGACGGGATGACACGAAGGTTCACCGTCACGTTATCGCCCGCGGCGGTGAGGATCTGGCTGTCCAGGCGTTGGGTGGGAACGAACTGGGCGACGGCAAGGTCGAGGCCGGCGGGGCGCTCCAGCCGAGCGGTGATCAAACCGTCCAGCGTGGTGGTCTGGGTTGAGAAGGTGATATCGGCCAGCATCTTCGGCCAGCCCAGCCATTCACGTCCGGCGATCATCGCCGGCTCGTTGGTGACATAGATGTGCGGGACGTAGCCCACGGACTGATCGCCATGCTTGCAGGCGATGCTCTGCACGACCTCACGGTAGGAGCCTGCGCCACTGATCCCGTAGTTCAGGAACGACAAGGTGACCACCGGTTGGTCATCGAGTTCCAATGCATCGGGGACGATCGATGCGGCACTGTCCGCGTCGGTCAGGTAGGTGATGGTCAGCATGTCCACGTCACCGAAGTCGACGGTGGGTGCGATCTGGTAGGCCGGTGCGTGCACGGGTACGACGGGGGCGAAGCGGCCCTTGGTGAGCAGGCCTCGACGTGTCATGAGTTTCTCCTAGGTGTATCGACCAGCGTTGTGCCAGTTCTGATTTCTTGGTTCGAATAAGCGATTTCGACCATCTCATCGCGGCGAACCGACTTGCGCCGTGGACGCCCGGATGCGCGTCCCGCGCGGCGCTCGTGTTCATCGATGCGTTGCCAACCACCCCGATCGACATGGGCGATCGAGCGACCGTCGAGCGTCTCGGCAAAGGTCGACCGCAGGTCCCGCGGAGGCCGCAGCAGGCCCCGCCGATGATCGTCGAGTAATGCGCCGACGGTCTCGGCGGCGCAGAGTTTGTTGGTGCCGATGACACCGCTCGGACCCCGTTTGACCCAGCCCGTCACGTAGTGACCTACCAGAACCTGACCCGTGGAGTCGAGGACGCGGCCGCCCTGGTTGGGCACGCGCTTGGCGCCGGCATCGAAGGCCAGCCCATCGATCGGCCGGACATCGAAACCGATACAGGACACCACGGTGCCGGCGGCAACCGCTGATTCACCCCGTGCAGCGGACATGATGGTGGCGGTCTCGAGCCGGTCGGATCCCGACAGGGCGCGCAGTGACGCCGAGAACCGGAGATGGATGCGCCTGTCGTGCCGGGGTGGACGGGCAGCAAGCTCGCGCAGCAGGGCGAGTTTCTGCTCGCCGGCGAAGGCAGCCGGGTGCGGCCGATCGGGCGGAGTGACGACGTCTACGAGGTCGGCGGGGTCGACGACGATATCGACTCCGTCGAGATGGGTCAGTGCCAGCAGTTGACTGAAGCTGAAGGCGGCGTGTTCTGGGCCGCGGCGGCCCAGGATGACGACCTCGCGAACTGCACTGCCAACCAGACGATCCCGAGCATGGTCGGCGATATCTGTGTGCCCCATCTCGCCGCCGAGCAGGAGTACACGTGCGACATCGAGCGCGACATTGCCGTTGCCGACGAGCACAGCCGTCGGGCGATCGACGGCGACCGACAACTCGGCGTGATCGGGATTTCCGTTGTACCAACCGACAATCTCGGCCGCGGTGAAGTTGCCGGGCAGATCCTCGCCGGGCACACCCAGTTGCCTGCCGACGGGAGCTCCCGTGGCGTAGACGACCGCGTGATGATGGGTGAGGAGGTCGTCGGGGCTGACATCGGTTCCCACCTCGACGTTGTAGTGGGTATCAAGGCGAGGATGCGCGGCGGTGGCGGCGAACGTCGCCGTGATCTGTTTGGTGTCCTGGTGGTCGGGCGCAACCCCTGCTCGTGCCAGGCCATAGGGTGTCGGCAACCTGTCGATCAGCGTCACGGTGACCTGCGGGCCCGCATCGAGCAGTTCTGCAGCGGCGTAGAAGCCGCTCGGACCGGCACCCACCACTGCCACGGCAAGCGCTTCGCTGGTTGGCGCGGGTGCCGGCGGTGTGGTCGGTGCGGCCGAATGCTCGGCCGTGCCGAAATACTCGGCGTTGATGGCGGCGTAGGCGGCCTCGGTGGGCGCGAGTTCGTCGTCGGCGAAGATCGCGTCGACAGGGCACACGTCGGCGCACGCACCGCAATCGATGCATCGTTGCGGATCGATGTAGAGCATCTCGGTATGCCCGAAATCGGGGTCGGTGGGCGTGGGGTGGATGCAGTTGACCGGACAGACGGCCGCGCACAGCGCGTCGCTGCAGCAGGACCGGGTGATCACGTAGGCCATCAGCTCACCGTCTGCTCGGCCGCGGCGACAGAGACCGGGACGCCGTTGAAGAAGGCGTTGCCCGATGGACGGTCGATATGGTCGGCGCTGTTGGGTGTCAGCAGGTTGTAGCTGCTGCCACCGGCCGCGGTGGCGGTCTGCCACAGCCCGTCGTGTCCCCAACCGTGTGTCATCCCGACCGCACCGACAGCGACATCGTCACTGACCCGCACCGGCACCCGCACCTGGCCCCATGGCGAGGTCACCACGATGTCGTCGTGGTCGTGCACACCGGCGGCGTGCGCGTCCTCAGGATGGATGACCGCGTGGCACCGGCGCCTGCCGACCATCAACTCGGGCACATTGTGCAGCCATGAGTTGTGAGACCGGAGTTCGCGGATACTGAACAGCCGCAGCGGAAATCCCGATACCTGGCCGGTGTCGGCGACCATCCGATCGACCTCGGCGGCCAGCTCCGGAACATCCAGATGGATACGGCGATCGTGGGTGTGCAACTTGCGCTCCAACACCCCGACCGGGCAGGCATCGGCGAGTTTGACCGCACCCTGGTGGGCGAGCAGTTTGGCCTTGTTGAGTCCGGCGCGGCGTAGGCCGAACAGGTCGCCGTGGCGACCGGTACGCAAGACCAAGTCGGTGATGGTCGACGGTGTAGGTCGAAACCCCAACCGCCCCAGCGCTCTCGCGGCCGGAGCCACCGACGGAACGATGCCGATACGCCGTGCGATCTGGTCGAGGATCCACCAATCGTCGCGGGCCTGCCCGCGTGGCGGCAGAATCGGCTTCACCCACTGGGCGTTGGGGACGGTGGACTGTGCCTGGGTGAACACCGGGAGTTGCTCACGTTCCAGCCACAGGGTCGGCGGCAGGATCCAATGCGCCAGCCGCGAGGTCTCGGTGACATAGGGGTCCAGCGACACCATCAGATCCAGTTGCGCCAGTGCATCCGCGGTGGTCGAACTCTCAGGCGCGCTGGTCACCATGTTGCTCGACATCGCGACAAGTGCCCGCAGCCGGCCACGCCCCGGCGTGGTGATCTCGCGCGGCAGACAGGCCAACGGCGCGGTTCCCATCACCTCGGGCACGCCGTCCACACGCGTCTTCCAACGCCCCCTCCCCGCGATCCCGAACCGCGCGCCGAGGGTTTCGAAATCCACCATCGGATCGCCCAGGACCATGCCACCGCGTCGGTCGAAGTTCCCGGTGACGATGGCCAACGCGTCGAGCAGGTACTTGACGAGAGTGGAATACGGCCCTAATGACGCGCCGCAGCGGCCGTACACGCTCGCGGCCGGCGCGGCGGCCAGTGCCCGCGCCAGTTCGGTGATCGTGTCGACATTGATACCGGTCTCCGCCGCGGCCCGGCGCAGGTCGATCTTGCCGGCGAGGCGACGCAGACCCTCGACACCGGTTGCCTGCCGGGCCAGTATCGCCACGTCGTGCCGCGCCTCGTCGAAAATCACCCGCAGCATCGCCAACAGCAGCCACGCGTCCGCACCGGGTTTGATCGCCACGTGTTCGAAGAGTCGGGCCGTCTCGGTGCGGCGCGGATCCACCACCACGACGCGACCACCTCGCCGTGGAATATCGCGCAGCACCTCGCGGATGCGGCCCGTGGTGACCAGGCTGCCATGGGATATGACGGGGTTGGCACCGACGATCAGTGCGAAATCGCTGGCCGCGAAGTCGGGCAGCGGGTTGACCGTCGAGTTGCCGTACATCATGTCGGCGGCGGCCCAGTAGTTGTTCACGTCGATCGATGCCGACGTGTAGTGATGCTTGGTCTTCAACGCCGCGGCCAAGCCGTTCATGACGACGGTGGCCGAGTAGTTCCAGGCGATCGGGTTACCCCACGCGACACCGATCGACTCGGTGCCGTGCTGGTCGCGGATCGCGCGCAGCCGCGCGCCGATATCGTCGAGGGCCTCGTCCCAACTGGCGGCCTCGAACTCGCCGGCGGAGGTGCGGCGTAACGGCACGGTCACCCGGTCCGGGTCGTCGACCACCTTGCCGAACTGCACTCCCTTCGAGCAGGCGAAACCCCGCGATGCGGGGTGTTCGGGGTCCGGCCGCAGTTCGACGAGCCGACCGTCTGCCACCGTTGCGACCAATCCGCACGACGCCTCACAGATGCCGCAGAACGTCTTCTCCTGCCTCACATGCGACGTCGTTGCCATTCCTTATTCGTACACTATGTTCGATTAAGCGCGCAAGGAATCGTGGCTTAGAGTTTTCAACCATGGCGCCGACCCGACGAGCGGCTGCTCCGCGGCAGCGGCGCACCACCAGCGAACAGCAGATCCTCGATGCCACGTCCGCCCTGCTGCGAGCCGGCCAGCGCCTGCCCGATATCGCGGTGAACGACATCATCGACGCAGCCGGTGTATCGCGATCGACGTTCTACCAATACTTTTCGAGCAAGACCGAGCTCGCTTTCCGGCTGGCCGCCCCCGCGATGACCGCGGCCCGCGCCGCTGCCGACCGGTGGTGGGGCGAACCCGCCTGGGGTGGCCCCGAGGACATGGTGGACATCGTGCGCACGTTGCTGGCGCAGGGCCGCGAACACCGCCTCGCCTGGCTGGCGGTGTTCGACGTCGCCGATCGGGATCCCGAAGCCGGAGCCGGAATGGAGAGTCTTGTGCGCGAATACGTCTCCCAGATGGCCACACGGATCGCCCGCGAACAGCGGGCGGGCAACATCTCCGGTGCGCTCGATCCCACACAGCTGGGGCGCATCATGTTGGTCACCACCCGCGCATCCATCCTGGATCAGCTGGCCCACGGCGACCCCGCGGGCGACGAGGCGTTCTCCACCACGCTGGGTCACCTGCTCTGGCTTGCCGTCCGCCCCGGGTAGATACCGAGCCGGCGGCGCGTGCCACCTAGAACGTCATCCGCTTCAACGTCCCGTCGCGCAGCGTCAGCGTGTGCAACAGTACGGCGCTCACGTGCGCGGCGATCAGCACGATCAACACATAAGCGAGCACAGAATGGGTCTGTCGCAGAATCGAATACAGATCGGCATCGAATGGCGCGATCCTCGGCAGACGCCACCCGCCGAACAACACGACCGGACGACCGGATGCCGACACCATCGCCCAGCCGACGAGCGGTTGACACACGAGCACCAGGTACATCGCGGCCTCCGAACCGAACACCAGCACCCGTTCCAGCGGACCCACTGTGTTCGGCAGCGGCGGCGCCCGGTGGGTGAACCGGTTCGCGATGCGCACCACGACGATCACCAGGATCACGGCGCCCAATGTCATGTGCACGGCCAGCAACACCGCGTAGGAGCCGAGCAGGACGGTCATCGTGAAACCGATCAACAGGGTGGCGAAAACGAGAAACGCTGTCAACCAATGCAGAACCCGGGTGCGCAACCGGTGTCGCACGGGCGCGCTCACGGTCGATCCGCCGGGATGACAACGGCCGGGGTCGAATACGCCTCACCGGAGCGATCACGGTAGGACGCGGCGTACACCGCCGACCGTGCACTCAGCAGCGGATCGCCGGAAGGTTCGATACCGTCGGGCAGCACCAGCGGATCGAAGTTCACGTCGCGGGCGTTGCCCGGCGCCTCGGTCTGCGCGGCGACGAGTGTGACCGTGCCCGTCTCGATGGTGCGGCGCTCGGCAGGCCAGGGCAACGTGGCATCCTCGGTCGGATCGCCGGGCTCGCCAACCGTCAGCAGCAGCCGCCAACTCAGGGGCCCCGATCGAAGCTGTCGCGCGGCCGCATCGAACAGTCCGTTGTCCCCACGCCCGGGCGGCAACGCGGACTGGTCGGGATGTAGTGACCAACGCACCGGTGTGCGCTGCCCCGCTGCATCGACGAACATGAAGGCGTTGAGGCTGGAGAAGATGCTGTCGGCGAATCCCGTCGTCGGTGGGTGCTGCTTGTTGACCGCGGTAGCCGTCACCGTCTCGGGATGTGCTGCGTAGAAACGTTTCATGGCCTCCGGGTCGGGTTGACCGGTGTCGGGCTGAGGTTTCGACGCGAGCAGCCGGTCATAGAAGCCCTGCGGCGAATTGTCGGGGAAGACGGCGGTGTTCAGCATCGCGGTTCGCCACTGCTCACCCCCGGGAAACCCGAAGGCAAGGCCGAGACCGCGGGCGGCACCGGGGGTATCGGCACCGAAGGGATTACCGCCCGCGAGCGAAAATCTGCCGACGACCGGGGTGCGCCCGACCGTGAACACTGTCGCCGTCGTCAGTTCCGCACCGCGACCGTTGCTGTCGAAATAGCCGGTCAGCGCGAGGCCCTTGGCATGGTTGCGGCGGAATCCGGGGTGCCTGCCATACACCGTGGCGAAACCTTCGATGAACGACTGCCGGGTGAGCGAGGCGCCCCGCCCGATCCAACCCTTCGCCACGCCGATGCTGCCGACATCGACCGCGAAGAAGACGCCGACGGCGCCAAGCCCGGCCAACAGCGATCGTCGGGTGATCGGACTGCCACGCCAACGAAAGAGCGGGTCTTCCGCGCTGCTCCCCATCACGGAATTCTCGCAACTCGATCGACCCGTGTCATTGCCGCTGGCTGTCACGTCAGCCTTCCGGCTAGCACTACCTGCTCCCGCCCAAAGAGCCGATCGCCCCATCGTGGCCGACGATGCCGTACAGCACTGCGGGTTATGCTGCCGATCTTCCCCGTTCGAGATTGACGTTTCTGCGCTCTCACCGGCCCGTTGACCGCAAAAGCGTCACTCTCACGCAGCCTGGCGCGGGCTAACGTTCCGGCGGCAGCAGGGTTGACGCGATCGTGGCGAGTGCTTTGACCGCCGGTGTGGCGTCGCGCTGATACTGGGCGTGGACGATGGCGCCATCAATTGCCACTCCGAGCGCTTGTGCAGTCCGGGCTCGACTCGGTCCCGGCGGGAGTGTCTCCTTGATCGCCGCAACCATCTCGGCCTTGTGCCGTGCGGTGATGGCGTGAACCTCGGGTAGGTCCGCGCCGATCTCGTTGACGCTGTTGATGAACGCGCAGCCGCGAAATGAGTCCGCGGTCAACCATTCCGCGATCGCGGAGACCACCGCGGGGCGGCGATGGCCATGAGCGTGGCGATCGAGCGCGTCGACGAACCAGTCCATCCAACGGCGGTGTCGCAAATCCAAGAATGCCAAGATCAGGGCGTCCTTGCTCGGGAAGTGTCGGTAGAACGTCACTTTGGTGACGCCCGCCTCGGCTATCACCTTGTCGACCCCGGTCGCCCGGATCCCCTCTCGGTAGAAGAGTCGGTAGGCGGTAGCCAATATCCGCTCCCGCGCCGGAAGGGACGGCACGTCGATCTGCGGATCCAAAGTCTGGGCGATGCTCACATCCCCACTGTAGACAGATCTGTCTACACGCGCTAGCCTTCCGTGTCATGTAGACAACCCTGTCTACACAGCCGACAACGCGACCTGATTTCCGAGAGAGGCACCGAAATGACCATGACCCCACCAATCGGCGTCAAACCGCCGGTTCCCCCGTTCACCGACGAATCGGCTGCATTGAAGGTACGGCTGGCGGAGGACGCCTGGAACAGCCGTGATCCGCAGCGCGTCGCGGAGGGCTATTCAGTCGACAGCGTCTGGCGCAACAGGTCGGTGTTCGTCACGGGCCGCGCACACATCGTCGAATTCCTCAGCAACAAGTGGGACCGCGAACACGAGTACCGTCTGATCAAGGAACTATGGGCGCACAGCGACAACCGCATCGCCGTCCGCTTCGCATACGAATACCACGACGACTCGGGGCAATGGTTTCGCGCCTACGGTAACGAGAACTGGCTGTACAACGAACACGGCCTGATGACACACCGCCACGCCAGCATCAACGACCTGAGGATCGAGCAAAGCCAGCGCAAGTTCTTTTGGGACACGAATGTGCCACGGCCACAGGATCATCCGAGCCTATCCGAACTGGGCCTGTGACCCTTACCTTGAGCCAATTCCCTGGCCCGGGAGGCGCGCAACCGCTGACGCGAGGTCCTGCCATCGACAAAGGGCTGATCGCCGAGCCGGGTGCCAGACCTACCCAGCTAGGGCGCCGATGGCCGAACCACGATCCGCCCCACCAGACCGGCGGCTACCAAAAGTACCAGCGCCGTTGCCAGCCACGGCGCTGCGCGGCCCGCCCCGGTATCGGGTACCGCGTCCACCACGGCGCCGA
Organism: Mycolicibacterium neoaurum VKM Ac-1815D; assembly: GCF_000317305.3. Next base: position 1,581,461 of record NC_023036.2, on the reverse strand, counting down.
GCGCGGCCGAGGCAGGCAGCACCAGGATTCCGCCGATGGATGCGTACATCCCGTAGTAGGAACCCAGATGCTGTTCCCTTGCCAAGCCGGGGATCGCGGCACGAGCGGCGGGAGAGATGATCATCTGGCCCAGCGCCATCAACAGCACGAAGGCCGCGGTGCCGGCCAGGACGGCGGGACGTCCACCGGCGGCTGCCGCGGCGCCCGCCGACAGGGCCCCGACCGCAGTCAGGAGCAAGCCGGTCCGCAGCGCGCGACCGACCGGCCGGCGGCTCGTCCAGGCGGCGACCCGCAGCTGCGCCACGACCACGACGACCGAGGACAACGCCAGCAGAACACCCAGGGGCTGTTGATCACCCCACCCGCGGTCGAGCTCGAGTGGCAGGAGCAGGTAGAGCTGGTTGTAGGCGACCAGTTGTACGGACAACACCGTCGCGAACCAGAGGAACGCGCGGTTGCCCATGATGCTGGTGAAACCATGCAGGACGGCTCGGTCGATCCGTGACGGGCGCTCGTCGGGCAGCCACCGCAGGTGCGCAAGGCCGATCACGACGAACACCAGCGCACCCGTGACCGAGACCGTCGCGAAATTCACGTCGAGCAGCAGTGCTCCGATGAGCGGACCGGTGAACGCACCGATCTGCCCGAACGCGTTGAACAGCGCGAACGCGTCCAGCCGGGACGTCGACACGCGGTCGGGATCTTCGGGTGATGCCGAGGCCCGAGCCAGCGCCGCCTCCACCGCCGGCGAGAAGAGCGCGGCGGCAAAACCGGTGAGCACCGCACCGATCGCGGCACCAGCCAGTGATGTACTCAGACCCAGCGTGAGCAGGCCTGCCACCCGGATCGCGCAACCAGTCAGCGTGGCCGGTTTGGTGCCGATGCGATCGGCGATCGCGCCACCGATGAAGAACATGCCCTGCTGGGAAGCGGTCCGCAATCCGAGCACCACCCCCACCACGGCGGTGGCCTGTCCGAGATCGGAACTGAGGTGCACCGACAGGTAGGGCAACACCATGAAGAATCCGACGTTGAAGGCGAGTTGGGTGAGAACGAGCAACCGGACCGCCGGGCTCGCTCGGACGAACTCCCGGATCAAACCTGTTCGCCGTGCGGCGGCGCCGGTCATTCCGATACGCCGCGGTCATTCGGCAGGAACTGGATGTTCAATCCCGTCGGGGTCTGGATCACGTGGGCACGGACTCGATACACCTCGCCGATGAGCTCGGCGGTCAACACTTCTCGCGGGGTGCCCGCGGCGACGACACGACCGTTCTGCAGCACCATGACGTGGTCGCAGAACATCGCCGCGAGGTTGAGGTCGTGGATCGCGACGATGGAGGTGACCGGCAACCGGGCGATCAGGGACATCAACTCGAGTTGGTGGTGGATGTCCAGATGGTTGGTCGGTTCGTCGAGGAGCAGTTCGCGGGGTTCCTGGGCCAAAGCCCGGGCGATCTGCACACGTTGCTTCTCACCGCCGGAAAGCTTGTGCCACAGCCGATCCGCCATCTCGACAAGACCCGTCTGCGCCAATGCGGCGGCGACGGCCGCATCATCGACCGCCCGGTCGGCACCGAAGGTCCCCCGATGCGGCAGCCTGCCCAACCGGACGATCGCACCGATCGTCAGGTCGACATCGGTGTCGACCTGCTGTGCCACCACCGCAACCCGGCGGGCGACCGTGCGGCGACGCAGGCCCGCGATGTCCTGTCCGTCGAGTTCGACAACGCCGGAGGTCGGCGTGACATATCCGGAGAGCAGCCGCAGCAGCGACGACTTGCCAGAACCGTTGGGCCCGAGTAATCCCACCGTGTGCCCCTGCTCCGGGCGCACACTGACCCCGTCCACGACGAGGGTGCCGCCGCGGTCCCAGCTCACCCGATCTGCGTGCAGCGTCATGCTCTGCCCTTTCGGGAGAACATGATCGCCACGAAGGCGGGAACACCGATCAGTGCCGTACCGACGCCCAACGGAAGCGGTGTGGGGTGGAACGCCAACCGTGACAGGGCATCCACCCATACCAGGAAGATCGCACCCAGCAATGCGCTGACCGGGACCAGACGTGTGTGTCCCGGGCCGACCAGAAACCGGGCCGCGTGCGGAAGGACCAGTCCGACGAATCCGACCGCACCGGCGACGCTGACCAATGCGGCGGTGACCACCGCCGTCAGCACCAGAAGACCACCGCGCACCTGTGTCACCGAGATCCCCAGCGATGCGGCGACCTCGTCACCGAAGCTGAACGCGTCCAGCGCTCTGGCCGCGGCCCAGCAGCAGGCGAGGCCCACCACGGTGACCGCTGCGGTCAACCAGGCATCGTCCCAGCGGACACCCTCGAGGGATCCGAGCAGCCAGAAGAGCACTCCCCGGGTCTCGTCGGAGTCGGCAAAGGCGAAGATCACGAATGACGTGAGCGCAGAGAACAATTGCGTCATCGCGATGCCGGCCAGGATGACCCGGTCGGTACTGCCGCCGGCGAGTTGGGCCAGCAGCAGCACGGTACCGAATGACACCAGTGCCCCGACGAAAGCGCCACCCGAGAGTCCGAGCACCGAACCGCCGAGGCCGAGGATCCCGATCACGACGGCGCCGGTGGACGCTCCCGACGAGATACCGAGCAGGAAGGGGTCGGCGAGCGGATTACGCAGTAACGACTGCAGGATCACGCCGCAGATGGCCAGCCCGGCGCCGACGGCGGCGGCGACCACCGTGCGAGGCACCCGGTCTTGCCAGACGATCACGTCCTTGTAGGCCATGACGTCGATATCGGTGAACCGAAGGTGGTTGCCCAGGATGTCCCGAATATTGACAAGGCTGATCCCCTCCCCGCCAAGAGAGACGGCGGCCAGCATGGAGAACAGCAGCACTCCCATGCCGAGGACGAGCAGCGCGGCGGTCGCCAGGCCGGGTCGATGATCGACAACGGTACGAAAGTTCATGGTGTGGAGGGCTACTGCGGGTTCGCCGCGAGCCAGTCGGCGAGCTTCTCGATGCCGTCGACGATGCGGATCGACGGATTCATCTCGGCGCCGTGCAACGCGACGTACTGCTCACCGGCGACGGCCGGCAGCACGGCAGTGACCGGATCCGTGGCGAGGAACTGTTTCTTGTCCTCCAAGCGGTCACCGGGGAAGCGATTGCGGGCAAGGTCGCCGAGAACGAGTACCTGGGGGTTGCGCTCCACCAACGATGTCCATGTCAGTGGGCTCCAGTCATCCTTGATGTCCCGGAACGGATTCTGCGCGCCGACCGTCTGCGCGATCAGGTTCGTCGCCCCCATGCCGCCGCCGATATAGGGGGTCTTGGTGTCGGCGAACCAGAACGCGACCGTCCGGTCCGAGTCAGCCGCTTTGGCGGTGGCATCGGCAACCCGCTGTTTGAGCTCGTCGACCAACCGCTCACCGCGACTCGGCACGTCGAAGACGGCAGCCAGCTCGGTGATCTCCTGGTAGAGCGAGTCCATCGTCAGGGGCGTCGAGCGCTTGCCTCCGCCGTTGATGGACACTCCCCCTTCACAATCGGTAGGCGAGAGGTAGGTATTGATGCTGGTCTCGGCGAACCGGTCACGGGTTGCGACACCGCCCTGCTCCTTGAGGTGGCGCCCGAACGATGCGGTGACGAAATCCGGATTGGTGCCCATGACGGCCTCATAGGTGGGGGCGTTGTCGGCCAGCCGGGTGACTCCGGCATTCGCCTCCGCGAGGTCCTCGAGCACCGGGTCGGTCCAGGAGGCCGTGCCCACGAGGTGATCGGCCAACCCGAGCGAAAGGAGCAGTTCCGTCGACCCCTGGTCGAGCGACACCACCCGGGACGGCACGGCGTCGAACGTTTGCGCCGTCCCGCAGTTCTCGATGGTCAGCGGGTAGGTGGTACGTCCCTCACCGGATGCGTCGACGGACGTCTTCTCCACCGTCTCCGAGGCGCCACACGCGGTGGCCGCGCCTGCGGTCAGCAGCGCGACCGCGAAGAAGCTGAGGGCGCGGGTGTACAACGACACGGATATCCCCTGTCTCGACTCGACTCGGACCGCCCCGCCGGCCCTCCTGAACGAAGGCTTACCTTACCGGTCCGCCCGATTGCTCCGCGCCGTGCGTTGCGCGGCACAGGTGGACCGGAAGACTTGACCCTGACGCGACGTGAGGCGCCAAGCTCGTGGGCGTGACGCAGGAGGTGCAGATGGACGAACTCACCGTTGGTGAGGTCGCGCAGCGGTTCGGTATCACGGTCCGCACGCTTCACCACTATGACCGGATCGGATTGTTGACCCCGGCCCGGCGCACGGCCTCGGGATACCGGGTCTATGCGCCGGGTGACCTGACCCGCTTGTCCCAGGTCATCGTCTACCGCCGGCTCGGACTGTCCTTGGACGAGATCGCTCGACTGTTGGCCGAGGGCAACGAGGTCAGCCACCTGAAACGGCAGCGCGAGCGCGTCATGTCCCGACTCGACGAGATGCGGGACCTCATCACGGCAATCGATCACGCATTGGAGAAAGCGATGACGAATACCCCCATGACCGACGAGGACATGCGTGAATTGTTCGGCGATGGCTTCGACGACTACCAGGCCGAGGCCGAGCAGAAGTGGGGACAGACCCCGCAGTGGCAGGAATCGCAGCGCCGCGCCAAGACCTACGGCAAGGCCGAATGGATTCAGATCAAGGCAGAAGGAACCGCCGTCGAGAAAGCACTGGCCGATGCCTTCCGCGCCGGCCTGGCCGCCGACTCGAACGAAGCGATGGATGCCGCCGAGCAGCACCGGCTCCACGTGAATCGTTGGTTCTACGACTGCCCGCCGGCCTTCCACCGCAATCTCGGCGATCAGTACGTCAGTGACCCGAATTATGTTGCAACATACGACGATACTTTCGGTTTACCGGGCCTGGCAGCGTATTGTCGCGACGCCATCCACACGAACGCAGACCGTGCCGGGGACTGAGCACATCTGCGCGCACGATCGGAAAACCAGTTTGGCTGCTCTACCATTTCCCGAGCGCTGGGCTCCTTCGGAACGGCCCAGGCCGGAAGGCCCCCGAGCCGCCCTTGATAGCCGGAACTGCGCGCTGCGATTCCCGCACCACCCCGCCAACCGGGACCACAGGCTTTCCCGATCCAGCCACGCGAATCTCTGACGTCCCCCCGTTGATGATTCCGGGCTTCGCGGTGCGGACACCGTCCTTGGCCACCGGACCCGCGACAGGAGTGGCCGCATCAGGCTTTATATCGTCTGCATGGGCCACTCCGGCAGTCGACGCCAACAACCCGCACGCAACGGCGACGGCGGCCAGCAGTCGACTGCCCCGTGTACGAACCCGCGCCGTGTCGATGCTGGTGAAGTGGCCGCCTCTGGACGCATGACGCATCGTGCGCGCGGTAATGGATGGTTTGTCGAACCGTGTTGTCACCACCTGATCGTCGCCTCGTGGGTGCCACATCCGCGATCCGCCATCTGGCGGTTTTCGCCAGCCGATCAGCCGGAGCTCCACGTTTCGACCTGGCCATACTGGGCAGTGTGGTTGACGAGCATCCCGACGCCGATCAGGTGATCACGTTGTACGACCGTCACGCCAAGGCGTGGGCGCGTGACCGGGGTGACCGGCTGATCGAACGCGCGTGGCTGGACCGATTCGTGGCGTGCTTACCCGATCAGTGTCGCACCGTCCTGGACCTGGGCTGCGGGACCGCAGTACCGATCGGCCAGTACCTGATCAACCAGGGATGCCGGCTTCACGGGGTCGACTCTTCCGGTGAAATGATCACGATGACCAGGACGCGCTTCCCGGACCATCGATGGGATGTCGCCGACATGCGCTCGCTGGCGCTCGATGGCCGATACGGTGGGATCATCGCATGGGACAGCCTGTTTCATCTTTCACCACAACATCAACGGAGCATGTTCCCGATCATTGCGCGACACGCGGCATCTGGTGCCGCGCTCATGTTCAACACCGGCCCATCAGCCGGCGAACAGATCGGCAACTACCGAGGCGAACCGCTCTACCACGCCAGCCTCGACCCGGCTGAATACCGTGCTCTGCTCGCCGACAACGGCTTCGCAGTCATCGCCCACGCCGTCGAAGACCCGAGGTGCGGGCAGCGCACCATCTGGCTCGCACGGACCACTTAGTCCCGCAGGGAGTGGCGGGATCTCATCGGTCGCAGACTCTTCGAACGAGCTCGTCGATGGGGAGTCGTTTTCCACGTCGCTGCCGACTTGCATTCCCAAGGAGGGCCGTACTTCCGGGTGAGCCGGGAACTGAACGAGCTCGAATCCTCAGAAACCACGACACAGGTGGAGCCCATGCCGTGAGGACCTCTTTCGGCTTCGGACTACTCGGATAGAAACCGTCGAACGATTGTGAGGCAGGCGTCAGCAAGATCGGAGTCGAGCTCATTCAGATGGGACATGCCCAGGTAGTCGCCATGGCCCGCCGGCATCACCAATGGCCGTCCGTCTGGCACCGCCGCAGCCATCGCAACCACATGCTGCGGAGTGACCACATCACGATCTCCCCCGATGAAGAGAACGGGTGACTTGATTGCGGCCATTTCTTCATCTTTCCAGTCCACGAACCCGCGCATGAGGGCAATGTCGAGTTCGAACATGCGCCGCAGATCGTCGGGGTCAGGATTGATTCGGCGATAGGCATTGGCGAGATCGCTTGGTATGTCTTCGACTTGCGGGTCCTCGAAGTTGGACCAGAAGCCGTCGACCATTCCGTCTCGTCGAGTCATTCCCGACGCGACAACGACTCGGTGAGCCAACTCCGGGTGGCGCTGTGCAAACCGCAGAGCGGTAGGACCTCCATTGCTGAAGCCCATGATGTCGATACAGGCGAATCCCAGCTCTCGCACCAAGTGGGCGATGTCGTCGGCGGAGTTCTCGAATGTGTAGGCCCGGTCGACGTGCGGGGTGTGGCCGTGGCCCTGTAAATCGACGCCAAATACCACTCTGCCGCGAGAAAACCTTGGTATAGCGAATTCCCAGTCGGTCTGGATGCTGCCTGCGCCGCCATGGACGAGCACCAGAGGTATCGCTCCCTCAGCGGCACCATAGCGTTCGTGGTGCAGTGCGATCGTCACCATGCAGGTCCTCCTTCATCGGCAGCCTGTTGCTTGTCACCAAGGTTGACTGCCTTCGACCCAGAAACTCGTCGTGAACAACACCAAGCCGGTTTGTCCGATATGACGAGACGGTAAATGAGGCGTCTTCATTGCCTAGATCGTATGGGGAGACTATGGCCTCACTGCATGCGAACGTGGGTTCCCGACAAGAATTGGCCCCGGTAGCGGCCCCAGACTGAGGAAGCCCCAGTGCGGTTTTGGTGGGTACGGTCGAGTCGGGCGAGATGAAAAGTTCCTAGCCCGAGTCACGCGGCTGGTGAATGCTCTTCGGGAATACCAGCGGGCGAAACTCTGGGTCGATGTTGGTCCATTGCCAGTCGCGTTCGGCTTGGTTGCTCTGGCTGTCGGAGGCGTGCAGGCCGGCGGCTTTGGCCGCGTAGGTTGCGGCGTGCTGAGCGTGGTTGGCCATGTGTGCGACCGCTGCTGCTTGACCCGCTGCTCGCGCGGCTGCTACAGCTGCGGAATCACCGACTTGTTCGGCATCGCGTGCAGCGGCGTGAGCTGCGAACGCTGCACTGCGGCATGCGGTCATGGGGACTTTGTCTTCGATCCAGGCTCGCAGTGTGCCGATGGCCGTGCGCGGTCGAGCATCGCCGGGATGAGTGGTCTCGAAGATCGGGAGCGCGCGCTCTGCGCATTCGGCGGCCCACCGCGCGAGCGCCTTGTGCGTAAGTGGATCGGGGTTCGTCCCCTTCTTTGCAGGGTCGGTCACCGTGTCATGCTCCCACCCACGTCCCTGCGGCGTTGTTGGGCCGCGATGGTTCTACCGTGTTGATGACGGGCGGCGTTGATCCTGGTCTGCCGATCGACGAAGTGGTGCGCGGCGACGAGGCGTCGGTGTTGCGTAGCTGGTACGGCTGCCCGTTGCGCCAACAGCCGGCGGCGCGGAGGTGAGCAGCATGAAACCAGCCGCGGGCGATTGCGCTGAGGCCGCCCCAGGGCTGACCATCACGAAATCGCGTGTTCCGAGCCCTCGGAAAGTCTTCGCCACCGTGTCCGATGGTCTCGACACGCAGACCATGCTCGACGAAAACGGGATTCGATCAGCAGCAGAGATTTCCTCGGTAGGCCATCAGTTGCAGTGGGGTTAGTGACTGGCCTGCCTACTGGTAGCGGCGGTCACGGTCGACCAGATCTTGGGTCGGCGCTAACGGCTCTCGAACGCGAGCCGGCCTGCCATCAACAGGTAGGTGGCGGCAAACGTGCGGCGCAGCCACGCAACGACTTTGGGTCGAGTGATGACTTGTGCGCGCATGGTGGCGGCGAAGACGCCGTAGAGCGCAAACACCACGAAGGTGAGCGCCATGAACACCGCACTGAGTCCGACCATCAGCCAGGTGCCATTGGGCGTCCCTACGGTAACGAACTGGGGCAGGAACGCGAAGAAAAATATGGTCAGCTTGGGGTTGAGGAGGTTGATCAGAATGGCGGTGGCGATGATCCGCAACGCTGAGGCGGGTGGTTGCGCGATGTCGCCGACGTCGAGAACAGACTTATCGCGCAAGGTCTGCCAAGCCAGGTAGAGCAGGTACGCAACACCAACCCACTTGACCGTCTGAAACGCGACTGCCGAGGAGTTGAGCAGTGCAGCCAGCCCGGTGATCGCGGCAATCATGTGAGGTAAGACGCCGAGTGTGCACCCGAAAGCCGCAACCATGCCGGCCTTGGCTCCGCGGGCGAGCCCGGTCGCTATCGAGTAGACGGCCCCGGTTCCAGGGGTGGCCACGACAACAAGAGTGGTGACGAGAAACGCGATGCTCATCGGCAGGGCCCCATTCGCCTTCGTTGACTTCGTCCGCTCGCCGATCGTAGCCCCACAAGCAGAGCGTCTGTCAGTGCAGCAAACTCTTTGCGCCGGCAGGATCCGCGGGAAGTTGCCTCATGGTCGTGTCATACATGCAATCGAGGTGACGCTCGTCGCGAGAATGTGACGCGAGTCCCGAAACCCCACTGTTGACGTACGCCGCCACACAGACGACCATGGCCCGCATGCATTATGTCGTTACCGGCGGTACCGGGTTTATCGGCAGCCGGGTCATCGCCCGCCTCCTGGCACGAGATCCCGAGGCACGGGTCTCGGTGCTCGTGCGACGCGGATCGCTGCACCGCTTCGAAAAGCTCGCCGCGGGTTGGGGTCCGCGGGTGAATGCGCTGGTAGGTGACCTCACCGCACCGGACCTGGGTCTGGACGGCGCCGAGGTCGACCCCGTCGATCATGTGGTGCACTGCGGCGCGATCTATGACATGACCGCACCCGAGGGCATCCAGCGCGCCGCCAATGTCGAGGGCACCCGCGCGGTCATCGCGGCAGCCCGCAAATGGGGAGCGACCCTGCACCACGTGTCCTCGATCGCGGTGGCCGGCGATTTCGTCGGTGAGTACACCGAGGACGATTTCGACGTCGGCCAGTATCTGCCCACCCCGTATCACCAGACCAAGTTCGAGGCCGAGGCATTGGTGCGCGCCGAACCCGGACTGCGCACGCGGATCTACCGTCCGGCCGTCGTGGTCGGCGATTCCCGCACCGGCGAGATGGACAAGGCCGACGGGCCGTACTACTTCTTTCCCATCCTGGCCAAGCTCGCTGTGCTGCCGGGGTTCACCCCGATGGTGCTGCCCGATACCGGCCGGACGAACATCGTCCCGGTCGACTTCGTGGTCGACGCCATGGTCCACCTGATGCACATCGCCGACGGCGATGGCCGCACGTTCCATCTCACGGCTCCGAAAACCATTGGGCTGCGCGGCATCTACCGTGGTGTGGCCAAGGCCGCCGGGTTGCCGCCGCTGGTCGGTTCGCTCCCCGGGGCCGCCGTATCCCCCGTCCTCAAGGCAACCGGCCGCGCCAAGATCGTGCGCAACATGGCGGCCACCCAACTCGGGGTGCCCGCCGAGATCCTCGATGTCGTCGACCTCGCACCGACGTTCGTCGCCGATCGCACCACGAACGCACTCGCGGGAACGGGTATCGAGGTGCCCGAATTCGCCTCGTACGCACCGAAGTTGTGGAGATTCTGGGCGCAGAACCTGGACCCGGACCGCGCTCGTCGCGATGATCCGAAGGGCCCGCTGGTGGGCAGGCATGTCGTGATCACCGGGGCGTCCAGCGGTATCGGACGGGCCTCGGCCGTCGCCGTGGCCCGCCGCGGCGCCACGGTCTTCGCGTTGGCCCGCAACGCCGATGCACTCGACGAACTGATCGCCGAGATCCGCGCCGAGGGAGGGGACGCCCACGCTTTCACCTGTGACGTCACCGATTCCGGCTCGGTGGAGCACACGGTCAAGGACATTCTCGGGCGGTTCGGCCACGTCGACTACCTGGTGAACAATGCCGGTCGGTCGATCCGGCGGTCGGTGTCGGCCTCGACCGACCGGCTGCACGATTACGAACGGGTGATGGCGGTCAACTATTTCGGCGCCGTGCGGATGGTGCTTGCGCTGCTGCCGCACTGGCAGGAACGGCGGTTCGGACACGTGGTCAACGTGTCCAGCGCCGGCGTGCAGGCCAACAGCCCCAAGTACAGCGCCTACCTGCCGACCAAGGCGGCCCTCGACGCGTTCTCCGAAGTGGTCGGCACCGAAACACTGTCCGATCACATCACTTTCACCAACATCCACATGCCGTTGGTGCGCACCCCGATGATCGCGCCATCGCGCCGGCTCAATCCGGTTCCACCCATCACCGCCGAGCACGCCGCGGCGATGGTGGTGCGCGGGCTGATCGAGAAGCCGTCGCGCATCGACACCCCACTGGGCACGCTGGCCGATCTGGGCACCTACTTCACGCCACGACTGTCCCGGCGCGTGCTGCATCAGCTCTATCTGGGTTACCCGGATTCCGCGGCGGCCCGCGGCCAGGCACCCGAGGAAGAGGTGGCCGTGCCAGCGCGCCAGCCCCGGCGCCCGGCGCGCGCTGTGCGCGCTGTGCGGATGCCGCGACCGGTCAAGCGCGCGGTCCGAGCGATTCCGGGTGTGCACTGGTAGCAGGCCACACCTATCGTGGTGACGTGACAGGGCCCCAGACGCGCCAGCCGGTGTTCGCCGATGTCGATACCGGCGTAGACGATGCGATGGCGCTGGCCTATCTGTTGGCCAGCCCCGACGCCGAGCTGGTCGGTATCGCCTCGACGGCGGGCAATGTCCCGGTCGAGCAGGTCAGCATCAACAACCTGCGACTGCTGGATCTGTTCGATGCGGCAGACATCCCGGTGTCCACGGGCGCCGCGGGGCCACTGAGCATCCCGTTGCGCACCTGTGAGGACACCCATGGACCCGAAGGTCTCGGATACGCCACGTTGCCTGCCGGTGACCGGGTGCTCACCGAACATGACGCCGCGAACGCCTGGGTGAAGGCCGCCCGCGCACATCCCGGTGAGCTCATCGGCCTGGCCACCGGACCGTTGACCAATCTGGCGCTGGCCATGCGGGTGGAGCCCGCACTCCCCCGGTTGCTGCGGCGGCTGGTGATCATGGGTGGCGCCTTCGACTACCGCGGTAACACCACCCCGGTGGCCGAGTGGAACACCCATGTCGACCCGGAGGCCGCCGCCGAGGTGTTCGCGGTGTGGAGTGCCGCCTGGGGATTGAGCACCCCGACGCATCTACCGATCGTGTTGGGCCTCAACATCACCGAGCACATCGCGATGACACCGTCCGTCCTGGCCCGACTGTCCGCCGCGGCCGGTTCGCCTTCGGCACCGTTGAGCGTCCTGGACGACCGGGGCACGCGGTCGACGGCGGCCAATCCGGTGATCCGGGTTCTCGAAGACGCCATGCGGTTCTACTTCGAGTTCCACTTCGACCAGGGCGAGGGGTATCTGGCACATCTGCACGATCCGCTGGCGGCCGCGGTCGCGCTGGATCCGGATCTGGTCCGCTGCCGCGAGGCGACCGTCGATGTCGAGCTGACCGGTACCCTCACCAGGGCGATGACCGTGGTCGACTGGCGCGGCCACTGGGGACGGGAACCCAACGCCCGCATCGGCGTCGAGGTCGATCCGGCCGAATTCTTCGACCGCTATGTCGGACGGGTCGGGCCGTTCGCCGCACGCTACTCGTAGATGCCCTCCACGTACCACCGGCGTTGGCGGTAGCACAGCAGCATCGCCCGCCCTGGCGCGGTCAGCACCTGGGCTCGGGCGGTGTGACCGGATTTCGCACTCGCCGGATCCCACCAGCGTTCGTCGACCGGCCACGGACCGGCCCACCACGTGAGATCCCCTCCGTGGCAAGCCGATTCCAGCCGCGCCGGATACGAGGAGAACATCCCGCGCCGGGTCACCCGGACCGGTTCGCCCTGGGCGTCCACTACTTCCACCGGATCATCGAGCAGCACCGCCGGTGACGGTTCGGGCAGTTGACCGGGCCAGGGCTGCTCGGGATCGAACCTGGGCACCGGTTCGTCTCCGAGTGCGGTCAAGGTGATGCGCTCGGCGGGGCCCCGGCCACCGCTGAGCACCGGCACCCGTACCGCCTCCAACCCCAGCAGGCCTTGCACCCGTACCAAGGCTCGGCGGGCCCGCAACCGGTCGTCATCACCGGAGGAGCCCCACAGCGGAAGTTGCAGCGCCCCCGCCGAGACCACTTCGACCGGATGCAGGCGCAGCACCGTGATCGGCGCGGTGGGCCCCTGCCCGCCATGCCGTCGGGCAAGCCAGCCGTCCAGCTGCCAGCGCACCCGGTCGGCGGTGGCATCCTCGGTCAGCGGCTCGGCGCATCGCCAGACCCGGTTCAGCTCTTCACCATTGGCGGTGACGGCCTGGATGGCCAACCGGGTGCAGCCGACACCGGCAGATTCCAGGCTGCGGTGCAGTTCACCGGCCAGTGAACGGCCGGCGAAGGCCGCGGCATCCACCCGGTCGATCGGCGGGTCACAATTCATGACAACGTCCAGATCTGCGGGCAGTTCGCGTCCCGACGGGCCGCGGTCGGCCTCCCCGCGGGCGAACCGGTGTGCGTGCAGGGCATCGGCACCGAACCGGGAGGTCACATCGGTCCGGGACAGCTCGGCGAACTGACCAATGGTGCGAATCCCCATCCGCCACAGCAGATCTGTCAACTCCTCCCGACCCTGGCCCGCGAGACTCGGTTCGGCGGCCAACTGTCGGATGGACAGCGCGGACAGAAACACCGCGTCCTGCCCGGGTTCGACGATCCGGCCCGCCCTGGCCGCGAAGACCGCGGTGCCCAACTGGTCGGCGACACCGGTCTGACATTCCGCACCCACCGCGGCCACTGCATCGACCAACCGCTCCGCGGCGGCCTGTTCGGAACCGAAATAGCGGGCGGCACCGCGGATGGAGACCACCAGAAGTCCCGGCCGTAGCACCTCGGCTCGCGGCACCACATCATCGACCGCGGCGGTCACCGCCTCGAAGTGCCTGGCGTCCCCGGCGGGATCCGCGGTGGCGACATGCAGCTGCGGGCAGCGCGCCTGGGCCTCCCGGCGACGCAGGCCGCGGCGCACCCCGGCGGCCCTGGCCGCCGCCGAGCACGCGATGACACGGTTGGCCAGGGTCACCGCCACCGGGTCGGTGGCACCCAATCCGGCCGCGGTGGTCGCGGCGACCGCGGGCCAATCCATGCACCAGAGCGCCAGCACCCTGGACACGTCAGCCACCCGCGGCGAGGCGGGGCCGGCCGGGCATCCGCCCCCTGGTTCGGGTGGCCAACCGGACCCCGGCTATCCGTCCCCGGCCCGGCACCGGGCCGTCGGGGCCTGCGGCGGCCATGTCATAGCCGTGCACCCTGGCATCCAACCGGACCGATGCCCCCTGCCAGTCGCCGTCGGTGATCAGGAGCGTGCACTCCTTTTGTCGGGCCCGTGCGGTCACCGCCCTCGCCCGGCTGATCGGTACCGACCGGCCGTGCAATGCCAGCATCACCAGATCCAGACCGTCGAGCAGGATCGCGGCCACCTCCACCGGGTCCGGCCCCGGATCGGGTATCACCGCGATCCGGCCGAGGTCGGCACCCATCTCGACCGCCGCCAGCAGACCGATATCGGGTTGCCCGACGATGGCCACGTGCTCGCCCGCCGCGGTGGCCGCGGCCACCAACTGCAGTCCGAGCGACCGGGCCCCGGACAGCACCGCCACCGAGCCCCTCGCCAGTACCGGTACCGGCAACATGTCCGCGCCGGGTCCGAGCGGCGTTTCGTCCGGCGCTGGCAAACTATTTGCAACGCGTGACGAGGGCTGCGCACTCCTCGCGCCGGTGGGTCCGGCGCCCATCCTGTCGGAGACCTCGGCTATTCTGCGACGAAGCTGTTCTACCTGTTCAGCGCGCTGTTTTCGATGTTGCTCCAGGTTCATCGCCACCGTCACAGCAGCACCTCCAGCATCATCAGCAACCCACTTTTTTCGAACACTTGTTCGATCGCTCGAGTAAACACCTAGCCCGCGGCAGCGTCAAGCCACCCGACGCACCTGTAGGAGGTCGGGATTGCGGCGAACACGAAAAGAGCAGCCGTCGGTAAGGGAATGCACCGATACCGCCATTGCGTTACAGTTTCTGCCACCAGATCCCGACGGAATGGGACTGCTGCACACGGTTTTCGCGGACCACGCGCCGACCGAGGATCCACCCAGATGGAAAAGGAAAAGGACCTAAAGAAATGGCATCAACGCTTCTGAGTCGTAAGGTTTCGGCTGCGATTGGTGGTGCCGCCATCTTCGCGATGATCGGCTTCACCGCCGCGTGCAGCAGCGACAGCGACAAGCCTGCCGAAGAAACCACCACCACGACGACGACCACCACGTCGGAGCCCACCGTGGCGCCCACCGAGAAGTCGGTCAACCCCGGCGTCACCGTCTTCACCCCGCCGCCGACCGCTCCGCAGTTCGATCCCAACTTCCACGACTGACAAACCCACGACGGCAAGCGGGTCCAGATGCTTTTCTGGGCCCGCTTTCCGTTGCGAACCCACTTTTAGCGAGCACACTTCAATCATGACCATTCGGGCTGCTTTTTCGGTTCGCTCGCTGACCGCGTTGGCCTTGGCAGGCACACTCGTCCTCGGCACGATCCTGGTCCTGGACCGCCGGCATGCCGGCGACAACGGGACCGAAGGCCCCATCGGAGGCCCCTACGCTTCGCTGTTGGAAGCCTCGACCGATCTCGGGCCGGCCCGTGAACAGCACATCGAGTTCACCGCCAGCCTCACCGACGATGCCGAACCGGACGCGTTCATCGACTGGGCCGCCGACCGTGACCTCGACGTCCAGTGGCGCCCCGGCGACGACTGGGCGATCGTCACGGGCGCGCCGGGCGACGTGGAGCGCGCCTTCGATGTTTCCGTGCGTGACTACCGCGGTCGCCGCGGCCAGCAGTTCTATGCCTCCCCGCAGCAACCGCTGGTGCCCGACCACCTGCGCCACGAGGTCGCCGAGATCGGCCGGATCCTCAGCTACACACCGCACAAGATGTCGCGCCCCGACCACATACCGCTCGATGTCCCTGCCCAAGGCCTGACACCCGCGGCACTGCTGAACACCTACAACGCAGACGATCTCGTCGCAGACGGTTTCACCGGCAAGGGAATCACCATTGTCATCTTCGCCTTCGACGGATTCAACCAATCCGATCTGGACAAATTCAGTTCTGCATTCAAATTGCCGCAATTCACCCCGGAGATCGTCGGCGGAATGCCCGGTGAAACGCGCGGCGAATTGTCGATGGACCTACAAGTCGCCCACGCCATTGCTCCCGACGCCCGCAAGGTCGTGGTCAATGCCCATCCGACCGTCGAGGGTGGCGGCGGTTACCGCAAGATCGGCCAGATGCTCGAAGACACCGACCGCCGGTTCCCCGGCGCGGTCTGGAGTTTCTCCATCGGCTGGGGTTGCGACAAGCTGATCACCGCCGCGGACGTGGCCCCGGTGCGTTCGGCACTGCGGGCGGCGCAATCGCGGGGCACCACCGCCTTCAATGCCAGCGGTGATCTCGCCGGTATGGAATGCCGTGGCGGACAGGACTGGTCCTCGCCCCCGAGCGCCCAGGACATCGGCCTCGACTCGATCGCCTCACTTCCCGAGATGACCAGTGTCGGCGGCACCACCCTGTCCACCGATGCCCAAGGCCAATGGATCTCAGAGCAGACCTGGTTCGACGTTCCGCTGTCCCAGGGCACCGGCGGTGGCGTCTCGAACCTCTTCGATCTGCCGCCCTGGCAACGCAGCGCCGTCGGAGTCGTTGCGCCAGAACGGGATATCGGCCGCCGGATGACGCCCGACGTCGCCGCGGTGGCCGATCCGTTCACCGGTGTCCGGATCGTTCTCAACGGTCAGTTCATCACCGGCGGTGGCACCTCGCAGTCGGCGCCCATCTGGGCCGGACTGACCGCGGTGATGAACCAGTGGCTGCTCGAACACGACGGCCAGCTGATCGGCGATATCAACCCGCTGCTCTATCGCATCGCCCAGGGCGCGCCCCGACCGGCATTCCGCGACATCACCCTCGGCGGTAACGCCGTCGACGTCGCGGGCCCCGGGTATGACCTGGTCACCGGATTGGGCAGTCCCGATGTCGACAATCTGGTCCGCAATCTGCAACTCGCACAGAAAGTTCAGGCCTGATGACCGCTACCGCACCCGCGCCGGGGATGGTGGAGTGCCGGGTCTGCCGGGTCGACGTACCGGACGGCGAATACTGCGGGCTGTGTGGTGTCCCGCTCGCCGAGCACCGCAGCGGTGAAGGCCCGCACTGGTTACGCGCGCGTACCTTCAGCGCGGCTCCCGGACAATCCCTGTTGGCCCCCGCCCTGACGAGTTCGTTGTTCCCGCACCTGTCCCCGCGGGCACGCAGGGTGTTCCTGATGGGTCTGGTGCTGCTGGCCGTCGCACTCACCGCGGCCACCCTGCTGCGGATGCCCGCCGCACTGATCACGGTGGCCTCCCTCGGGCTGCCGTTGCTGTTCGGCCTCTACATCCGCGAATCTGGGGTCTCCCGCGATATCCCGCGGTCATCGCTGATTCTCACCGTCGTGCTGGGCATCGGACTCGGCGTGGGGTGGGTGCTGCTGACCGGCGCCGCGGTGGCCCGCGCCTACGGGGTGCCGCTGGGAGCCGGCGTCGCCGGTGCGCGGATCCTGCGCGACGGCATGGGTATCCCACTGGGCAGCATGCTGCTCATGTTGGCACCGGCGGTGGCTGTCCGGCTGGCCTGGCGTGGTGACCGGGAATCCTTGGACGGCTACGCCATCGGGGCGCTGGGTGCGGTCACGTTCACCGCCGCGGCCACCCTGTCACGGCTGACGCCCCAGTTCAGCACCGGCATGATCAATCGTTCCCGTCCCTTGGACGGGCTACTGGTCGAGGCGGGCATCCGCGGTATCGCGATGCCCCTGACCGCGGCCGCGGTCGGCGGGTTGATCGGTACCGCGCTGTGGTTCACCCGGCCACCGAGCAAGATCACCAAGCACCGCGGCGTGGTCCGCGGAATCCTCGTCCTGTTCGCGGTCGTCGTCATCGTCATCTACCTGTCCCTCGGGCTGGTCGACGTCGCACGTGTCCCGCAATTCCTGCAATTGGCCGGCCATCTCACGCTGTCCGCGCTGGCATTGTTCGCACTGCGGATCGGATTACAGCTCGCGCTTCTCAACGAGGCCCAGGACGAAATCCGCCCCGACGAGCCGATTCTGTGCACCGAATGCAACCACGTCGTGCCGGACGCCCCGTTCTGCGCCAGGTGCGGTGCGGCCATGCACGCATCCTCGCGTCGCTCGCGCCGGACCCGCCGCGAGGAACGGCCGATCCGGCTCGAGGAGAAGCCTGCCGACGGCGAGATCGTGGTGGGACTGATGCCCGGATATTCGCTCTACACAGGCGAGTTCACGGTCACCGAACCACCCAAGACGTCGTTCCGCAACGTGTCGCTGATCCTCGGCACGGTCATCGTGGTCGTCGCCGCCGGCCTGGTCGGGTTGTCCGGACTGATCACCGACCCCGTGGCCCGGTACGCCTGTCCACCCGATTGCGGCACCCCACCGATGGGCCGGGGGGTGGAGATCAACCCCAGGTTCACCGCTGCCGACGGATCGTTCTCGGTGTCCTACCCGGTCGAGAATGCGGCCTACCGGATCACCAAGAATCCCAACGGGATCACCGCGGTACTGCAGGCCGGCGACGGCGGCACCATGCAGTTGTTCAGCGAACCGGCCGCCGGACGCGGACCCAAGGACATCGCGGTCGACCTGGTGAACAAGACCTTCCCGGACACCCAGACCGCCTACCAGATCCCGAACACGATGGTGGGGTACCAGCTCGGCTATGGGATGGCCGCCGACTACTGGCCGCAGGGCGCGATGAGCAGTTCGACCAGGATGCGCATCATCGTCATGGTCGCGGTCAAGAACGACCTCGCGTTGGTCGCGGGCGCCATCGGCCCCTACCGCGCGTTCGGTCCGGACTTCGGGTCAGGCAAGCCCTCGGCGGCGAACCTGCAGCTTGCCTTGGACATGGGCAAGTACGTCAACAGCTTCAGCTGGCGCGGCGACCCACCCCGGTAGGCATGACGCACGAGATATTGACATTGACAAATGTCACCAATTGGCGGTGTACTCGTCGGACGTTCCCACCACGGAGGTCCGGATGCCCGACCACGCTCTTCCCGCCCGCGGCTCACTGAGATCTCGCGGTGCCGCGGCCATCAGCTGCCTCACCCTGCGGCAGATCAGCGCGGTTCTCCCACCCGAACGAGCGTGGGGATTGTGGGCGTCCCGGCAGATCATCGCAAGCGTCATGGACACCTTCGGACCGTCACTGCACGGAATCGAGGTCGAACCCGTCGACGTCCGACTACCCGACGGCCGCCGTGTGGTCGGTGAATGGGTGCGCGGCACCGGGGCCACCGAGGGCACCCCGACCCAGGCCATCTACTACGTGCACGGAAGCGGCTATGCCCTGTGTTCCCCGCGCACGCACCGCCGACTGACCGGCTGGCTGGCCCGGCTGACCGGTCTGCCGGTGTTCTGCATCGACTATCGGCTGGCGCCGAAGTACCGCTTCCCCACCGCCGCCGACGACGTGCGCGCAGGATGGGACTGGCTGTGCACCGAGGGCGGATTCGACCCGGCCCAGATGGTGATCGCCGGGGACTCCGCCGGTGGCCACCTGAGCGTCGACATGCTGCTGCAGGCGGATGTGCCACATCCGGCTGCCATGGCCCTGCTCTCGCCGCTGGTCGACCTGACGTTCGGATTGGCGCGCGCTCGGGAGGTATTGCGCGAGGACCCCGCGATCCGTGCCGCCGACGCCGCCCGGCTGATCAACTTGTACTGCGCCGACGCCGATATCGCCGACGCCAGGCTGACACTCGACGTCGCGGGCGGCCGGCGGATGCCGCCCTCGCTGATCCAGGCCGGCGGCGCGGAGATGCTGCAATCCGACGCCCGCACCCTGCATGCCGATATCCGGGCTGCCGGCGGCACCAGCGAACTGCAGATATGGCCCGACCAGGTGCACGTCTTCCAGGCCCTGCCGAGGCTCTCCCCCGAGGCGGTACCTGCCATGCGCACGATCACGACCTTCCTCACCGAGGCGCTGCAACAAAACGCGGTCCGCGCCGTCGGCTGAGGCCGAGAGGTATCTTCGACTGATGCGGGGAGTCCGATTCATGACGGCGATCGCATGACGGCACCCAAACCCCCGCGGCAGTCCGCAGGCGCGATCTCGACCATTCTGCTCGGACTGCGCCGGGCACCGCGACAGATCCGACGCAGTTCACGCGATGTCGTCGAGAACGCGGTGACCCAACTCTTCGATGCCGCCGTACAGCCGCACGGCGTTGCCGCCTCGGGCGAGTACCGCATCGAAGAGCTGGCTCAGCTGGCCGGTACCACCACCCGCAACATCCGGGTATACCGTGACCGCGGGCTGCTCCACCCGCCGCTGCGGGTGGGCCGGATCGCCCTGTTCAACGACACCCATCTGACCCGGTTGCGACTGATCACCTCGCTGCTGGATCGCGGCTACAACATCGCCCATGTGCACGAGATGCTCTCCGCGTGGGAACAGGGCAAGGGTGTGGGTGACCTGCTCGGGCTGGAATCGGCGATCGCCGGCAGCTGGGCCGCCGAGAAGCCGGAACGGATGAGCCTGTCGGATGCGCGTGAACTCGTCGACGACGATGCCGGGTTCACCCGCATGGTCGACCTCGGGATCATCAAGGTCGAGGATGCCGACCCCGGGCAGGACGATGAAGCGGCGATCATCGTGCGCCCCAAGCTGATCGAGACTTTCAACGAGCTGCGCCAGTACGGCGTGGCACCAGAGAAGCTCATCGGTCTGCACGAGCAGATCGCCCCGCTGGTGGACCAGATCAGCGCGATCCTGGTTCAGGCGGGGATCGAGGAGGTGCTGCACCGCATCAACCCCGGTGCGGCGCTGCCGCCGGACACCGAGATCGCCGAACTGCTGACGACGCTGGTGCGGTTTCGCACCCAGGCCGTCTCCGCGGTCTCCTCGACGCTCTCGTTCTCCATCGAGTCGACGATCGAGTCGGCGGTCGGCCAGATCCTCGGTGACCTGATCGACAAAGAGGCCGAGCAGCAATCCGACTAGCTCAGCCGGTGACCAACAGCTCGTGGTCGCCTGCGCTCCACGCCTGTTCGAACACGTCAGTGCTGACCTGCTCGCCACGCGTGTCATCACCGCCACTGTCGCCCAGATAGACGATATCGTTCGGAACATCCACTGCCGCAACGGTGATCAGGTGACCACAACCGGTCCGATCCCCCTCGGTGTCCCAGATGATCTTCGAGTTCACGCACACGATCGCCTGCCGGTCGTCGTTCAGATAATCCAGCAGCGCGTCCATCCCGGTGTCCAGTCCGCCCTCGGAAGCAACCGAATCGTTGGTGTAGTCGGCCTCGATCCCGAAGTGATCGAGCAGAAGCAGCAGGTCGGTCGTGCAGGTGCCGTGCCCGATGCCGCCGTCGCTCGGATCGAAACTCTCGTCGTAGACGGGCTCGCCGGGACTGCACTCACTGGGCGTGGCCGCCGCGAGGTCGATCATCTCCCGCTCCGAGGGTGGGTTGCCGTTGACCTCGCCGATCACCATCCGGGTGGCCATCAGCCCACAATCGCCCTGGGACTGTTGGACCCAGTAGCGGCTCGCGGCCTCCGGGTCTCCGTAGACACCGTCCGGCGGTTCGGGTTTGACCTCCGGTTCCGGCGCCTGCTCCTGTTGCTTGACACGCACCTGCACCGGACGCGTGGCGCGCGTACTGCAGCCCGAATGTGATTCCGCCGCAACAGAACCAGCAGGCGCAGCCGTCGGCTCATCGGCCTTCTTCGAGCAACCGGCCCCGAGCAGTGCCAACACGGCAAGGGCGAGCACACCTCGACGAACCGACTTATTGACCATGACGGCAAATTAGCAGATGCCGTTCGTCGGCCGGGACGTTTCAGGAGCGCAGCGCGATCACTCCCACTCGATGGTGCCCGGTGGCTTGCTCGTGACGTCGAGCACCACCCGGTTGACCTCGGGCACCTCGTTGGTGATCCGCGTCGAAATGCGTTCCAGCACTTCGTAGGGCACCCGCGTCCAATCGGCGGTCATGGCGTCCTCGCTGGAGACCGGACGCAGCACGATCGGGTGACCGTAGGTGCGTCCGTCACCCTGCACCCCGACCGATCGGACGTCGGCGAGCAGCACCACCGGGCACTGCCAGATCTGGTGATCCAGTCCGGCCGAGGTCAGCTCCTCGCGGGCGATGGCATCGGCCCGTCGCAAAGTGTCCAGCCGCTCGGCGGTCACCTCACCGACGATGCGGATTCCGAGTCCCGGCCCCGGGAACGGTTGCCGCGCAACGATATCCTCGGGCAGACCCAGCTCACGACCGACCGCGCGCACCTCATCCTTGAACAGCAGCCGCAGTGGCTCGACGAGGGTGAACTTCAGGTCGTCGGGCAGGCCGCCGACATTGTGGTGGCTCTTGATGTTCGCGGTGCCCGAACCGCCGCCGGACTCGACGACATCGGGATACAGCGTGCCCTGCACCAGGAAGTCGACCTCGCCGCCGGATACGTCGACCGCATCGCGGACCGCACCCTCGAACGCCCTGATGAATTCGCGGCCGATGATCTTGCGCTTGCCCTCGGGGTTGGTCACCCCGCTCAAAGCCTCCAGGAACCGGTCGGCGACGTCGACGGTGACCAGCTTGGCGCCGGTGGCCGCCACGAAATCACGCTGCACCTGTGCCCGCTCCCCGGAACGCAGCAATCCGTGATCGACGAACACACAGGTCAAGCGGTCACCGATGGCCCGCTGCACCAGCGCGGCGGCGACGGCGGAGTCCACCCCGCCGGACAGACCACAGATGGCGCGGCCCTCGCCGACCTGCTCGCGCACCTGCGCCACGAGCTGATCGGCGATATTGGCCGGGGTCCAGCTGGCCCCGATACCGGCGAACTCGTGCAGGAACCGGCTCAGGACCTGCTGTCCGTGCGGCGAATGCAGCACCTCGGGGTGGTACTGGACGCCGGCCAGTCGCCGTGCCCGGTTCTCGAAGGCCGCGACCGGTGCTCCCGAGCTGGCCGCCACCACGTCGAATCCCTCTGGCGCCTCGGTGACGGCGTCACCGTGGCTCATCCAGACCGGCTGGATCCCGGGGAGTTCGGAATGCAGTTCCCCGCCAGTGACTTTGAGCTCCGTGCGGCCGTACTCGCTGGTGCCGGTGTGGGCCACCGTGCCGCCGAGCGCCTGGGCCATGGCCTGGAAGCCGTAGCAGATGCCGAAGACCGGCAGGTCGAGATCGAACAGCGCGGGGTCCAGCCGCGGCGCGCCCTCGGCATAGACGCTGGCAGGCCCGCCGGAGAGCACGATCGCCTGCGGGTTGCGCGCCTTGATCTCCTCGACGGTCGCGGTATGCGGGATCACCTCGGAGAACACCCGCGCCTCGCGGACGCGTCGCGCGATCAGCTGGGCGTACTGCGCACCGAAGTCGATGACGAGCACCGGACGTACTGAAGCTGATTCCACCCGGACAGTCTAGTGCTCAGGTGCCGAACAGCCGGTCCCCGGCATCGCCGAGGCCCGGAACGATATAGCCGTGTTCGTCGAGCTGCCGGTCGATGGCCGCGGTGTAGACGGGGATGTCGGGGTGCGCTCCGTGCAGGGCGGCCAGCCCTTCCGGGCAGGTGAGCAGGCACACGAACTTGACCGAACGCGGGCTGTGCTCCTTGAGCCGGTCGATCGCGGCGATCGCGGTGTGCCCGGTGGCCAGCATCGGATCGACCACCACGACATCGCGTTCGCGCAGGTCGTCGGGGACCTTGAAGTAATACTCGACGGCGACGTGGGTCTTCGGATCGCGGTAGAGGCCGATATGGCCGACCCGGGCACTCGGCACCAGGCTCAGCATGCCGTCGAGGATTCCGCCGCCGGCACGCAGGATGGAGACGAACACCAGCTTCTTGCCGTCGATCACGCTCGCGGTCATGGTCTCCAGCGGCGTCTCGATCTGCTCGGTGTGCAGCGGGATGTCGCGCAACACCTCGTAAGCCATCAGCGCCGAGACCTCGCTGACCAACCGTCGGAAACTGTTGGTGGAAACGTCCTTCTGGCGCAGGGTGTTCAGTTTGTGGGTGACCAGCGGGTGGTCGATCACATGCACCTGGGAGGGCAGGGTCATCGACGCTCCTTCGCGTTTTCAGAAGACGGTGCCGTCACTGCTGACGGTCAACGGAGGCAGTCCGCCGCGCAACCGTTGCGCCAGCTCGCGTCCGGCGGCCCAGGTTCCGCCCTCCAGTACGCACGCCAGCGGTAGCCGGTCCGCCCCGAGTCCCAGCCGGGCGCGCACCAGGTCGGCCACCTCGTCGAGCAGCGCGACGGTCAGGGCCCGCCATTCGACCACCAACTCGTCGGCCGGTGCCCAGGTCTGCGATGCCCAGTCCGCATCGCGCAGCGTCAACACACCGGTGTCGAGCAGCAGGCCGCCGTTGCGGTACTCCGGCAGCCCGGTCAGCGCGTCGATGCCGGTCACCTGCACACCCGCCCAGGTGAACGGTTCCAGCAGCGAGTAGGTCAGCCATTGGGAGAGCTTGTGGAACGGCATCCAGCCGGCGGTCGCCCCGAGGCCGGGGACCGCCCTGTGGCGCCAACAGTCCCCGAGCGGCTCACCCTCGATGGTGTTGTCGGCCGGCCAGATTCGCGACAGCGTGGTCAGCAGTACGGTCAGGATGTCGTGCGCGGCGATCGTCGGTGCCGTCGGATCGGTGATCAACAGGTCGTACAGTCCGCCGGGGCGACCGGGTTCGCCGAACGCGTCGGGCCTCTCGGCCAGGGCCGCACCGAGGCGGCGCAGCACGTCGACCCTGCCGTCGAAGCCGACCAGCGGATTGGTCAGGCCCACCTGCATGGCGGTGGCCAGTTCCACGGTGTCCAGGCCGAGCAGACCTGCCGCGTCGGCCTGTAGCGGCCGGTGCGCGTCCGAGGAGAACACCCCGGCGGTGAAGGCGTGCCAGCTGGCGACGCCCAGCCCCTCGGACCGGCTGAACTCCCGGCCGTCCTCCCGATAACGCCAGTCGGGGCCTGCCCCGGCGTCGAGCAGGACGCTGACCACCGCCAGATCGATCATCGCGCGGGCGCGTCCGGCCGCGTCGAGGCCGTCGAGATCCAGGGTGCGCCGCACTCCGCCGGCCTCGAAGTGCCGCCACCGGCTGTGGAACGGGATGTCCAGGTCGGGAAAGCGGCGCAGGGTCAGATCGGCGACTTCGGCGGCCGCGCCGGGCAGCGCCTCGTCGTGCACGGTGAACCACGCGGAGTCACCGGCGCGGGCGCGGGCCAGCAGATGGTGGGCCCTGGCGCGGATCTCGGTGGTGCTGCGCAGGGTCTGCGCCGGATTCACACCAACCCCCGACCGATCGTCCTCTTCAGGTCGTCGGCATCGGGCACCGGGCCGGGGGTGAAGTAGCCGGCGGCCATCTTGGCGTCGATCTCGACGCGGGCGTCGGCCGGGATCAGCTCGTCGGGGATGTTGACCCGCTCCCCCACACTGATCCCCGATCCGGTGATCGCGTCGTACTTCATGTTGCTCATCGAGACCAGGCGGTGGATGCGCGTGACGCCCAGCCAGTGCAGGACATCGGGCATCAGCTCCTGGAAGCGCATATCCTGCACGCCCGCAACGCATTCGGTGCGCGCAAAGTACTGGTCTGCGGTGTCGCCGCCTTCCTGACGTTTGCGAGCGTTGTAGACCAGGAACTTGGTGACCTCACCGAGGGCGCGGCCTTCCTTGCGCGAGTAGGCGACCAACCCGACGCCGCCGCGCTGCGTTCCCGCGATGCACTCCTCGATGGCGTGGGTGAGGTAGGGCCGACATGTGCAGATATCCGAGCCGAACACGTCGGAACCGTTGCATTCGTCGTGTACCCGGGCGGTCAGCTCGACCGCCGGATCGGCGAGGTGTCGCGGGTCGCCGAAGATGTAGACCGTCTGACCGCCGATCGGGGGAAGGAACACCTCCAGGTCGCCACGGGTGACCAGTTCGGGATACATCCCGCCGGTCTCCTCGAACAACGCCCGCCGCAGCGCGGCCTCGGTGCACCCGAACCGGGCGGCAACCCCCGGCAGATACCAGACCGGTTCGACGGCCACCTTCGTCACCACCGCGGCACCCCCGTCGAGCAGCACCGTCCCGTCCGGGACGAGCCTGCCCTTCTGCATCGCCTCGGCGACCTCGGGCAGCATCACGTGGGCCTTGGTGACAGCGATCGTCGGCCGGATGTCGTGATCGGCGGCCAGTTGGTCGGCGAACACGTCGGCCACCGCCGCACCCCAGGGATCGAGGCTGACGATCGCCTCCGGGTTCTGCCACTGCGGGTGGGGACCGATGACATCGGTCGGCATGGTGTTGGTGAGGTCGGCGCGGTGTTGCGGTGACAGCGCCCCGGCGGCCACCGCAAGCGCACGGTAGACGCCGTAGGAGCCACTGTGGGTGCCGATCACGTTGCGATGTGCGCGGTTACCGGTGGTGCCGACGATCGGTCCGCGTTCGGCAGCCGTGGGCGCCCCCCACCTGATGGGTGGCGCCAGCGGTCCACCGCTGTGCGATGTCAACCGGATGTGGCGCGCGTCGGTGCGATCCGTTCCCACGTCGACTCCTTCGCAGAACACCATCGCGCAACCAGAGACTGCTTTGTCCCTCGCATCGTATCAGCGCGATGGAAGACGCACAGGGTACGCGAATATCTCAGTCCGAGAACGGTATTCGACGAACCACGAACGCCGGTGTCAATTCCGTCGGGGTGGGGTACCCGACCCTGACGCCTGCAGCCATGCGCGAAAGGAACAGCCCGGTGACCAACACCCAGCCCAAGCCCACGACCACCGATGCCGGAATTCCCGTACCCAGCGACGAGCATTCGCTGACCATCGGCAGAGATGGACCGATCCTGCTCCAGGACCACTACCTGATCGAGCAGATGGCCAACTTCAACCGCGAACGCATCCCGGAGCGCCAGCCCCATGCCAAGGGCGGCGGCGCGTTCGGCCATTTCGAGGTCACCAACGATGTCAGCGCCTACACCAAGGCCGCGTTCCTGCAACCCGGTGTGAAGACCGAGACGCTGGCCCGGTTCTCGACCGTCGCGGGCGAGCGCGGCAGCCCGGACACCTGGCGCGACCCGCGCGGGTTCGCCGTGAAGTTCTACACCCAAGACGGCAACTTCGACATGGTCGGGAACAACACCCCGGTGTTCTTCATCCGCGACCCGCTCAAGTTCCAGCACTTCATCCGGTCGCAGAAGCGTCGCGCCGCCAACAATCTGCGCGATCACGACATGCAGTGGGATTTCTGGACCCTGTCACCGGAATCCGCGCATCAGGTGACCTGGCTGATGGGCGATCGGGGTATTCCGCGCACCTGGCGACACATGAACGGGTACTCCAGCCACACGTATAGCTGGATCAACGCCGACGGCGAGATCTCCTGGGTCAAGTACCACTTCAAGTCCGATCAGGGCATCGAGTTCTACACCCAGGACGAGGGCGACGAGATGGCGGGCAAGGACGGCGATGTCCACCAACGCGACCTCTTCGACGCGATCGAGCGCGGCGAGTTCCCCAGTTGGACTCTCAAGGTGCAAATCATGCCGTTCGAGGATGCCAAGGACTATCGGTTCAACCCGTTCGACCTGACCAAGGTGTGGCCGCACGCCGACTATCCCTTGATCGACGTCGGAAAGCTCTCGCTCAACCGTAACGTCACCGACTATCACACGGAGATCGAGCAGGCGGCCTTCGAGCCCAACAATGCGGTGCCGGGCACCGGACTGAGCCCGGACAAGATGCTGCTCGCGCGGGACTTCGCCTATGCCGATGCCCACCGGCATCGGCTCGGGGTGAACTACAAGCAGATCCCGGTCAACTCGCCGAAGACCGCGGTGCACAGCTACTCCAAGGACGGCGCGATGCGGGTCACCAACATCACCGACCCGGTGTACGCACCGAACTCCTACGGTGGTCCGGCGGCCGATCCGGCCCGCACGGCCGAAGCGCTCTGGCATGCCGACGGCGATATGGTGCGGGCGGCGTACAGCCTGCACGCCGAGGACGACGACTGGGGCCAGGCCGGGACGCTCGTGCGCGATGTGCTCGATGACGCGGCCCGGAATCGTCTGGTGTCCAACATCGCCGGGCATCTGTCCGACGGCGTGTCCGAGCCGGTGCTGCAGCGCGCATTCGAATACTGGCGCAATGTCGACAGGGACCTCGGCGACCGCGTCGAGGCGGCCGTCAAGTAGCCACCGCACACAGCCGCGACGGTGCGCTCAGGTCGAGAAACCCGCAAGGATGTCGATCTGAGCGCACCGTGGCGCACCGCTTACGCCGAGGGCGACAGCTTGGACACCGGTTCGATGGGCAGCCGGCGCAGTCCGGCGGGCGCCTCCACCGGGACGACGGGCTTGACCGGCTCGATGGGGTCCAGCCGCCGGTAGGGCTCGCCCTGGGCGGGCCGCAGGTCGGCCTCACCCTTGTTGGGCCACAACGCGGCGGCCCGCTCCGCCTGCGCGGTGATCGACAGTGACGGGTTGACCCCGAGGTTCGCCGAGATGGCCGCGCCGTCGGCGACGTAGAGCGTCGGATAGTTGTAGACCCGTTGGTAGGGGTCGATGACGCCGTGCTCCGGGCTGTCGCCGATGGCTGCACCACCGAGGAAGTGGGCGGTCAGCGGAATGTTGAACAGCTCGCCCCAGGTGCCGCCTGCGACCCCGTCGATCTTCTCGGCGATCCGTCGGGTCACCTCGTTACCTGCCGGGATCCAGGTCGGATTGGGTAGACCATGGCCCTGCTTGCTGTCGAGCATGCGGTAGCCGAACCAGGTCTTGCGGCTGAACGTGGTGATGGAGTTGTCCAGGTGCTGCATGACCAGCGCGATCATGGTGCGTTCGCTCCACCTGCGCGGGTTGAGCAGGCGCAGGGTGCCGCGACGGTCGTTGCGCGCGGTTTCCAGCAGTTGCTTCCAGCGCGGCACGTCGGTGCCCTCCGGCCCGGTGCCATCGGTCATCAGCGTCTGCAGCAGACCCATCGCGTTCGAGCCCTTGCCGTATCGGCAGGGTTCGACGTGCGTGTCGGCCGTCGGGTGGATCGACGAGGTGATCGCCACCCCGTGGGTGAGGTTCAGGTCGTCACCGACGGTGAGTCGCCCGGCGCCGACGATGGATTCGGAGTTGGTGCGGGTGAGCACGCCGAGCCGATCGGACAAGCGGGGCAGCTTGCCCCGGTCCTTCATCCGGAACAGCAGCTTCTGGGTGCCGTAGGTGCCTGCCGCGAGGATCAGGTGGTTGGCGGTGAAGGTCTTCTTCCGTCGGCGCAGCTTGCCGCCGGTGCGCACGGTGTGCACCTCCCAGACGCCGTCGGGCCGCTGGGAGAACTCCCGGACCGAGGTGAGGGGGTGCACCTGCGCGCCGGCTCGCTCGGCCAGTCCGAGATAGTTCTTGAGCAGGGTGTTCTTGGCGCCGTGCCGACAGCCCGTCATGCACTCGCCGCACTCGATGCAGCCGGTGCGGGCCGGGCCGACCCCACCGAAGTACGGGTCGGGGACGGTCTTGCCGGGCGTCTTCTCACCGTCCGGACCGAAGAACACCCCGACTGGGGTGGGCACGAAGGTGTGCCCGACGCCCATGTCCTCGGCGACCTCCTTCATGATCCGGTCGGCGTCGGTGAAGGTCGGGTTGGTGACCACGCCGAGCATCCGCTTGGCCTGGTCGTAGTGCGGCATCAACTCGGCCTGCCAGTCGGTGATGTCCTTCCACTGCGGATCGTTGAAGAACGGTGCAGGCGGGACATAGAGAGTGTTGGCGTAGTTCAGCGATCCGCCGCCGACACCCGCACCCGCCAGGATCATGACGTTGCGCAGCAGGTGGATGCGTTGGATGCCGTACATACCGAACTGCGGCGCCCACAGGAATTTGCGCAGGTTCCACGAGGTCTTCGCGAAGTCCTCATCGGCGAATCGCCGGCCGGCTTCGAGTACGCCGACCCGATAGCCCTTTTCGGTGAGGCGCAGCGCGCTGACGCTGCCGCCGAATCCCGAACCGATGATCAAGACGTCATAGTCAGGCTTCATCCGACCATTATGGGACTACCGACGGGTAACTAGCTAGACAGGGAGGCCTAACTTGTAAAGACCTCGTGGTTGCGCGATCCCGTCCGCCGGCCGCCCGATCGACTACGCGTCGACGGTCAGACCAACCTTCTGGAATTCCTTGAGATCGCAGTAGCCCGCCTTG
This sequence comes from Mycolicibacterium neoaurum VKM Ac-1815D, assembly GCF_000317305.3. Next base: position 1,551,601 of record NC_023036.2, on the reverse strand, counting down.
GCCATCGAGCGGCGGAGCCCGCCGACGAGGTTCAGCGAACCGAACGGATCATCCGAGGGACCGTTGAGCACCTTCGACAACGGCGGGCGCTCCCCCAGCCCGACCTGCAGGAGTGCGCCGCGCGGCAAGGACGGATGCGCCGCGGCCGAAGGCCAGAACCAGCCACCGCCCTGGGCCTCCTCGGCCACCGCCAACGGCGTGCCCAGCACCACCGCGTCGGCGCCGCAGGCGATCGCCTTGGCCAGGTCGCCGGAGGTGTGGATATCGCCGTCGGCCAGCACGTGCACATAGCGCCCGCCGGTCTCGTCGAGATACTCGCGCCGGGCTGCCGCGGCATCCGCGATCGCGGTGGCCATCGGCACGCTGATGCCCAGCACCTCGTCGGAGGTGGTGACCCCCGAGGTGGACCCGTACCCGACGATGACGCCGGCGGCTCCGGTGCGCATCAGGTGCAGTGCGGTGCGGTGATCGAGTACGCCACCGGCCACCACCGGCACGTCGAGCTCGGAGATGAAGGTCTTGAGGTTGAGCGGCTCGCCGGCGCCGTCGTGATCCTTGGCGACGCGCTCGGCCGAGATGATGGTGCCCTGGATGACGAGCAGGTCCAGACCGGCCGCCACCAGCGACGGCGTCAGCGCGGCGGCGTTCTGCGGACTGACCCGTACTGCGGTGGTCACTCCGGACTCCCGAATACGCGCGACCGCGGCCCCCAACAGTTCGGGGTTCAACGGTGCGGCGTGCAGTTCCTGCAGCAGGCGGATCGCGGCGGATTCATCGGACGCCCCAGCCGCAACATCGGTGACCTGGGCGATCTTGGCCTCGACGTCGGCGTGCCGACCGATCAGGCCCTCACCGTTGAGCACGCCGAGACCGCCCTGCTTGCCCATCTCGATGGCGAATTCGACCGACACCAGCGCGTCGGTGGGGTGCGCGACGACCGGGATCTCGAAACGGTAGGCATCGAGTTGCCAGCCCGTCGAGACGTCCTTGGACGACCTGGTGCGCCGGGACGGGACGATGTTGATGTCGTCGAGTTCGTAGGTGCGGCGGGCGGTTCTGCCCATGCCGATTTCGACCATGTCACGCATGTGGAAAGCCCCTTTCGGGCCTGATCGGGAGCCTTATCGGGCGTAGTAGTTCGGAGCTTCGACAGTCATCGTGATGTCATGCGGGTGGCTCTCCTTGAGCCCGGCCGCGGTGATCTGCACGAACTGCGCCTGCTGGAGATGCTCGATGGTGTCCGAACCCGTGTAGCCCATCGCGGCGCGCAACCCGCCGGTCAGCTGATGGATCACCGTGGACAGCGGTCCGCGGAACGGCACCCGGCCCTCGATGCCCTCGGGCACCAGCTTGTCCTCGGAGAGCACATCGTCCTGGAAGTAGCGGTCCTTGGAGAAGCTCTTCTGCGGTCCGCGGGTCTGCATGGCACCCAGCGAGCCCATCCCGCGGTAGCTCTTGAACTGTTTGCCGTTGACGAAGATCAGATCGCCCGGGGATTCCGCCGTGCCGGCGAGCAGGGATCCGAGCATGGCGGTGGAGGCGCCGGCGGCCAGCGCCTTGGCGATATCGCCGGAGTACTGCAGGCCACCGTCGGCGATGACGGGCACACCCTTGCGCGAGCAGGCGGCGACGGCTTCCAGGATGGCGGTGATCTGGGGCGCCCCGACGCCGGCGACGACGCGCGTGGTGCAGATCGAGCCGGGGCCGACGCCGACCTTGACCGCGTCGGCGCCCGCATCGCACAACGCGGCCGCGGCGGCGCGTGTCGCGACGTTGCCGCCGACCACATCGACCCGCTCACCGACGGCAGCCTTGAGCCGGCTCACCATGTCGAGCACCAGCCTGTTGTGTGCGTGCGCGGTGTCGACGATCAGCACATCGACACCGGCGTCGGCCAGAGTCATGGCGCGTGTCCAGGCGTCGTCGCCGATACCGACGGCGGCGCCGACGAGCAGCCGCCCGTCGCTGTCCTTGGTCGAGAGCGGGAACTGCTCGGTCTTGACGAAATCCTTGACCGTGATCAGTCCGGTCAGCTTGCCGTTGCCGTCGACGATCGGCAGCTTCTCGATCTTGTGCCTGCGCAGCAGCCCCAGCGCGGCCTCGGCCGAGACCCCGGCGTGGGCGGTGATCAGCGGCGCCTTGGTCATCACCTCCGAGACGGGCTTGGACTGGTCCACCTCGAAGCGCATGTCCCGGTTGGTGATGATCCCGACCAGTGCGCCCGCCGAATCGACCACGGGCAGACCGGAGATGCGGAAGCGCGCGCACATGGCGTCGACCTCGGCGAGGGTGTTGTCCGGCGAGCAGGTCACCGGGTCGGTGACCATGCCTGCCTCGGACCGTTTGACGGTCTCGACCTGTCCGGCCTGCTCGGCGATCGACAGATTGCGATGCAACACGCCCATACCGCCGGCGCGCGCCATCGCGATGGCCATCCGCGACTCGGTGACGGTGTCCATTGCCGAGCTGACCAGCGGCACCCGCAACCGGATGCGCTTGGTGAGCTGACTGGACGTGTCGACATTGGCGGGCACGACATCGGACGCGGCCGGTAACAGCAGCACGTCATCGAAGGTGAGGCCCAGCATGGCGATCTTGGTCGGATCGTCACCGCCGGTAGGGACCGGTAAGGCGAGCGGGACGCTGCTTTCAGCGATCGACATGGGTGGAGCCTCCACTAGCAACAGTCGTGAATCTAAGAGGCCATCCTATCGGCAATGACCTGGAGACTCGGCCCGGGCGCGGCACGCCGCGCAACCGGTGGCGCGAAGCCAGCGCGGCTGCGTAGGCTAGATCCGTGCGTGATGACCTCCCGCCGGGCCTGCCACCTGACCCGTTCGCCGATGACCCGTCCGATCCTTCGGCGGCTCTTGATGCGATCGAGCCCGGTCTCCCACTCGACCCGCAGGAGCGCAGCGCCGTAGAAGCCGATCTGGCCGATCTTGCGGTATATGAAGCGCTGTTGGCGCACAAGGGCATTCGCGGTCTGGTCGTCTGCTGCGACGATTGCCAGCAGGATCACTATCACGACTGGGACATGCTGCGGGCCAACCTGCTGCAGCTGCTGGTCGACGGCACCGTCCGCCCGCACGAGCCTGCCTATGATCCCGAGCCCGACGCCTACGTCACCTGGGATTACTGCCGCGGCTACGCCGACGCTTCGCTGAACGAGGCGACGACGGAGCACGACGGCTTCCGCTGAAAGGCGGTTATCCGCCCTCGCCGACCGGCACAGTTGTGGTGGTCGTCACGACCGTCGAGGTTGACTGCTCGAGTTCCGTGGTAACCGCCGGTTCCGTGGTCGCCGGCGCCTGAGCGGGCGCTTCCTGCTGTGGCTCCGGTGCGGCGCTCGTCGCCGGCGGTGCCACCGTGGTGCTGGTGGTGGTGACCGTCGTCCTGGTGCTTGTGGTCGGTGCCACCGTGGTCGTCGTGGTAGCCGCCGACGGTGCAGTGGTCGTCGTCGCAGCAGGCGCGGACGTCGTCGAGGACGTGGCCGGCGCGGTGGTGGTCGGCGCACTCGACGGTGCCGGCGACGTGGTGGCGGCGTCCGGCGCGCTGGTCGCGGGCTCGGACGTGCTCCCCTCGGACGGACTCGTGGTGGCCGGGCTCGTCTCGGTGGAGCTGGTGCCGGACGGGCTGGTCTCGGTGGTCGGCCCGGTGGTCGGCCCGGTGGTCTCAGTGGTTGTCGTCGTGGCTGGCACCTCGGGACCCGGCGTGGTGGTAGCGGTGCGGCTCTCCTCGATCACCGGCACCGGAAGCAGGGTCAGCGGGGACGGTGGCAGGACCGGCATCGGCTCACCGGGGGGCGGCAGCGTCGCGGCCGGATTCTGCTCGACGACCTTGTAGGTCAACGCATTCCACTGCTGGATCAGATCCTGCTTCTGTTCGACCGGGCCCACACTCTGCACCGTCGACGACAGCGCGGCGAGCTTCTCCTGGGCCTGGTCCCACTGGCCGTTGTCGACGAGCTGCTGCACTTGCGCCAGCTCGGTCTGGGCGGCCAGCACCACGGCATCGTCGCGGGTGGCGCGCTCTTCGCCGAAGATCATGGTGCGGATGCCGTACAGCCCGTCGCCGGGGCCTGCGGCGAACACCGCGGTGCCGAACCCGCCGAGACAGAGCACGGCGGCGGCCGCGGATCCGACGACGGCCAGCCCGAAGCGGTTTCGGGTCGTCGGGCGGTTGGTGGCGTCGACCAGTGCGGCAGTGGCCTGCGAGGGCGAGACGACATGGTCCATCGGGACGTGCCGGACCTCGTCGCGCCAGCCGGACAGCAGGGCGGCCAGTTCGGCGTCGCCGCGGTCGGTGGAGTACACGGGTTGTTCGCCCGCGAGCGCGTCCAGGAACCGATCGGCGCGGTTGATGTCGTTGAGTGAGGGGTCACCGCCGTTGGCGGTCCAGCGACCGAAATCAGGCATATTCTTCCCCTCCTCCCGCAATCTGTGTCTTGAGTTTGGCCAGTGCGCGGTGCTGGGCGACCCGCACCGCACCGGGTGTGGACCCGACCGCCTCGGCAGTCTCCTCCGCGCTCATCCCGACCACCACACGCAGGATCAGGATCTCGCGCTGTTTCTCGGGCAGGATGGCCAACAGCTTCTCCATCCGAGCCGATGCGTCGGCATCGAGTGCGAGCTGTTCGGGCCCGGCCTCACCGGAGAGTCGCTCCGGCACGTTGTCGGTCGGCTCGGCGCGATTGCGTGCCGACGCCCGGTGCGCGTCGGCGAGCTTGTGCGCAGCAATGCCGTACACAAAGGCCAGGAACGGTCGTCCCTGATCTCTGTAACGCGGCAACGCCGTGATGGCGGCCAAGCACACCTCCTGCGCAATGTCGTCTGCGGACAGACCACTTCGTTCAGCGGACCCGATCCGGGCCCGGCAGTACCGGACGATGATCGGGCGGATGGTCTCCAAGACCACCCTGAGAGCGTCCCTGTCCCCCGCCACAGCATCAGCGACGACTTCATCGAGACGTTCTCCCGAAATGGTCATCGTGGGTGATCTCTCCAGCGTTACGGACGGGACGCAACCGGGCGGGTGCGCCACACAAACATTAACGATCGCAACCGGGTGGAACGGTTCAGTGGCCCGCCCACACGCCGCCGCGGTTTCGGATGGTCTCGGCGGCCAGGTCCCGCGCGGCCGCGATGGCGGCTGCCGATCCGACAGCGCTGTCGATATCGGCGAGCAGGCAACTGACCGCCCAATGCAGCGGGACCAGCCCGAACTCGGCAGTGAGTGTGTAGGCGGCGTCCGCGACGCGACGCGCCGCGTTCAGGTCGCCGGTGCAGCACAGGGCGGCGGCCAGCACCACCTGCGATTTGGCGCGGTGTCGCACCGACCCGAGCGTGTCGGCCTCCTGCACCGCCTGTTCGGCATGACCGATCGCCGCCGGCCCGTCGGCGCACGCCATCGCCAACTCGGCGGATACCCAGTGCCTGCGCACGGATTGCCGGGGTTCGCCGGAGTCGCCGGGGGCGCGCTGCAGCAGCCGGGCAGCGGCGGCCAACCTGCCGATTCCGAGCGCATCGGCCGCCAGCCCGACGAGCGCGTCGGCGCGCGCCTGCGGGTCGGTTCCGGCCGACACCAGCGCGTGACCGTCCCACCGGCGCGCCGTGCGATGCCCCCCGAGCTGTCGCAGGAAGGACGCCCTCGTGCTGTAGGCCAATGCGGTGGTCGGCCCGTCGCAGCGCTGCCGGATGATCTCGTCGAGTTCGGCGAATGCGGTCCCATAGTGACCCTGGCCGCCGGCGGCGACCGCGCGCAGCCATCGCTGCTGTGGATCGTGCGCTTGCGGAAGCGGCCAGAGCTGCGGTTGGGCACCGAAGGCTGCGTCCGTCAGCAGGGCGGAAGGGGTGATCGTCGGGGTCGCCATCGCCTTCGGACGCTATCAATGCGGGCAAAAACGTGACCAATTCGACCTTGGTTAACACTTGATGGTCGCCACGTTACGAACAGATCAACCGGGCGCGAGGTGGCAAACCGGCCGAATTGACGCGAGCAGGGAAAACCGTGGCGGTGGGCGCGAGACAACCGGACGCAAAGCACTCTTCGGATTTCTCGCAAGTGAACATGATGAACGTGACGTAAATTCGCACCCTGCAGTTATGCGTTTGCGCGGTGAGGTCGCCTATTGACGATTTTTCTCCCGCGCTTCTACCTTGTGTTCACGAGCAGTCATCGGCGACACGGACTCGGTTCAGTTCCGCGGATCACGCACTCGCGTGGTCTCGCGAAATGGGTTCGAAGAGAGAGGTTTTGACATGCCACAGCCGCAGCAACTGCCCGGACCCAACGCCGACATCTGGGATTGGCAGATGAAGGGCCACTGCCGAGGCGTCGATTCCTCGATGTTCTTCCATCCCGACGGCGAACGCGGCCGAGCCCGCGCGCAGCGTGAGATGCGGGCCAAGGAACTGTGCCGGACATGCCCGGTGATCACACAGTGCCGCACCCACGCACTGGCCGTCGGCGAGCCCTATGGCATCTGGGGCGGTCTGTCCGAGTCCGAGCGGGAGCTTCTGCTCAAGCGCGGGATGCGCCGGTCGGCCTGAGCCGGCTCAGAAGACCGGCCGCGGCACCAGGACCACCCGCCACCCGTCCGGGTCGGCGAAGGTCAGTGCCCCCACACCTGTCCAATACGGGTTCTCCGGCTCCACGGTTTCATGACCGTTGACGCCCAACCGTTCCACGATGTCGTACATCTCCACCTCGGAATGGAAGTACAGCACCAGCAGGTTGTCCGTTGTCGGTGCCGGACAAGGGCTTCCATCGACATGCGCGGTGAACTCGAGATGCTGATCGGTTCCCGGTAGACCCACCATGACGCCGTCGTAGCCGGTGTGATTCTCGAACCGATACAGCACGGGCAGACCGAGATGTTCGGCATAGAACTGCTCGACCTCGGCGAGTCGGTCGGTGGGACGGGCGAATCGAATCTGAGCGATGGGCACGGACATGCCCACAGTGTGCAACCCCAACAATACTTGAGGTCAACCGCTCCGACTCCGGTCAGATCTCGGTGGGTGCAACACACCCTGTCACCCGTCGTTCAGCGTGCATACGTTGACATCATGAACGTTCTCGCCAAAACGACTGTGCTGGTGGCGATCCTGTTCTCCATGTTGGCGAGCACGGGTTCGGCACATGCCGAACCACCGGATGCCGAACAGCGGATCCGCGACGCGTTCGCGCGCGGTGTCGGCGGGCCGGAGAGTTTCTACGCGCTGCTGGCCGAGGATGTGCACTGGACCGTTGCCAGGGCGCAGAACCCGTCGGTCTACACCTCGCGGCAGGAGTTCCTCGACCGCGGCGCCCGACCCGTTCTGGACCGGCTCACCGGTCCCATCCAGGCGTCCGTGCACGATCTGGTGACCGACGGCGATCGCGTGGTGGCGTTGTGGCGCGGTACCGCCACCGCGGTGGACGGAAAGCCCTATGTCAACGAGTACGCCTGGTCGATGACGATGCGTGGCGGAGAGATCGCCCGGGTGGTGGCCTATCTGGACCTGGTGGCGCTCGACGACCTGATCCGACGGGTGGCGGTGTAACTCCGTCGCCGGACGCACCGATAAACGATTCGTGATGCTTCGCAGCCTGCCCGTCCTCGCCGCCCTGGCCCTGGCCGGCGCCGCCCCGGCGCACGCGCTCCCGCTGCCGGAGTTCTGCGTTCCTGCGTCCGACCACGTCTGCACCGTCCGCCTGGCGTCGGTGACCGCCGACGCCGTGGACGGCACCATCACTGGCGCACCCGTCGGGGGCGGTCCCGCGATCACCCTCACCGGTCCGGGCGAGGTCTACCTGAAGTCCACCGGATTCGTCGACGCGCCCTCGGCCGTGCGCACCTGGGACAGCACCATCGATCAGGTGCGTCCGCTCGACGTCTCGCCGTCGGACCCCAACTGGTACGGCAATGCCAAGGCCAAGGTGTTCCTGCCCCGCACGCTCAACGACCTGGCCACCGGGTTCCCACCCGACACCCTCGTGGTGTCCTTCACCTCCGGCGACGGTGACGCGCCCTATCAGCTGGTGTCTATCCAGCCGACGCTGCGGGTAGGCGATCCGCATTTCGATCGTTGACTCTGCGATCTGGGCGCCGACTACTCGCACGAACGCGCCGTGGACGCAGAGTCGACGTGGCCTTCGCTGAACCGTCCCCCGCAAGCGGGAGGTGCCCCCAGCAAAACTGCCCCAAATCCGAAGATTTGGGGCAGTTTTGGACTGCTCGGGAGAACCTAGTGCGAGTGGCCGTGATGTCCGTGTCCGGCGTGATCCTCTTCCTCGGCCGGCTTCTCGACGACCGCGGTCTCGGTGGTCAGCACCATCCGGCCGACCGACGCCGCGTTGAGCACCGCGGAGCGGGTCACCTTGACCGGGTCGACGATGCCCTCGGCGAGCAGATCACCGTAGGTCAGCGACGCGGCGTTGAAGCCCTGCCCGACGGGCAGTTCGCTGACCTTGTTCACCACGACCGAGCCGTCGAGCCCGGCGTTGGTGGCGATCCAGTACAGCGGGGCCGACAACGCGGAGGAGAAGACCTCCAGGCCGAGCAACTCGTCACCGGTCAGCGAGCCGCGCAGGCCGTCCAGTGCCTTACGTGCCTGCACCAACGCGCTGCCACCACCGGTGACAATGCCCTCTTCGACGGCGGCCTTGGCCGCCGACACTGCGTCCTCGACGGCTTCCTTGCGCTTCTTCAGGTCGGTCTCGGTGGCCGCACCGACCTTGATGACCGCGACGCCGCCGGACAGCTTGGCGAGGCGCTCTTCGAGCTTCTCGCGATCCCAGTCCGAATCGGTGGCCTCGATCTCGCTGCGCAGCTGGGCCTTGCGGCCCTCGATGGCGTCCTGGGTGCCTGCACCGTCGACGATCACGGTGCTGTCCTTGGTCACCACGACGCGACGGGCCGAACCCAGCACGTCCAGGCCGGCCTCGCGCAGCGTCAGACCCACATCGGGGTTGACCACCTGCGCGGAGGTGACGACGGCCAGATCCTCCAGGAACGCCTTGCGGCGATCACCGAAGAACGGCGCCTTCACGGCGACGGCCTTGAGCGTCTTGCGGATGGAGTTGACGACCAGCGTCGACAGCGCCTCCCCCTCGACATCCTCGGCGATGATCAGCAGCGGCTTGCCGGCCTCGGCCACCTTCTCCAGCAGCGGCAGCAGATCGGGCAGCGAGCTGATCTTGTCGCGGTGCAGCAGCACCAGCGCGTCCTCGAGCACCGCTTCCTGTGCGTCGAAGTCGGTGATGAAGTAGGCCGAGATGAAGCCCTTGTCGAACCCGACACCCTCGGTGACCTCGAGCAGCGTCTCCAGGGTGGAGGACTCCTCGACGGTGACCACACCATCGGCACCGACGGTCGTCATGGCCTCGCCGACCAGGTCACCGACCAGCTCGTCGCGCGAGGACACGGTGGCGACCTGGGCGATCGCGGTCTTGTCGCTGACCGGCGTCGCCGCGGCCAGCAGAGCCTCGGACACCGCGTCGGCGGCCTTACCGATCCCGGCGCCGAGCGCGATGGGGTTGGCACCGGCGGCGACGTTGCGCAGGCCGGCCTTGACGATGGCCTGGGCGAGCACGGTCGCGGTGGTGGTGCCGTCACCGGCGACGTCGTTGGTCTTGGTGGCCACCGACTTGACCAGCTGGGCACCCAGGTTCTCGAACGGGTCCTCCAGGTCGATCTCGCGGGCGATGGTGACACCGTCGTTGGTCACGACCGGTCCGCCGAACGCCTTGGCCAGCACCACGTGCCGGCCGCGCGGGCCGAGGGTGACGCGGACGGCATCGGCGAGCTTGTCCACGCCGGCCTCCAGGGCGCGGCGCGCAGTTTCGTTGAATTCAATCTGCTTGCTCATAAATGTCCTTTGATGTGCCGGGGGCAAAGCCGACCGCCCCGGACGTCACCCATCGACGGGGACTTCCGGGGCGGTACACAGCTGCTTACTTGTTGACGACAGCCAGGACGTCACGCGCGGAGAGGATCAGGTACTCCTCGCCGCCGTACTTGATCTCGGTGCCGCCGTACTTGCTGTAGATGACGGTGTCACCCTCGGAAACGTCCAGGGGGATCCGCTTCTCGCCGTCCTCATCCCAGCGGCCGGGGCCAACTGCGACGACGGTGCCTTCCTGCGGCTTTTCCTTGGCGGTGTCCGGGATGACCAGACCGGAAGCGGTCGTGGTCTCGGCCTCGTTGGCCTGAACGAGGATCTTGTCCTCGAGTGGCTTGATGTTGACTGCCACGATTGGAGCCCTCCACTAGGTATCGGAGACCGGGAATGTTCCGGGTCCATGATTTTTAGGTGTTCGGCATGCGTCCGAGCCCTCGCACCGTCGTCGCGGGTGCCGGCGCCGGGTGTGGCCGCGTGCCACCTAGCACTCTATACACGCGAGTGCTAGCACTCAAGGGTGGGATGTGCAGGCGCTACCCCGCAGCGGCCTCTCCAGCTTGCGCGGTCCCGGCCATCGCGAGGACGACGAGCCCGTACGCCACCGCGAATCGGTGCCCCAGCTCACCCGCGACGTTCCCGCGGCCCACCGAGACATCGTGGCCGAGCCGTTCGGCCAGCGCCCGGACCAGCTCGTCATCACCGGCTCCGCCGCCGACCAGCAGCACCGCTGTCGCGTCTGCCCCGACGTCCTGTACGCCGCGCGTGACATTTCCCCCGATGACCAGCCGCTTGGCCGCCAACCGCCAGCTGCGCCACTCCGCGGCCGCCATCGCCGCGGTGAAGGGCAGCAACCCGCTGGGTGCCGCCGTCAACAGCCATCCGGTGGAGCGTCCGTCGATCGGGGTGTCCAGGAACCGGCGGCGTCCGTGCTCGTCCTCGACGAGCTGCACCGTCACCGCGGTCACCGCCTCGGCGCGCTTGGCGTACTCGGCCGCGCTCGTCGAGATGTCCAGCGCGGCGGCGGTCGCCGCGGTCAACAATTGCCCGGCCCCCGGCAGCACCACCCGGTCACCGGCGGCCACCACATCGACGGTGCCGCCACCGACGTCGACGACCACCACATCGGCAGGCAGTCCCGGCGTGGTCAGCGCACCCGCCCGCGCGGCGGCGGCCTCGGAGTCGATCCGGGTGACCGGCACCCCCAGCGCGGCGGCCAGCGCGTCGGCATCGGCAGGCGAGACATCGTCGCCGCCCATCGTCGCCATCACCAGGCTGTCGACGGCGACCGCGCCGCGGCGGACATTGGCCGCTGCGGCGATATCGGCCAGTTGCACGATGTGCACCAGCCCGTCGGGCAGCTCCGGCTCGGAGAGGGGCTCGTCGGCATCGGCCTGGGCATCCAGCGTGACCACCGCGCATACGCTGTCGAACAGCTGGTCGGCCACGGTGCGGGCATCGGCGCGCTCGTCATCGCCGAGGGCGAAGGCATCGGCCAGCCAGAACGGGTCGGTGAGGCGCTGCAGCGGGGACATGCCCTCCCGCACCTCGACCGCGACCAGCGTCGATGCGAGCACCTGCTGCACGTCGACGTCATCGACCACCGGAAGTGCCTTGTTCAGCCGGTTGGAGATCAGCACGGCCTCGTCGTTGGCCGTCAGCACCGCGGCGATATCGCAGCCCGCAGCCACTGCGTCATTCACCAGGGCAGCCACCTCGGCATACCCGAATTCTGCTGCGGCACAGGCAATGACAGATTCACCCGAATCCACCGAGGCCAGCCGATCGACCGGGACCGGCACACCCACGCCCGCGGCGTCACCGGCGGTGGTGGCCGCCGACCGCAACACGATGGCCAGCCGGCCCGTGCGCCGGGCCTGCAGTCGAACCCGTTCCACGGTCGAATGCACCGGCGGTGTCGGCGCGAACGCGGCCCGTTCGACGGTCAGCCCGTGCTTGTCGGCCAGTCGCCGGATCAGTTGCGCCGCACCCTGAATCGCCCGCGGAGAACCCTTCCCGCCGCGGGTCGGCGTCCGCCCACTGGCCACCACGTCGCGATCACGACACAGCACCACCTCGGTGGTGGCGTTGCCGATGTCGACACCGGCCCACACCGTCATCGCAACAGGCCGCGCCGCCGGTAGACGACGGCAGCCTCGCGCACCAGCGCGGCGCACGTCGGGGCATCCTGGGCGGCCAACCGGGCCGCCAGCTCCTCGAGTTCCTCGAACGACGACCGCCCCGGGCGCAGCGCCTCATAGGAGGCCAGCATGTCCTCGGCGGTGAGCGCGGTCATCTCCGCGGCCCGACGCAGGTTGAGCCCGAGTTGCAGCGATCCGCTGTGTTCGGCGTTCTCGGCCTGGCGCAACAGGGTGTCCCGGCTGATCCGGATGTCGTCGAGGACGAGTTCACCGTTGCAGGCGGCCTCGACGGTGACATCGTCGATGCTGCGCCCGGAGTGCGAAAGTGCGGTCATCGGGTGAACTCCATGTCGATGTTGCGGCGACGTTCGCCGCCGTCGAGGGCCAGGCTCTCGGCCCGCTCGATGGCGACCATCGACACCACCTTGGTGTGGTAGCGCGCGGTGATGGCCTCGTCGGTGTAGGCGTTGCGCATCGGTGACGGTGTCGCGCCCTTGGCATGTCTGCCCGCGTTGATACCGATGATCCGGTACATCTCCGGTGAGATCAGCGGGGCCACGCTGAGCAGTTCCAGATTGGCCAGCGGCGGCAGGTCGCGACGGTGGATCAGCGTGGTGCCCTTGGCCTGTAACCCCACCCCGATACCCGATCCGGACAGGCCGGCCGCCGACTTGCCGATCATCCCGAGGTCGATGCTGTCGGCGATGCGCACCACCCGCGGCACGCACTTCTCCTCTTCCAGCCCGGCCAGGATCTGTTCGAGGGCCTCATAGATCGTCATCCCGGACAGCGTGCAGAACAGCTTTGTGCCGAACGCCGGTGACACACCGACCACCACCTCGCGCGGATCGGTGCCGAAGTCCGCCGGTCCGAGGATCCGCAGCCGGTCGGGCTCGGCGAAGGTCGCCTGCTCACGCACCAGGTCGGTCACCGACCGGGCCTGACGCACCGCGTCGATCTGCGCCTGTCGTTCCGGGGTCGGCCGGTAGCCCGTGCCGGGGCCGCGGTAATCGTTCGGATCTTCCAGTGCGGAAAGCACATTCATCTGCTCGTCGAAGATCGCGGCGGTCTGCAGATAGTCACCGTTGACCCGGGCCTTTGCCATGCCCAGCACCCGGTCGGCCAACTCGGTGAATCCGGTCTCGGCGAGCGCGGTGACGATGTCGAGCACCGTCAGACCCGACTGGTCGATCATCCGGGCGGCACTGAGCACCTGCACCCCGTCGGTCTGCGGGAGGTTCTTCGAACCTGCCGCGGCGACAACGGCTTCGACGTGATCATCGTCGAAATCGGCAAGTCCCAGATACTCGAACACCGCGCGGGTGGCCTCGGCGGCCTGGCGGCGCATGGCCTCCAGCGTCGTCGGGTCGCACGATCGCAGGCCGCCGTCCACGCCCCAGTCGCGTTGCATCACCAGGTAGTCGTCGAGGTCGTCGGCGTTGAAGTTGGATGGGCCGAACATGTTGTCGTAGGACACGATCGAGCCGAACCCGGAGAAGATGAAATCCGATCCGGACAACAGGGTCGGCAGCGTGCGACTGGTCCGGCGCATGGTCGACTCGCTCATCAGCGAGTCGTTACCGCTGCACGATTCCAGCCCGCGCAACATGACCATCAGGTTCTCGGCGTGCAACTCCTTGACCCCACCGGGCACCGATGCGGTGATCGCCGCGCCGTCCACGCCACCGTTCTGGACACCCTGGGCGCCGATCCCCTTGGCCAACGCGACACAGCGGGACTCCAGATAGTTCATCGACTTGCCCTCGGCCGCCCCCATCAGCACCTCCGAGCCCGCGCCGCTGGACAACCGCATCTTGATACCGCGCGAGGCGTAGGACGACGTCAGGAACGCCTTGGACCACGGGGTGTCGTCACCATCGGTGAACACCTGCTCGGTGCCGTAGACCGAGACGGTTTCGGCATACGAAACGAGCCCGCGCACACCGAGTTCCAGCTCGCGGGCCTCTTCGACCGAGCACTGGGTCAACGCACCGGGGGCGGGCACCTGCGAGCCGATCAGCAACCCGACGGCCACCGCGGGCGCGTCGTCGAGGACGGGGACGGTGGCCTCCAGCTCGCGGAAGCCGTACACCACCGCGGTCGCCGCGTCGGCGGCGATCAGCAGCGGATCATCGAGCCGATTGGTGACATGCGCCTGGTTGGCCGGGGTGCGTCGGGCGCGCATCTTCATCATGGCCATCTGGATCTCGACCGGATGCAACCCGGCCACCACCCGGGCCATCTTGGCCGGCGTCAGCCCCGAGCACACCGTGAGCACGTCGGCGCGCGGCACGCTGGAATCGACGATGAGGCGGGCGAGTTCGACCTCCGACATCGCCATCGACACCGGCGCCTGGGTGTGGTCGATGGCATAGCGCACGACGAACTCGTCGATGGCGTCGAAATCGGCGGCGGGGGTGGAGTCCATCTCCAGCACGGTGCCGTCGTCGGCGACAATCCAAGACGGTTCCGGGTCGTTGGGCGACAGATGCGAGATCATGCCGAGCGCGGGATCGGGTTCGGCAAAGCCGTCGAGGTTGACGCGCTGCTCATCGAGCAGACGGATGCGTCCGAGCCGGTGGTCCGGCTCCGGTTCGGGGCTGTTCACGATGACCTCTCTCGTCGCGGGGTGGATACAGCATCGGCCAGCGGTGCGGGACGTACAACGGGACGCGGAGAGCTTCCAACAACCTGTGTGAGAAGAACACACCACCGGCGCGGCAGCTGTGACTGGATTACAACAAGATGTTGGAAAGTGATGCAGACCTCTGGCAGACACCCCGTGCGGGTCGCACACTTTCCCCGGACTCGGAGCCGACGAACGCCTGCTCCGTGCGCAGAGGAGGTTCCTTACATGTCCGAAGTGCTCAATACGGGCGACAAACCCGGCGGCGCAACGCCACCGGACAGCCGCGGTCGGCTGCGCGGCAACCTGGGTGTGCCCGCCATCGTGCTCATGGTGGTGGCGGCGGCGGCCCCGTTGTCGACGGTGGGCGGCAACGTCCCGATCGCGATGGTGCTCGGTGACTCGACCGGCATCCCGGTGGCGTTTCTTGTCGCGGGTGTGATCTTTTTGCTGTTCGCCGCGAGCTTCGTGGCGATGTCGAAGTACGTCACCGATACCGGCGCCTTCTACGCCTATATCCAGAAGGGCCTCGGCAAGGCAGCCGGTACCGGAGCGGCGGTACTCGCGCTGCCCGCGTACATGGCGACCCTGCTGGCAGTGGCTGCCTACGACGGCGTCATCCTGGCCGGCCTGCTGGAGATCATCGGTGCACCGGCGGTGCCGTGGTGGGTGCTGACGGGCCTGGTGCTGCTGATCATCGCCTTCCTCGGCTACCGCGATATCGAACTCAGCGCCAAGGTGCTCGGCATCTTCCTAGTGTCCGAGGTCGCGATCCTGGTGGTGCTGGACTTCGTCATCGTCATCCAGGGCGGCGAGAAGGGCATCACCGGTGACTCGTTCACCCCGTCGGGCATCTCCGGCGCGTTCGGCATCGCGCTGCTCTACGCACTGTGGGGCTTCGTCGGAGTCGAGGCCACGGCCGTGTTCCGCGACGAGGCACGCGACCCCGACCGCACGGTGCCGCGTGCCACCTACTGGGCCGTCGGCATCGTCGCCAGCTTCTACGCGTTCTCCAGCTGGGCATTGGTCGAGGGCAACGGTGGTAACGACGCCATCCAGGTGGCCAAGGACGACCCGGACAACTTCATGGTCAACACCGCCGAGAAGTACCTCGGCATGCTCGGCAAGGACTTGACCACACTGTTCTGGTTTGTCAGCGTGTTCGCCTGCGCGCTGGCCTTCCACAACATCTGCTCGCGGTACACCTTCGTGCTCGGCCGCGACAACGTGCTGCCCCGCAAGCTCGGTGAAGTGCACCCGAAGCTGGGATCACCGGCCAATGCCTCGGTCCTGGTGACCGTGGTGTCCATGGTGATCATGGGCGTGTTCGTCCTGCTCGGCCTCGACCCGGTGCTGCAGATCTTCGGACCGCTCGGCGGCCTGGGCATCTGGGGCCTGTCCATCCTCTGGTTGCTGACGACGATCTCGGTGGGCCTGTTCTTCAAGCGCCGCGGCGGTCCCGTGAACATCATCGTGCTGGCGGTCGTCGGGACGATCGCACTCGCCGCCGCGGTGGCTCTGATCGTCGCCAACCTGACCCTGGTGGTCGGCGGGTCGACGACGCTGGCGATCATCTTCGGTATCGCACCGGTGGTGTTCCTCGGCATCGGCGCCGCGCTGAGCGGACGGGCACCCGACGACCTGTCGATTCCGAAGTCCTGATCGCAGGGAGTCCCCTCAGCGCGTCGCGGGTCGCTGATACCGTCGAAATCCGGCGGTATCAGCGGCCCGCCGAGTTCGAGAGGAAACGGGCGACATGTCTGCGGGTGCGCCACTGACCGTGGCAGCGGCGTTGACTATCCCGCCGCTGGATCAGGGCTCGGTGCTCGGCGGGCACCGCGGTCTGATCCGCGAGGTGCTCTGGGTCGACATCATGCACGCGCCCGCCGAAGACTTCGTCCGGCCCGGCGACTTCGTCCTGACGACCGGTACCGACATCCGCCAGCCCGGGGTCCGCGATTTCCTCACCTTCCTGATGTCCTCGCCGGCCGCCGGGGTGGCGCTCGGCGGGCCACCGGACATCGATACCCGGGAGCTGCTGGCCACGCTGGTACCGCTGGCCGACAAGCACGAGTTCCCGCTGGTGATGCTGCCGTGGGAGGTGCCCTTCGCCGACATCCAGCGCCAGCTCCTCCCCCTGGTCACACCCGCCCCGGACGACCGGCCCATCCAGATGGTCATCGGCAGGCGCGAGGACGACGACCCGCGCTGGCCCGAGCACGCGCATACGTTCGCCGACACACTGGCCCGATCGGCGCGCGCCGCCGGGGTCACGTCCAAGACGTCGGTGACCGACGATCTGGTGATGAGTCACTTCTCGGCAGTGTTGCCGGCCTCGACCGGTTCGGCATTGGTCGAAACCGCTTGGCAGGCAAGTGGTCTGCCGGACGGCTTGATCAGCTGGGTGTTGCTGCCGCCTGGGCACGGTCACTCGGTGACCGTCGCCACGGCCTCGGTGCCCGACGCGCCGATCGGACCGCTGCAGTTCGCCGAGGTGCTGCGCCAACACCCGCGCAGCATGGCCACCATCCTGAAAACCCTGCAGCCGCTGATCGATTACGACACGACCCGCCGCGGCCAGCTCGTCCACACACTGGAGATCCTGCTCAACGAGGCCATCAACACCAGCGCCGCGGCGCGGGCATTGTTCTTGAATCGACATTCGCTGCTGTACCGGATCAAGCTGATCGAGGATCTCACCGGATTGTCACTGAAGAACCCGGCCGACCGTTTCCAGTTGGAAGTCAGTGTGCGCGTGCACCAGATCAACGAGGCGCGCGTCGGTTCCCGGCTACCCGAATGACCGTGGATCGATCATCAGGTGATCGGAGACATCACCGAGCATCTCGATATCGACGTGGCGACTGGTGAAGTACCAGCCCTGGGCGTCCCTGGTGAAGGTGTCGGCGTAACGGCCGACGACGATGGGTTGCAGTGCGACGGTGTCGGTCTGCTGCACGACGACGAAGGTCGAACGCGCCCTTGCCGAATCACCATCGATGTCGACGATCGGGTTGAGCACCAGATGCCGGGTGCGGGGGCGGTTGCCATGTTCGGGGAACCGGCGCGTCGTGGCCGCGAACAGCTTGGCGATGGCCTCGGTGCCGGCGACACCCATGAAGTTGCCTCGGCCGAGCAAGGCGCCGACGCCGTCGAAGTCACCGGCGTCGATGAGTTCGGCGTATCGGTAGAGCAATTCGGTGATCTGGTCCCTACTCATCGCCGCCTGATTCCGTCGACGGTGCGCTCAGATCGACCCACCGGCCGTTTTCTCGATCTGGATGCACTCTCGGCGTGTTGGGCGCTCATACCACCTGCCCCTGGATCACCGGCAACCCCGGATTGCTCGCGGCGCCCAATCCCGACGGCGGTGCACCGGCGTCGATAAGGTGCGCGGCGAACGAGGCGATCATCGCGCCGTTGTCGGTACACAACCGGAGTCGGGGCACCCGAAGTGTGAGGCCGGCTGCGGCACAACGCTCCTCGGCAAGCTCGCGCACCCGGGAGTTGGCCGCCACCCCGCCGGCGATCAGCAGTGTCGAGACGCCGAGGTCGGTCGCGGCGCGCACCGCCTTGGCGGTCAGCACATCGGCGACCGCCTCCTGGAAGCCGGCGGCCACATCGGCGGGCGCGGCATCCGGGTTCTTCTCGAGATGGCGGGCCACGGCGGTCTTCAGACCCGAGAAGCTGAACGCGTAGGGGACATCGCGCGGGCCGGTCATGCCGCGTGGGAACACGATGGCGCGCCGGTCACCCGTGCGGGCCAGGTCGTCGAGCGGCTTCCCGCCGGGATAACCGAGCCCCAGCAGGCGTGCGACCTTGTCATACGCCTCCCCCGCCGCATCATCCACGGTGCTGCCGAGTTCGACGATCGGTTCGCCGAGCGAGCGCACATGCAGCAATTCGGTGTGCCCGCCGGACACCAGCAACCCGACGCACTCTGGCAGCGGCCCGTGGTCGTAGACGTCGGCGGCCAGGTGCCCGCCCAAGTGGTTGACAGCGTAGAACGGCACCTCCCACGCCGCGGCATACGCCTTGGCCGCGGCCACCCCCACCAGCAGGGCGCCGGCCAGGCCGGGGCCGATGGTCGCGGCCACCACATCCGGACGCTGCACGCCCGCGGCGTCCAGTGCGCGTTTCATGGTGGGCCCCAACGCCTCCAGATGCGCCCGGGAGGCGATCTCGGGGACCACCCCGCCGTAACGGGAGTGCTCGTCGACGCTCGAGGCGACCTCATCGGCCAACAGCGTGACGGTGCCGTCCTGCAACCGGGCGATCCCGACTCCGGTCTCGTCGCAGGAGCTCTCGATGGCCAGGATGATCATGTCGCGTCCCGTTTCATGGTGTAGGCATCGGCGCCGCTGACCTTGTAGTACCGCTTACGCACCCCGACCGTCACGAAACCCGCACTGGTGTAGAGCGCGATTGCCGGCTCGTTGTCGGTGCGGACCTCCAGGAACACCTCGCCCTTCTTGGCGAAGGCGAGCAGATCATCCAGTAGTGCGCGGCCGATACCGCGGCCCTGCCAGGCCGGGTCGACGCCGATGGTGTGCACCTCGTATTCGTAGGGTGGGATGCGGCCCAGCCGGGAGATCCCGGCGTAGCCGACCAGTCTGCCGTCGTCGCGCGCGGCGATGTAGTGGTTGTGTTTCCCGGCGATACCGTGCACGAAGGCCGCCGGTGGCCACGGATCGTCACCGGCGAACAGCTGGGCCTCCAGTTCCGCACACCGCACCGCGTCCGCCTTGGTCAGCGCGTCGATTCTCACCGTGCTCGGTTCGGTCACGCCAGTCCTCGTTCGGCCAGCGTCTTGGCGTCCGGTCGACGCAGGTACAGCGGGATCAGCGGTTCGGGCTCGACGGTCCAATCGGCAACGGCGGCGGCCAGTCCGGCGGCCGACGGAATCTCCGGGCCGATCACCGGCAGACCGAACAGCCCGGCATGCGAGGGTGATCCGGCCACGCTCTGTACGCCGGCGGTGTCCACGTCCGCGGCAGGACCGACCTCCGGTCCGCCGGTGCGCACCCCGTCGCGGTAGCGCGCCCAGTACACCTCGCGGCGGCGCGCATCGGTGACGACGAGGACCTCGCCGTCGGTCGCGCCGCCGATGGCGTCCAGCGTGCACACCCCGAACACCGGGATGCCCAACGCCTGCCCATAGGCCGCCGCAGTCGCCATCCCGACCCGCAGCCCGGTGAAGGGTCCGGGTCCGCATCCGACCACCACCGCGTCCAGATCGGCCATCGACGCACCGCAGTCGGTCAGCGCGGCAACCACATTCGGGGTCAGCCGCTCGGCATGTGCACGGTGGTCGACGATGGTGCGCTCGGCCAGCGTGGTGATGTCGTCGGCGACCCGCACGATGCCCGCGGTGACCGCGGGGGTCGCGGTGTCGATGGCCAGCACGAGGGTCGCGTCCTTCGGGCCGACGAAGTGACGGGGACTCATGATGTGCTCCACTGCCAGGTCACCGTGCGTTCCTCGGAGTCGGCATCGCGGTCGAGACGGATGTCGAGATGATGGGCGGAGAGTCGTTCGGCCAGACCCTCACCCCACTCGACGACGACCACGGCATCGTCGAGATCGGTGTCCAGGTCCAGCGAGTCGAGTTCGGCGAGCAGGTCCCCGCCGTGGTCGAGCAGCCGGTAGATGTCGACGTGGACCAGGGCGGGCGCCCCGGCACGTCGTGGCGGGTGCACCCGGGCCAACACGTAGGTGGGTGAGGTCACCGGGCCTTCGACGTCCATGCCGCGGGCAATTCCCTTGGTCAGCATCGTCTTTCCGGCACCGAGCGGCCCGGACAGCACCACCACGTCACCGGCCCGCAGGTCCGCACCGAGCGCTGCCCCCAGCGCCACGGTGTCCTCCGCGGTGGGAAGTATCGCGGTTCCGCCGGTGCGCTCAGCCATGACGCGCCCGGTCCCGCAGCCGGCGGGTCAGCGCCACGAGTTTCGACGGGGTGGCCCGCTCGACCAGTCGCACCAGCGCATCGTCGATGATGTCGGGCTGTTCCAGCTGCACGAGATGTCCGGCGCCCTCGACCACGACGAGCTCGGACTTCGGCAACTGCGCCGCCATCTCCTGCGAATACTCCAGCGGTGTCAGCAGATCCCGGTCGCCACAGGCGATCAGGGTGGGAATCTTCGCCAGCACCGGCAGGGCCTCGGTTTCGTCGTGTACCTCGAGAGCGTGCAGGAAACCCACCAGCGTGTGCACCGGGGTGTCGTGCATCATGGACTCGCTGAAGGCCACCACCGACGGGCTGATGTCCTCGCGCCCATAGGACGCCGCACGCAGGACAGGTCCGATCACCGAGCGCACCACCCCGCGCCCCCGATGCAACAGCCCCGGCGCGTAACGCACGCTGAACCGGGCCGCCTCCAGGGCTGGATTGCGCAGGATCTCACCCAAGGGTGATCGCGAAACACCCTCTGCAGCAGAGGAGATGAGGGCGGCGCCGACAATGCGCGTGCGGTAACGCTCCGGGAACTGGCGGGCGTGCGAGAGCACCGTCATGCCACCCATCGAGTGGCCGACCAGCACCACCGGCCCCTTGGGCGCCAACACGGCCAGCACCGATTCCAGGTCCTGCCCCAGCTGCGGCACGGTGAAGGTGTCCGGTGAGGCGTCCCCGGACAGACCGTGGCCGCGCTGGTCGTAGAACACCATCCGGACCTGGTCACCCCACTGCCGCGCCAGCCGGTCGCGCTGGAAGTGGAAGGCGCCCATGCGAAGACAGAAGCCGTGCGCGAACACCACGGTCAGCGGTGCGTCGGGCGGTCCACATTCGCGCACCGCCAGCGGAACCCCGTCGGTGGTGGTCACCACGACGCTGCGATCGGCGTACAGCAGGGTGAAATCCTCACCGGCATAGGGATCGTCGTCGCTGACCCGGCGCGTCAGCGACCGCGCGACGGTCACGCCGGCCAGCGATCCGACCGCGGTCAGCCCGGCCGCTCCGGCCAGCCAGCGCGCCAACCCGCTCACGGGGTGCCCTCCGGACCACCGGTGTAACTGCGCACGATGCGCCCGCGCGGACTGGTCACCACCTCGTAGTTGATGGTGCCCAACAGATCGGCCCAGTCCTGCGCGGTCGGTTCGCCACGGTCGCCCGGCCCGAACAGGATCGCCGCGTCCCCCACGTTCACCCCGGCCCCGTCGGGACCCAGATCCACCACGAACTGATCCATGCAGACCCGGCCCACGGCGGGATACCGACGGCCGTTGATGGCCACCTCCAGCCGGTTGCTCAGCGAGCGGAAAACGCCGTCGGCGTAGCCGGCCGGGATCAACGCCACCGTGGTGTCGCGGTCGGCAACCCAGGTGTGACCGTAGGAAACGCCGTCGCCTGCCCGCAGTGCCCGGATCTTGGCCACCGGGCAGGCCACCGTCATCGCCGGTCGCAGCCCCATCGCGCCGCGCTCGGGGATCGGGGTCTGTCCATACACCGCTATTCCTGGGCGCACCATGTCGAACGCCAGATCGGGTCGGGTCAGCGCGGCCGGCGAATTGGCCAGGTGCAGCAGCTCGAAGTGGATACCGTGGCGCCGGGCCCGGGCCGCGAACTCACGCAGCCGGTCGCCCTGGATGCCGTTGAACGGATGATCTGGGGTGTCCCCGTGTGCCAGGTGCGACATCAGGCCACGCACCCGTACCGAACCGTCGGCCTGGGCGGTGGCCAGCGCCGCCAGTACCTCGTCGAACTCGGCGGGCGACACACCGTTGCGGCTGAGCCCGGTGTCGGCCTTCACGGTGACCGTGGCGGTGTCGCCGGTACGCCGCACCGCGTCGAGCACGCCTGAGAGCTCGGCGGCCGAGGACACCGCCAGCTGCACCCCGGTCCGCACGGCGGGAGCGAAATCGGTGTCCGGCGCGTGCAGCCAGGCCAGCAGCGGCGCGGTCACGCCGCCCGACTGCAGCGCGGCGGCTTCGGCGACGGTCGCCACGCCCAGCTCGGCGGCACCTGCGGCCAACGCCGCCTGCGCGACGCGGACCGCGCCATGGCCGTATCCGTCCGCCTTGACCACGGCCATCACGGCGGCCGAACCGGCATGTTCGCGCAGTTCGGTGACGTTATGGGCGATGGCGTCGAGGTCGACGATCGCACGCGGGACGTTCTCGGTGGTGATCACTGCTCCGATTGTCCCAAACCTCGGATCAGTGGGCGAAATGCTCCTCGTCGGCGAAGCCGCCGATGCCGACCTTGGACAGTTTGCCCAGCACCTCGACCAGATCGTCGCGCAGTGCGCGGGCCAGGTTCGCCGAGAAACCCTCACGCACGACGATCCGCAGGACCGCGACGTCGGTGGCATCGTCGGGCATGGTGTAGGCCGGCAGCTGCCAGCCGTAGCTTCGCAACATCGCCGAGATGTCGAACACCGTGTAGGGGGTGTCGGTGGCCAGCTTGAACGCGACCACCGGGATGGCCGATCCGTCGGTGATGACCTCGAACAACTGCTTGTGGTCGACCGTCATCGCGGCGAGTTCCCTGGCCAGCCATTGCGCGGTCTCCGACAGGCAGCGCATCACCTGCAGATAGCCCTCCCTGCCCAGGCGCAGGAAGTTGTAGTACTGGCCGACCACCTGGTTGCCCGGGCGGGAGAAGTTCAGCGTGAATGTCGGCATGTCGCCGCCGAGGTAGTTGACCC
Source organism: Mycolicibacterium neoaurum VKM Ac-1815D (assembly GCF_000317305.3). The sequence continues at coordinate 1,528,302 of NC_023036.2, read as the reverse complement.
GGAAGACCAGTTCCTCGGGCAGGTACTCCTTGTTGCGCCACACCACGAAGCCGATGCCCGGGTAGGTCAGCCCGTACTTGTGGCCGCTGACGTTGATCGAAACCACGCGCGGCAACCGGAAATCCCACACCACGTCCGGATGCAGGAACGGGACGACGAAACCGCCGCTGGCCGCGTCGACGTGGACCGGGATGTCGAGTCCCTTGTCCTTGGCCAGGCGGTCGAGGGCGGCGCAGATCTCACCGATGGGCTCCAACTCGCCGGTGTAGGTGGTGCCCAGGATGCCGACCACGCCGATGGTGTCCTCGTCCACGGCGTCGAGCACCTGCTCGGGGGTGATGACGTAGCGTCCGTCGGCCATCGGCAGGTACCGGGCCTCGACGTCGAAGTAGCGGCAGAACTTCTCCCAGACCACCTGGACGTTGGAGCCCATCACCAGGTTCGGGGTGCGGCCCTTCCACCCGTCGCCCTTGGCGCCACCGATCTTGGCGCGCCAGCGCCATTTCATCGCCAGACCGGCCAGCATGACCGCCTCGCTCGAGCCGACGGTCGACACCCCGACCGCCGTCGACGGATCGTCGTCGCGCAGATCTTCGGCGTGGAACAGGTCGGCAACCATGCACACACAGCGCTGCTCGATGGCCGCGGTGACCGGATACTCGTCCTTGTCGATCATGTTCTTGTCGAACGTCTCCGACATCAGCCGGTCGGCCTCGGGATCCATCCAGGTGGTGACGAACGTCGCGAGGTTCAGCCGCGAACTACCGTCGAGCATGAGCTCGTCGTGGATGAAGCGATAGGTCTGCTCGGGCTCCATCGACTCGTCCGGCAACCGCAAGGCCGGGATCGGGCTGGTCGACAGCCGTCCGGTGTAGGCGGGGCTCAGCGAGGAATGACGGGAGACGTTGGGCATGTGTTCCTTTCTAGAGGACGGAGCCCAACGCGGCACGCAGATGGGCCAGAATCGGCGCGGCCGATGTCGGCGCGGGGGCCGGGCCGGGATCTTCGGCGGCGGCGTGGGCCGCGCGGGCATGCACGAACGCGCCGGCCGCCGCGGCGAGGCCGGCAGGCACGCCCGCGGCCAGCAGTGCGCCGATCACACCGGACAGCACGTCACCGGAACCCGCCGTGGCAGCCCAGGATTGCCCCGCGGGGTTGAGGTAGACCGTGTTCGAGCCGGAGTCGGCGATCACCGTGACATTGCCCTTGAGCAGGACGGTGACACCGAGACGGTCGGCGAGGCCGCGGGTGTCCGCCACCCGGTCGGTGCCGGGCGGCGCACCGGCCAGCCGGGCGAATTCACCGGCGTGCGGGGTGAGCACCGTGGGCGCGTGGCGGTCTGCCACCAGCTCGGGCGCGGCGGCCAGCAGGGTGAGCGCGTCGGCGTCGACAAGCACCGGAAGATCGGTCTGCAGCGCCCAGCGCAGCGCCTCGGCAGCCGATTCGTCGGTGCCCAGGCCCGGACCCACCACCCAGGCCTGCACCCGGCCCGCGGACTCGCGATCGGACGTCGCAATGACCTCGGGCCAATGCGAAACCACTTCTGCGGCCGCGGTTCCCGCGTAACGCACCATTCCGGAGGTGGCCGCGACAGCCGCTCCCGTGCACAAGATCGCCGCGCCCGGATAGGTCGCCGAGCCGGCCATCACCCCGGTCACGCCCTGGCTGTACTTGTCATCGTGCGGGCCCGGAACCGGCCAGCAGTCCGCGATATCGGCGGCGTCGAGTCCGATGATGTCCGAGGTCGGTAGGTCCAGCCCGATGTCGACGAGTTCGACCCGGCCGCAATCGGCGAGTGCGTGAACGGGTTTGAGGCCGCCGAAGGTGACGGTGACCGCGGCCGTCACGTGCGCACCCTCGGCCGCGCCGGTGTGCACGTCGATACCGCTGGGCAGATCCACGGCGACGACGGGTGCACCGGCGGCGGCGAAGACCGCGGCGGCATGGGGACGCAGCGCGCCGCGGCCGGATATCCCGACCACCCCGTCGATGACCAGATCTGTTGTCGCCGGGATGGTCTCGCCAATGCGACCACCGGCCTTGCGGAACGCGGCGAGCGCCCGGCGGTGGGTGCGATCGGGCGCGAGCAGCACTGCCGAAGCATGGACACCGCGACGCCGCAGAAAAGTCGCCGCCCAGAGCGCGTCACCGCCGTTGTCACCGGAACCGACCACGGCACAGATCGTGCGTCCGGCGATGCCGCCGGTGCGGCGGCGCAATTCTGCGGCGACGACGCCCGCCAGACCGTACGCGGCCCGACGCATCAGGGTCCCCTCGGGCTGCAATGCGAGCAGGGGCGCCTCGGCGGCGCGGATCGCATCCGCGCTGTAGTAGTTCCGCATCGGCAGCCGTCCCCTCTCGTGCCCGCGCGCCAACACGTTACGCGTTCAACGTCACCACACGTGGTCAGGCCATACGATCGGGCGTCATGACCTACCCGTACGGGTACCCGCCGCCGAAACCTCCAGTGTCGGGCATCGATATCGCGATCTCGATCACGGCCCTGTTGCTGGCCGTCGCCGGCGGCGCGGTGGCAGCGTTTTTCGGCATCTTCTTCATGGCGTTCACCGACTACTGCCCGCCTGCCACCTGCCATATCGACGCCGGAGTCAGCGCGATGTTCGCGGGGTTCATCACCGCCGGTGTGTTGTGGGTTGCGGGCACCGTGTTCACCATCGTCAGATTGGTGCGACGGAGCAGGGCCTGGCCGTTCGCGATAGGCACCCTGGTCCTGTGCTGCGGTGCCTGCGTGGCGGGGATCGCCGGCTACATCATCGCGGTGGGCGGCTGACCCGGCCGACCGGTCAGGACGGTTCGACCGTGACCTTGATGGCCTCGCCGTTCTTGACGATGTCGAAGGCATCCAGCACGTTCTCCAGCGGGATGTGCCGGGTGATCAGATCCTTGACCGGAACCTGTCCGGTGGAGATGTACTGCAGGGCGCGCTTGTTGTGCTCGGGGGCCGAACCGTTGGCGCCGTGGATGTGCAACTGGCGGTAATGCACGATATTGGAGTCGCACGTGATGGTCGGATCGGTCTTGGGCAGTCCGCCGAAGAAGGAGATCCGGCCGTTGCGGGCGGCCATCGAGATGGCCTGCTCCTGGGCGATGTTGGCGGCCGTCGCCGTGATCACGACATCGGCGCCGCGACCGCCGGTGAGCTCCATGACCTTCTCGACGACGTCGACCTCGGCGGCGTTGATGACACCGTCCGGGTTGACCGCGTCGGCGGACATCTTGAGTCGGGCGTCGTTGACGTCGACGAGGTAGATCGGCCCGCACTTGTGCACGCCACGCGCGATACGGATGTGCATGCATCCGATCGGCCCCGCACCGAACACCACGACGGTGTCGCCCTCTTCGATGCCGAGCAGTTCCTGGGCGTTGATGGCGCAGGCGAAGGGTTCGGCCGCCGAGGCCTCGTCGAATCCGACATTGTCCGGAATCTTGTTCAGCCCATCGACTTTGAGAACCTGCCGGGGCACGATCATGTATTCGGCGAAACCACCGTCGTACTGGTAGCCCATCGACGTCTGGTTCTGGCACACGGCCATCCAGCCCTTGCGACACTCGTGGCATTCCCCGCACGGCACCGCGGCGATCACCTGGACGCGATCGCCGACCGCCCAGTCGCTGGCGTAGGTCGCATTGACGTCGGCGCCGACCTCGACGATCTCGCCCGCGATCTCGTGGCCGATGGTGCGCGGCGGGGTGAGGTTCTGGTGCCCGTTGTGGAAGATCTTGACGTCGGTGCCGCAGGTGGAGCAGTTGCGCACCCGCAGCTTCACCTCGCCGGGACCGCATTCCGGCTCGGGCACGTCTTCCAGGCGAACGTCCTCGGGGGCATAGAAACGCAGGGCTAACATGCGCGGTCCTTTCGGTTGTCGACCTTCGCAGCGATGTGTTGACTGGGAGCCTAACTCCAATTCGGTCATAAAACCACAGAATTGTTCGCCCGTTTTTGCCCGAATCTCTTGCATTGCTGCCCAGGTATGCGTATTACTAGATATGCATGTGACCGGCGTCACCGAAGCGTCCGGTTCGGAACTGCAGTGAACCGGAGGTCATCGAATGTCCCTCGCCAACGCACCAGTGGATGGGTCCCCCGCCCCGCGGACCGGAGCTCGGGTACGCGTGCAGAAACTCGGCACCGCCCTGTCCAACATGGTCATGCCCAATATCGGCGCGTTCATCGCCTGGGGCCTGATCACGGCGCTGTTCATCGAGCAGGGCTGGCTGCAGGCTCTCTTCACCAGCCTGCAGGATCCCGACGGCTGGGTCGCCAAGATCGGCGGCTGGGGCAGCTATGACGGCGCGGGGATCGTCGGCCCGATGATCACATACCTGCTGCCGTTGCTGATCGGATTCACCGGCGGCCGGATGGTGCACGGCAACCGCGGCGCGGTGGTCGGCGCCATCGCGACCATGGGCGTCGTCGCCGGAGCGGACGTGCCGATGTTCATGGGTGCGATGATCATGGGCCCGCTGGGCGGCTGGTGCATGAAGAAGCTGGATGCGCTGTGGGAAGGCAAGATCCGGCCCGGCTTCGAGATGCTGGTGGACAATTTCTCCGCGGGCATCCTCGGCATGCTGCTGGCCATCTTCGGGTTCTTCGGGATCGGACCGATCGTCTCCGGTTTCACCCGCGGCGCCGGCAGCGCCGTGGACTTCCTGGTCAGCAACAACCTGCTGCCGCTGACCTCGATTCTCATCGAACCGGCCAAGGTGCTGTTCCTCAACAACGCCATCAACCACGGCGTGCTGACGCCACTGGGCACCACTCAGGCACTGGAGACCGGAAAATCCATCCTGTTCCTGCTCGAGGCCAATCCGGGCCCCGGGCTGGGATTGCTGTTGGCGTTCATGTTCTTCGGCAAGGGCGCTGCCCGCGCATCGGCCCCCGGTGCGGCGATCATCCAATTCTTCGGCGGCATTCACGAGATCTACTTCCCGTACGTGCTGATGAAGCCCAAGCTGATCATCGCCACCATCCTCGGCGGCATGACCGGTGTGTTCATCAACGTGCTGTTCGGCTCCGGCCTGCGCGCCCCGGCCGCACCCGGGTCGATCATCGCGATCTACGCCCAGACCGCCAGCGGGAGCTTCCTCGGTGTCACCCTGTCGGTGCTCGGCGCTGCCGCGGTCTCCTTCGTCGTGGCGGCCTTCCTGCTGAAGACCGGCAAGGCCACCGACGACGGCGATCTCACCGCGGCCACCGCGTCCATGGAGTCGATGAAGGGCAAGAAGTCCAGCGTGTCCGGCATGCTGACCGGTGGCGGGCGCATCCAGAACATCGTCTTCGCCTGCGATGCGGGGATGGGCTCCTCGGCGATGGGTGCCTCGGTGTTGCGCAAGAAGGTCAACGCCGCCGGGTTCGGTGATGTGAAGGTGACCAATCAATCCATCGCCAACCTCACCGACAGCTACGGACTGGTCGTCACCCACCGCGACCTGACCGACCGGGCCAAGCAGAGAACCGGTTCGGCGGTGCATGTCTCGGTGGAGGACTTCATGAGTACCCCCGCCTACGACGAGATCGTCGAGCTGCTGCGCAAGACCAACGGCGACGCCGGGGCGGCTCCGGTCGAGGAGGCTGCCGCGCCCGCATCGGACTCGCCCGGTGACGATGTGCTGCCACTGTCCTCGATCGTGCTGGGCGGTACCGGCAGCACGGCGTCGGCGGCCATCGACGAGGCCGGCGGGCTGCTGGTGACCGCCGGCGCGGTCGAGCCCGGCTACGTCACCGCCATGCACGAGCGGGAGAAGTCGGTGTCGACCTATATGGGCAACGGCCTGGCCATCCCGCACGGGACCAACGACGCGAAGACCGCGATCCGCAAGACCGGGATCTCCTTTGTGCGCTACGCCGAACCGATCGATTGGAACGGCAAGCCCGCGGAGTTCGTGGTCGGTATCGCGGGGGCGGGTAACGACCACATGGCGTTGCTGACCAAGATCGCGCACGTGTTCCTGGACAAGGACCAGGTTGCCCGGCTACGCGCCGCGACCAGCGCCGAGGAGATCCGTGCCGTGCTGACGGCCGGCGACTAGTTGTCGGTGGAGAATGTCCACCGTGGATTCGGACACTCGCCAGCGTCAGATCGTCGAGTTCGCCCGTAGCCGCGGGCGGGTCGAGGTGCCGGCCTTGGCTGCAGAACTTCAGGTCGCGACGGAGACCATCCGTCGCGACCTGAAGGTGCTCGCGGGTCGGCGACTGCTCAAACGGGTGCACGGCGGTGCCGTGCCGTTGGAGACGGCGGCGTTCGAATCCGGTGTCGAGTTCCGCAGCCAGGTCGATCTGGCGCAGAAGCATCGGATCGCGGGAGCGGCGGCCGAACAATTGCACGGCGCCGAAACCGTCTATGTCGATGAGGGGTTCACCCCGCGGTTGATCGCACAGCTGCTCGCCGACCGACAACTCACGGTGGTGACGGCGTCGTTGCTGGCGGCGGAGGCCCTGGCACACAGCGAGACGGTCACGGTGCTGCTGCTGGGTGGGCGGATGCGCGGGCGAACGCTGGCGTGTGTCGACGAGTGGGCATTGGAGCGGTTACGCAGTCTGGTCATCGATGTGGCCTATATGGGCACCAACGGAATCTCGACCGAACACGGCATCACCACGCCGGATCCGGCGGTGGCAGCGGTGAAGAAGACGGCCGTCCAGGTGTCGAGCCGACGCGTGTTGGTGGCGGCGCACTCGAAGTTCGGTGAATCGCACTTCTGCCGATTCGCCGATATCGCCGATTTCCAGACGATCATCACCGGCACCGAACTGCCGGCACACGAAGCGCATCGCTACGAGTTATTGGGCCCCAACGTCATCCGGGTGTGACTCCCCGCGCTGCCGGTCAGAAGGGCGGCGGATCGGCCTCGATGGCCGCGCGGTTGTGTGCGCGTTCGTGGGCTATTCGGTAGGCCCGGTTCTGGGTGCGGGTGCGGGATCGTTTGGGGGCGGCCCGTTCTCGGCCTGGTGCCGGCGGTGGCACGGTGATCGGACCCAGTTCTGCCGTGGGCACCGCTAGCCGAGGAAAGAACACCGCTCCGTCGGGTTTCGTGGTGTATGTCCGGCCGTTGGGGGCGGTGAGTGTGAGGGTGCCATCGAGATGCTGCTGGTCGGTCCAGCCGCCGGGCCCGCAGTGAAATGTCTTGATCAGATGGTGAATGCGGCAGTACAGCTTGGTGTTCGACGGATGCGTTGGACCGTAGGGCCAGGGTGTGGTGTGGTCGATATCGCAGCGCGCCACCGCCACGGTGCAGCCCGGCCAGCGACACGTCAGGTCGCGGCAGCGGATGAAGTCAGTCAGCCCCCGCGACGGGTGATAGCCGCGCTCGGTGCCCAGATCGGTCGCCGCGGGGACGGGCCGGATTGTGGCCTGCGGGATCAGGTCGACCAGAGCTTCGCCCGTGATCACACCGTATCCGGGGATCAGCGCGGGCGGGGTCGGTCGCGCCGGCTGGATTGCTTTAACCGGGTCCACGGTATCGCGGTCTGCATTGTCACCGTGCCGGGCGTCGGGGGTGGTGTCGGTGCGCTGCTCGTCATCAGAGGGTTCGTCAGCATGTCCGGTGTGCGCTTCGATAACGGAGTCCCGTTCGCCCAGCAGGTGAATCACGAATTGTCCTTTGGCGACCTCATTGTCGGCCGCTGGGCATTCCGGACGTCCGCACAGGCACGGGATGCTTTTCGCACCCGCTGTCAGGGCGTCCACCGAATCTGCGCGCCGCTCTTGGAAGGTGCGCGGGTCCGCTGGGCACGTGGTGCGGGCCAGCGCGTCCAACCCCTGATCGAAAACCGCGCCCTTGGCGGCATCGACGCGGCCGTAGATCTCGACCATGCCGTCCCCGACGGGCTCCACCGTGATACGCCGACCGCGCCGCGCCTCTCGGGCCCGACGGACCGCCTCGGGGTCCACATCGACCACCATCCAGTCGACCAAGTCACCGATCCGTTCATCGGACAGGGCGTTCCACGAGGTGGCCTGTTCGGCGAGCTGGGTGTCGATGACCGACATGACGTCGGGGTCCACGATCAATGCGACGCGATGGAGGATGACCCGCAGCACCCGCAGATCCACCGCCCCCTGAGCGAACACGTCGGCCAATGCCGGGAGCCGAACGATCAGGTCGCGGCCCTGGGTGATCAGCGTGCAGGCCCGACCCCGACTGATCCCTAGCTCGGCGCCCAGTTCGGCGGCAGCCAGTTCCCAGTCATCGACGATCATGTCCTCGAAGGCGTGGCCCAACTCGGCCATCCGCGCCAGCGCGAACCGGCCCGCCGCCAGAATCTTGGCCGCCACGGCGACCCGTTCGGTGCGCAGCTGATCGCGCGCGGCATCGAGGTGGTCAGCCACCACCATTCCCCGATCTTCGAACTGGTGTTCGATCATGTCTCCGAGGTTACTCCGCACCTCTGACAACAGAATCCTGTCCTACCCATCAGCGTGCGGCCGATGATGCCGGCCACCTCGGCCAACCGGTCAGGCCTTGGTCACAGCCTTGTCGACCGAGACGAGCTCGTTCGGCCGCGGACGCAACGGTCCGGTCTTGCCATGCGTGGCGTAGATGACCAATCCGACGAAGGCAAGCCCGCCGACGAGATTGCCCAGCACGGTGGGGATCTCGTTCCAGATCAGGTAATCCATGATGGTGAACTCCCCACCCAGCATCAGCCCTGACGGGAACAGGAACATGTTGACGATGGAGTGCTCGAAACCGAGGTAGAAGAACACCATGATCGGCATCCACATGGCGATCACCTTGCCGGGCAGGCTGTCCGACATCATGGCACCCACCACACCCATCGACACCATCCAGTTGCACATCACCCCGCGCAGGAACAACGTCAGCATGCCCGCGGCGCCGTGATCGGCGTAACCGACCGTCCGGCCTGCGCCGATCTCACCGATCGCCTGCCCGACGGCATCGGGGGCCACGCTGAACCCGTAGGTGAAGTACACCGCCATGAACACCGCGACCGTCAGTGCGCCGAGGAGGTTTCCGAGGAACACCAGACCCCAGTTGCGCAGCATCGGTGCGAGCGTCACGCCCGGCCGTTTGTCCAGCCAGGCCAGCGGCACCAAGGTGAATACCGCTGTCAGCAGATCGAATCCGAGCAGGTGCAGCATGCAGAAGCCGACCGGGAACAGCACCGCCCCGAGTAGCGGCTCCCCCGTCTTCGTCGAGATGGTGATCGCAAAAGCTGCCGCGAGTGCCAGGATGGCACCGGCCATGAAAGACCGGATTAGGGTGTCGCGAGTCGACATGAACACCTTCGACTCGCCGGCGTCGATGATGCGGGTCGCGAGTTCGGCTGGTTTGACGTAGGACATGTCCGGTCTCCTCCTACCAGTGGTACGGCAGGAATTTGCCGTCGATCGTCAGGACAACTCGGTCACCGTCGGGATCGGACCGACGCGCGAAGGACACACTGCAGTTGATGGCACTCATGATGCCGTCCCCGAACTCCTCGTGGATGAGGGCCTTGAACGTCGGGCCATACACGTTGACCAACTCGACGAAACGGTAGATGGTCGGATCGGTGAGCAGGGCGGGGTCTGCGGTCCGATAGGGCTGACGCTGAAGCGCAGCAACGGTTTCCGCGCTGAGACCGAGTAGCTCGCCGACCTGGCCGGCCTGCTCGGCGGGCATCGGGTGGCTGCCCAGCAGGGCCGCCACGGTCCACACCAGCGGGCGGTCGATGTGGTCGGCGATGTTCTGCCAGCTGATCCCGGTTTCGAAACGTCGTTGTTCGATCTCGGTGATGACGGGCGAGGCAACGTCGTATGCCATGCGTGGTCTCCTCACATGCGGTTGGCGGTCCCAAAAGGCTCATGTCCATATCAGCGTGTTGACACCCCACTGCCCATGGCAGAAGGCGAAGGAAATCCGGCATTTCGCGAACGCCCATGACGGCGGATGTCGTTTAACCGCAACGTAACGCCCGGCGAAACACACCCGAAACGCACGCAACCTAGTGTCGTCGCCACAATCGGAATCCAGGTGGGATGTGGTGAACGAGATTGCCCTCGATGCCGGCACGCTGTCGGCGGTCATCGACGTGGCCCCGACCCCGCTGTGGGTCATCGGGCCGGACGGCGCGGTAGCTCTGGCGAACCAGGCCGCGCTGACCATGCTGGGGTACCGATCCGTCGATGACGTGATCGGGGCGCCCAGCCACGACACCCTGCACGAATGGCATCCCGATGGATCGCGCTACCCGTCGCACGCCTGCCCGATCCTCGACGGCTGCGGCTCGACGAGTGTGACCGCCCACGAGTGGTTCATCACCCGGGCCGGTCAGCCCATCCCGGTGACATGGTCGGCAAAACCTCTGGGCACCAGCGGCGCTCGGCTACTGACCTTCGTCGACGCGACCGAACGTATCGCAGCGACAACCCGTCCGCCCGATCACCACGACCTCGCCCCGACACGTTCCGAGCTGCGCGCCCGGCTGCTCGGGTACATCCGCACGCACTTCCACGACCCGGATTTCACGGCGGCCCGGTTGGCCGCACAGTTCCATCTGTCGTTGCGTTCGGTTCAGCAGTTGCTTGCCGAGGACGGCCGGTCGCCCGCGAGTGAGATCCGGCGCCACCGACTGGAACACGCGGACAGCCTGATCGCCCGAGGTTCATCGGTCAGCCACGCGTGCCGGGTGAGCGGCTTCACCGACCAGGGAACGTTCAATCGGGCCTTCCGCCGCCAGTACGGTGTCCCGCCGAGTGAACGCGCACGCCGAGCCGGCTGACCACACCGCAGCGGATCAACGCGGCGCCGCCACCGTACGCCGGCCGAGCGCCCAGGCGAGCAGGCCGCAGAGCGCGAAGCTCGCACCGAGCACGGTAGATCCTGTCCATCCGCGGACTGCGTACGTCGTGGTGGTGGCGGTCGCGCCAAGTGCGGAGCCCAGTGAATAGAAGATCATGTAACCGCCGATGGCGCTGCTGGTCTGGTGCGGGTAGGCAGCAGTGAGAAGGGCTTGGTTGCTGACGTGCGCGGCCTGGACCGCGAAGTCCAAGACGATGACACCGACGATCACCAGCCAAAGCGACCAGCTCGCCTGCCCAGCTGCCATCCAGGACAGCGCCAACAGGGCCAGCGCTGCCCCGGTCACGATGTCGGCCCTACCGGCGTCTGCCCATCGGCCTGCCCGCGCAGCTCCCAGCGCACCGGCAAGCCCGGCGATCCCGAACACGCCGATCTGAGCCGGGCTCAGCTGCCACGGCTCGGCGGCGAGAGGTAGGGCGAGTCCGCTCCAGAGCGTGCCGAACGACGCGAAGAGGAAGAACGCAATCAGCCCGCGCGAGACGAATAGCGGTTCGCCGAAGAGGCTCCCGAGCGACACCACGACGTCGCGGTAGGACCTGCGACGCGACGGGTGCTCTGCCGGAAGCTGTGCGAGCACCGTGATCGAGAGCACGACGAGTAGCAGCATGAGCGCGGCATAGACGCTTCGCCATCCCCACTGGTCGGCGAGAATCCCCGCCAGGATGCGCGCACCCAGGATCCCGATGATGACACCGGACGTGACCATCCCGAGTGTGCGACCCCGCTGCGCGGGCGTCGACACGTCGGCGGCGAAGGCGACGGTGGTCTGCACGACCACGGCGAAGAACCCGGTCACGGCCAGACCGGTGAGCAGGACCCACAGACCGGGTGCGAGCGCGGCCACCAGCATCCCGACCGCGGCGAGGAAGAGTTGGCCGCCGATGAGCGCGCGCCGGTCCGACATGTCGCCCAACGGAACCAGGACGGCCAGGCCGACCAGGTAGCCGATCTGCCCTGCCGCCACGATCCATCCCAGGTCAGATTCGGACACACCCAACTCTCGCCCGATCTGTGCGAGCACCGGCTGGGCGACGTAGACCGTCGCGACAGCGACGGCGCAGACCATCGCGAGCAAGATCCGCCGCCTGTCGGTGAGTAGCACACCTTCCCCAATCAGTAGCAATTTGCAACCATTCCAACTATGGCAGAATAGTTTCAGATCGCAACTCATTGGGAGGCGTGATGAAGCCCGTCGTTCACGTCGACGATGTGACGTGGACCGACCCCACGTGTCCCGTCGCGCGCACACTCGACCTCGTCGGAGACCGGTGGAGCCTGCTGATCATTCGCGACGCGATGGACAACGCACGGTCCTTCACCGACTTTCAGCACCGCACCGGCGTCGCACGCAACATCCTCACCGACAGGCTTCGCCGACTCGTCGAGCACGGCATCCTCACCCGAGAGACCGCGGCATCGGGGCGCCGCCAGATCTATGTACTCACCGACGCAGGCCGCGACCTGTTCACCGTCATCGTGGCCATGCGCCAATGGGGCGAGCGACATACCTTCGCCGACGAGGAACCGCGGTCCGTCCTCGTCGACGAAAACGGCGGCACGCTGGACGAACTGCACCCGACCGACTCGCACGGTCACCGGATCGACATCGACGCCACCACCGTCCGGCGGCCCACCTGAACGGGCCGACCTCGCGAAGCAGCTACCGGTCGACGCCTGCCCAGAACTCGCTTGTCCGCGCCGCGATCTCGTCGGGAAACTCACCGGTCACCGCGTGTGACGCCCGCGGCCAGACCTCGACCTGACCCGCGGACAGCACCGAGCGGGCCGTGGCGGCCGCCCGGCTGGCGTCATGAATCACGCTGCGCCCCGCGATGATCGCCAGAACGGGAACCCGCAGCGCACGCAACTTCTCCGGGCTGAACCTGGCGGGCGTGGGCTGTTGCAGCGCGAAGTCGGCGGTACCCGCGTCGATGAGCATCAGCGCGGGATCGGATTCGTCGACATCGGCTCCCCCGGATATCCACCGCAAGATGCGGCGCCGCACCCTATCCGGGACGCCCGGCAGCCCCATCGGAAGGAATGCCAGCATGGTCCGAAGTGGGATCGGCGCGAAGGTCAGCACCGGGTCGATCAACACAAGCGAGGCCACCTTCTGCGGTCGGCGCAACGCGTAGTTCATCGCGCTCCACCCACCGAACGACACGCCCAGCACGTGGACCGACTCCTCCCCGATACCGGTCAGCACATCGTCCAGCCAGCGCGCCTGGTCATCGGCTCCGGTGATCGGCTTGCGCTGCACCGACATTCCCGGCTCACCGAGCAGGTCGATGCAGTACACCGGGCGATGCGCGAGCAGGCCGGACAGATTGTCGGCCCACATCGGTGTCGAGGCGTTACGGCCGGGCAGCAACACCACCGGCCGCCCAGGCCCGCCGGCGAACCGATACACCCGCACGGTGCCGAATGCCGTGTCCACATCCCATATCCGGTCGACAGCCGGAAGCCGCGCCAACGCCGTGGCATAGACGGCCGCGAAGTGGGCACGCGCCGCGTCGCTGCGCCAATGCCCGACTCCCACAGCGCTACTCGACGGTGACCGACTTGGCCAGGTTGCGCGGCTTGTCGACGTCATAACCACGCGCTTGCGCGACACCCGCGGCGAACACCTGCATCGGGATCGTCGACAACAACGGCTGGAACAGCGTCGATACCGCCGGGATCTCGACCAGGTGATCGGCGTACGGGGCCACCGTGTCATCACCCTCCTCGGCGATGACGATCGTGATCGCGCCGCGGGCCTGGATCTCCCGGATGTTGCTGAGCAGCTTTGCGTGCAACGTTGCCGCGCTCTTCGGCGACGGCATCACGATGATGACCGGCAGATCGTCCTCGATGAGGGCGATCGGCCCGTGCTTGAGTTCACCGGCGGCGAAACCCTCGGCGTGCATGTAGGCGAGTTCCTTGAGCTTGAGCGCACCTTCCAGCGCCACCGGATAGCCGACATGGCGGCCCAGGAACAGCACCGCCGAGGAGTTGGCGAACTTGTGTGCCAGCTCGGTGACCGGATCCATGCAGCCCAGCACCCGTTCGACCTGAGCGGCCATGGCCTCCAGGTCGTGATATTCGCGGGCGACCTCGTCGGCGTACTTGGTGCCGCGGGCCTGCGCAAGGGCAAGGCCGACAAGATAATTGGCCGTCACCTGCGCCAGGAAGGTCTTGGTGGACGCCACCCCGACCTCCGGTCCGGCCCGGGTGTAGAGCACCGCATCGGCCTCGCGAGGAATCTGGCTGCCGTTGGTGTTGCAGATGGCCAGCACCTTGGCCTTCTGCTCCTTGGCATGCCGGACCGCCTCAAGGGTGTCTGCGGTCTCACCGGACTGCGATATGGCGATCACCAGCGTGCTGCGATCGAGAACCGGGTCGCGATAACGGAATTCGCTGGCGAGTTCCACCTCGACCGGAAGCCGCGTCCAGTGCTCGATGGCGTACTTGGCCAACAACCCGGAGTGATACGCCGTACCGCAGGCGACGATGAACACCTTGTCGACCTCGCGCAACTCCTGATCGGAGAGCCGCTGCTCGTCGAGAACGATGCGACCGCCCTCGAAGTGACCGAGCAGTGTCTCGGCGACCGCGGTCGGCTGCTCGGCGATCTCCTTGAGCATGAAGTACTCGTAACCGCCCTTTTCGGCGGCGCTGAGGTCCCAGTCGACATGAAAACGGCGGGCAGGCGCATCCTCACCGGCGAAATCGGTGACCCGGTAGCCGTCGGCGGTGATCACCACGGCCTGGTCCTGCCCGAGCTCGACGGCCTCGCGGGTGTGCTCGATGAATGCGGCGACATCGGAACCGATGAACATCTCGCCGTCGCCGACACCGACCACCAGCGGGGTCGAGCGGCGGGCCGCCACGATGGTCCCCGGCTCGTCGGCGAAGGCGAACACGAGGGTGAAGTGCCCTTCCAGACGTCGCAGCACCGCGAGCACCGACGCCACGAAGTCTCCGGCGGTATCACCGTGGCGGTAGGCCTGGGCGACCAGATGCACGGCGACCTCGGAATCGGTATCGCTGGCGAACTCGACGCCGACGGCCTCCAGCTCGGCACGCAGCCCGGCGAAATTCTCGATGATGCCGTTGTGCACCACGGCGAACTTCCCGCTGCTGTCGCGGTGCGGGTGGGCATTGCGATCGGTGGGCCGCCCATGGGTGGCCCAGCGGGTGTGCCCCATCCCGGTGCTGCCGACGAGCGCGTCGCCACCGGCCTCGCCGAGCGCTTCTTCCAGATTGGCCAGCCGGCCGGCCTTACGTTCCACGGTCAGACCACCTGAACCGTCGAGCAGGGCCACACCTGACGAGTCGTATCCGCGGTACTCCATCCGGCGCAGCGCGTCGACGACGATCTCGCAGGCAGGGCGCCGTCCGACGTAGCCGACGATTCCACACATAGCGTCCCAGGGTAGTCCAGTGCCGATCCTCTGCCCGTCCACGCGCGTCGACTAGGGTCTATGCGTGGCCAAGACGAAGAAGCTCTTCGCAGCCCTGACCCGGCGCGGACCGCACCGTGTGCTGCGTGGGGACCTCGCGTTCGCCGGCCAGCCCGGCGTCGTCTATACCCCGGAATCGGGGTTCAATCTGCCGGGCATCGCCTTCGGTCACGACTGGCTGACCGGTAGCGACCGCTATGCCGGCACGTTGGAGCATCTGGCCTCGTGGGGCATCGTCGCGGCGGCCCCCGACACCGAGAAGGCCTTCGCGCCGTCGGTGCTGAACCTCGCCGTCGACCTGGGCACCACGCTGGACATCATCGCCGGGGTGCGGCTGGGGCCCGGCAAGATCAGCGTTCACCCGAGCAAGCTCGGCGTCGTCGGGCATGGTTTCGGCGGCTCTGCCGCCGTCTTCGCCGCGGCAGGCATGGGATCGCGGCTCAAGACCGCTGCGGCCCTGTTTCCCGCGGTCAGCAGCCCCCCGGCCGAGCAACCGGCTGCCGGGCTGGCGCTTCCCGGACTGATCCTGCGGGCCTCCGCGGATTCGAGTTCCCTCCGTTCCAATGCGGACGCGCTGGCGCAGGCCTGGACGTCGTCGACGTTGAGGATCGTCAACAAGGGCGAGTCCGGCGGTCTCGTGGAGGGCAGGCGGTTGGCCAAGGCCGTGGGCCTGCCCGGCGCCGATAAGGGCACCCAGAAGGCGGTACGGGCGCTGCTGACCGGTTATCTGCTGTTCGTCCTGGCCGGAGACAAGACCTACCGCGACTTCGCCGATCCCGAGGTGACGCTGCCCAAGACGGTGGCGCTGGATCCCGCAGCCGAGCAGCCGACGCTGGAAGACAAGGTCGTCGCGCTGCTGAAGGGCTGACGCCCGAAACGTCCGGCCACCAAGCGTCCAACCAACTGGTTGGTGATATAAACGCAGCCATGCGCACTGGCATCTTCCTCAGCTACGCCGGCGGTTTCAAAGAGGCCGCCGAGCAGGTCGTCCAACTGGAGAAGGTCGGCGTCGACATCGCGCTGGTCGCCGAGGCCTACTCGTTCGATGCCATCAGCCAGCTGGGCTATCTCGCGGCCAAGACCTCGACGATCGAACTCGGCACCGGCGTGGTCCCCATCTACGTGCGCACCCCGACCCTGCTGGCCATGACCGCCGCCGGACTCGATTACGTCTCCGACGGTCGCTTTCGCCTCGGCATCGGCACCTCCGGCCCGCAGGTGATGGAGGGCTTCCACGGCCTGCCGTTCGACGCGCCGATGGGGCGCACCCGCGAGGTGGTCGACATCTGCCGGCAGGTGTGGCGCCGCGAGAAGGTCGCCTACGACGGCAAGCACTACCAGATCCCGCTGCCCGCCGACCGCGGCACCGGGCTGGGCAAATCGCTGCGGCTGATCAATCACCCAGTGCGCGAGGATATCCCGATCACCATCGCGGCACTCGGACCGAAGAACGTCGAGCTGACGGCAGAGATCGCCAACGGATGGCAGCCGATCTTCTTCTACCCGGAGAGAGCCGACGACGTGTGGGGTGACTCACTGCGGGCCGGCTACGCCAAACGTGACCCCGCACTCGGCCCGCTGGACATCATGGTCAGCGCCAGCCTGGCCATCGGTGACGATGTCGAGGACCGGTTGGCATGGGCGAAACCACAGCTGGCGTTGTACATCGGCGGCATGGGCGCCAAGGGGCAGAACTTCTATCACAAACTGGCCACCCGTTACGGATTCGGCGAGGTCGCCGATCAGATCCAGGACCTGTTCCTGGCGGGCAAGAAGGAAGAGGCGATCGCGGCGGTCCCCGACGATCTGGTCCGCAACGTCTCGCTGGTCGGTCCGCGCGGATACGTCAAGGAACGCCTGGCCGCATACAAGGCGGCCGGGGTGACCACCATGCTGGTGCATCCGCTCGCCATCGACGGCGCCGAGGCACACCGCTTCACCGAGGAGCTGGTCACCCTCACCAGCGACATCTGAGAAGGGTGATGCACGCCTCATAATTGGGGCACGCATGTCTCATTGGGTAGGGTGATACCCAGCGGCATCGTCTGTTCTGCCTTTTGCCGCTTCGCCAAGGCGATTTCTACGCCGTGGCCGATCGTCACACCGAGCGCCGCGGGATCTCCCGCGCCGGGCAGGACGACCGCACTCTATCTATCTGGAGCTTTTACGTGCCCACCTTTTCCGACCTCGGGCTGCCCGAGGCCGTTGTTTCCACGCTCGCTGCCAGCGGCATCGAGTCCCCCTTCCCCATTCAGGCTGCGACGCTGCCCGACTCACTGGCCGGCCGCGATGTCCTCGGCCGCGGCAAGACCGGATCGGGTAAGACCTACGCCTTCCTGCTGCCCGTGGTCGGACGACTTGCCGCCGCGCCGCAGCCTCGCCGTTCGGGCCGGTTCCGCGCCCTGATCCTCGCCCCGACCCGCGAACTGGTCAGCCAGATCGACGCCTCGCTGGCACCGCTGGCCAAGGCCACCGGATTGAAGTCGGTGACCATCTTCGGTGGCGTCGGCGCCCAGCCGCAGATCCAAAAGCTGCGTGACGGTGTCGATATCGTCATCGCCTGCCCCGGACGGCTCGAAGATCACGTCAAGTCCGGCCACGCCGACCTGTCGGGCGTGGAGATCACGGTTCTCGACGAGGCCGACCACATGGCCGATCTCGGCTTCCTGCCGCCGGTCAAGCGCCTGCTCGACCGCACACCTCGCGACGGCCAGCGCCTGCTGTTCTCGGCCACCCTGGACAACGGCATCGACGTGCTGGTCCAGCGTTACCTGCATGACCCGGTCGTGCACAGCGTGGACTCCGAACAGTCCCCCGTCTCGGCGATGGTGCACCACGTGCTGCACGTCGAGCATGACGCCCGCTTCGAGGTGCTGGCCGACCTTGCCGCATCGCCCGGTCGGACCATCGTCTTCGCCCGCACCAAGTACGGCGCCAAAGGCCTTGCCCGCAAGCTCAATTCGCGCGGTGTACCGGCGGTCGAGTTGCACGGCAACCTGTCCCAGAATGCGCGCACCCGCAACCTCGGTGCCTTCTCCGACGGGTCGGCGACCGTGCTGGTCGCCACCGACATCGCCGCTCGCGGCATCCACGTCGACGACGTGAACCTGGTGGTGCACGCCGATCCGCCGGTCGAGCACAAGGCCTACCTGCACCGGTCCGGCCGGACCGCGCGTGCAGGCAGCGAGGGCACCGTGGTGACGCTGATGCTGGACAGCCAGGTCTCCGACGTCAAGGTGCTCACCCGCAAGGCGGGCGTGAAGGCCACCGTGACCAAGTTCCGCGGTGCCGAGCATCCGGTGCTGCAGGAGATCGCCCCCGGCGAGCGGACGTTCACCGGACCGATCGTGCTGGACGTGCCCGAGCAACCCGCCGCGCGTCCTGCCGGGCAGTCCAGCCGTCGGCGTAAGCCCGCACGGCACAGCGGATCCGGTGGCGCCGGCTCCCCTGCCGGCAATGCCGGCGCGCGCCGTGGGCGGCCGCGCCGCAGCGGCGCCGGTTCCCCGCGCTGACCCCTCTCCTCCCCCGCGAGCAGACTCATGTTCCCCCTAGAATCACGGTTCTAGGGGGAACACCTGTCTGTTCGCGGGGTCATCGGCGAGCACCGCGGCAGGTGGCTCACGGACCCGCCTGAGGGAGTGCATCGGCAGCGATCTCGCATGGTGTGGCGGGCCGCGGTGCAACCGGCGGAGCGGGATCGACAGGTGGCTCGGGCAATGCTGCGGGTACCGGGGTGGCAACCGGCGCCGCCTCGGCGGCACCGAGCGGCACCTCCTCGACCGTCACGGCCCCGGGCCCGTGCTCCTCGGGCACTTCATCTTCGGGCGCTTCTTCTTCGGTCTCGCCGCCTTCGGTTTGCTCGTCCTCGGCATCCTCTTCTTCGGCCTCATCCTCCGGGTCGGTGTCCGCCTCGTCGAGCACCTCGTCGGCTGCGTCATCCCTGGCGTCGAAGGGATCGTCCACTCCCAAAGGGTCCGACGACAAGCCGGAAGCACCCGATCCGAACAGCCCACCCAGCATGTCCGCGAACGGCTGGCCCAGACCCGACAGACCGGACAATCCGGCGGCCGGTGACGGCATGGCACCCAATCCGCCGCCCGGGGGCAGCGCTGCGGCAGGCGTTTCCGGTGGCGCCACGGGCTGTGGCACCGGCGACGGCACAGCTGCCGGGGCCGCAGACGGCACGGGTGTCGCCTGCTGCTCGGCCGAGAACCCGGCAGGTACCGTCACCGGCGGAGAATACGAGAACGGTTGCGCCGTCACGCTTCCTGCCGAAATCGTCTCCGGCAGCAGCGCGCGACCAGGGTGGGCGAACGAGGCTGCCGGGCCCACCGCGTCCGCGGCCGCGCGATACGCATCGGGAATGGACCGGTCGGTCGAACGCATCGACGTGACCCAGTCACCGGCGACATCGGTGGCGACAAACGGCGCCACCTGCTGATCCACCAGCTCACTGGCCGCCGAAAGATCGCCGGCGCCGGTGGTGACCGTCCGCGACGCACTCAGCCACATCTCGCGCACGCCACGCGCCTCGATATCGGTGGTGGTGCCGACCTTCTCCTCGACCAGGTGCCGCAGGCGATCGGCCAGATCCCGCAGTGCTGTTGCCGCGCAACGCAGATTGTCGACCGCCACGGACGACGCGTCGGCATGCCTGCGCAGAAAATCGGCGGCGACATCACCACCGACGCCGTGCCATTGCGCCAGCACCACATTGCGCGCGCCATCCTGTTCGGTCAGGGCCTCCTCGGCAGCGGCAGCGGCGGCCGACAGTGTCCGGCAGTCGGCGGCCAGCGCGCCGAGATCCAGCGACTGTTCTGCGGTGTAGGCGGTGTGCAGCAGCACCGGGTCGGGTGTGTCGTGCCCGAGCCGGCGGCACGCCCGCACATACTCGGTCAGCACCTCGACGGCGGGCATCCCCTGCTCCAACACCGTGTCATCCGATCCGTCGGGCGGCGCGGGCGTCGATATCGGCGTAATCGGCAGCCGAGATCCGCAGACTCGATGCGATCTCCCGATTCGCCGCCGCCCACGCTCGAAGCTGACCGAGGGCCTCGGTGACGGCGCGCTGCACCAGCGCACCGCCGTCGGCGTACTCGCGGCCCGCGCCGGCAGCACCGAACACCGCGTGTGCGCGGCCCACGGCACCGTCGAGGATGCCGGCGACGCTGTCGTAGCGCTGCGCGGCACTCAGTACCGCGGTGACATCCATCCGCGCCGAGTCGATGTATCCCATACGGAATAGGACGCAACGGGCACCGCTGCGGTTCCATCCAATTCGCGGCTAGGTGTGTCGGCTCACCGATTCGGCCACCTGCGCGGCCAACTGGCGGGCGGTATCAGCATCGGCAGCCTCGACCATCACCCGCACCACCTGCTCGGTTCCGGAGGGCCGCAACAGGATCCGGCCGGTATCGCCGAGCTTGGCCTCGGCTTCGGCGACGGCCTCCTGGACGGCGGGGGCCTGCGCAACCGTCGCCTTGTCTTGCACGGCGACATTGATCAGTACCTGCGGCATGGTCTGCATGGGCGCGGTCAGGTCCGCCAAGGTACTGCGGGTCTGAGCCATCCGGGACATCAGCCGCAACCCGGTGACGATCCCGTCGCCGGTGGTGCCGAAGCTGGGCAGCACGATGTGTCCGGACTGTTCACCGCCGAGCGAGAACTCCCCGGACCGCAGCTCTTCGAGGACATAGCGATCACCGACGGCGGTCGTACGCACGTCGATGCCGGCGGCACGCATCGCGACATGCAGGCCCAAATTGCTCATCACCGTCGTGACCAGCGTGTTGGACGCAAGTTCCTGTGACTCCTGCATGGCCAAGGCCAGCATCACCATGATCGCGTCACCGTCGATGATGCGGCCGCCGGCATCCACGGCCAGGCAGCGGTCGGCGTCACCGTCGTGAGCCAGACCGAGGTGCGCACCGTGTGCGACGACCGCCTCCGCGAGCGCCTCCATATGTGTGGAACCGCAGTCATCGTTGATGTTGAGACCGTTGGGCTCCGCGCTGAGGGCGATCACCTCGGCGCCCGCGGCACGATAGGCCAGCGGAGCGGCGGCGTAACCGGCGCCGTTGGCGCAGTCGACGATCACCCTGATGCCGTCCAGCGGCGTGGTGACGGCCTTGGCGACGTGGCGCAGGTAGCGATCCAGCGCGTCCTCGGCGTCCACGACGCGGCCGATACCGGCGCCGACCGGACGCTGTCCCGGCCCGGAACTGACCAATTCCTCGATGCGGTCCTCGGCGGCATCGTCGAGCTTGTGCCCACCGGGCCCGAAGATCTTGATGCCGTTATCGGGCATCGGGTTGTGCGACGCGGAGATCATGATGCCGAAGTCGGCGTCATACGCACTGGTCAGATAGGCCACCGCGGGCGTGGGCAGGACGCCGACACGCAGTGCGTCGACACCCTCGCTGGTCAGGCCGGCGATCACCGCGGCCTCGAGCATCTCGCCGCTGGCCCGTGGATCCCGTCCCACGACCGCCACCCGGCGGCCCGTTGTCGATACCGAGCCGAGCCGCCGCGCGGCCGCCGAACCGAGCGCCACCGCCAGTTCCGCGGTGAGGTCACGATTGGCGACTCCACGCACGCCATCGGTGCCGAACAGTCGAGCCATGACGTCAAATTTCTCATACGCGAGGGCTCCAGAGCGAACTGACAGCCCGGCGACCTCATGAGAATTCCCACCGATCTCTCGAAGAAACACCACTGCCCGCGTCCGATGGACGCGGGCAGTGGCTTCAGCGAGCTGAGATACGGAGATCAGATCAGCCGGCCGGCTCCGGTTGCGGGACCGGGGTCACGGTGGTGTCCGGGGCCTCATCGGTCGAACCCGCGGGGGCCTCGTCACCGACGGGCTCGTCGGTCTGAACCGGCTCCTCGGAGTACGACGCGCCCTCGGCGGTGGCCGGCGCCGGGGTGGCCGGTGTGGTGGCCGCGTCCGGCTGCTGGCCGTTCTGCCGGAAGTCGACCTGGCCCATCGTCGCGTTGGTGCAGGCGCTCTGCTGGGCGCCGGCGGTGTCCACGCTCTCGGCGGTCACGGTCACTTCGCCGAGATCGGTCTTGCACAGGTCCGAGGCAATCTGCGCGGCCGTGGTGACCGGCACGTTGGTCAGCACGCCTGCGGTACCGATCGACAGATCGACCTTGCCGTCCTCGGGCTGGGCGGCGGCAATGGCTGCGCCACCGAACAACAGCAGGGCCCCGCTCATCGCGGCGCCGGCGGTCATACGCGTCATCATGGTGTTCTTCATCGAGCATCCTTTCAGTCAGTGGGAGCGGTTCGGTCTCACTACGAGCTGACTGACTCGTACCGACGGCAGATCGGATCTGCCCGGACGCGCAAGCGCGCCCCCGCTCCTCGGTCACCGAGGTTCACCGTCGCGTCGAGCAATCAAACCCGGAAGAGACCTGGATCACTCTCGACGTGGGCGGCCGGCTACCTTCTGCGGGGCCGTGTGACCAGCGCAGATGGCGACAGAGCAAAGAAGGTCACGATAAAAAGAAACCGCCGGGTGTGGATTGCTCCACACCCGGCGGCCGAAAGACGACAGATCAGCGCTTGCTGTACTGAGGCGCCTTGCGGGCCTTCTTCAGGCCGTACTTCTTGCGCTCGATGGCACGCGGGTCGCGGGTCAGGAACCCGGCCTTCTTCAGTGCCGGGCGATCCTCGGGCTGCACCAGGATCAGCGCACGAGCGATCGCCAGCCGCAGCGCGCCGGCCTGGCCGGACGGGCCGCCACCATCGAGGTGGGCGTAGATGTCGAAGCTGTCCACCCGATCAACGGTCACCAGCGGAGCCTTGATCAGCTGCTGGTGCACCTTGTTCGGGAAGTACGCCTCCAGCGAGCGCCCGTCCAGATTGAACTTTCCGGTTCCGGGAACCAGGCGCACGCGAACCACGGCCTCCTTGCGGCGGCCGACGGTCTGGATGGGGCGATCGATGTAGACGGGCTCGCGCGGGGCGGCCTCTTCGACACCTTCTTCGACGACGACGGTTTCTTCGACGTACTCACCGGTCGGGGTCTCGACGACCTCTTCGGTCACTTCGGTCACTTCGGCTTCGGTCACTGCGCCACCTGCTTGATCTCGAACGGAATCGGCTGCTGCGCGGCATGCGGATGCTCCGGGCCGGCGTACACCTTCAGCTTCTTCTGCACCTGACGGCTCAGCTTGTTGTGCGGGAGCATCCCGACGATGGCGTTCTCGACCACGCGCGTGGGGTGCGTGTCCAGCAGCTCGCCGATGGTGCGCCGACGCAGGCCACCGGGGTAACCCGAGTGGCGGTAAGCGAACTTCTTGGTGAGCTTGTCTCCGCTGAGGGAGACCTTCTCGGCGTTGATGACGATGACGAAATCGCCACCGTCGACGTTGGGCGTGAATGTCGGCTTGTGCTTGCCGCGCAGCAGCTTTGCTGCTTCGACGGCGAGCCGGCCGAGCACCACGTCTTGGGCGTCGATGACGTACCACGAACGCGTGGTGTCACCCGCCTTCGGCGTGTAAGTAGGCACAGTGCTTACCTTCTCTTCTCTCGGGTTACGTGCCGGTCCGGCGCATGCGATGAGGCTCCCGGCGACCGACATTGACCCGGGGCCCGTATGCCCTCGAAAGGGCAGCACACGCCGACGGTGGAGCTTACCGGCAGACATCTGCCCAGGTCAAAACGCGTCCCAGCGGGCGAACTGCACCGTCAGTGGACGGAATCGGTCTGGTCGGGCACCAGGGTGCCATCGGCGCGGCGCAACGGGCCCGTACCGCCGTCGGGTTCGATATAGCCCTCGGTCGCACATGAGTACGGTTCGGCCTGCTCGGCGGGGTCGATGAACATCGGATTGATGATCCAGCGCCCGTCGGCGTTGTCGTAGGCCGTGCACATCAACTCGTCCTTGTTCCGGTTGATCGCCAGCCGCAGGGCGGTCGCGTCATCGAGGAAGCTGATATCGGTATCGGAGTCCCCGGCGCCGAACGCGGCCCGGCGAGGTTCGGGCTGCTGCTGATAGGCGGCAGGCCCGCTCACCCCGAACACCTGCTCGTTGACCCGGCAGCGCTTGCCCTCGATGTACGGGATGGAGAGCTCGCCGCCGCACGGGACCAGACGCGAGGTCACCACGTCCCCGTCGCGTTCGGTGCGGACGCCCATCACCTTGTCCGCGGGGATACCCAACTCGGCGGCCCACACCCGGACCACCGGCTCGGCCGAGGCCGAGATGATCCGGACGTCGAAGCCGTTGGCCTGCAGAGCACCGATCAGATCGCGCATCTGCGGGTAGTAGCGCACCCACCCGGTCTGCTCGGTGGTCCCGACCTTCTGCTCGGTGCCCTCGGCGGCATCCAGGTTCTCCCGGCGGGCCTGTTCGACGAACCCTTCGAGCTCCTTTTCCGGCCAGCCCGCGAGCATCTGCGCCGCCCAGGCATAGCCGGGTTCGATCCGGCGGGCGTTGTACCCGGCGAACGCCGGCTCATCGGCCGTGGTCTCGGCCTCGCTGTAGACCGACACCAACTCGTCGGCGCAGCGGGTATCGGTATCGGTGGGCATCGGCTGCCCGGGACCGGCGGCACCGCAGGCCCGGGACAAGGCTCCCGCAGCGGCGGGGGTGAGATAGGGGCTCGTGGTGGACCAGTCCCCGCCCTTCGGCGCGCGCAGCTTCCCGTTGCGGACCATCCAGAAGAAAGTGGCATCGCCGATGTCGTTCTTGACGACGGTGTTGTCCCAGTCGAACAGCGCCAGCGGAGCGCCGTCGGCGATGTCGCCGGGGGCACCGCAGCGTCCGATCTCCGCCAGCATGGCGTCGATACGCGCGCGATTGTCGCCGTACCAGCCGGGGTCGTCGGCCAGCACCCGGCAGTCCGGCGCCGAGGCCGCACCGGTGGTGCTCGCGGCGCCCGTGCTCTCGGGTGCGGTGCTGTCGGCACGTTGGCCGTCAGCACGTTGGCCGTTGTCGGAGCTACACCCCGACAGCGCCAGGGTCACCACCGCCGAGGCGGCGAAGACGGGCAGGACCATCCTGCGGACATGGGTGAACACGGTCATCTCCTGAGTGGGGGGGGGGGGGGGGGGACGGATCAGGTCAGTTCGTCGGGGTCGGCCGCGGCCAGTGCGCGCGAGGTGTCCTTGAGATCCACCCCGGAACGTCCGAGCGCCACGGCTCCGCCGACCAGACCGGCGGCGACCCGGGCCGCCTCGGTGTAGCCGAGCCCGTCGGGTGGATGGATATTGGATATGCAGTTGCGGTCGGCGTCGGTGCGCCCCGGTCGCGGCAGATGGGTCAGGTAGATGCCGAGGCTGTCGGCCACGCTCAGACCGGGCCGCTCACCGATGATCACCAACAGCGTGCGTACCCCCTGGGCCGCGGCGATGTGATCGCCTAGGGCGACTCTGGCCTGTGTCGCGATCACCGGCGGCGCCATGGAGTAGCGGTCGCCGAGCGCCGAGACCAAGGCGGCCAGCAGTTTGGCACCGTGATGGCTCAACGCCGTCGGCGAGAGTCCGTCGGCCAGCACGAAACCGATATCGGCGGGACAGGCCGGGACCTGGAGGGACTCGGCGGGCATCCGGCCGAGGTCGGGCCGGCGCAGGTACTCCTCGCGGGAACCGGCCCGGCTGGTCACCACCGCAGGCTCCCCTATTCCCACCGCGCGCACGGTGTCGGCGAGTTCTGCGGTGTCCAGCGGTATGTGGACCGCGTCCCGTGCGGCGGCGTGCGCGGCAGCCAGCTCCAGCACCTGTCGGGTGGGCAGTGCGGTGCCGGCCCGGCCCAGTCCGATCCTGGCCTGGGTCGTCTTGCGCAGCTCGTCCCAGAACTCTTGAACGGCAACATCTGTCGGCTTGTCGCGCATGGCACTCCTCATGGTGCGGAGGTCAGCGCACGCAGCGGTGAGTGCGTCAGGTCGAAGGGGGTCAGCCGGCCGGTGTCGTCGACCATTCCGACGCGTTTGAGCCAGGCCTCGAACTCCGGGGCGGGCCGCAGCCCCAGGGTCCGGCGGGTGGTCAGCACATCATGGAAGGACAGGCTCTGGTAGCCGAGCATCACATCATCGGCGCCGGGCACGGTGATCACGAACGCCGCCCGGGCCGCCGCCAACAGCGTCAGCAGGGTGTCCATATCGTTCTGGTCGGCCTCGGCGTGATTGGTGTAGCAGACGTCGACGCCCATGGGCAGGCCCATCAGCTTGCCGCAGAAGTGATCCTCCAGCCCGGCGCGGATGATCTGCTTGCCGTCGTAGAGGTACTCCGGTCCGATGAATCCGACGACGGTGTTCACCAGCAGCGGATCGAGGTCGCGCGCGACGGCGTAGGCGCGGGTCTCCAGCGTCTGCTGGTCGACCGGCTTGCCACCGACACCGAGATGGGTGTGGGAACTCAGCGCGGACCCCTGCCCCGTCTCCAGGTACATGACATTGCTGCCGACGGTGCCGCGCTGCAGGCCCAGCGCCGCCTCACGCCCCTCGCGCAGCAACGAAATATTCACCCCGAAAGCGGAATTCGCGCCCTCGGTACCCGCGATGGACTGGAAAACCAGGTCCACCGGCGCACCCGCTTCGATCAGTCCGATGGTCGTCGTGATGTGCGAGAGCACGCACGACTGCACCGGGATGTCGTAGCGGGTGCGGATCGAATCCAGCAGATCCAACAGATCCGCGGTGGCCTGCGGGGAATCGGTGGCCGGGTTGATCCCGATGACCGCGTCACCGCACCCCAACAGCAGACCGTCGAGGACCGCGGCGGCGATACCGCGCGGGTCGTCGGTCGGATGGTTGGGCTGCAGTCGGGTGGCCAGCGTGCCCGGTAGGCCGACGGTGGTGCGGAACGCCGCGGTGACGGTGCATGCCGCCGCCACCGCGATCAGGTCCTGGTTGCGCATGATCTTGCTGACCGCGGCGACCATCTCCGGGGTCAACCCCGCAGAGATCGCCGCGATGTGCGCCGCGGCATCGTCCCGCGACGCCGTCTCCAGCAGCCAGTCCCGCAGACCGCCCACCGTCAGCCCCGACACCGGGGCGAAGGCCCGGCGGTCATGGCTGTCCATGATCAGCCGGGTCACCTCGTCGGTCTCATACGGCACGACGTCGGTGTTGAGGAAGGTCTCCAGCGGCAGGTCCGCCAACACCCACGCGGCGGCCGCGCGTTCGGCGTCGTGTTCGGCGGCGCATCCGGCAAGCTGGTCACCCGAGCGCAGTGGCGTTGCCTTGGCCAACAGCTCCACGAGTCCGTCGAAGGCGTAGTTCACGCCCGAGACCTGCTGCCGGTAGATCACTTGAGTTCGCTCTCCGCCTTCGCGAGCATCGCGAATTCTTCGTCGGGCGAGTTGGCCACCAGCTTGTGCCGGCTGTAGACCGCGAAATACAGCATGAACGCGGCGAACACACCCAGGCAGATGCCGGCGGCGACCGGATCGACAAGGAAGGTGGCGATGACGGCGAAGACACCGATCACCAGGGCGAAGCCGGTGGTCATCACGCCGCCGGGGGTGCGGTAGGGCCGCGGCATGTCCGGCTCGCGGCGGCGCAGCACGATGTGGCTGATCATCATCAGCACATAGCTCAGCGCGGCGCCGAAGACGGCCATGTTCAGCAGGGTCGCACCCTGTCCGGTCAGCGACAGCCCGAAGCCGATCAGTCCCGGAACGATCAGGGCCAGCGTCGGCGTCTTGCGAGAGTTGGTGACCGACAACGCCTTGGGCAGGTAGCCGGCCCGAGACAGCGCGAACAGCTGTCGCGAGTAGGCGTAGATGATCGAGAAGAAGCTGGCGATCAGACCGGCCAGGCCGATGTAGTTGACGACCCTGGCCGCGGTGCCGTCGCCGAGCGCCTCGACCAGAGGGTTGCCCGAGCCGGACATCGCATCGGCACCACCGGCGCCGGTGGTCAGGATCAGGACCGTCGCGCAGGTGACCAGCAGGACACCCATTCCGGCGATGATGCCGCGCGGGACGTTGCGCTCCGGATTGGCGGTCTCCTCGGCCGCCAGCGGCACGCCCTCGATGGCCAGGAAGAACCAGATGGCGAACGGGAAGGCCGCCCAGATTCCGAGGTAGCCGTTGGGCAGCCAGCTCGACGCGCCCGCCGCGGTCTCGTCGACCGCCATGTTGGTCAGGTTGGCGATGTCGAAATGCGGAACAGCGGCGATCGCGAAGACGATGAGACCCACCAGGGCGATCGCGGTGATCACGAACATCACCTTCAGCGCCTCGCCCACACCGGCCAGGTGGATGCCGATGAACACGGCGTAGGCGGCCAGATAGACCCACCAGCCGTCGGTGATACCGAACAGGCCGAGCGACTCGACATAGGCACCGATGAAGGTGGCGATGGCCGCGGGGGCGATGGCGTACTCGATGAGAATGGCTGTGCCGGTGGCGAAACCGCCCCAGGGCCCCATGGCCCGCCTGGCGAAGGTGTAGCCGCCGCCGGCCGCAGGCAGCGCCGAGGACAGTTCGGCCATCCCCAGGACCAGCGCCAGGTACATCCCGGCGATGATCACCGCGGCGATGGCCAGGCCACCGAATCCACCCTGCTCCAACCCGAAGTTCCATCCCGAGTAGTCGCCGGAGATGACATAGCTGACGCCGAGGCCGGCCAGCAGCACCCAGCCCGCGGTGCCCGATTTGAGCTGTCGTTTTTGCAGATAGTCTGCGCTCTCGAGGTGTTCTTCGACACCGGCCACTTGAAAACTCCTTCATTGACAGTGCAATTGCGCTCGATCGACGGTGATCGGGGGCGCCGGAACGGGCGTCTCCGCATCTGCCAGCCATCGGCTGACCGGGAAGCGTTCGACTGCCTTGTACGAGTCAGCCTAAAGGTCGGTTACCCGACCTTTGGTTAAGTAGTATCGCCCGTTACCGGCGCGCTGTCCAGCCCAACATGGCCTCGAAAGCGCACCGAATCTATGCAGTTCGCCGGGATACCGGGGTCCACTGGCGCGCGGTGTCCGGCATCGGGTCCGTCGGACAACCCTTTTGGGCTTCATGCAGATTGGCCGCCGCCAAGTCGGCCATATCGCGCCAGAAGCTCACCCTGTCGATCGCCAGTGAACCCACCGCTACCGACCGCCACCGCGCGATATGCGGTGCGAAGAACCGGTTTTCGTCCAACAACTCGTTCGTCGCCATCACCAGCGCGCCGTCCACCGGATCGGCGACGGACAGTGTCCGCCACAACCGGATGGCGCGGCGCAACCTGCGGCGGTGTTCGCGCAGCGCAGACAACAGCCAGCGCACCGCGATCCGGCCGTTCTCGTCGATCCAGTCCGCATCGCAACAACTGCTGACGAAGGCACTGTGCGACTTGACCGACGCCTCCAGTGCCGTCAACACGTCGACCGCCTGCGCGGGCACATCGGTCATATCGGCTCGTCCATCAGGGGCACGCCCACCACGATGCGCGCGGCGTTGTGCCCGGCGACCCGACCGGCGCGCGGGGATGCCGGTCGCTCGCCGGACAGACCCTCGACCCCATCGGGCAGCTTGTCGTGCAAGATGGCGACCCGGCCCTGGGCATCGATACCCACGCCCACATCCAATGACGAGCGCCCCGCAGCACGCCGCGCCAGCCGTTGCGCATCGCTGTCGGCGTCCGGTGCCACCCGCTCGACGACATAGGGCACGCCCTCTTCCTCGATACCGGCGAGCACCTCGCTCTCCAGTGCGCCGCCCGAGCTCAGCACCAGGATCGCGGGCTTCTCGGGCTGGCCCCCCTCAAGCATCGACCTGTGCCCTGTCGCGCTCCCGCGAACGGGCGGCATAGGAGGCCACCAGACCGGACGCCACGGCATTTCGCGGCCCCTCGGTACCGCGCACATTGCCGGTACCGCAGACGATTCCGTACGGCGCGACCGCATCGGCGATCAGCTCGGGAATCTCGAAATCCAGTGCGCACCCGCCCAGCAGCACCACGAAGCCGATCTGGCGGAGATCACCGTGCGGCGCGACCGCGCGCAACGCGCGCAGGGCGTTGACGACGAAGACCCGTTCCTTGGCGGTCCGGCGCACCGTGCGGATTCGATCCAACGAGTGCCGGGTGGGGATGGGACTCATCCCCATCTCCGAGAGCGTCACCACCCGCGCAAACGCGTTGGGCGGCAGTGGCTTGTCGAAGAACTGCACGGTGCCGTTCTCCAGCCGGACGTGAAAGAAGCTCTCCGCCTTGCCCAATGGCAACCGCTTGATGTCCTCGGCCAGTTCCAGGTTGTCCAAGCCCAGTTCGGCGTCGATGAGCTTGGTCACCAGGTCGCCGGCGCCTGCCAGGTGGACGGCCTGCACATCACCGGAGCGCTCGATCACCGCGGCATCGGTCGACCCGCCACCCATATCGAGGACGACCAGTGGCTTCTCGGTGCCCGGTGTGGTCAGCGCACCGAGCACGGCCATCTCGGCCTCCACCCCGCCCACCACCGCCGAGATGCGGGTGGCACCCGCGTCGCGCAATGCCGTGGCCACCGCGTCGGCGACGGCCTGCATCCCGCTCTCCTTGGTGCGCACCATGGCCGCCAGTGCGACCGCATTCTCCAAGGCCACCTCACCGGCCACCCCGCCGCGCACCTCCTGGGGAACCAGGGTGTCGATCGCCAGCAGATCCTTGATGCGCACATCGGCCAGCGCGTGTTTGGACAGATCCGCCATGCTCTGCCGGACGTTGGCGATCATGCCGCCGGTGTTGGTGCCCGACTCCCCGAGCACGTCCTGGAGTGGGCTGACGCGCTCGACCTCGGCCATGATCTCGGCCGCGCCACGCGAGACGTCGATGAGGCCCCGCTTGGACGCCCCGATGAACTCCAGCGAACCCGCCGGGATCGTGCGGTCTTCCACATCACCGGACGGGGTGCGCACCACCACCGCCGACCGGTTACCGGTCAGCGCTCTGGCCACCGGGGAGACCACCCGGGTCTGGTCCGGATCGAGCTCGAAAATGGTGGCCAATCCATAGGCATTCGACAGCGTGCGGATGGATTGTCCCGGTGCGACGACCTCGACGGCGGCGAGCATGCCTACCGGGACGGCGTCCACGCGGGATACCTCGTCGATGATCGGGATCTTGATGACCAACCGATTCGCGACCAGGACCGCATCATCGTTGCCGAGGATCGCGCCGTTCACGTCGACACCACGCTCGACGGCGTTGTTGATGGTGGTGGCGGTCCATTCGAAGTCGGCGCCACCGGGCACCAGGACGATCACGGGATCGCCCGGGTTCACCTCGTCGAGCGACCCGATATCGACGATGACACCGACACCGAGCCCGCGGCCCCCGGGAGTGCGCGGGTCGTGCCCGATCATCGTCGACTCGGTGATGATGGTCTCGGTGATGGTCTCCATCGCCAATCCGCTGATCACCGGGGTGGCCTCGTTGAGCAGGATCAGATCCAGCTCGCCCACCGTGATCCCGGCGTTCTGCACGGCGCGGGTGACCGCCTTGACCACACCCTCGGCGTTGCGGACGGTGCCCTTGATCCCCGAGGTGCGGGTCAACGCGCCGCCGAGATAGACCACCGAGCCGGTCTCGTCTATCCGGGCGACGCTGCCCTCGGTTGTCGAGTTACCGATATCGACCCCGACCACCGTGACACTCACCAAAGACCTACCTCTCTGCTGCGAGCACGCGCCGGCGGTCAGACCGCGGCGGCGACGGTGAACTTCGGCGTCACCTCGACGGGCTTGCTGCCCTTGCGGATCTGCTCGGTCTCCTTGAGGTGCAACAGTGCCGCCTTGGCCTGCCAGCGCGGGCGGGCCATCTGATCGTTGAGCGTCGGAACCGGCTCCGGGGATTCACCCTTGGCGTACTGCGCGGCGTTGGCACCGATACTGCGGTAGGTGTCCAACGTGAGCAGCGGACACTGGGGGAACAACTCCAGACTCGACAACCGGGGCAGATCGCGCTGGTGGATCATCGCGGTACCGCGGGAGAGGATGCCGATCCCGATACCCGAACCGGAGAGTTTGGCCGCGGTGTGCGCCAGCACGGCCAGATCGGCGCTGTGCCAGACCCGGATGCAGCGCGCGGTCACCTCCTGCTCCTCGATACCGGCCAGGATCTGCCGGATCACCTCGGCGTGTGGCGTGTCGACGATGGTCTTGCTGAAGAAGTCGGCGAAGGCCGGCGAGATCGCCAGCACCACTTCGTCACTGCGCGATCCGCGCTGCGCCGGGCCGACCTCTTCGAATGACAGTGAACGCTGTTCTTCGCCGATCGTGGTCGACATGGTCACTCCACCTCCATTTCCGGGTTGGCAGCGCTGGTCACATGGCGCAGTCGCTTCATTTCCTCCCACCGCGCCCCCGAGGGTCGGTAGCCGGTGTCCGGGCCGTTGTAATCGTTGGCATCGTTGACCGCCGACAACGGTTGCAGGTCACGCGTCATGATCGCCGATGTCTGCAACAGATCACCGGAAATACGCTGCCGCAGAACGGTGAACAGGTTCCGCGCGATATCGGAGAATCCGGTGGCCTCAAGCGCCTTGACCAGATCCAGGCCGGTGATACCGCGGTCCATCACCTGCTGGGCACCCTTGAGATCCTCCAGCACATCACGCGGGATGCACTCGCGACTGCCGTTGGCGTACACCGCGGCATCGATCTCGGCATCGCTGATCGGCGGCAGGTCGAGGTGGGCGAACACCGCCTGCAATGCCTTCGCCGCGCGGGTGCGCACGGCCAGGATGTCGGCTTCCTTGACGTGGCGCAGACCCCCGTCGATCTGCAGGTCACGCTGGATGGTGTTGAAATCGTCGAAGTCGTCGCTGTCGAGGTTCGATCCGGCGAACATGTTGTCGTAGTTCGGGACCGCCGAGTAGCCCGAGCAGACGAAGTCCGTCCCCGGCATCATCTGGGGCATCAGCCGCGCGGTCCGGCGCATCGGCGAATGCGAGAACGACTGGTCGTTGCCCGAAGCACATTCCAGGTCCACCGCCGAGGCGATCAGGTTCTCGGCGGCCACCGCACGGATGCCACCCGGCACCGCGCCGGGCACACCGATACAGGAGATCGATCCGTTCTGCAGACCCTGTACGCCGGCACCCTTGGTCACCAGGATGCAACGAATCTCCAAGTACAGCATGGACTTACCCTGCGCATTGCCCATCTGGACCTCCGAGCCGGTGCCCGAGGTGAAGCGCATCTTTATCCCGCGCGACGCGTAGGCCGAGGCCAGGAACGCCTTGGAGTACGGCGTGTCATCACCGTCGACGAACACCGGCTCGGTGCCGTACACCGAGATCGTCTCGGCGTAGGCGGTGATCCCGCGCATACCGAGATCCAGTTCGGTGGCCTCTTCGAGCGCGCACTGGGTCAATGGTCCGCCGGTGCCCACCTGGCTGCCGATCTGCTGTGCCATGGCCACCAGCGGCGCGTAGCGCACCACGCCCAAAGTCGTTTCCATCTCCGCGAATCCGCGAATGGATGCCTCGGCCGCCTCGCAGACCACCTGCACCGGGTTGTCCCGCGCGCTCGTGCAGTGGGCCTGGTTGGCCGGCGTGCGGCGGGCCCGCATCTTCTGCATCGCCATCATGATCTCGACGATGTTCAACGTCTTGGCCACCGCCAGCAGCTTCGCCGGTGTCAGACCCTTGGTCACCGCGATGACCTCGGCGCGGGTGACGGTGGGGTTGACCAACATCATCGCGATCTCGGCCGCCGGAATCGCCATCGAGGCCTCGGTGGTCTCGACGTCGATCGCCTTATCGGCGATGAACTGGTCGATGAAGTCGAAATCGGCTCGCGCCACCCCGTCCATCTCGACAATGACGCCGCCTTCGACCCGGACGCTGGGCTCCGGATCAAAGGCGCTTTCCATGGCGACCATGCCGACCTCGGGCCATTCCTCCACGAAGCCGTCGAGGTTGACCGGGCGGTCCCCCAACAACATCGTGCGGTGCGAGTGGCGGACACCATCCTTGCCGGTGGCGGGATCGTGCGGGACTGCTGAAGCGGTCATTGTCCAGGGGCTCCTATTCGCTTTCGGCCAAGATGTCGCGGCGTTCGTAGACGTCGGCGGCCTCACGCACCAAGGTGGCGAGATGCTCGGCGTTGTAGGTGTCGAGCAGTTCGTCGGCGATGGCATCGAGTTCGGCCTTCGTCGATGCGTTGGGACGCAGCGCGTTGTAGATCTGCAAGACCCGCTCATCGGAGATGACCGTCATCTCGGCGGCCCGCCGCATGTTCGCCCCGATCTGGGTACGCCCGGCCTTCTCGGCGATCTGCGCCTGCAGGCGCAGCGCTTCCGGGGTGATGCGCAGATCGGCGGCCTCGATGTCACCGGCGATCACCGCATCCATGGTGACCGCGTCGAACGGCTTACCGGTCGGGGTGAACAGCAGATCACTTCGGTGCACGCTCAGCGGGTAGTCCACCGCCGGGTCCAGGTTTGGTTCCGTCATGAACTCTCCCAAAGGTTCGGGGCGGGAGGCGCTCCGCCGCGGGGTGTGTGACGTGTCGCCCTGCACGTGTCGCCCATTGTGTCGCCCGTCACGTTGCACGAGGGTTGCACCGTCCACCCGGAGGGCATCGCACTGACCGTTCGGCTAGTTGTCGGCACCGGAATGCGTGGACGCGATCACGGGCGGTGGCCGGTTGTGGCTAGGGTCGGTGCCTGATGGACAGTCGCCACACAGTCGTCGATGCCCTTTCCGAGCTGCCGCGGCTCGGCGGGTACTTCGCACTGAAGACCCTGGATGACCCCGACTCTGTGGAGCTCGCGCGGTTGGCCGACCCGGAGACGACGCGCTGGTTCGTCTCCGCAACCAGGGCGGCGATCGCGGCATCGATGGCGGTCGACGTCGAGTCGATCCCGGTGCGCGTGGCCGCATCATCGTTCCAGTTGGGCGTCGCCGCGCGGCTGCTGTCCCCGCTGGTCGGTTCGGCACTGTGTCATCAACGCATTCCGATCCTGGTGGCGGACAACGTGTTCTACCGGGTCAGCGCGCACCACCCGGATTTCGGCACCACCGTCGACGAACTACGAGCCACCGAGGATCCGGCAGCTGCCGGCGCGGCGATCTGCGCGCTGCTGCCCGATCTCTTCGACCCCTTGCACGACACGCTCCGCGCGGTGACCG
This sequence comes from Mycolicibacterium neoaurum VKM Ac-1815D, assembly GCF_000317305.3. Next base: position 1,492,980 of record NC_023036.2, on the reverse strand, counting down.
GGCTGCCGACGCGGGTGGCGCTGGGAAATCTGACATCAGCGGCCAACGGCGCGGTCACCGTCCTGGCGATGACCCGCCCGGACCTCGAAGCCGCGGGCAGGGACCTGGTCGCTGCGCTGACCCGGCATACGCCGCTACGTGACACCGGCGATTTCGGGCGGGGCACCTTCACCCGGAACAGTTGCTGCCTGTTTTATCAGGCACCCGGCGGCGGGCTCTGCGGAGACTGCGTCCTACCCGCCGCCCGATCATGAGCCGGTGCGGCTCGCAGATCCGTGCAACGTTGCTGCAACGCCATCATCGCTATCCTTCGGCCGCCAATGGCAGGACGGAGTCAGTCATGAGTTTGTCACCCCACCGATACGTCCCGATTCCACCGCCACGACGCCGTAGTGGCACCAGCAACGCATATGAAATAGCCAGTGTCCGTGGCACTTTGACCGATCACCAGCGACTGCGAACCACCCTGGTCATCGACGATGAACTGGTCCGGCACGGTTTGACCCATGTGATGTCCTGTATCGAAGAGATCCACTTCGTCGGTGATCTTCGACACGGTCCCGAGCTCGCCGAACGCATCCGGCTGCTGCAACCAGAGCTGCTGGTCCTGGGAATGCCGCCGACGGGCACGTTGACCGATTTGCTGACCGAACTGGACAGCACGGTGAAGGTGGTCGTGGTGACCGACAGTGAGCACGCCGATATCAACACCGTCGAGCTGCTGCGTGCCGGCGCCGACGCGCTGGTGGACCGCCGCTCACCGGCCACCGACCTGCGAGCCACCTTCGCCAAGGTCGTCAGCGGGCAGCCCGCCCTCGACGCCCTCAGCGTGCAGTCGCTGATCACCGAGTTGCGCTCCCCTCCGGTGTCCCGCACCGCGGGCGACACCAGACTGCTCACCGCCCGCGAACGGGATGTCCTCAACGAACTGGTCGAGGGCCTGGACAATCGCACCATCGCCGGTCGATTGTTCGTTTCGGAGGCGACGGTCAAGTTCCATCTGCACAACATCATGAACAAGTTCGGGGTGCACAAACGCGCCGCGCTGATCGCGGCGGCCCTGCGCGGTGCGGACGCCACCGGGTGAAGGCATCCCCGACGCGACACCGGCCGACCACCACGACCCGAGGAATCCACGATGACCACGAGCTCTCCCCCGACGCGGGTGCCGTGCACGCTGCCGGTCGAACTGGCGCTACGCGGACATCGCGTGACGGTCGTCGGAGCCACCGCCCGTGCGGCCGTCACCGTGGCCGAACTGTTGGAGGCGGGCGCGTTGGTCACGGTGATCGGCACACACGCCACGCCGTATCTGAGCGACCTCGCCGAGCGCGGCCTGGCCACCGTCCTGTATCGGAGCATCCAGCCCGGCGATATCGACTCGGCGGCAATGATTTTCGCCTCCACCGATGACGAAGACCACAACCGGTGGATCGCCGAGACGGCACGCGAGCTTGCGGTGCTCTGCGTCATCGACAACGGGCCGAGCGGACAGCGCGCCGGGCGACCGGGCATGGGCCGGGTGATCCTGGTCGGTGGCGGTCCTGGGGACCCCAGCCTGCTCACCGTCGCCGGCCGGGACGCCATCGTCGCCGCCGATACCGTCGTCACCGATCGACTCGCCCCGGTCAGCGCGTTGAAACGGCTTGCCCCGCATGCCGACATCATCGACGTTTCGAAGATCCCCGGTGGGCGGCGCACCGAACAATGGGACATCAATGCGCTGCTGGTCTCCCGGGCGCTCGACGGCCAGGTGGTGGTGCGCCTCAAAGGGGGTGACGGGTTCGTCTTCGGCCGCGGCGGCGAGGAGCTCGACCATTGCGTCCAGGCCGGTGTGCCGGTCGAGGTGATCCCCGGTGTCAGCTCGGCGATCGCCGCACCGGCATCGGCCCTGATCCCGGTTACCCATCGCGGGCTCACCCAAGGTTTCACCGTGGTGTCCGGCCATGTGCCTCCCGGGCATCCCGAGTGCACCGTCGACTACGCCGCGCTCGCACATGCCAATACGACCTTGGTGTTGATGATGGCGGTCGCCAACCTGGCGTCCATCGCCGCGGCGTTGACCGCGGCGGGGATGGACCCGGCCACCCCGGCCGCGGTCATCGCCGACGGCAGCCTGTCCAGCCAGCACGAGGTGCGCGGCACGCTGGGCACGATCGCCGGGCTGGCCCGCGCGGCAGGTATCGAACCGCCCGCGACAACGGTCATCGGCGCGGTCGCCGGGTTCGTACCCGGCCGGGCGCCTGCGCAGCGGGTCGCACAGACACACGCCTGACCCGCTCTCGCGGTTCAGCTCTGCAGGGCGGCGTCCACGGTCTTGGGCACCGTGGCCAGTGCGCGGCCGACCGGGCAGACCTGGGCTGCCTGCTGTGCGAGTCCGACGAATTCTTCTGCGCTGCGGCCGATACCGCGGCCGCGTACCGTTAGCGCCACGTCGGCGATGCCGAAGTCGACCTCCGGGCCGCCCTGGGTCACCACCACTTCGACGTGCAGGCCGACCGGCTCATCGGGGCCCGCGTCGAGCAAGGCGGTCAACTGCATGGCATAACAGGACGCGTATGCCGCAGCCAACAATTCCTCGGGAGAGGTCATCGTGGCGGCGTCTGCGGCCCGTGCCGGCAGCGAGTAGGGGAACTGCCCCTGCCCGGAGGTGGCCAGCTGAATCGTGCCGGAACCGGTCACCAATGCGCCGTTCCACTCCGCGATCGCCTGTCGTGCGCTCATGTCATCTCTCCTCGTCACGCGGAACCGACGCGGCACGCTCGCCGCCGGGCTGCCAGAGCACATCGCCCCCGGGATTCTCCACACGGGCGAGGATGAACAACAGATCGGACAGCCGGTTCAGGTACCGCAGGGCCGCATCGTTGACCTCTGCCTGTCCTGCCAACATCCAGGCGCTGCGTTCGGCGCGGCGGGCGACCGTGCGAGCGTGATGCAGATGGGCCGAGGCCGTACTGCCGCCAGGCAGGATGAAGCTACTCAGCTTGGCCAGGCCCGCGTTGAACTCGTCGCACCAGGATTCCAGCTGCGACACCTGTTCGTCGGTGACCCGCAACGGCGGGTACTCCGGGTCCGGTGTGATCGGGGTGCACAGATCCGCGCCCACATCGAACAGGTCGTTCTGGATGTGCTGCAGCACCGCCCCCGTGGCCGGACCCACACCGCCTGCGGCGATGGCCATTCCGATCACCGCGTTGGTCTCGTCGCAGTCGGCGTAGGCGCCGACACGCACATCGGCCTTCGCGACCCGCGACATGTCCCCCAGTGCGGTCGTCCCGGCATCACCGGTTCTGGTGTAGATCCTGGTCAAATGCACTGCCATGGTGTGTACCTCGCACTCCCTTCGTTCAGACTGTGCCAGTTCAGACGATCGCCAGGGCGAGGCCCGCGGCAAGTCCTGCGCCGATCAGCGGCGCGACCACCGGCACCCACGCGTAATCCCATCCGGCATCGGATTTGCCCTTGATCGGCAGGATGGCATAGGCGATCCGCGGACCGAGGTCGCGGGCGGGGTTGATCGCGTAACCGGTCGGCCCACCGAGCCCGAAGCCGATCGCCATGACCACGAATGTGACCGCCGCATAACCCAATCCGCTGTTGACATCCGCAGGATTGGTCAGCACCCAGAAGATCAGCACGAAGGTCGCGATGACTTCGGTGACGATGTTCCACGGGATGTTGCGCACCGCCGGATATGTGCAGAAGATTCCGCGGGTGCCGCTGTTGTCGTCGTTGTTGTCATACTGCAGCTTGAAGACCGCCCAGCCCAGTACCGCACCGACGAAGCCGCCGGCGAGCTGTGCGGCCCAGTAGACCGGCACACTCGACCACGGCACGTCGCCGGATATCGCCACCGCCAGTGTCACCGCCGGGTTGATATGCCCACCGGCCGGGCTGGCGATACTGGCACCGGTGAACACACCGAAGCCCCAACCCAATACGATGACCAACCAGTCTCCCCCGCCGCCGTGCGAGTAGGAGTTCTTCAGGACGACGGCGGCAACCGAACCGTTACCGATGAGGCACAGCACCGCCGTGCCGAGGAACTCCCAAATGAAGATGTCGATATTGGACACTGACAGCAATCCTCCTGACGGGCCCCGATCGCGATGACGATTCAACGAAAAGTATTCGCGCCCCGGCAGCGGATGTGATGATTCACCCGAGCTACCAACCGATTTACTGTCCGCGATACTGAACTTTCGGTTAGGACCGGTCAGCAGCCGGTGGCGAACCTGTCCCCCACCGGCTGCCGCGCCCTAGAATCGGCAGTGCCATCAACACTGCCTACTGCTGCCCGATTTCCCTGCAGCCGAACCATTTCCGAAAGGCCCTAGATGACCTCGCTACCTCTACAGAAAGCGCAGGCGGTCCTGGCGGCCGCCATCGCCAAAGCCGACGAGATCGGCCAACCGATGAACATCGCCATCGTCGACGACGGAGGGCATCTGATCGCCTTCGCCAGGATGGACGGCGCCATCAAGGCGAGCATCGACATCTCGACCCGCAAGGCGCGGACGTCGATCCTGATGAACGCTCCGACCAGTGCCCTGATGCCGCTCGCCCAGCCCGGGGCCGAGCTCTACGGTCTGGAGCAGACCAGCGGCGGTCTGGTGATCTTCGGTGGCGGTATCCCGCTGGTCGTCGACGACGTGGTCGTCGGCGCGATCGGGGTGAGTGCGGGCAGCGTCGAACAGGACGTCACGGTGGCCGAGGCCGGCGTCGCCGCGCTCTGAGCGCTCAACACATTTCAGCCCTGCGGATCCGCGGATCCGCAGGGCTGAAATGTTTTCGCCTGACTGTCGCCGTCACCGGCTAGGAGACGTCGACCCAATCGAGGGTGCGCTTGACGGCCTTCTGCCAGCCGGCGTATCCGTCGTTACGCTGCTGCTCGGACCACTGCGCGCTCCAGCGCTCGCCCTCCTGCCAGTTCGCGCGCAGGTCGTCGGGGTTGTCCCAGAACCCGACCGCCAACCCGGCCGCATACGCCGCACCCAGCGCGGTGGTCTCCGCGACGACCGGCTTGACCACGTCGACACCGAGGACATCGGCCTGGATCTGCATGCACAACGAGTTCGCGGTGATCCCGCCGTCGACCTTCAACACATCGAGGTGCACACCGGAATCGGCTTCCATCGCGTCGATGACATCGCGACTCTGGTAACAGATCGCCTCCAGAGTCGCCCTGGCCAGGTGGGCGTTGGTGTTGAAGCGGCTGAGGCCCACCACCGCTCCGCGCGCGTCCGAGCGCCAGTACGGGGCGAACAGACCGGAGAAGGCCGGAACGAAGTAGACCCCGCCGTTGTCCTCCACCTGCCGCGCCAGCGATTCGCTCTGTGCCGCGCCGCTGATGATGCCCAGTTGGTCGCGCAACCACTGCACGGCCGAACCGGTCACCGCGATCGAACCTTCCAATGCGTAAACCGGTTTCGCGTCACCGAACTGGTAACACACCGTGGTCAGCAGACCGTTCTCGGAGCGGACGATCTTCTCACCGGTGTTGAGCAGCAGGAAGTTGCCCGTGCCGTAGGTGTTCTTGGCCTCACCGGCCTTCAGGCACACCTGGCCCACCATCGCCGCCTGCTGATCGCCGAGGATGCCGGTGACCGGCACCTCGCCGCCCATCGGACCGGAGGCCAACGTCATCCCGTAGGGTTCCGGCGAGGACGACGGCCGGATCTGCGGCAGCATCTGGCGCGGAATCCCGAAGAACGACAACAGTTCGTCGTCCCAGTCCAGGGTCTCCAGGTTCATCAGCATGGTGCGACTGGCGTTGGTGACATCGGTGACGTGCACGCCGCCGCGCGGACCACCGGTCAGATTCCACACCACCCAGCTGTCGCTGTTACCGAAGATCGCATCCCCATTCTCGGCGGCCTCGCGTACCCCGTCGACGTTATCGAGGATCCACTGGATCTTGCCGCCCGAGAAGTAGGTCGCCGGTGGCAGACCCGCCTTCTGCCGGATCACATCGCCCCGGCCGTCGCGGTCCAGTGCGGTGGCGATGCGGTCGGTTCGGGTGTCCTGCCAGACGATCGCGTTGTAGTACGGACGCCCGGTATGGCGATTCCACACCAGCGTGGTCTCACGCTGGTTCGTGATGCCCAGTGCCGCAATATCTTCGGCTTGCAGATTGGTCTTGTTGAGCGCTGACGTGAGCACCGACGCGGTGCGCTCCCAGATCTCCACCGGGTTGTGCTCGACCCAGCCCGCCTGCGGCATGATTTGTTCGTGCTCGAGTTGGTGGCGTCCCACCTCCGCGCCGGCGTGATCGAAGATCATCGCACGGGTGCTGGTGGTGCCTTGGTCGATGGCCGCGACGAATTTGGGCAACGCTGCTCCTGACGCCGAGATGGGTTCTTGTGCAGTTGAGGGTGGTGCAGCCGCGGACGTGAGCTTGAGCCGGAGATCGGGGGGAGTTTCGAACCCAAGCTCACGCCCGCGGAGATCGTGGGTGCAGTTTAGAAGAAACCCTGCGCCTTGCTGCTGTAAGACACCAGCAGGTTCTTGGTCTGCTGGTAATGATCGAGCATCATCAGGTGGTTCTCGCGTCCGATGCCGGACTGCTTGTACCCGCCGAACGCCGCGTGCGCCGGGTACTGGTGGTAGCAGTTGGTCCACACCCGGCCCGCCTTGATATCGCGCCCGGCACGATAGGCGGTATTGCCGTCGCGGCTCCACACTCCGGCGCCGAGGCCGTAGAGGGTGTCGTTGGCCAGATCGATGGCATCGTCGTAATCCTTGAACGAGGTCACCGCGACAACCGGTCCGAAGATCTCCTCCTGGAAGATCCGCATCTTGTTGTGACCGGTGAAGATCGTCGGGGCGACGTAGTAACCGCCGTTGAGGTCACCGCCGAGGTCGGCCCGCTCACCGCCGGTGATCACCTGTGCACCTTCGCTCTTGCCGATTTCGATGTAGGACAGGATCTTCTCCAGCTGGTCGTTGGAGGCCTGCGCGCCGATCATCGTCTCGGTGTCCAGCGGGTCGCCCTGGCGGACTGCCTTGGTGCGGATCGCGGCCATCGCGAGGAACTCGTCGAAGATATCGGCCTGGACCAGGCTGCGCGACGGGCAGGTGCACACCTCGCCCTGGTTGAGGGCGAACATCGTGAAGCCCTCCAATGCCTTGTCCTGGTAGTCGTCGTTGGCGGCCAGCACATCGTTGAAGAAGATGTTGGGGCTCTTGCCGCCGAGTTCCAGGGTGACCGGGATCAGGTTCTGGCTGGCGTACTGCATGATCAGCCGGCCGGTGGTGGTCTCGCCGGTGAAGGCGATCTTGGCGATCCGGTTGGACGAGGCCAGCGGCTTGCCCGCCTCGACGCCGAAACCGTTGACCACGTTGAGCACACCGGCGGGCAGCAGGTCACCGATGATCGACATCAAGTAGAGCACCGAGACCGGCGTCTGCTCGGCCGGCTTGAGGACGATGGCGTTGCCTGCGGCCAACGCGGGTGCCAGCTTCCAGACCGCCATCAGGATGGGGAAGTTCCAGGGGATGATCTGTCCGACGACGCCGAGCGGCTCGTGGAAGTGGTAGGCCACCGTCTCGGGATCGATCTCCGAGAGGGAGCCCTCCTGCGCCCGGATGGCGCCGGCGTAGTAGCGGAAGTGGTCGACGGCCAGCGGGATATCGGCGTTGAGCGTCTCGCGGATCGGCTTGCCGTTGTCCCACGATTCGGCCAGCGCGATCGCTTCGAGGTTCTCCTCGATCCGGTCGGCGATCTTGTTGAGGATGATCGCGCGCTCGGCGGCGGTGCTCTTACCCCAGGCCGGCGCGGCGGCGTGCGCGGCGTCGAGAGCCTTCTCGATATCGGACTCGTCGGAGCGGGCGACCTCGCAGAACACCTCACCGGTGACGGGAGTGCGGTTCTCGAAGTAGCGGCCCGCGTTCGGGGCCACCCACTGGCCGCCGATGTAGTTGTCATAGCGGGCGTCGAACGACATCAGGGCGCCCTCTGCGCCCGGACGTGCGTAAACAGTCATGGCATTCTCCTGCGTTCGGACACTTTCGAGTGTGTCGGTCGTCACTCAACCTAGGGGTTGCAACGTTGCATGACGGTTGCAATTGGCAACGCAGTTTCGTTCAGCCGAGTTCGGCGTCGAGTCCGATCAGGTGGGCCCGGGCGCGAGCCCGCTCCACGGGGTCGACGGCACCGTGCTCGGCGAGCAACTGCCAGCCCCGGCGATCATCCCGACCGTCCGGAAGACCCAGCCAATGCCGCAACAGCGCCAGGTTGCCGCGCGCGGATTCGGCGAGCACCGCACCGCGCAGGCTGGTGGTCAATTCGGTGCGCAACCGCGCGATGGCCGGCGACACCGACTGCGGCAACAGCGAACCGGCGTATGCGGACAGCGCACCCGCGACATCCCCGGCCTCAAGGGCATCGAGCACATCACCCATGTCACTGGCCACCGTTCCGACGAGTCGGTACGGGCGCGATGCGATGTGGTCACCGCCGATGACCCGGCGCAGCCGCGACATCTCGGCGCGGATGGTGACGACGTCGAGATCCTTGTCGTCGAGCAGCATCGCCAGATGGTCGGCGCTCAACCCCTCCGGGTGACGGATCAGTAGCACCAAGATGTCGGCATGGCGACCGGTGAGCACGACCGGGCCTGCCGCACCCGCCTGCCAGCGCGGCCGGTCGGCGCCGAGTACCGAGAGCAGTGCCCCCTCCCGCGCGCCGTCGTCGGGGCCGGCGAGACGCAGCAGTGCGAGTTGGTTCTCGACGGCCACCGCGGTGGCTCGGACCAACGCCAGCGTCTGCGGCGTGGCCACCGACAGATCGCCGGTCAGGTCGATCGCTCCCAGCAGCGCACCGCTGCGCGGATCGTGGACCGGTACCGCAGTGCAACTCCACGGATGGACGATCCGGGAGAAGTGTTCGGTGCCGCAGATCTGTAGTTCGCGGTCCAGCGCGAGGGCTGTCCCCGGCGCATTCGTCCCGGCGGCGTGCTCGCTCCAGTCGGTACCCGGCACGAAGTTCATCGCCTCGGCCTTGCGGATGGCCCGGCGGTCACCCTCGACCCACAGCAGCGTGCCGTCCGCTGCGGTGATGGCCACCACGACGCCGGCGTCGACGGCATCCTCGACCAGCAGCCGCCGGATCAGCGGCAGGGTCGGCGCCAGCGGATGGGATCTGCGTAGATCATCGAGGGCCTTGGCCGCCTCGGTCGCCCGCCCGCCGGTGTCCGGGTCCACCCCGGTCGCCAGACTGCGCTGCCAGCTCTCGGCGACGATCCGGCGCAGCGGAGACGAGTCGAGATAGGCCGCATCGACCTGACCTGCGACGAAAAGGTCGTGGACGGCACGCACCTTCGCCGGCTGCGCTCGGCTGCCGGACGTCCTCGCTACCACCATGCTCACACTCCCCGCGGTGCGCCGATCGCCGGACGCACCGCACTCTCAAGCCAGGATAGTGGACCGCGTCACAGTGCAGCGGTGTTCGTCGACTCCGGGCGTCGCAATCGTGTCCCGCTCAGCCCTCGGCCGGCCCGATCAGCCCCAGGCGCCGGCGGCCCGCCGGTCGGTGGCCGACACCTCGTCGGCGCCGTCGCGGACGGCATTGCCGAGCCGGAGCAGGATGTCGTTGAGTCCGGCGGCGGACTGGTTCCACCGCACCTGCTCGGCCCGGTAGGCCTCCGCCGCCTGGGCGGTCCAGGTGTGTTCCAACGGTGCAATCTGCGCCCGCAGCTCCTCCAGCGCGGCATTGAGCCGGGCCGAGACGGTGTGGATCTCCCGCCGCACGGTGTGCTCGATCTCGTCGAAGTTGTAAGTCAGCATCATGTCCATGGCGAATCCTTCACAGCTCGTTGGCGACGGCGGCAAGCTGATGTGAGTGGCTCTCGGCGGCTTCCCGCAGGGTCTGTTCGTTGAGGCGGATGGTCTCGGCGATCCGCCCCAGGGAGGCATACAGCGCGATCGATTCGGTGTTCCAGCGATCCACCACCTCGCGGAAGCGCACCGCCGCCGCGCCGCCCCACACCGAGGCAGGCACGCTGCACATCCGTCCGATGAACGAGCCGAGCATCGCCCGGATCTCGTCATTGCGGGCGTCGATCTGACCCGAGACCGCATGCATGAGGTCCAGGTCGGTGGTCAAAGCGGGCATTCGGGTGTCCTCCTCGTGAAGTGCCGTCCGGTGTCAGACGCGCTCTATCTGTCTTGGACGCAGCCGGCGGTCATTCGGTTCCACCTTCTTTCGGAGCTCCGTCAGCCGGCACCGCATGCGCCGAGCGCACCGCCAGATCGCAGTGGCTGCGGATCTGCCGAGGGCGCTGACAGCCGATCGCGATCCGCACCGGTCCGTCGGCGAACACCACCCACTCGATGGTCCGACCCGGCCTATTCTCGGTATAGCTGATGACATCGCGCTCCCCGCGCCGGTCATGCTCCCGAAAGTCGGTGAAGACCCCGGTGGGTTGAACCGCGAGCGCCGCCGCCAGCACGGCGACCGGGTCCGGACCGGCCGGTGATTGGGTGAGCAGGATCGCCGCATCCGGATGCTCCGCCGAGATCGACTGCAGCCGTGGTGAACCCGGTCCGTCGATGAGGCGCTTGCGCTCCCAGTTCGCGGGCAGCAGCACGGCAACCCGCCCCTCGACCACCAGCTGGTCCTGCGCCGCTGATGGGCGGTCAACCTGCCAGAACAACCCTGTCCCACACATTGCCACCGCCGTCACGCCGGCCAAGATCGGCGACATGCGCATCCGGCGTGGCCGAGCACAGCCGGCGGTCTCGCGGACCAACACATGGTCGTCCACGATCGCGGCATCGCGGCCACCGGCCAGCACATCGCCGGCGATGGTCTCGGCAAGTCCTCGCGCACCGGACACCCCGACCGGCGCGTCGAGCAGAACCGTCGTGCCCACCGTGATCTGCGCCGTGACCTGCTCGGCGACGGTGTCACCGACCCTCGGTATCGAGGCCACCACCCGGTCGTCGACGCGGACGAGGACGAACTCCTCGGCGATCTCGACGATCACATCCGCCGCCCGGCGATACACGGTGTGCCGTTGCCGGACAACGGGTTCACCGCCGACGGCGCGGCAGACGCGATCGACGCGGCGCGGATGCCACCACCCTGGGCAGACCAGCAGCACCGGACCCGAGCGTTCGACATCGACCTGCAGAACGGTGCGCCACAAATCGTCGACATCCACCGGCCCGTCATCGACAACTGTGTACCGATCATCGATCGCCGCGCACGCCGCCGCGGCCAGATCGGCGCGAACCGGCACAGATCCGTGCACGGTGGCCGGGCCGACCACCAGCACCGTCACGGCGGCTCGGTCCAGGCGATCTGGACACGTTCGACGGCATGTCCGCGCAGCACCAGCGTCGCCCGACCCGGCGGCAACACCGCCGGGCGGGTGGCGCCAAGCAACGGGCCCTCGTCGGTGGCAGTGCTCATCACCAACCCCGCGCTGCCGAGCTCGCGCATCATCGCGGGCACCGGATCGTAGAGAGCGCGTGCCGCTCCCCCGGCACGACGAGCGACGACGAGGTGCAGCCCGATATCCCTGGCATAGGGCAGGAACTCCAGCAGTGGGTTCAGCGGATCGGTGCCGGCGGTCAGCAGCTCGTGATCGTCGACGACGAGGTAGATTTCCGGGCCCGACCACCAGGACCGGTCACGCAGCTCCTGCTGGGAGACCGAGGCCCCGGGCAGGCGCCCGCGGAGCATGTCGGCCAGCCCCCGCAGCTGCTCACCGAGGATGGCCGCAGAGATGGCATATCCGCCGAGGTGCGCATCATCGACGACACCGAGCAGTGTTCGTCGCGCGTCGGCGAGGTAGAGCCGCACCTCACCGGGCTCACAGGCCTTGGTCAACTGCACGCACAGGGTCCGCAACAGGGCGGTCTTCCCGCAACCGCTGTCGCCGAGCACGATCAGATGCGCCGAGTCGGTGAAATCGACCGTCACCGCGCCGAGTTCGGTCTCACCGATACCCATGACGACATGTGTCCGGGGGCGCACCGACCGGGGCAACCGCTCGCGGTCCAGTCGCGCCGGCAGCAACCGCACCGGTGGCGCCGTGGGGCCGGGGTGACGGGTCAGGACGGCCCGCACGGAGCCGGCGACATCGGAAGAGTCCAGGTGTGGCAGGGCCAATGCGGCCAGATTTCCGTCGCGGGTGAGCGCGGTTCCCGGCGGGCTGCCCGTCAGTTGGCGGGCCGCCGTCCGGTGGATCTCGGACTCCCCCGGTTCGCCGAGGCGCAGCTCCACCCGGCTGCCGAGTTGGTCCTTGAGCGCCGGCCGCAGTTCGGCCCACCGTGCCGCCGAGATCATGACGTGTACCCCGTGCGCCAGACCGTGTGCCGCGATGTCGGTGACCGCGTCCTGGAAGACACCCCCATCCTCGCGCAGTGCCGCCCAGCCATCAATGACGAGGAAGACCTCGCCATAGCCGTCGGATCTCGCAGGCTGGGCCGCCCGCCGCCGGATCAGCGTCTGGACCGTCGCGATCGTGCGGGCGACGAGCTCGGGTTCATCACGTCCGGCCAGCACCCCGATATGAGGGAGCCCGCGCAGCGCTGCCAGAGTGCCCCCGCCGAGATCCAGGCAGTAGAACTGGATGTCGCCGGGGCCGTGCCGCATCGCGAGCGCCAGCAGCAGGGTGCACAACGCGGTGGACTTGCCCGACCGGGTCGCCCCCACCACCGCCACATGCCCACCGGCGCCGGTCAGATCGACCGTGAACGGGTCCCGACGCTGGTCGAAGGCGTTGTCCACCAAACCGATCGGCGCCGTCAGTCTCGGACCGTCGTGTTCTGTCAGCAGATCGGTCAGCGTCGGCGGTGCGGACAACGGCGGCAACCAGATGCGGTGCGCGGGACGTCCATGACCGGCCAACCGATCGAGCATCGTCTCGAGCACAGTGGGTACCTGCCGCGCACTGCCGGTCGGCGCGGCCGGAGGCGGGAACAAGGTGAACAACGCGACGCCTGCCGGCTCCTCGGCGACCCGTCGCGCCGGCCCGGAGACATAGGTGGTGCGCAGTTTCACGAGCTCGCCGTCGACGGTTTTCAGGTAGGCAGACCCCGGCTCGGCCGACAAATCATAGGCGTCGGGAACGCCGATGACAGCACGAGAGTCACTGGTGGAGAACGTCTTCAGGCATATCCGATAGGAAAGGTGGGCCTCAAGGCCGCGCAGTCTGCCCTCATCGAGGCGCTGACTGGCCAGCAGCAGATGCATACCCAGCGAGCGTCCGAGCCTGCCGACGGCAAGGAACACCTCGGCGAAGTCCGGATGTCGGCTGAGCAGTTCGGAGAACTCGTCGATGACGAGGAAGAGCACCGGGAGCACGGTCAGATCCCGACCGGCCGCCCGCGCACGCCGGTACTCGGTGATGTTGCCGGTACCGCTCGCGCGCAGCAGCTGCTGGCGGCGCTGCATCTCTCCGGTCAGCGCGGCCTGCATCCGGCTGACCAGATGCGCCTCCTCGGCGAGATTGGTGATCACCGCTGCGACATGAGACAACCGTTCGAATCCGAGGAACGTCGCCCCACCCTTGAAATCGATCAGCGCCAGGTTCAATTCGTCGGAGGTGTGCATGGCGGCCAGACCGAGAACGAGGGTGCGCAGGAACTCCGACTTGCCCGACCCGGTGGCGCCGACACACAGACCGTGCGGACCCATCCCACCCTCGGCGGCCTCTTTGATGTCCAGATACACCGGCATGCCCCGGTTGTCGGGTCCGTCGCCGGTGCCGATCGGTACGCGCAACCGGACCCGAGAGTCCGGTGAGCGCAGTGGCGGACCATCCATTCCCACCAGCTCTGCCCAGCCGGGCACCGCCGCGCCGGAGCGCGCCGCGCCCGGTCGCCACCGCGCCACCCGGCGCGCGCACAGCAGCGCCTGCTCGGCTGACACCGCATCGGACCCCGGACCTGCCTCGATCCGTCGGTCGCCGTGCCCGCCGAGTTCCAACACGATATCGGCCGCACCCGCCGCGACCGGTCGGTCGTCGTCGACGATCAGCACGGTGCGCGCCGCGCTCGACGCGTACGCGTGGTGCGGCAGCCACTTCAGCCAATCCCAGCACCGGTCGCCCGCCCCGGCCCCGGCCCCGGCCCGCGCGACGATCCGGATATCGGCGGGACTGTGCCACACCGCGAGTTGACACACGATGGCCCGCACCAGATCACGGGCCGCCGCCGCGGCCCCGCCGAAGCCGAGATGACCGGACAGCTCGGTGACCACCGGCAGTCCCGGCACGATGGCGTGCGATGTCAGCAGCGCGTCCAAGGCGGCCTGGGTGACCGGGTCGGTCTCACCGACCGGCGAACTGTCCTCGACGGTCAGCGGTGTCGCGAGAATAGCCGGGCCGATGCCGACGCGGACCAGGCAGAAATCCGGGTCCGTCGCACGGCGCTCCCACATCCGCGCGGTCCCGGCGACGGTCCACAGCGCGGCGGGGTCCGGGTGCGTCCAGAGCAGGTTGGCGTGTTGGGCATCGGCGGTGGCAGCCGCATCCTGGCCCACCCCGTCCAGGTAGCGAAGGTAATCGCGACGTCCCGCGTCGATTTCGGTGGTGCGGCCCCGCATACCGTGGGCTGCCGTCGCCAGCACGGACACGAGCATCATCACCGGCAGCACCAGGTACATGGGGCTGCGCGCGGTGGGCAGTCGGTCACCGGACAGATAGAGGACCACCATGCCGCCGGCCGCCACGAGCATGACGACCGGCAACAACCGGATCAGCGGATTGGCCTGCGGCACGGCAGGCACCTCCGGTGGTGGACGCACCCGCACCGCACCCGAGGGCACCTGCGGTGCCGGTGCCCGGTGGTCCCTGACGAACTCCATGCCACCACTGACGCAGCGCGGTGGCGTTCGGTTCCGCCGAATTCTGGTGCGCGGACGACACATGCGCACCGATTACGGTGAGACGCAGGGGGCTGTCATGGATGATCCGTTGTGCCGGGTGACGATTCAGTGCGCACACACACCGCATGCCGTCGACCTGTCGTTGCCACGGCATGCCAGGCTCGGTTTGCTCATCCCCGATATCGTCGGGTTGGCGGCCGATACCGACCCACCGCAGGCCGGCTGGCGTCTGGACCGGGTCAACGGCGACCGCTGTGACGAGTCGATGAGCCTGCACGACAACGGGGTTCATGACGGGGATCTCATCGTGCTGTCGCCCGCCCAGTCCCCGGCGCCGGGACCGGTGCCCGCCGATGCCTGCGCAACCCTGGCCGATGCCGGACCGGATCGGCCGCCGCCGGCACCATCGGCGGCCGGTTGGACCATCGCGGGCATGGCCACCGCAGCCATCCTCGTACTCTGCGGGGTGACCGGCGCGAACCCACCGGCCACGGCGGGGCTCGCGGCCATGGTCGCGGTGGGCGCACTGCTCGTCGGGATGCGGACCGAGCAGCGCTGGGCGATGCTGCTGTGTGTTGTGTTCGGCGGTACGGCAGCATTTCTCGCCACACCGGGCCGGCCCGGTCCCGGTCACCTGTTACTGGCATCCGCGGTCTGCGCGTCGGTGTCGGTGATGCTGCTGCGGATCACCGCGTCCGGAAACCTGTTGTTCACCGCCATCGCCGCGGGGGCCGGCTCCATCACCGTGGTGACCGCTGCCGTGATGGCATTGTCGGCCGATCTGGCCGCCCAGGGTGCCGCGCAGGCCGTGGTGGCGCTCGGCGAGCTGGCCGTGGCGGGACGACTGGCCCTGTTCATCGGCGGCATCCGGCCCGGCCGGCCGATCTCCGGCGTGCATGCCGACCAGACCAGGGACCGCCTGGCCGGTCTGGTGGCCGGCTTCGCGGCGACCGCCGCCGTGGCCGCGATATCCCTGGCAGCGGGCGCCGCGCTGGGACAGCGACCATGGCCGGCCACGGCGGCGCTCGTCGCGGTGATCGCGACGGTACTCTCGCTGCGGGTGCGGTCGTACGCCGATCCGCGTTGCCGGCGCGCGGCGGGATGGTCCGGATTGATCTGCGCGGCAGCTGGTTTCACACTGTTGGCGATATCCGTTCCGACCCATGTCGGCTGGCCGATGGTCGCCGCCTTCGCGGTGGCCGCCTGGTACCGGGACCGGCACGCACCCGGCAACCCGGTGCTGACCAGGGTTGTCGATGCGGTCGAGTGCGTGGCATCGGCGGCGGTCATCCCGCTGGCCTGTTGGGTCGGTGGCGTATTCGAT
Organism: Mycolicibacterium neoaurum VKM Ac-1815D; assembly: GCF_000317305.3. Next base: position 1,476,817 of record NC_023036.2, on the reverse strand, counting down.
CTCGTCCGATCGACGAGCCTACTGTGAGACGCGTGGGTGGGATGGCCGCCGTGCTCATGGTGGTGATCGCACCGGTGGTCGTCGCCGCCCCGGCCGCCGCAGTGGGACCGCCGGCCATCGACATGACGCGCGTTCCCGCCCCGGGACCCGCCGCGCCCCGCAGCCCGACCGAGCAGACCCAGCCGTGCGTGGCGATACCCGCCACCCCGCCGCCGGTGCGTCCTGCGCGACCCGATCTGCAGGCAGCCTGGGCACGGACTCGCGGGTCGGGCCAGGTCGTCGCCGTGATCGACACCGGCGTGAACCCGCATCGCCTGCTGCCGCGTCTGCTGCCGGGTGGTGATTACGTATCGACCGGGGACGGTACCCAGGATTGCGACGGGCACGGCACCATCGTGGCCGGACTGGTCGGCGCGACCTACGACCCGGTGTCCGGTTTCGGCGGTATCGCACCCGAGGCAGCGATCCTGGCGATCCGGCAATCGTCGATGACGTTCCGCACCAGCGATGGTGCCGCACCCGAGGGTATCGGCGATGTCGATTCGCTCGCGGCCGCGGTGCGCAGCGCCGCCGACCAGGGCGCAACGGTCATCAACATCGCCTCGGTGGCATGCCTGGACGCCGCAACCGACCTCGACGATCGGGCACTCGGTGCGGCCTTGGCCTACGCGGTCGATGTGCGCAATGCGGTGGTGGTCGCGGCGGCCGGCAACGTCGGTGGCCGCGGCACCTGCCCGAAGCAGAACCCCGCCCCGGATCCGGGTCACCGGCATGAACCCGATTGGAATCGGGTAGATGTGGTGGTCAGTCCGAGCTGGTATGACGACCTGGTGCTCACTGTGGGCTCGGTCGACGCCGAGGGCAGGCCGTCGCGGTTCACCCTCGGCGGCCCGTGGGTGGATGTCGCCGCCCCCGGCGAAGGGGTGGTGTCGTTGAGCCCGGCCGGCGACGGGACCGTCGATGTGATGCCAGGACACGGCGGGCCACAACCGATTTCCGGAACCAGTTATGCCACCCCGGTGGTATCGGGGGTGGTCGCACTGCTGCGGTCGGTGGCACCGCAGTTGACCGCCAGACAGGTGATGCACCGCATCGAGAGCACCGCGCGGCGAACGGGTGCGGGCTGGGATCCACTGGTGGGCAGCGGAGTCGTCGATGTGCTCGCCGCGCTGGACGGCATCGGTGAAGCGCCGGCGGGCACCGCCCGCGCGGTGGATTCACCGGTGCCGGCTCATTCCGTGCCCGGCAACCGATTCGCGGTGATCGGTGCGGCCCTGTGCGCTGTGCTGGCCGTTGCTGCGGCGGTGATCCCACCACTGCGGTCACGGCGGGGTGAGGACATCGCGCATCAGGAGGGCGCTGTCGATGGCCAGTTCGGGTCCGTGCGGTAGCACGGCGAGGACCGGCCATGGCGCGGCACCGGGCGCCTGCGGCAACCCGAGTGCGGCCGCCGACTCGTCGTCACGTATACCGAACGCCGCCCCGGTCCCGGTGATCAGATAGCACGGGCCGGTCGTCGACCCGTCCCCGGCCGAGCCGGCGGCACGGACATAGACACTGCGACCCGGCGGGATCGACACCGCGTCGATATGCGGACCGGGGCCGTCGGCCTGGGCGAGGGCGACCGATGACGGCCCCGCGGGTGCGGCGGTCGCGGTGAAGGTCGTGGTCTCGGGTGACTGCCCGATCCCGGTCCATCGCCATTGCGCGCACAGCACATCGCCGAACTCCGCACCCACCGGCGCGGCCGCCGGAACCGTGGTGTGCGCGGCGGTCGACTCGGGCAGCATGTCGAGCAGCACTCGCGACACATTGAGTGGGACAACACCTTCCAATCTCATCTCGCCGACGGCGGAACGATCGCGCAGGTCGACAGCGCGCTTACGCCCGTCGTGCAGCAGGTAGGTGCGCGCCGATCCTCGGGCGGTGACCAGCATCGGCGGGGCGACCGATGGCGCGACGGGGACGCCGACGATCAGGGTGGTGGCGCGTTCGGGGGCGCCGTCGCAGAGCGTCCAGACCGTCGGGGCTGCGTCCAGTACCACGCCGATGCTGTTCGGGGCGCCCGCTATTCCCATCGCGGGACCGAGTTCGGCTTCGTCGAGCATCGCGGCACCGACCACGCGGGGCTGGGCCGGGGTGCCCGCGATCAACCGGGCCGACGCCAGGTTGGGGGTGGGGTGCACGGTGTCGCCGACCCGGACATACATCGCCCCGGACTCCCTGACCACCACGATGGGGTCATCACCCAGCGGACCGTGCGGGCGCAGCAGCGCCAGCACGGCGCACACCGCCAGCACGATCGCGGCGACGGCGAGCCCGGAGGCCAGCGAAAGGCGCTGGATACGAAGCGGATCGTCGAGCATCCGGGTGTCCCGGCAGACCAACGCATATTCGATCCTGCGAGTCAGGAAGCGGTATCCACTGACCTCCAACCGTGAAACCGAACGCCGCGCCATCTGACCCCCGGTTCGACCCTAACGGAATTCCGGACCACCCGAACACGGGAGTTTCTAGCGCCGGCGTGCCCACACATACGGAACCAGCGCACGCAGGAAATCCAGATCCGGGCCCTGGCGGGCGCCGGCGAACGCCTGCTCGAAATACTCTTCGGCCACCACCAGGATGCCCTCGGCGTACTCACGGGTGAAGGCGATGCTGCCGTAGTCGTCCATCAGCGAGCGCACCTTGTGCACCATGGCCTCGTCCCGGTCGGCCCGGTCACATCGCAGATAATGACGCAGTACCGCACGATCCTTTCCGCGTGCCACGTCCATCAGGTGCACCAGCGTCAGGGTCCGCTTTCCCTCGTACAGATCGCCGAGAATCTCCTTACCGTAGGTCTTTTCCTCACCGATGAGGTTCAGCAGGTCATCGCGGATCTGGAATGCCGCCCCGAAGTGGAAACCGAACCGGATCATCGGTGCCAACTCGGCGGTGCCGTTCGATCCGACCAGCGCCCCGACGCGCAACGGGTAGATGGTGGTGTACCAACAGGTCTTGTGCATGATCAAGTCGAGATAGTCTGACGGCGTGAGGTTTTCGACATTGTCGAGCTGCCATCCGACCTCGGTGGCCTGGCCCTCCAGGGTGCGCAGCGCCATCGTGTCGAACTCCGCCATCACCTGCTCTGCCAGGCTTCGGTCCAGCTGCCGGGTGGCCCGCCGTAAGACCTGACTGGCCACGATGGCGAGGGCGTCGCCGGCGTTGAGTGCCGCTGCCGTGCCGTAGGAGGCCGTCAGCGTGGGCCTGCCGCGGCGCATCTCGCTGCCGTCGGCGATATCGTCGTGGACGAGAAAGGCATTGTGCAGCAATTCGATCGCCACGGCGATACCCGTCAGCGCCGATGAATCCGCGCCGAAGGATCGCCCACTGGACAGGCACAACGCCGGACGCAAGGCCTTGCTGGGCCGCATCGGATACTCCCGCATCGGGGCGTAGAGCCACTGGACCGGCTCACCGTCGGGGATCGCGTCGAGCATCGCGCGGCGGACATCGCGGCCGACCAGGCGCAACCGGTTCTCGACATCCTCGACGAGTTCGGGCCGGTCGGCCGTGGCGGTCACGCCGGTTGATCCTGCACGCTGAGCTCGATCGGCAACCACAGCTCGGGGTGTCCCTGCGTGAACAGGATCCCGCGATACACCCCGGCCGGCACGCCGGCGCGGATCCGCAGCACGATCCCGCGACCCGAGCGCGGCGGCATCGCGACCGTGGCGGGAAGCAGGTCGACGTCGACGGCCGGTACGACGCTCCCCCCGTCTGATTCCAGGGCACCGATCCGCAGCCGGATCTCACCGGCGTCGTCGACGCCGCGATTGTCGAGCCAGATCTCCGCGGTGACGGTGTCGCCGGGGGCTGCCTCGATGGCGACCCGACCGGTGGCCGACCCGGCGGCGATGTCCAGCGTGGGCGGTCCGTCGCTGGAGCGGCCGGACTCGCGGTTTCCGGCGGCGGCGAATCCGCGGCCGAACTGGTCGATCAACGTCCACCAGGAAGCGAGCAAGGGTTCGATATCGGTGGCGCCCCAGAGGTCGGCGCGTTGGTCCTCCGAGAGCGCCGACCGCGAACCCGCCGTCCCGCCAAAGGTGTTCACGCTGTCGGAGGCCGCCGTGATGAAACGGTCGACGAGTTTGCTCGCAGCGCGCAGACCCTCGGCCTGAATCGCGGTCAGCGCCCGCATGTTGGCGGCCGAATCGAACACCGACGCCCAGGGAAGCCCGTTGCCAGTACCGTTTTCCACCGAAGTTCTCCTCCCGTCAACCCGCCCGCAAGCGGGTCCCCTGAGCGGTATGCTAACGGCGCCAACACCGCCAGGAGGGGTGATGTCGTCCAGCAGACAAGGCGTGCGACACCTGCTCGCGGTGTATGGCGGAATTTCGGCGGCGATAAGAGATTTCGATGGAAACGAATTCGGGGCGACGGTCGACGAGTTCCTGCCCGGATATTCGGCCCACCCCGACTGGTACTCCGAGGTCGACCACTTCCTGTATCCCACCGATCCCGGCGGACGACCCGATACCGAACAGGCCCTGACCGCGCTCGCCACCGAGGCCGCCGCCGATATCCGGCTGCCCCAGCCGCAGAAGGCCCGGCTGCTGCTCGCGCTGGCCGTGATCGCCAGGGTGAACAGGTTGCAACCCGACAACCCGCTGCCGGCCCTGTGCGCAGACGAGCATCGCGACCTCACCATCGAGGCACTGGCGGCGGCCGGCCCCGGTTCGTCGGGCCCGGGGCGGCGCCGCGATATGGCCCGGGCGTTCTTCGACGATCAGTTCGCCCGCACAGTTCCGGAATCGTTCGTCACACGCGATGCGTTCGACGACCTGCGCGCGGCGGCACTGCGGGCGGGCGCCATCGGCGAACAGACCGCGACGACACCGCTGTGCGCGACCGGGGTGGTGAACTATCGGGGGTTCGACTCGGTCGTGGTCGACACCGAGTTCAGTTCGGACTCGGTATCGCTGAACAATCTGAAACGGGTCGTCAACCCGTACAACTGGCACGATAACTACCCGGAATTCTTCCTCCGGATGTCGCACAACGGCCCGACCTACGCCCCCGACGGTTGGCGGCGGGTCCTGGAGACGGTGGGTTTGGTCGAGGGATTCGAACTCAACACCCCGCTGACGTTCAACCCGACGTCCGGTGCCACGGCGGCACGCCTCGATTACGACCTGGACCTCTCGCGCTTCGACACCGGCGACGGCCGGGTGCGGGTGGACCACGGCTACATCAACATGACCGCCATCGGGGATCCGGACAGCGGCGGGGTCCACATCCGCACCCGCAAGGTGGTGCACATCGAGGGCATCAGTCCGTTCGCCCAACAGCGCCTGGTCTGTATCTGCGGCTACGGCACCGCATCGTCGGACTTTCTGCTCGGCAGGGCCGATCCGCCGTATCCGACCGCCGAACCGTTCGACTACCCGGACACCGATGACACTGCCGGTGACATCGACGACACCCCGGCCGCCCCGCCGCGGCACGCCGTGCCCGCCGCCGTGCAGATCTGGACCGACACCATGATCGGCGTCACCGGTGATTACGCCGAACTCGCCGGCAAGTGGTGGGACCGGGGCCTCACTGCCGCCGATGTCACCGAGTTCGGCGGTCGGGTCGGCGGCCGAATGGCGGCCGCTCCACTGACGTTTCTGGATGCCATGTACCGATCCCGCCACCGGAGCCGGTAGATGCCGGACAAGGAATCACCGGTGGACCACGCGGCGACCGCCGCGCATCGGTACCTGGGTCAGCTGAACAGCATCGTCGAGAAGGCCGCCCGCACCGACGAACGCGGCGTGTGGGGAATCGACCCGTGGATCACCATCATCCATGATCTGATCGACCTGCAGATCCGGACGGCCGCCAACGGCGTCGCGCTGAGCCTGGCAGGTCCGTGGTGGTGCCGACCGGTCGAACGGTTCAGCGCCCTTTCGGAGGAGATCATCATCGCCGCAGCCCCCTACGAGCGGGTACTCACCGTGGCAGGCCCGTTCCGGCGCGTCGGTCGCGAGGGCGAAACCATCCCGGACCGGGCCATCGAGTTCGTGCCCGCCACCCTGCGTGCGGACGAGACCACGTTCCGGATAAAACTGACGGATGCGGATTACATCGGCGCCAACTATCTCGGCACGGTCGGATTCCGGCACCGTGAGCCCGGCGGGCGTGGTGCCGACCGACCACCGGTCACCATCGAAGTAGGCCTGTGAACGAATACACCGCCGGTCCGACGATCGAGGAACTGCTCGACAGCGCCGTCGCGGCCATCAATCGCCACGACCATGGCAGCGCGAGATCGCTGGCCCGCCAGGTGCTCGCGGTCGATCGCGATAATCTCGAGGCCGAGGAGCTGATGGCGGTCTCGGACAACGGATCCGTCGTGCAGCGGTTGACGCTGCTGTTCGTCGACGTGGTGGACTCGGTGGGTCTGTCGACCCGACTGGAACCCGAGATGTACAGCACGGTGATCCGCCGCTATCGCGACGAGGTGCACCGCATCGTCGCCACCTATGAGGGCCACATCGGCGCGGCCCAGGGCGACGGGCTGCTGATCACCTTCGGACATCCGACACCTCACGAGAACGATGCGCACCGCGCGGTGTCGGCCGGCTTGGACATCGCCGCGGAGGTGGCTGCACTCAGCAGGCGGTTGCGCCGCAAGTTCGGGTTCGGCATCGAGGTCAGGGTGGGTGTCCACCGCGGGGTGGTGACGATCGATCCGGTGCGCGACGAGGTCATCGGGGTCGGCGCCAACCTGGCCTCGCGAGTCTGTGACCTGGCCGAACCGGGCACGGTGGCAATCTCCGAGGCGGTGCGGCGGGTGTTGCGCGAGGACTTCACGCTGGAGCCGTTACCGCCCCGGTCGGTGAAGGGTTTCGACAAGCCCCTCGAGCATTTCCGGGTGCTGGCCGAACGCACCGAGGCACCGTTGCTGTCGGGTCCGCTGATCGGGCGCGATGACGAGATGGCCTATCTGCGGCGTTGCTGGGACGCCGCGCAGGCAGGCACCCTGACGGTGCCGGGGGTGGTGTTCAAGGGCGAGGGTGGCATCGGCAAGACCCGGCTGGCCGACGCGGCCATCGCGATGGCCCGCCAGTCCGGAGCCGTGGTGCTCGGCATCTACGGGTCGTCCTTCCACACCGATATCGGTCTGCGCCCGATCCGCCGCCTGCTGGAGGCGACGAGCGGTATCGCCCGCGACTCCGATCCGGCCCAGGGCCTGCGGCAGCTGCGATCCGAGGTCGTCCGCCACGGTCTCGATCCGGAGCAGGCAGTGCCCCTGCTCGCGCCCGTGCTCGGCATTGCACCGGGTGTCGACCACCAGCCACCGAGTGCGACGGCGGGGCGACTCTACGACCAGATCGCCGACACCGTCCGCAGATATCTGATCGCGGCAACCGGTGACGGGCCGGCGATGATGGTGTTCGAGGATGTGCACTGGTACGACGAGGACACCGTGGAGATCCTGCAGGCGGTGCTGAGCGAGGCGCCCGGGCGACTCATGGTGGTCGTCACCGGCCGCGAGGTCCCGGCGCTGGCCCACTGCAGAACCTTCGAGCTCACCCCGTTCGAGGAGCACCACTCCGATCTGTTGATCACCGCACTGCATCCAGATCTCGACGACGCCGCCCGCCGGGCAGTGGTGGATCGTTGCGATGGAATGCCGCTCTACATCGAAGAAGTCGTGGCGAAGATGCAATCCGCGCCCGCCGAGTCGACGGAGACCGGCAAGGTGCCGGACACCCTCTACGAGGCCCTGGTGGCGCGGTTACGACTCAACGAGCGCTCATGGCAGGTGATCGAGGCCGCCGCGCTGATCGGCAGTCAGGTCGACCAGGCCCTGCTCGCCGCCGTGGTCGAACTCGACCGCCGGGCGATCGAGGACATCCTCGACGAGCTGACCCGCAACCGGGTGATGAAGCCGTTCGGCAACGGCGGCTGGCGTTTCCGGCACGAGTTGCTGCGCGAGGTGGCTGCCGAGTTGCTGCCGCCCAGCGCACGCAAGCGGCTGCACAACCGGATCGGGACCGCACTGGTCAGCTCGGCGGCCGATGGCACACCCGAATGGCCCTTGGTCGCACACCATTACGAACAGGGTGAGCAATTCGACGAGGCCGCCGACAGTTATGAGAAGGCCGCGGCCGACGCACGGCGACGCGGCGCGCTCAACGAGGCCAGATCCCTGTTGAGCCGAGCACTGGACAGTACCGCCGAGCTGCCACCCGATACCGAGGCACGCGATGCCCGCGAGGTGGCGATACGGCTCGAGCGCGGCTTTCTCGGGTTCGCGGCCGCCGGCCACGCCAGCGTGGAAGCGGCCGCCGACTTCGAGCGCTGCCTGCAGATCATCGACAACCACCCGGGCGTGGAGATGTTCGCGACGTTCAGCGCCCTGTGGAGTTTCTTCGCCTCGCGCGGCGATCTGCGCAGGTCCGCCCAGTTGGTGGACGCGTTGCGCACCAACATCGCCGATATGCCGCAGTGGTACCAGGCGGTGATGGATGCGGTCGTCGGTTCACTGGCGCTGTTCCGCGGTGAGCTGAACAGCGCACGCAGTTGGTTGGAGTCGGCCGCGGCGGCCATCGCAGAGATGGAATCGCCGGAGATCGACGGGGATTGGTATGCACCCAACGATCCGGTCGGCGGGATGTATGCGTTGCTCGGTCTGACCCGCTATCTGCAGGGCGATCTCGAATCGGCCGTCGAATCGTTCGCCGATCTGGAAAAGCGTTGTCAGGCATTGATCTTCCCGCACGGCCCGTTCACCGAGTGTTACGGCAGGGTGCAGGAGGCCGTGGTGCGCACCCATGCCGGGCATTGCGCGCAGGCGATCGATCTCGCGGGACGCATCGCCGAGATCGCCACCGAGAACGGCCTCGACGAGTGGGTGATGATCTCGGCCACCGCGGCGGCCAACGCCGGCGCGAAGGCCGCGCTGACGGGGCCGGAACCGGACCTGGCGGCGCTGCGCGAGAGCACTGCCACGCTGGCGGCCCTGGTGCAGGTCTGGCGAGATTACGAGCTCAAGGCATTTCTGTGCTGGTATGACGCCGGGCTGACGGCCGCGTTGCTCGGAGCCGGCGATATCCAGGGCGCGCGCCGGCAGATCGACATGGCATTGCAGATGTCGGCGGAGACCTCGTGGCATCTTTTCGACGCCGATCTGCTGCGGCTGCGTGCCCACACCCAGGACTCGGCCGATGATCGGGACGCCGACCTGGAGAACGCGCTGGCGTTGGCCCGCACCCAGGGTGCCGTGGTGCTGGAACTGGCGGTGGCCGCCGATCGCTTCCGGATCCACGGGGATCGCTGCCGAGCCGATCTGGAGCAGGTGATCGCCCGGCTACCCGCCGATCAGGAGTGGCCGGCACTCGCCGAGGCGCGCGCGTTGTTGCACTGATGCCGAGTCGGGGGAAGGTCGCGATACTCGGCGGCGGGATGGCGGGCCTCAGCGCGGCGTGGCGACTGAGTTCGCCGGGTTGGCGGGACCGTTTCGACTCCATCACCGTCTATCAGCGCGGTTGGCGGCTCGGCGGTAAGGGTGCCTCCAGCCGCGGGGTGCATGACCGCATCGAGGAGCACGGCCTGCACGTATGGCTGGGGTCCTATGAGAACGCCTTCGCGCTGTTGCGCGAATGCTATGCCGAGATCGACCGTGCGACAACGGATCCCGACTGTCCGATCCTGACCTGGGACCAGGCGCTGGCACCGGCCGACGAACTGGGGATGGCCGACCACTGGGCAGGTAGCTGGTCGGTGTGGCCTGGCCGATTCTCCCGAAACGCCGACGTACCCGGCGAACCGGACTCCGACGGACGGGAGCTGACCGTCGTCGGGTTCCTGCGCAGGGTGCTGCAGCTGCTGTCGGATTTCGCCGCCTCACTCGACGCCGACGACGAGCCGGACACCGATCCGGACAGCGCGGCCCGCGTGATCCGCATCTCGACCCTGATCGGCGAGAGTGTCCGCGATGTGCTGAGCGGACTGGTCCAGCGACCGGCATCTGAGTCGGTCGGCAGGCCGTTCGACGAACCGCTGCAGGCGCTTCGCGATGCGCTCGACCATGAGCGCCGGCCGCGACACCGCCGCTTCTGGCTGTTGTTGTCACTGGTGACGGCGACCGCGCGCGGCCTGATCGCCGATGACCTACTGACCGACCCGGCCGGGTTCCGGGCGATCAACGACGAGGAATACCGCGATTGGCTGCGCCGCCACGGTGCTCACCCCGATGTACTGGACTTCGCTCTGGTCCGGGGTCTGTACGACATGGTCTTCGGATACGAGGACGGCGACTGCACCCGGCCGTCGTTCGCCGCAGGCCTGGCCGTGCTGCTGACCGGAATCGCGCTGTTCCAGTACAAGGGTGCGTTCTTCTGGAAGATGTCCGCCGGCATGGGTGATGTGGTGATCGCCCCGATCTACCAGGCGTTGCGCGCCCGCGGCGTGCGATTCGAGTTCTTCCATCGGGTGGATGCGTTGCATCTGGACGCCACCAGATCTCGGGTGGAGTCCATCTCGATGGGACGCCAGGTCGACCTCGTCGACCCGCGGACGCCCTACGATCCGTTGATCCGGGTCGGCGGGCTGCCGGTTTTCCCCGCCGCGCCCCTGCGCGACCAGATCGTCGACGCCGACCGGCCGATGCGCGATCTGGAGTCGCATTTCGCCGAGCGGAGCGACGCCGGGCAGCGCATCCTGCGGTGCGGAACGGACTTCGACCACGTGGTGCTGGCCGCGTCGGCGGGGATGGTGGAGATCATCTGCGGCGAACTGATCGCCGACCGACCCGAGTGGCGGGACATGACGCATCATGTGAAGACGGTGGCCACCCAGGCCTTTCAGCTCTGGCTCTCCCCCGACGAATCGAGTCTCGGTTGGTTCCGGCCGGGCGTGACCACCAGCGGCTACGTCGCACCATTCGACACCTGGGCGTCGATGCCGCAGACGCTGTGGGCCGAGAACTGGCCCGCCGAGGACGATCCGAAGACGGTGGCCTACTTCTGTGGCGTGTTCGACGCCCCATGGCCGCCGGATGTCGAGGACCGCGAGTACCTACGCCGGTCTCGTGAGCGGGTGCTGGCGACCGCGGCCGAGTATCTGGACCGACACGTCGCGCTGTACCTGCCGGGGGCGGTCCACACGGACGGCTTCGCTTGGGAAATGCTCTGCGGCACAGAAGGTCTGCGGGGCACCGCTGCGTTAGAGACCCAGCATGTCAGCGTCAACATCGACCCCTCGGACCGGTATGTGCAGTCGGTCCCGGGCTCGGACAAGTACCGACTGCGTCCGGACGAGAGTGGTTATGACAACCTGGTGTTGGCCGGCGACTGGACCGATTGCGGGATGAACGCCGGCTGTATCGAAGCCGCCGTCATGTCGGGCCTACAAGCGGCGAATGCGCTGCTCGGCCGGAGCAGGTTCTATCGAATCCGTGGTTTCTACCTGCCCTGACCGCGACCCAGCGGTGTCACCGTCAGCGTGACTCCCTGCGCGGGAAGCTTTTCCAGCAACAGGTCACCCATTGCCGCGACCGGGGTGAGGACACCGCGCAGCGCGGACAGCCGGTCGGAGTCGGTGACCATCGCCATCGCCGCCGCGGCGATCAGTGTCGCCGTCGCCGAGTATCCGGGATCGCCGCGCTGCGCCATGGTCGCCACGTAACGGTGTCCCGCCGCGGTCCTGGTGTAGGTCTCGACCACGTACCGGCCGCGTTCACCGTGATCGTGGCCGGCGGTCGAATCCTTCACCAGCCGATCCATCACCGGCGAGGGCACCCTCGCCAGATAGGCCCCGCCGAGGCGCGCAGCCGCGGTGATGGTCGGACCGCTCATCGCCGCGAGAAACGGTGCCATCGGCGAGGATCCGTAACTCAGCGTCTCGGTGTAGCGCAGTCCACGACCGTACGGCCAGCCGAGCAGCGCGTTGGTCCGCCGCACACAGCGGGTGTTGTACAACGCCATCAGGTAGCCCCCGGTCCACAGCCCGGCCAGCTCGGGGGCGATCTCGGACCCACTGAACACCGGAACGTCGGGCTGGGCACCGAGATCGGGTTCGCCGGCCCGGTCCGGGGACAGGCTGTAGGGATCGTCGAGTACCGCGCGCAGGGACGGATCGGCGTGTGCCGCGCGCATCAGTTCGACCATCGTGCGCAGCGAGCCGCCCGAGCATCCGCCGGAGTAGGCGCGCAGCACCATGGTCGTGCGGCCGAGCTCGCCGGCGCCGTCGTCGACGGCTCGACGGTGCAGGGCATGGACGGTGAGATCGGATGGGATGGAATCGAATCCGCAGGAATGCACGATGCGTGCTCCGGTGGACGCCGCGATGCGGTGATAGTCATGGATGCTGGCGCGTACGAACGGGATCTCGCCTGCCAGATCCAGATAGTCGGTGCCGGCGTACGCGCAGGCGGCCACCAGGGGCATGCCGACCGCCGAATAGGGGCCGACCGTACTGACCAGAACCCGGGTCCGGCCGGCCAGGTTCGCCAGCGCGCCGGGTTCGTCGAGGCCGGTGACGAGCACCGGCCAGTCCCGCGCACCGGGACCGAGCGAATCACGCAGCGCGGTCATCCGGTCGGTGGACCTGCCGGCCAGGGCGATGTGCACACCGCCGTAGGCGGCGAGAGCACGCGCGACGTATCGACCGACGAAACCCGTCGCGCCGTAGAGCACGATGTCCAGATCACGCCGGGCGCGCATGCTGATCGACGCTACCCGTCCCGGCCTCGCCGTTCCCGATAAGCGGCAACATGCTGACGGTTACCGCAGTTTCCGGTGTCGCAGAAGATCTTCGACCGGTTGCGCGAGATGTCGAACAGTGCCGCCGTGCAGTCCGGTGCCGCGCACACCTTGAGCCTGCGCAGCTCACCACCGCGGATCAGGTCGGCCAGCGCCATCGCCATCTCCGCACCCATCCGCTGAGCCAGCGGATCCCGGACGGAGGCCAGATGAAGATGCCATTCCGGCATCTCGGCATGCCGGGTCAGCCAGGGTGAGGCATGGGTGTCGGCCAGCAGGGCGTTGACCTGATTCACCGTGCGCTCCTCGTCGTCGGCACCCTCCCAGAGCCTGCCGAGCCGTTCACGCAGTCGGTGCACGGCGGCCAGTTCTTCGTCGTCGCGATCACGGCGGCCGGTCCAGCCGAATTCGCCCAGATAGCTCTCCAAACCGGCCAGATCGGCGAGCTCGTCACCGTCGACGCGGTCGCTGTTGATCAGCACGCAGGCAGCGCGGAGTGTGAGTTCCGTGTCATGAGTAAAAATCATTTGACGCGTGACTCCCGTCGCCGTTAGTGTCATGAGCAACTTCCATTTTACTCATTACAGTCCGGAGTGTTCCATGACGACGATCGACGCGCGCGCGACGACCAGGTTTCGGGTCGGTCTGATCTTCGCGATCACCTCGGCCTTCACCTTCGGCATGTCCGGCCCGCTCGCCAAGGCACTGATGGAGGCCGGTTGGACTCCGACCGCGGCCGTGACCGCCCGGTTGGCCGGCGGCGCGCTGGCGATGGCCGCGTTCGCGACCTACTACCGTCCTGGCTGGGTCCGTGAGGCCCTGCGGCACCGCACAACGGTCATCGCCTACGGCCTGATCCCCATTGCGGGCGCGCAGCTGTGCTACTACAACGCCGTCTCCCACCTTTCGGTGGGCGTGGCACTGCTGCTGGAGTACACCGCCCCGATCCTGGTGGTCGGCTGGTTGTGGGCCACCACGCGGCGACGGCCCGCTGCGCTCACACTGGCCGGCGCGGCACTGGCGGTCGCGGGCATCGTGCTGGTGCTCGACGTCGTCGCCGGTGCCCACATCAATTCGACCGGGGTGGCCTGGGGCCTGGCCGCGGCGATCTGCGCCGCCTGCTATTTCATGATGTCGGAGAAGGCCAGCTCCGACGGCACCGGCCTGAGCCCGGTGACCCTGGCCGCCGCCGGTCTCGTCATCGGCGCCCTCGCGGTGGCGGGACTCGGCGCGAGCGGTGTGCTGCCGCTGCGCTTCACCGCCACCGACACCATCGTCGCCGGTCTCACCCTGCCCTGGTACGTCCCGGTGATCGCGCTTGCGCTCATCCCGACGGCCATCGCCTACACCCTGGGCATCATGGGCATCGCCCGGTTACAGCCCCGGTTCGCCTCGCTGGTCGGGCTGTCCGAGGTCCTGTTCGCGGTGCTGATCGCCTGGGTCGTCCTCGGCGAATCGGTCTCGGTGACCCAAGCAATCGGCGGTGCGGTGGTGTTGATGGGCCTGGCCCTGGCCCGCCATGGCGACCGGTCCGATCGGGTGGCGCAGGCCAATTGGCCGGACGTGCCACCGCCTGCCGAACGACCGATTGCTCATACCTGACCATCAGATGTGAAGATGGGCTCGTGAAGTTGCGCAAGATGGCGGCCCGGTGGGCTGCGATGAGCTCGGCGTTGGTCTCTTCCTTTGTCGTGCTGGCGGCTCCGGCGCCGGTCGCCTCGGCCGAACCGGCATGTTCGGACGTCGAATTGATCTTCGCCAGGGGCACCAGCGAGCCGCCGGGTATCGGTCGGGTCGGGTTTGCTCTGGAGAATGCGCTACGCCCGCAGCTCGGTGGCCGCACGCTGAGCACCTACGGCGTCAACTACCCGGCGACCTACGATTTCCTGCGCGCCGCCGACGGTGCATTCGATGCCAGCGCGCGAGTCGCCTACCTTGCCGACGCTTGCCCGAACACCCGCGTCGTGCTCGGCGGCTACTCCCAAGGCGCCGCCATCGTCAACATGCTGGTGGGCCTTCCGCCGGTCGGCGACCGCATCGGCGATATCGGTTCGGCTCCCCCATTGGCCTCCAACCTGGCGGGCAATGTGGCCGCCGTCGCCGCGTTCGGCAACGCGGGCGCCAAGTTCGGCTATCCCGTCAGTGCCGCGGGACCGCCGTTCAGTGGTCGCGGTATCGACCTGTGCGCCGACGGCGACCCGATCTGCTCGGGCGGCCGCAACCCGTTTGCGCACACCCGATACGAGTCCTCCGGGTTCATTCCGCAGGCAGCCGGGTTCATCGCCGGCCGCGTGTGACTCCAGGCCTGCTCGCACCCCGTCGCGTTACGATGTGGCGTGCGCATTGATCTTGTCCGTCGCTGCTCGGCACTGCTCGTCGCCGCCACCGCGGCCGTCGGTTCGCTGCTCCTGACACCGGCGGCACCCGCCGGGGCGGAGTCCTGTCCCGATATCGAGGTCGTCTTCGCCCGTGGCACCAACGAGGATCCCGGCCTCGGCCGGATCGGCGCCGCGTTCGTGAACTCGCTTCGCAGCAAGGTCGGTGGCCGCACGGTGGGCACCTACGCGGTGAACTATCCGGCCGACTACGACTTCCTGGCCGCCGCCACCGGCGCCAACGACGCCAGTGGTCACATCCAGTGGATGATCAACAACTGCCCCGGCACCCGGCTGGTACTCGGCGGCTACTCCCAGGGCGCGGCCGTCATCGACGTCATCGCCGCGGTGCCGGTGCCCGCCATCGGATTCACCGCCCCGCTGCCGCCGAACACCCCCGAGCACGTCGCCGCGCTGGCCGTGTTCGGCAACCCGTCGGCGAAGGTCGGCCTGCCGCTGACGGTCAGCCCGGTCTGGGGGTCTCGCTCGATCGACCTGTGCAATCCCGGCGATCCGATCTGCACCAGCGGCGATGACGTCGCCGCCCACCGCGCCTACGACGGCGGCCCCGCCGATCAGGCGGCCGGCTTCGTCGCGGGACTGCTCTGACGCAGGCCCCGTACACTCGTCTGGTGTCCAGCCGAACGCTTCCAGCAAAGCACCGCGCGCGCAGGTTCCTGGCGATCGTGGTCGCCGCCGCGGCCGCCGCAGGGGGGTTCGTCGCCTCCGTCGTGGTGACCCCGGCAGCCCAGTTGCCCACCGCATCGGCCGAACCCTGCGCTCCCGTCGAGCTGATCTTCGCGCGCGGGCGCGGTGAGGCTCCCGGCATCGGCCGCATCGGTGACGCGCTCGTCGGCGCCCTGAACGCACGGCTGCCCCAGCCCGTCGGCGTTTACGCCGTGAACTATCCCGCCGATTTCGAGGTGCCGGTGGGCGCCAACGACATCAGCGACCGGATCCAGTACATGGCCGGGTCATGCCCGAACACCAGGTTGATCGTCGGTGGATACTCCCTCGGTGCCGCCTCGGCTGCGCTGGCACTGTCGGCGACGCAATCCGGGTTGGGTTTCGACCGACCGCTGCCGCCGGAGATGTCCGGCCATGTGGCGGCTGTCGTGCTGGTCGCGAACATCACCCGCCGGATGGTGGGAAACGAGATCGGTCCGCCCTACCGTGACCGGACCATCAACGTGTGTGTCCCGACCGATCCGGTCTGCGGCGATTCCCTGCCCACGGGCTTCGAGGATCTGCAGAATGTATGGCCCAACCACTGGCAGGACGCCTATATCGGTTCGGGCCTGATCGAGCAGGCCGCCGACTTCGCCGCCGCCCGCGTGCGCTGATCGGCCTGCTTCGGCTACACCGGCGTCAAAAACCGCCGCTACAATCGGCACGGTGATCTTGACGCCGAGGGGTCCGGTCCGCCGCTTCACCATGCTCACCGTTGCCGCGCTGCTCGCGCTGGCCACGGTGGCCATACCCACGCTGACCGCGCCGATGCTGCCAGTCGCCTCGGCGGCGAATTGCCCGGATGCCGAACTGATCTTCGCCCGCGGGCGCATGGAGTCCCCCGGCGCGGGTCAGATCGGCAACGCACTCGTAGCGTCGTTGCGCTCCAAGACCGGCAAGAACGTGGCCCTGTATGCGGTGAAGTACCCCGCCGACACCCAGATCGATATCGGCGCGAACGATATGAGCGCACGCGTCCAATACATGGCCTCGTCCTGCCCGGACACCCGCCTGGTGCTCGGCGGCTACTCGCTCGGCGCCGCGGTCACCGATGTGGTGCTGGCGGTGCCGTTCGGTTTCTTCGGCTTCAAGAATCCGCTGCCACCGGGCCTAGATCAGAAGGTCGCCGCCGTCGCGCTGTTCGGCAACGGCATCGCCTGGGTGGGTCCCATCTCCAACTTCAATCCGATCTACAAGGAACGCACCATCGAGCTGTGCCACGGTGACGATCCGATATGCAACCCGACCGATCCCGAGAACTGGCAGGACTACTGGGCCGACCATCTGGCGCCGGCCTATATCAAGGCGGGGATGGTCACCCAGGCAGCCGACTTCGTCGCACCACGGATCTGACTCTCTGCCGAGACAACGCTTTCTGGCCTTCTCAGGCCCGATCGACGGGACAACCCGTAGCCTCGCCGGGCAGCTTCAGAGCGTGCGCAGATCCCGGGTGATCTCGATCCGCGCGGCGAGTTCGTCATCGGGCGGGTAGTCGACACCGACCAGGCTCAGGCCGCGGGCAGGGGCGACGGGGAAGTCGCTGGAGCGCTTCGTCGAATCCAACAGTCCCGCACACCAATCCGGGTCGCGGCGACCCTCCCCGACTGCCAGCAGCGCGCCGACCAACGAGCGCACCATCGACCAGCAGAACGCATCGGCGCTGACATGCGCGGTGACGACCTCACCGGTGCGCTCCCAGTCGAGGCGCTGCAGATCGCGAATCGTGGTGGCGCCCTCGCGGTACCGACAGAAGGCGGCGAAATCATGCAGCCCCAACAGGTGTCGCGATGCGGCCACCATGGCCTCGACATCCAGCGGTCGCGGCCACGGTGTGACGAACCGGGCATGTTGAGGCAGCACCCCATACGGCGCTGTGCCCAACCGATACGCGTAGTGCCTGCGCAGCGCCGAGAACCGCGCGTCGAATCCCTGCGGTGCCCGCTCGATGCGCAGCACCCGGACCTCCTCAGGCACGAAACGACTCAGCCGCCGCGTCAACGGGAGGAACTCCGGTTCGCCGACCGGGCGCGGACTGCGCGGAAATGCCTGTGCCAGCGCATCATCGGGGATGTCCACATGGGCCACCTGACCGGTGGCATGCACGCCGGCATCGGTGCGGCCCGCGGCCCGCAGTACCACCGGAGTGCGGAACACCGTGGACAGCGCCTCCTCCAGGACACCGGCGACGGTCCGCTGCCCTGCCTGCGCGGCCCAGCCCGCGAAATCGGTGCCGTCGTAAGCGATATCGAGCCGCAGACGAACAAACCCGCCACCGGTGGAGGTGGCGGGTTCGTTCACAGCGTGACTACTTGTCGTCAGACTTCGCGTCCTCGGCAGGGGCCTCGGTGGCCTCCTCAGCAGCAGCCTCGGTGGTCTCCTCGGTCACGGCTTCCTCGGCCGGGGCCTCGGTGGTGTCCTCGGTGACCTCTTCGGCAGGTGCCTCGGCGGCGGCAGCCTTCTGCGACGCATCCGCACGTCGGGCACGGTTGGCCTCAGAGGTCACCGTCTTCTCCCGCACCAGCTCGATGACCGCCATGGGGGCGTTGTCGCCCTTGCGGTTCTCGATCTTGATGATGCGGGTGTAGCCACCGTTGCGGTCGGCGAAGAACGGGCCGATCTCAGCGAACAGGGTGTGCACCACATCCTTGTCGCGGATCTTCTTCATGACCTCGCGCCGGTTGTGCAGCTCACCCTTCTTGGCATGGGTGATCAGCTTCTCGGCGTACGGACGCAGCGCCCGGGCCTTCGGCTCGGTGGTCTTGATCCGGCCGTGCTCGAACAGCGCGGTGGCCAGGTTGGCCAGCAGCGCCTTCTGATGCGAGGACGACCCGCCGAGACGGGGACCCTTGGTGGGTTTGGGCATTGCGACTATCTCCTTGTGGGGCCGGCCCCCGTATCAGGTAGGGCCGGGACGGTTCTCTTTCGAGAATTGGGCGGGAATGTGCCCTGGGGTCAGAGCTGCTCGGTCTCGGCGAAGTCCTGGTCGGTGTCCAGGTCATAGCCGGTGTCGCCGGTCCAGGTGCCGGTGGCCACGTCGTAGCCGGCCACCTCGGACGGATCGAAGGTGGCGGGCGAGTCCTTGAGCGACAGGCCGAGCTGATGCAGCTTGATCTTCACCTCGTCGATGGACTTCTGCCCGAAGTTACGGATGTCGAGCAGATCCGACTCGGTGCGCGAGACGAGCTCACCGACGGTGTGCACACCCTCGCGCTTGAGGCAGTTGTACGAACGGACGGTCAGGTCCAGGTCGTCGATCGGCAGCGCGAAGCTGGCGATGTGATCGGCCTCGGCAGGTGACGGGCCGATCTCGATGCCCTCGGCCGCTTCGTTGAGCTCGCGGGCCAGACCGAACAACTCGACCAGGGTCTTACCGGCGGACGCCAGGGCGTCGCGCGGGCTGATCGAGTTCTTGGTCTCGACATCGAGGATGAGCTTGTCGAAGTCGGTGCGCTGCTCGACGCGGGTGGCCTCCACCTTGTAGGTCACCTTGAGCACCGGCGAGTAGATCGAGTCGACCGGGATGCGGCCGATCTCGGCACCGGAGGCCTTGTTCATCACGGCAGGGACGTAACCGCGGCCCCGCTCGACGACGAGCTCGACCTCGAGCTTGCCCTTGTCGTTCAGCGCCGCGATGTGCAGATCGGGGTTGTGCACGGTCACACCGGCGGGCGGCACGATGTCACCGGCGGTGACCGCGCCCGGCCCCTGCTTGCGCAGGTACATGGTGACCGGCTCGTCCTCTTCCGAGGACACGACCAGGCCCTTGAGGTTCAGGATGATGTCGGTGACGTCTTCCTTCACACCGGGAACGGTGGTGAACTCGTGCAGCACACCGTCGATGCGGATGCTGGTGACCGCTGCGCCGGGGATGGACGACAGCAGCGTGCGCCGCAACGAGTTACCGAGGGTGTAACCGAAGCCGGGCTCCAGCGGTTCGATGGTGAACCGGGACCGGTTCTCGGCCAACGACTCTTCGGACAGGGTGGGACGCTGTGAGATCAGCATTGTTTTCCATCTCCTTCTCGGCACCCACTATTTGATGCCGTATTGGTGACCGGGCCCCCAAAGCTGTGGGGGCCCGGCGTCCTCATTACTTCGAGTAGAACTCGACGATGAGCTGTTCGGTGAGCGGCACCTGGATCTGCGCCCGCTCGGGGAGCTGGTGCACCAGGATGCGCTGACGCTCGCCCACGACCTGCAACCAGGACGGGATCGGGCGCTCGCCCGCGGCCTGACGTGCGGCCTCGAACGGCAGCGTGTTGATCGACTTGTCCTTGATGTCGATGATGTCGTACTGCGACACCCGGTAGCTCGGGATGTTCACCTTCACACCGTTGACCAGGAAGTGCCCGTGGCTGACGAGCTGACGCGCCATCCGACGGGTGCGGGCCAGGCCGGCCCGGTAGACGACATTGTCCAGCCGGCTCTCCAGGATCTGGAGCAGGTTCTCACCGGTCTTGCCGGTCTGCCGGTTGGCCTCTTCGTAGTACTTGCGGAACTGCTTCTCCATGACGCCGTAGGTGAAGCGAGCCTTCTGCTTCTCCTGCAGCTGGGTGCGGTATTCGCTCTCCTTGATCCGCGCGCGACCGTGCTGGCCGGGCGGGTAGGGGCGCTTTTCGAACGACTGATCGCCGCCGACGAGGTCGACGCCGAGGCGACGCGACTTGCGGGTCGCGGGGCCGGTATAACGAGCCATTTTCTAGATCCTCCCTAGACCCGGCGCCGCTTGGGCGGACGGCAGCCGTTGTGCGGCTGCGGAGTGACATCGGAGATCGCGCCGACCTCGAGGCCTGCGGCCTGAAGCGAGCGGATCGCGGTCTCGCGGCCCGAACCCGGGCCCTTCACGAAGACATCGACCTTCTTGACACCGTGCTCCTGCGCCTTGCGGGCAGCGTTCTCGGCGGCCAGCTGCGCGGCGAACGGGGTCGACTTACGCGAACCCTTGAAGCCGACGTGACCCGACGAGGCCCAGGCGATGACGTTGCCCTGGGGATCGGTGATCGAGACGATGGTGTTGTTGAAGGTGCTCTTGATGTGAGCAGCGCCGTGCGGGACGTTCTTCTTTTCCCTGCGGCGGGTCTTCTGACCCTTCTTGGCGGCGGTGCCGCCCTTCTTAGCCTGTGCCATCCGGGGTTACCTGGCCTTCTTCTTGCCGGCGATGGTGCGCTTGGGGCCCTTGCGGGTGCGCGCGTTGGTCTTGGTGCGCTGTCCGCGCACGGGCAGGCCACGACGGTGGCGCAGGCCCTGGTAGCAGCCGATCTCGATCTTGCGACGGATATCGGCCTGCACCTCGCGACGGAGGTCACCCTCGACCTTGAGGTTGCCTTCGATGTAATCGCGCAGCTGCGAGACCTGATCATCGGTCAGGTCCTTGGTGCGCAGGTCCCGGCTGATGCCGGTCGCGTCCAGGATCTCCTGGGAGCGGGTACGGCCGACGCCGTAGATATAGGTCAGCGCGATCTCCATGCGCTTGTCGCGCGGGAGATCAACGCCCATGAGACGTGCCATCAGGCAGTGTTCCTTTTCGTTGCGGAGGTCTGTTCCCAGTCCGTTCCCCGTTCGGGGTCCGGCCTCCGTGCCGGACGTGGTGAGCAGCCAATCTGCTCAGTGGTACTGGGATGTCTGCATTCAGTTGTGGGTGGTGCTGGTCTCTAGCCCTGCCGCTGCTTGTGGCGCGGGTCGGAGCAGATCACCATGACTCGCCGATGCCGGCGGATCACCCTGCACTTGTCGCAGATCGGCTTGACGCTCGGGTTCACCTTCACGGCTTCGCGATCCTGTTCTCTCGGATGGTCTGGATGGTGGGCAGTTACTTGTACCGGTACACGATGCGGCCCCGGGACAGGTCGTAGGGAGAGAGCTCCACCACGACGCGGTCCTCGGGCAGGATGCGGATGTAGTGCTGCCGCATCTTGCCGCTGATGTGGGCCAGAACCTTGTGTCCGTTCTCCAGCTCAATGCGGAACATCGCATTGGGCAGAGGCTCGACCACGCGGCCCTCGACCTCGATGGCACCGTCTTTCTTGGCCATACTGTCTTAGCGATCCTTGTCTTCGATTTCGTATCTCTACGCCCCGGCACGACCGATTCACCGACTACGTGACGTGAGCCGGACCCGAAATCGTTATGGTTCTCAGACGAGGCACGCAAAGAGTCGGTGCGCAGGCCGCACCGTCGATCCATACTACCCGCACCGCGCCGTACCCCAAAATCAACGAAATTGCAGCTCGACGCGCCCACCGCGGCGGCCGGAACCCGGCGCCCGGTCTCGTTGCCCGGTGCCTGGATCACATCGAGGACCTACGGCCCTGTCGCAGGGTTGTTCCCGCACCGGATAGTCGAGGGGTGAATCACCCCGGTGCCGCTTACTCCGACTCCCACGATGGTGCGCATTCCGATGCCGACCTGGTGCCCTACGTCGGCGTCATCGCCATCATGACCGGCCCGATGCCCGCACACGACGAACTGGCGACAGCCCTCGACGACCGGCTCGGCCGGCCCGTCGACCTCCTTGCGGTCGAGCTGGCCGAACCCGGTGACGACGAGACCCTGTTCGCGTTCGTCACACAGGCCATCCGCCCCAGCCCCGAACCCGGTCCGCAATGGCGGTGCTGGGCCGTGGCGGGTCTGAGCGATCACCGCTGGGCCGTGCTGTTGGCGGCGCGGCACGATATCGCCGATGCCGGCATCGTCACCGACGTCCTTGCCGGGCTCGGTACGGACAGTGCCGTATCGGCAACGGTCGGTGCGCCCCACCCGAGCACGCTTCCGCCGGGCCGACCGACCGGCTTCAGCGCCGTCCAGGTGGCACTGGCCGATGCGGTATCGGTCTGCCAGACCTTCGACGTCACGCTCACCGAGCTGGCACTGACGGCGGTCACCAACGGCCTGCGGTCCGCGCTGCGACATCGCGGCCGGGATCCGCGGCGGATCTCGGTGCGCACCCGGCAGCCGCTTTCGGCCCGGACGGGTGCTGTGGCGGCCAGGATGAGCCGGCGGATACCGGTCCTACGACGGGCGCTACCGGTCGAGGAACCGGATGTGCTGCGGCAGCTACAGACCGTGCACCGCACGCTGGCCGATTTCAAGGCCGACGCGCGACACCGCTCCCCTTGGTCGGTGCCCGCCACCGCGCTGATGCCCGTCGCGCTGGCACGGCGGGCGCTCAAGATGGTGACCGAACCGTCCCGGGACGATCTCCTGGTGGCGATGACCAGCGTCACCGGCCCACGTCGTCCTTGCGACATGCTGGGCCGTCCGATCGTGGCGATGGTGGGTGTTCCACCGGTCCCTCCGCCGGGCCAGGTCGCCGTCATGCTGCTCACCTACGGTCCGGATCTGTTCTTCGGGCTGGCCGCAGACTGCGATACGTTCCCTGAGGCGGACGATGTCACCCACGGGATCGCCCGAACGATCGAGCATCTCGCCGCTGCCGCCAGGCATCCGCACCCCGGGCGGCCGGCCCTGGCGTTGATCGGGCCCAGAGCTACCGGGGACCAGCGCCTCGGCGAAAGGAACACAGATGACCGAGCCGGTTGACATCACCAAAATCGTTGTCGGAGTGGATGATTCGCCGTCTGCTCGGATCGCCGTGCAGTGGGCGGCCGCCGAGGCGGGGTTGCGGGGCATCCCGTTGGTGCTGTTGCACGCGAACACCATGCCGGTCGGCGCCTGGCCCGCGGTACCTGCGCCTGCGGACTACCTGGATTGGCAGATGCAGCTCGGGCGCGATCTGCTCGAGGAAACCGCCGACTCGGTCCGCACTCTCACCGACACCACGGTGACCACCGATCTGGTCGTCGCGACACCCACCGCGGCATTGGTCGACGCGTCCCGCACGGCGGGCATGGTCGTCACGGGAAGCCGTGGCAGGGGCGCGCTTTCGCGTCACCTGCTGGGCAGCGTCAGCACGGGGCTGCTCCATCGGGCCCACTGCCCGGTGGTGGTGATCAGCGATGACGACGGACTACCGGCACCTGCTGCGCCGGTCTTGCTCGGCTTCGACGGATCGCAGGCATCGGCGTCCGCGACGGCCCTGGCCTTCGAGGAGGCGTCCCGACGCGGTGTGGGCCTGGACGTCCTGCATGCCTGGTGGTCCCCCGGCGCATTCGAGATGCCGGGTTTCGACTGGGAGTCATTGCGCCCCGAGGTCGACCGGCAACTGCGCGAGATGCTCGTCCCCTGGCAGAACCGATATCCGCACGTGGACGTCAACCGCATCGTGGTTCCCGACCGGCCCGCCGCCCGGCTCGTCGAGCACTCGACGGCGGCGCAGTTGGTCGTCGTGGGCAGTCATGGCCACGGCGCCGTGGCCTCGGTGCTGCTGGGCTCGGTCAGCAATGCCGTGGTCCAGGCGGCACGGGTGCCGGTCCTGGTGGCCCGCCCGCGGTGAGCGGGCGGTGGGCCGGCCTTGCCGACTAGGCGGACTGCGCCTCGGCAGTGGCCTTGATGGCCGCCAGGGTCTGCGGGATCCCACTGAGTGCCAATTCCGAGCGCGTCGCGATCTGCGCGTCCGCATCGGCGCCGAAGCGCTCCCGGAATCCCTCGATGCCCTTGGGCAGGAACCGCCAGTACTGAGTCAGCGTGGTGCCCTCGCCTGCCGGTTCCATGGTGAAGCCCCACCGGACCCAACCATCGTTGACCTCCCAGGCGAACTCGCGACCCGGCGTGGCCGCGACGACCTGGCTGCGGGTTTCCCAGGTGCGCTCGGGCAGCACATTCCGCCCGGTGAACCACGCCCCGGCCACCGCACCGGCGGCCGGGTCGTCCCACCAGCACTCCTTGCACACCGGACTCCACCGGCCCATCCGGGTGATATCGGAGACCAGGTCGTAGGTCGCCTGCGTGCCCAGGGCGAGGTGGATGGAATCGGAGTACTCGAGCGCCGTCACACGCGGCAGTCTAGGCCGACGATGCGCGACGTTCGCCGTCAGCGATCAGGTGGGGATAAGAAGTGGACGTCCAGCGCATAATCATCAGTGATGCCTGACGCCGAGCGCCAACCCCGCAAGCCCGTGATCCTGTCGGTCGACGATGATCCGGCCGTGTCCCGCGCCGTGGCACGCGATCTGCGCCGCCACTATGGCGAGCGATATCGGATCGTGCGTGCCGAATCCGGTCCCGATGCCCTTGACACGTTGCACGAACTGAAGCTGCGCGGTGACACCGTCGCCGTGTTCGTGGCCGACTACCGGATGCCGCAGATGAGCGGTATCGAGTTCCTCGAGGCCGCGATGGACCTGTACCCGATGGCACGACGGGTCCTGCTCACCGCATATGCCGATACGACGGCCGCCATCGACGCCATCAACGTCGTCGATCTCGACCACTATTTGCTCAAGCCGTGGGATCCGCCCCAGGAGAAGCTCTACCCGGTGATCGACGGCCTGCTCGAGTCCTGGCATGCCGCCGGCGATCACGCCATCCCGTACACCAAGGTGATCGGCCACCAGTGGAATCCGCGGTCCTGGGATGTGCGTCAGTTCCTCGCCCGCAACGGTTATCCCTTCAAGGCCTTCACCGCCGAGGAACCCAAGGGTCGCCAACTGCTCGAGGCAGCCGGGCTGGACGGCAGGCAGCTGCCGGTGGTGATCACCGAGGACGGCAAGCCCATGGTCGAACCCACCGACACCGAGCTGGCCACCATGCTCGGCCTGTCCACCAACCCGTCCCTGGAGATGTACGACCTGGCGGTCATCGGCGGCGGGCCTGCCGGATTGGCCGCCGCGGTCTACGGCGCGTCCGAGGGTCTCAACACCGTCCTGATCGAGCGCGCGATGACGGGTGGTCAGGCCAGCCGCAGCTCCCGGATCGAGAACTATCTCGGCTTTGAGAACGGCATCTCCGGGGTCGATCTGACCACCACGGCACGCCGGCAGGCCGAGCGCTTCGGCGCCGAGGTGATCACCACCCGCCAGGCCCTGCATCTGCAGGCCGGTGAGATCGGAACGGCACGCATGATCACCTTCTCCGATGACGATTCCGCCGACGGCAACGGCCGGCGCACCATCGGCGCCCGGGCGGTCATCCTCGCCACCGGTGTCGACTACCGGGAGTTGACGGTGACGGGCTGTTCGGCGGCCGAGGAGTCCAACTTGATCGGGCGCGGCGTCTATTACGGCGCCTCGGTGTCCGATGCCGCCGAATGCGCCGGTGAAGAGGTCTACATCGTCGGCGGCGCCAACTCAGCAGGCCAGGCGGCGATGTTCATGTCCAGGACCGCCAAGAGGGTCACCATGCTGGTGCGTGGCCCCTCGCTGGAGGCATCCATGTCCTACTACCTGATCCAGCAGATCGAGGCCAACGACAAGATCGAGGTCCGCACCTGCACCGAGGTGGTCGGCACCACCGCCGCCGACGACCACCTTGTCGGGCTCACACTGGCCGACCGCAAGTCCGGTGAGACCGAGGATGTGCCGGCCAACCGGCTGTGCTGTTTCATCGGCGCCACCCCGCGCACCGACTGGCTCGACGGCGTGGTGGCCCGCGACGACCGCGGTTTCATCCTGGCCGGCCCCGATCTGCGCGATGTGTGCGGCTGGAGCCTGGACCGTCCTCCGCACCACCTGGAAACAAGTGTGCCCGGTGTGTTTGTTGCAGGAGATGTGCGTTCGGAATCCGCCAAGCGGGTTGCCGCGGCCGTCGGCGAAGGGTCGATGGCGGTGATGTTCGTGCACCGGTACCTGGCTGAGGCATAGAGGGGCTTGAGACATATGGGCGAGACGTGTGTACGCGACGAACTGCGGACCCTGTTCCTGTTCGAGCATCTGACCGACGAGCAGCTCGACACGCTCTGCCAAGCGGGCTCCATCGAGACGTTTCCGGCCGGCCCGATCGTGCAGGAGGGCGAGCAGGCGACGTGCTTCTACGTGCTGATCGATGGTGAACTGATCATGTCGAAGCGCTCCGGCGGCGTCGACATCCAGACCAACCGGACCTCGCAGCGCGGCGTCTACTTCGGCGCCTGGTCGGCGTACATCCCCGGTGAAGAGCAGCTCTACCAGGCCTCGGTACGCCTGGTGTCCGAGTCACGGGTGTTCGTGCTGGAGGCGCGGGCGTTCGCGGAGTTCATGCGTGCGCAGTTCCCGATGGCCGTGCACCTCATGGAAGGCCAGCTCGTCGGTGGCCGCCGGCAGAGCCAGATCATCGGCCAGCGTGAGAAGTTGCTGGCACTGGGCACCATCACCGCCGGGCTGACCCACCAGCTGAACAATCCGGCGGCGGCCACCGCGCGCGCCGTATCCGACCTTCGCGAGAGCGTCGGTCACATGCGACACAAACTCGCCATGGTGGCCGAGGCCAAGTTCAGCCCCGAATCGCTGCGCGCCCTGGTCAACATCCAGGATCAGGTGGCCGAACAGGTCGCCAAGAACAAGGACCTGGAACTCACCGCGCTGGAAGCCTCCGATCGCGAGGACGAGCTCGGTGACTGGCTCGAGGATCACGGTATCGCCGGCGCCTGGGATTACGCTCCGACGTTCGTGGAGGCGGGCCTGGACACCGACTGGCTGGAGCGGGTGTCGGCGCTGGTCGACGATCTGGATTCGACCGCCTCGCTGCAGGGCGCCATCGGCTGGCTGAAGTACACCATTGACAACGAGTTGCGGATGAACGAGATCGCCGAGGCGAGCAAGCGCATCTCGGCGCTGCTGGCCGGGGCCAAGCAGTACTCGCAGATGGACCGCGGCTCCTACGGCAGTGCCGACGTGCACGAACTGATCCGCAGCACCGTGATGATGTTCGGCGACAAGATCGGCGGACCGGGGAAGGACCGACCGGTCACGATCGTCAAGGACTTGGACAAGACGCTGCCCGAACTGCAGTGCTATCCCGGCGACCTGAACCAGGTGTGGACGAACATCATCGACAACGCCATCCAGGCGATGGGCGGCCACGGCACCTTGACCATCCGGACCAGCCGCGAGAACGAACAGATGATCCGTGTCGAGATCTGTGATGACGGCCCCGGCATCCCCGAGGATGTCATCGACCGCATCTTCACGCCGTTCTTCACCACCAAACCCTTCGGCGAGGGCACCGGCCTCGGACTGGACCTGGCTTGGCGCATCGTGGTGGAAAAGCACGGGGGCAACATCTCGGTGCAGTCCAAGCCCGGCGACACCCGGTTCGCGGTCTGCCTGCCGCTGGTGGCGCCGGCTCCGGTCATCCCCACCCCGGGTGAGTTGTCGGCGGCGGGGACCGAGTAGCGAGGCCCGTGCGTCGGTCGGAATGCGCAGCGCCCTTGCGGAGGTTGTGCCGACCATGACGAAACCAGCTCTGGGCAAGTTCGGCGTGTTCGGTCACTACGAGCAGTGGCGGCAGCTCCCCGAACCACAGCTCCGGGAGATCGAATCGCTCGGTTACGGTGCGATCTGGGCGGGCGGCTCACCGCCCGCCGAACTGGATTGGGTCGATCCGATCCTGGACGCGACCGAAACCTTGCAGGTGGCCACCGGCATCGTCAACATCTGGTCGGCACCGGCGGCGCCGGTGGCCGACTCCTTCCACCGCATCGAAAAGCGCTACCCCGGCCGCTTCCTGCTCGGTATCGGCGTCGGCCATCCCGAGGCGCACACCGAATACAAGAAGCCCTACGACGCGCTCACCGAGTATCTCGACGCGCTCGATCAGCACGGTGTGCCCAAGGATCGGATCGTGGTGGCCGCACTCGGTCCGCAGGTGCTCAAGCTTTCGGCCCGGCGCAGCGCCGGCGCGCATCCGTACCTCACGACACCCGAGCACACCGCGCAGGCGCGGGAGCTGATCGGACCCGACGCGTTCTTGGCGCCCGAACACAAAGTCGTGCTCACCACCGATGCGGCACACGCCCGCGAGGTAGGCCGCAAGGCACTGGAGATCTACCTGGGTCTGGCGAACTACCTGAACAACTGGAAACGGCTCGGGTTCACGGACGCGGACGTGGCCAAGCCCGGCAGCGACGTCCTCGTCGACTCCGTCGTCGCCCACGGCACCACCGATGCCATCGCGGCCCGGCTCAAAGAACACCTGACCGCCGGCGCCGATCATGTTCCGGTTCAGGTGCTGACGGGTACAGACAACCTGTTACCCGCGCTCACCGAGTTGGCCGGCCCGCTGGGCCTGCGGTGAGATGAGCCGGGCAGAGACACACCGATCAGAAACACATCGACGAGAACGACGAGGATGGAGATCGCCATGACCGACGCCGTGACCCTCAAACCCGATTTCGGTCGCTACGGCGTCTGGACCTTCGGTGTGCCGAAGCCCGAGCAGGCTGCCGAGATCGAGAAGCTGGGTTATGGCGCGCTGTGGATCGGTGGGTCGCCCAAGGGTGACCTGAACTATGTCGAGCCGCTGTTGGAGGCCACCGACAATCTGCAGGTGGCCACAGGCATCATCAACGTCTGGCAGGCGGATGCCGGTGAGGTGTCCGAGGCCTACCACCGGGTGGAGAAGGCTCATCCGGGTCGCTTCCTGCTCGGTATCGGCATCGGCCATCCCGAGCACACCGAGGAATACCGCAAACCATATGACGTGCTGGTCGAGTACCTGGATTCGCTGGATGCCGCCCATGTGCCCACCAGCCGGCGGGTCATCGCCGCGCTGGGGCCCAAGGTGCTCAAGCTGGCGGCCGCCCGCAGCGCGGGCGCCCATCCCTACCTGACCACCCCGCAGCACACCGGCCAGGCCCACAACCTGATCGGTAACACCGTGTTCCTGGCGCCCGAGCACAAGGTCGTCCTCAGCACCGATGTCGAGCACGCCCGGGAGATCGGTCGGCAGGCGGTGGACTTCTATCTGAACCTGAGCAACTACCTGAACAACTGGCGCCGGCTTGGCTTCACCGAGGACGATATCGCCAAGCCGGGAAGTGACCGGCTGATCGACGCCGTCGTCGCCCATGGCACCGCAGCCGATGTCGCCGCGCGCCTGAACCAGCATCTGGATGCCGGTGCCGATCATGTGGCGATCCAGGTGCTCGGCGGCTGGGATGAGCTGTTGCCGACGTTGACCGAGTTGGCCGGCCCGCTCGGCCTCACCTAGAGCGGCGGGGCGGTGCACCTCTAGGGTTGGGCCATGCGGTTGCTGGTCACCGGTGGTGCCGGATTCATCGGGTCCAACTTCGTGCACCTCACCCTCCGGGAACGACCGGAGACCCAGGTGACGGTCCTGGATGCGCTGACCTACGCGGGAAGCCGTGAATCGCTGGCGCCGGTGGCCGGCCGCATCCGGCTGGTCGAAGGCGATATCACCGATACCGATCTGGTCTCCGATCTCGTCGCGGCGGCCGATGCGGTGGTGCACTTCGCCGCGGAAACCCATGTCGACAACGGCCTCGCCGACCCGACGCCGTTTGTGCAGTCCAATGTCGTGGGCACGTTCACGCTGTTGGAGGCGGTGCGCAGACACGGGACCCGGTTTCACCATGTGTCGACCGATGAGGTCTACGGGGACCTGGCCCTCGACGATCCCGCGCGTTTCACCGAGTCCACCCCGTACAACCCTTCGAGTCCGTACTCGTCGACGAAGGCAGCCGCCGATCTGCTGGTGCGAGCCTGGGTTCGCTCCTACGGTGTGGCCGCCACGATCTCCAACTGCTCCAACAACTATGGGCCCTACCAACACGTCGAGAAGTTCATCCCTCGGCAGATCACCAACATCCTGACCGGCAGGCGCGCCAAGCTGTACGGCACCGGCGCCAATGTGCGCGACTGGATCCACGTCGACGATCACAATGCGGCGGTGTGGCGCATCCTTGTCGACGGCACGCCCGGCCGGACCTACCTCATCGGGGCGGACGGTGAGCGGGACAACCGCAGCGTGTTGCGGACACTGCTGACTCTGATGGGGCACGATCCCGACGATTTCGACCAGGTGACCGACCGGGTGGGGCATGATCTGCGCT
Source organism: Mycolicibacterium neoaurum VKM Ac-1815D (assembly GCF_000317305.3). Next base: position 1,446,089 of record NC_023036.2, on the reverse strand, counting down.
ACGCCATCGATGCGTCGGTGCTGCGCGAGGAGCTGGGGTGGGCTCCGGTGCACACCGATTTCGAGGCGGGCCTGCTGGCCACGATCGACTGGTATCGGAACAACGAAAAGTGGTGGGGGCCCTTGAAATCGACGATCGAGGCACGGTACGCGGAGCGCGGCCAGTGAGCGCACGGGAACTCGCGGTTCCCGGCGCGTGGGAGATCACTCCGACGGTGCACAGCGACGCCCGCGGCGCATTCTTCGAGTGGTTCACCAATGCGTCCTTCGAGGCGATGACCGGCCACCGCTTCGAGCTCCACCAGGCGAACTGTTCAATCTCGGCGGCCGGCGTGCTGCGCGGTGTGCATTTTGCCGACGTCCCGCCGAGCCAGGCCAAGTACGTCACCTGCCTGCGTGGCGCGGTGTACGACGTGGTCGTCGACATCCGGGTCGGCTCGCCCACCTTCGGGCACTGGGACGGGGTGCTGCTCGACGACCGGCAGCGACGATCGGTCTACCTCTCCGAGGGACTGGGCCACGCTTTCCTTGCGCTGGAAGATGATTCGACGGTGATGTACCTGTGCTCGGCTGGTTACGCCCCGGATCGCGAGCGCACCATCTCACCGACCTCCCTGGGCATCGACTGGCCCCTGGAACATCGGCTGATCCTCTCCGAGCGCGATGCGGCCGCACCGACGCTGGCCGAGGCACTCGCCCAGGGCGTGCTGCCGGCATGGGCGGACACCCAGGCCTACGTCGAGCAGCTGCGCGCTCGGATTCACTGAGCCTTCCCAACCCGTCCTTGCGTGCAACCCAGCACATTACTAGGATATCCAAGTATCTCGGATCACATCGGGCACGCTCACTTCGGACGGATCTCATGACCACCAAAATTCAGCACTTCATCGACGGCAAGCGCAGCGACCTCGCCTCCACCCGCACCGCGGATGTCCTCAACCCCAGCACCGGCGAGGTGCAGGCACAGGTCTTGTTGGCCAGCAAGGCCGACGTGGACACCGCGGTCGCCTCCGCGGTGACCGCGCAGCAGGAATGGGCGGCGTGGAACCCGCAACGGCGGGCCCGTGTGCTGATGAAGTTCATCGCGCTGGTCAACGAGAACGTCGACGAGCTGGCCGAGCTGCTCTCCATCGAACACGGCAAGACCGTGCCCGATGCCAAGGGCGACATCCAGCGCGGCGTCGAGGTCATCGAGTTCGCGATCGGCATCCCGCACCTGCTCAAAGGTGAGTTCACCGAGGGCGCCGGCGGCGGTATCGACGTGTACTCGATCCGTCAGCCGCTCGGTGTGGTCGCCGGGATCACCCCGTTCAACTTCCCGGCGATGATCCCGCTGTGGAAGGCGGGTCCGGCGCTCGCGTGTGGAAATGCCTTCATCCTCAAGCCCTCCGAGCGCGACCCCTCGGTGCCGCTGCGGCTGGCCGAGCTCTTCTTGGAGGCCGGCCTGCCCGCAGGCGTGTTCCAGGTCGTCCACGGCGACAAGGAGGCTGTCGACGCGATCCTGAGCCATCCCGACATCCAGGCCGTCGGCTTCGTCGGCAGCTCGGACATCGCGCAGTACATCTACTCCACGGCCGCGGCCAACGGAAAGCGCAGCCAGTGCTTCGGCGGTGCCAAGAACCACATGATCGTGATGCCCGATGCCGATCTCGACCAGGCCGTCGACGCACTCATCGGCGCCGGCTACGGCAGCGCCGGCGAGCGGTGCATGGCCATCAGCGTCGCGGTCCCGGTGGGCGAAGAAACAGCGCAACGGCTTCGCAACAGGCTGGTCGAGCGCGTCAACCAGCTCCGTGTCGGGCACAGCCTGGATCCCAAGGCCGACTACGGGCCCCTGGTGACCGGTGCCGCCCTGGAGCGGGTGCGTGACTACATCGGCCAAGGTGTGGAAGCCGGCGCCGAACTGGTGGTCGACGGGCGCGAGCGCGCCACCGACGAACTGAGCTTCGATGGTCAGGATCTGTCCGGGGGATTCTTCATCGGCCCCACCCTGTTCGACCATGTCACCACCGACATGTCGATCTACACCGACGAGATCTTCGGCCCGGTGCTGTGCATCGTAAGAGCCAAGGACTATGAGGACGCGTTGAGGCTCCCTACAGAGCACGAATACGGCAACGGTGTCGCGATCTTCACCCGCGACGGCGACGCCGCCCGCGACTTCGTCTCGCGCGTGCAGGTCGGCATGGTCGGCGTCAACGTGCCGATCCCGGTCCCGGTGGCCTATCACACCTTCGGCGGCTGGAAGCGTTCCGGCTTCGGCGATCTCAACCAGCACGGCCCGGCCTCGATCCAGTTCTACACCAAGGTCAAGACCGTCACCGAGCGCTGGCCGTCGGGCATCAAGGATGGCGCCGAGTTCTCCATTCCCACGATGCAATAGCGCCGACATGTCGATCTTCGAGCTGACCGACGACGAACGGGTGATTGCCGAGACGGCAGCCGCGTTCGCCGCCAAACGCCTTGCGCCGCACGCTTTGGAGTGGGACCACAGCAAGCACTTCCCCACCGATGTGCTGCGTGCGGCCGCCGAACTGGGCATGGCCGCGATCTACTGCGGCGAGGATGTCGGTGGCAGCGGGTTGCGCCGCATCGACGCGGTGCGGATCTTCGAGGAATTGGCCGCGGCCGATCCGGCGCTGGCCTCGTTCATCTCCATCCACAACATGTGTGCGTGGATGGTCGACACCTATGGCAACCTGGAACAGCGCAAGACCTGGGTGCCCCGGCTGGCGAGCATGGAGACCATCGCGAGCTACTGCCTGACCGAGCCCGGGGCCGGCTCGGATGCCGCGGCATTGCGCACCAAGGCGGTTCGCGACTCCGACGGCTGGGTGCTCGACGGTGTCAAGCAGTTCATCTCCGGCGCAGGAGTTTCCGACGTCTATGTCGTGATGGCCCGCACCGGCGCGGACGGACCGAAGGGAATCTCGGCATTCCTGGTCGAAAAGGGCACCCCTGGGCTGAGTTTCGGGCCGAATGAAGCCAAGATGGGGTGGAACACCCAGCCGACCGCGCAGGTCGTCCTCGAGCAGGTACGGGTGCCTGCCGATGCGCTGCTCGGCGGGCCCGAGGGCGAGGGCACCGGGTTCGGTATCGCCATGAACGGGCTCAACGGCGGCCGCATCAACATCGCCGCCTGCTCGCTCGGCGGGGCCCGCACCGCACACCAGAAGGCGGCCGCCTATCTGCGTGATCGGGAGGCCTTCGGTGGCGCCCTCCTCGACGAGCCCACCATCCGGTTCGCCCTGGCCGATATGGCCACCGCTCTGGAGACATCTCGGATCATGTTGTGGCGCGCCGCGTCTGCACTCGACGCGAACGCACCGGACAAGGTCGAACTGTGCGCGATGGCAAAGCGCTACGTCACCGACTCCTGCTTCGACGTGGCCGACTCCGCGCTGCAGTTGCACGGCGGCTACGGCTATCTCAACGAGTACGGCCTGGAGAAGATCGTCCGGGACCTACGGGTGCACCGAATCCTGGAGGGCACCAACGAAATCATGCGGGTGGTCATCGGCCGGGCGGAAGCCGCGCGGGCCCGGGCCGCCGGATAGAAGGGACGACAGCAGATGAGCACCATCGCTTTTCTCGGCCTCGGGAACATGGGCGGTCCGATGGCCGCCAACCTGGTGTCGGGCGGTTTCACCGTGCACGGATACGACCCCGTTGCCGACCTGCGGGATACCGCGGCAGGCACGGGCATCACGACCTTCGACACCGGCGCCGCGGCGGTGGCCGAGGCCGATATCGTCATCACCTCGCTGCCCAACGGTGCCATCGTGAAGTCCGTGTATGCCGAGGTGCTGCCGGCGGCAAAGGCCGGTGCGCTGTTCATCGACACCTCCACCATTTCCGTCGATGACGCCCGCGAGATCCACCGGCAGGCCCTCGATGCCGGCTTCGCCCAGCTCGATGCCCCGGTGTCCGGCGGCATCAAGGGTGCCGCGGCGGGCACGCTGGCATTCATGGTCGGCGGCGAGGAGGAGGCATTCGCCAGGGCCACCGCGGCGCTGGAACCGATGGCAGGCAAGGTCATCCACTGTGGTGGCGCGGGCGCCGGTCAGGCCGCCAAGGTGTGCAACAACATGGTCCTTGCGGTGCAGCAGATCGCCATCGGTGAGGCGTTCGTCCTGGCCGAGAAGCTGGGTCTGGACAAGCAGAAGCTGTTCGACGTGATCACCGGGGCGACCGGGAACTGCTGGGCCGTGAGTACCAATTGCCCGGTGCCCGGGCCGGTTCCGACCTCACCGGCGAACAACGATTTCAAGCCCGGCTTCGCTACCGCCCTGATGCACAAGGACCTCGGGCTGGCGATGGCGGCGGTCGAATCGACCGGCTCGAACGCGCCGCTGGGTACCCATGCGGCGCAGATCTACGCGGATTTCAACGCCGAGCACAGCGGGTTGGATTTCAGCGCCGTCATCGAGGCGTTGCGCGCGGGATAGTCACAGCCCGCTTGCAGGTTCGAGGGCGACCGTGGAGGTTCTTCGGGATCTGGGTGCCGCTGTGATCGCAGGCACCGGTGATACGCGGCGTCGGCGCGGTCAGGCCGCCGGAACGCTGTGTTCGGCCCACCACTGCGCGTGCAGTCGGCGGAATTGGGCCAGCCGCAGGCCGCCGTCGGTCCCGCTGTAATCGCGACGCACCGCGGCCGCGGCGGACGGAACCCCGGCCGCGGTGTCGGCGTCGCCGTCGACGAGGACGGTGGCCAGGCCTGCGGCATCGGCGCCACGCAGACCGGTAGCCGACCCGACGATGGCCAATGCGTCATGCGGCGCCACGCCCAGTTCGGCCAATGCCTGCCGGAACAGGGCATCCCCGCGCGGCGGCACACCGATATCGTCGGCGGTCACCACGGCTTCGACCAGACCCGCCCCCACCAGCTGGCTCACCAGCGGCTGCGCCCAGCGCCGCCGACCATCGGTGATCACCGCGATCGGCACCTGCGCGACGAAAGCATCGGTCACCAGATCATTGAGGCCGGGCCGCGGGCTGAACCCCGCGTCGAGCATCACCCGCTGCAGCAGGGCCTCCTTGGTGTCGCACACCTGCTCGACCAGGACACGCACCAGCACATCGCAGTCGGTGCCGATACATCGTTTGCGCAGTTCGGCGGCCACCCGCAGCCGTTCGTCGGGCAGCGCCAGGAGCTGCCGGTAGCGCTCCACGCTCCACTGCACGGGAAGGCCGAGGGCGGCGAACGCGGCGTTGAACACGACGCGGTAGCCGTCGAACCGGAGGTCGGCCAGGGCATCGAGATCGAGCACCAGCGCGCGCAACGGGTCGGTACGGCGGAACAAGTAGGTGGCGGCGGGTCCGGCACTATCCAGCGGCGTCATCGGATAAGAGTGGCCCAGATCACATCGGCGCCGCGTCCCCCGGAAGGGGGATTGGGTGGGCCAAGTTGGGTCTGCGGGCCGTCCGGCAGCCCTATGGTTGTCCGCATGGCGCCGTCCAGCCCGATGCGCCTTGTGCTGGTCGACGACCACGAGATGGTCATCGAGGGGCTCAAGGCCATGCTCGTGAGCTTCGAGGATCGTGTGCAGGTCGTCGGGCAGGCCGTCGGCGCCGAACGTGCCCTCACGGTGGTCGCCGAACTGGACCCGGACATCGTGCTGTGCGATGTCCGGATGCAGGGGGCCAGCGGCTTGGATCTGTGCCTGGCGCTGCGGGAGCGCGATCCCGACCGCAAGATCGTCATGCTGTCGGTGTACGAGGACGAGCAGTACCTGTTCCAAGCACTGCGGGTCGGCGCATCGGGCTATCTGCTCAAGAGCATCAGCAGCGACGAATTGGTCCGCCAGCTCGAACTGGCACACCGCGGCGAGACGGCCATCGACCCCGGCATGGCGGCACGCGCCGCCGACACCGCGGCCCGCCTGCAGCGCGACGAGTTCTGGCCGGGCGCCCGGCAGGGGCTCACCCAACGCGAGAGCGAGATCTTGTCGTATGTGGTCAGCGGGCTGTCCAACCGCGGTATCGCCGCCAAGCTGGTGATCGGTGAGGAAACGGTCAAGACCCACCTGAGTTCGATCTATCGCAAGCTCGGCGTCAGCGATCGCACCGGCGCGGTGGCCACTGCGCTACGGGAGGGCATCTATCGATGACCAGCCCCATCCTGACCGCTGACCGCGAGCTGGCCCTGCTGCGCGAACTGATCCAGGCGACCTCCAGCGGTCCCGGTGTGGAGCCGTTGGCGGCCGCCGCCGCCCGGATGATCACCGACGCCACCGCCACCGATGTCTGCTTCGTGCACGTGCTCGACGACACCGAACGGTCACTGACACTGACCGGCGCCACCCCTCCGTTCGACAGTGAGGTCGGCAAGATCCGCCTCCCCCTCGGCCACGGCATCTCCGGTTGGGTCGCCAGTAACCGGCAGGCCGTGGTGATCAGTCATGACAAGGAATCCGATCCGCGGTATCTGCCCTTCGAGTCGCTGCGCGGTTCGGACTTCACCTCGATGGTCTCGGTGCCCATGCAGACCGATCCTGGCGGTCTGGTCGGCGTGCTGAATGTCCACACCGTGCAGCGCCGTGAGTTCACCGACCGCGATGTCGAGCTGCTGCTGGTCATCGGGCGACTCATCGCCGGCGCGCTGCACCAGGCCCGCCTGCACCGCCAGCTGGTGGCCCGCGAACGCGCCCACGAGAACTTCGTCGAGCAGGTCATCGAGGCTCAGGAATTGGAACGGCGGCGGCTGGCCGGCGATATCCACGACGGCATCTCCCAGCGCCTGGTGACGTTGTCCTACTGGCTCGACGCGGCGGGGCGCGCGGTGGCCGACAATCCGGTGACGGCGGCCGACCAGCTGGTCAAGGCCCGCGAACTGGCCGACCTGACGCTGCAGGAGGCACGCGCCGCGATCAGCGGGCTGCGCCCACCGGTGCTCGATGATCTCGGTCTCGCCGGCGGACTGGCCAGCCTGGCGCGCTCGATCCCCCAGCTCGAACTGGCCGTCGAGCTCGCCGACCGGCGGTTGCCCGACCATATCGAGCTGGCGTTGTACCGGATCGCCCAGGAGTGCCTGCAGAACGTCGTCAAACACGCCCGCGCCACCAGCGCCAAACTCACATTCTCGGTGTCCGGCGAGCAGGCCCGACTCGAAATCACCGATGACGGAATCGGATTCGACACGTTCGAGCATCCCCTCGGCGGTGACGAGATGGGCGGTTACGGGTTGTTGTCGATGGCCGAGCGTGCCGAGATCGTCGGCGGTCGCCTGCATATCCGTTCGCGGCCGGGCGCCGGCACCACGGTCACCGCAAGCATCCCGATACCGACCGGCGACACGACGGGCTCTGTCCTGAAATCCGCTGCCGAGCAGCAGAACCCGTAGTCTCCTGGGCCGCTAGAAGTCCCCGCTGTGACGCCGTAGGGCCTCGATCGCCGCGGCGAGCGAGCGCGAATCCTCATCGGGGATACCGATATCGGCGAACACCTCGGTGTTGAGCGTCTCGGTGGCGTCCTCGACCGTCGAGCGGCCCAGATCGGTCAGTCGCACCAACGTGGTGCGGCCATCGGTCGGGTGCGGCAACCGCTCCACCAGCCCGTCGGCCTCGAGCCGCCGGATGGCATGGGTGACGCTGGTGACGTGCACCTGGAGCCGGTCCGAGGCCTTGGTGATCGGCAGTTCGCCGTTCCTGGTGAACGCCAGCAGGCGCAGCAACTCGAAGCGGGAGAAGCTCAGATCGTAGGGCCGCAGGGCGTTCTCCACGCGCGCCAGCAGGATCTGGTGGGCCCGCATCACCGAGGTGACCGCCACCATGCCGTCGGCCACATCGGACCAACCGGCGCGCTCCCAGTTGTCGCGCGCCAGAGCTATCGGGTCGCGCTTACCGGGGTGTGAGGGCATCCCTTTTTTTACCGTCTGACCACCTGAGGAGACAAAACCGCGTGGATCCATCAAACGGGAACAAAGTTCGACGGCCATGCGATATCCAATATATTGGATTTTACGGCCCGAGAGGATCCCATGACCATCCGCACCACCGACACGGCCATCAACGACCGTGCCGACACCTACGACTTCGTCGTGATCGGCGCCGGCTCGGCAGGCAGCGTCATCGCCGGCCGGCTCTCCGAAGATCGCACCACCAGGGTTCTCCTCTTGGAATCCGGCCCACCGGACACCGACCCGGCCGTGGCAACGCCGCCGGCCTGGCCGACACTATGGGGTAGCGCGGTCGATCACAACTACACCACCGTGGCACAAGCAGGAACCGCTGGGCTGCAACATAATTGGCCGCGGGGGAACACCCTCGGCGGCAGCAGCAGCATCAACGCCATGGTGCACCTGCGGGGACACCCCAACGATTTCGACAGCTGGGCGTCGGCCGGTTGCACCGGCTGGGATCACGCGTCGTTACTGCCCTACTTCCGACGCATGGAAACCGTGCCGGGGGGCGATCCCCGCTACCGCGGAACCGACGGCCCGATGTCACCGGCGCCGGCCGCGGCCGACACCGCCAACCCGTTGTCCCAGGTGTTCCTCGACGGCGCGCGGCAGGCGGGCTTCGCGTTGACCGATGACTTCAACGGCGCCGACCCCGAGGGCGCGGGCTGGCACGATCTGGCGATTGCGCACGGCCGTCGGCAGAGTACCGCCGTGGCCTATCTGCCGCCGGCGGTGCGCGCCCGACCGAACCTGACCATCTCCACCGGATCCCGAGCCGGACGACTGCTCTTCTCCGACACCCGTTGCATCGGTGTCGAATTCACGAGGGACGGGCGTCTGCGTCGCGGCTTCGCCGAGACCGAGGTGATCTTGAGCGCGGGCGCGGTCGACACCCCGCGCCTGCTCCTGCTGTCCGGGGTGGGCCCGGCCTCCGAGCTGGAGTCGGTCGGCATACCCGTACACCACCACCTCCCCGGTGTGGGCCGCAACCTCCACGATCATCCGCTGTGCCCGGTGGTCTTCGAGGCGTCCCAACCCATCCCGCCCGGGCTGACCAATCACGCCGAAACATCGCTGGCGTGGCGCAGCAACGCGGCATCGACCGGGCCGGACATGCAGCTGATGTTCATCCATGTCCCGTTCCATCCACCGCATCTGAGCGCGCCGGCCAACAGCTTTACGATCGCCGTCGCGGCCGTCCCCCACGCCCGCGGCACCGTCCGGCTGGCCGGACCGGATCCGACCACCGCCCCGCTGATCGATCCTAACTATCTGGGCACCGAATCCGACGTGCGCAGGTTGGTCCAGGGCGTCCGACTGGCCCGCGAGATCGCGGCCACCGATGTCTTCGCGCCGTGGTACGGCCGCGAAGTACTGCCCGGCCCGGACATCGTCGACGCGGCCGGGTTGCGCCACCATGTCATGCGGGCGACCAGCACCTACTACCACCCGGTGGGCAGCGCGGCGATGGGCACCGGCCCGGACGCGGTCGTCGACGCCGAGCTCCGGGTGCACGGCCTGCAGGGCTTACGGGTGGCGGATGCGTCGGTGATGCCCACCATCGTGTCGGTGAACACCAACGCGGCGACCATCATGATCGGCGAGAAAGCCGTCGACCTGATCCGGGGCATCCGCACCACGGCGCACCCGGGCGGCGATCCCGGCTCGACATAGGATTCGGTGCATGCCGGTGCCGGGTGAACAGGGTAGACACAAACGGTCGCTGCTGCGTGAGCAGGCCTACCTGTCACTGCGGGACGCCATCGTCAACGGCACGCTGGCACCCGGGGAGAAGCTGCGCGATCCCGAGCTGGAACGCTGGCTCGGGATCAGCCGCACTCCGATCCGGGAGGCCATCGCCCGGCTCGAGACGGCCGGTCTTGTCCAGACGATGCCGGGTCGTTCGACGGTGGTCTCCACCATCGAACGCAAGGCGGCGCTGGACGCCCAGGCCGTCGCGGCCGTGATGCACGCGCTGGCCGTCCGGCTCGCCGTACCGGTGTTGACCGAGTCCGATATCGACGCCATGGTCGCCGCCAACGCCGACTTCGCCGACGCACTGGACCGCGACGATCCGGCTGCTGCCATGCGCGCCGACGCACGCTTTCACAATGTCGCCGTCGAGGCGAGTGGCAATCACGCGATCTCGGTGGCCCTGGAAACGGTGACCCCGGTGCTCCGGCGCCTGGAGTATCAGCGATTCTCCTCGCTGTCGGGGCGGCAGTCGATCGACCAACACGAAAGGATCATCGAGTGCTGCCGCCGCCGCGATGCCGAGGCGGCAGCCACGGCGACTCAGCAGAACTGGGAGACCCTGACGCTGCTCGACGGGTCGAGTGATCCGGACTGAGCGCTACAGCGTGAGGATGCGTGGGCCGTCGGCGGTCACGGCGACGGTGTGCTCCCAGTGCGCCGCCCGCGAGCCGTCGGTGGTGACGACGGTCCAGTCGTCGTCGAGCACCTTGGTGTTGGTGGTACCGAGGGTGAGCATCGGCTCGATCGCCAGCACCGAACCGATCTCCAGGTAGGGGCCCCGCCCCGGCGAACCCTCGTTGGGCAGGAACGGGTCCATGTGCATCTCGCGGCCGATCGCATGTCCGCCGTAGCCGGCCACGATGCCATAGCGACGGTCATCGCGGGCCTCGGCGGCGTGGGTGCCCTTCTCGATGGCATGGGAGACATCGGTCAGCCGGTTGCCCGGGACCATCGCCGCGATGCCGGCCTCCATCGAGAACCGGGTGGCCGCGGAAAGCTTCTCGTCGGCCTCGATCAAGGTGCCCACCCCGAAGGTGACGGCCGAATCTCCGTGCCAGTCGTCGAGGATCGCCCCGCAGTCGATGGAGACCAGGTCGCCGTCGACCAAGATCTCGGCGTCCGACGGGATGCCGTGCACGACGCGGTCGTTGACCGACGCGCAGACGGTGGCCGGGAAACCGTGATACCCCAGGAAGGACGGCACACCGCCACCGTCGCGGATCACCGATTCGGCGACTCGGTCGAGCTCACCGGTGGACACCCCTGGCGCGGCGGCCTGCTGCACGGCGCGCAACGCCGCGGCGACCAGCGCGCCGGCCGCGGCCATTGCGTCCAGTTCCGCTGGGCTGCGCTGCGGGACGACCTTGCGACGCAGGCCGGGCACGTTGATCACCGGCGGCCGGTTACTTGCCGAGGGCGGCCAGCGCCCGAGCGAACACCTCGTCGAGGCTGCCGACGGCGTCGACGGTCTTCAGCTCACCGGCGTAGTAGTCCAGCAGTGGCGCAGTCTCGTCGCGGTAGACCTTGAAGCGGTTGCGGATGACTTCCTCGGTGTCGTCGGCGCGACCACGGCCTTTGAGACGCTCCACCAACTCGTCCTCCGGCACCCGGAACTCGACCACGGCGTCCAGCTTCAGACCGCGCTTGGCCAGCATCTCCTTGAGCGCCTCGGCCTGCTCGACCGAACGGGGGAACCCGTCGAGGATGAACCCGCCTGCCGCGTCGTCATGGTCGATACGGTCGTCGACCAGCGCGTTGGTCAACGTGGCCGGGACCAGGTCTCCGGCATCGAGATACTTCTTGGCCTCCACGCCGAGGGGGGTGCCATTGCTGATGTTGTGGCGGAACAGGTCGCCGGTCGAGATCTGCGGGATGCCGAGCTGAGCCGCGAGCTTCTCCGCCTGGGTTCCTTTTCCGGCGCCGGGGGGACCGAGCAAAACAATTCTCACTTGAGGAACCCTTCGTAGTTGCGCTGCATCAGCTGGCTCTCGATCTGCTTCACGGTGTCCAGGCCCACGCCGATCATGATCAGCACCGCGACACCACCGAACGGCAGGTTCTGCAGGGTGGCACCACCGCTACCGGCCTGCAGGAACACGTTCGGAAGAACGGCGATGGCGCCCAGGTAGATCGACCCCGGCAGGGTGATCCGGCTCAGCACGTAGCGCAGGTAATCGGCGGTCGGCTTGCCTGGGCGGATGCCCGGGATGAAGCCGCCGAACTTCTTCATCTCGTCGGCACGTTCCTCGGGATTGAACGTGATCGACACGTAGAAGTACGTGAAGAAGACGATCAACCCGAAGTAGATGGCGATGTGGGTGATGCTGGTCGGGTTCGACAGGTGATTGGCGACGAACGAACTCCACCAGCCGGTGCCCGGATTGCTGCGGCCGCTGTCGATCAGCTGTGTGATCAGCTGCGGTATGTAGATCAGCGATGACGCGAAGATGACGGGGATGACGCCGGCCTGGTTGACCTTCAGCGGCAGGTAGGTCGACGTTCCGCCGTACATGCGCCTGCCGACCATGCGCTTGGCGTACTGGACCGGGATGCGGCGCTGGCCCTGCTCGACGAAGACGACACCGACCAGGATGGCCAGCGCACCGATGCAGACGAAGGTGAAGACCAGGCCACCGCGGGCGTCCAGGATCATCTTGCCCTCGGACGGGATGCGGGCGGCGATACCGGCGAAGATCAACAGCGACATACCGTTGCCGATGCCGCGCTCGGTGACCAGCTCGCCCATCCACATGACCAGCGAAGCGCCTGCGGTCATGACCAGGACGATGACGACCAGGCCCCAGATCGAGGAGTCGTCGATGATCTCCAACGAGCAGCCCTGCAGCAGGGCGCCGTTGGCGGCCATCGCAACGATGCTGGTGGCCTGCAGAATTGCCAGCGCAACCGACAGATAGCGGGTGTACTGGGTCATCTTGGCCTGACCGGCCTGACCCTCCTTGCGCAGCTGTTCGAAACGCGGGATGACCACCGTCAGCAGCTGGACGATGATGCTCGCGGTGATGTAGGGCATGACGCCCACCGCGAAGATCGACAGCTGCAGCAGTGCGCCACCGGAGAACAGGTTGATCAGCGAGTAGATCTGCGCCGAGTCACCACCGGAGACCTGCTCGATGCACTGCTGGACGTTCGGGTAGTTCACGCCGGGCGACGGGACCGCCGCGCCGACGCGGTACAGCACGACCAAACCGAGAGTGAAGAGAATCTTCTTTCGGAGGTCGGCAGTCCGCAGCGACGAGATGAAAGCCGAAAGCACTCTTCCTCCTGCGCAGGCCGGCTTCGTTACGCGGCGTGCCGATGGGGCTGGGTCGTTACCAGCGTCTGGTTAAAGTCTCGCGCCGCCTAGCTGCGGTTTTGCAACCTACGCAGGCGTGCGTCAAACAGTCTACGAGAGTAACAGCTGTGCGCCGTCTGCCCGGTACCGATCATCGCCGGCATCGACGGTTCGACAGGAATCGACCGGCAGAGACTGCGGTCGCGAAATCCAGCCCCGCCCGGCGTTCGCGGGTGCGGCGATCAGCGGTCGCGACGACTCACGACAGACGGCGTGCAGAGTCCTAAGGCAGCGGAGCCTCGGGCACGGCGGGGCCGGGCAGAAACTGAACCGGTCCCGGCGGGATGTTCGTCCCCTCCGGCGGGGCGGTACCGGGCAGCGGCTGGCCGAGGTCGGCGATGTTCATCCGGCCCAGCGCGCCGTGCACCATCGCGTGGGTGGCGCGCAGTTCGTTCACGCGGTCGAACGGACCCGGTTGCATGGGATCGAGGGGGTACGGCGAGGTCGGCGCCGCGTCCGGACCGGGATTCTGGACCTGGAAGTTCAATGGGTTCAGGAACTGGCTTATGGCGAGCACCGAGGCATCGGGGGCCAGGGCCGGGGCAGATCCAGGTACCGAGGGCACCGCGTACTGACCGAGCATCAGCTCCTGTGTGTTCTGGGTGAGTGCGGCCACCGGCCCCTGCAGCGCCGGGCCGAGTGCCGATGCCGGCCCTGGGGGCGCCGGCACAGGATCGGCCGGGGGCGGCGCGGCCGGTGCCGGTGGCACCGGCGGGGCGGGCGGTCCGCCTGCGCCCGGGTCGGCGGAAGCGGTGGCCGAGGTGCACAGGGTGGCCGCGACAGCCGCGGCCACGGCCAGCGGCACGATGGCGCGCATCAGAAGACCTTCGCGACGCCGTAGTAGGCGACGATATCGTCGGCGTCGGTACCGGAGCTGGTCAGTACCGCATAGGACCGCAGCGACGACGCACCCACGCAGTTGTCCACCTTGATGTGCACGTCCTTCACGGTCACGCGGACTTCGTTGCCCTTGTAGGACTTCTTGTCCACCTGCACGTTGGTGACGGTGCCCGGTCGGGGTTCGACCTCGATCTGACCCGAGATGGGAAAGCTCAGCGCTCCGAAGTCGGAGAATCGGCCGCCGTTGTCGACGGCGATGTTGCCGCCGCTGACGCCGATGGAGCCGTTGAGCTTGACCTTGTCCATCTCGATACCGCAGCCGATCTGGTAGCCGACCTCCAAGGTGCCGCCCTTGACCGATCCCATGCCGCTGCCGGTGAAGGTGCCGCCGACCAGCCACTCCCGAGACGACAGCGATGTGGTCAGCGGTGCCACCGGCAGCTGGGTTTCCTCCTTGGCCAACACCGTCAGGGTCCGACCGTCCGGGGTGTGTGCGATTCCGGGAACCTCGGAGGCAACGGCGCCGGTATCGGGTGCCGGCCCGGGTACCGCCGGCGCGGACAGCGGATCGGCGCCCGGCGCCGCGGGATCGTCGGCCGGGTCGGCCGTCGCAACGGGGGTGATCGCCAGGGGTAGCGCGAGCGTCACGGCGATCGCGGCGAAACGGTGCAGGTTCATCAGACAGCCTCCATGTCGAAGTTCGAGTAGTTGCCGTCAGACGGCTTTGGTCACGCCGAGATAGGTGATGACGTCATCGGTGTTGTCGGTCGAGCTGGTGAGCGTGGCGTAGGACCTGATGAAGGACTGCCCGGCGCATCCGTCGATCTTGATCCGGAAACCGGTGATCGAGACGCGCGGGTTCTCACCCTTGAAGGACTTCTTGCCCACCGGCACGATGTTGACCGTCCCGGGCTTGAGGTCGATCTTCATCTGTTGGCTCAGGTTGGCCGTGACACCGATCGGAAAGAGGAACTCGGGTCGCAGGCCCGACTTGAAGCCGAACGGCGGGGTGATGAACGGCGAGATCCCGCCGCCGGTGATCGACTCGATATCGTCCTGGGCGATACCGCACCCGATCTGGTAACCGGCCTCCAACGTGCCGCCGGCCAACGCGGTGCTACCTGAGCCGGTGATCGCTCCGGTGAAGGTTCCGTTCACCAGGTACTCGCGTGAGGTGGGGGCGCCGGTCAGCGGGGCCACCGGCGCCAGCGACTCGTCCTTGCCGACGACATTGAGCACCCACCCGTCCGGTGTGGTGAGAACCCCGGGTGGAGCCGAGGGCATGGCGCCTGCCGGCGGCGGCGGGGCGTCCGTGGCGTCCGAACTCGCCGCAACGGGAGAGATCGCGGGGTCGGTCGACGGGTCTGCGAGAGCCGACCCGGCCCCGGTGACAGCGGCGACCATGCAGGCGGCCACCACCGCGGGAATACGCTGCCATTTCTTCGGTGTATTTGTCGCCAAGTAATGCATGAAATTCCCTCACTTTTGTCTGAAAAGACCGGCAATCTGATCCGAGATCTTTTCTTCATCGCGTGTCGGATCGGTAGATTGACGGTGAACAGTACAAGTCGTGATCACACCGCAGAAATGGCCATCAGCTGTTTATCTTCTGTCGAAAATCTGTGTAAAACCGGCATTTTCACAGTTTCGACGCGGAACGCGAGTTCACGACATGACCCCGCTCACAGCTGCTTGACCCGCGACGCCCGGACAGGATAAAAATCGCGCCGCACAGAAATGGGAATGAATATCCGAGCGTTTGCCCGATCGGCGCGCACTGCTTATATTGTCACTGCATTCGGCGCATTCACATCGGCGCATTCACATCAATGTCGGGAGAATTTCCGTGCTGAGCAGACCTGCCGCGAGGGCCGTTATCGCCCTTTCCATGACACTCATGCCGGCGACACTCGTCCCGGCGGTCGCGGGTGTCGCGACTGCCGAGCCCGCCCCCGCCGCTCCATCGGCACCGATTGATGCGCCGGCACCCGATACCGACCCGGCAAGCCCGACGTCGGCGGACCCCGCGGCCGCAGCCTGCCGACAGTTCACCTCGGCGCTGAACTACGCCACCACCAACTACGAGGACTTCGCCTACGCCACCGCAGGCACCGGCGACCATGTCGACTACAGCAAGCCCGATGTCGTCGACTCGAACACGACCGGGCGCACTGCACTGCGAGAAGCCGCCGCCACCGCCTTGACGGCCGGCCGCACGCCCGGGCTTCCACCAGATATCGGCGACCCGATGCAGGCCTGGTCGCTGCATGCCACGAAACTCCTCCTGGACATGGGTTTGCACCGTGGCGGCGACGCGCTCAACACTGCCGCCTCGCAGATGAACACCGACGCGCAGAACGCTCAGCTGGCCTGTGCAAGGACTGTCGCGCAACCGTGACCCGGTCGCCTGCGGGAGATCAGCGCGTTGGGCACGGTATGGGGACCGGCGTACAGTCGGTGGTGATATTTACGTCATCTAATCAATTGGCTCGACAAAGCCATTCGAGGAGGATCCATGGCACGCACCGACGGTGACACCTGGGACCTGGCCTCCAGCGTGGGCGCCACCGCGACGATGGTGGCCGCCGCCCGCGCCATGGCCTCGTCGGGACCCGCACCCGTGATCGACGACCCGTACGCCGCTCCCCTGGTACGCGCCGTCGGCGTCGACTTCTTCACCAAACTCGTCGACGGTGAGATCACCGAGTCCGAGCTTGGCGACGACCCACAGATGAACATCGCCCGCTTCGCCAACGGTATGGCAGCGCGCACCCGGTTCTTCGACGACTTCTACGCCGACGCGGTCGGTGCCGGCGTGCGGCAGGCGGTGATCCTGGCCGCCGGCCTGGATGCGCGCGCGTATCGGCTGGACTGGCCCGCAGGCACCGTGGTCTTCGAGGTCGACCAGCCAGAGGTCATCGAGTTCAAGACCCGCACCCTGGCCGACCTGGGGGCCAAGCCCACCGCAGACCGCCGCACGGTGGCCGTCGACCTGCGCGACGACTGGGTCGCCGCGTTGCGCTCGGCAGGTTTCGATCCGTCGGCTCCGACCGCATGGATCGCCGAGGGCCTGTTCGGTTATCTGCCGCCCGAGGCACAAGATCGGCTCCTGGAAGTCATCACCGAGCACAGCGCACCGGGCAGCCGACTCGCCGCCGAGGCCGTGCCGGGAATTTCCGAGGAGCAGCAGGAGCAGGCGCGTGAGCGCATGCAGGCCGTTCGCGACCAGTGGTCCGATCACGGCTTCGACCTGGACTTCAGCGAATTGGTCTATCTCGGCGACCGCACCGATGCCGACACCCATCTGGTCGAGCTCGGCTGGCAGACCTCCGCGATGACCACCAATGCGCTGCTGGAGCGCTACGGTCTGCCCGTTCTCGACGAGCAGGCGCAGTTCGGGCACCCGTCCTACATCACTGCGATCAAGCAGTAGGACCGGCGATGGTGCGTACCGAGGGCGACAGCTGGGACCTGGCATCCAGCGTGGGTGCCACGGCCACCATGGTGGCGGCCGGGCGGGCCATCGCCAGTGCGGCCGAGAATCCCCTCATCGACGATCCGTTCGCGGCGCCACTGGTGCGCGCGGTCGGCATCCCGGCCTTCACCATGATGGTCGACGGTTCGGTCGATCTGGCCGAGATCGCCCCCGAGTCCGCGAGTCAGGTGCGGTCGAACATCGATGAGATGGCCGTGCGGACGAAGTTCTTCGACGACTACTTCATGGCCGCCGGCGAACTCGGTATCCGCCAGGCGGTCATTCTCGCCGCGGGCTTGGATGCGCGTGCCTATCGGCTCCCGTGGGCCGACGGCACCACCGTCTATGAGGTCGACCAACCGGAGGTCATCGAGTTCAAGACCCGCACCCTGGCCGATCTCGGTGCCGCACCGACCGCCGAGCGGCGCACGGTGCCGGTGGACCTGCGCGACGACTGGCCCGCCGCGATGCGGGCCGCCGGACTCGATCCCGACCAGCCGACGGCATGGTGCGCCGAGGGGCTGTTGATCTACCTACCCCCCGAGGCTCAGGACCGGCTGTTCGACAACATCCACGCGCTCAGCGCATCCGGAAGCACCGTGGCCACCGAATTCGTGCCAGGTATGAAGGATTTCGATCCGGAAAAGGCGCGCGCCGCGGCCGCAACATTCAGCAAGCTGGGCCTTGAGATGGACATGCCGTCCTTGGTCTATCGGGGTGAACGCACCTCAGCCGCAGACTATCTGGGGGCGCGCGGCTGGCGGATGACGCAAACACCCAGAGCCGACCTGTTCACTCGCTACGGCCTTGCCAAGCCTGATCTCGGTGCCGGCGATGTCTTGGGCGAGATCGTCTACATCAGCGGGCGGTTGAGCTGACCTGGTAGTCCAGCGGCGCCGGTGCCGCCGCGGTCCCGGGAGTCTGGCTGCCGTCGATGGGGCACCGCGCGGTTTCGGGCATCCCCGCCAAGGCGGCCGCACCGATCGCACACGCCGCCATCATGTAGAACGCCGGGACGAGGTTGGTGCCGGTCGCACCGATGAGCCACTCGTTGACCGCGGGCGCCGTTCCGCCGAAGATCGACGTCGACACGTTGTAGGCGATGGCGAAGCCGGCGAACCGTACCCGGGTCGGGAACATCGCCGGGAAGGTGGCCGAAATCGTGGCCAGCTGTGGCACATACAGCAGACCGAGCACTGCGAATCCGATGATAGCTCCGACCGGACCGGTGCCCATCAACATGAACATCGGCACCCCGGCCACGAACAACCCGGCGAGCGAGAACCACCATAGTGGCTTGCGGCCCCATCGGTCGGAGAGCATGCCGGCAAGCGGTAGGAAAACCATCATCGACACCATCCCGATGATGGGAACCACCAGCGACACATCCTTCGACAGACCGATCGTGCCTTCCAGATACGTTGGCATATAGGTCAACAGCGTGTAGTTGACGACATTCAACGCCACCACCAGCGCGCCGAGACGCACAATGGGTCGCCAGTAGTCGGAGATCAGTTCCCGAAACTGAGTCGTGGTATCGGCGGCCGTGTCGTCGGATTCGGCCGCCTGTTTGAACACCGGTGTCTCGTCGAGGCGCGAGCGCAGATACACCCCGATCAGGCCGAGCGGTGCCGCGACCAGGAAAGGCAGCCGCCACCCCCATGCGCTCATCTGATCCTCACTGAGCACCAACGAGCAGCCGAGCATCAGCGATGCTCCCAACGAAAACCCGGCAAGCGTCCCGAATTCGAGATAGCTGCCGAAATACCCGCGTCGACGCGACGGCGCATACTCGGCCATGAAGGTCGCCGCCCCGCCGTACTCGCCGCCGGTCGAGAAACCCTGCACCATCCGCAGGAACACCAACAGCACCGGGGCCCACATCCCGATCGCAGCGTAAGACGGGACGAGGCCGACACCAAGGGTGGCGCCTGCCATCAGCAGAATCGTCAGCGCCAGAACATGTTTGCGCCCGATCCGGTCACCCAGCGGCCCCCAGACGAAGCCGCCCAGCGGACGAACCAGGAACGACACCGCGAAGGTCATCAGCGCCAGGAGGGTGGCCTGCTGGGTGTCCCCGGGAAAGATCGCCATCGAAATATAGGTGACGCCAAAGGCGTAGATACCGTAATCGAACCACTCGGTGGCATTTCCGATGGCTGAGGCGGCCACTGCGCGCCTGACTTCCCCTGGCGACGGGTCGGTAGCGGCGGTGGACGTGTCCACTGGTGAAATCACCCCTTCGTCGGACGCACGGGCCCGGCGCCCCCGCGTCCCTAGGCCTGTGCCCGACACTTCGGGGCGCTAAACATCACCTCCGCTGACCGCGCCGAGCGCCTCATCCAGAGTGGCGAAGAGGCCCACGACGTCGGCGATACCGACGAGCCTGAGCGGCCGGCTGGTGGCCGGTCCGTCGGCGACCACGGCGAAGCGGGCTGCCGGGGTGATATCGGCGTGGGCGGCCATCAACACGCCCATCCCCGCCGAGGAGAGAAAATCCACGCCGCCCAGGTCGACGACCACCGCGTGCGGAGACGCGGCCGCGGCGTCGGCGATGGCCGCCGCCAGCTGCGGAGCAGTCACCGAGTCCACGGTCCCGGCGACTGCCACCACCGTGACGGTGCCGACCTGCCGCTTCCCGATATCGCAGTGGGATCCGCTAACCATCCGGACCTCCGACAGATGCATCTGTGTAACGCATAGCTGACACCTCCACTGTGTTGGATCGGATTGCTGCGCAGAGCAACTGCTCGTAGCTGTCCACGGTGCGCGCGCAGTCGAGACGTTCCCGCGCCGACTCGGCCACCGCGCGCCGGTCGACTGCACCCATCGAGGTGACCGCTGTCGCGAGCCGATCGACCACCCCCGCGCCCGGGTCGACCAGCACGCCACCGACACCACTGACGACCTCGGCCAGACCACCTCGACGCACACCGGCCACCGGCGTCCCGCACATCTGGGATTCGGCGGCCACCAGGCAGAACGGCTCCTCCCAGCATGGCGTCACCAGCGTTGCCAGACTGGCACCGTACATCTGCGCGAGCTCCGAATCATCTAGTTGCCCAAGGTATTCGACCTGACCGCCGAGCATCGGCCTGATGACCTCGGCGAACCATCGGGGATCTGCGACGGGTCCGGCCAGCCGCAACGGTAGGCCGGCTGCCCGCGCCGCGGCAATGGCGATATCGGCACCCTTCTCCGGGGTGAGGCGGCCGGCCCAGGCCAGGCTGTCGCCGCCGGGACCGGCCGGGAAGGCCTGCGAATCGGCGCCATTGGGGATCACCTCCACCCGAGTCAGGGTCTCCCACTGCGCACGCAGCGCCGCGCTGACGGCCACCATGTGCGCGTCCGGGCCGGCCAACCAGGCGCCGATCTCCATCCACGGAAAGGGCGGGGTGTGCAATGTGGTGACCACCGGCACCGGCAGTGCGGGCGTGAGCGCCAACGGCAACTGATGCAGGCTCTGATTCAACACGATATCGATATCGTTCCTGCCCAGCAGATCTCGCATCACGGCCAGATAGGCGACCTGGTCGTCGAGAAAGCCAGGCTCCGGCAGGTTCGGATCCTGCGACGCCACGACCGACAGGTCCGGCCTGTCGGGCATGACATGAACCCGGTCGGCCAGCAGTCGGTCGGTACCGGCGCGGGCCCACAACTCGACCCGGTGACCACGAGCCCGCAGACCGCCGGCCAGGATCGCGGTGAAGCGCTCCTGGCCACCGGCATAGGGCGCGGAGACAGGGTTACGCGACGGGCCGATGACGGCGATGCGCATCAGATCACCTCCTCCCCCAGTTCGGCATCCAGTTCAGCCAGGAATGAGGCGTAGCCACCCTCGACGCGTGAGTCGATGCGGCCGGAGGTGCGCACGCTGGTGCGATGGGTCGCCACCCATCGCGGGGTGATCGCACGAATACGCTGCACCAGTTTCACGTCCTCCCCGGTCGTGCATTCGGGGAATCCGCCTGCGCGCAGATAGATGTCGGCGCGAAATCCGAGGTTGGCGCCATGCACATGAGGGTGGCCTTCGGTCAAGTCGTGGCGACGCACCCAGCGGCGGTACATGTCCGGCCCAAGCCCGGCCGGAACGGCCGTCCCGATGACCGCGTCGATGCCTTCGCCGGCCATGGTGAGCTGACGCGTCAGCCAGTGTTCGGGCACCACGGTGTCGGCATCGGTGCAGGCGACCCAGATCGTGTCGAGATCACACCCGCGGCCGACGGCGCGGTTGATCGCCGCCGCGGTACCCACCCTCCGCGCCGTACCGACCACACAGGTATCGGTGCTCAACAGCTGAACACCGAATCGCGCGGCCAGCGGTCCGGTGTCATCGGTGCAACAGTCGAGCACGACCGTGATCGACCACGTGGTCCCCGGAATCTCGGCACCGAGAATCGCACCGGCGCGCACGATGCTGTGCAGGCAATCGGTGATGTGCTGCTGCTCGTTTCGGGCGGGTATCACCACCTCGACATGGCGGATGACGGTCATGATGCGCCGCGGTACTCCCGGTACACCGACACCGGTTCACCCCAGACTTCGACGATCAGGTCGACGTCCTCGTAGCGTGCGCGCAGGGGAAGATCCATCAGCGCGGCCGCTTGCCGGTGCACTGCCCGACCGTCGAGCGGGATACCACGGGTGGGTCCACGCCAGTGTGCCAACACGATCTCACCACGGACGGTGAGCCGCCGCCGAGCGGCCCGCAGCGTGGCGACCAGTTCCGGTCCGTCGAGGAAGTATCCGACCTCGGAAAGGATGATCGCATCGAAGCGTTCGTTCGGAAGGTCCGCCGGGACCGCGCCGCAGATCCAGCGCACGGCATCGGTTTTCTGGCGGGCCACCTGGAGGGCGCGCGCACTGGCGTCGAGTGCCACCACGGTGTCGGCGCGCCCGATCAGTTCCTCCGACAGCTGTCCCGTCGCGCATCCGATCTCCAACACACGCTGGTAGCGCTCCCTGCCGAGGCAGGCCAGCACCAAGCCCAGTCGGCGTCGCTCATAGACGAAATCATCCAGATGCCAGGGATCCTCGGTCCCGGTGAGCATGGCATCGAACGGCTCGGCCACATCATCTCGGGCGCGAGGACCGATGACGTGACCGGCCACCCGACGTGCGAGATCGGGGTCTGCCGGCAGCAGCACCGTCTCGAACGCCCGATGGGCACGGCGCAGCATGGAGGGTCCGACGATCGGCGCATCTTCGGATGCATCCAATTGGCTTGTGTAGCAGCCGATGGCCGACTCCTTGGCCCGCAGGCCGGCGAGTGTGGGCGACAGCGTGCGCACCCGACTCCACTGCAGGTCCTCCGGCGTGGCCCAGTGCCACAACCAGACCGGGTAGTTCAGCAGGGTGGCCGAGCAAGCCCGGGCTACCGCCTCGGCCGCGCGGGCGGCAGCATCGTGATCGGAGTGCCCGTCGCATTCGGCTGGGGCGAGCAGCACGGTGTGCGAGTCGACCAGCTCGGCCAGCCGACGGGCCAGCTCCTGTTCTGCGGCGGGTAGACCACCGTCGGGCAGATCCCACCACACGGCCTGCACGTGTGCGCCCAGCGTGGCCATGGCGCGCTCGGCCTCGATGCGTCGCGGCGTCGACCCCGGACCCCGACCGCCGTGGGTCGCGAAAACAACGATGACCTCGACATCCTCGGCGCCCAGGTCGGCCAGCGTCGCCCCCAGCGCCAGCGTCTCGTCGTCGGGATGCGGTGCCAGCACGACGACCCGGGCACAGCGGCGGGTGAGCGTGTCGAGATCCAGTCGCGCAACATCGTCCCAGCCGGCGGCCAGTAGCCAGGTCGGCTCGTCGGTACCTGCCTCCCGATGGGTGAACGGGCGGGCCTCAACCACGGCGGGCCTGCCCCGCCGCCACCACGAGTTCACCGAGATAGGCAAGATCGCGCGGCCCGTGGTGCTGACGCAGGTAGACGGTCAGGTCGGCGACGCGCCGGGCGTAGGACTCCTCGCCGACCAACGGGCCCGGTCCGAGCACGTATCCGGCATCGCGCACGGTGTTCTCACATGTTCGTGCCACGACTGCCCGGACTCGCTGGGCCAGCAGCGCCGCCGAGCCGGTCGCATCGTCGATGGCCGCCGCGGCGTGCAGTAGGCAGGCCTGTGCGGCGAACATCTCTTCGTCGATGCTGCCCAGCTGGGAGAGCGCGATCGGCGAGGCGTGGTGTTCCTCGACATGCCGTTGCACCCGCTCCCGCACGCCGAGCGCGATGCCGAACCATACTGCCGCGACACCGATTCCACCCCAACCGAACCCCGGTCGGTCCAGATACCATCCCGGACCGCCGAGCGGTGTCGCAGGAAGGTCGTTCACGGCGATCGGCCCACTCGGGATGGCCACCAGACCACGAGAAACCCACTGCGTCGGAAGCACTTCGACGTGTCGCGGGTCCAAGCGCACCGCGAATGCCTGCTGGCCGGCGCCCGGGACCTCCGCGGTGACCACGGCGTGCGACAGCCGGCCGGCCAGCGAGCACCACGCTTTCGTTCCGCTGAGCACCCACCCCTGCGCGCCACGGTGGGCGGTGAGCCCGAAACCTCGCGCGCCGGCGGCGTATACGCCCCAGGTGGAACCCTCCTCAGCGGGCACACCCGCCTGGTGCAGGATGGCGCGTGCGTCCAGATGCGGTTCCACGATGCGGGCCAATGACGCGTCGACCACGCCGAGGGTCACCAGCACCCGCAGATAGTCCAGCGTGTGTCCGTCACCGGGGCGGTGCCCGGACAGCTCCGTGGCGATCCCCAGCGCGGCGGACACGTCGACCGGCCCATCGGTGGGGACCGACAGGCGCGTTCTCAGTTTTTCGTCGACAAGCTGATGCACTGAGTCGATTGAACGGGGCGGACCGCCCTGCGGACTACACCCCTAGGGGTGGATCCGGACCACATCGGGCTGGAAATCATGTGTCATCCCCCACGCGACGGCCTGCGACCGACGGGTCACGCCCAGTTTGCGGTAGGTGGATCGGACGATGGATTTCACGGTGTTGATCGACAGGTAACACCGCTCGGCGATCTCGTTGTTGGTGCGACCCTGCGTGATCAGCGCCAGCACCTCGGCTTCCCTGGCGGACAGACCCACGTCCCGCCCCGGCCACGCCATCGGCATGGACATGCTGCCGTCACCGCGCTCGACGATGGTCTCCCCGGCGTGGATGCGTTCCAGGCAGCTGACGAGCCGTTCCACCGGTAGGGATTTCGCCAGGTAGCCGTGCACACCGCCGGCCAGCGAGCGGTCTATCAGCAACTGGTCGATGTTCCAGGAATAGACGACCACCCGGCCGATGTGGTTGTTGCCCACCAGATCGGTGACGTCGGTGCGGTCACCCTGCGCTGCGGCGAAGGTGTCCCAGATGATCACGTCGACGGGGATCTGTACCTCGGTGCGGGAGTCGAGTTCGACGATGCGCACGCGGTCGGCATAGGGCTGCAACAACGCGGCAAGGCCCGCGACGATCAACTCGTAATCGTTGACGATCGCCAATGTCACCGGCGAACTGCTCATGGAGTCCGCCTTTCGCCCGACCGGTTCCGCCGCGATAACGATAGACCCATTCCCTTCGGGTCTTCAGCCGGTAGGCCTACCGATCAGAACCGGTAACCACCCAACCAGAGGGCATGCGCTCCGGTCAGGTCCCGTTCGGCCTGGTCGAAGGCGCCCACCACCGACCGGCCCAGCACCGCGCCGACCGCCTGGGGCAGCGTCGCGGCGACAGGCTGCGAAGAAGGCTTGGGCCGCAACATATCCAGCACAGATGAGCCCGGATAGGTGAGCACCCGCACCTGCTCGTCGGCATCGAACCCGGCACGCGCCTTGGCCCGGTCGATCGCGGTGTGCAACCCGCCGAGGGTGTCCACCAGACCCCGCTCTCTGGCGTCGGCGCCGGTCCACACCCGGCCGCGCGCCACGGCGTCGACCGCATCGACGCTCATCTTGCGGCCCTGGGCAACCCGCTCGACGAAGTCCGTGTAGAACAGGTCTGCTTCGGCTTCCACCTGTGCATACTGTTGCGGCGTGAACGCCGCGTCGGCCGACCATGCGTCGGCATTGGCGTTCGTGCGCACCGAGTCCGACCCGACGCCCAGCTTGTCCTTGAGCCCCCGCGTGACGAGCTTGCCGGTCACCACGCCGATCGACCCGGTGATGGTGCCCGCGTTCGCGACGATCTCATCGGCCGCCATCGAGACGTAGTAGCCACCGGAGGCCGCCACCGAACCCATCGAGGCCACCACCGGTTTACCCGCCTCACGCGCCCGCACGACCTCGCGCCATATCGTCTCCGAGCCCGTCACCGAGCCACCGGGGCTGTCGACACGCAGCACGATCGCGGACACCTCGTCATCAGCGGCCGCTTCCCGAATCGCCGCCGCGATGGTGTCCCCGCCGGCACTGGAGTTGCCGAACGGCAGCACCTGCGGTCCCCCGCGCCCGCTGACGATCGGGCCGTGCAAGGTGACCACCGCGATGGTGGGCTTCTTGCGCCCGGGCATCGACGGTCCCGGCTTGGCAGAGGTGGCGCGCGCATAGCGCGACAGGTACAGCCGCGGCGCGGTGTCCGGTCCGTCTGCCGTCGCTGCCGCCCCAGCCAACTCGCTGATCCGCGCATAGGCCTCATCCCGGAAGCCGATCCGGTCGATCAGACCGCCGGTGACGGCGTCGGCCCGCAGCAGCGGCGCCCTGTCGGCGAGCGCGTCGACCGCAGCGACCTCCAGGCCACGGGCGTCGGCCACTGCCGCAGTGACCTGCGTGTGCAGACTGCCGATCAGCGCCTCATCGGCTTCGCGGTGCGCGTCGGTGTAACTGTCCTGCGTGAAGAGGTTTGCTGCCGACTTGTATTCGCCGCGCGCGACGAACTGCGCCTCGACGCCGGCCTTGCCGAGTGCGTCGCGCAGGAACAGCGCGTTGGTGGCGAACCCGATCAGCCCGACGGTGCCCGACGGCTGCATCCACACCTCACCGAACGCCGAGGCCAGGTAGTACGACAGCGTGCCGGGGTAGGTCTCTGCCCAGGCCAGGGTGGGCTTGGCCGCAGTGAAGGCCAGGACCGCATCGCGCAGCTCCTGGATCGGTCCTGGCGGGGCGGCGGACAGTTGGATCCGGCCGATGAGCCCGGCGACCCTGTCATCCTCGGCGGCGCGGTGGATGGCCGCGACGGCCTGGCGCAGTGTCAGGGGTTTGCCGCCCAGGTTGATGAGCATCAATGGGTCGAACCCGACGGTCTCCGGCGGGGCGAGCTGGAGGTCGAGTTCGAGCACACAGCCGCGCGGAACTCCGTTGTGGCGGGCCGTGTCGACCTTGCGGATCAGGTCGCGGACATCCTCCGCGTCAGGCAGGAGGCCGGGCAGATTGGTCAGCAGTCCGAACATCTATCGAGCCTACCGGCGGGCGCGGGGCCGGCCCGTTCGCCGAGTGTGAAACGTCGACGGCGCCGGCTACCTGGCTTCAGCCGACCAACGCCCTACCGCGATCTTGCTGAACCCACGTACCCACACAGGCCCACCGAGCTACCTGGCTTCAGCCGACCAACGCCCTAC
This sequence comes from Mycolicibacterium neoaurum VKM Ac-1815D, assembly GCF_000317305.3. Next base: position 1,419,220 of record NC_023036.2, on the reverse strand, counting down.
CGCAGCCTGACTGAACCCACGCACAGATCGGCCGACAACGCAAAAGGCCCCTGCCGAAGCAGGGGCCTTCTGACGTGGAGCGTGGTCTTACAGTTCGGTGGCCGAACCGCCTGCGGCGGTGATGGCCTCGCGGGCGCTGCCGCTGAACTTGTTGGCGGTGACGTCGACCTTGACGGTCAGCTTGCCGTCGCCGAGCACCTTCACCAGGGTGTTCTTGCGAACCAGGCCCTTGGCTACCAGCTCGTCGACACCGATGGTGCCCCCCTGCGGGAACGCCTTGGCAATATCGCCGACGTTGACGACCTCGTAGGCCACCCGGAAGCGGTTCTTGAAGCCCTTGAGCTTCGGCAGCCGCATGTGGATCGGCATCTGGCCACCCTCGAACGTCGCGGGGACGTTCTTACGGGCCTTGGTGCCCTTGGTACCGCGGCCGGCGGTCTTGCCCTTGGAGCCTTCACCGCGACCGACGCGGGTCTTGGCGGTCTTGCTGCCCGGGGCCGGCTTCAGGTCGTGAAGCTTGATAACACTCATCGTCCTAGACCTCCTCAACCGTGACGAGGTGATGCACGGTCTTGATCAGACCGCGCGTCTGTGCGTTGTCCTCACGGACGACGGACTGGCGGATCTTCCGCAGGCCGAGGGTCCGCAGGCTTTCGCGCTGCTTCCAGCGTGCACCGATGGTGCCGCGCACCTGGGTGATCTTGAGCTCTGCCATGACTATGCGCTTCCTTCACGAGCCGCGGCGGAAGCCACGGCCTCGGCCTCGCGGCGGGCCTTGAGCATGCCGGCCGGGGCGACGTCCTCGATGGACAGACCGCGACGGGCCGCCACCTCTTCGGGACGCTGGATCATCTTCAGCGCGGCAACGGTGGCGTGCACCACGTTGATCGCGTTGTCGCTGCCCAGCGACTTGGCCAGGATGTCGTGCACGCCGGCGCATTCCAGCACCGCACGCGCCGCACCGCCGGCGATCACACCGGTACCGGGGCTGGCCGGACGCAGCATGACGACACCCGCTGCGGCCTCACCCTGAACCGGATGGACGATGGTGCCGCCGATCAGCGGAACCCGGAAGAAGTTCTTGCGAGCCTCTTCGACGCCCTTGGCGATGGCGGCCGGAACTTCCTTGGCCTTGCCGTAGCCGACACCGACCATGCCGTTGCCGTCGCCGACGATGACCAGCGCGGTGAAGCTGAAGCGCCGACCACCCTTGACCACCTTGGAGACGCGGTTGATGGTGACGACGCGCTCGATGTAGTTGCTCTTCTCGCCACGGTCGTCGCCGCGACCGCGGCCACCGCGGTCGTCGCGTCCTCGGCCGCCACGATCGCCGCGGCCACCGCGATTGTCCTGCGCCGAACCGGCGCCAGCCTGGTCGGCCATCATGCAGTCCTCTCGTTGTCAGTCATCAGAATTTCAGCCCGCCTTCGCGCGCGGCATCGGCCAGCGCGGCGATCCGGCCACCGTAGGTGTAGCCGCCACGGTCGAAGACGACCGTCTCGACTCCGGCAGCCTTGGCGCGCTCGGCGATCAGCTGACCGACCCGCACGCTCTGTGCCTTCTTGTCGCCGTCGACCGCACGGACATCGGGCTCGATGGACGAGGCCGCCGCGACGGTGACGCCGGCGTGGTCGTCGATCAGCTGCACGTGGATGTGGCGTGCCGACCGGTTGACCATGAGACGCGGGGTGTCCGCGGTGCCTTCGACCTTCTTGCGCAGACGCGCATGACGGCGGATGCGGGCGTTCCGACGGGTCTCGGAGATGTTCTGCCCCACCGGCTTCCGGGTGGGAGCTTCAGTCTTCGTGGTAGCCATGGGTTACTTACCTGTCTTTCCGACCTTGCGGCGGATCTGCTCACCCTCGTAACGCACGCCCTTGCCCTTGTACGGGTCGGGGCGACGCAGACGACGGATCACCGCGGCGATCTGGCCGACCTTCTGCTTGTCGATGCCCGTGATCGAGAACTTCGTGGGTGTCTCGACCGCGAACGTGATGCCCTCGGGCGCTTCGATGAGGACCGGGTGGCTGTAGCCGAGCGCGAACTCCAGGTTCGAGCCCTTGAGCGCGACGCGGTAGCCGACACCGAAGATTTCCATCTTGCGGGTGTAGCCCTCGGTCACACCGGTGACCAGATTGGCCACCAGCGTGCGGGACAGCCCGTGCAACGAACGGCTGCGCCGCTCGTCGTCCGGACGGGCCACCACGATGGCGCCATCGTCGTTACGCGAGACCTCGATCGGCTCGGCGATGTCCAGGGTCAGGGTGCCCTTGGGGCCCTTCACCGAGACGTTCCGACCGTCGATGGTGACGTCGACTCCGGCAGGAACCGGAACCGGCTGCTTTCCAATACGCGACATGTTCTCGTCCCCCTACCAGACGTACGCGAGGACTTCGCCGCCCACGCCCGATCGAGCTGCCTGGCGGTCGGTGAGCAAACCTGAGGACGTGGAGATGATCGCCACGCCCAGGCCGCCGAGCACCCGGGGCAGATTGGTGGATTTTGCATAGACCCGCAGGCCGGGCTTGCTGACCCGGCGCAGGCCTGCGATGGAGCGCTCACGGCTGGGGCCGTACTTGAGCTGCACCACAAGTGCCTTGCCGACCCGAGCATCCTCGGTGCGGTAATCGGAGATGTAGCCCTCGGTCTTGAGGATCTCGGCGATGTTGGCCTTGATCTTCGAGTGGGGCAGAGTCACCTCGTCGTGATACGCCGAATTGGCGTTACGCAGACGCGTCAAGAAGTCTGCGATGGGATCGGTCATCGTCATGACAGCCGGTACACCTTCCTCGCGGCGGTTCCCAGTCAGGGCCTACCGTGTTAATCAGTAATGAATGCTGGTTACCAGCTGGACTTCTGCACACCGGGCAGTTCGCCCGCATGCGCCATCTCCCGCAAGCAGATACGGCACAGGCCGAACTTGCGGAACACCGCGTGGGGACGACCGCACCGGTTGCACCGGGTGTAGGCGCGCACTGCGAACTTGGGCTTCTTGTTGGCCTTGTTGACCAGAGCCTTCTTTGCCATTGCTCAGTTCTCCTTGAACGGGAAGCCCAGAGCGCGCAGCAGCGCACGGCCTTCGTCGTCGTTCGTCGCCGAGGTGACGACGGTGATGTCCATGCCACGGGGGCGATCGATGGAGTCCACGTCGATCTCGTGGAACACCGACTGCTCGGAAAGGCCGAAGGTGTAGTTGCCGCTGCCGTCGAACTGCTTGGGGCTCAGGCCGCGGAAGTCGCGGATACGCGGGAGGGCGATCGAGACCAGGCGGTCCAGGAACTCCCACATCCGGTCGCCGCGCAACGTGACGCGGGCGCCGATCGGCATGCCCTCGCGCAGCTTGAACTGGGCGATGGACTTACGCGCCTTGCGGATTTCCGGCTTCTGACCGGTGATCAGCGCGAGGTCGTTGACCGCACCGTTGATCAGCTTGGCGTCGCGGGCGGCGTCACCGACACCCATGTTCACGACGACCTTGACCACGCCCGGGATCTGCATCACGTTGGCGTAATCGAACTCTTTGTTGAGCGCGTCCTTGATCTCTTCGCGGTAGCGCTGCTTCAGCCGGGGCTGAACCTTGGCGGAGTTTTCTACTGTGGTCATTCTCAGATGTCCTTGCCGTTGCGCTTGGAGACCCGGACCTTCTTGCCGGACTCCTCGTCGACGCGGTAGCCGATGCGGGTCGGGTTGCCATCGGAGTCGATGACCATGACGTTGGAGACGTGGATCGGCGCTTCCTGCGTGACGATGCCGCCCGAGGAGGCGCCCCGCTCGTTCTGCGACTGCGCGGTGTGCTTCTTGATCCGGTTCACACCTTCGACCAGAACCTTCTCGCGGGTCGGGTAGGCCTCGATGACCTTGCCCTTGGCGCCCTTGTCCTTACCGGAGATGACGAGCACGGTGTCGCCCTTGTGCACCTTCATTACAAAACCTCCGGGGCCAGCGAAACGATCTTCATGAACTTCTTCTCGCGCAGCTCACGACCGACGGGCCCGAAGATGCGGGTACCGCGCGGGTCGTTGTCGTTCTTGATGATGACGGCGGCGTTCTCGTCGAACTTGATGTAGCTGCCGTCGGCGCGGCGGCGTTCCTTGACGGTGCGCACCACCACTGCCTTGACGACGTCGCCACGCTTGACGTTGCCGCCGGGGATGGCGTCCTTGACGGTCGCGACGATGATGTCGCCGATACCCGCATAGCGCCGCGACGAGCCACCGAGCACCCGGATGCACAAGATTTCCTTGGCACCCGTGTTGTCGGCGACCTTGAGCCGCGATTCCTGCTGAATCACTCGATCTCCTGACCTGGTTTTGTATGCACGCCAGATACCGACCTGGACGTACGCGGTCTTTGTCACTTCAGGGCACGCAGGGCTGACAGTAAAACTGCACACGCCAGCCGAGGTCTGCCCGAGGCAACCCCTACATAGTAGGTGAGCACGTGCTTTGCACCAAATCGTCGCCGATACCCCGGCGACTTCGGTCGGATTCCGTGCGCCGACGGCACCGAACCTCACCCGAAACGCACGTCAGCGGCCGTTGCTGCGCTCGGCAGCGGCGGCAGCGGCCAGCACCAAGGCGTCGGCGTGTCGGGCACCCACGATCTGCAGACCGCACGGCGCGCCGCCGGCCCATCCGGCGGGCACCGAGATGGCCGGCTGGCCGGTCAGGTTGAAAGGGTAGGTCACCGCGAGCGCACCCCAGTGGTCCACCTCGTGGCCGTCGATCTCGGTCGGCATCGGTCCCTCGGCATCGAATGCGGGTACCTGCGTGGACGGTGTCAGCAGCAGGTCCATCTGCTCGAACGCGTCGGCGGTGGCCGCCACCAGCCTGGCCCGTGTCTCGTGTGCCTGCAACAGCGTCGACACGGTCAACTCACGCGCGGCGTCGACATAGCGGCGCACCGACGCGTCGACCTCGACATCGCCGGGGCCACCGGAGCCCGCCGCGGCAACGGCGGCGTACACATCTGGTGCCGACAGCACCCGAAAAGCCGCGGCACAGTCTGGATCTATCGGGACCTCGACGCTCACCCGCACCGCACCGGTGGTCGCGAGAAACCGCTGCGCGGCCACCTCCGCCACCGCCGCAACCTCGGGATCGCACGGCGCACCGCCCAGCGTGGGCAGGAACGCCACCCGCAGGCCACGCAGGTCGATCTCGTCCAATGCGGCCTCCAACAGCGGAGCGGGAACCGACGCGCGGTCGGCGGGATCGAGACCGGTCACACTGTCGAGCACCCGGGCGGTATCGCGCACCGTGGTGGTCAGCACCCCGTAGTGATCGTTGTCGGCGACCCCGCTATGTCGGGGCCCGCGCGGGACCACACCGTAGGTCGCCTTGAACCCGACGAGCCCGCAATAGGCGGCTGGAATCCGTAACGACCCCGCTCCATCGGTGCCGGTGGAGAAAGGCACCATCCCGGCTGCCACGGCCGCCGCCGATCCGCCACTGGAGCCACCAGGTGTCAACCGTGGATTCCACGGGTTGCGGGTCACCCCGTGCAACGGGGAGGCAGTGAACGACGCCCGGCCGAACTCCGGCGAGGTGGTCAACCCGACGGGGACCGCGCCGGCGCCCACCGCACGGTTAACCAACGTGCTCGTGTGATCGGCGATCCGCCCTTCATAGAGCCGACTCCCCATCGCGTAGGGCCAGCCGAACACCGCGTGCAGCTCTTTCACGCCCATCGGCACGCCGGCAAGCGGACCGGGATCCTGACCGGCAGCCACGATCCGGTCGATCTCGGTGGCCCTGGTCATGGCGCCGTCGCGATCCACGTGCACGAACGCATTGAGCTCGGGGTCGGCGGTCTCGATGGCACACAGCGCCTCGGCGACCACCTCGCGGGCGCTGAGCCGTCCGGATCGGACCCGCTCCGCGGTGTCCACCACCGGTGAACCAACTGTCCGGGAAAATGCCGCGGTCACAACATCACCACTGCCGCAACGGATGTCGCCACCAATAGTCCGGTCACGACCGGTATGAACAGGCGTCGGGCGAGATCGATCACCGATACTCCGGTGAGGCCTGCCACCACGATCAGCGAGGACCAGATCACCAACGTTCCGCCACCCGTCCAGCTCGCCCCGTTCTGCGCGATCGCGGCCAGGGTCGCCACATCGGCTCCCGAGTTCTCCCCCAGTGAGGCGGCCAGCGATCCGGTGAACGGTAGGCCAGGCCAACCGCTGCCGTCGAGACCTATCACCATGCCGATGACCAACATCGCAAACGCCGCGATGACCGGTATCGCCGGGATCAGCGGTTGCACCCTGGACACCGCGTCGAGGAGAAATGCCGGCGCCGCGACGTCCTCGGGCAGGCCGAGGATGGTCCCCGAGTAGTCCGACAGCCCGATGTAGACGAAGCCGGCGACCGGAATGACCATTCCCATGGTGCGGAACGAGAAGGCGATGCCGTCGGTGAAGTGGTCACCCACCTCGGCCAGCCACCCGTGCCGCACAGAGATGACGGACACCGCCACCAATGCCAGCGCCGCCGTGCCACCCACCAGCGGGGCGCCCAATCCTTCGTCGATATTGGGCAACCAATTGGTGAACCGGCCGAGCAGCATGAACAGCAGCAGCGCTGCGAACAGTGTCGGAATCGCCACCGCGATGACGCGCGCGGCCCCCGAAACCCGCTGGGAATCCGATGTTTCGGTGGCGACGCGGACCGCGGAGGGGTCGGTAGCGGCGGCCGCGGCATCGTCGGGTCCACCGCCCTCGGCGACCGCCTGGACCGGAAGGACCACGGCCGCCGCGGCCGCGGGGGTGAGCATTTTGGTTCGGACGTCGCGGAGATAGGCGACGGTCAGGGCCACCACCCCGGCGATCAGCGCGATGATGGTGGCGCGGATCGCGATCGATCCGGCTGACACATCGGCACCGTCGGCCGACAACGAGGGGGCCACGCCCATGATGAGGTCCGAGCTGAGCGCCATGCCCTGACCGGTGATGGCGATCGCCAATGCCGCACCGAAAGGCGGCAATCCCACCCGTACCGCCGCGGGCAGCAGGATCGCCGCGATCAACGGCAGGACCGGGGTCGGCCAGAAGGACAGCGACAGCAGGAAGGTCACGACCGCCAGCACGACGTAGGCAGTGTGCCCGTTGCGAAACAGCGAGCGCAGGGGTGCGATCATCAGCGCGTCGGCACCGGCGCGGCGTACCGCTCCCAGCATTGCGGTGACCAGAGCGATCACCAGGAAGATCGGTAGCAGCTCACGGGTGCCGACGATGGCGGCGTTGAACAACGCCGCCAGTCCGGTGGTGACACTGCCCCCGAAGGCCGTCGCGGTGAGGAAGGTGGCCAGCAGTGCCGGCGCCACGACATTCTTCTTCGCTATGACGGTGATGATGAGTGCGACGAGTCCGAGCAGATAGCAGTAGTGGGCGAGAGTCACCTGGAGAACCTTCCTGGAACCGAGCGCCATGGTGTGGCGATCCGAAAAGCTTTCAACAGCAGTCGAACCCGCCGGGACCACATTGCGGTGCTGTTGTCACCGCGGTGGGTCGTGCGGTTGCGCCGCTACGCCCCGGCGTCGTGCAGACCCTGATTCTGTACAGCGCCGGCCCCTGCGGCAATCCCGAAAAGGCACACCGCACAACCGGTCAGCCGTGCACAGTGTCCAGATGTGCAGCCAGAATCTCATTTCGCTGCGCACCGTGCACGGTTGTGCGATCATGAGCAACCCGCTAGCCCACCGCGGCGACGAGTTGCACTTCGACCGGAGCGCCCGACGGTAACGACGCCACTCCAATCGCACTGCGGGCCGGAATGTTTCCCGGACCGAGAACCTCGGTGAGTGCTGCCGTGGCGCCGTCGGCCACCGCGGTCAACGACGTGAAGTCGGCGGTGCATGCCACGTATACCGTCATCTGCAGACAGCGAACGTCGCCGGTACCGCCCGGCTGCACCGACCGCACCGCGGCCACCGCATTACGCGCAGCCAACCCGGCGGCTCGGTAGGCGGTTTCGACGTCGACGTCGGCACCGACCGTACCTACCACGTCAAGCACGCCATTGCGGCGTGGCGTCATCCCAGCGGTGTGCACGATGCCGGCGTGCAGTACCGCCGGCGCATAGTCGCCCTGCGGGGGTGGCGCACAGCGGTCAGTCGACACCGAGCGCCACACCTTCCTGCCGGGGGTCGGCCGCGCCGCTGAGGATGCCGCGGTCATCCAGCGAGATCAATTGGGCGCTGCCGCCGGCACCCCTTCGCGGTTGGACGGTGACCCGGTGTCCCCATTGCGCGAGTTCCTCCCGAACAGTGACCGGCACCGAATCCTCGATGCGCAGTTCGTCGGCCGCGCCGATGACGTCGGCGTCCGAACCGGGGAACACGGTGAACCGAGGTGCGGCGACCGCCTCGGCGGGATCGAGCCCGTGATCGAGAATGTGCGAGAGCAGCTGCATGTTCCACTGCACCTGACCATCCCCGCCCGGGGTGTTTCCGACGTGCAGCAGCCCCCCGCGATCGTCGGTCACGATCCAGGCGTTGAGGGTGTGCAGGGGTTTACGGCGTGGGGCGACCTCGTTGGGATGGCCCGGTAGGAGATAGGCGCCGCGGGCGAGACGGTTGTTGAGGACCACACCCGTGCCCGGCACCGTGAACTTCGCACCGAAGGTGAAGGCCAGGGAGTGGATGAAACTGACGGCCCTACCGTCGGCGTCCACGGCCACCGTCGAGGTGGTATCACCCGCACCGACCGAGATCGGGCCGCGAACCTCGATGCGATCATCGAGGTCGCGGCGTTGCATCGCGACCCGCTCCTGCCCCAGCACATAAGCGGCGCCGGCGTTGTCGCTGCCGCACAACTCGAGCCGGTCGGCGAAGGACAGTCTCGCGGCGCGGGCCAACCGGTCGATGGCCGCGCTACTGAGCCAGCGCTGGAATCCGACCACACCGTCACACAGCGCCGCCTGGTGCAGCACCATCCAGCCGGGCGTGGGAAGCGGCGTCTGGTGCACCGTGGCACCTGCGTAGCGGCCGGTGAGCGCCGGTTCGATATCCAATGCGGCACCGGCGGCCCATTCGTCACCGCTGAACGGCGCGCCGCCCGCCCGCAACGCGGAGATCGCGCGTTCGCCGAACGAACCGCGATAGAAGCCCGCTGGGTCGTGTGCCAGCAAGCGGATGGTCGCGGCCAGATCCGGCTGAACGAGTCGATGCCCGACACGCGCCGCACCTCCGCCGCTCGTGTAGACCGCGGACAGACCCGCGTCATCACCGATGGCCGTCAGTGCGGTGCCGACATCACCGGCGGTGCGCGCCGAGCACGGCACTCCCTTCTCTGCGATTCGCGCCGCCTGCGCCCACAGCGCGGGAAGCTCGCGCGTGGCGCCGTTGCGATGTAACACCGCCAGTGCCGCCGGTGCACCCGGCACCGCCACCGCCAGCGGTCCGTCCAGCGGGATGGACGAAAAGCCTTGTTCGGCATAGAAGTCCGGAGTGCCCCCGTCCGGTCCGAATCCCGACCCGTTGACCGTCCACACCCGGCCGTCGGGTTCACGAACCACGGCGAACGCATCACCACCGATACCGCATTGTCCAGGTAGGGTCAGCCAGCACATCGATGCCATCGCCAGCGTCGCATCGACGGCATTGCCCCCGTCGGCCAGTACCCGCGCCCCGGCCAGGCTGACCGCGGGATGGCTGGAGCTGACCATGCCCGCTCCGGACAGGGCAGGCGGGCGAGCCGCATCGGACATCAGACGCTCCGGCGCGCGCGGCGGGTCGGGCCTGCGGGCGTATCACCCGGCGTCACCCCGACGAAGATCTCGCCGTCGCGCTCCTGGCAGGGATAGGTCTTGATCGGCTCGGTTGCCGGTGGACTGATCGGTTCACCGGTCTCCAGATCGAATGCGCTTCCGTGACAGGAGCATCCGATACCGTCGTCACGAAGTTTGCCAGAAGACAGCAGGCAGTCCAGGTGCGTACAGTAGTTGGACGTGGCATAGGCCTTGCCGTTGAGTCTGGCCACCGCGAACTCGTGTTCTCCGGCGTAGAACCGTCTGACGATGCCTTCGGGCACCTGACCCGATCGGGCAATCCGGACGAATTCCGTTGTGGCGTGCTGCATCTGTTCTGTCATGACACTCCTGTCCTAGGGTGTGCTGGGGTTCAGGTAGACGGTCTTCTCATTGAGGTAGAACTCCATCATCGATGCGCCGGCCTGTTCCTTGAAGGTGCCGGCCGACGAGGCCTTGTAGCCACCGAAGGGCGCGTTCATCGCCATCCCCGTGGTGGGCTGGTTGATCTTCACCAGACCGGTCCGCGACCTGCGGGCGAACCGCTGCGCCACACTCAGATCGTTGGTGACGATGGCCGCCGACAGCCCGAAGTCGGTGGCATTGGCCAGCTCGATCGCCTCGTCCATGTCTGCCGCGCGTTGGACGGCCACCAAGGGTCCGAAGACCTCCTCGTCGACGATGCGCATCCCGGGCGTGGCCCCGGTGAAGATCGCGGGACGGACGAAGTACCCGCCCGGTGCGCCACCGGGAGTGACGGATCCACCACCGCAGCGCAGGGTGGCACCGTCCTCGATGCCCGCCTGCAGATAAGACCGGAACTTCGCGTACTGGGCGGCGCTGGCCAGCGCGCCCATATCGATGCCGGGTTCTGCACCCGGACCCACCTTGATCGCCTCGGCCCGCGTGACCAGGGCATCGACCACCGCATCGTGGTTGGCGTCCGTGACGATCACCCTGCTGGTACCGGTACACGCCTGGCCGGACAGTCCGAAGGCCCCTTTGGCGATCAGCGCCGCCGCGTGTTCGGGATCGGCGTCCGCCGCGACGATCACCGGGTTCTTGCCGCCCATCTCCAACTGCACCCGACGGTGCGGGCCGATCTGGGCGTGGATGGTTCGGCCGACGTCGGTGGACCCGGTGAACGTGATCGCCGCGATTCGTGGGTCGGTGGTGACGGCGGCTCCCGCGATACCGTCACCCTGCACCAATGCGATCACGCCCGGCGGCAGGCCACCGGCCAACAACGCTTCGACCAGTCGCTGCCCCATCAGCGGGGTCAGTTCGGAGGGCTTGAACAGCACCGGATCTCCGACGGCCAGCGCCGGCCCGAGCTTGCGGGAAGGGATGTTGAGCGGGAAGTTCCACGGGGTGATGGCCCCGACGATGCCGATCGGTTCGCGCAGTGTGTAGACCAGGGCATCGCCGGCCGTGGGCAGGGTGACTCCGCCAACGCGGGTCGCCTCGGCGGCATAGAAGCGCAGATTCGACGGGGTGCGGCCGACCTCCATGGTGGCCTCGGCGACGGTCTTGCCCTCCTCACGCACCAATTCGGCGATCAACGCGGCACTGCGCGATTCCAGCTGTGCGGCTGCGGCTTCCAGGATTGCTGCTCGGCGTTCCGGGGACGTGTCAGCCCACTCCGGCGCCGCGTGAACCAGGCCGTCGACGGCACGCGCGACATCCTGGGGTTCCGATGCCGGGAATGTACCGATGACATCGGTCGGGTCGGCCGGGTTCACCCTGGTGAACGTTGCCCCGGATTGCGCGGGCACCCAGGTCCCGCCGATGAAGTTCAGACCCTCGATCATGCCGTCACCTCCGTGTGCTCTTCGTTTTCCTGGTCGCTGTAGGCCAGGTCCCACAGGTCCACATCCTCGTCACCGAGTGCCGTGGGCTCGACATGCCTGCCGAGCAGTTCGCGTGCTATCGAGATGTCCTCGCCCCGTTCGATACTGAGCGCACCGCACAGAACGGGACCGTCGAAGTAGAAGGCGGTGAAGTCCAGGCCGTCCCGGTCGCCGCGCAGTACCGGGGTGCCACGGATGGTGCCCAAGCTCTGGATGTTCCGGCCGAACTGGTCCGACCAGAACCAGTGCGGGTCGTCGTTGACGGCGTCGCGCCCCAGCATCGCGCCGGCCACCGCCACGCCCTGCCGACTGGCATTGTCGAAGTGTTCGACCCGGACATGGCAACCCGCCCGTGCCGAGTAGCGGCGCGCCACATCACCGGCAGCGTAGACGTGGGGTATCGCGGTGCGTCCCGCATCGTCGACGACGATGCCGTCATCGACGTCGAGGCCTGAGGCTGCCGCGGAGGCGACGTTGGGGGTGATACCGATGCCGATCACCGCGATATCGAATTCCTCAGCTGCGGTGCCGCTGCCGATCAGGACGGAGTTGCCGGTGGTACGTAGGTCGGTGACCGATGCCGAGGTGCGGACGTCGACACCGTTGTCGCGGTGCAACGCTGTGATCAGCATGCCCATATCGGCACCGAGCGCCGCGGCCAGCGGTGTCGGCGCGGTCTCCAGCACCGTCACCGCGACACCGGCCGTCGCGGCCGTGGCGGCGAGCTCCAGTCCGATGAAACCGGCACCGATGATGGCCAGCCGACAACCGGGCTGCAGGTGCGGCACCAGTCGGGTGGCGTCGTCGAGGCTGCGCAGATAGTGCACGAGGTCCGGACGCGGCCCCGGCACCGTGAGTCGCCGCGGACTGCCGCCGGTGGCGAACAAGACAGCGTCGGCGACGATCGGGGTGCGACCGGCGAGTTCCACGGTGCGGGTTGCCGGGTCGACACGTGCCACGGTGGTATCGGTGAGCACCTCGACATCATTGGCGGCGCGCCACTTTTCGGGCAGAATCCACAGTGATTCCGCGGTCTCGGCACCGGAAAGGTATTCCTTGGACAGCGGCGGTCGCTGATACGGCGGATGCGGTTCGTCACCGATCAGCAGGATCCGGCCGTCGAAGCCGTGCCGGCGCAGATTGCGCGCGGCGACGGCGGCGGCCTGGCCGGCGCCGACGGTGACGATGGTGCGCGGTGTCATGCCCTCGCTCCCTCTCCGGTGCCCGCCTCGGCGTGCCGTGTGGGCATCGTGTCGATGTAGACGGTGCCGTCGTCGTCGACACGCACCGGGTAGGTGGGTTGGCAGAGGTCCTGGTCGGCCTCGTAGCCTGTCTCCAGATCGAACTGCCACTGGTGGCCGGGACAGATCACCTTGCCGTGCAGCAGTGTGCCCTTGAACAGCGAACGATCCTGGTGCACACAGAGATCGGCGAAGGCATACACCCCACCGTCGGCCTGGAACAAGGCGACGGCCAAGCCGTCGATCTCGACTCGCAGCTTGCGTCGCCTGCCGAGGTCTTTCATGGTGGCCACAGCTGTCCACATGTGCTCTCCCTTTCGGTCGGTTCGGCGCGGCCCGCGCGGGGCGGACCGCGCCGAGACCGGTCAGACCGCTGCCGGCTCCAGTTCCGGTGCGACGTAGGTGTCGTAGAGACCCTTGGTGTACGAGAAGCGCATTTCGGCACCCCAGCGCACCATCTGGAGACAACGCTGCTGCAACTGCGGGGTGTCGGCGTGGTCCAGCACTATCTGGTAACCACGCTCACCGTGCACGACGTCGGAGGTGATGTGCAGATCGAAGAACTCGATCTCGTCCTCGGTGAACTTGTAGACCTCGCGCAGGGGCACGATCTGCTTGGTGTAGATGCTGGGCACCTGCGACTCCAGACCGACCACCAGCGCCGCGGTGGCCACCACGAAGTGCTCACGCGCAGATACCGCGTAGCACCAGGACTGCAGACCCCGCGTGATCGCGTTCATGTTGTTGGGGTCTTCGATGCGTTCCTTGGTGGTGCCGCATGCCTCGCCGAATTTGATCAGCAGGTCGGTGTGCCGAATATCGGCCAGTTCCTCCTCATACATGTTCTGCAGCGTGAAATCTTTTGCGCCGGTGAACTCGTCGGGAGTGTTGGAGTAGATGTTGGCCAGATAATCGGCAAAGGGCCCCACATAGTGAAAGTGATTCTCGGCCCAGCGGGCAAAGTGATGGCGCTTCAACTGGCCATCGGCCCAGGCCTTGGAGAACGAGGCGTTCTTCGCCTCGCGCCCTTTGATGGCGTTCTCCAGTTCGGTCCGGAACGCGGCGCGATCCAACAGTTCGGTCATGGTGAGATCCTTTCGATTCGGCTGGGTACGGAGCGAACAGCCGCCGGCGTGCGACGATTCGCATTCGAACAGGGCTGCACACGCAATCGGCATGCGAAATATGCTCTGCGACAGTGAGATTAACTAGGCTCGTAGCTTTTCGACATGGACAACATCAACGCCGGTACAGTCGGTGGCGAGTCATGCTGCACAGTACTTTCAGCGGGACCCGACGGCCGCAGTCAGCGCCTCGAACTCGGCAAGGATTGCGCCACCGACCGCTTTGTCCTGGGCTCCGTTGCCACCGCTGATTCCGACGCCGCCCACGATCTGACCTTCGAACACCAGCGGAAAGCCGCCGACGAAGACGGCGAACTTGCCCGGCAGCATCTGACTGATACCGAAGGCCTCGTTACCGGGCAAGGCGGGGCCGTTCGGCGGCTCGTTGAACAGGTGCGTGGCCCGTTCGTGCCCGGCTGCGGTAAAGGCCTTGGCGATCGAGATGTCCACACCGGTCAACCTCGCACCCGGAAGCCGATGCAGCGCAAGAACATTGCCGCCGTCATCGCAGATGCACAGCGTCTGCTTGACACCGATCTCTTCAGCCTTGGCCCGGCCGGCGGCGAGCAGGGGCAGGGCGTCGTCGAGGGTGATTCGGTAAACCTGATGCATATCGGCTGACTCCTGTGGTCGTCGGTGACTGGCTGTGCGCCTGGTCAATGTCTACCGAGCTTGCCCACCGAATGCGCTGGTCACTATGTCCGGCATTGACCCGACATTCGGGACAAACTGCACATAGGGTTGCGCTGGCCGACGATGTGATCGTGGCGGTGCACGCCGCCGCAGCCCGGCAGACGCGTCGCACACACGAGGTGAGGGATATGACACCAGCGCACACCCAGGGTGATCGCATGACGGTCGCCGGCATGCTCGACGAATCGTTGATGTCCGCCGCCCGCGTCGTGGCTGGGCACGATCATCTCGATCGCGAATTACACTGGGTACTACCGCTTTCTGAAGTCCTGTCCGGACACGAGACGCTCGACGGCGTCGCCGTCTACGCTCGCCCAGAGGCGTTGCTGGGCAATACCGGCGCGTTGGGTGCGCTGTCCGCACGGGGCGCCACCACGCTGCTGGTCGACGGATCCATACCGACAGGTTTTCCGGCGAGCCTGCCTGTCGGGCTGGTGGTCGTCGAGATGGCCTTCCCGGTGGGGTTCACCGCCCTGAACCGACTACTGGCCGAGCGCGCACTCAATCAGGAAGTGCATGTGATGCGTTATGCGACCCATGTGCACGCGTCTCTGGCCGGGCTTTTCCATCGCGGTGCCGGGCTGCAGATGCTGGTTCGCGAGGTGTCCAACCTGGCTCGCAACCCGGCGATCGCGTTGGACGCACGCGGGCAGATCGTGGCCGTCAACGGCCTCGGCGCCGAGACGGCCACCGCACTCAACACGGTGCTCCTACCGAGACTGACCGTCGACCTTCCCACCGCCGCACGGTTGTCCGCACATCACGACACGCGGATCGAGCACCTCGACGACCCCACCGGCACCTCCTGGACCGCCATCAGCACAGCGATCCGGCTCGGGAAGGCGTTCGAGGGGTGGGTTGCCATCCTGGTCGCCGATCCAGCACCGGGTGGTCACGATGTGGCGCGCCACATCGTCGTCACCGAGCAGGCGACTGCCATCATCGGCTCGGAGATGCTGCGTCAGCACAGTATCGACGAGGCCGAGGAACGCGCCCGTGGGGATTTCGTCCAGGCCCTGGTGCATGGACACTTCTCCAGCGAGCACGATATGCGCACGCGCGCCGAGTACCACGATATCGACATCGACTCACACTTCGGGGTTTTCGTCGCACCGGGCGTGGTGCCGCACGGGGTCGACAATCCGGCCGCAAGCATGGTCCGGCTGGCCCGCTACGCCGCCAACGTGGCACCTGATCCGGCCGTCCGTTCCTATGTGACCGTTCTCGGCGACGTCCTGGTGGTCGTGCGGACATTGCGCGGGCCGGATGGCGATGCCCGCCGCCAGGAGATGGCGCACTACGCCGGAGCGATGTCCGAGGAATTGGAGAACCGCCGGGGCGCCGCGGTCGCGGTGTCCTACAGCAGACCGGCACCGGGTGCCCAGGCGGTCTCGGGCAGTTATCGCGAGGCGCGCATCGCACTGGGCATAGCGCGCCGGCTCAACATGACCGGCGCCGTCTCCTATCAGGACCTGCGCAGTTTCACCGTGCTCGCCGACGTCGCCGAGACCGAGCAGAGCCGCGCGCTGGTCACCGACGTTCTCGGCCCGCTGCGCGCCACTCCGGATCTCCGGGATTTCGTGACCGGGTACCTCGCCAACGGGGGCAACGTCAACGCGACCGCCAGAGCACTCAACGTGCACCGCAACACGATGCTGACCAAACTGGACCGGGTATCTCGAGCGATCGGATTGGACATCCGGCTGCCGGACAATCAATTCACCGTGTGGCTGGCCATCCGGCTGGACCTGTTGACCGAGGTGCACGCCGCCGTGGACCGCGAGGCAAGCTTCCGCTGAAGCTACCGCTCTGCGACCGGGTCGGTCCCCACGAAAGACCCCAGCAGCCCGAGCACCGCCACCACCGCCACCACCGCGAATGCCAGCGCGAAACCGGTTGCGGTCGGTAGCCCGAGGGCGATGGCGACCCAGGCCGCACCCATCGCCGACCCGCCGAACCGCACCAGGTTGAACAGGCCGAGTCCGGTGCCCTGCGCGCCGGCCGGTGAACGCGTCGCGCCGGTGGCCGCCGGCGTCTGCACGAACGCCGTGCCGATACCGATCACCACCAGGATCGCCGTGAAACCCGGCAGTCCATAGGATCTTTCGATCAGATCGGTGGCCACCGCCGCGGCCAGCAGCGCCTGCCCGACGATCAGCAGGCTCAATCCGGTGCGCAACACCCGGCGTGCCCCGAGCCGGTCCAGGTAGCGCCCGACCACCGGCCCCAGAACGACCATCGAGACCGGGATCGCCAGCAGGACCATCCCCGCCACCGAACCCGAATAGCCGCCGGCAACCACATACAGCGGTACTGCCAGCAGCGTCGCGCCAAGACTGAACATGAACGCGAAGGCGCCGAGGGTGCTGCGCATGAATCGCGCCTCGGCCACCAACCGCACGTCGACGAACGGCTCTGGCACTCGCCGGCAGTGCCAGGCGAAGAACACCAGGACCAGCACGGCGGTACCCACCGCCGCACCGACGAGCACCGAGATCCCCTGTGCCGGGATCAAGGCGACGCCCAGGATCAGCAGTCCCGCTCCGAATGTGAGAGCCAGCGCACCCACCGTGTCGAAGTGCATCCTGGTACCCGGGTGCCGCGGGATGTGCAACAGCGTCCCGATGAGCCCGGCGAGGGCCACCGGCACCAGCGGCACGAAAACCCACCGCCACCCCCAGCCGTCGGCGATGAACCCACCCATCGTGGGGCCTATCGCTTGTCCGATTCCGTTGACCGACGCCCACAGCCCGACCGCCTTCCCGCGCCGTTCACCGGCGAACAGCCAGGTCAGCAGTCCGAGCACGGCGGGGCCGAGGGCCGAGGCGGCCGCGCCACCCAGACAGCGCCAGACGATCAGCAGCTCCAGGGATGGGGCCGTCGCGGCACCGACGGCGCATATCGCCGTGCCGACCATCGACGCGCAGTACACGCGACGCCGGCCGAATCGGTCCCCGATCCAGCCGACCAGTGGCATCGTCGCGGTGAAGGTGAGCAGAAACCCGACTACGACGAAAACACCGCTGCCGAGCGGCGCATCGAAGTCTGCCAGGATCGCGGCCATCGGCACATTGACGACGTTGTTGCTCACGGTACCGACCAGGGTCCCGGACAACAGCGCGGCCAGTGCCAGCGGTGTACCGCTGGCATCGGGGCCGGGCGGTCGGGCGACCGAGCGGCTATCGGTATCAGTCATCGCCACCACTGTCTCACTCCGGAACGACGGCCGGCGCCGCCTCCGGCGGTCACGGTGCCCAGTCCGGCCCTCCCGAAATGGACATCATGCACAATGCGCGCGGCGGCGCGTCTGCGCCACCCGCGCCGCCGCCCAGCGCCGCGACGCGAAATGTGGCGCCGATCTTTACGTCGCCGAAACACCGCGACACCAGGATGACAAGGTCAGAACACGTTGCACAGCGGCGGGCGCACAGCGGTGTGCACTCTGTTCGTTGACCCAGCCGCATAACACGCCGAGCATTCCCCCATCAAACTGCACAGCCCACGAGCAGTTGTGAGTGAAAAGACCCGCGATGGACATTCATCTCAGCGCAGCCCACTGGATCTATCTCGCCGGCATCGTCGTCATCCTGCTCACGATGGCACTGCGCAAGAACATCCTCGTCCCCTCGGTGGTCGCGACTTTGCTTACTGCGTGGGTGTTTTCGGGCAGCATCGTGACCGGGTTGGCATCGATATTCAACGCCAGCCTGGTGGCCGCGCACGAGTTGTTCAACATCTTCTTGATCATCGCCTTCGTCACGGCCATGCTGGGGGCGCTGCGCGAGATGGGCGCCGACCGTCTGATGGTCACCCCATTTCGACGAGTGATGCGTTCGGGCACAAGTAGTTTCGTTGTACTGGCGATCGTCACCTATGTGATATCGCTGTTCTTCTGGCCGACGCCTGCCGTTCCGCTGGTGGGGGCAGTGCTCATCCCGGTGGCGATCCGAGCCGGCTTGAGCCCGTTGTCGGTCGGCATGGTGATCGCGATTGCCGGCCAGGGCATGGCATTGTCGTCGGATTACATCATCAAGGTGGCTCCCGGCATTTCGGCAACAGCGGCCGGCGCCGATACCGACACCGTCGCCGACAAGGCGATGATCCTGTCCCTCATCGTGGGTTTCGTCGCACTGGCCATCACCTACCTGACCCAGCGCCGCACCTGGCGCCGGCCCGCACCGGAGTTGCTGGTGGCCTGGGAGAACAAGGCCGACAAGCTCGGGGTGAGCACCGCAGAGCAGGACGCGGACGGGGGCACGGCGGGACGCCCGCAACCCAGCGGCACCGGCGGCACCGGCGTTGCCCCGGTACCCGCCGGCGCCGGCGCCGGGTCACCCACCGCGACGGCGGTACTCGAACCGGTCGCCACGGAGTCTGCCGATGCCCCTAAGCCACTGTCAGCCAAGGCGTTCGCCCTGCTGGTCCCACTGGCCTACCTGGCATTCATCGTCTACCTGTTGCTGGGCAAGTTCACCTCCATCGTGCCACCACTTCAGGGTGGTGACGCCGCGGGCATCGTCGGCGGAATCGCCGCGATGCTGTTGTTCGCCGCCTGTATCACCAACGACAAACGCGCTTTTCTCGAAAGCTCCTCGACGCATATCGTCGACGGCCTTGTCTTCGCCTTCAAAGCGATGGGCATCGTGCTACCCATCGCCGGCTTCTTCTTCATCGGCAACGGTGACTTCTCGGCCCAGATTCTCGGAATGCCGGCCGACGCAAAGGGTCCGGCACTGCTGTTCGACCTCATCAACGCGGCGCTGGCCAATGTCGCACCCAATGCCTTCCTCGTTGCCTTCACCGTGCTGTTCGTGGGCGTCATCGCCGGACTCGAGGGGTCGGGCTTCAGCGGTCTGCCACTCACCGGATCGCTGTCGGGCGCACTCGGCGGAGCAGCCGGAATAGACCCGTCCACGCTGGCCGCCATCGGCCAGATGGGCAACATCTGGTCCGGCGGTGGCACATTGGTCGCGTGGTCGTCGCTGGTGGCGGTGGCCGGCTTTGCGCGGGTGCCGGTGCTCACGCTGGCCCGCAAATGCTTCGTACCCGTCATGTCCGGCCTCGTGCTCTGCACGGTCGCGGCCGTCCTGCTGTTCTGATGGTGGGCGCGGACCCACGCCGGCGACTGGCACTCATCGCGACGATCGTGTTGACGTATGTGACCGGGATCGTCGATGCCGTCGGCTTTCTGGCGTTGGATCGGGTGTTCACAGGCAACATGACCGGCAACATCGTGATCCTCGGTATGGGTGTGGCCGGTGCCGACGACCTACCGGTCCTGGGCCCGGCCATCGCGCTCGGGGCCTTCACCGCTGCGGCATTCCTGGCCGGGTTGGTCCTGAGGGCGAGCCAGAAGGGATGGCAACACCGGGTCACCGTGCTGTTGACTGTCGGCGCGGTGACGCTGGCGGCACTGAGTGTGCTGGCCGGACTGGACGATCACAGCGGCCCGGTGTTGCCGATAGTCATGGCAGCCACCACCGCCGCGGTGATGGGGTCGCAGGCGATGGTGGCCCGGACCGTCGCGGTGGCCGATATGACGACCGTCGTGGTGACCTCGACGCTGGCGTCGTTGGCCGGTGAGACGTGGACCACCCCCGGCTCCGGTGTGCTGTGGAACCGTCGATTCGCGGCAATCGCCACCATCTTCGCAGGCGCCGTGACCGGTGCACTGCTGTTGCGATGGCATATCGCCGCGCCGTTCGCCCTGTCGGCAGCGCTGACCGGTGCGGTCGCTCTGATCGGACATCTGCGGCTGGTGCGCCGAACCGAGGCCGACGGCCCGCGGATCAGGGAATCCTGACCTCGATCTCGCCGGTCAGCTCGGCACTGGCGGCATCGAATGCGGCGACACCGTTGGGCGCCTCGGTGTGCACGGAGACCAGATAGTTTCCGCTACCGGTGGGGATGTGCACCACCCGATCGGCGAACTCGATGGCCTGCCGCGCACCGTCGGAGAGCACGCCCGTCATCTTCTGCCCGCTGTAGTCGCAGAGTTCGGCAGGCAGCACATTCAACGAACTCACCGAGGAACCTGAGGTGAGCCGGTCGGCGTAGTCGGCGAAGGCGGCCTGCGGGGTCGATGTCGTCGCCACGATGGTGACGGTCGCCGACATCCCCTCGGGCCCGCTCACGCGCGCACCGATGTCGCCGGCCCCACCCTGCATCGACCACCCGTCGGGCACCGCGAGGGTCAGCACCGGCGCACCAGGATCGGCAACCTGCGAATTCACCCCCACCGGCGGACGCTGGGAGGGTTGGCAGGTCACCTCGCCGGTACGGATCGGTTCGCGGGTGGGGACCACCCCGAAGTCGGGGTGGTCGGGTGCCGAAGACGGTGTCGGCGGCACCCTCGTCGTAGTACCGCTGCCGGTCGTCGTGGCCGTGTACGAGCTGTCCGCGACCGGTGTGCCGCCGCCGGGGCGCGTGCATCCCGCCACCGGTACCGTCGCCGCCACCGCCACGCACATGACGGCCATTCCCCGGCGCACCGGCTAGTCCCTGGCGAAGGCGCGGGCGAGCTCGCGCTCGGCGTCCAGATAGGGAGTGCCCGAAATGTCCACCACCGCCTTGGCGATCGTTCCGCCGGTGAAGGCGAACGGTGCCGAGTAGGCGCCGGACACCGCCTGGCCGGTATTGCTGCCGACTTTGATCCCTCCCCCGGACAGCCCGAAGCTGCCAGGGTGGGTGCGCACACCGTCGGCCTGACCGACGATGCTGTCGTCGATGTAGAGCGATACCTGCCCCACCGGGGTGTGGCTGCCCTCGACCGTGCCGGTCCGCTCGTATCGGACGCCGAACACATGACTGCCCAACGGGATCGGTGTCCGCGCGGTCACCCGTTGTTCGTCCTCGCCCATGAAGTTGTACACGTACTCCAGATGGCCGTTCTGGACGAAGAGCACATGTCCGCCGTGACCGGCGCCCTGCTTGAAGAGCACTCCTTCAGCATCGGCGGTGTCGATCGTGACCTCGGCCAGCACCGAGAACGACTGACCGCGCAGTTCGGCGGCCGCGCCGAGACCGACCTCGGCGTTGTCGGGGTAGTAGACGAACGTGGTGCGGCCCACCACGAGAAGCGGCCGCCATCGCCCGAACGTCTCGAAGATGTTCAGATCCCCGAGCGGCAGGCCGTTGTACTTCGCCGCCTCGGATAACCACAGCTCCTGCAGTTCGGCCAACTTCTCCGGGTTCTCGGCCGCCAGGTCACGGCACTGGCTGCGATCGGAGTCGATATGGAACAACTCCCAACGGTCATCGTCGAAATGCCCCCACCCCGCCGGCGAGGCCGCGTGCACGGTGTTGGCGAACCACCCCTCGTGCCAGATCCCCCTGGTACCCAACATCGCGTAGAACTGTGTGCGTTTGTCGGTGACGGCATTCGGATCCTCGAGGGCGGACTTGAAACTCACACCGTCGAGCGGTTTCTGCGCGATACCGCCGACCTCGGACGGTTCGGGAATGCCGAGCAGGTCGTAGACGGTAGGGGTGACATCGCAGACGTTGATGTACTGATCGCGAACCGCGCCGTGTGCGTCGATTCCCTTGGGCCAGGAGATGATTGCGCTGTCGGCGATACCGCCTTCGTGGGAGGCGTAGCGTTTGAACAGCTTGTAGGGCGTGTTGAAGGCCATCGCCCAACCGATCGGGTAATGGTTGTAGGTCTGCGGCCCGCCCAGCTGATCGTAGAAGCGCAGGCTTTCGGCCACGGTATCGATGTAGCCGTTGAAGAACTTCACCTCGTTGACCGATCCGTTCGGCCCGCCCTCGCCGCTGGCCCCGTTGTCGGAGATGACGACGATGATGGTGTTGTCCAGCTGACCGGATTCTTCGAGATAGTCCAGCACGCGGCCGATCTGGGCGTCCGTGTAGGACAGGAAGCCGGCGAACACCTCGGCCATCCGGGAGAACAACCGCTTCTCCTCGTCGTCGAGGCTGTCCCACGGGCGCACCGTGTCCTGCGCCGGCCAGGCCGCTCCCCCGGGTCCGGTGACATCGAGGTAGGGATTCATCGGCGAAAGCTCGGTGTCCGGCGGAACGATGCCGAGCCGCTTCTGGTTGGCCAGCACGATATCCCGGTACTTCTCGTACCCCATGTCGAAGGTGCCCGCGTATCTGTCCGCCCACTCCTCGAACACATGGTGCGGTGCGTGCCCGGCGCCGGGGCACAGATAGGTGAACCACGGCTTGTCCGGGGCGATGGCCTTGGAGTCCCTGATGAATTCGATGGTCTTGTCCGCCAGGTCCTTCGACAGGTGATAACCCTGCTCCGGGGTGGCCGGCGGGGTGACAGGGTGGTTGTCGTACACCAGATCCGGATACCACTGGTCGGTCTCGCCGCCCATGAACCCGTAAAAGCGTTCGAAGCCGCGCCCCAGCGGCCAATGCCGTTTGGTGGCGGCCAGGTTGGATTCCTCCAACGGTGTCAGATGCCACTTCCCGACGGCGTAGGTGTTGTAACCGTGTTCGGCCAACACCTCCGACAACAACGCGGTGTCGCGGGGGATGCGGCCGTTACAGTTGGGGAATCCGTCGGTGAACTCCTCGATGGTGGCCATGCCGACCGTGGTCGCATTGCGACCGGTGAGCAGTGCGGCGCGCGTCGGCGAACACAATGCGGTCGTGTGGAACTGCGACAACCGCACGCCCTTGTCCGCGATCCGGCTCATGGCGGGCATCTCGACAAGACCGCCGAAGCAATCCCAGGTCGCAATGCCGATATCGTCCCAGACCAGATACATGACGTTGGGCGCATCCGCGGGTGCGGTGGGTGCGGCGTACGGGCCCCAGTCCGGTTCCGAATCGCGAATGTCGAGTGCGATCTTGCCCTTGAATTCAGCGGTCATCGGCCCTCCTGGGGATCGGCATCGACCGGAGAGTACACCCGCGCCGCACGCATCGCGCCGCAATCGGTCTCAGGCCGGTTCGTTCACCCGGTACAACCGCCAATCGGGCTGCCCGTCGCCGTCATTGGGAATCTCCAGCTCCAATGTCGCCACTTCGGCACCGGTGTCATACAGCGTCGGATACCGCAGATTGAGCGCATCCGAGGCACCTCGGCCGATCGGTGGCACCGTCAACAGATACTTGATGCCGCGGCCGGACGGATCGTTGAGCAGTTCGGTGAAATCCGGGTCGGACGGGATGACGAAAACCTTGGGCCGGTCGGTGGCGGCCAGCACGCCGAATCCGTAGACGGTATCGGTGATGACCGAGCTGTCGGGCAAGCCGAGGGAATCCAGATATTCGGCGATCCGCCGCTCGGTGCGGAAGGTTCGGGCGATGCGGTGCTCGACGGCCTTGTGCGCGCTGACATCGTCGGGTTGAGGGTTCAGCACAGCCCCGAGACCGTATTCCTGCGGCGCGTAATCCGCTTGACCCATCCCGAACACCGTGACCGGGATGCCGACGGCCAGCGTCGCGGCGACCGCGACATACACTGCCGGAGACCGACGACGGGTGACCGCCACGGGAGCAGGGTGCGGGGCGTAGCGCCCGCGCCGTTTCGGCGGTGCGAGCGCGCCATCGGGCACGCCGAGCAAGGCCAGCGTCGCCGCCATCGGGATCGCGATGATGAAGAAGCGCAGGAACGGGAACGTCGATCCGTTCGCATAACTGAATGCCTGGAATCCCAACACCGCACCGAACATCCCCAGCGGCACCACCAGCATCGTCCATCGTGGCGTGCCCCAGCGTTGCATGGTCGCCCACAGCAGCAGCGGAATCAGCGTCGGGGCGAGCAGCATGACGCATACGGCGGCGAACCCGATGCCCTCGGCGAAGTTCGGTGCGGTCTGGCCGGACTGTTCCAGGATCGCGGTGTTCCCGTACTGCGAGGTGAATTGGGCAAACGCTTCCCCGGTGATCAACCAGCCCGCCGCGGCCCAGCCCAGGAATGCCGCCACGCCGGGTCCGCTGACGATCAACACGTCCAGCACGGCCCGCCGCACCCGCGGTGAGGTCCGAGCCCGCAGATAGGTCGTGACACCGACGATCACGCCGGCCGCGCCGATCGATGCCAATGCGTCGTAGCGCGTCAGATAGGCCAACCCCATCGCGACACCGCCCGCCGCGACCAGATGGTGCACGTCGTCGTCGACCATCCACATGATGAGCCGGCGCACCGCCCAGGTCATGAAGAAGATGAACGGAGCCTCGCTCATCCCGTTGGATCCGTAGAACACGATCATCGGGTTCAGGGCGAACAGCGCGGTGATCGTCAGCGAATACCACCGCGGCAGACTGCGATCGGAGCCCATGCTGAAGATCTGTACCGCCGCTCCCGCCATGAACACGCTCGACATCAGGGTGCCGGAGTACGCGTGTTCGGCGAGCTCGGTCCAGACGTCGCTGAAGAGCATGGCCGGGATCTGCACCATCGCCGCCACCGGGGTGAAGATGAATCCGATGGCCGCCAGGTGCGGATCGCGGCTGAACAACACTGCCTGTGTCGATGCCACCCGGGACAACGTGTCGCCCATGATGTAGCCGTGCCGGATCTGCAGCCACCAGCCGACTCCGAGATACACGATCCCGGTCAAGGCGAAGATGGCGAATTTCAGCCGACGGTTCGTCACGCCGACCCGACCACGTTTTCGTGGGCGGTCTTCTCGTCGGGCTTCTCGGCAAGTCCGTGGAAGGTCTTCTCCCAGAACGACGGTTGCCGGATCATCTGATAGCAGCCCTTGGCGGCGGCGATACTCATCATCACCCAGAAGATCGGCACCGTGAGCGCCGCGTGGAGCAGGTCGGCCCGGTCGTCCTCGCGCAGCGCGATCATGTTCATGTACATCACGGTGAAGTTGCCGATGATCATGGCGACGAGCGCCGGAAAGTAGATCAGCGGAGGGAAGACACTGCCGACCACCGCTGGCTGCCCGAGGAACCACAACGCCGTGATGAACCAGAACAACAGGTTGAGCACCGCGATGATCGGTGTGCCCGCGAGCACCAGCGTGAACCGGATGAAGGCGCGCAGTCCCAGCGTGCGGTACAGCTGCACCGGTCTGCGGATGTGCACCAGCCAGGTCTGCAGATAGCCCTTGTACCAACGGGACCGCTGCCGGATCCAGTTGATCGGGTCGCTGTTGGCCTCCTCCAGCGTGTAGGAGTCGATGACCGCGGTGCGCATCCCGTGCGCCGCGATGCGCAATCCCAGATCGGCATCCTCGGTGACGTTGAAGGGATCCCATGCCCCGATGTCGACCAGCACATCGCGGCGCAGATGATTGGAGGTGCCGCCCAACGGTATCGGCGAGGTGCTGACCATCATGCCGGGCAGCAGATAACCGAACCAGAGACCGTACTCGGCGGTGAACCACGCGGTCAGCAGATTCTGCTGCCCGTTGTGATAGACCAACTTGGCCTGTATGCAGGCCACGTCGTCGGGCAGATCGCGGAACGCCGCGACGACCCGGCGCAACTGCAGCGGTTCCGGCAAGTCTTCGGCGTCGAAGATGGTGACGATGTCCCCGGTGGCGAAGTGCAGGCCGTAGTTGCACGCCTTCGGCTTGGTCCGCGGGTCGGCCGGGGGAACGAGAAGGATGGTGATGATCTCCGATTCGCCGCAAGCCTCGGCGGCATCGATCGTCACCTGATCGTCCGCCTCCAACAGCAGCAGTACCTGCAACTTGTCCCGCGGGTACTCCAGCGCATCCATCGCCCCGATCAGGTCGGCGACCACCTCCGGCTCGTTGTAGGCGGGCACCAGGATGGTGTAGCGCGGTAGCTCGCTGTCGGGGATGGCGCGGGCGACATCGTCGGGAACCGCGATGGGGCGCGAGGCCAAACCCCGCCGGAAGATCAGCACCCGGTCGCCCAGCGTCACCAGGTAGGCGGCCGTGCACAACCCGATCAGCACGATGGTGGTCTGCATCGGCCACCAGATCGCCAGCGCCACGACCAGGGCGAGCAGCGTGAGGAGCACCGGCTTCTGCCAGCCGAGCAATGGTTTGGACGCCGATGCGCGCGGGTCGTCATCGCGCAGGCCGTTGATCGCCGTGTCCAGCGCGTACTGGCGCTGCTCCTCGGTCACGGTCTGCGCGTCGAGGAGCTCCCGAACTTTCATGGCCGGGTCCAATCGCCCGGCCGTGGCGACGTCGTCACGACGGGTCCGCGGGGCCCCGGGATCGGCGCGCACGTAACAACAGCAACGCCGCCCCGATCACCACCACCGCCGTCGCGCCCGCACCCGCAATCAGGTACCGCGAGCTGTGATCGGCGTCGGCCGCAGCGTCCGGCTGTGCGGACTCGGGTGTGGTCAGTTGGATGACGTCCCGGCCGGGCACCGCGATCAGGGCATTACCACGCACCCCGGACCAGCGCATGACGTCGGTATCCAGCCATTGCAGCAACCGATCCAGCTCTCCAGGTGCATCCGATGATGTGGCGACCAGCAGCGTCCGTCCCCCGCTGTAGAGAGCCTGCAGCGAACCGAAACCGACCTGGGGGTCGAGCGCCAGGGTGGTGGATTTTCCTGTGCCGTCGACGTTCTCGACGGTGATCACACCATCGGAACTCACGGCCACGGGCAACGTCACGTTGGCGGCGTCCCACCCGTCGGCGCTCACCACGACCGCCGGGTTGGCCGACGCGATGGCGGCATCGGTCGATACCACCGCGGTGTCGAACGGCAACCCGCTGAGTCGCTGCAGACCGGTCAGGATCGACACCGCCCGCCGCAGGTCGGCGAACTCCACCGAGGATCCGTCGCCGATACCGATCTCGATGCGTGGCATCAGCGCCTGTGGCAACGACTGAAATCCCAGCGGTGCGGGCGGATCGGCGGGTGCACTTTCCACCGCGCTCTCACCGTCGATCGTCAGCGTGATGGGCTGGAACTCACCGCACCGGCCGGTGTTGCCCGCGGCGTTCACCTCCACGTCCAGGTTCGTGTACCGCTCCAGCAGCCGGTTGGGCACATTCACCCAGCGATCGATCGCACCGGCGGACTCGGTCGGCCACCGGTCGAGCACCTCCCCGCGCACACTGACCACGACCTGGCCGGCGAGGCCGGACGGGAGCGGGGTGTAGGAGCCCTGCAGATGCACCCGCACATCCTGGACCGCGCGGCCCAGCCGGGTCTGGTCCAGCGGGATGGTCACCTTGGGGTTGACCAACGCGGTGGCGTTGACGCCGGGCTGGCCGAGCCCCCGGATGGTGGTGTGATCGCTGGGCAGGACGGGTGCGGCGGACAGCGGGCCGACGACCGCGGCGGACTGGACGGCCAGCCGGGCCAGGTCGCTGGACAACAACCGAGTCTGGTTGGCCAGATCGCCCGCGCTACCCGAGACCGACAGCGCGCGCACCGCGTTGGTCCCGGTCAGCGCGAGCCGCGCCTCGCCACCTTCGCGCACGACGATCTGACGCTCAAGAGGCTGGGGCGCGGGCACCGCGGCGCCGTCGTTCTCCACGAGCTCGACCTCGATACGCTGGGTGCCGTACCGGGCGACGGTGGCCGTGGCAAGTTTCAGCGCCGCATCGGATTCGGCCGAAGACGGCTCGCGCGGAACGAAGATCGTCAGTTTGCGCAGTATCGGTGGCAGGAAGTCCGCCACCGCGACCGGCGCCACCTCTTGGCCTGCATACCGGACTTCGGCATCGCCCAGGCGCAGCGGATTGTCGGCCTCGAAAACGCAATTGCCTTCCGGCAGGGTGAGGAAACTGTGTAGTTGCACGGTCACCGCGCTGTCGACGACCCGGGCGCCGATCAGCGGGATCGCGAACCGGCCGTCATCGGCGGGAAGCGGCACCCGCGAGACGACGCGGTCGTCCTGGACGACCTCGATCGTGCCGCCCAGCGCGTTGACCGGCAGGCGCGCGGTCACGTTCAATTCGGTGGGTAGCAGCCCGGCCTGCACCGGGATCGACACCGTCTGCATGCCTTCGGCGCCGTACAGCGTGATGGTGGGATCACCACCGAGTACGCGCAGGCTCAGCGATGGTGAGTTCGCCAATGATGTCTGGGCATCGGGTTCGGGTTCGGCCGATGCGATCGCCGGTAACGCCAGCCCGCCGGCGAGCAGGACGGCGGTGGTCATCGCCAGAAGGCGCGGCATCCCACGAACACCGTGGCCGGCCGTGGCGTCGGCCCCTGTTGAACTCATCGAACTCCCCATCATGCGTGGATATCTGTCGGACACCCGAGAATCGTCGGGTCTGGTCATGGGAATTGCGCCGTCACCAGCGACCTCGTGAAGCTCAGCAGCATGTCCTCGTCCTTGAAGACGGGCGTGCGCTGGTCCAGGACGCCGTTGCCACGGAACAACAGGGTGAACAGCGCCCCGATATTGGACGCCACACTGGTCGATGGCGTCGGGAAGGGGGCATCGGCATCGTGATTATCGACCGCGAACACCGATACGCGCTGCGCGAGATCCTTGTCTCCCCAGGCGAATTGGATCGAGTTCCAGGTCACCAGCAGCCTGTCGTCGACGACTGAGACCAACCGGCCCTGCACCCCGTGCCCAAGGTCGAAGTATCGCGGCTCGCTGATGCGCGCGCTGGTCAACCTGTACAGCACCCGGCCCGGATAGACATCGAGGCTGAACGGTCGCCGGGTCACTGTGCTGTCCACCACGAGGGTGCGGGGCCGCGAGAGCTTGTCCCACCGGGCCGTACCGACATTCGCGACGAGGTACTGGCGGACCAGCGTGGCGCCGTCGCCGTAAAGCCGGTCGACATCGGGGAACTCCTGCTGTTCGGTGACAGTCCACCCGTAGGGCGCCGCCATACCCCGACCCGGCTCCAGCCGGTCCGGCGCCGCGACAGCAACCGGTGACGTCGAGGTCCCACTCGGCAGGTGGCACAGCGCCAGTGCCACCGCCGTCACCACCACCACCGGGACGCCCACCCAGACCTGCCGGGAGGCCAGCGGTTCCACCTTGCGGTCGAGGATTTTCTTCGGCGCGCCGCGGCGGGCCTGCAGGAACATCAGCGTCCCCACCACGCAGATGGCGGTCACCGCGGGCACTTGCTGGTAGACGACCAACGGCGCGTCCGGGAAGGCGACCTTGATGGTGATGAGTACCGCGAAGCCGACCACCCAGGCGCGCAGCGACCCGATCACGCCGCGCCGCCAGGTCCGACCCACCGCGACAGCGGTGCCGATCGCGGCGACCAGGAGGCTCGCCGCTCCGGCTGCGAAGGCACCGCCGCCAAGCAGCACCACCACGATGTAGTACGGCAAGGGCAACGCCATCAACAGGATGCCCCACACCCAGGCGAACCGGGTGACCGGTCGCAGACCGAAAAGCACGACGCACGAACCGGATAGGAACAGCCAGGCCGCGACGACGTCGAGACGCAGCAGGTGGAAGTACAGCGCATAACGATCGAGCAGTTGGGCCTCGATCACGACCGCCAGCACCAATGCCATGCCGCCGGTGATGATGTCGGTCTGCCGATCGTGGATGGGTAGTTCGGTGCGGTGCCGTCGGGCGACGGCAATGGCCACCAGTGCGGAGATGATCGGCACCGTCCACATGTAGCCGCCGAGACCGCCTGCGGCCGTGGTGTGCGCAAGGCTGATCATCGAGTCGTGGAACGCCAGGATGAACAATGCCAGGATCAGTCCCCAGCGCAGTGTCGCCCGGAATGCCGGATGCAGATCGTAGTAGCGCTCCAGGAACGGCTTGGGTTCGGGCGCGGCGACTTCCGCGGCCACTGACGCGGTGTCCATCGGCCGGTCAGCCCGGAGATGACGTGCGCGTACCGGCCTGTTTGTCGCTACGGCGACACCGCCGCATCGACCAAGTGGCCACCTCGAAACTGCACGTCATGAGCGCGATGCTAGGTCAGATCGCCCGGGTAGACACCGATTTCGTTGATCCCAAAACAACACGACATGCATATGCAGTCGCAGCAAACCAGCGTTGAGCGCAGATATCCACTCATAGAACGCATAATCACCACGCAGCGCATGTCGGGCAAACGGTGCGCGACACGCCGGATGCCGAATGCTCGCGCAAACGCAAAGATCCCCGGCACCGCACTGCGGTGCCGGGGATCTGGATGCCAAAAGCGTTGGCGTCGAGGTTACTTGGCCTTCTCGAGGACCTCGACCAGGCGCCAGCGCTTGGTCGCCGAGAGCGGGCGGGTCTCCATCAGCGAGACGCGGTCACCGATGCCGGCATCCCCGTTCTCGTCGTGGGCCTTGACCTTGCTCGTGGTCCGGATGATCTTGCCGTAGAGCGGGTGGCTCTTGCGCGACTCGAGCTCGACGACGATGGTCTTTTCCATCTTGTCGCTCACCACGTAGCCGATCGCGGTCTTGCGACGGCCACGCGGT
Source organism: Mycolicibacterium neoaurum VKM Ac-1815D (assembly GCF_000317305.3). The sequence continues at coordinate 1,388,272 of NC_023036.2, read as the reverse complement.
GTCTCGGTGGCCGGCGTGTGGTTGGGGCCTTTAGTGTCTGCCATGTCTTACGAATCCTCACCAACAGGTCCGGAAGCCAGACCCAGTTCACGTTCACGCAGCACGGTGTAGACCCGTGCAATCTCCTGGCGCACCACGCGCAGCCGACGGTTGTTGGTCAGCTGGCCGGTGGCCATCTGGAAGCGCAGGTTGAACAGCTCTTCCTTCGACTCACGCAGGCGCGTGGTGAGCTCCTCCTCGGTGAGCTCACGCAGTTCGCCCGGCGAAACTCCCACTGCCATCAGAACTGCTCCTCTCGGGTCACGATGCGTGCCTTGATCGGCAGCTTGTGGATCGCGCGGGTCAGCGCGTCCCTGGCGATCTTCTCGTCGGGGTAGCTCAGCTCGAACAGCACGCGACCCGGCTTGACGTTGGCGACCCACCACTCCGGCGAACCCTTACCCGAACCCATGCGGGTCTCGGCGGGCTTCTTGGTCAGCGGGCGGTCCGGGAAGATGTTGATCCAGACCTTGCCGCCACGCTTGATGTGCCGGTTGATGGCGATACGAGCGGACTCGATCTGCCGGTTGGTGATGTAGGCGTGCTCCAGAGCCTGGATGCCGTAGTCACCGAAGCTCACCGAGGTACCGCCGCTGGCGGTACCGCGCTGCTTGGGGTGATGCTGCTTGCGGTGCTTGACCCTGCGGGGGATAAGCATGTCAGCTCCCTGAATTTTCTGGGGTGGTTTCTGCGGGCGCCTCGGCTGCTGCCGGGGTGCCCGCCGTGTCATCGCTTGCGGCCCGGCCGGCCTCGGTGCTCGTCGCCGTGGTGCCCGACGCGCCACTGCGGCGCGGACGGGTGCCCGACGGACGATCACGACGCGGACGGTCAGCGGCCGGCGCCGCGGCGGTCAGCTCGCGCTTACCACCGACGATGTCGCCCTTGTAGATCCAGACCTTCACGCCGATCCGGCCGAAGGTGGTCTTCGCCTCGTAGAGGCCGTAGTCGATATCGGCACGCAGCGTGTGCAGCGGGACTCGACCCTCGCGGTAGAACTCCGAGCGGCTCATCTCAGCACCGCCGAGGCGACCCGAGCACTGCACCCGGATGCCCTTGACGTTGGGCTGCCGCATGGCCGACTGGATGGCCTTGCGCATCGCGCGACGGAACGCCACACGGTTGGACAGCTGCTCGGCGACACCCTGAGCGACCAGCTGGGCGACGGCCTCGGGCTGCTTGACCTCGAGGATGTTGAGCTGGACCTGCTTGCCGGTCAGCTTCTCCAGGTCGGTGCGGATGCGGTCGGCCTCGGTGCCGCGGCGACCGATCACGATGCCCGGACGCGCGGTGTGGATGTCCACGCGGACGCGGTCGCGGGTGCGTTCGATCTCCACGTCGGCGATGCCGGCGCGCTCAAGACCGGTGGCCAGCAGGCGACGGATGGCGACGTCTTCCTTGACGTAGTCCGCGTACTGCTTGTCGGCGTACCAGCGGGACTTCCAATCGGTGGTGATACCGAGCCGGAAGCCGTGCGGGTTGATCTTCTGGCCCACTACTCCGAGCCCTCCTTCGAATCGGTGGCCTTCGCAGCAGCAGCCTTACTGCCCTGCGCACGACGGGTACGCGCGGTCGATGTCGACGCGCCACCCTTCTGCTTGGGCGGACGGCTTTCCACGATCACGGTGATGTGGCTGGAGCGCTTGCGGATCCGGAAGGCACGCCCCTGGGCGCGCGGACGGATGCGCTTGGCGGTCGGACCGCCGTCGGCGAAGATCGTCGCGACCACGAGGGTCGACGGGTCCAGGCCGTCGTTGTTCTGCGCGTTGGCAGCTGCGCTGGCGATCACCTTGGCCACCGTGGTGCTGGCGTCCTGCGGTGCCCACCGCAGGATGTCGAGCGCCTCGGCCACGGACTTGCCGCGGACCAGGTCGATGACCCGGCGAGCCTTGGTCGGCGAGAACGGCACGAAGCGTGCCACCGCCTTCGCGGACGGATACTCAATTGCAGTAGTCATTACCGGCGCTTCGCCTTCCGGTCATCCTTGATGTGACCCTTGAACGTGCGGGTGGGGGCGAACTCGCCCAGCTTGTGCCCGACCATCGACTCGGTAACGAACACCGGCACGTGCTTGCGACCGTCGTGGACGGCGAAGGTGTGACCGATGAAGTCCGGGATGATGGTGGACCGGCGCGACCAGGTCTTGATGACCTGCTTGCTGTTCTTCTCGTTCTGGACGTCGACCTTCTTGAGAAGGTGGTCGTCGACGAACGGGCCCTTCTTGAGGCTGCGTGGCATCGCTATTTACTCCTAGCGCTTCTTGCCGGTGCGCCGGCGACGGACGATGAGCTTGTCGCTCGCCTTGTTGGGCTTGCGGGTGCGGCCCTCGGGTTTACCCCAGGGGCTCACCGGGTGGCGGCCACCGGAGGTCTTACCCTCACCACCGCCGTGCGGGTGGTCGACCGGGTTCATGACGACACCACGGACGGTGGGGCGCTTGCCCTTCCACCGCATACGACCGGCCTTGCCCCAGTTGATGTTGGCCTGCTCGGCGTTGCCGACCTCGCCGACGGTGGCGCGGCAGCGCACGTCGACGCGACGGATCTCGCCGGAGGGCATACGCAGCGATGCGTAGCTGCCTTCCTTACCGAGCAGCTGGATGCTGACACCGGCAGAGCGGGCCAGCTTGGCGCCGCCGCCGGGCCGCAGCTCCACGGCGTGGATGACGGTACCGGCCGGGATGTTGCGCAGCGGCAGGTTGTTGCCGGGCTTGATATCGGCGTTCGGCCCCTGCTCGATGACGTCGCCCTGCTTCAGATCCTTGGGGGCGATGATGTAGCGCTTCTCGCCGTCCAAGTAGTGCAGCAGCGCGATGTTCGCGGTGCGGTTGGGGTCGTACTCGATGTGCGCAACCTTGGCGTTGACACCGTCTTTGTCGTGACGACGGAAGTCGATAAGCCGGTAGGCGCGCTTGTGGCCGCCACCCTTGTGACGAGTGGTGATGCGGCCGTGCGCGTTACGTCCACCCGTGCTGTGCAGCGGACGGACCAGCGACTTCTCCGGAGTCGAACGAGTGATCTCGGCGAAATCGGAGACGCTCGAACCGCGACGACCCGGGGTCGTCGGCTTGTACTTGCGAATTGCCATTTCTAAGTTCCTGAGTCTCTCTGCCTGCCGCTAGGCCGGCGCTCCGAACAAGTCGATCGGCTTGCTGCCTGCGGCCAGGGTCACGATGGCGCGCTTGGTGCTCTTGCGCGTGCCGTAGCCACTGCGGGTCCGCTTGCGCTTGCCGTTGCGGTTCAACGTGTTCACCGAATCGACCTTGACGGAGAAGATCTTCTCGATGGCGATCTTGATCTGCGTCTTGTTCGAATCCGGGTGCACGACGAACGTGTACACGTTGTCCTCGATCAGCCCGTAGGACTTCTCGGAGATGACCGGCGCGAGGATGATGTCGCGAGGGTCGGTGATCGTGGCCATCAGGCAGACACCTCTTCCTTCTTGGTGTGCGCGGTGATGTAGGCGTTCAGGGCCTCGACCGAGAACACCACGTCGTCGGCGTGCAGCACGTCGTACGCGTTGAGCTGGTCCGCCGAGATGACATGCACGCCGGGCAGGTTCCGCACGCTCTTCGCGCCGACCTCATCGCTGCGACCGATGACGATCAACACGTTCTTGTTCGTGGTGAGGCTGGCCAGGAACGACTTCGCCGACTTGGTCGACGGAGTCTGACCGGCCACCAGTTCGGTGACAGCGTGGATCCGATCGTTGCGAGCCCGGTCCGAGAGCGCCCCGCGGGTGGCGGCGGCGATCATCTTCTTGGGGGTCCGCTGGCTGTAGTCACGCGGCTTCGGTCCGTGCACGATGCCACCACCGGTGAACTGCGGTGCGCGGGTCGAGCCCTGACGGGCGCGGCCGGTGCCCTTCTGGCGGTACGGCTTCTTGCCACCACCGGAGACCTCGGCGCGGGTCTTGGCCGAATGCGTTCCCTGACGCTTCGCGGCCAGCTGTGCATTCACCACCTGGTGCAGCAGAGCGATGTTGGGTTCCACATCGAACAGGGCAGCGGGAAGTTCCACGGAACCGTCCGTCTTGCCGTCCGGAGTGTGAACGTCAAGCTTGAGAGCCATTACTTCTCACCTCGTTTGATCGCGGTGCGGACCACGACGAGTCCACCATTGCGTCCGGGGACGGCACCCTTGATCAGCAGTACGCCGTTCTCGGCATCGACCTTGTGCACCTTCAGGTTCTGGGTGGTGACGCGGTCACTGCCCATACGGCCCGACATGCGGGTGCCCTTGAAGACGCGGCCCGGGGTGGCGCAGCCACCGATCGAGCCCGGACGGCGGTGCACAGCCTGGGCACCGTGCGCGGCGCCCTGGCCGGCGAAGCCGTGCCGCTTCATGGTGCCTGCGAAGCCCTTGCCCTTGCTGGTGCCGGTCACGTCGACGTAAGCACCGTCGGCGAAGATCTCGGCGGTCAGCTCTTGGCCGACCTCGTAATCGGCGGCGGCGGCCTCATCATCGAGACGTAGCTCGGCGAGGTGGCGGCGCGGGTTCACACCGGCGGCGGCGAACTGACCGGTGACCGGCTTGTTCACCTTGCGCGGGCTGATCTCGCCGTAAGCGAGCTGCACGGCGCTGTAGCCGTCACGCTCGGTGGTACGGATGCGGGTCACCACATTGGGGCCGGCCTTGACGACCGTCACCGGGACGACTTTGTTGTTCTCGTCGAACACCTGCGTCATGCCCAGTTTGGTGCCCAGAATTCCTTTTCGTGCCATGAGTTCTGGAATCTCCTACTGGATATTGACGTCGACACTGGCCGGCAGATCGATGCGCATCAAAGCGTCAACGGTCTTCGGCGTGGGGTCGAGGATGTCGATAAGGCGCTTGTGGGTACGCATCTCGAAATGCTCCCGCGAGTCCTTGTACTTATGGGGAGACCGAATGACGCAGTACACGTTCTTCTCGGTCGGCAGCGGCACCGGGCCAACCACACTGGCGCCCGTACGGGTGACAGTCTCGACGATCTTGCGCGCCGAGGCGTCAATCGCCTCATGGTCGTAGGCCTTGAGCCTGATGCGGATCTTCTGTCCCGCCACGCTTCTCCTACCTCACTACTAACGGGCCCATGGTTGGGCCTTGTCTCTGGTCTGGCCCCGGTGTGCGCGCTCCGTGACCGGGGCGCGCGCAGCCTGTTGCCGCCGCTGTTTACCTGTCTCTGGTTCACCGACCCCCGCGCTCGGGTGTGTCGCCCTTACGCACATTCTTTCGCGTCGTATTCGTCGCGATCGAGGTGGGACCGGATGCATCCGCAAAGGACGCTGGTCGGTTGCCTCCATCCGGGCGAACCCGGCTCAAGGCAACCCGAACAGTATGCCTCAGATCCCGGCGTCCTACAAATCTCCATTTGACCAGGTCGGCCACTCCCCCGCCGGGCGCCGGGCCGGGGTGCTCGACGCACCGCGATCAGGCGATCTTACCGACGAGTAAGGTAGCGCAGCATGACGAGTCCCACCTACCGCGCGTGGCAGCAGTTGGCCGACAAACCGCTGGGTAGCCGGTTGTTCTCCGCGGCGGCGATGGTCCGAGTCCCCTATTTCGCCTCGGTACTCCCGCACATCCGCCGGATGGAGCCGGGACTGGCCGAGGTCGACGTGCCGAAGTGGTTCTACGTCTACAACCACCTGCACACCGTGCACGCGATCGCCTCGTGCAATGCCGCCGAGGTGGCGATGGGGATGGCCATGGAGGCGACCGTGCCGGCCACCCACCGGTGGATCCCGAAAGGGATGACGGTGCAGTACCTGGCCAAGGCGACGACATCGCTGCGCGCCACGGCCCGATTCAGCCCCCCGGACTTCGCCGTCATCACCGACGGCACCGAGATCGTGGTGCCGGTGCGCATCACCGACCGCGCAGGCACCGAGGTGGTGCACGCCGAGATCACGACCTGGGTGACTCCGGTCAGCTCGACGTCCTGACCGCACGGAAGCCGCCGGTGCGCTATCGACCCGGCAGCCCTGCCCAGAAATCGCATTGGTGCTCGGATCCGAAACTGGTGACCATCCGCGACCCGTCAGGCCGCAGGGACATCCAGGAAGCCGAGCCGCTGACCGCCGGCCAGTCCGGTGCGCCATCGACATCGGGTGCACCGGAACGGACGAATGCCGTCCAATAGTCGATCATCTGGTTCGACAACTGCTGCTGGTCAGGGCTCAGCGGCGGCGCCCCACCGACGTCGAACAGATAGCGCAGTTCCAGCGAGTGGCTGGCGCCGACCGGAAACGGCAACGTACGCATCGGTTCTGGAGTCGGCGGGCGGGGATCGTCGAACTGATAGCCGAAAACCGACCGACTCGATGCCAGTTGGTCGGCCATCCGTTCGGCGACACAGGCGAAGACGCCATCGGTCACCGCCGCCGAGTACGCCAGTGCCGCGCTGCCGCCGTACCTGTCCAGCGGATACCGGGCACCGACCGCCGCGGCGTCCGCGCCGAAGGTGTCGGCAAGCAGGTCGGGATATTCGCCGGCGTCGTACTGCCTGGCCCCGCGCAGGTACTGCAGGGCGGCGAAGAGGGTGAACTCGTCGCGATTGGTGCCGATCAGCACCGGCACCTCGGCCGCCCGACCGTCCCGGAACGCGACCATCGGGTCTTCGGGCAGGGTCGTGGTGCCGTAGACCGGTCCGCTGAGGGTGTCCTCGCCGATTCGGCCGTACCACACCGGTTTATCCACCTGATGGGCCGGCAGCCCGCGTAGACAGGCGGCAACGGCGGCCGGATCGGCACACCCCATATCGCGGGCGAAGTCGCTGCTGATCTTCTCGGCCCGGGGTAGCCCCACCTGCGCCTGGCACGGTCCGCTCTGGATGATCGCGGCCCGGAACAAGCCCTGCGACTCCGGCGCGACCAGGTGATCGCACACCGACATCCCGCCCGCCGACTCCCCGGCGATGGTCACCTTGTCCGGGTCACCACCGAACGCCGCGATGTTCTCGTGCACCCAGCGCAGCGCCGCCTGCTGGTCGGCCAGGCCGTAGTTGCCGACGCCGCCCGACTCCCCCAGCGCCGGATGGGCGAGAAATCCCAAGGCACCCAACCGGTAATTGAGGGTGACCACCACGATGTCACCACGGTCGACGAGCCAGCGGGCGTCGTACATGGCGCCGTTGCCGTTGATGAAAGAGCCACCGTGGATCCACACCATCACCGGCCGAAGGGTGTTCTCGGGTGCCGGCGTCCACACGTTGAGCGTCAGGCAGTCCTCATCGGTCTGCTTGCCGAACTCCACATCGCCGCTTTCGCCCTGCAGGCACCGCGGGCCGGTCTTGGTCGCGTCGCGGACGCCCTGCCATGGGGCGACCGGCTGCGGAGGCCGCCAACGCAGTGGACCGACCGGCGGTGCCGCATAAGGGATTCCCGCAAAATTGCGCTTGTCCAGGGTGGCCACCCCACGGACGAAGCCGTCGGCGGTCCGCACCACCGACGGGTCCGGCGGCAGCGATGCCCGCCCGCCGTCGCCGCCCAGTCCACACCCCGCGGCGAGCATCACGACCACCAGCAGCGCCAGCGTGCGGAGGACGGATCGCGACGACAGAAGCACGGATCGAGCCTACTGACGACGATTCGGACAATCTGGCCGTGTCGTCGACGGGGCCCGCCTAGACTCGGACTTGACAGCCGTCAAGACAGCACGAAGGAGCCCCGTGATGAGCACTCCGACCAAAGACGGCCGGGCCAGTGAGTACGCAAAGGTCTTCGTCGAGCCGAAGGCCTACGCCGACGATGCGCGGCTGCACGAGGCGATGGCCTACCTGCGCCGCCACGAACCCGTGGTCAAGGTGGAGTCTCGGCTGTATCGACCGTTCTGGGCCATAACCAAGCACGCCGACATCATGGCCGTCGAACGGGAGAACAACCTGTTCATCAGCGAACCGCGGCCACTGCTGGCCACCGCGGCCGCCGACGACCTGGCCAAGCAACAGCTGGAGGCAGGCATGGGCCTGCGCACCCTGATCCACATGGATGACCCACACCATCGCAAGGTGCGCGCCATCGGCGCGGATTGGTTCCGCCCCAAGGCCATGCGTGACCTCAAGGTTCGCGTCGACGAGCTGGCCAAGCGTTACGTCGACCGGATGCGCGATATTGGACCCGAATGCGATTTCGTCACCGCCATCGCGGTGCAGTTCCCGCTCTACGTCATCATGTCGCTGCTCGGGCTGCCTGAAGAGGACTACGAGCGCATGCACATGTTGACCCAGGAGATGTTCGGCGGTGACGACGACGAGTACAAGCGCGAAGGCGGATCCCTGGAGGACCAACTCGCCGTGCTGATGGACTTCTTCGCCTACTTCTCCACCCTGACCGCGTCACGACGGGCCAATCCCACCGAGGATCTGGCCTCGGCCATCGCCAACGGCCGCATCGACGGTGAACCGCTCTCGGATGTGGACACCGCCTCCTACTACGTGATCGTCGCCAGCGCCGGGCATGACACCACCAAGGACGCCATCTCGGGCGGCCTGCTGGCACTGATCGAAAACCCCGACCAACTCGACCGGCTGCGCACCCAACCAGATCTGATGGGCACCGCGGTCGAGGAGATGATCCGCTGGACCACACCGGTCAAGGAATTCATGCGCACCGCCACCGCCGACACCGAGGTGCGCGGGGTGCGCATCGCCGAGGGCGAATCCGTCTATCTTGCTTACGCTTCGGGCAATCGAGACGAGGACGTGTTCGACGAGCCGTTCCGCTTCGACGTCGGGCGCGAGAACAACAAGCACGTGTCTTTCGGCTACGGGGTGCACTTCTGCCTGGGGGCCGCTTTGGCGCGGATGGAGATGAACAGTCTGTTCACCGAGCTCATCCCGCGCCTGGACTCGATCGAACTGGCCGGCACCCCGGAGTTGTCGGCGACGACATTCGTCGGCGGGCTCAAGCACCTGCCGATCCGGTACTCGCTGCGCTAGCTTTTCCACCCCTGCCATGGGTGGCCAGGAAGCCGTCGACGGCGACCCTGGCCACCTGGTGGTAGTCGAAATCGGCCAGTGTGCTGAGCTTCCCGAGCACGATCGGGCCCAACAGCAGTGCCACGGCCTGCGCGCGGTCCACATCGCCGATTTGGGCGACCGCATCAGGGCTGGCAAAGATGGCGTCGAAGGGGGCCGCATACTGCTCGGCCACCCGCTCGCGCAGCGTCCGCACCTCATCGCTTTCCGCTTCATGGTCTCCCCTGGGCCACCAAGAGGGCTCCAGCCCGCCGCCGAGGGCAAGCCATGACGTCGCCGCCAGGCTGATCGGTGCCTCGACGACCAACGTCGCGAAACCGTCGAGCGCGGCGATCAACCGATCGCGCAGCGAGCCGCCCTCCGGCGGCAGCGGCACGGGCGGGATGAGTGCATGAAACGCCGCCGCCAACAGGTCGTTCCCGCTGGGAAAGTGCCGGTACAGGGTGGCTCGGGCGACATTGGAGGCACGGATGACGGCGTCGACGGTGACCGCGCTGGGCCCGCCGGTACGCAGCAATGTGGTCGCAGCGTCCAACAACCGCGCCCGCGAGCGCGCCGGCCGTGGGTCGGTGTGCACCGTCGACATCGCGATTCTCCCTCCCACCAGCCGTACGAGACTGTTAGTCTCGAAACAAGACGATCAGTACCAAAAATAACGCACTCGTCGAAAGCGGGGACATGGTCGATACGCTCAGCGAGGCCGACCACGCCACCGGCTCGATGCCGCAGCCGTCTGCCGCCGCGCGCCGCTGGACCCTCACCGTAGCGTGTCTCGGTGTCCTCCTTGTCATCTCGTCGATGATCGGGTTGAACACCGCGTTGCCGGATCTGGCGACGTCGACGTCGGCCACCCAAACCGAGCTCACCTGGATCGTCGACAGCTACACGTTGGTGCTGGCCTGCCTGTTGCTGCCCGCCGGCGCGCTCGGGGACCGCTACGGCCGCCGCGGTGCCCTACTGGTGGGGTTGTCCGTGTTCGGGATCGCCTCGATCGCGCCGGCCATCTGGTCGGATCCACTACACCTCATCATCGCGCGTGGCGCCGCCGGAGCCGGTGCCGCACTGGTCATGCCGGCGACCCTGTCGCTGATCACCACGGCGTACCCGAAAGACCAGCGCAACAAGGCCGTCGGCATCTGGGCCGGCGCCGCCGGTTCCGGCGCGATCATCGGAATGCTCGGGTCGGGCGCCATCCTGCACTTCTGGTCCTGGCAGATGATCTTCTGGGCCTTCACCGCCGCCGCCGCGGCGTTGTTCCTCCTCGCCCTGACGATCGCCACGTCCAAGGAGTCCGTGGCCACCCCGCTGGACTGGGTCGGTGCGGTGTTGATCGGCAGCGGGGTCGCGGCGGTGGTGTTCGCCATCCTCGAGGTACCCGCCCGGGGGTGGTCCGATGCACTGGTGATCGGGTGCCTGTCCGCCGGCGTGGCACTGGTGGTGGCCTTCGCGGTATGGGAACTGCGCTGCGGGCACCCGCTTCTGGACATCCGACTGTTCGCCGACCCCGCCTTCGCCACCGGAGCGGCCACGATCACCGTCTTCTTCCTGTCGATGTTCGGCTACTTCTTCATCATCGTGCAGCACATGCAACTGATCCTCGGCTACACCCCGATCAAGACCGCCATGGCGTTGACACCACTGGTCGGCCCGGTGCTGCTGCTGTCGACCACGGCGTTCTGGTACCTGCCCCGAGTCGGTCTGCGGGCGGTGGTGTTCACCGGGTCCACCCTCGTCGCCATCGGATTCGCCTTGATGAGCGGTGTTTCGCTCGGAGACGGTTACGGCGCCATCGGATGGCCCATGCTGGTGATGAGCGCCGGCATCGGATTACTCACCACGCCGGCCACTTCGGCGATCATGAGCACGGTGTCCGATGACAAGCAGGGCGTGGCATCGGCGGTCAACGACACCACCCGCGAGGTGGGCGCCGCGCTGGGCATCGCCTTGGCCGGATCACTGCTCGCCGCGAAGTACACCGATGCACTTGCCCCGGCGCTGCCCGCCGATCTCCCGCTACCGGTGCGCGAGGCGGTGACCGGATCTCTGGGCCAGGCCTTGGAGGTCTCGGCCACCCTCGGGCCACGGGGCGCCTCGGTAGCCGAACTGGCCGAGTCGGCATTCGTCGAATCGATGAGCTCGGCGCTACTGGTGATGGCGCTCGTGGTGGGAATCAGCGCGGTGGTCCTCGGATTCTGGGCCCCCGGGCGCGACGGCCGCCAACTGGCAGTCCTGCGCGGCCTGCGTGGTACCGGCAAGCATCGCCGCTAACCGGCGACGAACGGCGCGACCCGGTGGCCGATCATCGCGATGCTCGCGTGCGGACCTCGTGAGGTGATGGTGGGCATCACCGAACCATCGGCGACCCACAGCCCGTCGACCCCGAGCACCCGGCACTGCGCGTCGAGAACCGAGCCCATCGGGGCGGTACCGCAAAGATGTTGGGTGGTAGACCAATTGGCTTCGACGTCACCGAGACCGGCGAGATCACGCGCCAGCTCGGCGCCGTCCCGCAAGGCGGCGACATCTGCGGCCACCGAGTCGTAATGGTGTTCGATCGTGGGCGCGACCAGCGGATCGGCCGACACCAATGTCAGCTTGCCGCGAACCCGGGGGCGCATCAGCGCCACGCCCAGATGCGGCGGATCCGACGGCAGCTCACCGACCATCTCAGCGAAACCTGATGTGTAGAGCCGGATGTCGACATCCCCGACCGACAGCGATGCCTCCAGGGGGGTACGTCCGGACGTCGCGGGCCACCGCGTCGGCAGCAGCCACTCAGGATGGTCGGCGAAGTTCTGTCCGACCGGGAGGTCGACCCGCACCGGCACCCCTGCCCGCGACAGCGCCTCGGCAGGTCCGCACCCCGAGAGCATCAGCAGTTGTGCGGTGGAGATGGCACCCGCGCACAGTACGATCCGGTCGGCTTCCCACACCGCCGCCCCATCGGGCCCGACCACCTGAACACCGACCGCCCGGTGCCCGGTGAACCGGACCGCCAGCACGCGGGTTCCGGACTGCAGATCCAGGTTGGGACGGTCCAACGCCGGTGACAGCGCCATCGCACCCGGTCCACACCGCTGACCGTCGACGACGTTGAGCGGGACGGCCCCGACCCCGTCCCCGGTATGTGTCCCGTTGAGGTCATCGATCCAGCCGAAGCCATGAGCCAACGCGGATTCGACGAATCGCTCTGTGCCGGCGCTGAATCGGCGGGTACGGACAACCGGGATCGGACCATCGGCACCGTGCAGCGGCCCGGTGAAGTCATGATCGGTCTCGATGGCGCGGAAATCCGGCAGGACATCGTCCCAGGACCATCCCGGCAGCTTCCACCCGTCGAAATCTGTCGACCGGCCCCGGCAGAAGTAACCGCCGTTGATGGCCCCCGATCCCCCCACCACCGCGCCCCGCACCAGGCTCACCGGTCTGGCCGGGTGATCGGTCAGCACGGCCGAGAAGCGGGCCGCGACCGGACTGGCCGGCTCGATCGGTAGTCGATGGGCTGCCCGCAGCTCCGTACCGTCGGCGAGAGGCCCCGCCTCGAAGAGCGTCACCTGGCAATCGGGGTCGCGGGAAAGCCGCTCGGCCAGAAGAGAACCGGCGCTACCGGCTCCGACGATGACGACGCGCACGGGCCGCTCAGGTACGGATCTGCGGTTTGAGCGCACCGAGGTGTCGCTCGCGGACCACACCTGTCCACAGCCCCAGCCCGTAGGCGATGTCGTCGAGACGCTTGAGCACCAGATAACCCAGGAATCCGACCCGCCGGGTGTCCTCGGGGATGCTGTTGTTCCGGCTCACCCAGTCGACCAGGCCGTCCAGAACCGCCGCGGTCAACACCACCCGCCGGCAACGCCGGAACAACACCCCCGCCACGAGGGCGACAGGCCAGTAATGCCGACAGATCGCCGAGGCGACCTGCAGCGCCGCGCCCCACAGTCCGTGCACCGTCATGGTAGCGACATCGCGGGGAGCCGTCTCGACGGTCTCCAGTGAGGTGGCCACCCGACGGCCGAACAGCACCGCGATCACCGCGGCCGCACAGTACCCCAGCGGTGATCCCGTCGCCGCCAGCATCCACAACAACAACACCCAGCGCGAAACCACCATCGGCGCCGTCTTGCCAGGGTGCCGCACCGACAACGGCGCGGCAGACTCTCCGTAGAAGGCCTTGCGCGCGAACCATTCCCGCAAGTGTGTCCGGTGGTCGTGCCCGACGAGCGCGATGGGCTCGTAGCGCAGCCGCGCGCCCGCCTCCACCAGCCGCCAGCACAGGTCGACATCCTCGCCGGAGCGTAACGTCTCGTCGAATCCGCCCACGTCGATCAACGCCGAGCGACGGCAGATGATCGCCGCGCTCGGCACGTAGGCCACCGATCCCAGCGGGACGACGGGCGCCTCACGCATACCGAGATCGAGCGAGGAACGCACGGCCTCGTAGCGGGCGAGCAGATTCTCCGGTTCGCGCAGACTCACGATGCGCGGCGCCACCAGGGCGACGGCCGGGTCGCAGAAGTGGCCGAGCAGGGCCTCCAGCCAGCCGCGCCGGGGCACCACATCGGAGTCCAGGAAGGCCACGAAATCGGTGTCACAGACCCGCAGGCCGGTGTTACGGGCGGCGGCGGGACCCCGGCTCTGCTGGTGGCGCACGACCCGTACCGGGCAGTGCGCCCCGGCGAAGTCCACTTCCGAGATCGGCACCGTCGATCCGTCGTCGACCACCACGATCTGCATGTCACGCAGTGACCTGACCAGTCGGCTGACCCCGAAGATGTTGTTGCGCACCGGAATCACCACGGTGACATCGTGATGCGATGGGCCCGTCGCCGGGCGCGGATGGGCCACGGTGGCGTCGAGTAGTGCGCGCGCCAACTGCGCCGACAGCGCGTCGTGGACTTCCAGGCGGCCTTCGTCGAGCATCGTCTGGGCCACCGGAGCCAGCCTCAGCAGCCGCGTGGGGGAACCACCGAGCAAGGCCGAGCCGGCGCCGAGCACCTTGACCCGCCGATCGACCTGGACGACGAATCCGTCCGGCAGCCGCGGCCCCGTCATGTCAGCATCCCCCGTTCGTTCGGTGCCCACGCCGACAGTTTGCGGGCACACTCGTCGACCATAGCGGCAACGTATCTGGCGCCGTCGGCCTCCGTGGCGGTGGTGGCGTCGCCCAGCACGCCGACCGCGCTCACCGCGGCGATCCCGCCCGCCCGCATGGCAGGCAGCAATTCCGGCAGCGGGGCGCTGTTTCCGGGCACCACGGCGTCCCTACGCACGTCAGCGGGTGAAATATGCAGCAGTATCGAGGTTTCGGTGTGCCCGGCGTGCGCATCGGCGCCGCGCACCGCGCAGGAACACCACCCGGCATCGCGACCCTCGTAGCGCAGCGTGGTGACCGCCCCGGCCAGCGCGTCGACATTCCCCCCGTGGCCGTTGACGAAGACCATCCGGCCTGCCCAGATCCCGGCCGACCGGCCGTACTCGATCAACACCTGCCGCAGGGCGGCGGTGCCGATCGAGATGGTGCCCACGAAGCCCTCGTGCTCACCGCTGGCGCCATAGTTGAGCGCGGGTGCCAGCAGCCAGCCGTCGCCCAGCCTGGCCGCCAGCGCCCGTCCGACGACCTCGGCGATGCGGGTGTCGGTGTCCAACGGAAGGTGCGGTCCGTGCTGTTCGAGGGACCCGACCGGAATGATCAGCGCCGGCCTGTCGCCGGATGTGCCACCGACGAGTCCGGTCGACGTCTCGCTACCGAGCTCGGCGGGTAAAGCCACCCGCCGATGGTAGGCCCAGTTCACCTGTGATGCATCGATTGTTGGCGCATGCGACGGAAATCGTGGTGGACCTGTCGCCCAGTCGGCGGACATTCGGTCACGTCCGTAACGGCAGCCACGCCCGTCTCATCCAGGCCGCGACCGTCAGACGCCCAGGGTGCGGGTGAAGCCCTCCGGGATCAGCACATCCTCACGGGTGAGGTCGTGGATGGACGACTTGCCCAGGCCCCGCATCGCGGAGTCGATACCCCCGGACAGGATGTCCAGGACGTTCTCGACACCGGCCTGGCCGTTGGCCGCCAGACCCCACAGATAGGCCCGCCCGATCAGCACCGCGCGCGCACCCAGAGCGACGGCCTTGACGACATCGCTACCGCGGCGGATACCACCGTCGAGCAGGACCTCGACCTGGTCGCCGACGGCATCGGCGATGGCAGGCAGGCAGCGGATGGCGGCCGGAGTGCTGTCCAGGTTGTTGCCGCCGTGGTTGGACACCGTGATCGCCGAAACCCCGGCGTCCACAGCGCGTTTGGCATCGTCGACCCGGACCATGCCCTTGAGCAGGAACGGACCGCCCCACTGTTCACGCAGCCAGGCGACATCCTCCCAGGTGGGCGGCGGGGTGCCCATCCATTGGCCGTAGGCCTCGAAGAAGGTCGGGCCGGGCTCGCCGGGCCGCCCCTGGTTGGGGACCCGCAGGTCCGGCGGACGCAGGTGCTTGGCGAAGCTGAAGAACCAACGGGGTTTGGTGATGACCTCCGGGCTCATCTTGATCATGGTCTTCAGATCCATCTGCTCGGGGATCTTGGGGCTACCCCAGTCCCGGCCGTGGCTGAAGCTCCAGTCCGTGGTGAGGATCAGGCCCTTGGCTCCGGCAGTGCGGGCGCGCTCCATCCGGGCCAGGATGTCGTCGCGGCTACCCAACCAGTAGATCTGGAAGAAGATCTTGTCGTTGACGGCGGTGACTTCCTCCATCGGCTTGCTGGCGAACGACGACAGTCCCATGGCGGTGCCGCGGGCGGCGGCGGCACGGGCGACGGCCACCTCTCCGTCGGGGTCGACGGCCTGCACGCCAGTCGGCGAGATGATGACAGGCATCGAAATGTCCTGTCCCATAACGGTGGTGGACATCTCCCGCTTCTCGGTGGCACCGATCACATGGGGCGCGAAGCCCAGTTCGGAGAACGCCTCGACATTGTCGGAGACCGAGACGCCCTTCTCGCTGGCCGAGATCAGCGAGGAGTAGGCAGAGCGCGGTAGCCGCTTTTTCGCACGCTGTTGGGCGATGGCAACGGTCTCGAACCAGGTATCACGGGCCATGATCTCTACACAGGACTTTCGTTACAGAACTTCTTGGGCGGGACGGTCAACAACTTCAACGGAATCGGACCTTTCCTCCCGCCGGCGCGGGAGTGGTCGACACTGGACTTGGGCTTGTCGCGCTCGGCGGCCAGGGCGGGCTCGCCGTAGCCTTGGACGCATTCGGGGTCTGGCCCGTCCATCGGCAGACCGGTGAAGAACTTGGCGGCCATGCAGCCACCCCGGCACGCGTCGTAATGGTTACAGCTGGCGCAGGCACCGGCCGACTGCGGCTCGCGCAGTTCGTTGAACAGCACCGAGTTCTGCCACACATCTTTGAAACCGTTGCTGGTCAAGACATTTCCGGCCAGGAACTTGTCGTGGATCGCGAACGGGCAGGCGTACACGTCACCCACCGGGTCGATCAGGCAGACCACCCGGCCGGCGCCGCACAGGTTCAGCCCGGCCAGTGCGCCCGGTTCCCCGAGACCCGACAGGTGGAAGAAGGAGTCACCGGTGAGCACGCGCTCGCCGTGGGCCACCAGCCAGTTGTAGAGCTCGACCTGCTGGGCCGGGGTCGGGTGCAGCTCGTCCCAGACGTCGGCCCCTCGACCGGAGGGACGCAGCCGGGTGATACGCAGAGTCGCGCCGTAAGTGTCTGCCAGCGCCTTGAATTCGTCGAGCTGGCCGACATTGTGGCGGGTCACCACCACCGAGATCTTGGCGTCCTTGAAGCCCGCCTCGCGCAGGTTTTCCAGGGCGCGGATCGCCATCGCGAACGAGCCGGGTCCGCGGACCTCGTCGTTGACCTCGGCGGTCGCGCCGTCCAGCGAGATCTGCACGTCGACGTAATCGCTGGCGGCCAGCTTCGCGGCCACCAACTCATCGATGCGCACACCGTTGGTGGAGAACTTGACCCCGACGTGATGCTCGGTCGCGTAGTCGACGAGCTCCCAGAAGTCCGATCGGACAGTCGGTTCGCCGCCGCCGATGTTCACATAGAACACCTGCATGCGTTCCAGCTCGTCGATGATGTCCTTGCACTGTTGGGTCGACAGCTCACGCGGGTCGCGCTTGCCCGAGGACGACAGGCAGTGCACACACGACAGGTTGCACGCGTACGTCAGTTCCCAGGTCAGGCAGATCGGCGCGTCGAGGCCGTGCTCGAACTGCTCGACGAGCTTGGGAACCTTGGTCGGCTCGGCGACCTTGACGGGAGCAAGCGCCGGGGGCAGGACGGCGGTCATTTAAGTCTCCTTGGCGACGAGCATGTTGGACTTCACCAGCACACTGAGCGCATGTAGATAGGGGCCTTGGGCGGCGTCGTCGATACCGGCGGCGCGACAGGCGGATCGGACATCGGGGTGCTCGGGCAGCGAGTTGACCACCGCGACGATCGTCCGGTTCTTCAGGAAAGACAGCTTGCGGGTACCGAAGTGGTACAGCAGCGCCCCGAACGGCTCCGGCCGCACCGCCACCTGGTGGTGCAGCCGCCAGCCGCGATCGGGATCGAACGCCACTGCATCAGCAGTGGGTGCGGTCACGATCAGTAGACCCCGCACATACCGTCGATGGAGACCTCTTCGACGAGCGATTCGGTGACGAGTTCGGTGGTGTTCTCGGCCTGCTGGTTCTGGTCCATGTCATACCTTTCTAGGCTGTTACCAGGTCACCATGTTCGATGAGTGTGACCTGTGTCGCACACAATATGGCATCCAGTGCACAAATGGAAGGGGTGGTTCACGTGGCGTCTCGCGTCGGCCGGCGCCCGTCGACCAATCAGGACCACATCACCGACGTCGCACTCGAGTTGTTCACCACCCATGGCTTCGACGAGGTCAGCGTCGACGATGTCGCCAAGGCCGCCGGCATCGCCCGTCGGACCCTGTTCCGCTACTACCCGTCCAAGAACGCGATCCCCTGGGGAGATTTCGACGCCTATCTCAACCACATGCGCCAACTGCTCGACGACGCCGACCCGACCGCGGGCGTCGGCGAGGCGTTGCGCACCGCACTGCTGGCGTTCAACGAGTTCGACGATAAGGACCGGCACCGTCGCCGTATGCGTTTGATTCTCAAAACCGATGCCCTACAGGCACATTCGATGACGATGTATGCAGGCTGGCGCGCCGTGGTCGCGGACTACGTCGCCCGCCGCCGCGGTGAGCAAGCCGACGGTCTGGTTCCCCAGACAGCCGCGTGGACCCTGCTGGGTGTCGCGCTGACCGCCTACGAGCAGTGGCTGGGTGACGAGTCGGTGTCACTGGCCCGGCTGCTCGGCGACTCCTTCGATGTGGTGGGCCGCGGGCTGACCGAACTGTGATTTGTGGAGTCTCGCCCGCGCTGGTTGCGGGCGAGACTCCACAAACCGCGAGAAATTGGGGTGTCGGAGTTGAGGCCCCGGCGGCGACGATATGGGTGTGAGCGTCCACACCGAACCGCGCGACGCGCCCCGGGAGCTCCTGGAGCTCTATGACGAGGCGCTACCTGTGGTGTACGGATACTTCACCCGGCGCTGCGGTGATCGCGCAACCGCCGAAGATCTGACGTCGGAGACGTTCCTGGCGGCCATGGATGCCGCCCGCCGGTCAGCGCCGCCGCCGATCACGATGCCCTGGCTGGTGGGGGTGGCCAGACACAAACTGGCCGACCACTACCGCCGCAGGCACGACAGATTCACCGTGCCGGTCGCCGATCTGCCGGACACCGACCCGGTGGACGACTGGGACATCGAGCTGGACCGCATCGTCGCCGAGTCGGTGCTCGCACACCTGCCCGAACATCACCGCACCGTGCTGGCATTGCGTTATCTCGACGACTGCTCGGTACCCGAATGCGCACAGCTGCTCGGGCGGACCGTGCACGCGACCGAAGCCCTGCTGGTGCGCGCCCGCCGCGCTTTTCGAACGCACTACCCGACACCGGAAGGAGGCACCCCATGATCGATGAACCAGATCCGTTGACCGCACTGCGCGGTGACGAGCTTCCGGTGGCTCCCGATCCGGCGTTCGCGGCCCGGCTGCGCGGCCGCCTGGAATCGGCCCTCACCCTCCCCCACCACACCCGAGGAGTCCAGATGAGTGGCACCGATACCGCCATCGGCGACCTGAACAACGCCGAGGCCGCCGTCGCCGGTATGCCCCGCCCCGCAGCGCTGCCCTATCTGTCGGTCCGCGATGCGCGCACTGCCATCGACTGGTACGTCCACGCACTGGGCGCCACACTGCTGGGCGACCCGATCGTGATGGACGACGGTCGGGTCGGGCACGCCGAACTCAGCATCGGCGCGGGCGTGCTCTACCTGGCCGACGAATTCCCCGAGATGGGCCTGAAAGCACCCGCCCCGCAGTCGGTCTCGGTGAGCCTGATGCTGCAGGTGCCGGACACCGATGCGGCGCTGCTGCGCGCGGCCGGTCGCGGCGCGACCGTCGAGCGGCAACCCTACGAGGCGCACGGGTCGCGCACCGCGACCATCATCGATCCCTCCGGGCACCGGTGGATGCTGACCGGACCGGTGACCGGTGCCGCGGTCAGCATCCAGCACGGCGATGTCGGCGTCGTGTCGATATGCACCCCCGACACCGAGCGCGCCGCAACCTTCTACGGTCGGGTGCTCGGCTGGGAGTTCGACGCGGCGGCCGACCGGGTGACCAACACCGCCACCCGAATCACGCTGTCCCGCAGCGCGGGAACCACGACGATGCGCTGCTGCTATGCCGTCGACGACCTGGCCGGCACCCGTCAGGCGATCATCTCCGGCGGCGGGGCGGTGGGAGTCGAAGCCGAGTCCGGGTACGGCACGACGCTCGACGCGACCGATCCTTCCGGTGCGCCGTTCGCGGTGTACCGCCCCGCGCCCGGCACCCCGCGCCCGGAACTCAACGGCACGGGCCCGGGCGACCTTTCGTACATCACCTACCACGCGCAGGACTCCGCGGCATTCCGGGCGTTCTACAGCCGATTCCTGTTCTGGACCTTCGACACCGGCCGCGTTGCGGACGGCTGGGAGATCCAGGGCGCCCACCCGATGGCGGGCATGGTGGGCGGCCAGGATCGACCTGCGGCCGTGCCGATGTGGACCGTCACGGACATCGACGCGGCGACCGAGCGGGTCCGTGCCGCCGGCGGCACGATCGTCGATGAACCGTCGACGCAGTCCTACGGGCGCTCGGCGCTGTGCACCGACGACCAGGGCAGCGTGTTCTACCTCGGCGAGCTCTGAGCGATCAGTCGAGGACGTCGGCGATGGGAGCGCCCGCGGCGATCTTGCCGCGGGCCTTCATCACCTTGCCGGGCATGCCGCCGCCGACCACCGCGGTCAGCACACCATCGCGCTCGTAGTAGGCGAGGAACTTACGGCCGTCGTCACTGACCAGGTGCACGACATCATCGGCGGCCGGCTCACCGAGACACTGGATCTTGACGTCGTACTGGTCGCTCCAGAAATAGGGAACGGAGACGGCCGCCGACGCGGGCTCCCGGCCCAGCAGCGCGGGCACCAGCACGCGCGCCTGCTCGGCGACGTTGCTCCAGTGCTCGACGCGCTCCTGATGGCCCGCCTCGGTTCGCCAGGAGGCCACATCGCCGATGGCCCACACGTGTTCGACTCCTGTGCGGCCGGCCGAGTCGCACACCACACCGTTGTCCACCTCGACACCGCTGCCGTCGAGGAAGCCGGTGACCGGACGCGATCCGATACCGACGACGACGATGTCGGCGTCCAGTTCGGTGCCGTCGGAGAGCACCACCTTCTCGACCTTGCCGTCACCGGACACCGAATCGACGCCGACACCGCAGCGCACCTGCACACCCTCGGCCTCGTGCAGCCGGGTGACCAACGCGCCGATCGTCTCGCCGAGCACCGAGGCCAGCGGGGTGGGCTGCGGCTCGACGATCACCACGTCGACGCCGAGCTGGCGCAGGCTGGCCGCGACCTCGCAGCCGATGAACCCGGCGCCGATGATCACCGCATTGCGGGCGCGCGCGGCATGCTCACGCAGTTCGGCACTCTCGCCGAGCGAACGCAGCACCCGGATGCCCTCGAGGTCGGGAAAGGACGGAATCCGCTTCGGCTCAAGGCCGGTCGCGATGACGAGCTCGTCGTATCCGAGCGTCGAGCCATCGGCCAGCGTCAGGGTCTTGGCCGCGGTGTCGACAGCGGTGACACCGTTGCCGAGCCGCAGCGTGATACGTGCCTCGTCGTAGAACTCCTGAGGCTTGAGCACGACATCGTGCTCGGCATTGCGCAGCACCTCTTTGGACAGCGGCGGCCGGTCATACGGCAGGTGCTGCTCATTGCTGACAATGGTGATCGGGCCGTCGTACTCGGCGCGACGGAGCTGTTCGGCGGTGCGGGCACCCGCCAGGCCGCCGCCGACGATGACGATTCCACCAGTATTTGCCACGTGGGACTTCATACACCACCAGCGGCCCGGGTGGTCCGCCTACCCCGTCAGGATCTGCCGCGTTCGATGAGGTTGGACAACACCACGATGCTCTCACTTCGCTCGATATCGGCGCTGGCCCTGATCCGTTCCAGCGCGTCCTCCAGATGTCGCATATCGCGCGCCAGCACATGCAGAATCGCGTCCGCCGTTCCGGTGACCGTCGCCGCGCTCACCACTTCTGGGATGTTCACCCACGCCTGCCGCAACTCCGCGGGCGCGATGGTGCCGTGGCAGTACACCTGCACATAGGCCTCGGTGGTCCAGCCCAGCGCCTGCCGATCGACCACCGCGGTGAAACCACGGATCACCCCCGTGTCGAGCATCCGGTCCACCCGGCGCTTGACCGCGGGAGCGGACAGATTCACCCGCTCGCCGATCTCGGCGAATGTCGCGCGGGCGTGGTCGGTCAGCTCGGCGATGATGCGCTCGTCGACCTCGTCCATCCACATCCCCTCGTCGGCGCAACGAATGTGCATCTTGCCCTGTAATCCGCAATCAATCTCCATACTATACGCAATACATGGCGATTGATTGTGTCCTTCGAGGTCAATATCGTCATGATCATGACGGTTTCCGACCTCAGCACCGAAACCACCCGCCGAGCCCGCACCCGCCGATTTGTCATGACCGCACCCGCGCACTTCGCGGTGGAATACGCGATCAACCCGTGGATGAACCCCGCCATCGGAGTCGATGTCGACCGGGCCGTCGCGCAGTGGGAGGTCTTGCGGCGCACCTATACCGACCTCGGACACACCGTCGAACTGGTCGACCCGGTCCCCGGCCTGCCGGACATGGTCTACGCCGCCAACGGCGGACTGGTGATCAATGGTCACGCGATCGTCGCCAATTTCACCTATCCCGAGCGCGCGGCCGAGGCCGACGCCTACTGCGCATGGATGAGCGCTGCCGGCCTGCAGCCGCGGCGGACTCGACACCACAACGAGGGACAGGGCGATCTCCTGGTAGCCGGGACGACGGTGCTGGCGGGTTACGGTTTCCGCACCGACCGCCGGGCCCACGACGAGATCGCCGCGATCACCGGCCTGTCGGTGCTGAGCCTGGAACTGATCGATCCGCGCTTCTACCATCTCGATACCGCACTCACGGTGCTCACCGACGGCCCGTCCCCGCTGATCGCCTATTACCCGCCGGCATTCAGCGATGACGCACTTGCCCTGCTGCGCAGCCGCTTTCCCGACGCGCTCACGGTCGGTTCCGCCGACGCGTTCGTGCTGGGCCTCAACGCGGTGTCAGACGGTCGTCATGTGGTGCTGCCGGCGGCCGCGACGGGATTCGCCGCGCAGCTGCAGGACGCGGGATTCCACCCCGTCGGTATCGAGCTCTCCGAGCTGCTCAAGGGCGGCGGGTCGGTGAAGTGCTGCACGCTGGAGATCTTTTCGTGAACGTGATCGCCGACCACCGCGCCACCGCGGCGGCCATCGAACTGGACGGTCGCCACGTGGCACACAACTATGCACCGCTACCGGTGGTTGCCGCCTCGGCGACGGGCGCCTGGATCACCGATGTGGAGGGCAACCGCTACCTGGATTTTCTGGCCGCGTACTCGGCAGTGAATTTCGGCCACCGCCATCCGCTGATCATCGCCGCCGCGCACGCCCAGCTCGACCGACTCACCCTGGTGAGCCGGGCCTTCCACTCCGACCGGCTCGGTCCGTTCTGCGCGGCCCTGGCACAACTGTGCGACAAGGACATGGTGCTGCCGATGAACAGCGGTGCCGAAGCGGTCGAGAGCGCCATCAAGGTTGCCCGCAAATGGGGCACCGACGTCAAGGGCGTTCCGCCGGGTCGGGCCGAGATCGTGGTGGCACACAACAATTTCCACGGTCGAACCACCACGATCGTCAGCTTCTCCGACGACCCGGCCGCGCGCGACGGATTCGGACCCTTCACCCCGGGCTTCCGTGCCGTCCCATTCGGCGACGCCGATGCGGTGGCCGACGCGATCGGCGAGAACACCGTCGCGGTCCTCGTGGAGCCCATCCAGGGCGAGGCGGGCATCATCGTGCCACCCGACGATTTTCTGCCGAGGGTCCGGCAACTGTGCACGCAGAACAACGTGCTGCTGATCGCCGACGAGATCCAGTCGGGCCTGGCCAGGACGGGGCAGACCTTCGCCTGCGCACACTGGGATGTGGTGCCCGACGTGTACCTGCTCGGCAAGGCGCTCGGTGGCGGCGTGCTTCCACTGTCGGCGGTGGTGGCCGACTCAGATGTCCTCGGCGTGCTGCACCCCGGTGAGCATGGTTCGACCTTCGGTGGGAACCCGCTGGCGGCAGCGGTCGGCTCGACCGTGGTCTCGATGCTGCGCACCGGCGAATACCAGTCCCGGTCAACCGAACTCGGTGCACGGCTGCATGCAAGGTTGCCCGAGATCCCCGGGGTCACCGCGGTCCGCGGTAAGGGCTTGTGGGCCGGGGTGGACATCGATCCGGCACTGGGAACCGGCAAGCAGGTGAGCCGGCGGCTGGCCGAACGGGGCGTTCTGGTCAAGGACACGCACGGCCATACCCTGCGGCTGGCTCCGCCGCTGGTGGTCACCGCCGACGAGATCGATTGGGCGCTGGACAGATTCGCCGACGCGCTGGCTAGTACTTCATGACGCCACGGTCGACGGCGATCTGACTGCCCGACAGGGTCGCCGAACCGTCGCCGGCCAGCCATGCGACCACATTGGACACCTCCTCGGGCGCCATGAAGGCGGCCAACCCTTCGCTCTTACCGTCGGTGACCCGGTGATACGGCATCGGCGCGAAACTGTGCAGGAAGCTGGGATGCTTGGCGAACATCGCCCCCATCGCCTCCGGCTCGATCATCGGTGTGTCGATCGAGTACGGATGGATCGAGTTGACCCGGATACCGAATTCGCCTACCTCGAGGGCCAGCGAGTTGGTCAGCGCCGTGAGGCCGTGCTTGGAGGCGGCGTAGTGGGCGTTGCCGGGGGTGGCTTTCACGCCGGCCGAGGAGCTGACGATGATGATCGATCCGCCGTTACCCGCCTCGATCATGGCGGGCACGGTCGCCCGGATGGTGCGCCAGGTGCCGTTGAGGTTGACGTCGACGACGGTGTCCCACTGTTCGGGGGTCAGCTCCCAGATCCGGCCCCAGCTCAACACTCCGGCGTTGGCGACCACCACATCGAGGCGACCGAACTGTTCGATGGTGTCGGCGACGAGCTGTTGCTGGGCTTCCAGATCACGGATGTCGACGGCCCGCGAGAGCACCTTTCGTCCGGTGGCTTCGACCGCGCGCACCGTCTCGGCGAGATCCTCGGGAGTGGCGGCCGGGTAGGTGACCGTCGGAGAAGCGGGCGCACAGATGTCGGAGGCGACGATGTCGGCACCCTCGTTGGCCAGCCGCACCGCGTGCGCTCGGCCCTGACCGCGCGCGGCCCCGGTCACGTATGCCACTCGGCCTTCGAGTGCCTTCTCTGCCGCCATGACCGGTCCTTCCTCGTACGCCGAACTCACGAGGGCCAAGGCTAGCAGCCAAACTGGAACGTGTTCTAGTATTTCCGCGCGCTACAGCTCGGCGATGATCTGCTGGCGTTTGGCGGTGTACTCCTGATCGGTGATCGCACCGGTGGCCCGCAGCGTCTCCAACTCCTGCAACCGCTGCGCGGTACTGATCGAGGGAGCCGCCTGCGCCGCCGCGGCGGGCGTTTCGGGTGCGGCCGCACGCCGGCCGGCCGCACGCCGCACCACGGCCTGCACCTGTGCGCGCGCGACAGGGTTGTCACGCAAGTCCACCATGCTGTTCATCCCGATGCCGTTGGCCTTGAGGATCTGCAGGATCTCCATCAGCGGCTCCACCTGACCGGACAGATCGTAGGTCCGGTTGTCCTCGGCGACCGAGAACGTCGCCGGCATCAGACCGGTGATCAAACCCGACCTGTTCCAGTCGATCTGGAACTTGCGCGTCGCAGGATCGACCAGCACCACCAGCCGCCGTGCGGTCAGCATCGGCAACCGCTCCACTCCGGCGATCACCTGATCCTCGGCCGCGAACGGTGCCATGCCGGGCCCGGCGATGTTCAACTGCAGTCGCACCAGCGGTCGATCGTTGATGCGGGTGTTCGTCTCGGCCAGACCGGTGATGGTGGCCAGCGCGAGTACCCCGTCGGCTTCCAGCGCCTCGGCGCGGGCCTGCGCGTTGGCCCCGTAGGCCGCCAGGCCAAGGGCGGCCAGCACGTCCACCGCGGTGATCAACAGACCCACCCAGAACATCCACTTCATCAGCTCGCTCTGGCCGGTGGCGAAGTAGACAGCCAGGAATATCGGACCCACGAGCCCACCGCACAGCAGAACCCACGCTTGGGCCTTGACATAACGCCACACCATGGCGCGCTCCTCACCTCGACGGGCACAGAGTAGCGGGGACGAATGCCAGTCCAAGCCCGCTGCTCAGGACAGGCCATGCGAATGCGCCTAACATATGGCGATGTCCGCCATCTGGCTGACCTAGACGTGAATGTTTGGTAAGAACATGCCTGTGCCCAGGAGCGGCCACGATCTCGCGGCCGACGTGTCCGAGCGGCAGGTCGTCAACGGCGCACAGGAAATTGCAGTCATCCTGCTCAACTGCGCCACCCTGGTCGCCTGCGGGAGCGCATTACTGCTGCCCGGCACCCCGGAGAACTCGGTCGGTGTCATCGGACTTGCCCTGCTGGTGTGGTGGGCGATCTACCGGTTGCTGACCCGCTCCACGGCACCACTGCAACTGTCCATCGACTTCGGGTACGTGCTGGCTGTCTCGGCCACCGTCCCGGTGTTCGGCGTCGACCCGCAGTTGCTCTACACCAACTCCGTCCCGCAGGTGATCGCCGGCACCGGGGTCATCTGTGCAGCCCTCGCGGCGCCGCCGAAATGGAGTCTGCCTGCGGCACTGGCCATCACGGCGGCCTACGCCGCGGGGTGCGCGCAGGTGATCGGCTGGGACCGCGTTCTCTACCTTCCGACGATCTACTATGTGCTGCCCATCCAGTGGGTGGCCACCACGGTACTGGTGCTGACCGCGCGCGCCGTCGCGCGCCGAGTCGACCGGGTACGCAGCGACAACAACGAAGCGGCCCTGCGCGACGCCTTGACCGCCGCGATGCGCGACAACGAACTCGAGCACATGGCGCTCGTGCACGACACCGCGGCCTCCACCCTGCACCTCGTCGGCGAGGGCGCCAAGATCTCCCCCGACCGCATCGCCGCGCAGGCACAACGCGATCTGGCGCTGTTGGCGCAGGACAACCCGGGCAATCCTCCGCACGCCGAGATGGACATCG
This sequence comes from Mycolicibacterium neoaurum VKM Ac-1815D, assembly GCF_000317305.3. The sequence goes on along the minus strand of NC_023036.2, from coordinate 1,361,468 downwards.
TCGCGGCGTTGCGGGCCGAGATGGGCCATGTCAGCACCCCGGTGGACATCACCGGGGTGCCCGAACTGGTGCTGGCGGGCAGAGCCGCTCATGCCGTCGTCGCGGTGGTACGCGAGTCACTGAACAACGCCGAACGGCACGCGCGCGCAACACGAATCACCATCGACATCACGCCGTCGCGCATCACCGTCACCGATGACGGCATCGGTTTCGACACCATGCGCACCAGCCTGGGCCATGGGGTTGCCGAGTCGATCGTCGGCCGGATGCGTCGCGCAGGGGGCACTGCCTCGGTACGGTCGGCACCCGGCGCCGGCACCGTCATCACGCTCACCTGGGATCGCGCACGCACACCGGCCGACCACTCGCTACCCGCTGATGTCGACCAGCTGACCGAACGCATCCTGGTCCGATTCGGCATCGCGATCGTCGCGATCGCCGTGCTGCAGCTCGCGGTGGCCGTCCCGAACACCGCATTCCGTACCCCGAATCCGGGTGTGCACCTAATCCTCGGCGCGATCGCGGTCCTGGTGGCCCTCGGCGCACTACCCACGGTGCTCGGTCGGGGGCCCGACCTGACGATTCCCGCCATCGCCACCATGGGGGTGGTGGTCTGCGCCCAGTCCCTGCTGCTGCCCCACGATCAACTCGGCAGCCCCATCCAGTGGACGCTGTCGGCGACCACGCTGTGCGTCCTGCCCTACCTGCTGCGCAGACCGTGGCAGGTCTCGGTATCGGTGATGGTGCTGTTCTGGCTGACCACCGGGATCCTCAACTATGTCCAGCATCCCGGCATGGCAGCGGCATTCAACCTCGCTCTACATACCGCCGGGGTTTTCGTCGTGCAGCTGCTGGTGCTGGCATTCCCGGCGTGGATGCGTCGCGCCCACGCCACCGCAGTGCAGGAGAGCCGGGAACGCTGGGCCCAGGATGCCCAGCGGCGCATCGCCGAAGCGTTGCACGAGAACTACATCCGGCGTAACTCAGAGCTGGTCCAGGGCGTCTTTCCGCTGCTGCAGACGCTCAGCACCGGCACCATCGACGCCGATATCCGGTGGCGCGCGCGCATCGAGTCACGCCGGCTCCGGCTCTACATCTACCAGGCCCGCACGGCCGGTAATCCGCTGGTCTCCGACCTGCGCCCCGCCATCGATGCCGCCGACCAGCGCGGGGTGGTGGTATCGCTGAGCACCGACCACGAGCTACCCGAGCTCGGAGCCGAGGAACGCCGCCGGCTGTTGGAACCGGTGGCGACCACGCTGGCGACGGCCACCCGGCACGCCAGGGTGGGGCTGGTGGCGGCACCCGATGAGATCGTCGCGAGCATCATCTGCGACAGCAGCGGCGCCGATGTCACATCGCGTCCCGGTGGCCCGGGCTCACCGCGGGTCGAGGTCACCGAGATCGACGACACGATCTGGGTCAGCGTCCACCACCGGCTTCATGACGCAGACCGCGACGCGGTCGCCACCGACGACGTGCGCGTCGACATCGCCTGAACGTCCGGATATCTACCGAGGCGACAATTCAGTTAGCCATAACTTCATCTTGGGCAACAAACAGCCCGCTCGAGTAGTACAGTCCTCCTACGGGGACGGGGCGCGGACCACTTGCTGGAACGCTGATTTGTGGGTGAAATGCATGATGGAGACGGTAATTCGCGGGGCGGGGAGCATGACAGACGCCGTGTCGGTGGTCTTGATCGACGACCATGACGTGATCCACGCCGGAGTGCGGGCGTGGTTTGCCGAAATGGATCCGCCGATCGAACTCGTCGCCGAATACTCCCATCCGAAGACATTCCTGACCGATCACCCCGAGGGTGGGCAGGATATCGAGGTCGTGCTGTTCGACCTGCAATACGACCGGTTCCAGCCGGAGTTCGACACTCTGCGCGAGGTCTGCGAGGCCGGGCATCGGGTGATCGTCTACTCGCATATGGCCACCGACGAAGTGATCCTGACCAGCCTCGATGCCGGTGCCAGCACCTTCCTGGCCAAGAGTGAGGACAAGCAGCACCTCTTCGACGCGATCTACGCCGCACGGGCCAACTCCCCCTATGTGGGGCCGCGAATGGCCAAGGCTCTGTTCAACGACCGGACCGTCGGACGACCCGGCCTGAGCACCCGCGAACGCGAAGTCCTGATCGCCTGGTTCCAGACCGAGAACAAGGAGTTCGTCGCCAAGCGACTGTTCATCGAACCGTCCACGGTACGAACGCATCTGCAGCGCGCCCGGGCGAAGTACGCCGCGGTCGGACGGCCCGCACCCACCAAGGCGGCGCTCATCGCACGCGCGGTGCAAGACGGGATCCTCAGCATCGAGGATCTCTAGTCGCCCTCGCCGTCCTTCAGGACAACACGAAAAGCAAAGCGGCGCCCACCCTTTCGGGTGAGCGCCGCTCTGGACTAGCTGAAACTACTTGATGATCTTGGTGACACGGCCGGCGCCGACGGTGCGTCCACCCTCACGGATGGCGAACCGCAGGCCCTCGTCCATGGCGACCGGCTGGATCAGCTTGACGGAGATGTCGGTGTTGTCACCGGGCATCACCATCTCGGTGCCCTCGGCGAGGGTCACCACGCCGGTCACGTCCGTGGTACGGAAGTAGAACTGCGGACGGTAGTTGTTGAAGAACGGCGTGTGGCGGCCACCCTCGTCCTTGGACAGGATGTAGACGCTGCCCTCGAACTCGGTGTGCGGGGTGGTGGTGCCGGGCTTCACGACGACCTGACCGCGCTCGACGTCCTCGCGCTTGATGCCACGAACCAGCAGACCGACGTTGTCACCGGCCTGGCCCTGATCGAGCAGCTTGCGGAACATCTCGACACCGGTGACGGTGGTCTTGGTGGTCTCCGGGCGGATGCCGACGATCTCGACTTCCTCGTTGACGTTGATCACGCCACGCTCGACGCGACCGGTCACCACGGTGCCACGACCGGTGATGGTGAAGACGTCCTCGACGGGCATGAGGAACGGCTTCTCGGTCTCGCGGACCGGATCCGGGATCGACTCGTCGACAGCAGCCATGAGCTCCTGGACCGACTTGACCCACTTCTCGTCGCCCTCGAGCGCCTTGAGCGCCGAGACGCGGACCACGGGGGCCTCCTCGTCGAAGTCCTGAGCGGCCAGCAGTTCGCGGACCTCCATCTCGACGAGCTCGAGCAGCTCTTCGTCGTCGACCATGTCGGACTTGTTCAGCGCGACCAGGATGTAGGGCACGCCGACCTGGCGGGCGAGCAGCACGTGCTCGCGCGTCTGGGGCATCGGGCCGTCGGTGGCGGCGACCACGAGGATGGCGCCGTCCATCTGCGCGGCACCGGTGATCATGTTCTTGATGTAGTCAGCGTGACCGGGGGCGTCGACGTGCGCGTAGTGACGCTTCTCGGTCTGGTACTCCACGTGGGAGATGTTGATGGTGATACCGCGCTGACGCTCCTCGGGCGCATTGTCGATCTGGTCGAATGCGCGCGACTCGTTCAAATCGGGGTACTGGTCGTGCAGCACCTTGGTGATTGCTGCGGTCAGTGTGGTCTTGCCGTGGTCAACGTGACCGATGGTCCCGATGTTGACGTGCGGCTTCGTCCGCTCGAACTTCGCCTTCGCCACTTCTGTGTCCTCCTGGACTTGTTGGTGCTCTTACAAAGCAGTTGTGTGTGTGTTCAGTTGTGAAAACGCCGTGCCAAGCCGGCGGGAGAGATTACTCGCCCGTCGCCTTCGCGTGGCCGTCTGCTCGGCACCCGGATCGCTCCGAGCCTCGGCCGCGGGCGGCCTCGATTCTCACTCTCCGGTCGCCTTCGCGATGATCTCCTTCGACACGTTCGCCGGAACTTCAGCGTACGAGTCGAACACCATGGAGTAGTTAGCCCGGCCCTGGGTCTTCGACCGGAGGTCGCCGACGTAGCCGAACATCTCCGACAGCGGCACCTGCGCCTTGACGACACGCGCACCGCTGCGCTCCTCCATGGCCTGGATCTGACCACGGCGGGAGTTCAGGTCGCCGATCACGTCGCCCATGTAATCCTCGGGCGTGGTGACCTCGACGGCCATGATCGGTTCCAGGATGACCGGCTGTGCCTGTCCGGCAGCCTTCTTCAGTGCCTGGGAACCGGCCACCTTGAAGGCCATTTCCGACGAGTCGACGTCGTGGTACGCGCCGTCGAGCAGGGTGACCTTCACGTTCACCAGCGGGTAGCCGGCGAGCACGCCGTACTGCATGGCGTCCTGCGCACCGGCATCCACCGAGGGGATGTACTCGCGCGGGATGCGGCCACCGGTGACCTTGTTCTCGAACTCGTAGGTCGCGCCGTCCTCGCCCTCGAAGGGCTCCAGGCTGATGATGACCTTGGCGAACTGGCCCGAGCCACCCGTCTGCTTCTTGTGGGTGTACTCGACGTTCTGGACCGGACGCTTGATCGTCTCGCGGTAGGCCACCTGCGGCTTGCCGACGTTGGCCTCGACCTTGAACTCGCGACGCATGCGGTCCACCAGGATGTCCAGGTGCAGCTCGCCCATGCCGCCGATGACGGTCTGGCCGGTGTCCTGGTCCAGGTGCACCTTGAAGGTGGGATCCTCTTCGGCCAGCTTCTGGATGGCCGTACCCAGCTTCTCCTGGTCGCTCTTGGTCTTGGGCTCGATGGCGACCTCGATGACCGGATCCGGGAACGTCATCGACTCCAGAACGACCTGGTCGTTCGGATCGCACAGGGTGTCACCGGTGGTGGTGTCCTTGAGTCCGATCACGGCGTAGATGTGGCCCGCGGAAGCCCGTTCGACCGGGTTCTCCTTGTTCGCGTGCATCTGGAAGAGCTTGCCGAGCCGTTCCTTCTTGCCCTTGGTGGAGTTGATCACCTGGGCGCCGGACTCGACCTTGCCCGAGTACACCCGGACGTAGGTCAGCTTGCCGAAGAAGGGATGGACTGCGATCTTGAACGCCAGCGCCGAGAACGGTTCTTCCACCGACGGCTTGCGCGAGATGATCTCGTCTTCCTTGCCCGGCAGATGTCCCTGCACGGACTCGACGTCCAGCGGCGAGGGCAGGTAGTCGATGACGGCGTCGAGCATGGGCTGCACGCCCTTGTTCTTGAACGCGCTGCCACACAGCACCGGGTAGATCTCGCTGTTGACGGTCAGTTTGCGGATCGCACCCTTGACCTCGTCGATGGAAAGCTCTTCGCCACCGAAGAACTTCTCCATCAACGCGTCGTCGGTCTCGGCGACGGCCTCGAGCAGTTCGTTGCGGTACTGCTCGGCCTTCTCGGCCAGGTCGGCCGGGATCTCTACGACCTCGTACTGCTCACCCATCTTGGTCTCGCCACGCCACACCTTGGCGTTCATCTCGACCAGGTCGATGATGCCCTCGAAGTCGTTCTCGGCACCGATCGGCAGCTGGATCACCAGCGGCTTGGCACCGAGGCGGTCCTTGATGGTCTGCACGGTGAAGTAGAAGTCCGCGCCCAGCTTGTCCATCTTGTTGACGAAGCAGATGCGGGGAACGTCGTATTTGTCGGCCTGGCGCCACACCTGCTCGGACTGCGGCTCCACACCCTCTTTGCCGTCGAAGACGGCGACGGCACCGTCGAGCACGCGCAGCGAGCGCTCCACCTCGACGGTGAAGTCGACGTGTCCCGGGGTGTCGATGATGTTGATCTGGTTGTTGTTCCAGAAGCACGTGACGGCCGCGGAGGTGATGGTGATACCCCGCTCCTGCTCCTGCTCCATCCAGTCGGTGGTCGACGCACCGTCGTGCGTCTCGCCGATCTTGTAGTTGACACCGGTGTAGAAGAGGATGCGCTCGGTCGTCGTCGTCTTGCCGGCGTCGATGTGCGCCATGATGCCGATGTTGCGGACCTTCGTGAGGTCGGTCAACACGTCCTGTGCCACGGCTAAATTCCCACTCTTTCGCTTGCTTGATTGCTATCCGGTGTTCGACCCGCGCAGGGTGCTGCGCAGGGACAAGATCACCAGCGGTAGTGCGCGAAGGCCCGGTTTGCTTCGGCCATCTTGTGCGTGTCCTCGCGACGCTTGACCGCGGCGCCGAGGCCGTTGCTCGCGTCCAGGATCTCGTTGGCGAGGCGCTCGACCATGGTCTTCTCGCGACGAGCCTTGGAGAAGCTCACCAGCCAGCGCAGCGCCAGCGTGGTGGAGCGGTC